>NZ_VUOK01000035.1 GCF_009806555.1 Methylobacterium sp. 2A | reverse complement strand
GGACGACGCCCGATCGCGCAAGAACAACGCTCCGGACAACCTCGCTTTGCTGCGGCGGCTGGCCCGCAACATCTGGGAAGCACATCCCTCCGACCTGCCGATCCGCAAGAAAATAAAGCAGGCTTCTTGGAGCAAAGACTTCCTCTTCAATGCCTTTGCTCATGAGCAATAGCCCTCCCCCGCAGAGGGGGGGGAGGGAGGGCGCGAGGGGGCGCCGGATTGCAAAACCAGTCACCGGACAGAGATCTCGGACTTGCCCGAATCTGCAGGCGCCGCGGGGCAGGAACCGCCGCGGCGCCTGACGGCCTCACGCCCGGCAGGCCTCGAACCCCGCCCGGATCGCCGCCTCATCCAGATTCCGGCCGATGAACACCACACGGGAGACCCGCTTCTCGTCCTTCCCCCAATCCCCCTGCACGTCCCCGTCGAGGATCATGTGGACACCCTGGAAGACGAAGCGCTTCGGCTCGTTCGGGAAGGCCACGATGCCCTTGCAGCGCAGGATGTCGGGCCCCTGGACCTGCGTCAGGTTCGAGATCCAGGGCATGAATTTTTCCGGATCGACCTCGCCCTCGATCTTCGCCGAGACCGAGCGGATGTCGGAATCGTGGTGATGGTGGTGCCCCTCCTCCAGGAAGTCGGGCTCCACTTCGAGGATGCGGTCGAGGTCGAAGGCGTTGCGCTCCAGCACGGCGTCGAGGGGGACGGCGCAGTTCTGCGTCCGGTGCAGCTTGGCCAGCGGGTTGATCGCGCGGATCTCGGCCTCGACCCGGTCGAGCTCGGCGGGCGCCACGAGGTCGCTCTTGTTCAGCAGGATCACGTCCGCGAAGGCGATCTGGTTCCTCGCCTCGGGGGCGTCCTTCAGACGGTCGGTGAGCCACTTGGCGTCCGCCACCGTCACCACGGCGTCGAGCCGGGCGGCCTCGCCCACGTCCTGATCGACGAAGAAGGTCTGGGCCACCGGCGCCGGGTCGGCGAGGCCCGTGGTCTCCACGATGATCGCGTCGAACTTGCCCCGGCGCTTCACCAGACCGTCCATGATCCGGATCAGGTCGCCGCGGACCGTGCAGCAGACGCAGCCGTTGTTCATTTCGAACACTTCCTCGTCGGCGCCGACCACGAGGTCGTTGTCGATGCCGATCTCGCCGAACTCGTTGACGATCACGGCGTAGCGCTTGCCGTGATTCTCGGTGAGGATGCGGTTGAGCAGCGTGGTCTTGCCCGCGCCGAGATAGCCGGTGAGCACGGTGACCGGGATCTTGCCGGAGGTCGATCCAGCTTGGACGCCGGTTTGGGCGGGAGCAGGGCTCGTGTCGGTCATGGCGAATCTTCGGGGTGTGACGGAGGATTGGGCAAGGCTGGGCCCACGACCGTTGTCATATTGTAACAAATCCCCGCAAAGGAAGACGGAGTGACACGGTTTCGCGACCAGGGCCGCCAATCGATTGCGCGTCGGACAAGCTTTGCTCTAGGCACAGGAAGCCGCTGCGGAACACCCGCACGGCCCGCCATAGAAAAGCACCAGCGATCGCATTGATACGGGCGGCGTTCCGCGCGAATCGTACCCGTCTCAGTCAGCCCGGCCTCTTCGTCCGGACGTAGAAGAACACGCCCATGGACGCCCGAAACCCGCTGGAACAGGACGAGACGACCCTGGCGCCACCGCGCAGGCGGCGGTTGTCGGGTCCGCTCGTCGTCATCGTGCTCCTGGCGGCGCTGGGCAGCCTCGCCTTGGCGTTCCCGGATCGCGCCCGCGAGACGGGTTCGCACCTCGTCGCCGCGGTGACCGGCCTGTTCGGCGGCGCGGGCAATCCCGATCCGGGCATCGACGCGGTGAAGGCCGGTGCGGTCGAGCGGGTGTTCCGGCCCTCCAAGGAGCAGCGCGCGGCCTTCGAGATCCTGCCGGTGGCCATGCAGGTGTTCCGCCCGGAGGGCGCCGCCGAGGGGCGCATCGCCCTCAACGACGACGACAACGTGCCGGTGGTCTCCCCCTATGCGGGCCGGGTGACCAAGGTGCTGGTCCGGGCGGGCGACGACGTGAAGGCCGGCGACGTGCTGCTGACGCTGGAGGCCACCGACATGGTCCAGGCGCAGAACGACTATCAGGCGGCGCTGAACAATCTCCAGAAGCAGCAGGCGCTGCTCAAGCTCGACCAGACCATCGCCCAGCGCCAGCAGGAGCTGTTCCAGGCCCACGCGACGGCGCTGAAGGATTACCAGTCGGCCCAGAACGACGTGATCGCCGCGCAGAGCGACCTGAAGACCGCCGAGGCGGCGCTGGATGCGGTGAAGAACCGCCTGCGCCTGCTCGGCAAGTCCGACGCGGAGATCGCCGCCTACGAGAAGAAGGGCACGCTGAGCCCCGAGACGCAGATCCGGGCGCCGATCGCCGGCACCATCGTCCAGCGCAAGGTCGGCATCGGGCAGTATCTCTCGGCCTCCAGCGACCCGGTCTTCGTGATCGGCGACCTGTCGACGGTCTGGCTCGTGGCCAACGTGCGCGAGAGCGAGATCCCGAAGATCCGGATCGGCCAGGAGGTCGAGGCGAAGGTCGCGGGCTTCGGCACGCGGGTGTTCAAGGCGCGGGTGAACTACATGGCCTCCAGCCTCGACCCGGCGACGCGCCGGCTCGCCGTGCGCAGCGAGGTCGACAACCCCGACCGGGTGCTGCGCCCGGAGATGTTCGCCACCTTCACGATCATCACCGGCAAGGGCGAGCCGAGCCCGAGCGTGCCGGTGGCCGCGATCGTCTACGAGGGCGACCGGACACATGTCTGGGTGGCGCGGCCCGACGGGGCGGTCGAGGCGCGCGACATCAAGCTCGGGCTGATCAACGGCGACAATGCCCAGGTGGTCGATGGCTTGCGGGCGGGCGAGCAGGTCGTGACCCGCGGCGCCCTGTTCATCGACCGGGCGGCCAGCGGCGACAAGGCGTCCTGAGCGAGGATCGGGTCCGATGAACGCGCTGATCGCCTTCTCGCTGCGCCAGCGCGTGCTGGTGGTCTTGCTGTTCGTGGTGATGCTGGGCATCGGCTACGGCGCCTACACGCAGCTCAACATCGAGGCCTATCCCGACCCGGTGCCGCCGCTGGTCGACGTGATCACCCAGAATCCGGGGCAATCCGCCGACGAGATCGAGCGCTACATCACCATCCCCCTGGAGGTGGCGCTGGCCGGCATCCCGAACGCCCAGGTGGTGCGGACCATCTCGCTGTTCGGCCTGTCCGACGTGAAGGTCCAGTTCAACTACGAATACACGTACGAGGAAGCGCTGCAGCGGGTGCTCAACCGCCTGTCGCAGGCCCCGCCCCTGCCGAACGGCGCCACGCCGCAGATCTCGCCGACGAGCCCGGTGGGCGAGATCATGCGCTACAAGCTCGTCGGCCCGGCGGGCTACTCGCCGATGGACATGAAGACCCTGCAGGATTGGGTGCTGCAGCGCCGGTTCAAGGCGATCCCCGGGGTGGTCGACGTGACGGCCTTCGGCGGCAAGGCCAAGGAATACGAGATCGCGGTCGATCTGAACCGTCTCCAGGCGCAGGGCCTGACGCTCGTGCAGTTGACCACGGCGCTGAACAACGCCTCGATCAATGTCGGCGGCCAGACGCTGAACGTCGGCCAGCAATCGGCGGTGGTGCGCGGCATCGGCCTGATCCGCGACATGGACGACATCAACGACACCATGATCAGCCTCGTCAACGGCACGCCGGTGCTGGTGCGGGACGTGGCGGAGGTGCGCGTGTCGAACGCGCCGCGGCTCGGCATCGTCGGCCACGACGACCAGCCCGACGTGGTCGAGGGCATCGTGCTCATGACCCGCGGCGGCAAGAGCCTGCCGACCCTGGAGCGGGTCGAGGCCGAGATCGACAAGATCAACAGCTCCACGATCCTGCCGCCCGACGTGAAGATCGAGCGGATCTACGATCGCTCCGGCCTGATCCACACCACCACCCACACGGTGATGCACAACCTCGTCTTCGGCGTGGTGCTGGTCTTCGTGGTGCAATGGCTGTTCCTGGGCTCGCTCACCAGCGCGATCATCGTGGCGGCCACGATCCCCTTCGCGCTGGGCTTCGCGATCCTGATCCTGGTGGTGCGCGGCGATTCCGCGAACCTGCTGTCGCTCGGCGCGATCGATTTCGGCCTCATCGTCGACGCGACCGTCATCATGGTCGAGAACGTCTTCCGCCACATCGCCGAGCCCGAGCACACGCATGGGGAGGCCCCGCCCGCGGGGCTCACGGGGCGGCTCGGCACGATCGCGATCGCCGGCCGGGAGGTGAACCGGGCGATCTTCTTCTCGGCCACCATCATCATCGTCGGCTTCCTGCCGCTGTTCACGATGACGGGCGTCGAGGGCCACATCTTCGGCCCGATGGCCAAGACCTACGCGTACGCGCTGGTCGGCGGCCTGCTCGCCACCTTCACGGTCTCGCCCGCGCTCTCGGCGCTGATGCTGCCCAAGAACCTGGAGGAGCGCGATACCCTGATCGTGCGGGTGCTGCGCGTCGGCCACGAGGCGGCTCTGCGGTTCGGCCTGCACAACCGGGTGCTGGCGCTCGGCGTGATGCTGGCGGTGCTGCTCGTCTCGGGGCTCGCGGCGCGCAACCTCGGCCTCGAATTCCTGCCGCGGCTCGAGGAGGGCAACCTCTATGTGCGCGGCACCATGCCGGCCTCGATCTCGCTGGAGGCGGGCAACGCCTACGTCCAGCGGATGCGCAAGATCTTCCAGGAAGTCCCGGAGGTCACGACCGTCCTGTCGCACCAGGGCCGGCCGAACGACGGCACCGACGCCACCGGCTTCTTCAACGTCGAGATCCTGGCGCCGTTGAAGCCCATCGACCAGTGGCGCAAGGGCCTCGACAAGGAGACGCTGATCGCAAACCTGAACAAGCAGCTGGAGGACGAGTTCCCCGGCATCGAGTTCAACTTCTCCCAGTATATCGAGGACAACGTCCAGGAGGCGGCCTCGGGCGTGAAGGGCGAGAACTCGGTCAAGATCTACGGCAACGACCTCGTGCAGCTGACCAAGACCGCCAACGCCGTGAAGGCGGCCCTGGCCTCGGTCCAGGGCATCACCGACCTGTCGGTGTTCGAGTCGCTGGGCCAGCCGACGGTGCGGATCGATGTCGACCGCCACAAGGCGGCCCGCTACGGCCTCTCGATCGGCGACGTGAACACCACGATCCAGGCGGCGATCGGCGGCCAGACCGCGGGCGACCTCTACGAATACGGCTCGGATCGCCACTTCCCGATGCGGGTGCGCCTCGCCAAGGAGTACCGCTCGTCGCTCGCCGGCATCCGCAACATCGCGGTCGGCGCCCAGAACCCCAACGGCGGCGTGATCCAGGTGCCGCTCTCCGAGATCGCCGACGTGGACCTCGTCTCGGGCGCCTCGTTCATCTACCGTGAGGACCAGGAGCGCTACATCCCGGTGAAGTTCTCGGTGCGCGGGCGCGATCTCGGGAGCGCGGTGATCGAGGCGCAGCGCAAGGTCGCCGAGGCGGTGGACCTGCCGCCCGGCTACCGGCTGGAATGGGTCGGGCAGTTCACCAACCTGCAGGAGGCGGCGACCCGGCTGAGCCTCGTGGTGCCCGTCACCCTGCTGCTGATCGCGCTGCTCCTCTACATCAACTTCTCCTCGCTGGCCGACATGCTGCTGACCCTGTCGGTGATCCCGATGGCGATGATCGGCGGCATCTTCGCCCTGTCGCTGACCGGCACGCCGTTCTCGATCTCGGCGGCGATCGGCTTCATCGCCCTGTTCGGCATCTCGACCATGGAGGGCGTGATCCTGCTCGCCTACTACAACCAGCTCCTCGACGAGGGCTGGAAGAAGCAGGAGGCGGTCTGGCACGCCGCCGTGGTGCGCATGCGCCCGGTGATGATGACCTGCGTCGCCGCCTGCGTCGGCCTGCTGCCGGCGGCGGTCTCCACCGGCATCGGCTCGCAGGTGCAGAAGCCCCTGGCGCTGGTGGTGGTCGGCGGCATCATCCTGGCGCCGAACCTGATCCTCGTGGTCGTGCCGGTGCTGATCTCCCTGTTCTCCCGGCGCAAGCCGAACCCGGAGGCCCGGGCGCGGACCGAGCATCGGGCCGCCGCGTGAGCTTTTCGGGGACGACGCATGTGCGGGCCGGCGGACGGCTCGTTGCAGGCACGCCACAACGGGCCATCCGCGCGTGCCATCTGGGGGCGGCTGCATTGACTTGGATACTCTGCGCGCCGCTCTACCGTATCGGGACTTCCGGGGGCGGAATGGTGATGGATGCGCCGAAACGGTGCGGACGGATGGCGGCCGTGCTGGCCGCATCCCTGTCCCTGTCGGCCTGTGCGGTCGGCCCGAACTACGTCCCGCCCGAGGACCCGCCGGTCAGCCGCTACACCAAGGAGCCGCTGAAGAACCCGTCGGCCGCCGACACGATCCGCACCCGGCAGGGCGGCTCGGCCGACCAGAGCTTCGTCTCCGGCGCCGATATCCCCGGCCAGTGGTGGACGCTGTTCCACTCGAAGGCGCTGAACCGCCTCGTCGAGCAGGCGCTCGCCAACAACCCGAACCTCGAAGCCGCGCAGGCCGCGCTCCGGGTCGCGCAGCAGAACGTGCTCGCCCAGAAAGGCACGCTCTACCCGAGCCTGACCGCGAACCCGCAGGCCCAGGGCCTCCTCGCGCCTGGCCTCGATCTGCAATCGCCGCTCAACGACACGAATCAGTTCCTCTACAGCCTGACCACCCCGCAGGCGGTGGTCGCCTACAATCCCGACGTGTTCGGCGGGAACCGGCGCCAGATCGAATCCCTGGAGGCCACCACCGAGAACCAGCGCTTCCAGCTGGAGGCGGCCTATCTGAGCCTCACCGGCAACGTCGTGGCGGCCGCCATCCAGGAGGCGTCCCTGCGGGCGCAGATCGAGGCGACCCGCAAGGTCATCCAGGCGCAGACCGAGATCCTGCAGCTCTACAACAAGCAGCTCTCGCTCGGTCAGATCGCCGGCGCCGACGTGGTGCAGCAGCAGGCGGCACTCGCCCTGTCGCAGCAGCTCCTGCCGCCGCTGGAGAAGGCGCTCGCCCAGCAGCGCAACCTGCTGACCGCGCTCGCCGGGCGCCTGCCCTCCGACGAGATCAGCGAGACCTTCGAGCTCTCGGCCCTGCGGCTTCCGACCAAGCTGCCGGTGAGCCTGCCCTCGCGGCTGGTGCAGCAGCGCCCCGACGTGAAGGCCGCCGAGGCCCTGGTGCAGCAGGCGAGCGCCAATGTCGGCGTCGCCGTGGCCAACCGCCTGCCGCAATTCAATCTGACGGCGACCGGCGGGTCGAGTTCCACGCGGATCTCGCAGGTGACCAACCCGAGTGCGGCCTTCTTCACGATCACCGGGCAGGTCACCGCGCCGATCTTCGACGCCGGCACCCTGTTCCGGCGCCAGCGGGCGGCCGAGGAATCGCTGACCGAGACGCAGGCGCAGTACAAGGCGACGGTGATCACCGCCTTCCAGAACGTCGCCGACGCCCTGCGGGCGCTCCAGGCCGACGCCAAGGCGGTGGCGGCCGCCGATGCCGCGGTGAGCGCCACGAACCAGAGCCTCGGGCTGATCCGCAAGCAGTACACCGCGGGCGCCGTCACCTCCTCGCAGGTGCTGATCGCCCAGCAGGGCTATCTCTCGGCGCTGGTGACCTCGGCGGGCGCGCGGGCGACGCAATACGCCGACACGGCGGCCCTGTTCGTGGCCCTCGGCGGCGGCTGGTGGAACCGCGCCGACGTGGCGCCGCCCCCGCCCGAGAAGGATCCGCTCAAGATCCTGTGACGCGATCGTCTCCGCGTCGTGCGGATGGCTCCTGTCGTGGTTTCGAAAGGTCGGGACGAAGCCCTTTGGAAACCTGGACTCCCTGTCAAACCGGCGCTCACGCGTACATCGCGATGGCGTCCTGCAGCATCTGGTCGGCGGTGCTCATGACCTTGGTGTTGGCCGTATAGGCCTGCTGCGTCTCGATCATTTTCGAGAACTGGTCCGAGATGCTGGCATTCGACTGCTCCACAGAACCGGCCGTCAGGGTCGCGCCGTTGAGGCCATAGCTCGGCGTCTCGGACTGGCCATTGGCCACGTAGGTGCCGCCGTCGAGGGAGGTCAGGTTCTCCTGCGTGCCGAACTGCGCCAGCGTCAGGGTGCCGAGGGGCACGGTGCTGCCATCCGCGGCGGTGCCGGTGAGGGCGCCGGCGGACGAGACCGACAGGTCCGCCAGGGTGTTGGCGCCGGTCGGCACCGTGACCGGCGCCGTCGCCGAGGGGCCGGCGAACAGGTAGTAGCCGGCGCCGTTGACGAGGTAGCCGTTGGCATCCGGGGCGAAATCGCCGCGCCGCGTGTAGGCGGTCTGGCCGGTGAAGGTCGGGCTCTGGTCGGTGCCGGTATTGGCGCGGACGATGAAATAGCCGTTGCCGGAGATGCCGAGGTTGGTCGAGACCCCGGTGGATTGCAGCTTGCCCTGGATGCCGAGCGTGTCGCGCGTGTTGCTCGCCACGCCGCCCGCCGGCTGCGTCCCGGCCTCGGTCTGCGCCAGCATGTCGGCGAAGCGCGTCTCGGTGGTCTTGAACCCCGCCGTCTGCGTGTTGGCGATGTTGCCCGAGATGTTGTTGAGCGCCAGCGACTGGGCCGAGGCGCCGGAAATCGAGTTCGCGAGCGCGGCGTAGAGGCTCATCGGGGTCTCCGTATGTCGGAGCGGCGGCGAACCGTCCGACGGGAAACCGTAACGGGACTATGGTTAACCGGCGGTGTGTTGCCGGCTGTTGCCGAACGGGAGCCCGATCACGCCCCGATCACGCTCAGCACGATCTCGCGCCGGTGCGGCCGGTCGCGATGCTCGATCAGGTAGAGCCCCTGCCACGTGCCGAGCGCCAGACGGCCGTCGACCAGGGGGATGCTCAGGGCCGAATCGGTCACCAGCGTGCGGATATGGGCCGGCATATCGTCCGGCCCCTCGGCCCCGTGGACGTAGCCGGCATGGCGCGGCGCTAGGCCGTCGAGGGCGGTCATCAGGTCGGTCTGAACGTCGGGGTCGGCGTTCTCCTGGATGGTGAGCGAGGCCGAGGTGTGCCGGCAGAACACCGTCACCAGCCCGTTCCGGAGACCGCTATCGCGGACGAACGCCGATACCGCGTCGGTAAAGTCCGTAAAGCCCTGCCCCGAAGTCGCGATGGTGAGCCGCCCGCTGGCATGGCGCTGCACCGCGCCGGCGGCCAGCATTTCCACCGGACCGATTTTGCCCTGCCTCATCCCGCCTTCTCCAGCATGGTTGCGCCCGGCTCCACCTCGCGCTCGCCCCGGGCGAGGATGCGTTCCAGCACGTCGATCCGGTCGGCCTCCGCGGGCGGCTTGTCCCAGCGGATCCGGCTGACCCGGGGGAAACGCATCGCGACCCCCGACTTGTGCCGGGTCGAGCGTTGCACGCCCTCGAAGGCGATCTCCAGCACGAGCCCGGCCTCGCGCCCGTGGGCGACCTCGCGCACCGGTCCGAACCGCTTGGTGGTGTTGTTGCGGACGTAACGGTCGAGCTTGGCGAGCTCGGCATCGGTGAAGCCGTGATAGGCCTTGCCGACCGGCACCAGCTCGTCGCCGCCCTCGGGCGCCTCCCGCCAGACCCCGAACGTGTAGTCCGAGTAGAAGGACGAGCGCTTCCCGTGCCCACGCTGGGCGTACATCATCACGGCATCGACGATGTGGGGCTCGCGCTTCCACTTCCACCACGGGCCCTTCGGCCGGCCCGGCAGGTAGGGGCTGTTGCGGCGCTTGAGCATGATGCCCTCGATCGCCTCGGCATCGTCGCCCGCCCCCACCGAGGCCGGATCGGCCCGCGCGGCGGCGAGCGCCTCCCAGTCGGCAAACGGCACCAGGGGCGAGATGTCGATGCGCGCATGGTCGAGGCGGGTGACCAGGGCTTCCAGCTTCTCCCGACGCTCGACGAATGGGTCGGCCCGCAGGTCGTCGCCGTCGAGGGTCAGGAGGTCGTAGGCGCGCACATGGGCGGGGAAGTCTTCGAGGAGCTTGGCCGTCACCGCCTTCCGGTTCAGGCGCTGCTGCAGCACGTTGAAGCTCTGCACCCGGCGCTCGCGCAGGATCAGCAACTCACCGTCGAGCGTGCCGGTAAACGTGATGGCCTCGGCGAGATCGGGGAAGGCCCCGGTGATGTCCTCGCCGGTGCGGGAATAGATTTTTCCGACCTGCGCTCCCGCCCGGTCGCGGCCGCCGACGAGCTGGACGCGGATGCCGTCCCATTTCCACTCGGCCGAGAACGCCTCCGGCTCCAGCTTCTCCAGGTCGGCCTCCTCCTCGATCGGGTGGGACAGCATGGGCGGCCGGAACGGGGCCGGGTTCAGGGTCTCCGGCCGCTCGGCCCGGCCCTCGACCCAGGCGAACAGGGTCTCGAAGGGCGGCGTCAGCCCGTGCCAGACTTCCTCGACGGCGTCCGCATCGTGGCCGCCCAGCGCGCCGACCGCATTCTTGGCGAGCCGCGCCGAGACGCCGACCCGGAGATTGCCGGTGACGAGCTTCAGCAGCGCCCAGCGTCCGGTCTCGTCGAGGGCGTCGAGCCAGCCGGCGAGGTGGCGGGGCAGTTCGCGCTTGGGGATGGTCGCGAGGGTCTCCACGACTTCGGCCAGGGTCGGGACATGCGGCGGGGGGTTGTTGTGGCCGAGGCCGGCGGGCGGATCTCCTCCCCCCTCTGCGGGGGAGGGTGGCCCGGCCGTCAGGCCGGGTCGGGAGAGGGGAACCCCGCTTCCGGACGAGGCGCGGCCTTCATGAAGGCCCATGTTCTGTTCTGCACCGTCGCTCCCCTCTCCCCCCCTGCTGCGCAGGGTACCCTCCCCCGCAGAGGGGGGAGGGAAGGGCGAGGTTGGCCAGATCAGCGCCGTCGTCTCGGCGAGGTCGCCCACGTAATTGTGCGAGAGCCGGAACAGCACCGGGTCGATCCGCTCCTCCACCAGCCCCCGGATCAGAGCCGGCTTGGCTTCCCGAAAACTCAGCGTGCCGGTCATCGCGCCGAGCGCGTAGCCGCGCTCCGGATCGGGCGTGCGCGCGAAGTAATCCTGCAGCATCCGCAGCTTGGCGTTGCGGCGCGGCTCGTAGGCGAGGCGGTCGAGGAGGTGGGCGAAGTCGTTCACGCGGCCGCCTCCGAAGCCTCGGTCGAAGCCGGCTCGGCCTCGCCATCGTCGCCATATCCTAAAAGATGCAGCGGCTTCGCCCGGATGCCCTGCGTCCCGCACCAATGGACCAGCGCGTCCTCCTGCCCGTGGGTCACCCAGACCTCCCCGGCGCCGGTGTCGCGGATGGTGCGGCACAGGTCCGGCCAGTCGGAATGGTCGGAGATCACCATCGGCAGTTCCACGCCCTTCTGGCGGGCACGGGCGCGCACCCGCATCCAGCCGGAGGCGAAGCAGGTCACCGGGTCGGGGAATTTGCGCGACCACAGATCCTGGATCGAGGAGGGCGGGCAGATCACGATCGCCCCGTGCAGATCCTTGCGCTCGGCCGCCACCACCTTCGGCGTGTCGCCGAGCGGTATGCCCTCCGCCTTGTAGAGGGCGGTGAGCTTCTCCATCGCGCCGTGCAGATGAATCGGCCGGTCCCAGCCCTCCTCGCGCAGCAGCGCCATCACCCGCTGCGCCTTGCCGAGCGCGTAGGCGCCGACGATGTGGGCGCGCTCCGGGAAGAGCCTCACCGAGTCGAGGAGCTTGCGCACCTCGCCGCGCGTGTCGGGATGGGTGAAGACCGGCAGGCCGAAGGTCGCCTCGGTGATGAACACGTCGCAGGGCACCACCTCGAACGGCAGGCAGGTCGGGTCCGGCGCCCGCTTGTAGTCGCCCGAAACCACCACCCGGGCGCCCTCGCGCTCGATGGCGATCTGGGCCGAGCCGAGGACGTGGCCCGCGGGGGCGAAGCGCACGGTGACGTCGCCGACGCGGATGTCTTCGCCCAGACGCGCCTCCTGCCGATGCGCGCAGAAGTCCGCGCCGTAGCGCACCGCCATGATCCGCAGGGTCTCGGGCGTCGCCAGCACGTGGCGATGGCCCGAGCGGGCATGGTCGGCATGGCCGTGGGTGATCAGCGCGCGCTCCACCGGCCAGGTCGGATCGACGTGGAAGCGCCCGAGGGGGCAGTAGAGACCCTCGCGGGTCAGGGTGAGGAGATCGCTCGCGCGTATCGGCATCGGGTCCGTGCTGCCGGTGGAGTCCGCCGGTGGCCCCGGTATATAGGCGCCCCCGAACCGGCAGACGCATGGCCTCGCAGCACAGTTCCGGCGACCTCCTCGCCGACCGCCGCTATCGTTACGCGGAAGCCTGCCTGGACGAGGGCGACCACGCGGCCGCCGCGGATCTCGCCGAGCAGGTTCTGGAGATCGCCCCGCGCTACGCCCCGGCCTGGCTGCTGCTCGGCCGGGCGCGGGAGGGGCTGGCAGGCTCGCGCGGCGACCCGGCGCTGTGGGACGCGGCGGCCCGGGCCTATGCCTGCGCCCTCGACATCGACCCGGACGACACGCTCGGCGTCCGCGCCCAGCTCGTCCGCCTCGGCGCGGGCGACGGCCTGCCGGCCCTCTCGCCGGCCTACGTGAAGGCCCTGTTCGACGGCTACGCACCGCGCTTCGAGCGCCATCTGGTCGGAGGCCTCGGCTATATCGGCCCGGACCTGGTCCGCGACGCCCTCACCGATGTGCCCGCGCGCTTCGGCACGGCCCTCGATCTCGGCTGCGGCACCGGCCTGATGGGGGCGGCGATCCGCGAGCGGGTCGATCACCTGACGGGTGTCGACCTCTCGCCGGGCATGCTGGCCCTGGCGCGCGCCAAGACGTGGCAGGGCCGGCCGCTCTACGACCGCCTTGTCGAGGGCGAACTCGGTGCGTTCCTGGCCGGGGAGGCGGAAAGCTCCGCCGGCCTCTGCCTCGCCGCCGACGTGCTGATCTACCTGGCGGATCTCGGCCCCGTCCTGGCGGGGATCAGCCGCGCCCTGCGGCCGGGTGGGTTCGCCGCCTTCACGGTGCAGTCCCATGACGGGTCCGGCGCCGTCCTGGGCGCCGACGGGCGCTACGCCCACGCGGACGACCATATCGTGGCGGCCTCTGCCGCAGCCGGCCTCGAGACCCTCACCCTGCGTTCGGCCGATGTCCGACGGGAAGCCGGCCTGCCGGTGCCGGGCCGCGTCGTTGTGTTACGCCGCACTGCGGCATGAAACGGTCTCGCTATTCGTCCATTGTCAGTCGGTCGCGACAGGCGCGGCCGCTGATCGGGGGAACAGCATGGCGGATTATGGCAACCGGACGGGGATCGGCGTGCCGGAGCGCAAGCCCAACCCGCCGGCCGACAGGTCCTTTCCGGCCGATCCGCGGACCCGTATCCCCTTCGCCGTCGCGCTGGCCCTGCTGGCGGGCTGTGCGGATTCCATCGGCTTCCTGGAATTCTCGCAGCTGTTCATGTCGTTCATGTCGGGCAACACCACGCGCTTCGGCGTGGCGGTGGCCAATGCCGATTGGGAGAACGTCACCCGGGTTGCCAGCACGATCTGCATCTTCTGCTTCGGCGCCTTCCTGGGCACACTGATCGCCGCCTGGGTCGGGCGCTGGCGGCTCGCCGTGCTGCTGACCCTCCAGGCGCTGCTGCTGGCCGGCGGATTGCTGATGCCGTGGGGCACCTTCGCGTATCCGCTCCACGCCTATCCGATCGTGCTGGCGCTGGGGCTCCAGAACGCGACGCTGCAGGACGAGGGCGGCCGCTCCATCGCGCTGACCTACGTCACCGGCGCGGTGGTGCGCTTCGGCACCGGCTGCGCCAACCTCCTGCTCGGGACGGTGGCGCCCTCGTTCTGGATCCAGGCGCCGCTCTGGGCCGGCCTCAGCACCGGCGCGGTGCTGGGCGGCCTGCTCGACTTCCGCTACGGCGAATCGGCCTTCCTGTTCCCGGCGGCCCTGGCGGCGATCCTGGCGCTGATCGCGATCACGCTGACCATCGCCAAGCCGGGCAGCCCCCTGGTGGCGGGCTCGTCACCGGCCCCGGACGCGAGCCCGAAGGCCGCAGTGATCGACGCGATCCATTGAGGCATCCGGTCGAAGGCCACGGAACGCTAACGCTCCCGGCCTTCGACCTGTTCTGGCTCATTCGGTAGCGAAGGCATCCCGCGCGATGCCGATGGCGTTGAGCGCGGCCGGGAAGCCCGCATAGGGAATCATCTGCATCACGGTCTCGACGATCTCCTGGCGCGAGGCCCCGACTCGCAAGGCCGCCCGCATATGCACCTTCAGTTGCGGCGCGGCCGTGCCCATCGCGGCCAGGGCCGCGACCGTGGCGAGTTCCCGGGTCTTCAGATCGAGGCCCGGACGCGCGAACACGTCGCCATAGGCGAACTCGACGATGTAGCGGCCGAGATCAGGGGCGATGTCGTTCAGGCTTTCGACCACCGCGGCGCCCTGTGGTCCGCTGACGGCTTTGAGTTGCTCGAGGCCGCGCTGGTAGCGATCCTGGGTTGCCGATCGGCCCGGAGGTCCCGATCCGTCGGCCAGCGGAAGCGCCGCCGCGCCGGCCATCACGGTGCGTCGATCGACCATCATCGGTTGTCTCCACTCTGGATTTCGCGATCGCGGTAATGCGCGATCTTCGCGTCGAGCGCCGCGATCAGGCCGCACAGCTCCTCCTGGCGCGCGAAGAGGGCTGCCCGGTGCGCTTCGAGCATGGAACGGCGGGCGCCGAGGGTGGCGTCGCCCTGCGATCGCAGGCGGCTGTAGGCAAGCCGCTCACGGATCGGCATGTCCATGGCCTGGAGCTTGCTGAGGAAGCACGCCCAGGCGAGATCATCCGCCCCGTAGCTGCGCCGTCCGCCGCCGTCGCGGGCGGTGCGCGGCAGCAAGCCGATCCGCTCGTAATAGCGAAGGGTATCGATGCTGAGGCCGCTGCGTCTGGAGAAGTCGCTGATCTTCATCGGCACGATTCGTTGGTGCCGGAGCTGTGTACGTGCTGGAGCGCGCTCCAGGTCAATGGCGTAGCGCTCTCCTCCCCCTTGCGGGGAGGAGTTGGAGGTGGGGGTGGTGCAGGATCGAGCGGCGCGGGGCCTTCTGCACCACTCCCGCCCCTAGCCCCTCCCCGCAAGGGGGAGGGGAAAGCGCCTTTTTTCCGAAGATTTCAGACTCGGATGAAGGACTGTAGATCCGTGAGTCAGACAGGGAGTGAGGATCGGCGATAACCACGGCGCAGTTTGCGGTCGTCATACCTGCCGCTATCCGATCAGAGCCGGCCGAAACCTCCGTCAGCCCTCGGAATCCCGGACGTTACCCCGCCCCTGCTTGATCGTGGCGCGGTTCTTCTTGGCGCCGATGCGCCGCTCCTGCGAGCCCCGCGTGGGCTTCGTCGGCCGGCGGATCGGCGGCGGCGGCTTGGCGGCTTCGGCCACGAGATCGACGAGGCGCTGCAGGATCTCCGCCCGGTTGCGCTCCTGCGTGCGGTGCCGCTGCCCGGTGAGCACGAGGACGCCGTCCTTGGTCATCCGCCGCCCGGCGAGCCGCACGAGGTTCGCCTTCACCCGGTCGTCGATGGAGGCCGACGCGAGGACCGGCCAGCGGAGCTGCACGGCCGTCTCGACCTTGTTGACGTTCTGGCCGCCCGCCCCCGAGGCGCGCAGGAACGACATCTCGATCTCATCGTCCGCGATGGCGATGCGCGGCGTCACCCGCAGCGACATGGCGGCCTCCGGACGGGGTCGTCACCGGCGCGGGCGGGGATGCGAACAGGGACCAGGATCGCCATATCGTCTCTCGTGATCCCCGTTCGGCCATTCACAACGGTGTCGGTGCCCTTGGGGTTCAGGCCGCCTCGTCCGGCGTGCGCGCCCGCAGGGCGAGGGCGTGGAGCCCGCGCTTGAACGCCTCCTCCATCAGCGCGTTCACCAAGCGGTGCCGCTCGACGCGGCTCTTGCCCGCGAAGGCGGAGGCGACGATGTCGAGCCGGTAATGCGTCTCGCCCCCCGGCCGGGCCCCGGCATGGCCGGCATGCAGGTGCGACTCGTCGATCACGTCGAGCCGCACCGGCGCGAGTTGCTCCCGCAGCCGCGCCTCCATCCAATCCCGGAGCGTACCGCCCCCGTTCGCTCCGTCCGCCATCGCGTCGCGTCCCTCTCGTCCGTCAAGCCCGATCCCGCGCATGCGTCATCAGGCCCGACGCCCTTGTGTCTCAGGTCCGCCCCCTCATAATCGGCCCGTCATGGATCTCAACTCGCGCCTGTTCGACAGCATCCGGATCAAACCGTCCTGCGACGAGCCGAAGCCCGCCGCCGAGGCCGCCTGCGAGAACCCGGGCTGCGCGCAGCCGGGCCTGTACCGGGCGCCGAAGGGCCGCAAGGCGGAGGGCCAGTACTGGCGCTTCTGCATCGACCATGTCCGCGCCTACAACGCGACCTACAACTACTTCGACGGCATGAACGACGCCGCCGTGCAGGCCTACCAGAAGGACGCGATCATCGGCCATCGCCCGACCTGGGCGATGGGCGTGAACCGGACCGGGCAGGCCAAGCCGGCGGACGAGCCGGCCCGCGACTGGGCCTATGTCGATCCGCTCGGCATCCTGCGCGGCGAGGGCGTCGGCGACACGCGCCGCCGCGCCCGCCAGCCCGAGCCGGAGAAGCCCCGCCATTCCGCCACGGTGCGCCGCGCCCTCGATGTGATGGGGCTCGAAGAGGGTGCCGACACGGCCGCCATCAAGGCGCAGTACAAGGTGCTGGTGAAGCGCTTCCACCCCGACGCCAACGGCGGCGACCGCTCCTTCGAGGAGCGGCTGCGCGACATCATCCGCGCCCACGATGTGCTCCGGGCCGCCGGCCTCTGCTGACCGGCACGATGCATGCACGTCGGTTCTATCTCCCACTAGGGAAAACCCCGCCGCGCAGCCCTATATGGTGTCCAGGCCGGATCGGTGGCGCGGCAGCGCGGCGCCGTCTAAGAATGGCTCCGCCCCGCCGCGGAGGCCCGGCTCGACGTTCTTCCGCGCGGATGCTTCACTGTTAGGGAGTGGAGCGTCCGCGCCTCACGAGGTTCCGAATGCGCTCTGACGACACGCCCGCCCGGCTCCCCGACCGCACCGTCTCCGTCCGCGAGGTCTTCGGCATCGACCTCGACCTCAAGGTCCCGGCCTATGCCGAGTCCGAGGAGCACGTTCCCGATCTCGATCCAGACTACATCTTCGACCGGGAGACGACGCTCGCGATCCTCGCCGGCTTCGCGCGCAACCGCCGCGTGATGGTCACCGGCTATCACGGCACCGGCAAGTCGACCCATATCGAGCAGGTCGCGGCCCGGCTGAACTGGCCGTGCATCCGCATCAACCTCGACAGCCACGTCTCGCGCATCGACCTCGTCGGCAAGGACGCGATCGTCCTGCAGGACGGCAAGCAGGTCACCGCCTTTCAGGACGGCATCCTGCCCTGGGCGCTGCAGAACAACGTCGCCCTCGTGTTCGACGAGTACGATGCCGGCCGCCCGGACGTGATGTTCGTGATCCAGCGCGTCCTGGAGCTCTCGGGCCGGCTGACGCTGCTCGATCAGAAGCGCGTGATCCGCCCGCACCCGGCCTTCCGGCTGTTCGCCACCGCCAACACGGTGGGGCTGGGCGACACGTCCGGCCTCTATCATGGCACGCAGCAGATCAACCAGGGCCAGATGGACCGCTGGTCGATCGTCACCACGCTGAACTACCTGCCGCACGACCGCGAGGTCGACATCGTCCTGTCGAAGGCCACGCACTACAAGGGCGACCAGGGCCGCGACATCGTCAACCGGATGGTGCGCGTGGCGGACCTGACCCGCAACGCCTTCATGAACGGCGACCTCTCGACCGTCATGAGCCCGCGCACGGTGATCACCTGGGCCGAGAACGCCGACATCTTCAAGGATATCGGTTTCGCCTTCCGGGTGACCTTCCTCAACAAGTGCGACGAGCTGGAGCGGACGCTGGTGGCCGAGTTCTACCAGCGTGCCTTCGGCAAGGAGCTGCCCGAGAGCGCGGTGAACGTCGCGCTGAGCTGACCCGTATGGAGGAGCCCGTGGCGCGCCCGGTCGAGACCGATGTGATGGACGTGGACGCCTCGTCCAGAGCCGTCCGCACGCGCTACGAGGAGGATCTCTGCGCTTGGGTGCAGGAGCAGGTCGCCCTGCTCCGCGCCGGCCGGTTCGACGCGATCGATGTCGAGCGTGTCGCGGAGGAGCTGGAGGATTTGTCGAAGCGCGAATTCTCCAAGCTCTACAGCTGCCTGCGCGTCCTCGTGATGCACATGCTGAAGTGGGATCAGCAGCCGGAGCACCGTACGCCGAGCTGGATTTATTCGATCCGCGAGCAACGCCGCCGGCTCGACCGCCTTTTGAAGGAGAGCCCGAGTCTCAAGGCACGGCTCGCGGAGGCTCTGGCAGACGCCTACCCCGATGCCCGCGATTGGGCTGCCGACGAGACCCATCTGACGCCGGACGAGTTTCCATCCGTCTGTCCCTATACCTGGGAGGACATCCGGGCGCGCCCCTTCGATCTCGACTCGGCGAAGAGGTAGATCCGCATGATCGAGACGCTTCGGAGGGAACCGTCCCACAGCGGCGCGCCCGAATCGCCGAATTCGGGCCGCCTGGAGGACGCGATGGTGCATCCGCCCGAGACAGCAGATGTGATGGAGACGGCGGCGGCGGTCCCCACTCGCACGCACTACGCGGACGACCTCTACACCTGGGTGCAGGAGCAGGTGGCACTGCTCCGCGCCGGCCGGGTGGATGCGCTCGACCTCGACAACATCGCCGAGGAGCTGAGCGACGTGGGCTCGGAGCAATATGATAAGCTCGAAAGCGCGATCGACGTGCTGCTGGCCCATGCCCTCAAATGGGATCATCAGCCCGAGCGGCGCAGCCGAAGCTGGTCGCTGACGATCGCAGAGCAGCGGGTGCGGATCGACAGGCAGCTGCGCAAGAATCCCGGTCTGAAATCGCGGATCGCCGAGGCTGTCTCGGAGGGCTACCGTCTCGGCCGGATCCGGGCCGCCCGCGAGATGAAGCGCTCGCTCAAGTCCCTGCCCGCGGATTGTCCCTACAGCTGGGACGAGATTCTGAACCGCCCCTTCGCGTTCGACGACGACCGGTAGCCCGCATGTCCATCTCCAACCGCAAGCCCGGCGAGCGCCGCGAACCCGTGGCCGAGCCCCTGAAGCGCTCGGTGGCCGGGTGCCTGCGCGCCATTGCCCGGCGCTCCGAGGTCGAGGTCACCTACGCCACCGACCGGCCGGCGCTCACCGGCGACAAGGCCCGGCTGCCCGAGCCGCCGCGCAAGCTCTCGGCGCAGGATGTGGCGGTGCTGCGCGGCAATGCCGACGCCATGGCGCTGCGCCTCGGCTGCCACGACGTGGCGGTGCACCGCCGCCTCGCCCCCGAGAACAGCGCGGCGCGGGCGGTCTACGATGCGGTGGAGCAGGCCCGGGTCGAGGCGATCGGCTCGCGCCGGATGACGGGCGTGGCCAGCAACATTGCCGCGATGCTGGAGGACCGCTACCACCGCGGCGGCAAGTACGAGAACATCACCGACCGGGCCGACGCCCCGATGGAGGACGCCGTCGCCCTGATGGTGCGCGAGCGCCTGACCGGTCAGAAGCCGCCCGAGGCCGCGGCCAAGATCGTGGAGCTGTGGCGCGAGCATGTCGAGGCCAAGGCCGGCCCGAACCTCGACGGCCTGCTCGGCTCGATCGAGGACCAGCGCAAGTTCGCCCGCTCGGTGCGCGAGCTCCTGACCTCGCTCGACATGTCGGACGAGACGCCGTTCGACGCCGAGGACGACGAAAATGACGACGAGAACGACGCCCAGGACGACGAGCAGAACCCGAGCGAGGGCGATTCCGAGGAGAAGAGTCAGGGCGAGCGCGCCGAGATCGAGACCTCGGAAGAAGCCTCCGACGAGATCGAGGAGGGCGCCCAGGAATCCGCCGACGCGCCCTCGGGCGAATTGCCGGAGGAATCCGAGGACGCCGAATCGGAGGAGGCCTCCGAGGCGTCGCGCCCGCCCCAGCGGCAGGGCAACGAGGCGCGCGGGCCCGAATACCGGGTGTTCAACCCCCGGTTCGATGAGGTCATCCACGCCGAGGAGCTGTGCGACGCCGACGAGCTGTCGCGCCTGCGCTCCTATCTCGACAAGCAGCTCTCGCATCTCCAGGGCGTGGTCGGGCGCCTCGCCAACCGGCTGCAGCGGCGGCTGCTCGCGCAGCAGAACCGGGCCTGGGATTTCGACCTGGAGGAGGGTCAGCTCGACCCGGCCCGGCTCGTCCGCGTGGTCATCGACCCCTACCAGCCCCTCTCCTTCAAGCAGGAGAAGGACACCAACTTCCGCGATACGGTCGTCACGCTGCTCCTCGACAATTCGGGCTCGATGCGCGGCCGGCCGATCACCGTGGCGGCGACCTGCGCCGACATCCTGGCGCGGACGCTGGAGCGCTGCGGCGTGAAGGTGGAGATCCTGGGCTTCACAACCCGGGCCTGGAAGGGCGGCCAGAGCCGCGAGGCGTGGCTCGCCGCCGGCAAGCCGCCGAATCCCGGCCGCCTGAACGACCTGCGCCACATCGTCTACAAGTCGGCGGACGCCCCCTGGCGGCGTGCGCGGAAGAACCTCGGGCTGATGATGCGCGAGGGGCTGCTCAAGGAGAACATCGACGGCGAGGCGCTGGACTGGGCGCATAAGCGCCTGCTCGGCCGGCCGGAGCAGCGCAAGATCCTGATGGTGATCTCCGACGGCGCGCCGGTGGACGATTCGACCCTGTCGGTAAATGCCGGCAACTACCTGGAGCGGCACCTGCGCTGGATGATCGAGGAGATCGAAACCCGCTCGCCGGTGGAGCTTTTGGCCATCGGCATCGGCCACGACGTGACGCGCTACTATCGCCGCGCCGTGACGATCATCGACGCCGAGGAGCTTGGCGGCGCGATGACCGAGAAGCTCGCCGAACTGTTCGAGGAGGACGGGGCGTCGGCTCCGACGGGGCGGATGCTGCGGGCGGCGGGCGGGCGGCGCTGAAGCCGGGGCGACCGCTTCGGTGACGACGCGGCCACATTCCCGCGCCGATTCGGCGGGGCGGCGGCGTGGGGGAGCGGCGCCCTGGCCTCGACCCGGCCGAACACAACCAAAGATCGAGCCGCGACCTTGAAGACCCCCCTACGATAAACAGATCATAATTCGACTCTTTCTAAGTCGTTACCGGTACGCAACGCCGCATTGACGAGAACAGGAACCCCGATTTTTTCACGCGCATCGTGGTTGATGCGCGACTTTGACTTACCGATGCTGCCGGCGAGGCGACTTGGCCTCGTCGATCGGCGGCCAGCGGTGGGATCATGGGGTTACGGGCAGGGCTTCCTCTATGCTCCGGACTGTGCCTGCCCTTGGCTCTGCTCGGGACCACCGGCTGGGCCACGACGGTTCGGGCCGAGGAAGCGATCCAGCTTGAGGAACTCTCCGTCGCGACGGAAGGACGGCCCGCGCAAAGCTACGGCGCCTCGGTCGGCGTGATCGGACCACCCCCGCCCGCCTATGCCGGGGGTCAGGTCGGATCCGGGTCGCGCCTGGGCTTCCTCGGCAACCGGAGCACCTTCGACCAGCCCTACAGCCAGTCGAGCTTCACGGAGAGGCTGGCCCGCGACCAGCAGGCGCATTCCGTCCAGGATGTGGTCGCCAACGATCCGGCGGTGCGCACGAACGTGCCACCCTATAGCGGCATCCAGGGCTTCTTCATCCGCGGCTTCCCGTATTACGCGCAGGATGTGGCGTTCAACGGCCTCTTCGGGGTGGCCGATGCCTTCAACCCGCCGATCGAGCCCGTCGAGCGCGTCGAGGTGCTGCACGGGCCGGGGACGCTGCTGACCGGCACCCCGCTCTTCGGCAACATCGGCGGCGTGATCAACCTGGTCCCGAAGCGCGCCGCGGACGAGCCCCTGACCCGCGTGACGCAGAGCTACATCTCCCGGGGGCAAAGCTACACGGCCGTCGATCTCGGCCGGCGCTTCGGCCCGGCGAACGAATGGGGCCTGCGCTTCAACGGGGCCTACCAGCTCGGCGCGACGCCGATCGACCGTCAGGACATGGAGTTCAGCATCGCGTCGCTCGCCCTCGATTATCGCGGCGAGCGGCTGCGTCTCTCGGCGGACCTCGGCACTCAGAAGACCGACGTCAACGCCGCCTTCCGGACCCGCACGGTGAGCCCGAACTTCCCGATTCCCCGGGCGCCGGATCTCAGGCTCAACCCGCAGCAGCGCTGGGAATATCGGGACAGCGACAATCTCTGGTCCGCCCTGCGCGCCGAGTACGATCTGACCGATTCGCTTACCCTCTATGCCGGCTACGGGCACAGCACGTTCCATCAGGAATATTTCGGCGGCACGCTGACCCTCTTCAACGCGCGCGGCGATTATCGCGAGCCGATCAGCTTCCTGCCCTATCGATCGTACGGCGACACCGCAGAGGTCGGCCTGCGCGGCCGCCTCGACACGGGCCCGGTCCGGCACGAGTTCGGCCTCGCCGCCACCGGCCTCTGGTACGACCAGAGCCAGATCTCCTACCCGGTCGGCGGGACGATCGTGGCCAACATCTACGCGCCGCACCCGGTCGCACCGCGCAACAGCATCGGCCAGACCCGGGCAACGCCGCCGACTACGGCCCGTGTCAACCAGAGCGTGGCCGTCGCCGACACCCTGTCGATCCTCGATGGCGGCGTTCAGCTGACCCTCGGCGGCCGCTGGCAGAGCATCACCGTCCGCCAGCTCGACCCGCTCACCGGCGCCGCCACGGGCGTCGCCGACAGCGGTGCATTCTCGCCGGGCGCCGGCCTTGTGGTGAAGCCCTGGGAGCGGCTGTCGCTCTACGCGAATTACAGCGAGGGCCTGACCGCGCCCTCGGTGCCGTCGACGGCGAGCAACGCCAACGAGGCCTTCGGCGCCGTCCGCTCGGACCAGATCGAGGCCGGCGCGAAGGTCGATCTCGGCAGCCTCGGCCTGGGCTTCGCTGCCTACGACCTGCAGCAGCCCTTCGGGTTCGTGGATGCGCACAAGCGGTTCCGGCTGGACGGCACCCAGCGCAACCGCGGCGTTGAATTCTCGGTCTTCGGCGAGCCGGTCCCGGGCGTTCGGGTGGTCGGCGGTCTCAGCCTGATCGACGGGCGGCTCCTGAAGACCCAGGACCACCGGTATGACGGCTACGCGGCAATCGGCGTCCCCGCCGCCCAACTCAACCTCTACGGCGAGTACGACCTGCCCTGGCTGGCGCCGGGCCTGACCGTGACGGCCCGCGTCATCCACACGGCGGCGCAGTTCTACGATCAGGCCAACAGCCAGAAGATCCCGGCCTGGACGACGCTGGACCTGGGCCTGCGCTACACGTCCAAGGTCGCGGACAGGCCTGTGACGTGGCAGGCCAACGTCCTCAACGTGACCGGCCTGAATTACTGGGCGACCACCGGCCGCGGTCTGCTGGCCCCGGGCGCACCGCGGACGATCCTGCTCTCGGCCACCACGGAGTTCTAAGGCAGGTCTTCGCGCCGGAGATCGCCTGGGCCAGACGGAACCGCGTCGGGCGTCTTCGAGGCGGCCGCCGCTCCGGCATCGACCGATAGCACGGCTCGGGCGATGCTGTCGGCGCGCGACAGGACATCACCCTGGAAGCGGGGGACCGGCTTCCGGGATGCGGCGCTCATCCGCCACCGTCCTGTTGAACCGGAGGGCGCCGGCCACCAAACCCTCCCGATAGTAGAAGCGGTGGCCGAGGACGTTGGTGAGCGGCGTGTCGAGCAGGAGCTTCGCGCACCCGTCCGCGCGCGCGAGACCAACGAGGCGCTCCAGCAGCATGCCGCCGAACCCGCAGCTCCGGGCCGCGGCGTCGGTCACCAGATCGTCGACGTAGAGGTGCCGGCCG
The DNA here is from genome assembly GCF_009806555.1 of Methylobacterium sp. 2A. Classification (GTDB taxonomy): domain Bacteria; phylum Pseudomonadota; class Alphaproteobacteria; order Rhizobiales; family Beijerinckiaceae; genus Methylobacterium. Next base: position 37,320 of record NZ_VUOK01000035.1, on the reverse strand, counting down.
TGAACCAGGTTCTCCTGAATCCGGAAGCCCGCCAGGGCCGTCGGCCTGTCTCCGTGCAGGAGGGTGATCAGCCGATAGCCCGCGCGGGCCTGGCTCTGCCAGCGCGTCACCAGTTCCTCCGGCCCGGACAGGTGCGGCCGGAGCTGCCGCAAGAGCGGGTAGCAGGCCGCCACCGCCTCGGCGTCGGTCACGTCGGCGAAGGTCGTGTCGCGGAGGGTCTGCATCGCCGGGCTCCGTCAGGCGGCCCGCGCCGACGGCGGGAAATGCAGGCCACCGGCGATGCGGTTCCAGGCATTGATCGTCGCGATCACCACGGCGAGGCGCAGGATCTCGGCCTGATCGAACAGCGCCGTCGGCGGTTCCGTGGAGCTTGACGATTCGGGACCAGCCATCATCGTCAGCCGTTCGGCCCAGGCCAGGGCGGCCCGCTCCCGCTCCGAGAAGGCGGGGCTGTCGCGCCAGACCGCGATGAGATCGAGCGTGGCCTCAGTGATCCCGAGCCGCCGCGCCCTGTCGAGATGGTAGGCGACGCAGAACGCACAGCCATTCAGCTGGGAGACGCGGATCTTGACGATCTCGGTGAGCCGCTGATCGAAACCGGTGTCGGTGATCGCCTTGCTGAGTGTCAGGAGGGCCGTGTGGGCGGCGGGCAGCGCGGTTCGGAACGCGTCATAGGACATTCGTATATCCGTCGATGGTTCCGCACGGCCCATGGTCGCCTCCGACTCAACGCGCTAATGTAAGAACGCGAACATGTTATCAGCGCTCTGATATCTCGCAAGGGCAGGGACCATGAGCGAACTGCCTGAGGCTGGTGAAGGCAAGCGCGGCATGGAGGGCCATCTGGGCTACCTCCTCCGTCAGGCTGCGCAGGCGCACCGCAACCGCGTGGAGCGCGCCCTCGACGATCTCGGCCTGACCCTGCCGCAATTTTCCGTGCTGACGATGCTGGCGGCTTATCCCGGCCACAGCAATGCGGATCTCGCGCGCCTCGCGCTCCTGACACCGCAGACGATGAGCGTCATCGTGGCGAATCTGCTGAAGGCCGCGCTGATCGCGCGCGCGCCGCACCAGATCCACGGCCGCATCCAGAAGATCGTGCTGACGGATGCGGGGCAGTCGCTGCTCGATGCCGCCAAGCGGCGCGTCTACGCCCTGGAGACGGACATGCTGGGGGATCTCGCAGACGCGGAGCAGGCCGTCATCCGGCAATGGCTGGTGCGGATCGCCCGCCCGGACGCGCAATGAGCGATCGCCCAACCCCCGGAACGCGCACGCGAAAACCGCCGGGACCTCCGGGCCCCGGCGGCGCGCGCCTATCCGGTGAGAACCGTGTGAGCCCGAAGGCTCAGGCCGCGGCGGCCGGGGCCTCGGCGAGCTTCTTGTGGATCTCGCGCTTCAGGAGGCGGGCGGTCTGCGACAGGTCGCCTTCGCCGGCCTTGATCAGGAAGGCGTCGAGCCCGCCGCGGTGCTCCACCGAGCGCAGGGCGTGCGCGGTGACCCGCAGGCGCACGCGCTTGCCGAGCGCATCCGACTGGAGCGTGACATTGCACAGGTTCGGCAGGAACCGGCACTTGGTCTTGCGGTTCGAGTGGCTCACGAGGTGGCCGACCTGAACGGCCTTGCCGGTGAGTTCGCAGCGGCGCGCCATGATGACTTAAGATCCCGTCTCGTTCCGCTCGATGAAGACCCGATCGCGGCCGGCGCGATCGTCGTCGCAGCGGGCGGCGCCCATTGCGGTTCCAGGTCCGGCGGAGTCCTGTTGAAGGCGCGAGCCTATAGGCGACGGAGGGGCGCCGCGTCAAGGTATGCGCCGAACCGCATCCGCTCCGGCGATCCAACGGTCTGTTAACCACGATGCCGGGATATAGCCTTCTTCCACCCGCAGGAAGGCGCCTCACCCGGCTTCGGGCGTCGCGAGGATGCCTCCGGGCGGGTGTGTTCGAGAGGGCGGAGACAGGACCCGGTCCTGAGCCGCTCGTCCTGGGATGCGATCCGGATCATGAGCGCCACGCCTGCCCATCGGACGATCAGACCACGCGCGACGCACGCCGTCGGACGGCTCGCGGTGTGCGCCCTCGCGGTCGCGACCCTCACGGGGCCGGCCGAGGCGCGGGCGCGGGCGAAGCGGCCGGGCGCGGCGGCCGCCGCGACCGTCGCGGTCGATTACAGCATCAACCTCGCCGGCCTGCCGATCGGCACCGCGCGGCTCGCCGGATCGTTCGAGCGCGACCGCTACCTCATGGACGTGTCGGCGGTGCTCACCGGCCTCGTCGGCGCGATCACCGGCGGCAAGGGCTCGGCCCGGGCCTCCGGCACCTTCGCGGCGGCACCGCAGCCGGGCGCCTTCTCGATCGCGACCCACACGGCGAGCTCCGGCATCGCGGTGCGGATGGCGCTGGCCCACGGAAACGTCGTGCAGACCGAGATTACGCCGCCGCTCGTCGACATGCAGGACCGGGTTCCGGTGACCCCCGCCAACAAGCGCGGCATCCTCGACCCGGTGAGCGCGCTGCTGATGCCAACGCAGGGGCGCGGCGAGCCGCTCGACCCGGAGAACTGCAACCGGACCCTGCCGGTCTTCGACGGCGCGACCCGCTTCAACGTGGTGCTCAGCTATGCCGAGACCCGGCCGGTGCAGAAGCCCGGCTATGCCGGCCCGGTTCTGGTGTGCACCGCCCGCTACCAGGCGGTGGCCGGACACCGGCCCGACCGGCCTGGGGTGAAGTTCATGGAGGAGAACCGCGAGATGTCGGTCTGGCTCGCCCCCGTCGAGGGGACGCGGGTGCTGCTTCCCCTGCGCATCTCGGTGCTCACCACGATCGGCACGAACATCATCGAGGCGACGCGCTGGAGCCAGGGCGGGAGTGCGGGCACGACGGGGACCGCCGAAGCCGGCGGCGCGAGCGTGGTCCAGGCGAACCTGTCCGGAGAGTAGCGCGCCGGCTTTGACGGGCGGCGGATTTCCCGGCACTGCCGCCCTGCGCGGCGGTCGCGCAGGGAGGCCAGACATGCCCAAGGGCTACATCATCGTCCGGATGACGGTCACCGATCCGGAGGCCTACAAGGACTACGCCGCCATGGCCTCCGAGGCCATGCGCAAGTACGGCTGCACACCGCTGGTGCGCGGCGGCCGCAGCGAAGCGCTGGAGGGCGAGGCCCGGCCGCGCAACGTCGTGCTGGAATTCGAATCCTACGAGGCGGCGCGGGCCTATTATTTCTCGCCGGAATACCAGGCCGCCATCGCCAAGCGCCGGCCGGCGGGAATCGGCGAGGTGGTGCTGGTCGAAGGGGTGGACTGAGCCGCCCCCTCGTTCACCGCTCAGGCGGCCAGCGGCGCCCGGCCGTAATTGGTCGCGTAGGCGTTCTCGACCGCCGGGATGATCTCGACGATCGAGAACCACCGGTCCCAGAACGCGGTCTCGCGCAGCGCCTCGACGACGAGCTCGTAGGCATGGTGGTCGGCCGCCTCCCAAACCCAGAGATCGGTCAGCCGGGCGGTGTAGAACTCGGCGTCGTAGAAGCGGAGCCGCACGGCGTCGGCGTGCCGGCGCAGGATGGGCTCGAAAGCCCCGCGCAACCGCGCGAAGCGATCGTCGATCGACATCGCGAGCCATTCGGGGGATGTCTTCACGAGCATGAAGACGGTGAGCTTGGGGTCGAAGGTCTTGTCGGACATGGGGTTCTGCGCTCCAGAAGTCTGTCGGAACGCCGCGATGATGCCCCCGACCGTGCCTGCGGCGAACTCGCGTTCATGAGCCCCGCACGGTCGCGCCGGCCGGCGCTCAAGCCCCGGAAAAGTCCGGGACAATCCCGCTCGGCCGAGACCGTGCGGACGATCCTGGAAGGTGCGGCTCGCGTTCTGGAGGAGCGGGGCCTCGACGGCTACACGACCAACGCCGTCGCCGAGCGGGCGGGCGTCTCGATCGGCTCGGTCTACCAGTACTTTCCCGGCAAGGAGGCCCTGACCGCCGCCCTGGTGGCCCGGGAGACCGCCCTGCTGACCGCGGCCGTGCGCGCCGCGCCGGCCGCCGCGACGCCGGAGGACGGGCTCCGCCGGATCGTCCGGGCCTGCGTCGCGCACCAGATGGCGCGGCCGCGCCTCGCCCTGCTGCTCGACCGCGAGGAGAGCCGGCTCCAGCTCGCCGACACGCTGGGCTCCGTCGCCGGGGACCTGACGACCGCCCTGCTGGCCCTGCTGGCGCGCCTCGGTGCCGCACTGCCGGCCGAGCCCGAGACCGCGGCGGGCGACCTCTTCGCCCTCGTGCGGGGCATGGTCGACGCCGCGGGGGAGCGCGGCGAGCGCGACGGCGGCGCCTTGGAACGGCGCGTCCTGCACGCCGTGCATGGCTATCTCGGCCTGCCGCAGGCGGTGGCATGAATCTTCACGATCCGCGCGATAATGCGCGGATGCGCCCGCCAATCCTCCGAATCGCCCTCGCCGTCACCGCGCTCACCGGCCCGGTCTCCGCTCAGCCGCTGAGCGCCGACACCGCGGAATCGAGTTGCGGCGGGGACGCCTTCTCGTCCGCCGAGATCGTCGAGCACCGCCGCGGCCCCCTCGTGGCGATGCCCGACACGCTCTGCGCCGACCTCGCGCCCCAGCCGGGGGCGCCGACCACGCGGATCGACGTCTACCCGCTCGTCACGCCGCAGGTCGGACCCGTTGGACCTGGCGGCGGCGGCATCCCATATGAGGGACGACCGATCCGGCCCTATCGTCCCTGACGCGACCGGCCGATACCATCCCTCCCCGCCCGCGCCGCGACGGCGCCGCGACGGCCTTTCCCCTCGAAGGAACCGCCGACCATCGACGCGCTGCTCCGCCCCCCGTCCAGCCGCTCGCTGTCCCGCGACGCCCGCGCCCGCGGCGTCACGGCGGTCCTCGGGCCGACCAACACCGGCAAGACGCATCTCGCCATCGAGCGGATGCTCGCGCACCCGACCGGCATGATCGGGCTGCCCCTGCGGCTGCTCGCCCGGGAGGTCTACCTGCGCGTCGTCGCCAAGGTCGGGCCCGAGAAGGTCGCGCTCGTCACCGGCGAGGAGAAGATCAAGCCGGACCGGCCGCGCTACTGGATCTGCACCATCGAGGCGATGCCCCGGGACCTCGACGTGGCCTTCGTCGCCATCGACGAGATCCAGCTCGCCGCCGATATGGACCGCGGCCACGTCTTCACCGACCGCCTGCTCTACGTCCGCGGCCGGGAGGAGACCCTGCTGATCGGCTCCTCGACCATGCTGCCGCTGGTCCAGAGCCTGATCCCGAACGTCCACACCACGACCCGGCCGCGCCTGTCGCAGCTCAGCTTCGCGGGGGAGAAGCGGCTGTCGCGCCTGCCCCGGCGCACCGCGATCGTCGCGTTCTCGGCCGAGGAGGTCTACGCCATCGCCGAGCTGATCCGCCGCCAGCGCGGCGGCGCCGCGGTGGTGCTCGGCGCCCTGTCGCCACGGACCCGCAACGCCCAGGTCGAGATGTACCAGGCGGGCGACGTCGATTACCTCGTCGCCACCGACGCGGTCGGGATGGGCCTCAACCTCGATGTCGATCACGTCGCGTTCGCGGCCAACTGGAAGTACGACGGCACCCGCTTCCGCAAGCTCACCCCCGCCGAGATGGGCCAGATCGCGGGGCGCGCCGGGCGCCACCTCTCGGACGGCACCTTCGGCTCCACCGGCCGCTGCCCGCCCTTCGAGGCCGAGCTGGTCGAGCGGCTGGAGAGCCACGATTTCGATCCCCTGCGCATCCTGCAATGGCGCAACCCGGATCTGAGCTTCGGCAGCCTGGAGGGCCTTCAGGCGAGCCTCGACGAGCACCCGCGCGAATCGGGCCTGACCCGCGCCCCCATGGGCGAGGACCAGCAGGCCCTCGAGATCCTCATGAAGGAAGAGGATATCCGCGACATGGCGCGCAGCGCCGCCGCGGTCCGGCGGCTCTGGGATACCTGCGGCGTGCCCGACTACCGCAAGGTCCACCCGCAGGTGCATGCCGACCTCGTGGCCCAGCTCTACCGATTCCTCATGAAGGGCATGGCCGGGCGCATCCCCGACACGTGGTTCGCCGAGCAGGTCGCGATGATCGACCGGACCGACGGCGACATCGACACCCTGTCGCGCCGGATCGCGCAAGGCCGCACCTGGACCTTCGTGGCGAACCGTCCCGACTGGCTGCGCGACCCAGAACATTGGCAGGGCGAGACGCGTCGGGTAGAGGACAGACTGTCCGACGCCCTGCACGAACGCCTCGCGAGCCGCTTCGTCGACCGGCGCACCAGCGTCCTGATGCGGCGCCTGAGAGAGAACACGATGCTCGAAGCCCAGATCACCGCCGACGGTGACGTCACCGTCGAGGGTCAGCATGTCGGCCACCTTCACGGATTCCTGTTCGTTCCCGATGCCAGCGCCGAAGGCCACGAGGCCAAGACCCTGAGGAGCGCCGCCGAGAAGGCGCTCGCCGGGGAGATCGAGTCGCGGGCCGAGCGCTTCGCCGCCACCGCCGATTCGACCCTCGTGCTCTCGCATGACGGCACGATCCGCTGGACCGGGGCGCCCGTCGCCAAGCTCCAGCCCGGCGAGAAGCTGTTCGCCCCGCAGATCCGTCTGCTGGCCGACGAGAGCCTCACCGGCGCGCATCGCGAGAAGGTCGAGGCCCGCCTCGACGCGTGGCTGAAGGCCCACATCGTGCGGCTGCTCGGGCCGCTGATGGAGATCGAGACCGCGGCCGACCTCACCGGCCTCGCCAAGGGGATCGGCTATCAGGTGGTCGAGGCGTTGGGCGTCCTGGAGCGCTCGAAGGTGGCGCACGAGATGCGCAGCCTCGATCAGGATGGCCGCGGCGCCCTGCGCCGCCACGGCGTCCGGTTCGGCGCCTACCACATCTTCCTTCCGGCCCTGCTGAAGCCGGCGCCGCGCACGCTCGCGGCCCAGCTCTGGGCCCTGCGCAACGGCGGCCTCGACCAGCGCGGCCTCGACGAGATCGCGCATCTGGCCGGCTCAGGCCGCACCTCGATCAAGGTCGATCGCGAGATCGCCAAGGGCCTCTATCGGGCCGCCGGCTTCCGGGTCAGCGGCGAGCGCGCCGTGCGCGTCGACATCCTGGAGCGGCTCGCCGACCTGATCCGCCCGGCCATCGCCTACCGGCCCGGAACCACGCCGGGCGCCGCGCCGGACGGCACCGCCGACGGCGACGGCTTCGTGGCCACCGTCGGCATGACCTCGCTGGTCGGCTGCTCGGGCGAGGATTTCGCCTCGATCCTGAAGTCGCTGGGTTACACCGCGGAGACCCGCCCCGGGCCGGCCATCACGGTGCCGCTGGTCCCGGCCGCCGCCACGAAGCCGGCGGCGACGGCGGCCGCGGAGGCCTCCTCCGATGCGGCGGTCACCGCGCAGGCGGATGCCACCGAGCCCACCGGCGACGAGGCCCCGGCCGCGGAGGGTTCCGCAGGGGAGGCTTCCGCCGCGGAGACCCACGAGGTGGAGGCCGGCTCTGGGGACGGGACGGCCGGCGACGCGCCCGCCGAGCCGGTGACCGCCGAGCCGGTGACCGCCGAGGCTGGGAGCCCCGCAGAAACGGTTACGGCCCCTGAGCCGGCGGTGGAACAGGCTGCGGCCGAGGATCGCGGTACGGCTGAGGCTTCGTCCGGGGCGGCGTCCACGGCCGAGCCCGAGACCACCACGGACACAACGGCGGAGGCAGCGCCGGAAACCGCGTCCGTCGCGGTGGAACCGGTCGAGGCGAGCGCCACGACCGAGGCGGCCCCGGAGGCCGCCGCAGCCGAGGGTGAGCCCGCCGGGGAGATCCCGCAGATCGAGGTCTGGCACCTCCAGCGCCATCAGCGCCCGGCCCATCAGCGTCCGCAGAACCGGCCGCGCGGCGCCGGTCGCGGCCGCGACGGCGGCCAGCAGGGTCAGCACCAGGGACAGGCGCGTCCGGAGGGTGGCCGGCCCGAGGGTGGCCGCCCGGAGCATCGCCGGGCCGAGGGCGGCGAGGGCGGCCCGCGGCCCGGGCGCGACCGCGGCCCCCGCCGCGACCGCTTCGAGGGCGGTCGTCCGGAGCGCCGGGACGACCAGCGCCGGAACGACCCGCATGCCGAGCAGCGCCATGCGGGTCCGCGGCCCGACCAGCGGCCGCCGCGGCGCGAGCGGGCGCCGGATCCGGACTCGCCCTTCGCCAAGCTGGCGGCGCTCAAGGCGCAGCTCGAAGCCGGCGACGGCGGGAAGCGCTGACCCCCGCGCATGCGGGAGGACCGGCAGCGCCTCGACAAATGGCTGTGGTTCGCGCGCTTCGCGCGGACCCGCTCCCTCGCGGCGCGGCTCGCCGCCGACGGTTTCGTGCGGGTGAACGGGCTGCGTGCCGAGAACCCCGCCAAGGGCATCGCGATCGGCGATGTGGTGACGGTGGCCGCACCCCACGCCACACTGGCGGTGCGGGTGATCGGGCTCGGCCTGCGGCGGGGACCGGCACCGGAGGCGCGGCTGCTCTACGACGACCTGTCGGGCAATCCCGCCCCGCCGGAGCGTTCCGAGTGATGAGGCGGGGCCACAGCCGCTGAAACAGCGGCCGGGATGCGGCGCCCGCGCGCTTGTCAGTCCGGGAGCCAGAGTCTAAGGCCGTTGCCTCCGAAGCCCGGCTCCGAGCCGGGCTGCACCGGCATTCCCTCGCAGTGCCACCCGGGCGTGCGGGCCGTCCCGAGGCTCCGCCCGGGCCAAGTCGTGGTTGAGGACGAAGACATCCGATGACCTATGTCGTCACCGACAATTGCATCAAGTGCAAGTACACGGACTGTGTCGAAGTCTGTCCGGTGGATTGCTTCTACGAGGGCGAGAACATGCTCGTCATCCACCCGGACGAATGCATCGATTGCGGCGTCTGCGAGCCGGAATGCCCGGCCGAGGCGATCAAGCCCGATACCGAATCGAACCTCGACACGTGGCTGAAGCTCAACGCCGACTACGCCAAGACGTGGCCCAACATCACGCAGAAGAAGGAAGCCCCGGCCGACGCCAAGGAGTGGGACGGCAAGTCCGGTAAGCTTGAGGCCTACTTCTCGCCGAACCCCGGCTCGGGCGACTGAGCGGGCACGGCGCTCCACAGGATTTGACGACGGCTCGTCCGGATGGGCCGAACCGAGGGATCGTTCCGGGTCGTCGAAGGTCGAGATCTGGGCGGCTGATCTGCAGTCTGCGAAGGCCAGATCTGCGGCAGGCTCATTTCCCTCTGGCCGCACGGGTGTAAAACGCGGTGACGCTGTGCATGGATGCCGTGCACGAGCGCGCGCACGTCTTTCAGTATGCTTTGCTCTGCGCGCCGGATTGTGGTAGACAATCTGCCTGCCGTCGCTCGCGCCTGACGTGCTTCCTCCTGCTGAAACACCTTCGATCATCGTGGGTTAGGAGTGGTACGCGATCGACCGCCGAAGGTGCTTCGGCGGAAGGTCCAGGCTTTTGCACGGCTGCGCCGGGGAATTCCCGGGCCCTCGCACGACGCGCGGGCCACGGAAGCGGCGAGGCAAACCGGGTGTCCCGCCCGGAAGAACACGGTTTCGTGCGGCGTTGAACGCTGCGCGCCAGTGGAGGCCCTTCTCGCATGACCACAGCCAAGAAGACGACGACCGCAGGCCGGCAAGGTTTCAAGACCGGCGAGGCTGTCGTGTATCCGGCCCACGGCGTCGGTCGCATCACCGCGATCGAGGAGCAGGAGATTGCGGGCTACAAGCTTGAGCTGTTCGTCGTCTCGTTCGAGAAGGACAAGATGGTCCTGCGCGTACCCACCGCGAAGGCCAACAGCGTCGGCATGCGCAAGCTCGCCGAGCCGGAGCTGGTGAAGAAGGCCCTCGACCTCCTGACTGGCCGCGCCCGGATCAAGCGCACCATGTGGTCGCGCCGGGCCCAGGAATACGAGGCGAAGATCAACTCGGGCGACCTCCTGGCCGTCACCGAGGTGGTGCGCGACCTCTACCGCTCCGAGGCGCAGCCCGAGCAATCCTATTCCGAGCGTCAGCTCTACGAGGCGGCCCTCGACCGGATCGTGCGCGAGATCTCCTCGGTGAACCGCATCACCGAGACGGAAGCGCTGAAGCTCATCGAGCAGAGCCTCGCGAAATCGCCCCGCCGGGCCAAGAGCGAGGCGGAGCCCGAGACGGATGCCGAGGGCGACGGCGACGATCTTCAGGAGGAAGCCGCCTGAGCGGCATGTCCAGTCTGACGGCGATGAACCCGGCCCCTGCGGCCGGGTTTTTTCATGGGGCGTTTCAGGGACGGAGGCTGCCACCCCGCGCCGGCGCGGCGTTTCCACCGGCCTGAGCCTGGATTTTGGACCCGCGCTCTCCATGTCACCTTAACGGAACACGAAATCGTGGCCGTCCGCTTGTCGCATTCCGGGGCAGACGGCGGAACTTTCTCCTTCAGCCTTCCGTTGTCGGCTGGCCTGGGGTCGCTTCGCGGCGGCGCCTGTGCGCCGGCCAGAAGGTCCGGCGCCGCAACAGCACTCGACAACAAGAGGCAGGCGGAATGGCTGAGATCGCGGGAATACGTAGGCAGTTCATCCGGACTGCGATGGAGGCGCCCTTCCTGGCCCGGGAGGAGGAACGCGGCCTCGCCGTCCGGTGGAAGGATGAGCGTGACGAGCGCGCCCTGCACCGTCTGATCTCGGCCCATATGCGCCTCGTCATCGCCCTGGCGGGGCGTTTTCGTCACTATGGCCTGCCCATGGCCGACCTCGTCCAGGAGGGCCATGTCGGCCTGATGGAGGCCGCCGCCCGGTTCGAGCCGGAGCGGGATGTCCGTTTCTCCACCTACGCGACATGGTGGATCCGCGCCTCGATCCAGGATTACATCCTGCGCAACTGGTCGATCGTGCGCGGCGGCACGTCCTCGGCTCAGAAGGCGCTGTTCTTCAACCTGCGCCGCCTGCGCGCCCGGCTGATGCAATCCACCGAGGAACATGTCGGCGACGAGATCCATCGCCGGATCGCCAGCGCGATCGGCGTCTCCCGCGACGACGTCGCCCTGATGGATGCCCGCCTGTCCGGCCCCGACATGTCGCTCAATGCCCCCGTGGGCGAGGACAGCGACGCCTCCTCGGAGCGGATGGACTTTCTGGTCGATGGCGCCGACCTGCCGGACGAGACGGTGAGCGCCACGGTCGATGGCGAGCGGCGCCTCAGCTGGCTCCAGCAGGCCCTGACCGTGCTCTCCGAGCGCGAATTGCGCATCCTGCGCGAGCGCCGGCTCGCCGAGGATCAGGCGACGCTGGAAGCGCTGGGACAGCGGCTCGGCATCTCGAAGGAGCGGGTCCGCCAGATCGAGAACCGGGCTCTGGAAAAGCTGCGCCGCGCGCTCGCCGACCGGTTCCCCGCCGCCACCGGCAGCCCGCATATCGGCTGAACGGCCTCACAGACCCTGAACCAAGCCCGGCCCATGGCCGGGCTTTCTTGTTATTGGAGGGGCTCAGGCCCCCTGCATCGCCGCTTCGCGCCGCTCCCGTCGCTTGCGGCGGCGGCCGGGTTCGGGCGTGGCGTCGAGCCAGATCACGAGGCCCAGGGCGAAGAGCGCCGGCACGCCGAGGGCGAGGAACGCGCCGGTCCAGCCGAACAGGCCGTACGACAACCCGCCGTACCAGCCCGACAGGGCGCCTCCGACTCCCTGCACCGCGTTGACGCTGCCGAGCGCCGTCTGGGTCCGCCCGGAGCCCCAGGTCAGGTCCGCGACCACCACCGGCACCGCCACGCCGACGATCCCCGAGGCCACGCCGTCCAGAACCTCGGCCGCGATGAGCCAGACCGGATCGTCGATCAGGCCGGACAGGAGGGCCCGTACCGGCAGTACCGCGAAGGCCACCATCAGGAGCTGGCGCCGTCCGCGCTTGTCCGCGAGCGAGCCGGCGAACAAAGCCACCGGCACCATCACGAGTTGCGCCACCATCACGTAGCGCGCCGTCCAGGTCGTGGCGTCGGCGGCCGTGGCCACGAGCTTCTGGCCGAGCAGCGAGAGCATGCCGCCATTGCCGAGGTTGAACAGCGTCAGCGCCACGGTCAGCACGAGGAGGCGGCGGTTGCCCAGGACCTGCCGGATGCCGCTGCGCTCCGGCTCGTCCTCCGCATCCTCCTGCCAGCCCACCGCCCGCCGCCGGTTCCAGGCGCCGGCCGGCGTCGTCAGCGTGGCGACGATCGCCGCCAGCGCCATGCCGCCGAGCACCCAGAAGGCGATCGCCGGGCCGAAATACCCGGTCCCGAGGCTGATGCCGCCGGCCGCGACCAGGATGCCGACATGGTTGAACGCTTGGTTGCGCCCCTGCTGCTTGGGAAACCGGTCCTTCCCGACGATCCCGAGCGTCAGGTTCGCCACCGCCGGCAGGAGCAGCGTGCCGCCCGCCGCGGCCAGGAGCTGGGCGCACAGCACGGCAGCGAAGCTGCGCGCCGGCAGCAGCAGCAGCGTGCCGGCCAGGATGCCGCCGCAGGCCAGCGCGATCAGCAGGCGGGGCTTGGGATAGCGGTCCACCAGGGCGCCGAACGGGCCGCTCAGGAACAGCGTCCCGAACCCGACCAGCGTGATGACGAAGCCGACCCGCGCCGGACTCCACGAGGCCGCCTGCGCCAGCCATGTCCCGAGGAAGGGGCCGAGGCCGCCCTGGATATCGCCGATGAAGACGTTGATCAGGGAAAGATGCGTCGTGGGAGACATTCCGACCGGCAAATCTGCGAGGGCCGCACGAACTGGGCCGGAGCCCCCGTGCGGTCAAGCCTGCCTCGCGTCACACCGGCGGCCCGTACTGCATGAGCCCGTCGCCGAACGACCAGTTGTCCGGTGCGACCTCGACGAGATTCACGCATACGTTGCCGGGCGCCGCCCCGGGATCGTGCGCGAGATTGCGGGCGATGGCCACGTCGAGTGCGCGTTTCGGGTCGATCGTGCGGGTCGCATTGGCGGTGATCTGGATCAGAACCAGATCCGCGTCCCGCGCGATGCCGAGATACGGGCGCCCGAAGGCGAAGCCGGTCGCGTCGTGCTCGTGGATCACGGCGAACAGATCGTCCTCCGGTACCGCGAAGGTCTCGCGCTGGGCGGCGTAGAGACCTTGGATCAGGGCGGCGCGGTATGCCGGGCTCGTGCCGGCGCGCAGGGAGATGCGGGTCAGGGGCATGGACGGGCTCCTCAGGCTGCGTGGGCGGGAGCGCCCCGCAGGACCGCGATCCCGGGGGCGGCGAGATGGGCGATCTCCGGCGTGCCGGCGGCCGGCCCATCGGCACGCAGCACGAAGCGCACGAGGCGCCAGGCTGCGGGATCGAGCCCCGACACGACCGCCAGCACGTCGGGCTCGGCGGCCAGAGCGCCGCCCTGCTCCGCCTCGGCGCGGCGCTCGGCGGCGAGGTCGGCGTCCGCTGCCAGGATCCGCTCGGTGATGGCGAGGCTTCGAGCCCCCGCCGCGCCACCCGGGCTGACGGTGAAGGGTAGCCAGACCTCCGTGCGCGGCCGGCCGAAGGTCTCGATGACGGCCTGAAAGGCGGCCCCGGCAAAGAAGCCGGCCGCCGCGGCCGGGTCATGCCAGAGGTAGAGTGAGGAATAGGCGTTGGCGGCCGCGCCGCGCGCCCGGTCCTCGATCGTGAAGGCCTTGAAGACCAGCCCCGGCGCGTCGTCCCAAAGCGGGCCGCGCGCCGCGACGCGGTCCCGGATGCGCGCCATGTCGTAATCGGCCGGCAGCGGGTGGCGGTAGCGGGTGAGAATCATCCTGTCCTCCGGGTTCGTCCGCAGGCAGGGTTGCAGCCGCCGTAAATTACAGAAAGATATGGGCGGCTATATCTGCCATAACGGATCCGTCATGCTGCCGCGCGCCGAGACCCTGCTGGACATCGAGGGCGTGCGTGCCTTCGTGCGGGTGGTCGATCTCGCGAGCTTCACCCGCGCCGCCGATTCCCTGGCGACCTCCCAGGCGGCGATCAGCCTGCGGGTGAAGCGGCTGGAGGACAGGCTGGGCCTGCGCCTCCTGGACCGGACGCCGCGCCACGTGGCCCCGACGCTCCGCGGCGCCAAGTTCCTGCCCTCGGCCCGGCTCCTCCTGGAAGCCCATGCCCGCGCGGTGGCGGATCTCGCGGACGCGCCTCCGCCGCGGCTCAGCCTCGGCATCAGCGATCACGTCGCCGGCCCCGATCTGCCGGGCCGGCTCGCCCGGCTCGGCCTCGACGGGATGGGCGTGGTGCCGGAGGTGACGATCCTGCCGTCACGCGACCTGCGCCCCGCCTTCGTGGCGGGCCGCTTCGACGCGGTTCTGGTGCGTGCGGGCGTCGATGACGCGGAGGAGCCGGAGGGCGGCACGGTCCTGGCGGCGGAGCGGCTGTGCTGGTTCGCCGCCCCGTCCTTCGCCTGGGCCGACGGGACGGGACGGCCGCTGCCGCTCGCGACCCTGGCGGGTCCCTGCAATGTCCGGATGTCGGCCGAGGCGGCCCTCGACGCGGCCGGCCTGCCCTGGCGGGAGGTGTTCGTCGGCGGCGGCGTCGCGGCGGTCGGCGCCGCCGTGGCGGCCGGGCTCGCGGTGGCGGCGCTGGCGCCGAGCACGGCGCCGGCTGGAGTGGCGGAGGCCGGGGAGCGCCTGGGCCTGCCCGAACTCCCGCTCACCCGGGTGATGCTGCACGCCCGCCCCTTGAGGGGGCCGGCCGCGGATGCGCTGCGCGCCCTGGCGGCGGCCTATCGTGGCCCCGGCGGCCGCTGAGGGCTGCCGGGATCCGGGCTCAGGAAGCGAGCGGTCCCGGTGCGCCCTGCTGCTCCATGACCTTCTGCCGGTAGAGGCCGACGAAGTCGATCGGATCGATGTAGAGGGGCGGGAAGCCGCCGTTCCGCACCGCCTCGGCCACGATCTGGCGGGCGAAGGGGAAGAGCAGGCGCGGGCACTCGATCATCACGGCCGGGTGAATCTGGTCGGCCGGGATGTTCAGCAGGCGGAACACGCCCGCATAGGTCACCTCGAAGGCGAACAGCACCTCGTTCTGGATCTTGGCATCGCCGTCGAGCTTGAGCTCGACCTCGAAGTCGGTCTCCGAGAGCTGGGAGGCGTTGACGTTGACCTGGATATTGATCTGCGGCCCCTGGCCCTCCTTGGGCTGCAGGGAGCGCGGCGCGTTCGGATTCTCGAAGGAGAGATCCTTCGTGTACTGCGCCAGGGCGTTGATCATCGGCATATCGCCCTGCGGCATGCCGCCGCCGTTGCCGTTCGCTGCCGGAGAATCGGCCATGCGGGTCTTCCTTCTCGATCGGCCGGCGGAGCCGGCGCGGGTTGTCTCAGCGGGTGCCGCTGGATCGCGCCGCGGAACTGCCCCGAACGGCAGGGCCGCTAACACGCGCGCCGGGCCTCGACAAGCGAGCGGGTCGAGAGAGCCGGCGGGGCGCTGGCGCCGATGGCGACCGCGACCCATATCGAGATCCGACCGCGGTATTGGGTCCCTCCGGTACAACCGGCTCGCTCCCGGCGCGTTGGTCGGATATGAGTCGTCAGGACTATGCGCGCTTTGCCGGCGCCGCACCGCGCGTGACCTGAGCAAGGGGCACAGGGTCGCGCCGCGGCCACCATCGGATCGGTGATGCAGGACAGTTTCGACGTTACGACGATCATCTTCCTCGCGCTCGCAGTCTTCGTGATCTGGCGCCTGCGCTCGGTGCTGGGCCAGAAGACCGGTGCGGAACGCTCGCCGTTCAAGCCGGTCGACCGCAGCCGAACCGAGCCCCAGACGCGCAGCGAGGGCGACAACGTCGTGCGCCTGCCGGGCGCCGACCGGGCGCCCCCGGCTCCGGCGCCCGCCCCGGCGCCGCGCGACTGGCGCGGGATCGCCGAGCCCGGCTCCGAGGTCGCCCGCGGGCTCGAAGCCTGTGTCCAGGCCGAGCCGAGCTTCGATCCGCGCGCCTTCCTGGAGGGCGCGAAAGCGGCCTACGAGGCCATCATGATCGCCTTCGCCAAGGGCGACCGGAAGACCCTGCGGGGCCTCCTGTCCAAGGAAGTCGGCGAGGCCTTCGAGCGGGCGATCGCCGAGCGCGAGCGCAACCGCCAGACCCTGGAAACCACCTTCGTCTCGATCGACAAGGCCGAGATCGTGGCCGTCGAGGTGCGCAACCGCGTCGCGCAGATCACCGTGCGGTTCCTGTCGAACCTGATCACCGCCACCCGCAACGCGGAGGGCAAGGTGGTGGACGGCAGCGCCGAGACCGTGGTCGAGGTGCCCGATGTCTGGACCTTCGCCCGTACCCTCGGCTCGCGCGACCCGAACTGGCAGCTCGTGGCCACCGAGGCCGGCGCCTGACCGCCTGACGGCTGCACCGTGACGATCCCGCGCAGGATCCCGCGCACCTGGCCCGGAGCCGTCACGGCCGCCCTCCTCGTACTCGGCGGGCCGGGTTTATCGGCCGCCGCGCCGGCCGTGGTCGGCGACGCGACCCTGAAGCCCGTACCCTTCGAGGCGCTGCCGGGTTTCCCCGGTCCCGACGCCGCCGCGGCCCTGGACGCGTTCCGCCGGGTCTGCGCCGCTCCGGCACCGGCTCTGCCGCAGCCCGCCAGCGTCGCGGGCGACCCGGCGGCCCTGTCCGATGCCTGCGCGGCAGCGGGCGGCGCCGTTCCCGATGCCGCCGCCTTCTTCCGCGACCGCTTCGACGCGTTCCGGATCGAGCGGCCCGATCCCGGACAACCCGGTTTTCTCACCGGCTATTTCGAGCCCGAGCTGACGGGCTCCCTCGATCCGCGGCCGGATTTCCCGACGCCGGTCCTCGCCCGGCCCGACGACCTCGTGTCCCTCGGCCCCGGCGAGACCCGCCCCGGGCTCGATCCGACGCTCCGCGCCGCCCGCGCCACCGCGGAGGGGTTCGCCCCCTATCCCGACCGCGCCGCCATCGAGGATGGGGCGCTTGGCGCGCAGGCGCGGCCGATCCTGTGGCTGCGCGATGCCGTCGATCTGCTGGTCCTGCAGGTCCAGGGCTCCGGGCGCGTGCGCCTGCCCGACGGGCGGGCCGTGCGGGTGCTCTACGACGGGCGCAACGGGCGGCCCTACACGGCGGTGGCCAAGCTGATCGTGCAGGAGGGGCACCTGCCGCTCGAAGGCCTGACGCTGGCGCGCTGGACCGGCTGGCTGCGCGAGCATCCCGACGTCGCAAAACGCCTGATCCGGGCGAACGCGTCCTACATCTTCTTCCGCCTCGCCCCGGTCGAGGATCCCGCCCTCGGCCCGCCGGGGGCGGCCAACGCGCCGCTCAGCCCCGGCCGCAGCCTCGCGGTGGATGCGGGCCTCTGGCGCTACGGGCTGCCGTTCTGGCTCGCAGGCGCCCTTCCGGGCGCGGCCCCCGGCGAGGGCGGACGCCTCGTCATCGCGGCCGATACGGGCTCGGCAATCGTCGGGCCGGCCCGGGGCGATCTGTTCGTCGGGACCGGCGCGCAGGCCGGCATCGTGGCCGGAAACCTGCGCGACGCCATCGGCTTCGTGGTGCTGCTGCCGAAGGCCGCGCCGGGCGGAAGCTCCCGATGAGGCCGCCCCGCCGCGGGCGCCGCCTCACCGCCGGAGAGGCCCGCCTCTGGGACGCGATCGCCAAGCTGGTGACGCCCCTGCCGGGCCGCGCCACGCCGGTGCCCGAGGCCGCCCCCGAGATGCCCACGCCGACCGCCACCATGCCGGCGCTGACGGCCCCGATCCTGAAACCGACCGCGGCGCCGGTCGCGAAGAAGCCGCGCGCCAAGAAACTTCCGCCGAAGCCGGCGCCGGAGCCGCCGCGTCCGGCCACCGCCGCGCCCTATCAGGCGCCGCCGCAGCGCAACGCCCCGAGCGCCGGGCTCGAGCGGACCGCGAAGGTCGGCCTGCGGCGGGGGCGCCTCGCCATCGAGGCGCGGATCGACCTGCACGGGATGGTGCAGGCCGAGGCGCACGCCGCGCTCACCGGCTTCCTGCTCCGGGCGCGGGCCGCCGGCCATGCCTATGTGCTGGTCGTCACCGGCAAGGGCGGCCCGGGCTACTCGGAGGCCTTCGCCGAGCGCGGCGTGCTCCGCCGCAGCGTGCCGCACTGGCTGCGGGGTGGGGAGCTGCGTGGGATCGTGCTGGGCTTCGAGGAGGCGGCCCGCCATCACGGCGGCGCGGGGGCGCTCTACGTGCGGTTGCGGCGGCGCTGAAGCGTCCCGGTCCAGATCGGCAAGCAACAGGCTGCCGTACTTCCACGCCGACCCATCCTTGTTCCAGTCCGTCTTGCCGGACGCGGCGGGGTAGATGTCGATCGCGTCCGTCGAACGGATCGTGCGCGCGAAGATGTCGTTGCCGGTGCCGCCGTCGTTGGCCGCCAGATTGCTCGACGTCGAGGCGAAAGTCGGCCCAAAGCACGAAGACACCTTCAGCGATCTTGCACCCCGTAACGGATCGACTATCATCGTAATTCGGCAAACCTGAAGATGCTGATTCGTATTTCTATCAATTACTGATGGATGTTTTCTGCCAGACCTGATGCACAAGGCTCTGCTTGAACGGGGTCAAAAGCAGAAACATTTTGTTTCAGCAGCGATTTGAGTGGTCGATCACGGGTCTGGAGCGAAGGGGGACCAGCGATGACTTACGCGATAACGGCGGCCGCCTCTCGGGCCGAGGTCGCCCTGCAGGTCGTGCAGACCGCGGCGGCCGACCGGACGGGAAAGGCTGCGACCGCGTCGACCGCCGCATTCCGCTCGCCCGACCCGCGCACCGGCCGCAGCTTCGCCATCGGGACGGCGGATGCGATCCTGGGCCTCGTGCACGCCCAGGCCCAGGCCCGTGCCCAGGTGGCGCTCGGCCAGAGCAGCGCCCACGGAGAGGCTGAGGCGCAGGCTTCGAGCGAGGGCAGCGCTTCGGACGAGGCCCACGCCTGGAGCAGCGGGTCCGGCGAGGGGTCGAGCGGGGGCGCGGCCGCTCAGCCCGCCGACAACGCGGCCCAGGCTCACCCGATCGGCACCGCCGTCCAGAGCCAGACGATCGTCACCGTCTCGGTCGAAGTCCAGACCTACAACGTCACCGCAAACAGGCCGCCCAAGGATGTGCGGGACTGGTGGGAGAACGTGCCGGACGCGCGCAGATTTCTGGACGCGGCCTACAAGCGGCTGGGTGAAACCGCTGATACGCCGCGCTCCCTCGACGATTGGTGCATCAAGGTCGGCTTCCTGACGCTAAGCCGCGGAACGCTCGGCGCGATCGCCGACAGTTCATCGGGAAAATTTACTCAAGAAGAAATGCGAGCAGCGCAAGCTGCAACGAGCGTATGGGATCACGTCTGGGGTACGCCCTGATCGACTCTTCAAGTATCGGCCGACACCTAGCCCTGCGCGAGCCATATCACCGCTCGCACAGGGCTTCTTGTATCGTGCGGCGCCAAAACAGGCGCCGCTGGCATGCCACGCCCCCAGCAGTCGAAATTTAAGTAGCCCGGCACGACCGCCGCCGTGCCGGGCCGATTGGATCGCCGGCTGCGCTCAGGCCTGATCAGATCTCCAAGCCGGTCAAGCCGTGGCTCTCCTGCACGCTCACGCTCGCCGCTGACGTCGCGTCAGGTGCGTGAAGATGCACCGTCACATCATGGCTCTCCACGCCGCCATGACCGTCGTCGATCGTCACCGTGAACGTGTCGTCCTTCGTCGTCCCCGCCGCCAGCTTCTTGAAGTCCTCGGCCAGCAGCCGGTAGCGCCAGCCCACCGCCCCGTAGCCGCCGTTCGGCTCGCTCCGCACGTCGGCAAACAGGTTGCCCAGGTCGCCATCCGCCTTCGCCACGCTCACCGTGTGCGTGTCGTCCCGGTCCGGATCGGTAAACAGCAGGCTCCCGTACTTCCACGCGGCCCCATATTTGCTGAAGTCCGCCCGATGGATGTCGATCGTGTCCGTCGAGCGGATCGTGCGCGCGAAGATGTCGTTGCCGGTGCCGCCGTCGTTGGCCGCCAGATTGCTCGACGTCGAGGCGAAGTACACCTTATCCCCTAGCTTTGGCGAGGCCAGCACCGGATAGCTGTTCCCATCGCCCGGCGTCCCGTCCGACGCGGACGACAACAAGGTCAAATCTTTAGAGTGTCTATCTTTTGCATAAATGTTGATATGCTTGTTGCTGTCGCCCACGTTGCCGATATCGGCACTGGTCGCAAAAAACAACGTCTGTCCATCTTCCGAGAAGGATGGACCGAAGCTGTCACCGTTCAACTCATTGTTGTTTCTGTCCAGTGAAGCGCGGTCAATGATCCCAGTATTCAGATTTTCAATCAGCACATCGGTATGCTTACTCGAATCACCGTGCACTAATTCGGATGAGAATGCGAGAAAATTATTGTCGTTCGGATCGAACGCCAGCCCGTGATACCTGTCGACGTTCGTCGCCACGCGATTGAGGTGTCCGTCGCTGAAATACTTCACGAACAGATCAGGCGCGCCGTTCGTGTCCCCACCCACGAGGTTCGACGCCTCGGAGATGAAGGCCAGCCGCGTGCCGTCCGCCGACCAGGCCAGCGGCGACACGCTGTCGCCGTTGCCGGGCTTGTGGCTCGCGTCCTCGGAGATCCGGCTGAGGTTGCCCGTGACGAGGTCCTTCACGTAGACGTGCCAGGTCCTCAGGTCGGTGCCGTCGAGGATGCTGCTGTCCGAGTAGCAGAAGGCGATCTTCGACCCGTCCGGCGAGAGGGCCGGATACAGCACGTCGCCGTAGCCCTGCTTGCCGTTCCAGCCCGTGTCGACGCGCTGGACCAACCCATTCCCCTCCCAGCTCACGTCCTTCACGAACAGATCCGGCCGGTCGTTCGTGTCGCCGTTCACGATGTTGGTGGCTCTTGAGATGTAGGCGACCTTCTTGCCGTCGCGGGAGATGACCGGCTGGTAACTGGCGCCGTTGGCGTCGCTGGGCGTGACCAGGGTCGTAAAGCCGAACTGTGTGTCTCTCAGAAAGATATGTTCTTTGTCGCTGTAGTTCCCGCCCGTGAGATTGCTGGCGAACGAGGCGAAGACGATGCTGTCTCCGTCCTCGCCTTTCCCAACACTGATGTCCCTGTCCGTCCAGGCGTTGGCCTTCTCACCCTTGAAGGCCCAGGCGTACTTGGACGTCAGGAGATCGACGGGACCGTTCCCGACGATCTGATTCGCGATGAGATAACTAGGATTGGTGTTGGAAGAATCCGACATCGTTCAATTCCTGCGTTGCACGTTGCGACATCGCCTGTTGCGCCCAGTCCAGACATGGGTTTTCCGACCGGGCGTGATGCGGGCAACCCTCCGTCTTCTTGAGGTTTCCCAAGCAGTCTGCACCCAGACACGCAGATGTCACCTGATTTTTTCTTGGATCTCCTCTGGAACTGCATTCCTAATACTTTAGAACTGTTGAAACGATTCCCCTCGATCTGCTGCGTAGGTTTGGCGCCCCCGGCCGCGCGGGGCGCCTGCGGTGCCGCTCGACGACGTTAGATTGTACGCATAGGGCAGACTTGCGCGCTGCGAGCGGGCAATCAGGTTCGGTGCGATGGCGGGCGAGCGCGGCAAACCGCGCGGGGCCGAGCCGTTGCGGCGCCGACCGATCCCGCCGATATCCAAAAGCCGGCGCACGAGGCGCCGCGAACAGCGAAAGACATGCCGGAGCTTCCCGAGGTCGAGACGGTGCGGCGCGGGCTGGAGCCCGCGATGGTCGGCGCGCGCTTCAGCCGCGTCACCCTGCGCCGGCCCAACCTGCGCTTCCCCTTCCCCGAGCGCTTCGCCGCCCGGCTGGAGGGCCGCACCGTGACGGGGCTCGCGCGCCGGGCGAAGTACCTCACCGCCGATCTCGATTCCGGCGAGACCTTGATCATGCATCTCGGCATGAGCGGCCGGTTCGACGTGGCTTTGCCCGATGGCAGCAACCTCTCACCGGGGGATTTCTACCTGGAGGGGGCACAGGGCACGCCCAAGCACGACCACGTGGTGATGGCGATGAGCACCGGCGCCACCGTCACCTACAACGACGCCCGCCGCTTCGGCTTCATGGACCTCGTCCCGAGCCGGGACCTCGCGACCTGCCGCCACTTCGCCAAGATGGGCGTCGAGCCCCTCGACGGACTCACCGGCGCGGTGATCGCGCAGCTCTTCCGCCACAAGATCACGCCGCTGAAGGCCGCCCTCCTGGATCAGCGCCTCATCGCGGGGCTCGGCAACATCTATGTCTGCGAGGCCCTGCACCGGGCGCGGCTGCATCCCGAGACCCCGGCAGGCAGCCTCGCGCGACCCGATGGGCGGCCGACCCCCAGGGCCAATGCGCTCGCCAAGGCGATCGTGCAGGTGCTGGAGGAGGCCGTGAAGGCCGGCGGCTCGACCCTGCGCGACTACGCCCACACGGATGGCAGCGCGGGCGCCTTCCAGCACGCCTTCCGGGTCTACGACCGGGTCGGCCTCGCCTGCAGTCGGCCGGGCTGCGGCGGCGCGATCACCCGGATCGTGCAGGCCAACCGCTCGACCTTCTTCTGCGCGACCTGCCAGCCTCCCGGCTGACTGCGGCGATCCGTACCGTTTCGCGCCGCGGAACGGCATTTTCGCCACAAACCCGGCTAGGGTCGCAGGCCTCGACGTGCGCACCCGGTTGCGGGCAGCCGATCCCGGCCCGCGATGCGTGACGGGCCGCGCGGACCCAGACAGGATCCCGATGTTCTTCCGCCGCTCAAAGTTGCCCGCGCCCGAACGCATCGTGCAGGATCCGACGGACGAGCCCGCCCTGCCGCAGCGGCTCTCGCCGCGTTCGCCCGGCGAGGCGATCAAGCCGACCGTCGCGCCCCCGCCCCCGGAGCGGCCCGAGCGCGAGCGCAGCGGCTTCGTCGGCGTCGTCAGCGGCGCGCTGACCTTCGCGGTGGTCATCGCCATCGCGGCGATGATCGGCATCACGCTGTTCCAGCGGCAGGTGCGCGAGGCGGGGCCGCTTGGCGCCGACAAGGTCGTGGTGATCCCGCCGAGCGGCACCACCGAGATCGCCGAGACCCTGAAGCGCGAGGGCGTGATCGACCATACCGGCCTGTTCGAATTCGCCGCCCGCTTCGGCGGACGGCCCGCGCTCCGGGCCGGCGAGTACGCGTTCAAGGCCCATGCCAGCATCGCCGATGCGCTCGACACGATCGCCACCGGCCGGCAGGTCCAGCACGCCATCACCTTCCCGGAGGGCCTGACCTCCGAGCAGATCGTGAACCGCCTCAACGACAACGACGTGCTCACCGGCGAGATCAACGAGATCCCGCCGGAGGGGTCGCTCCTGCCCGACACCTACAAGTTCGAGCGCGGCGCCACGCGCCAGAAGATCATCGACCTGATGAAGGCCAAGCAGCGCGAGGTGCTGAACCAGATCTGGCTCCGCCGCAGCGCCGACGTCCCGGTGCGGACCCCGGCCGAGATGGTCACGCTGGCCTCCATCGTCGAGAAGGAGACCGGCCGCGCCGACGAGCGGCCCCGGGTGGCGGGCGTGTTCATCAACCGCCTGAACAAGCGGATGAAGCTGCAATCGGACCCGACGATCGTCTACGGACTCGTGGGCGGGCGCGGCACGCTGGGCCGCGGGATCATGCGCTCCGAGATCGACCGGCCGACGCCCTACAACACCTACGTGATCGAGGGCCTGCCGCCGGGCCCGATCGCCAATCCCGGCAAGGCCGCCCTGGAGGCGGTGGCCAACCCGTCCCGGACCAAGGACCTCTATTTCGTGGCGGACGGCACCGGCGGCCACGCGTTTGCGGATTCGCTGGAGGCGCATCAGCGCAACGTCGCCCGGTGGCGGGCGGTGGAGAAGAGCCGGCAGGCGCCGCCGGACGCGGTCGACAAGGTCGAGCCGGGCCCGGATCCGGCCGTCCCGGGCCGTGCCTCGGCCTACGCGCCGGGGGGCGTTCCCGGCGGCGATGGCGCGGGGAGCACGAACGCCGCCTTCCTCGACACGAGCACGCCGGCCAGCCGGGCCTTCGACGCCTCCGAGGGCACGCGGCTCGATCCGCTGAAGAACCGCAGCTACGATCTCGGCTCGCCCAAGACCGTGCCGTCGCTCGCGGCGCCGACGCCCGCACCGAAGGGGCGGCGCTGAGGTTCGACGCCTGAGGCCGCCGCGCACCACGCTGCTGAACAGGAAGGCGCATCGGCGCGGCGAGCCATTCAAGACCCGCTTCCGAGTGTCCGAGATGGACAATTCAGGGGCGTGGACCGCCCATGATGCGTCCCTCCCGGCGGCGAATGGCAAGTCGGCCAGCGTCAGGCCTGTCCGTCAAGGATGACGGGTGAGCCCGCGAACCAGCTTCCGCTCCCGAAGCTTGAGGAAGGTTCTGGCGATGGCCGCCATGACAGGTCCCGGGAGGTGCCGTCGATAGGCGAACGCACCTGTCCCGGGGACGCGACCCAGTCCCGAATTCGGCCACCGGTCGATGTTGACCTCCGAGATGATGGCCCAAGAGGGCTTGTCGCCGGGCAGGCCGACGTAAGCCTTGGTGTCCAGACTGAGTTCGATACCCAGTGCTCCGCATCCGGCGGGTCGGTCTGGATGGGGACGATGACGATGTCGCCTTCGCTCGCCGTGTAGTCCACGACGTTTCTTCCGGACCTCTCGTCGATCAGAGTCGCGCCGGTCAGGACCTCTCCGGCCTTGAGGACCAGCAGGATGCACGCCGGACGCTCTTTCGGGTTCTCGACGCCTTCGTCATGGTGGCGGGGCCGTAGATAATCGTAGCGGAAGACGAGCCCGGGAACCGGCTCAGGGAGCGAGGCTGCCACGCTCGGTCTCCTCGTCGAGCAAAGCTGCCAAGCCGCCAGCGACCACGCATTCGGCGTCAGGATGCGCTTCCGCGATCGCCTGGAGACGCGCCACCGCACTGTCCGGCAAAGACTCGGGCCCGGCCACGAGATCGACGCCCGGGCGCCGGGCATATTCCTCGACGGTCATCATGATGAACCGGGGCTTGTCGTGATAGGTCAGCAGGACCGGTGACTTCAAAGCGGCCTTCTGAACGTCCGCTGTCCTGCGCTGAAGATCCGTGGTTCCGAAGGTCAGCATCGGTCGCCCCACCATTTTACGTAAATTACGTATTTTTGGAAATTCCATCAAGGACCCGGGCCGGCCGGGAGGCCCGGTGCCGCCATGGCATGCCTCTCGATGAGCGGCGGCGCTCTCCCTCGGGAACGGCCTCACGCTGAGGATCTCGACGGCCCCGCGATCGAGCCGATGTGGACGGATGCCGACGCCATGACGCAGGTTAGCCGGCCGGGACGACCGCGACCTGGCCCCCGTTCCGGTGTCCACACGCATGTCATCCGTGGCACGACCGCCCAACCGCCTCTTCCCGGCGGGACGATCCGTGCTACAGGCGCCGATCTTCTCCGCAACGGGGTTCGCCATGGCCCAGATCGCGAGCATGACCGGCTTCGCCCGGATCGCGGGCGCGACCGGATCGGTCCACTGGGCCTGGGAGGTCCGCAGCGTCAACGGGCGCAGCCTGGAGGTGCGCGTCCGTGTGCCGGCCGGCCAGGACGGCCCCGGCGAGGCGGCCCGCGCCGCCCTCCAGAAGGCCCTCTCCCGCGGCCAGTGCCAGCTGACCCTCACCCTGACCAAGCCGGAATCGGCCGCGCGGGTGCGGATCAACGAGTCGCTGCTGGCGAGCCTCGCCCAGGCGGTGGCGCGGGTGCCGGTCCCCGAGGGCGTGGCCCCCGCCACGATGGACGGGCTGCTCGGCCTGCGGGGCGTCGTCGAGGTCGAGGACGAGACGGCCGATACCGCGGCCCTCACCCGGGATCTGACCGAGGGGGCGGCCCGGCTGGTGGCGGATCTCGTGGCGGCGCGCCGGGCCGAGGGGCGCCAGCTCGAACAGGTCGTCACCGCCCAGGTCGACCGGATCGCGGCGCTCACCCAGGCCGCGGAGGAGAACCCGGCCCGGCAGCCCGAGGCGGTGCGTGCCCGGCTGGAGGCGGCCATCGCGGCGCTCGGCAGCAGCGGACTCGATCCGGACCGGCTCCATCAGGAAGCGATGCTGCTCGCCGGCAAGGCGGATGTGCGCGAGGAGCTCGACCGGCTGCGGGCGCACGTGGCGAGCGCCCGCGAGCTCCTGGCGGCGGGCGGCGCGATCGGCCGGCGCCTCGACTTCCTGGCCCAGGAATTCGGCCGCGAGGCCAACACCCTGTGCGCCAAGGCCAACGACATCAGCCTGTCGCGGATCGGACTCGACCTGAAGGCCGTGGTCGAGCAGTTCCGCGAGCAGGTCCAGAACATCGAGTGACGTGAGGATACGGATGCGCAACACCGCGGAGCCCCGCCGATGACCGAACCGGCCGGCAGCGTCTCGGACTCCATCGCCCGGCGCGGGCTGATCCTGATCCTGTCCTCGCCCTCGGGCGCGGGCAAGACCACGCTGACGCGGGCGGTGGCGCAGGACCCCGCCTGGGCGCTCGACCTGTCGATCTCGGTGACCACCCGGGCCCGGCGCCCCTCCGAGATCGACGGGCGGCACTACCACTTCATCGACCGCGAGGCCTTCGAGGACCTGCGCGCCCGTGACGACCTGCTCGAATGGGCCGAGGTTCACGGCAATTTCTACGGGACGCCGCGCCGCCCGGTGGAGAAGGTGCTCGGCGCCGGCCGGGACATGATCTTCGACATCGACTACCAGGGCACGCGGCAGGTGCGCGCCAAGCTCGCCCAGGATGTGGTGACGGTGTTCATCCTGCCGCCCAGTATGGCCGAGCTGCGCCAGCGCCTGGAGCGCCGGGCCGAGGATTCGGCCGAGACGATCGAGAAGCGCCTCGCCAATGCCCGGACCGAGATCCAGCGCTGGGTCGAGTACGATTACGTCATCGTCAACGACGATCTGCAGAACGCCTTCCGGGCGCTCCAGGGGATTTTGGCCGCCGAGCGGCTGAAGCGCGCCCGCCGCACCGGTCTCGCGGCCTTCGTGGACGGGCTGCTGGCCGAGACGGCATAGGGGCTGCCCGCGCCCGTTCGCAGGATCGGGCGCGCTTTCCCCGGGCGCATGGAGCGCCAGCGGAATGCGACCCGAGATCCAGCGCGAAAAGACGTGCGGCGTCCATATTCGGTGCCGCTCCATGGCGCTTGCTGTGCGGGTTCTCGAATCAGCTCCCCCTGCATCCCAGGCGTCCGGGAAAGGATGCGCCCGATAGGGTCGGGCGCGGCCCCTTACCGGCGGATCAGCACGACGCCGCCGATCAGCAGCCCCACCCCGACGAGGCGCGGCAGGTCGATGGGCCGCTGCGCGAGGCCGAGCAGGCCGATCTGGTCGAACAGCACCGAGGCGAGCATCTGGCCCGTCACCAGCAGCGCGAAGAAGGTCGCGGCCCCGAGCTTCGGGACGAGCAGGATCGCGAGCCCGATGAACAGCGCCCCGAACAGCCCGCCGCTCCAGGTCCACCACGGGATGCGGCCGGCCATGCTCGCCGCCGGCACGGGATCGCGCAGGGTGGCGGCCAGGAGCGCCATGCAGGCGAGCCCGACCGTATAGCTGGCGACCCCCGCCCAGGCGGCGGAGGCGAGCCCCACCCGCAGGTTCGCGTTCAGGATCTGCTGCACGACGAGCCCGGCACCCGCCAGGACGGCGAGCAGGGCGGAGAACGCAAGGGCGAGCATCGACGGATCTTTCGGGGGCTGGATCGGGCCGGCATTGACAGCCGGTCCGGCCCATGCCGTCAAATGCCCGGAGGCGACGCGTCCATGCAATCTCGGCATGATCAATCCGGCCCATCTCGACCTGTTCCGCGCCGTGATCCGCCACGGCGGCATGACGCGGGCCGCGCAGGCCCTCGGCGTCGGTCAGCCCCATGTCAGCCGGGCCATCACCCAGCTCGAAGCGGATCTCGGCTTTCCGCTCTTCGTGCGCGGCCATGGCAGCGCGATCCCGACGCTGGAGGGCGAGGCCTTCGCGCATGAGGTCGCGCAGACCTTCGCGGGCCTGGACCATTTGCACCACGCCGCCCGGCGGATCCGGGAGCGCGGCACCGGCTCGTTGCGGATCGCCTGCCAGCCTTCCCTGGCCTCCCGGCTCCTGCCCCGGGCGCTCCGGCGCCTCGACGCGGAATGCCCCGGGCTCCGGATCGCGGTCCACGTGCCGAGCCCGGACACGATCTGGTCCTGGGCGGCCTCGGGGCAATGCGACCTCGGCCTTGCACGGCCGCGATCGGGCTACGCGGCGGTGGAGGCCGAACCGTTCCTTACCCTGGCGGCCGTCTGCGCGCTGCCGCGGCGGCACGCCCTCGCACGCAAGCGGGTCATCACCGCCCGGGATCTGGCCGGGCTGCCGCTGATCTCGGCCGGAGCCGGATCCGTGCAACCCAGCGTCGAGGCGGCCTTCGCGGAAGCCGGCGTGACGCCACGCTTCGAGATGATGGCCGAATACACCGCCGCGCGCTGCGGCCTCGTCGCGCAGGGCCTCGGCCTCGCGATCGTCGATCCGGTGCCGGCCCGGGAGCTGACCGGGCTGCCGATCGTGCTGCGGCCGTTCCGGCCCGAGGCGCCGATCGAGACGTTCCTGCTGCGGCCGGCCGGTCGGCCGACGAGCCGCCTCGCCGAGCGGCTGATCGTCCACCTGAAGGCGGAGCGGGACGCGCTGGCGGCCGAATGAGCCCGCGGACTCAGCCGGCGGCCGGCATGGCGTGCGGCGCGCAGAGCCACGCCCGCATCGCCGCGAAGGTCGCCACCGCCGCCCCGGTCAGCGCGGTTTCCGCCGCCGGATCGTCGGCGAAATCCTCCAGCCGCGTCCGGAAGGCCGCCCACATGGCGCCGGTCCGGGGGCCGTGGGCGCGGTAATAGGTGAGCCCCGTCTCGCTGAAGCCGTGCAGGCCCGCGATGTGCCGGCCGATCAGCTGGCCGCCGAGCGTCGAGCCCTCCAGCACGTAGAGTGCCCCCATCGCCGCCGCAGGGCCGTCGAGCGCGATGGGTTCAGGTCGCGGCAGCGCCACGACCGCCGCCGGGGCGAGGCCGAGATGGTCGAGATCGGCGGCGAGCAGCGCGAGGCGCCGCCGGGGCGCGAGGAACGGCTCGTCGGCGAGCTGCGCGCCGATCGCGTGCTCCCAGCTGGCGTGGAAGCCGTGGAGCCGCGCCAGCAGGTCGCGATAGCCCGGCAGCGTCGCCACCCGCGCCTGCCAGTCGAGGCCGGCCTCCAGCGCGCGGTGCGCCGGGTCGGTGGCGGCGCGCAGGCGCGCATGCAGGCCGTCGCGCCGGATCGGGTTGTCGGGGCTCACGCGGTGATCGTGAAGCAGGCGCCGGGCGTGTTGGCGACGTCGAGCCGGGCGTTGATCTGGTCGAGCATCGCCCGGATCAGCTTCATACCGAGCCCCGAGCCCTTGCCGCGCGCCTTGGCGTCGGCCCAGTCATCGGGCAGGCCGCCGCCGTCGTCGCAGACCCGGAGCTGCACCTCGCCGGGACCGGAGGCCGAGACGCTGACCGCGACGCGGCCGCCGCCGGCCGGCTTCGCGGCATACTTGAAGGCGTTGGTCACGAGCTCCGTGGCGATCAGCGAGAGCGCCACCGCCTTGCGGTAGGGCACCATCAGGCCGGGCTCGGCGGTGAGATCGACCGCGTGGCCCTCGCCGGCGAGTTCCGCGAGGTCGCTGCACAGGTTCTCGATCGTCTGGCCCAGATCGACCTCGTCCACGCGCTCGGCCTGATACAGGCTGTCATGCACCCGGGCGACGCTCATCACCCGGGCCGAGGTGTCGGCGAAGGCCTGCCGGGCCTCGCCATCGGCGATCTGGCGGCGCTGCATCTGCAGGAAGGCCGAGACGATCTGCAGGGAATTCTTGACCCGGTGGTCGATCTCCCGGGTGAGCAGGTCCTTCTGCTCCAGCAGCCGCTCCTTCTCGGCGAGCAGGCTGGTGAGCTCGTCGATCTTGCGGCGCTGGCGCAGGACCACGCCCTCCACCGCCTCCGCGAGGGATCCGGCGAGCTGGATCTGCCACTCGGCCCAGGGGGCGGCAAAGCCCGTGCGCTCCTCGACCCAGCGCTCGAAGGAGCGCCGCGGCAGCACCGCCACCGGGCCGCTGCCGGCGAGCACGGGCTTGCGCGGATCGCCGCCCCAGGTGACCGTGCTGGGCACCTCGGGGCGAAACCAGAGGAGCAGGTTTTCGCGCGACTGGTCCACGAAGGTGGCGAGCAGGCCGCTGGCGATCTCCCGATGCGGGGCCGCGTCCGGGTATTCGGTGGTGAAGCGGCTGCTGCTGTAACTGTACTCACCCACCGGCACCTGCACCCGCAGCCAGCCCGCGATCGCGGTCACGAGCTCCGCAGGCGGCGTGCGGCCGATCAGCGTGACCCGCTCCCCCGAGACGATCCCGGCGCCGGTGGCGCTGAACAGGTCGAGCAGGGTGATCCCGCCCTCGGTCAGGGCGGCCACGAAATCGTCGGAGCGGGTCAACCGCCGCACGAGGCGGCCCTCGACGTCGAGATGCGCCTGCCGCTCGGCCCAGAGCCGGCGGGACTCGATCTCCTGCACCCGCATGGCGAAGGCGTCGGTGAGCACGGTGGCGGCCGCGCGGGTCTCGGGCGTGACGTAGTGCGGGCGGCGGTGATGCCCGATCATCAGACCCCAGAGGCGGCCCTCGACCATGATGGAGATCGACATGGAGCCGTTCACGCCGAGGTTGCGCTGATACTCCAGGTGGATCGGCGACAGCGTCCGGTGCTGCGCGAAGGTCAGGTCGATCGGGCCGTTGCCGGCGCCCGCCGCCGAGACCAGCCCCACCGGCACGCTGTCGCGGTCGATCACGAAGCGGCTCCTGGCCTTGGTGT
Source organism: Methylobacterium sp. 2A (assembly GCF_009806555.1). Classification (GTDB taxonomy): domain Bacteria; phylum Pseudomonadota; class Alphaproteobacteria; order Rhizobiales; family Beijerinckiaceae; genus Methylobacterium. The sequence goes on along the minus strand of NZ_VUOK01000035.1, from coordinate 6,597 downwards.
AGAGCGCGCGCGCCTGGGCGGGGATGTCGGAGGCGGGGAAGCGCAGACCGAGCAGGCTGCGCGACCAGTCGCGCACCTTGTCCTCGGCCACCGCCTCGCCGTTCCAGTCCCCGTCGAACCGATAGACCAGCACGGCCTCGAACCCGGTGAGCGCCCGGATCTCCAGGGCCGCGATCCGGGCGGCCTCCGCGAGGGTCTCGGCCTCCCGCAGGCGCCCGACGGCGAGTTCCGTATCGACCTGGCTGGCGGTGGCGAAATCCTCGGCCGAATCCGGCTCCAGCTCCAGCTCGACGATCAGCCGCCCGGCATGGGCGTGGGCGACCGCGTAATAGGTCGCGTCACGGCCCGGAAGGGTGAGCCGGGCACGCACCGAGCGGCCGTCCTCCAGGGTCTCCTCCGCCAGCCGACGCCGGACGGTCTCGACGAAGCCCGCGGGCAGGATCTCGGCCAGCGGCCGCCCCGCGAGCGGCGGCGCGGTCGGATCGACGATCTCGTCGACATTGGCGGAATAGGCGAGGACCGACAGGGTGCCGGCATCGGCGGCCAGCATCACGGCGTTGGGCTGGATCGAGCCCGGGATGTGGATCGGCTCGCGCTCGCACAGGCTGGCATCCACCGGCTCGGCCCGGACCCGCCGCCCGATCGCCGCCAGGACGGCCTCCCGCGACAGGCCGGCGCCCAGGCTCTCGAGCGGGTCGATCGTCAGCCACGTCACCGGCGGCCCGCCCGCCATCGTGCCGTGGCGCATATGGATGCGGGCGCGCAGCGGCTGCGGCACCCGGCCGAACACGTAGTCGAACCGCTCGTCCAGGGCACCGCGGCGCGCACCGGCGAGAAAGCGGCCCCGAAAATTCGGGACGTTGGCCCCGGGCATCACATCGCGAAAATAGTCACGGCCCAGGACAGCCTCGCGCGCGAAACCCGAGAGCACGCTCGCGCCTTCGCTGAAGGCCACGACCGCGCCGGCCGCGTCCAGACCGATCACCCCCTGGTCCAGGCGGTCGATCGCATCGGGCGCGAGCGCATCGAGGTCAATCGTGCTGTCGTCGGCCGGACTCGGCGGCATCAGGAACCCAAGCAGATCATCAAACGGGTATGGCGATGAGATGGGCGGAGCGCAATGCTCGCGATCGCGACACGATCAGCACCCGTTTTTCTTCTTTGGCAGGTTCGTGAGCGCAGTCGTCAGCGCCTCTTCCACGGTCGGATGATAGATCGGCCGTTCGATCACATCCTGGGCGGTGAGCCCGTCCGCGACCGCGTCGGTGAGGAGATGGGCGAGGTGCTCAACGGCGGGGCCGAACATCTCGCCGCCGAGCAGCCGCCCGTCCCGATCGGCCCAGATCCGGATGCCGCCCTGGTTGCGGCCTTCGACGCGGGCGCGGCCCTGATCGGAAAAATCCATCGCCCCGATCACGCGGTTGTCAGCGTCCGGCGCGTAGGGCGCGCCGATCGCGGCAGCCTGCGGATGGGTGAACACCATGGCCAGGCGCGTCCAGGGCGCCACCGCCTGGATCGGCCGCCCAAGCGCCAGGGCGGCTGCGTTGGCGCCCGCAATCTTGCCCTGACGGCTCGCCTCGTGGAGCACCGGCCGCCAGGCATCGGCATCGCCCGCGATCAGGATCGGCGCCCCCGCGCAGACCAGGGTGTGGTGGTCGAACGCCGGGACACCGTCCTCGCCGCGATGCAGGCCGGCTGCGGCGAGATCGAGATCGCCGAGGTTCGGCGCGCGACCGGCGGCAGCCAGGATCCGCGCGGCCCGCGTCACCTGCCCGCGCCCATGGCGATCGGTCCAGTCGAGGCGCACCCTGTCGCCCTCCGGTTCGGCCCGCTCCAGCGTGGCGCCGAGATGCAGGTCCAGCTCGCCGCCGAAGATCGCGGCGGCCTGTCGGGTGAGATCCGGCTCGCTCAGACCCGCGACCGTGTCGCCGGCATCGAGCACCGTGACGGCGACGCCGAGCCGCGCCATCGCCTGGGCGATCTCGATCCCGACCGCACCGGCCCCGAGGACGACGAGGGAGTCCGGCAGATCGGGGATCTCGAACAGGGTATCGGTGGTGAGGAGGCGCTCGCCGAGACCGTGCAGGGGTTTCGGCACGGTCGGGCTCGACCCCGTGGCGATGATCGCGGCCCGGAACCGGATCCGCGTATCCTCCCCGACCGCCAGGGTCCGGCCGTCGATGAACCGGGCACTGCCATCGATGCGGTCCTCCGCGGGGAAACCGTCCAGCCCCTCGAAGACGCTGCCGACGAAGCGGTCGCGCTCGGACCGGAGGCGGGCCATCACGGCGGGTCCGTCCACCGTGACATCCGAGACGCGAATCCCGAACAGATCGGTGTTGCGCGCCGCATGGGCGGCGGTCGCGGCCGCGATCAGCAGCTTGGAGGGCATGCAGCCGACGCGGGCACAGGTGGTGCCGCCGGGGCCGCGCTCGATCAGGACGGCGTGGGCGCCGGCCTCGGTGGCGGCGCGATAGGCGGCGATCCCCGCCGTCCCGGCGCCGATCACCGCCACATCGCACGCCAGCTCGCGCATCGTTCAACCCCCGGCCGCCCGCCGAGGCCAAAGTTTCACGGCCGAGGTTCGTTCCACCTGCGCGCACGCGTCTCAGGTGGGCGGAAGGGGGCGGCGAACGGTGTGTGATGGACGCGTCGAAGAACGGATCCGTGCATCCCCCTCTCCCCTCTGCGGGGGAGGGTGGCCCCTGCGTCAGGCCGGGTCGGGAGAGCGAACCCAAAGTTCCGGCAACCTATCCGGGTCTGAGGAAGAAGCCGTCGGCGATCCTGCTCTCCCGCAGCCCTGACAGCCTGAGGGGAAACGATCCAACCGACGGGCCCCCACCCCGGGTGGGGCGTTCCTTCCGGAACAGCCCTTCACTACCACCGCGCGCTGTTACAAGGGGACCCGGGTTCCGGACTGGGCGCAGCCTTCATGAAGGCCGGCGTTTCATTCTGCACCGTCGCTCCCCCCCTCGCGGGACTTCGTCCCGACCCGACCCCCTTCGCGGGCCACCCTCCCCCGCAGAGGGGGGAGGGAGGGCATGTGTCGGGTTCGGATCAGGATGTACCTGCGGAAGGGCCGCGCAGGCTTCGAAGGAGGGGACGGGTGGAATCGTCCCCGCACGCCCTCAAGCCCGCGCCTCAGCCCCCGCCACCACAGCCCGGATCCGCGGCAGCGCCGCCCGCGCGGCCCGGTACCCGAGCGCGATCCCCTCATCCGCCCGGTGAAAATCGAACAGTCCGAACTTCGCCACGTCCGGCCCGATCGCCACGTCCGGCGGGTCGCGCTCCAGCCGGGAGCGCGAGATCCGGTCCTGGGTGATGTTGAAGGCGTCGAGCACCACCCGGGCGAGGCCCGGCACGGGGGTCTCGGGCTCTGGGCGGGGGAAGCCTCGCAGGCGATCGCGTAGCGCGCTCAGGAAGCCGCGGCGGGGGATGTAGGCCGGGACCTCGCGCACCACCGGGCCGCCGGTGTCGCCGTTGAGGTTCACGCAGATCACGAGGTCGGCGCCGAGCGCCCGGGCGAGCGCCACCGGCACCGGGTTGACCAGCGTGCCGTCCATCAGCAGCCGGCCCTCATGGCTCACCGGCGGGAACAGGCCGGGGATCGCGTAGGAGGCGCGCACCGCGTCCACCGCCGGCCCCTCGGTCAGGCACACCTCCCGGCCGGTCCCGTACTCGGTGGCGACGCAGCCGAACCGGATCGGCAGGCGCTCGATCCGGCGCTCGCCGAGATCGGCGTGGAGCCGCTGGCGCAGGCGGTTGCCGGCGATCAGGCCGGAACCCGGCAGCCGCGGATCGATCAGCCCGACCACCCGGCGCCGAGTCAGAGCCCGCGCAAAAGCCTCCAGCCGGTCGAGGCGCCCGGCCGCGTAGCAGGCGCCGACCACCGCCCCGATCGAGCAGCCCGCCACCACGGTCGGATGGATGCCGGCCTCCTCCAGGGCGCGCAGCACGCCGATATGGGCCCAGCCCCGGGCCGAGCCGCCCCCGAGCGCCAGCCCGACCCGCGGCCCCGCCTTCGGCAGCGGCCGGATCGGCTCGACGGCGCCGGGCTGGAAATACGAGACGGCGGGACAATCTTGCCACCCGGTCGCGGCAAGGGTCGCGCTCATCGTCCGGCGAACTCCAGGGCGGCGCGGCCATCCTGCTGCCGGACGACGGCGCGGTAGAAGCAGTCGCGCCGGCCGGTATGGCAGCAGCCGCCGTCGCCGCCGACCTCGACGCGGATCAGCAGGGCGTCCTGGTCGCAATCGACCCGCATCTCGACGACGCGCTGGATCTGCCCGCTCGTGGCGCCCTTGTGCCAGAGCTCAGCCCGCGAGCGCGACCAGTACCACGCCTCGCCGGTCTCGATCGTCCGGGCCAGCGATTCGGCGTTCATGTGGGCGAGCATCAGCACGCGGCCGTCCCGGGCATCGACCGCGATGCAGGTGATCAGCCCGTCCCGGTCGAAGCGGGGCGTGAAGGCCAAGCCTTCCTCAACCGCGGCGCGGGGGCCGGGGGGCTCGAAGGCGCTGTCGCTCGCGGTCATGGCGTAGAGAGGCGGTCCCTGACTCGGCGCGTGCTGTAGACTACTTGGCGCCGCCGCGCACCAGGGTCAGGAAGCGCACCTGTTCGCTGGCATCGTCCTTGAACACGCCGCGGAACTGGCTGGTGATGGTCGAGACCCCGGCCTTCTGGACGCCGCGCATCGCCATGCAGAGATGCTCGGCCTCCACCATCACGGCGACGCCGCGGGGCTTGAGGATGCTCTCGATCACGTCGGCGATCTGAGCCGTCATGGTCTCCTGCGTCTGCAGCCGGCGGGCGAAGGTGTCGACCACACGCGCGAGCTTCGACAGGCCGACCACGCCCCGGGTCGGATAATAGGCGATGTGGGCGAGCCCCATGAACGGCACCATGTGGTGCTCGCAATGCGAGTGGAACGGGATGTCGCGCACCAGCACGATGTCCGAATAGCCCTCGACCTCCTCGAAGACGCGCTCCAGCAGCTGCTCGGCATCGACGCTGTAGCCGCCGAACAGCTGCTCGTAGGCCTTGGTCACCCGGGCCGGCGTGTCGCGCAGACCCTCGCGGGCCGGGTCGTCGCCGGCCCAGCGCAGGAGCGTGCGCACGGCGGCCTCGGCCTCGGCGCGGCTCGGGCGGCCGGTCTCGATCCCCTCGGGGACGCGGGTGGCGGAGGCCGGTTCCGGCGCGACCTCGACGGGACGGGCCTCATCCACCAGCCGATTGTCATTGCGCATGCCGTCTAGACCTTGCCCGTCAATCCCGTTCGGGGGAAAACCCTGCCCGTTCCGGTGAAACCCCTGGCCGTCGCTCGGATAGGACAGGGACTTGAGCGCGGCATCCATGGCATCTCCGGCCCGGGCAATGCGGGACTTCATCGGGGTGCTGTCGGGCTTGGCGTACATCGGCGGAATCGCGTCGGGCGTGTGAGGGAAGATCCCGGGCCTGAAAAGGTTCAGGCCGGCGCCCCGGGAATGGCCAGAGCCGTGGATACCACCTTGGCCGTGGGCGCGACCCTGGTCGACGGTCCGCCTCCTCGCGAAGCGACCGTCAGGCGCCTATATCATCGTTCGCGGGGCAACGCGCAATGCGCGAACCGCGCGGCAGCGTCCCGACGGGACCTGTACCCACGGCCGAGGACCCGATGCTCGACGATATCTACAACCGCCGCATCCTCGAACTCGCCGCCGATATCCCCCGGCTCGGCCGGCTGGAGAACCCGGATGCCAGCGCCACCGCCCATTCCCGCCTGTGCGGCTCGACCGTGACGGTGGATCTCGTCCTCGGCGCGGATGGCCGGGTGACCGACTTCGCCCAGGAAGTCCGGGCCTGCGCGCTCGGCCAGGCCTCCTCGTCGCTGATGGGCCGGCACGTGGTCGGCGCCAGCGCCGAGGAGCTGCGCGGCGTGCGCGCGGCCATGCGGGCGATGCTCAAGGAGAACGGCCCGGCCCCCGACGGCGCCTGGGCGGATCTTGCCGTGCTGGAGCCGGTGCGGGAGTTCAAGGCGCGCCACGCCTCGACCCTCCTGACCTTCGACGCGGTGGTGGACGCCCTCGACCAGATCGCCGCCAAGCGGCAGGCCGCCTGACGGCATGGTCCGGCGCGCGGCGCATTGGGGGATCCGCGCCTATCAGCTCACCCTGTCGGGGCTGATCGGCCGCCAATGCCGCCACTGGCCGAGCTGCTCCGAATATACCGACGCCGCCATCACCCGGCACGGGCTATGGCCGGGGGGCTGGATGGGTTTTGCCCGGATCTGCCGCTGCGGGCCGTTCGGCACCCATGGGATCGACCTCGTGCCGGAGCGGCTGCCGGAGGGCGCGGCATGGTACCGCCCCTGGGCCTATGCCCGCTGGCGCGGCGTCGAGGCGCCGCCTTCGCCCTTCGCGTGTGAAGCCGTGGGCGAGGGGGCTTCGGGAGACGGGGGTTGAGGGGTGTCGTTCTTGTTTTGTTTCACGTGAAACAGGCGTGAGGGCGCGGGGAATCGCATTTCAAAACATGTCACGGACTCTCCCTCCCCCCCTGTGGGGGAGGGCGATTGCATATGAGTAGATTGGCAGTTGCTCTGTCATCGGCGATCGACTCTGA
>NZ_VUOK01000016.1 GCF_009806555.1 Methylobacterium sp. 2A | reverse complement strand
CTTGGTGCCGATCCGGTTGTCGAGCCCGATGCCGCGCGCGACCTGCTGCACGTCGGCGCCGACCTCCTCGCACAGGTCGGCGATCTCGTTGATGAAGGTGATCTTGGCGGCCAGGAACGCGTTGGCGGCGTATTTGGTCAGCTCGGCGGTGCGGCGACTGGTCACGAGGATCGGCGCGGCGTTGAGGTAGAGCGGCCGGTAGACCTCGCGCATCACCGCCTCGGCCCGGGCCTCCTCGGTGCCGACCACGATCCGGTCGGGGCGCTTGAAGTCGGCGATCGCCGCGCCCTCGCGCAGGAATTCGGGGTTGGAGGCGACCGCGAACGCCGCGTCGGGGTTGGCCTCGCGGATGATGCGCTCGACCTCGTCGCCGGTGCCGACCGGGACGGTGGACTTGGTGACCACCACGGTGAAGCCCGAGAGCGCGCCGGCGATCTCCCGGGCGGCGTCGAACACGAAGCTCAGATCGGCGAAGCCGTCGCCGCGGCGGGACGGGGTGCCGACCGCGATGAACACCGCGTCCGCCTCGGCCACGGCCTCGCGCATGTGCGTGCGGAAGGCGAGCCGGCCCTGCCGGACGTTCTCGGCCACCAGCGCGTCGAGCCCCGGCTCGTAGATCGGCATGCGGCCGGCGTTCAGGCTCGCGATCTTGTCCGGATCGCGGTCGATGCAGACGACGCCGTGCCCGAAATCGGCCAGGCACGCCCCGGACACCAGGCCGACATATCCGGCCCCAATCATCGCGATCCGCATCCGGCCCTCCCGGCCACCAGCTTCCGGCTTGCTGCAGCGCAGCATGAGCCGGGAGACGCGGGGGTTCAACCCAGGCGACTCTGGTTCCGCTCCAATCTGTAGCCGGTTTGCAACACACGGGAAGGGTGACTGTTTTTTGACAGGGCGGCCGCCGCGCCGGGCCGAACCCCGTCATCCCCGCAGTTTCGAGGCGCGCCCTCTTCTGTCCGGCATCCCGCCCGGAGGCGGCTTCGCAGTGCCGACGGCTTCCTGTAGAAGCGCCCCGCCCGACGGGTGCGGCCGCAATCCGGCCCGCGGGACCTGACCCAAGGATCGGCGAAGGACCGCGATGACCGAATTGCCGAACGTGCACGTGCGCGCCGAAGTTCTGGCCCAGGCGCTGCCCCACATGCAGCGCTACGATCAGGAGATCGTGGTCATCAAGTATGGCGGCCACGCCATGGGCGACCGGTCGGCGGCGGAGGATTTCGCCGAGGACATCGTCCTCCTCGAACAATCCGGGCTGAAGCCGATCGTCGTGCATGGCGGCGGGCCGCAGATCGGCAAGATGCTCGACCGGCTCGGCATCCAGTCCGAGTTCCGCGGCGGCCTGCGGGTGACCGACGCGGCCACCGTGGAGGTGGTCGAGATGGTGCTCGCCGGCCTGATCAACAAGCAGATCGTCGGCTGGATCTCGGCCGAGGGCGGGCGGGCCATCGGCCTGTGCGGCAAGGACGGCAACATGGTCCGGGCCAAGCGGGCCATGAAGACCGTGCTCGACCCCGAGAGCCACTTGGAGCAGACCGTCGATCTCGGCCTCGTCGGCGAGCCGGAGCATGTCGAGCGCGGCGTGCTCGACGCGGTGCTGAAGGCCGAGCTGATTCCCGTGCTCGCGCCGGTCGCCTACGGGGCGGATGGGCAGACCTACAACGTCAACGCCGACACCTTCGCGGGGGCGATCGCGGGGGCGCTGCGAGCCAAGCGCCTGCTGCTGCTCACCGACGTCCCGGGCGTCCTCGACAAGGACAAGAAGCTGATTCCCGAACTCACCGTGGAGGATTGCCGCCGCCTGATCGCCGACGGCACGATCACGGGCGGGATGATCCCGAAGATCGAGACCTGCATGTACGCGATCGAGCGCGGCGTCGAGGCGGTCGTCATCCTCGACGGCAAGGTCAACCACGCGGTGCTGCTGGAGCTGTTCACCGATTACGGCGCCGGCACGCTGATCCGCCGGGGCTGAGGGCGCGATCGGCCGATAGGCGGCGCGGGGCGGAAACTTCCGTCCCGCGCGCGCATTGTCCTGCTCCGGGCCAGCCCCAAGCCAGCCAGGCTTGCGAGCTTGACCGCAAAGGTTCAGATTCGCCCGTCCGGGGACCATGAATCCAAGGGGATACGGTGCATCAGCCCGATAAGGCCCAGTTCACCACCCCGGGCGCGCGCGGATTCGCCGATGTCGACACCTGGGTGTTCGACCTCGACAACACGCTCTACCCGAGCGACGCCCGGGTCTGGCCACAGGTCGACGAGCGGATCACCCTCTACGTGATGGGGCTCTACGGGCTCGACGGGATCTCGGCCCGTGCCCTGCAGAAGCATTTCTACCATACCTACGGCACGACCCTGAAGGCGCTGATGATCGAGGACGGGGTCGATCCCCACGAATTCCTCGATTTCGCACACGATATCGACCACTCGACGATCAAGCTCGACCGGAATCTCGGCGACGCGATCGAGCGCTTGCCGGGTCGCAAGCTGATTCTGACGAACGGGTCGCGCCGGCATGCCGAGAACGTGGCGGCCAAGCTCGGGATCCTCGACCATTTCGAGGACGTGTTCGACATCGCGGCCGCCGATTTCGTGCCGAAGCCCGAGCGCTCGACCTATGAGCGCTTCCTGAAGGCGCACGCCGTCGAGCCGACCCGGGCCGCCTTGTTCGAGGACATCGCCCGCAACCTCGCGGTGCCGCACGACCTCGGCATGGCGACCGTTTTGGTGGTGCCCAAGATCATCGACCCCTACCGGGAGGCGTTCGAGCAGGAGGCGGTGCGCGAGCCGCATATCGACCACATCACCGACGACCTCGCGGCCTTCCTGTCGAACTGCGTGCTGCCCGAGGCCGGCGCGGTCCCGGCCTGACGGCGTTCCGCGCGCGCTGCGCGACGGCAATCGACAAGCCGGGATTGATCCTGTAGAGAGCCGGCCAACTCACAACAGGATCGCCGAAATCCTGGCGCCGACCGCCCATGAGGGGCGTCACGGCGCGACGGCTGGAGCTATGCCATGAACATCATCGAGCAGCTGGAGCGCGAGGAAGTCGCGCGCCTGGCCAAGACCATTCCGGATTTCGAGCCGGGCGACACGCTCATCGTCAACGTCCGCGTGAAGGAAGGCGAGCGCACCCGCGTCCAGGCCTACGAGGGCGTCTGCATCGCCCGCTCGGGCGGCGGCCTCAACGAGAGCTTCACGGTCCGCAAGATCTCCTACGGCGAGGGCGTGGAGCGCGTCTTCCCGGTGCATTCCCCGATGATCGATTCGATCAAGGTGGCCCGCCGCGGCAAGGTGCGCCGCGCCAAGCTGTACTACCTGCGCGATCGCCGGGGTAAGTCGGCCCGCATCGTCGAGCGCACCGACCGCTACAAGGCCAAGGAGAGCCCGGCCAAGGACACCCCGGCCGAGGCGCCCGCCGCCGCCGAGTGATCGCGGCAGGACCGGCCTTCAGCGCCGGCCTTCGCTGACCCTGGATCGAGGCCCGCTCCGACGCATCGGGGCGGGCCTTTTCTTTGGGTCTGTCGCGGCCGGTACGCCGGAGCGGTGTCGCCCGGCCGGACCGATCTCACCCGAGCAGCGGCACGTGAGGCGCACAGGTCCGGGGGAGCAATCCGGTCAGCCGCGGATCCGGAGCGATCTCGACATGGGTCGCGAAGGGCGTGAATCCGAAGCGCCGGTAGAAGGCCAGGGCGCCGGGATGGTCCAGGGTGCAGGTATGCAGCCAGAACCGCTCGATCGGCCGCGACCAAGCCCGGCGCAGCGCCTCGTCCATCAGGCTGCCGCCGAGCCCGGTCCCGATCATGTCCCCGGTGAGACCGAGGAAGACCAGTTCGCACAGGCCGGGCTGCCGGAAATCCAGCTCCAGCATGCCGACGTCGCGGCCCGCCTGCCGCAGGACCAGGATCTCGACCGCCTCGTCGGCGAGGATCGCCGCCAGCGCGTCATCGGCAAGGGTGAGGCGCGAGAACCAGAGCCAGTCGGCGCCGACATCCCGGAACAGGCTTCGATACGCCTCCGGATCGCGATCCGCGAAGGGCTGCAGCACGAGCCCGGGCGGGACGGGACGCCCGGGCCGCGACGGCGGCCGAACCATCTCCAGAGAGGTCACGATGGTCGCGAGATGGCCCGGCGGCACGGCGGCGTAGCCGGCTGCGAGCGTCGTGGCGGCGGTGATCATGGGTCGCCTCCCAGCGGTCACGCCGCCCGCGGAATCCGGCGCGCGAACAGCCAGGGCAGGACACAGGCGGCCGACGCGGCGATCGACAGGGCATAGGCCGGGACCGGATCCATCGCCCCGAGCATCGTATGCACGCAGATGTAGAAGGCCAGCACCCCGAACGCGCCCTGGGCGCTGCCGCGCACCACGTCGAGGGAGGCGCCGACCCCGTCCTGCACCCGGGCGAACACGATCAGCGGCCAGGAGATGATCGGGATCGGCGACAGGACGCCGCTCAGGCCCGGGCCGAGCCGGGGCGCCAGGGTCGAGACCAGCAGGACCAGGGTCGTGGCCGCCGCCAGCCGGGCCGGCATGTCCCAGCGCGGCGGCCGGCGGGTCGGCACAGAGGGTGAGGATCCCGCCCGGCTGAGGCCGACGACGAGCGCCATCGCCGGCAGGTCGATCGCCGTGGCGAGCCACAGGCCGGGCCGGACGAGCCCGTGCAGCACGGCGCCGCCCAGCACGAAGGCCGCGAGGGCGAGGCCGATGGAGGCGACGGCGCCCATCCGCGGGGCGCAGAGGGCGTAGGCGAGATAGCAGAGCGTCACCGCCCCCAGCCCCTCGACCGCGCCGACAGCCGCCTCGGCGGCGAAACGCGCGCCCTGCTCGGCGGCGAGGTAGATCGAGATCGGCGCCGAGGTGAGCGGCAATCCCGAGAGCAGGCCGCCGACGAGGCTGCCCCAGCGGCGCGCCGCCGCCGAGACGGCCCACATCAGCGTCGGGGTGACGACGATCTTGGCGGCGATCAGGCTCACGGCAGAGCTCAGCCCCGGGCGCGGCTCAGGCCGCCGTGGGCGGCCCGTCGTCGTCGGGCTCGGCGGGCGAGTGGAGGATGTCCTCCAGCTCGTCGACCAGCCGGTCGATCTGATCCTCGGTGGCGAGCACCTTCAGGACCTCGCCGGTCTCCGTCTCCACGGCCAGCTCGATATGCGGCCCGACCCGGGCCGTGAGGATCCGGGCCAGGATCTTGATGGCACTCATGCGTCTCTCTCCTCCGCGGCGATGAGGCCGACCGCCGCCGCCGGCCCGCAGGTCGAGACCCAATCGCGCGGGCCGGTGATCCGGTCCTCCAGCAGCGCGACCAGCGGGACGGACACGCGGCCGAGCCTCTCCGCGAGGCGGTCACCCAGGAAGGCGCCGGCCCCGCAGATGATCAGGGGGGCGTTCTCGAAAAGATCCGGCCGGCCGAGCAGGAGCGCCGCCGCGTCGTGCAGCAGGCGCAGCTGCGCCTCGGCGAAATGTCCCGCGAGCATCGCCCAGGCCGATCCCGGCGCGTCCCCCCGGTCCCGCCCGACGATCCGGGCGAGCCGGGTCTCGCTCTCGGCCACGGACTTGCCCTTGCGGTCGCCGCTCGCCTGCTGGTCCGCCCCCTCGGGGAGCAGGCCGAGGATCCGGTAGGCATCCGCCATGTGGGCGAAGGTCTCGGTCATCAGCCGGGTGCGGCGGCCGGCGAAGGGGGCGTGGTCGGCGAGCGCGATCACCGGGGTGCGCACCACGCCCGTGTAGACGAGTTCCCCCGTCTCCAGGCGCTCGGCGTCGCTGTAGCCCGTCGACGCCGGGCGGCCGCCGACGATCGGGATCAGGTCGGTGGTGGTGGAGCCGATATCGACCAGCAGGGCGTCCGGGGCGAGCCGCCCGGCGAGCGCCGCGGTGGCGTGCCAGTTGGCCGAGGCCACGTCGGCAGCGACCTCCGCGGCCATCTCCGGGGCGACGAAGCCGGACCGGCCGGCATAGATCCGCACGGGGCCGACACAATGCGTCGCGGCCCATCCGGAGAGCGCGGCCACGCCCTCGCGCCGGTCGGCGAAGCAGTCGGTCAGCTCGCCCGTCATGGTGACCGCGTGCCGGGCCTCGCCCCGGGCCCAGTCCGGCAGGACCGCCAATGCCCGGTCGAGGGCCGGAACCCCCTGCCAGAGCGGACAGGGCACCTGGACGGCCGTTGCGACACGCCCGGCCTCCACCAGCGCGGCCTTGACGTGGACCCCGCCGAGGTCCCACCCGATCGTCCTTGAGGTCACCCGCACGGGGGAAGCTGACAGCATGGGGCCGCGATGAACGCCTCGATGGACCACGGATTCGGGCGCCCCGGCTTCGCGGTGATCCCGGTGCTCGATCTCCGGGGCGGCCGCGTGGTGCGGGCGCGCCGGGGCGAGCGCTCCTCCTATGCGCCGATCGAGACGCCCTTGGCAAAGGGATCCGCGCCCGACGCGGTGGCGCGCGGCCTGTGCGAGGCATGGCCGGCGACGATCCTCTACGTGGCGGATCTCGACGCGATCATCGACCGGGCGCCGCCGGATCTGGCCGCGCTCACGGCGATCGCCCGCGCCTGCCCGGGCCTCGCCCTGTGGGTGGATGCGGGCTTCGCCGATCCGGAGGGCGTCGCGGACTTCCTGGCCACGGGCCTCGGCCGGCCGGTGATCGGCAGCGAGAGCCAGGCGGATCCCGGTCTGGCGACGCGATTCGGCGACCGCGCGGTGCTCTCCCTCGACACGCGCGGCACCGAGCGCCTCGGCCCCGCCGCGCTCCACGACGACCCGTCGCTCTGGCCGCCGGAGGTGATCGCCATGACGCTCGCCCAGGTCGGGGCGGGGCAGGGGCCCGACCTCGCGGCGCTCGGGGCGATCCAGGCCCGGGCGCCGGATCGCCGGCTCTACGCGGCCGGCGGCGTGCGCGGCCCGGACGACCTGCGGGCGCTGCGCGAAGCCGGGATCACGGGCGCCCTGGTGGCCTCGGCCCTGCACGACGGCACCCTGTCCCGGGCCGACGCGGCGGGCTTGGCCTGACGCTTCCGGCGCGCGCCGGGCGCTGCTAAACCCCCCGGCAGGCGGCCCAATCGCGCGAGCGTGCAGACGATGGAAAAATTCACGACCCTGGAGGGCGTCGCGGCGCCCATGCGGACGATCAACGTCGACACCGACCGGATCATCCCGGCCAAGTACCTCAAGACGATCAAGCGGACGGGCCTCGGCAAGAGCCTGTTCGCCGAGATGCGCTACCGCGAGGACGGCTCGGAGAACCCGGACTTCGTGCTGAACCAGCCGGCCTACCGGAACGCCAAGATCCTGGTGGTGGGCGACAATTTCGGCTGCGGCTCGTCCCGGGAGCACGCGCCCTGGGCGCTCGCGGATTTCGGGATCCGCTGCGTGATCTCCACGAGCTTCGCCGACATCTTCTTCAACAATTGCGCCAAGAACGGCATCCTGGCGATCACGGTCGCCCCGGAGGATCTGGAGAAGCTGTTCGAGGACGCCGAGCGCGGCGCCAACGCGACCCTGTCGATCGACCTGGCGGCGCAGACCATCCGGGGGCCGGACGGCGGAAGCCTGCATTTCGACATCGAGCCCGGCCGCAAGCACAACCTCCTGAACGGGCTCGACGAGATCGGCCTGACCCTGGAGCGCGCCTCGGCGATCGACGCCTACGAGCAGAAGCTGGCGCAGCGGGAATGGGCCTGAGGGAAGGGGATTCCAAAGGGATCAGCCCCAGCCCTTTGGCGGGTTGCCAGGGCAGAGCCCTGGCGCATCGGGCCTGGGCGCTAACGCGCAGTTAACCCTCGTGCTGCCTGATTCGGCCGCTACACCGCGGATGAGAAACAGGAACGCCAGGATGCGCCATCAGTGCTTCGGGTCGGGCGTCGCGCTCGGGTTCGGTCTCCTCGCCGCGGGCGTCGCGAGCCTTCCCGCGCATGCGGATTTCGACGGCTGCCTCGCCGGCATCCAGGCCCAGGCGGCCGCCGCGGGCGTCTCGGCGCAGACCTTCCGGTCGGCCACGAGCGGCATCAGCTATGACGACAAGGTGATCGAGCTGTCCCAGGCGCAGCCCGAGTTCAAGACCCCGATCTGGGACTACATGGCGGCCCTGGTCGATGACGAGCGGGTCGAGGACGGGCGGGCGGCGATGCGCCAGAACGCGGCAGCCCTGGCGCAGGCCGAGGCGCGCTACGGCGTCGACCGCTACACGATCGCGGCGGTCTGGGGCGTCGAATCGAATTTCGGCAAGAACCTCGGCAAGATGCCGCTGGTCCAATCGCTCGCGACGCTGGCCTGCTCGAACAACCGCCGCCGCGACTTCTTCCGCAACGAGCTGATCGCGACACTCCGGATCATCGAGCGCGGCGATATCGCACCGGAGCGGCTCACCGGCTCCTGGGCGGGGGCCTTCGGCCAGACCCAGTTCATGCCGACCACCTATCACCGCCTCGCGGTCGACGGCGATGGCGACGGGCGGCGCGACGTGGTCGATTCGACGGCCGATGCCGTGGCCTCCACGGCGAATTTCCTGCACGTCGCCAAGTGGCAGCACGGGCAGGTCTGGGGCTACGAGGTGAAGCTGCCCCGCGGCTTCAACGTCGCGGCCGCCGGGCGCAGGAACAAGAAGCCGATCGCCCACTGGGCGTCCCTCGGCGTCACCCGGATCGACGGCCGCCCGCTCTCGGGCGAGGGACCGGCCGGGATCATCGCGCCGGCCGGGATCGACGGGCCGGCCTTCCTGGTCACGAAGAACTTCGACGCGATCTACTCGTACAACGCCGCCGAATCCTACGGCCTCGCCATCGCGGTCCTGTCGGACCGGCTGCGGGGCAAGGCGGGCGTCCAGGCGGCGTGGCCGACCGACGATCCGCCCCTGTCGCGTGCCGAGCGGCGCGATCTCCAGACCCGGCTGGCCGCCCGCGGCTACGATGTCGGCGAGCCGGACGGCAAGGTCGGCCAGAAGACCCGCGACGCCATCAAGGACGTGGAGCGCCGCCTCGGCATGACCCCGACCGGCCGCCCCGGCGGCAAGGTGCTGGAGGCCCTGCGCGGGGGCTGATCAGCGCGATCCCGCGGATTCCAAAGGGATCATCCCTTTGGCGGGGTGTCGGGGCAGAGCCCCGACGTCAGGCTTCGCCCGACTGCAGGGTTCCACCCTGCACCCGCGAAAGGTCCCGACCTTTCGAAACCAGGACCAGAGCCCTCCGCGCGACGCCCCGCGGGCGATACCCTGAACAAGCAAAACCCGCGGCCTCTCGACCGCGGGTCCTCATTCCGTCCTTGCGGCGCCGGTCAGGCGGCGGTGCGCTTGCGGGCTTCCTGCTTGGTGTCGACGCCGGCCGCTTTGATCTCGGACAGCTTCTGCGCGACGTTGCGCGAGAACACGAACTCGGCCGGGCGCTGGTTCTCCAGGCTGACCTCCGGGGCCATCGCGCCGTCGGTCTTGATGCCGCGGATCGCGTGGACCAGCGGCTTCCACGGCTTGCGGACCGAATCGACCACCGAGGAGGCCTCGTAGCCCGAATGGACCATGCAGTCGGCGCACTTCTCGTAGTTGCCGGTGCCGTAGGCGTCCCAGTCGGTGGTCTCCATCAGCTCCTTGAAGGTCGCCGCGTAGCCCTCGCCGAGCAGGTAGCAGGGCTTCTGCCAGCCGAACACGGTCCGGGTCGGGTTGCCCCATGGGGTGCAATGGTAGGTCTGGTTGCCGGCCAGGAAGTCGAGGAACAGGCCCGACTGCTGGAAGGTCCATTTCTCGCGACCTTTTTCCTTCCCATGACGGAAGACG
Organism: Methylobacterium sp. 2A; assembly: GCF_009806555.1. Classification (GTDB taxonomy): domain Bacteria; phylum Pseudomonadota; class Alphaproteobacteria; order Rhizobiales; family Beijerinckiaceae; genus Methylobacterium. The sequence continues at coordinate 81,263 of NZ_VUOK01000016.1, read as the reverse complement.
CCGCGGAACAATTCCTTCGTCGCCTTGCGGTTCAGGAAGTGCTTCTGGTCGGGGGCGCGCTCGTAGGCGTAGCCAGGGGAGACGGTGATGCCGTCGATGCCCATCCGGGTCACGCTGTCGAAGAAGTCGGCGATCTTCTCCGGCTTCGAGTTGTTGAAGAAGGTGCAGTTGATGGTGACGCGGAAGCCCATCTCCTTGGCCTTCGCGATCGCCGCCACCGCCTTGTCGTAGACGCCGCGCTGGCACACCGACTGGTCGTGCATCTCCTTGTCGCCGTCGAGATGGATCGACCACGTGAAGTACGGGCTCGGGCGGTACTCCTTGATCTTCTTCTCAAGGAGCAGCGCGTTCGTGCAGACGATCGCGAACTTCTTCTGGGCGATGATGCCCTCGACGATCTGCGGCAGGTCCTTGTGCAGGAGCGGCTCGCCGCCGGCGATCACCACCACGGGGGCGCCGCATTCGCGCACCGATTCGAGGGCGTCGGCCACCGGCAGGCGCTTGTTCAGGATCTCGTCCGGGTAATCGATCTTGCCGCAGCCGGCGCAGGCCAGATTACAGCGGAACAGCGGCTCCATCATCATCACGAGCGGGTAACGCTTGCGACCCGTCAGGTGCTGTTTCAGGATGTAGCCGCCGATCTTCGCGACGTACCGGAGGGGGATACCCAAGATTGCGGCTCCTTCACTTCGTCGGCCCCGGAGGCATCGGGGTGCTTAACACGAAAAAAAACGCGATTTCCAGCGATCTAGCTTGGAACTAATCTCAATCGACCCTGTTTCGGCGGGGCCATGACATCTTATTCCGCGCCTGACGCAACCGTGCCACATGAGCCGCCTATACGGGCCTCGTGGGCGAGGGCATCCAGCGATCGAGGACAGCACGTGCATTGCGTCGGCAATGCGACCGGGCACCCGGGATTCCAGCCGCACTGCAGCAGATGCGGTGCGCCAGCGCACATATCCTCCGCGACGACCGCACCGGATCGGCCGCGTTGCAATCTGGCACCACGCTCTTTACTGAACCCCGAGGCGTCGATGCAAGCCGGGGCCCGAGCTGTGGCCTATGGCAGACGGCTGCGCCGCGATCCATATCGGCCGCGATCGGCGGATGGACGCGTGCCGTGCGCCCGGGTCGGATCGTGCGGCGTTCCCCGATCCCGGCACGCATCCGAACGGATTGCGGGGCGATCGGCACGCAGGCTCTGAGCCCTGCCGGAGCCGGTCACCGGGATCCCGATGTGTTCGATGGCATGTGTCGGCCGCGCCGTGCGCGCGTCCGGGGCGAACAGGCAGGGTGCTCGTGATCGAAAGTCTCGTCGCGTTCTCGGTACGGTATCGGTGGATCGTGATCGCCGTCCTGGCGTTCCTCACGGTCGCGAGCGCCGGTGTCGCGGCGCACCTCTTCCGCATCAACACCGATGTCGAACGGCTGATCGATCCGAAGGAGCCCTGGCGCCAGGACGAGATCAATTTCGAGCAGGCCTTCCCGCAGCGCTCGAACACCGTCGTGGCGGTCATCAATGGCCAGACGCCGGAGGAGACCGAGGAGGCGGCCGCCAACCTCGCCAAGGCGCTGAGCGCGCACAAGAACCTGATCGAAACGGTCAATCGCCCGGATGGCGGACCGTTCTTCGACAAGAACGGCCTGCTGCTGATATCGCAGGCGGATCTCGACAAGACCCTCGAATCGCTGACCCAGCAGCAGGGCCTGCTCGGGCCGCTCGCCGCCGACCCGTCGCTGCGCGGCGTGATGCGGGTGCTGACGCTCGGCGCCCGCGGCGTGAAGACCGGGGACGCCAAGCTGGAGGATCTCGAGAAGCCCATGGGGCAGATCGATGCCACCCTGCAGAAGGTGCTGGCCGGCCAGCCGGCGCGGATGTCGTGGCAGGAGCTGTTGTCGGGCGGCCAGAGCAGCGTCACCGACAAGATGAAGTTCGTGGTCATCCAGCCGGTCCTGGACTTCAACGCCCTGGAGCCCGGCTATCAGGCGACCAAGCTGATCCGGAACGTCGCCCAGGATCTCAAGATCGATTCCGAGCACGGCCTGCGCATGCGGCTCACCGGCACGGTCGCGGTGGCGGACGAGGAATTCGCGACGCTCTCCGAGGATGCGGGCGTCAATTACAGCGTCACGGTCGGCGCGATCGTCCTGTTCATCTGGCTCGCCCTGCGCTCCGCGCCCCTGGTCGCCTCCGTGCTGATCACGACCTTCGCGGGCCTGATCGTCACCGCAGGCCTGGGCCTGGCGATGGTGGGCGAGCTCAATCCGATCTCGGTGGCCTTCGCGGCGCTGTTCGTGGGGCTCGGCATCGATTTCGGCATCCAGTTCGCCGTGCGCTACCGGGCGGACCGCTTCGAGCAGCCCGAGATCGGCGCGGCGATCCGGGCCGCGGCCCGGGGCGTCGGCTGGTCGCTGACGCTGGCGGCGATCTCGCTGCTGGCCGGCTTCTTCGCCTTCCTGCCGACGGCCTTCCGCGGCGTCTCCGAACTGGGCCTCATCGCCGGCGTCGGCATGATCGTGGCCTACCTGTTCGCACTGACGCTGCTCCCGGCCCTGATCGCCGTGTTCAATCCCAAGGGCGAGAAGGCGGCGGTTCAGACCGATTGGCTGGTCGGCGTCGATCCCTGGATCATCCAGCACCGCAAGCCGATCCTGATCGTGGTCGGCCTGATCACGCTCGCGGGCGCGCCGCTGCTCTGGCACCTGCCGTTCGATTCGAACCCGATGCACCTGCGCAGCGCGAAGACGCAATCGATCGCGACCTATCTCGATCTCATCAAGAACCCCGAGACCAGCCCGAACTTCATCGACGTGCTGGCCCCGAGCGTCGACGCCGTCCCGGCCCTGTCGAAGAAGCTGCTGGCCCTGCCGGTGACGGCCTCGGTCAACAGCATCGACACCTTCGTACCGCGCGACCAGGACAAGAAGCTCGCGCAGATCGCCGATACGGCGCAGCTCCTCGATCCGGTGCTCAACCCCGGCCGCCGGCCGCCCCCGCCCACCGACGCCGAGAACGTGAAGGCGCTGAAGGACGCCGCCACGGCGCTGAACGGCGTCGCGGGCGAGGCCAAGGGTGACCAGAAGGGTGACCAGAAGGGTGCGCAGGCGGCCAAGCAGCTCGCCGGCACCCTCGACAAGCTCGCCGCCGGCCCGGTGCCGCAGCGCGAGGCGGCCTCCGTCGCCCTGACCAAGGACCTCGGACCGCTGCTCGCGCGCCTGCGCGACCTGCTGCACCCGGAACGGATCACGCTGGAGAACCTGCCGCCGCAGCTGAAGGCCGATTGGGTGGCGGCGGACGGGCGCGCCCGCATCGAGGTCCACCCGAAGGGCGACTCGAACGACGACACGGTGCTGCGCCGCTTCTCGGACGAGGTCCTGAAGGTCGCCCCGCACGCCACCGGCGCGCCGGTGGCCACCACGCAATCGAGCTACACGATCCTGGGCGCCTTCGTGCAGGCGGCGGTGACGGCCTTCGTGCTGATCTTCGTCATCCTGTCGGTCGCCCTGCGCAAGCCGTGGGACGTCGCGATGACGCTCGGACCGCTGGTGATCGCGACCCTCTGGACGCTGATGGCGATGCGCATCGTCGGCATGCCGCTCAACTTTGCCAACATCATCGCGCTGCCGCTGATGCTCGCGGTCGGCGTGGCGTTCCACATCTACTACGTGATCGCGTGGCGGGCGGGCGTGACCGACATGCTCGCCTCCAGCCTGACCCGGGCGATCTTCTTCTCGGCGCTCACCACGGGCAGCGCGTTCGGATCGCTCGTCCTGTCGAGCCATCCGGGGACGGCGAGCATGGGCAAGCTGCTCGCGCTGTCGCTGTTCTTCACCCTGGTGGCGGCGTTCTTCGTCGTGCCGGCAACGCTCGGCGAGCCGCCGGCGCAGCCGGACGAGGACCGCCCCGAGGCCGAGAAGGCTGCCGGCGCGGCGTTGCGGAAGAGCGCGCCCGCGCAGGATCCGGTGCCGGCCAAATAGGCTTCGGCTAAAGCGCCTTCTCGAAGAAGTGGTCCGGGTAGGGGTCGTCGTTGAAGCGGTCGATTTCCACCCAGCCCGCGCGCCGGTAGAGCGCCAGCGCCTCGGGCAGGGCGCTGCTGGTGTCGAGCCGCAGCGTCCGGATGCCGAGGTCGCGGGCCGCGAGCTCGGCCGCCTGCATCAGCCGCTTGGCGAGGCCCAAGCCCCGGGCGGCGGGATCGACCCAGAGCCGCTTGATCTCCGCCACCGGGCCGCCGCTGCCCTTGAGCCCGACGCATCCGACCGGCAGGCCGTCCGCGACGGCGATCAGGAAGGTGCCGCGCGGCCGTACCATGTCGGTCGCCTCCGGGTCGCAGGAGCGGGCGACATCGAACCCGCCGGCGAAGCGAGCGGCCAGTTCGGCGTAGTAGGCGGCCAGGCAGGTGCGGGCCGGCTCGCTCGTGGGATCGACTTCTTCGATCGTCATATGATCCAAGCTTGATCTTTTCATCGCGCGCCGCGCATTCTAACCTCGCGGTATGACGATGATCGCTCTGGAAGAAGCGGCCACGACCCTGGCGGAACTGGCGGCCCGCGTCGAAGGCGGCGAGACCATTGTCGTGACGCGCGATGGTCGGCCTGTGCTCGATCTCGTGCCGCATCGCCGGAGGGGCGGGCTAGATCTGGAGGCGGGCGAGTCATTCCTGCGCGCCCACGGGATCACAGATCCGTTTCCATTCATACCCGACGATTTCGATGATCAACTGCCAGAGGATTTTCTGATTCGGCCATTGCCAGAACCATGAAATTTATCCTCGACACGCATATTCTTCTCGCCGTTGTCGGTCTCCGTTTACATTCACAGAGTCCGAAGATTGCCAAATTACTGACCCACAGCGATAATCAACTCTACGCCAGCGTGGCGAGCCTTTGGGAGATCGCCATCAAGACGCGCCTTGGCAAGCTCAATCCTGGGATGTCATTGGGTCTACTGCCTCCGGCGCTGCAGGCCTTTGGGATCGGGATCGTGCCTATCACGCGAGCGCACGCCCTCGTCTCCGTCGTGCCGCTACCACCGACGAAGGATCCGTTCGATCGCATGTTGCTCGTGCAATGTCAGATCGAAGGCTGTCTCTTAGTCACGGTCGACGGTGCCCTGCGCAATCATCCGCTCACGGCGCAGATCTAAGCTGAAAGGCTATCTGAAATCCGAGAACCCGCCGGTAAGGGCTCCTGATGCTTTGACGGCCGCAATCGAAGCTGACGCCACCAGCGCGTCCCGCTCGTCGGCGTAGCGGTAACCCGGCGCCTCGCCGGGGAAGCCGCCCGCGGTGGCCGGGTGGGTGTAGAGTTCGGTCAGGCCGTCCGGGAGTTCGGCCAGCAGACCCGCCACCCGTGCCGGCGTCATGGCGCCGGACCATGCAAGACCCAAGGTCCGGTCCGGGATCAGCAGCCCGGCCTGCCGGGCGCGTACGGCGAGCAGGGCCGCCCAGGGGGCGATGTCGAGGGCCGGACGCGGACGGGCGCCGGGTTCGGCGCGGCGCAGGATCTCCCGCGGTTCCCGGGGTACCCGCAGGGCGCGCATCCCGAAGGCGCGGCCGATGCGCAGGACCGCGCCGGCGATCAGCGGATGCACGTGGAAGTGCTTGTGGGCGTTGACGTGGTCCAGCGGCAGGCCCGTCGCCCGGTAGGCCTCGAACTGCGCGCGGATCTCCGCGGCGAGCTGGCGCCGGGCCGCGGGCCTGCGGGCGAGGTCGAGGCCGAGCTTGGCCATGTCGGCCCGCATCAGGCCGGCTGCGTCGGTCAGGTCGGGCAGTGCGGCGGCCGGCAGGGTCGGCCACGCCTCCACGAGGACGAGGTGCAGCCCGACCCGCAGGGACGGCATCCGCTTGGCCCGCGCCACCGCGTCCGCGGCGGCCGGCGCCGAGACCATCAGGCTCGCCGCCGTGAGGATCCCGTCGCGATGGGCCTGCTCGACGGCCTCGTTGACCTCAGGGCTCAACCCGAAATCATCCGCGGTGACGACCAGACGCTTCAAGATGACCTCGTAACGGGTGTCGAGAGGGCTCGCCCTCTCGCGGGTCCAGGGCAGAGCCCTGGGAGAAGAGGCGGGGCTCTGCCCCGCACTCCCCGCCGGGGCCGTGGACCCCGGACCCCTGATTTACGCCGCCTTGGTGGCCGGGCTGGCGGAGCGCTCGCGCAGGAAGTGCCAGAACTCGACGCCCTCGCGCAGGCGGCGCTTCATCATGTCGGGCGAGCGGACCATCTCGCCGACGATCGAGGCGATCTTCGGGGCGCGGAAATAGAACTTCTTGTAGAAGTCCTCGACCGAGTTGAAGATCTCGGTATGCGACAGGTGCGGGTAGTGCAGGGGCGCGACCTGCACGCCGTTCTCGTCGACCAGCTCGGCGTTCTCGATGTCGAGCCAGCCGTTCTCCACCGCCTGCTTGTACAGGAAGGTGCCCGGGTAGGGGGCCGCCAGCGAGACCTGGATCGTGTGCGGGTTGATCCGGGTGGCGTACTTGATCGTCTCCTGGATCGTCTCCTTCGTCTCGCCCGGCAGGCCGAGGATGAAGGTGCCGTGGATCGCGATCCCGAGCTCGTGGCAATCCTTGGTGAATTTTTCCGCGACCTCGACCCGCATGCCCTTCTTGATGTTGTGCAGGATCTGCTGGTTGCCGGACTCGTAGCCGACCAGCAGCAGGCGCAGGCCGTTGTCCTTCAGGACCTTCAGGGTCTCGCGCGGCACGTTCGCCTTGGCGTTGCACGACCAGGTGATGCCGAGCTTGCCGAGCTCGCGGGCGATCTCCTCCGCGCGCGGCAGGTTGTCGGTGAAGGTGTCGTCGTCGAAGAAGTATTCCTTCGTCTGCGGGAACGCCTTCATGCAGTACTTGATCTCTTCCACCACGCTGGCGACCGAGCGGGTGCGGTAGGTGTGGCCACCCACCGTCTGCGGCCACAGGCAGAAGGTGCAGCGGCTCTTGCAGCCGCGGCCGGTGTAGAACGAGATGTAGGGGTGCTTCAGGTACCCGATGAAGTAGTTCTCCATCTTCAGGTCACGCTTGTAGACGCTCGTGACGAAGGGGAGCTGGTCCATGTCCATCATGATCGGGCGGTCTTCGTTGTGCACGATGACGCCCGAATTGTTCCGGTAGGACAGGCCCTTGATCTGCGACAGGTCGCGGCCGTCGGCCACCTCCTTGCAGGTGAAGTCGAACTCGTTGCGGGCCACGAAGTCGATGGCCGGCGCCTTGGCGAGGCTGCCCTCGGCATCCACCGCCACCTTGGCGCCGATCAGGCCGGCCTTCAGGTTCGGGTTGGCGGCCTTCAGCGCCTCGACGGTGGCGACATCGGCCTTGAAGGACGGGACCGAGGTGTGGAGCACCACAAGGTCGAAGTCCTTGGCTTGGCGCACGACCTCGTCGAGCTTGGTCTTGTGCGGGGGCGCGTCGATCAGCTTGGAATTCTCGACCAGCGCGGCCGGCTGGGCCAGCCAGGTCGGGTACCAGAACGACTTGATCTCGCGCTTGGCCTGGTAACGGGAGCCGGCACCGCCGTCGAAACCGTCGAAGGTGGGGGCCTGGAGGAAGAGCGTGCGCATGGGGTTCAAGGCCTCAGGGCAGTGCGGGGAGGGATGGAGGGTGCTGGGTTCAGCGGAGCGGCGCGCCGGCGTCGCTGCCGAGCTCCGCATCGGGGATCAGGGTGCCATCCGCAACCACGTGATAATCATGACCTTTCCATGTCACCGCCCCCGACACGAAGGCCCAGGCGAAGTTCAGGAAGGAGAGGATGTCGCGGATCGGCAACAGTCCGTAGGGGTGCGGGGCGAGGCCGAAGGCCCGCTCGACCTGCCGGCAGAGGAGGATGCGGCTCGCCAAAGCGAGGGCGGCCACCGCCAGGGTGCCTAGCCCCGCACCCGGCAGCACAGCGGCCACCAGGGCCAGCGGGAAGGCGTGGGTGACGATCGAGCCGGCATAGCCCGCCGGGTCGACCGTGCGGATGGTGCGGTTCCAGCGCAGCTCGTGCCGCCACAGGCCGCCGAGATCGGTATCGACGCTGGTATGGCCGATCGTGAAGCTCGGGATCGCGACCCGGCCGCCCAAGCCCCGCAGCGCGGCGCCGATCGCGTAGTCGTCGGCCAGATCGTTGCGGAAGGTGCGGAAGCCGCCCACCGCCTCCAGGCTCGCCCGGGTGAAGGCGACGGTGGAGCCGAAGCAGGGTTTGGCGAGCCCGAGGCTCAGGCCCATCACCACGTTGGGCAGGAAGTGGGTGTCGATCGCCAGCGTCGAGAGCCGGTCGTACAGGCCCCGGAAGGCCGGCACCCCGTGATAGAGGCAGGTGACCCCGGTGACGCCCTCCTGCGACAGCTCGGCGACCAGACGCTCCAGATAATCGGGGCCGACCACCATGTCGCTGTCGGCCAGCACCACCATGTCGTGGGCGATCCGCTCGGCCATGTTGATCAGGTTCGAGACCTTGCGGTTCGAGCCGTGCTGGCGGGCATCGATCACGAGGTCGATGCGGGCCGCCGGATAGGCCTGCTTCAGCTGCTCCACCACGCCGATCGCCGGATCGGTGGCCTTCTGGACACCGAACACGACCTGAACCGGTCCGGCATAATCCTGGCGCAAGACGCTCTCGAGATTGGCGTAGAGGGACGGTTCCAGTCCGCAGAGGGGCTTGAGCACCGTCACCGAGGGTCGCGACGCGCCGGGCGCCAGGGCCGGGGCGGGACGGGCGACGTAGCGGCCGGCGCAGAAGGCGGCCGCCAGCGCGTAGAGGCAGCCCGCCGCCGCCAGGATCAGGCAGATCAGCGACAGCCCGGAGAGGGCGAGCGACGTCAGGGCGGAAACATCCATCCGATCGGGTCCGTGCGATCGTCCCGCCGCCTCAGGCAGCGATGGCCGCGAACGGCCGGTTCATGGTGGCGTTCACGGCGCCGGCTTGGCGGCGAGGATGCCGTCGGTCCGCTGGCGCAGGAACTTCACCACGCCGTCCGCGCCCCCCGACTTCAGCGGCGCCGACAGGGCCGTGCGCTGGGCCGCGATCTCGCTCACGTCGCCGTTGAGCAGGACGTCCTGGATCCGATTCTCGGCGTTGACCACGAAATCGACCTCGGAATCGTCGCCATCCGCCGCAGTGACCCGGGTCGCCACCACGCGCTGGGCGCCGCGCTCCTCGACCTTCGGCGTCACGTCGAACTTGCCCCCGGCGGCGCGGGCGAGACGGTTGGCATAGGTCACGGTCAGGCTGCGCTTGAACGCGTCGGTGACCGCCGCCTGCTGCTCCGGGGTGAAGCTCGACCATTTCGCGCCGACCGCGATGCGGGCCATGGCGGTGAAGTCGAAGGCCTTGTCCATCGCCGGACCCACCGCCTCGACCCGTGCGGGCAGGGGGCCGGGCCCGTCCTTCAGAGCGGCCGAGAAGGCGGCATAGAGGTCGCGCACCGTCTGAACGGCGGGATCGTCCGCGGCCCAGGACGGGACCGGGACGAGCAGCGGTGCGGCGATCAGGGCGGCCGCGAGCCGGCGTGTCAGGCGCACTTCTTCAACTCCTCGCCCTCGCCGAGCCGCGCCACCATGCGGGGCGGGGCGTAGCTGTAGAACGGCCCGAGCGTCGCGGGCTGCGCCACCCGCTGGGCGCTGCGCCCGGCATCCATCTCCGCCTCGCGCTCCTCGTCCTCCGGCGCCTCCGCGCGCAGCCTGGCCTCGATCCGGTGCCAGAGCAGCAGGCTCGGGAGCCCGACGCCGAGATCGGCGAAGCGCTTGACCAGCGAGAGGGCGAGCGCCGCCTCGGCCGGGATGTTGAACAGGCCGCACAGGGCGATCAGGCCGCCCTCCTGGGCGCCGAGCGCCCCGGGCACCGCGAAGGCCGCCCCGCGCACCGCCTGCGCCAAGCTCTCGATCATCAGGGCCTGCGCGAAGTCCACCGGATAGCCCATGAAGTGCAGGCAGACATAGACTTCGAACGTCCCGATCACCCAGCCGATGAAGTGGACGCCCAGGGCGGAGGCGAAGCGGCCGTGATTGCCGTAGAGGCGGCGCAGGCTGTCGTAGAGCTGGTCGATCGCCCCGAAGGCGCGCCACTCGCGGCCCGAGGCGAAGCGGCTGAGCAGCCCCTGGATCAGGCGATGCCCGGCCCGGCGCTGGATCAGGTAGAAGGCGCCGAGCGCCGGCATCGCCAGGGCGAGGCCGCCCTCGACCGTCCGGGCGATCGGCCCGTCGCCGCAGATCATGACCAGCAGGACGAGGCCGACGATGGTGAACAGGAGCTGCGTCAGCGCCTGGGTCATCAGGTCGACGAACATGCTGGCGCCCGCGAGCGCCCCCGGGACGCCGCGCTTGGACAGGAGGCGCGCCCCGACGAAGTCGCCGCCCACGGTCGCCACGGGCAGCAGGGTGTTGATGCCCTCGCGCACGAAGCGCAGCGACACGCAATCGGTGACCTTGGCGGTGCCCTTCGGGAACACGGTGTACCAGCCGAGGCCCGCCCAGCCGACCGCCACCACGCGGGCCAGCACCACCAGGGCGGCACCCCAGCCGGCGCTCACGACGGCGGCCGAAACATCCTCAAGGCCGGAGGACATGAACAGGCCGACGACCGTGCAGAGACCGGCGATCGAGGCCAAGGTCGTCAGGCGCTTCATTGTCGTCTTTCAAGCTCGCAAAAGGCTTGATGCGGGAAATCGGCCACGGTCGCGGCAGAAATAGGTCCACCGGGCCGGGAACGTTCCTGTCACGTTGCAGCATGGATGAGCGCTGTCTATCACCCGTTTAACACACCGGGGGCCAAAGCGGCGGCGGGGCTCAAGGGCCTGCCTAGAAGGCCGCGGCACGTCGCAGAAGGGGCACACGTCATGGAGCGCGAATCACCGATCACGGCCCTGGAGGCCGTGACCGACGAGACGCATGCCGGCAGCTTTGCGAGCGGCGCGGCGCCGGGCGTGCCCGCCCCCCATTCGCCCGTGATGGCCTGGAACGAGTGGGATCCGCTGGAGGAGGTGATCGTCGGATCCCTCGACGGCGCCACCATCCCGACTCACCATCTCACGGTGATCTTCAACCTGCCGCGCGCCGCGCAGCCCTTCTACCGGCTCGCGAGCGGCTGGAAGTATCCGACGTTCATGAAGAAGCTGGCGCAGGCCGAGCTCGACAACTTCATCACGATCCTGGCCGGCGAGGGCGTGAAGGTCCGCCGCCCCGACCCGGTGGATTTCTCCAGGAAGTTCAAGGCGCCGCGCTGGTCCTCCCGGGGCTTCTGCGTGGCCTGCCCGCGCGACCCGTACCTCGTCATCGGCGACGAGATCATCGAGAGCCCGATGTGCTGGCGCTCGCGCTACTTCGAGGGTGACGCCTACCGCTCGCTGTTCAAGGAATATTTTCGTGCCGGCGCCCGCTGGACCTCGGCACCACGCCCGCAACTGACCGACGAGCTCTACAATTACGATTACCGGGTGCCGAACCTGAAGGCCGGCGAGCCCATGCAGTTCACCGTCAACGAGTTCGAGCCGGTCTTCGACGCCGCCGACTTCGTCCGCTGCGGCCGCGACCTGTTCGTGACGCGCTCCAACGTGACCAACCTGATGGGCATCGAGTGGCTGCGCCGCCATCTCGGGCCGGGCTTCCGCATCCACGAGATCGAGAGCCGCTGCCCGCAGCCGATGCATATCGACTCGTCGTTCATGCCGCTCGCACCCGGCAAGGTGCTGGTGAATCCGGACTATATCGACGTCGAGAAGCTGCCCGCCGTGCTCAAGACGTGGGACGTGCTGATCGCCCCGCGCCCCGACCCGGTGACGGGCTTCATGAGCAAGATCTCGATGTGCTCGCCCTGGACCTCGATCAACGTGCTCGCGATCACCGAGAGGAAGATCGTGGTCGACCAGAGCCAGCCGACCCTGATCAAGGCGCTGAAGGACTGGGGCTTCGATCCGATCCCGGCGCCGTTCCTGAGCTACGGCCCGTTCGGCGGCTCGTTCCACTGCGCGACCCTCGACGTGCGCCGCCGCGGCGTGCTGAAGTCGTATTTCTGATACTCCGGATGGCCCCTCCGCGGACGCGGGATGGGGCCATCCAGGATCAGTGAGCCGCGATCCCTTCGATCAGTGCCGTGTTGAACCCGTCCGGGTCGGACATCTGCGGCGCGTGGCCGAGGTCGGGGAATTCGACGAGCCGCGCCCCCGGGATCGCCTGCGCGGCCGCCTTCCCCAGCTCTGGATAGTGTCCGAGGCTCGCCCGCACCTCCGGCGGGGCGAGATCCTTGCCGATCGCCGTGTTGTCCTTCTGGCCGATCATCAGCAGGGTCGGCACCGCGATCTGCGGGAAGCGGTAGACCACCGGCTCGGTGACGATCATGTCGTAGATGAGCGCCGAGTCCCAGGCGACCGCCTCCTTGCCGGGGCCATTGTTGAGCCCGGCCAGCATCGTCACCCAGGGCTCGTAGCGCGCCTCCCACCGGCCGGCATAGTAGGTCGTCGTCTCGTAGGCCCGGATCGACTCCGGCGAGACCTTCAGCTCGCGCTGATACCATTCGGCCAGGGAGATCGGCGGCAGGCCCTTGGCGCTCCAGTCTTCCAGGCCGACCGGATTGACCAGCACGAGCTGGTCCACCGCCTTCGGGTAGAGCAGGGCGTAATGGGCGGCCAGCATGCCCCCCGTCGAATGGCCGACGAGGATCGGGCGCTCGACCCCGAGCTGCGCCAGCAGCGCATGCGTGTTCTCGGCGAGCTGCCGAAAGGTGAACTGATAGGCCGCCGGCTTGCTCGACTTGCAGAAGCCGATCTGGTCGGGCGCGATCACCCGGTAACCGGCCGCGCTGAGCGCGCGGATCTGGCTCTCCCAGGTGGCGGCGCAGAAGTTCTTGCCGTGGAGCAGCACGACGGTGCGGCCGTTCGGCGTCCCGGCCGGGACATCCAGATAGGCCATCTGGAGCGCCTGACGCTGCGAGGGAAACGTGAAGCGCTGCACCGGGAACGGATAGGCGAACCCTTCCAGCTCCGGGCCGAAAGCCGGGGTGGCGATGCGATCCGCCATCGCCGGGCCGAGGGTGGCCAGCGCGAGGAGCGCGCCGGCGAGGAAGGGTCGGAGCATGGGCCGCGTCGGAGCCTCTTGTGCCAGCGGCGTGAAACGCCGCGCCGCCGGCACAGATCGGGCATCCGGAGGGCGCTGTCCATGCGGCGAGCCCGGCCTATCGGCCATCGGGCCCGCCCGAGCCGGGCAGGTTCAGGCCGCGGCCGGCTGCGCCGCCTCGGCCGTCTTGCGCTTGGCATACCAAGCGTCGGACATCGAGAACGCCGCGAACCGGCGCTCGTACCCCTTCCGGGCCATCAGCTCGGCGAGAGCCTCGCCCTGCTGCGGATCGGTATTCGCGACGCTGAGGAGCGCCACCTCGTATTCGGAGCCATCGAAGCGCTCCAGAAGGTCGAGCGTATCCTCCTCGGCGTTGATGCTCAGGAAGTCGATCGTGCGCGGCGCATCCGCCGCCTGCAGCAGGCTGCGCAGCGTGATGGTCTCGACCTCGTACCGCTTGCCACCCCGACGCGGAGCCGCAGAAGCGCCCGCCGAGGCATCCTCGGCATTCTCGGGGTCGTTGAACAGGATCTTCAAGCCGTCGTCGGTGTAGACGAATTTGTTCGTGACGTAGCAGGCCCGGTCGGCGCGCAGCTTCTCGTACCGGCTGCGCGCCGGTTCCGCGATGGCGCCCTGCCAGCCATAGAGTTTCTCGAGCAGCCGCGTCGTGCTGGCGCCCCGATCGTCCGCGGCACCGAACTCGACGAAATAGCCGTTCCGCTTCTCCCCGAGCTCGAACAGGACCCAGAGATCCTGCAGGAGCGGCGCACTGGAGAGCGCGGCGCGCCGGGCCGCGAAGGCGAGGAAATCGATCGCTTCGGCGTGAGCCTCCTGGCCCTGACCGACGAGGCTCTTGATCTCCGCGATCGACCCTTCGAGCGTGTCTCGGACGCTCAAGACCGACCTGAAGACGATTCCAAGCTCATTTTCCACGATCCAACTCCTCTACACACGTCCTTGCGATCGGTCCGCCGCAGGCCCCGAACCTTTTCGGCCGACAATCATCGACCGGCGTGTCATTCTGCCTGTCCCGCCCGGGTACGCGATCCGGACGAGCCGCCGATCGATGACATCAGACGAGAACTATTCACCTCGGATGGATTTATAATATGCATAATCCAGAGGCCATATTCGGGGGACATCATCGCAATTCTAAATGCATGGTCGAACAAGATCGACACGAATAAAGAAAAACGCGGGATATTTTACCCTTCTCACGGCCAAGTCTGCGATGAGCTCTTGCAGAGGATTTGAGACGAGTCAATGACGCGGGCTTTGAAAACGATCTTAACGCTTGCTATCCTGACCGGCCTCAGCACAGCTCCGGTCCGCGCCGCGGATGCCTGCGACGCGCTCACGGCCAAGGTGATCCGCGACACCGGCGCCTCGCTCGCCGGTCGCGCCGGCCCCTATGCGGTGTTCCGCGCCGAGGACGCGGAGCGGATGAGCCTCGATTGCCGGAAGCCCGCGCGGATCACCGTGGCCTCCCGGGATCGGGAACCGTCCGCGGCCTACTTCACCCTGGTCGGCCGCGCGGCCCGGGCCCTGGCCGGGGCGGATCCTGCAGACGCCGAGGTGCTGGCGCTCAACCTGCATCAGGCGAGCCTCCTGGCGAACGCCGCGCGCCGCGGCGGCTCCGGCCGGGCCGTGATGCTGTGCGAGACCGGTCCGCGCACCGATGCCCTCCGGGAGGATCTGACGGTCTGCCGGATCGCGCCCCGCACCGGGCTTTCGCGGATCGGCCGTGCGGGCTAGACCGCCTCCATGTCGAATCCCGAGACTCCCGGACCGATCGTCCAAGGCCCCGTCGTGCAAGTGGGCGCGGCCCGCTTCGCCAACCACCTGCCGCTCGCGCTGATCGCCGGCCCGTGCCAGCTGGAGGGGCGGAACCACGCCCTGGAGATCGCCGCCGCCCTCAAGGAGATGACGGCGCGCGCCGGGATCGGCCTCGTGTTCAAGACCTCGTTCGACAAGGCCAACCGCACCTCGGGCAGCGCCGCCCGCGGCGTCGGCCTCGACGAGGCGCTGCCGGTCTTCGCGGAGATCCGCGACTCCCTCGGCCTGCCGGTGCTGACCGACGTGCACGCGGCCGAGCAATGCGCCCGGGCCGCGGAGGCGGTGGACGTGCTCCAGATCCCGGCCTTCCTGTGCCGCCAGACCGACCTGCTCCTGGCGGCCGCCGCGACGGGTCGGGCGGTCAACATCAAGAAGGGCCAGTTCCTGGCGCCCTGGGACATGAAGCACGTCGCCGCCAAGGTGACGCAGGCCGGCAACCCGAACGTCCTCGTCACCGAGCGGGGCGCCTCCTTCGGCTACAACACGCTCGTCTCGGACATGCGCAGCCTGCCGATCATGGCGCAGGTGACGGGCGGCGCGCCGGTCGTGTTCGACGCGACCCATTCCGTGCAGCAGCCGGGCGGCCAGGGCGCGAGTTCCGGCGGACAGCGGGAATTCGTCGCCGTTCTGGCCCGGGCCGCCGTGGCGGTGGGGGTTGCGGGCGTCTTCATCGAGACCCATCCGGATCCCGACCGGGCGCCCTCCGACGGCCCCAACATGGTGGCGCTGAAGGACATGCCGGCGCTGCTCGACGAGCTGATCGCCTTCGACAGGCTGGCCAAGGCCCGCGCCGCGTAAACGGGGTTTCCAAAGGGCGAGCCCTTTGGTGGGTCGTCAGGGCGAAGCCCTGACGACAAATCCCAGGGCTCTGCCCTGCACCCGCGAAAGGGCTCGCCCCAGCCCTTTTAAGGTGTTTGCGGAAGCAACGAGACAGGGGCCAAGCGCACTCTCCTCCTCCTTGTGGGGAGGAGTTGGAGGTGGGGGTGGTGCAGACGGCACCGCTGCGCCTCATCCTGCACCACCCCCACCCCTGGCCCCTCCCCACAAGGGGGAGGGGAAAAGGCGGTGCTCTTTCAGGACGTTAGAGCCACGACTTGCGATTTTCGCAGCTAGCCCAAACACCTTAAAAGGGCTGGGGCCCGCCCTTTCGAAACCCCGATCACACCGGCTCCAGCACGTGGATCCGCAGGGGCTGCACGAGGCCGTAATGGCCGTCCGCCCCGCGTTCGGCCGCCGTCTCGAAGGCGGCCTCCACGACGGGGCGGCGGGCCGCGATCGTCGCCGCGCGGGCGGGATCCACGGCGCAGACCCGCTTCAGGAAGGCATCCAGATCGGCAAAGCTCTCGCGCCGCTCGACCGTGACGTCGCGGCGGCAGGCGAGCCGGCCGCTTGCCCGGGCGGCCGCGATCGCGTCCTGCGCGGCCGCGCGCACCGCGGTCTCGTCCTCGATCGGTTGCAAGGCCTCGAAGAAGCTGCCCGAAGCGAGGGGTTCCACCACGACGAGGCACCCGCCCGGGACGAGCACGCGCGCCGCCTCGACGAGGGCGCCGGCGGGGTCGGGCACGTGGTGCAGGGCGTTGAGCAGAACGGCCCCATCGAAGCTGGCATCGGGGAAGGGCAGGGCCTCGCCCGAGGCGGCCTCGAACCGCGCCCCCGGCACGGCGGCCCGGGCCTGGGCGAGCGCCGCCGCGCCCGGATCGACGCCGGTCACGGCCGCGCCGTCCTCGCTCAGGCGCTTCGCGAGGGTTCCGGTCCCGCATCCGATGTCGAGAATCCGCTTGCCGGACAGGGGCGCGAAGGTCTCGCGGATCAGGGTCAGGGCGTCCATGGTCGGTCCTCCAAGGCCCGCATCTTAGAGGCGGCACCGGTCGGAGGCGATGCCCGCTGGCCGCCCGCGCCAGGATCGCGGGCCGGCCGGAACAGACGGAATTCCCCGGAACCGGAAAATCTTCGCAAGTTTTCGGGCCGCGCAGCGGTCCGAACCGTCAAGCTATGGCGGCTTCGCCGCGCGATGCTCTTGATGAACCGCGGTTCATGAATCCGCCTTTGTGCGGGTCCGCACGCCAAGACCTGCCGAAACTTGGAACTGTCCCCCGGCGGCTACGTTATTGGGCCAGTTCGATCGAGGATCGAGAAGGAATATCATGCGCAAGATCGGTATCATCGCCACCGCCGCCGCCCTGGCCCTCGGCAGCGTCGCCGCGACCTCGGGCGCCGAGGCGCGTCCCTACGGCTTCCACGGCGGCTACGGCGGCTATGGCCACGGCTACTACCGCGGCCGTCGCGGCATCGGCACCGGCGCCGCGATCGGCCTCGGCATCGCCGGCCTCGCGGCCGGTGCGATCGCCGCCGGCGCAGCCCGTGACAGCTACTACGGCGGCTACGGTTACGCCCCGGCCTACGGCTACGCCCCCGTCTATGGCGGCTACGGCTACGCCGCCCCGGGCTACGGCTACTACGGCTACGGCTACTGAGGTCTCAGGACCCCCGATCAAGGGGCGGCCGGCGCAAGCCGGTCGCCCTTTCTTTTGGTCTCTCGCGTGGGCAAGACAGTCCCCCGGTCGAGGTTCGTCATCGTCCCCGATACGGCGGCACCCCGGGATCGGGCAGCCACGCGTTCTTCGGCAGTTCGCCCGTCTGCCAGAACACGTCGATCGGGATGCCCCCGCGCGGGTACCAGTATCCGCCGATGCGCAGGTAGCGCGGCGCCAGCAGGTCCCGCAGCCGCTTTCCGATCGCCACCGTGCAATCCTCGTGGAACGCGCCGTGGTTGCGGAACGACCCGAGGTAGAGCTTCAGCGACTTCGATTCCACGAGCCAGTCGCCCGGCACGTAGTCGATCACCAGGATGGCGAAGTCGGGCTGACCGGTGACCGGGCAGATCGAGGTGAATTCGGGCGCGGTGAACCGGGCTACGTAGTCCGTATCCGGATGGGGATTCGGCACGCGGTCGAGGCGCGCATCCTCGGGGGAGGCCGGCAAAGGCGCCGGTTGGCCGAGCTGGAGGTGTTCGGACATCGTCATGGCGCGCGTATAGAACGGCGCGCGGCGCGGCGCATCCCTTGGCACCGCGGCGATTTTTCCGGTCCGGCATCGTGCTGGTCTCGCCCGCGGCATGCACAAGCCCACCGCCCTCCGGCGCTTGCCGCCGAACGCGGCTTGACGGATAAGCCGCCGCGATGCGCCGCACCCGATGATCCGGGTCCGGCCGCCGACCCGCGGCCCCGCGAGAGGACGTTCCATGACCGCGATCACCAATATCAGCGCCCGCGAGATCCTCGACAGCCGCGGCAACCCCACGGTCGAGGTGGACGTGATCCTGGAGGACGGCTCCTTCGGCCGCGCCGCGGTCCCCTCGGGCGCCTCGACGGGCGCCCACGAGGCGGTGGAGCTGCGCGACGGCGACACGAACCGCTTCCTCGGCAAGGGCGTGCTCAAGGCGGTCGAAGCGGCGCAGACCGAGATTCTCGACGCGATCGGCGGCATGGAGGCCGAGGATCAGGTCGCGGTCGACGAGGCGATGATCGAGCTCGACGGCACGCCCAACAAGGCGCGGCTCGGCGCCAACGCGATCCTCGGCGTCTCCCTGGCGGTGGCGAAGGCCGCGGCCGAGGCCTCGGGCCTGCCGCTCTACCGCTACGTCGGCGGCGTGCAGGGCCGGGTGCTGCCGGTGCCGATGATGAACATCATCAACGGCGGCGCGCATGCCGACAACCCGATCGATTTCCAGGAATTCATGATCATGCCGGTGGGCGCCGATTCGCTCGCCGAGGCCGTGCGCATGGGCTCCGAGGTGTTCCACACCCTGAAGGGCAAGCTGAAGAAGGCCGGCCACAACACGAACGTCGGCGACGAGGGCGGCTTCGCCCCGAACCTGCCCTCGGCGGAAGCCGCCCTCGACTTCGTGATGGACGCGATCGGCGCCGCCGGCTTCAAGCCGGGCCAGGACATCGCGATCGCCCTCGACTGCGCCGCCACCGAGTTCTTCAGGGATGGCGGCTACGCCTACGCGGGCGAGGGCACGACCCGCTCCATCGAGGCGCAGGTCGATTACCTCGCCCAGCTCGTCGACGCCTACCCGATCGTCTCGATCGAGGACGGCATGTCGGAGGATGACTGGGCCGGCTGGAAGCTGCTGACCGACCGGATCGGCGACCGCTGCCAGCTCGTGGGCGATGACCTGTTCGTCACCAATGTCGAGCGCCTGTCCCGGGGCATCGGCGAGGGCACGGCCAATTCGATCCTGATCAAGGTCAACCAGATCGGCTCGCTCACCGAGACCCTGGCGGCGGTCGATATGGCCCAGCGCGCCGGCTATACCGCGGTGATGTCGCACCGCTCGGGCGAGACCGAGGATTCGACCATCGCCGACCTCGCGGTCGCCACCAATTGCGGGCAGATCAAGACCGGCTCGCTCGCCCGCTCGGACAGACTGGCCAAGTACAACCAGCTGATCCGCATCGAGGAGGGCCTCGGCCCGCAGGCGCTCTACGCCGGCCCGGCCGCGCTCAAGCAGCTCGCCCGCCGCTGATCCGGCCTATCCTGCTGGCCGGCCTGCTCGCCCTGGGAGCGGCCGGTCCCGCCGGCGCGGATCCGCTCTGCGACGGCGCCCGCCCGACGCTCAGCGCGCAGCTGCTGTTCGGCCTGTCGCGGCCGGACGGCGGCCGCGTCTCGCAAAAGGCGTTCGACCGGTTCCTGGCCGAGCGGATCACCCCGCGCTTCCCGGACGGGCTGAGCGTGTTCGCGGGCCGGGGCCAGTGGCGCGGACCGGATGGACGGATCGTCCGTGAGGCCGCCCGCATCGTCCTGATCGTCACCGACGCGAGGCCCGAGGCGGTCGCGGCCCTGCGCGCCATCCAGGAGGCGTATCGCAGCCGCTTCGCGCAGAACGCGGTCGGGCTGGTCCTGTCGCAGAGCTGCGCGCTGTTCTGAGGGCACCGGCAGGCCGGAACGGAGCCGGTGCCGCCCCGCACCGCCTCAGCCAGGTACCCCGTCGAACGTCTCCCCCGGCACCGTCCAGATCCGCATCGGCCGCGACAGGCCCCGCAGCTCGATCGTCCCGACCGGCTTCAGCGGCCGGGCGCAGCGCTCGGCGAAGGAGTCCGACACGAGGAGGTCGTGGCCGAGGGCCGCGCACTGGCTCTCGATCCGGCTCGCCTCGTTGACCGCCCGTCCGATGATCGTGAAATCGAGGCGCCGCTCGGTCCCGACATTGCCGTAGATCACCGTTCCGAAATGCACGACGCATTCGGCCGCGAGTTCCGGCAGCCCCGCCGCGCGTCGGCGGGCGTTGAGCGCCGCGTTGGCGGCGAGCCCCTCGGTCGCGGCGTCGAGGGCCGCGCCGCAGACCGGACAGGGCAGGGGGCCGACCTCCGGCACCGGGAAGATCGCCAGGAACCCGTCGCCCAGGAACTTCAGGATCTCGCCGCCGTGCCGCGCCACCGGATCGCCCAGCGCGTCGAAATGCGCGTTGAGCCACGTGACCATGTCGGCCGGATCGACCCGGTCGG
This sequence comes from Methylobacterium sp. 2A, assembly GCF_009806555.1. Lineage (GTDB taxonomy): Bacteria > Pseudomonadota > Alphaproteobacteria > Rhizobiales > Beijerinckiaceae > Methylobacterium. The sequence continues at coordinate 60,892 of NZ_VUOK01000016.1, read as the reverse complement.
AGAGCGCCGTGAAGCCGCGCAGATCCGTCAGCAGGATCGCCGCCGGCACGGCCCGTCCTTCGCCCCGCCGGATCTGACCGTCGAGGACACGCTCGGCCGCGGACCGGCCGAGATAGGTGGCCGACACCTCGCGGAACGTGTGGGCCAAGCTCATCTTGGCGAGCGCGAGCGTCAGGAACGGGAGGATGTCGGCGATGGCGGCCAGGTGCGCCGCGGTGAAGCCGGCGCCCTCCCGGGTGCAGAACGAGACCGCGATGCCTCGCAGCGCGGTGCCGGGGGCGAACTCGACGATGTGCAGGATGTAGTCGACGCCGCCCTGAGCCCCGAGGGCCCGCAGGACCGGAAAGTCCGCCTCCAGCCCGGGCGCGTCGAGGCGCCAGCGCCCGAAGCTCTCGCTCTTCTCCACCAGCGCGTAGACCGGGCTCAGGAGCCAGTCGTTCTCCTCGTCGGCGCCGTGCGCATTGGCCACGACGGAAATCCCCTCGCCCGCGTGCCAGTTCAGGCTGACGCCGCGCAGCGTCGGGTCCAGGGCGGGGGCCATGACGCTGACCCGCCAGACCGGGATACCGGCGCCGACCAGCGCCTCGCAGAAGCCGGTCAGCAGCGTGTCGTGGTCGTCGGTGGCGGTGGCATGCTCGGCGATCCAGCGGCTCAGTCGCGTCAGGTCCATCCCTCGGGCTCGCCCCTGTCTGCGCCGGTCGCGGCACGCTCGCAAAGAACCCTTAACCTTTCCGCGCGACGGTCGCCCCATGGTTGTGCGCCGCCGAGTCAGAATGGTCGTGTTGCCGCTGGGTCTCTGGACCCTGTCGGCGCTCGTCGTCGGCTTTTTCGTCTGGCAGGCCGAGAGCGGCAACCGCGGCCTCGAAGCCAAGAAGGCCCTCAAGATCCGCGCCTACCAGCTCACGCAGGAGCTCAACGCCGTGAAGGCCGAGCGCGCCACCTGGGAGCACCGGGTCGCCCTGCTCAAGAGCGACCAGATCGACCGCGACCTGCTGGAGGAGCGCGCCCGGATCGTGCTCGGACGCGTCCACGCCAACGACGTGGTCATCATCACGCCGTGATGTGTCCGGCACGGGCTTCCTGCAAGGGGCACTGACCGTCCTGCCGCTGCCACCATCGTGATCGCAGGCGATGCGATCAAGCCGCTGCCTGTTCCGCGGCCCTGCGAAGAACCTCCTCGCCCCATCGTTTGAGGCTCTTGCCCGACAGTTCCGCCGCGCGGACCACGTTGGCGTGCAGCTCCGGTGAGACGCGGAATTGCAGGCGGCCGGAGTAAGGACGCTGGAGGGCCTTGCCGAACCTGGCGCAGGTCTCGACCCTCACGCGCGTCCGCCGCAGCCGGGGCTGCCCCGATCTTCGTCAGGAACGCCCGCGCCGCCTTGATCGGGCAGCGCTTGGCTTCGCTCTCGGGATGCTGTCGTCTGCCGCGCTCAGCGGTCGGTCACCCTGTCGTCTTGCGGCGGCACGCATCTCGCGTACTGTCTCGACCGTGGCGATCCATCGGAGGTTCGGCATGGCCGCGTTAGACCGCGAGATTGCAACCTACCAAGCGCATCTGGGCGCGCTCCTCGATCACGCCAACGAGTATGTCTTGATTAAAGACAGTTCGATACTGGGATTCTATCCTACAAAACATGAAGCCTTGAAGGCGGGATACCTTAGATTTCTCGACGAGGCTTTTTTAGTTCGGCAGATCAAGCCCACTGATGGAACAAAGCAACTTTCGAGATCGCTCTTGCCAGGATGACCACAGTTCATTACGCATATACTGGCGGCCGACCTCTCTTGCCCGTGGTAGTGGGCGTCAGTCAACCTATGATTTTTGGACTTGCCAATGCTGGCCGTCGCATTCCCAAGCCCATCGATTGCACGTTTCTCTTGGATACAGGCGCTGAAGACAGCTACGTAAATCGCTTGGTTTTGGACCAACTGAGATTGAATCCAATCAATGCCGTTCAGGTTCAAACAGGTATCCCCGGCGGTCAACCGTTTCTCTTCAATCAGTATGAGATCAGATTGCGGATCGCCACGACGGTTTTAGGGCAGATGGATTTCGTGCTGGAATCGATGTCCATCCTGTGTGGTGACTTCAGCGCACAGGGAATCGATGGCCTCGTTGGACGCGACGTCTTGACGAACTGCGCAGCGCGCTTTGATGGGCCGGGACAAGTTTTCACGCTACAGTTTTAATCTCTTTCGCCGAGATGGCATGCAGCGTGCGCCATCCGGCGGATGGACCCGCGTGCCGCTTCGTTTCCACCGCCTTCGCATCGGCGTCTCGCGGCTCAATCGCGCCCCCTTCGACAGCGGTCGCCGACCGAGCGGCAAGGTCACCGCCTCCCGGGTGCAGCTGCCCGCCCCGCGGGTCCATGACCGAGTCCCGAAAGCCCTCTGACAAGAGCGGCTTCCTGTCAGAGCGGCAGCCCTCGCTTTCCCTTCGTCGCTGTCCTACACCCCCCGCAGTCGCGTGGAATCATGGGGAGTGCGCCGATGGACGCTGCCAAGGAGCCTGCCAAGGACGCTTCGTCCTCCCAAACGCAGGCGGGAAGTCCTCAGGCCGCCGAGGCGCACAAGCCGGCGCCCAACATGCCGCAATTCACCCGCGCGGAAGACCTCCACGCCTATCACGAGATGCTGCTGATCCGGCGCTTCGAGGAGAAGGCCGGCCAGCTCTACGGCATGGGCCTGATCGGCGGCTTCTGCCACCTCTATATCGGCCAGGAGGCCGTGGTGATCGGGATGCAGATGGCCTCGGTCGAGGGCGACCAGGTCATCACCGGCTACCGCGACCACGGCCACATGCTGGCCTGCGGCATGGACCCGAAGGGCGTGATGGCCGAGCTGACCGGCCGCCGCGGCGGCTACAGCCGCGGCAAGGGCGGCTCGATGCACATGTTCAGCCGCGAGAAGCAGTTCTTCGGCGGCCACGGCATCGTCGGCGCGCAGGTCTCGCTCGGCACCGGCCTCGCCTTCGCCGATCATTACCGGGAGAACGGCAAGGTCAGCCTGACCTATATGGGCGACGGCGCCGCCAACCAGGGCCAGGTCTACGAGAGCTTCAACATGGCGGCCCTCTGGAAGCTGCCGGTCGTCTACGTGATCGAGAACAACCGTTACGCCATGGGCACCTCGGTGGCCCGGGCCTCGGCGCAGACCGACTTCTCGAAGCGCGGCCTCTCCTTCGGCATCCCGGGCGAGCAGGTCGACGGCATGGACGTGCGCACCGTCCGCGAGGCCGCCACCCGGGCGATCGAGCACGCCCGGACCGGCCAGGGCCCCTACATCCTGGAGATGCAGACCTACCGCTATCGCGGCCATTCCATGTCCGATCCGGCCAAGTACCGGACCAAGGACGAGGTCTCGAAGATGCGCGACGAGCACGACCCGATCGAGATGGTGCGCAAGCGCCTCCTCGAACTGCACGGCGTGCCCGAGGCCGAGCTGAAGGCCACCGACGCCAAGGTCCGGGAGATCGTCAACGCCTCGGCCGAGTTCGCCACCAACGACCCCGAGCCCGATCCGTCCGAGCTCTGGACCGATATCCTGCTCGAAGCGCACGCCTGAGCGCGGACGACACCGCTGGCCGCTTCCCTACCGAAAAGACGACCGCAGAGCTGAGCATGGCGACCGACATCCTGATGCCCGCCCTCTCGCCCACCATGGAGGAGGGCAAGCTCGCCAAGTGGCTGAAGAAGGAGGGTGATCCGATCAAGTCCGGCGACGTGCTGGCCGAGATCGAGACCGACAAGGCCACCATGGAGGTGGAGGCGATCGACGAGGGCGTGCTCGCCAAGATCCTGATCGCGGAGGGCACCGAGGGCGTCGCGGTCAACACGCCGATCGCCGTCATCGCGGGCGAGGGCGAGGATCCGGCGAGCGTCCAGTCCGGCGGCGCGCCGAAGACCAACGGCGCGGGCGGCCATCCGGCCCCGACGCCCGACATGCAGGCCGAGGGCCTGACCGAGAAGCCCGCTCCGGCCGCGAAGACCGGCGACGACGCCCCGAAGGCGCCCGCAGCCCCGTCCGTCATCACCAACAAGGCCCAGGAGCCGGTGATGGAGGAGTTCCCGGCCGACACGCCGATGGTCACCCAGACCGTCCGCGAGGCCCTGCGCGACGCCATGGCCGAGGAGATGCGCCGCGACGGCGACGTCTTCATCATGGGCGAGGAGGTCGCCGAGTATCAGGGCGCCTACAAGGTCACCCAGAACCTGCTGCAGGAATTCGGTCCGAAGCGCGTGGTCGACACACCGATCACCGAGCATGGCTTCGCGGGCATCGGCGTGGGCGCGGCGCTCGCCGGGCTGAAGCCGATCGTCGAGTTCATGACCTTCAACTTCGCCATGCAGGCGATCGACCAGATCATCAACTCGGCGGCCAAGACCCTGTACATGTCGGGCGGCCAGCTCGGCTGCCCGATCGTATTCCGCGGCCCCAACGGCGCGGCCGCCCGCGTCGCCGCCCAGCACAGCCACGACTATTCCGCCTGGTACTCCAACGTGCCGGGCCTCAAGGTGATCGCGCCCTACACGGCCTCCGACGCCAAGGGCCTGCTCAAGGCCGCGATCCGCGACCCGAACCCGGTGATCTTCCTCGAGAACGAGATCCTGTACGGCCAGTCCTTCCCGGTGCCGAAGCTCGACGATTTCGTGCTGCCGATCGGCAAGGCGAAGATCCACCGCACCGGCAGCGACGTGACGATCGTGTCCTTCGCGATCGGCATGACCTACGCGCTCAAGGCCGCGCAGGCGCTGGCCGAGCAGGGGATCGAGGCCGAGGTGATCGATCTGCGCACGATCCGCCCGATGGACAGCGCGACGGTGGTGGAATCGGTCAAGAAGACCGGCCGCTGCATCACCGTGGAGGAGGGGTTCCCGCAATCCGGCGTCGGCGCCGAGATCGTGGCGCGGCTGATGGCGGACGCCTTCGATTACCTCGACGCCCCGGTCCTGCGCATCACCGGCAAGGACGTGCCGATGCCCTACGCGGCCAACCTCGAAAAGCTGGCGCTGCCGACGGTGGCGGAGGTGGTCGAGGCCGCCAAGAGCGTCTGCTACAAGTGACCGGCGCGCGGGCGGCCCCGTCGCCCGCCCCGGCAGGATCGAGGAACAGCCGGCGCGCCATGAGCCAGAATTCCAACAGCGACTTCGCCGAACTCGCCATCCCGCCCGACGCCCTGGAACAGGGCGGCATCGAGGTGCTGCGCGCGGCTGTGGTCGACGGCGCGGTGAGCGTGGCGCTGCGCCGCTCGTTCGACGATCCGGCGACCTGGGGAAGGCTGCTGATCGACCTCGCCCGGCAGGCGGCCCGCGCCTACGCGCTGGAGACCGACCTGTCGGAGGAGGAGGCGCTGGAGCGCATCCGCGCCGGCTGGGAGGCCGAGGGGCTCGACCCCGGCGGCCTCAACTAGCGATGGCGTCCGACCATGGCTGAGGCGGTTCTCCGGCAGGCGACCTACGCGGATCTGGAGGCGGTCCCGGAGCATCGCGTCGCCGAGATCATCGACGGGGTGCTGGAGACGCATCCGCGGGGACGGCCTCCTCTGCTGGGGGCAACCGCGTTCTCCCTGGCAGCTCTGCTCGGCTCCCGCATGCCGCGCAGACGGAATGACCCGGACGCGTGGATCTTCATGAGCCGGTCGGAACTCCGTTTCGGTCCTCAGGTGCTGGTGCCCGATCTCGCCGGCTGGCGTCGCCAACGGTTACAAACCGAGCCCCAGGACGCCTTCATCACGACGCCACCGGATTGGGTTTGCGAGATCGTGTCGCCAGCCACGGTCCGGCTGGATCGCGGCCGCAAGCGCCGAATCTACGGGGAGGCCGGCGTCGGTCACCTCTGGCTGCTGGACCCGGCCGCGGGCGTGCTGGAAGGCTTTGCCCTCGCGGACGGGCGCTGGGTCCTCCTCGCCACGATCCAGCGCGGCGAGACCGTGGCCCTGCCACCCTTCGACGCCGTGCCGTTCCCCTTCGACGACCTCTTCCCCTTCGACGATCCGGCCGCCCCGGCCCTGCCCGAGACCTGATGCCATGCCGATCAACGTGCTGATGCCCGCGCTGTCGCCCACCATGGAGAAGGGCAACCTCGCCAAGTGGCTGAAGAAGGAGGGCGATCCGATCAAGTCCGGCGACGTGCTGGCCGAGATCGAGACCGACAAGGCCACCATGGAGGTGGAGGCGATCGACGAGGGCGTCCTCGCCAAGATCCTCGTCCCCGAGGGCACCGCGGACGTGCCGGTCAACGACCTGATCGCCATCATCGCCGCCGAGGGCGAGGACCCGTCGAGCGTGCAGGCCGGCGGCGCGCCCAAGGCGGCCTCGAATGGGGCGGCGAAGCCCGAGCCGAAGGTCGACGCCTCGGCTGCCAATCAGAACACCACGCCCGGCGGCGGCCACATGGCGTACGAGCGGGTCAACGCCGCTCCGGAGGGCGCGCAGCCGGGCGGCGCCCCACAGGCCGGCGCCCAGGCTGGTTCGGGCGGCCGCGTCTTCGCCTCGCCGCTCGCCCGGCGGATCGCCAAGCAGGAGGGCGTCGATCTCGGCGCCGTCCAGGGCAGTGGCCCGCACGGCCGCATCATCGCCCGCGACGTCCAGGCCGCGAAGGCCTCCGGCGCCACCAAGGCGCCCGCCGCCGCGCAGCCCGCCGCCGAGGCGCCGAAGGCGGCCCCGGCTCCGAAGGCCGCCCCCGCGGGCGGCGCGCCGGCCGGGCTCACGGCCGACCAGGTCAAGGGTTTCTTCGCCAAGGACGCCTACGAGGAGGTCCCCCTCGACGGCATGCGCAAGACCATCGCCAAGCGCCTCACCGAGGCGATGCAGGTCGCCCCGCACTTCTACCTGACGGTGGATTGCGAGCTCGACGCGCTGATGAAGCTGCGCGAGACGCTGAACGGGTCGGCCGGCAAGGACAAGGACGGCAAGCCCGCCTTCAAGCTTTCGGTGAACGACTTCGTCATCAAGGCGATGGGCCTCGCGCTGACCCGCGTGCCGGCCGCCAACGCGGTCTGGGCCGAGGACCGGATCCTGCGGTTCAAGCACGCCGAGGTCGGCGTCGCGGTGGCGATCGACGGCGGGCTGTTCACCCCGGTGATCCGCCGGGCGGACGAGAAGACGCTCTCGACCATCTCCAACGAGATGAAGGATTTTGCGGCGCGCGCCCGCGCCAAGAAGCTGAAGCCGGAAGAATATCAGGGCGGCGTCACCTCGGTGTCGAATCTCGGCATGTTCGGGATCAAGCACTTCACCGCGGTGATCAACCCGCCGCAATCGAGCATCCTGGCGGTGGGCGCGGGCGAGAAGCGCGTCGTCGTGAAGGACGGGGCGCCGGCCGTGGTCCAGGTGATGACCTGCACCCTGTCCTGCGACCACCGGGTGCTCGATGGGGCGCTCGGCGCGGAGCTGGTCTCGGCCTTCAAGGGGCTGATCGAGAACCCGATGGGCATGCTGGTGTGAGGGGCGACCCTGCTATGATCGCCTGAGCGATCAAAGGAGAGTCGCGTGTCCGAAGTCACCGATCTGGTCCTGCCGGTCCTTCAACGGATGCAGAGCGACATCGCCGAGGTGAAGTGCGATGTCGCGGTGATCAAGACAACCCTGACGGGTCATACCGAGAAGCTCGAAGAGCTGGAGATTTACGTCGCCTACGAGACCGGCCTCGGCACGCAGGCGAAGGCGGATCTTCAGTCGATCAAGAAGACGATCAAGGCCATGGAGCAGCGGCTGAGCGCGCTGGAGACCTCGCCCTGATCGCCGCCTCAACGACGGTGCGGTCGCGCGCCCCACAGCGGAGAGCTGAGACACGATGTCCGACACCTACGACGTCCTCATCATCGGCGCCGGGCCCGGCGGCTACGTCACGGCGATCCGGGCGGCGCAGCTCGGGTTCAAGACCGCCGTGGTCGACCGCGAGCATCTCGGCGGCATCTGCCTGAACTGGGGCTGCATCCCCACCAAGGCCCTGCTCCGCTCGGCCGAGATCTTTCACTATTTCCAGCACGCCGGCGATTACGGCCTGACCGCGGAGAAGGTCGGGTTCGACACCGCGGCGATCGTGAAGCGCTCCCGCGGCGTCTCGGGCCGGCTCAACGGCGGCGTCGGCATGCTGCTCAAGAAGAACAAGGTCGACGTGATCTGGGGCGAGGCCGCGGTCGACAGCGTCGCGAAGGGCAACCAGCCCGGCCAGGTCACCGTGAAGGAATCCAAGCGCGCCGAGGCGCCGAAGGGCGCCAAGGGCGCCGGCACCTACCAGGCCAAGCACATCATCGTGGCGACCGGCGCCCGGCCCCGCGCCATCCCCGGGATCGAGCCCGACAAGAAGCTGATCTGGACCTACTACGAGGCCATGGTCCCCGAGACGATGCCCAAGAGCCTGCTGGTGATGGGCTCGGGCGCCATCGGCATCGAGTTCGCCTCGTTCTACCGCACCATGGGCGCCGAGGTGACCGTGGTGGAGCTGCTGCCGCAGATCCTGCCCGTGGAGGATGCCGAGATCGCAGGCCTCGCCCGCAAGCGCTTCGAGAAGCAGGGGATCAAGATCCTCACCGGCGCCAAGGTCACGAAGGTCGAGAAGGGCGCCAACTCCGTCACGGCGACCATCGAGGGTGGCGACGGCAAGACCCAGCAGATCACCGCGGAGAAGCTGATCTCGGCGGTGGGCGTGGTCGGCAACATCGAGAATATCGGCCTCGAAAAGCTCGGGGTGAAGATCGACCGCGGGATCGTGGTGACGGACGGGCTCGGCCGCACCAACGTGCCCGGCCTCTACGCGATCGGCGACGTCGCCGGCCCGCCGATGCTCGCCCACAAGGCCGAGCACGAGGGCGTCCTCTGCATCGAGACCATCAAGGGCCTGCACACCCACCCGATGGACAAGGCCAAGATCCCGGGCTGCACCTATTGCCAGCCGCAGATCGCCAGCGTCGGGCTCACCGAGGCCAAGGCCAAGGAGCAGGGCTTTGCCGTGAAGGTCGGCCGCTTCCCCTTCGCGGGCAACGGCAAGGCGATCGCGCTGGGCGAGCCGGACGGGCTGATCAAGACCGTGTTCGACGCCAAGACCGGCCAGCTGCTCGGCGCCCACATGGTCGGCGCCGAGGTGACCGAGCTGATCCAGGGCTACGTGGTGGCGATGAACCTGGAGAGCACCGAGGAGGAGCTGATGCACACGGTGTTCCCGCACCCGACGCTCAGCGAGATGATGCACGAGAGCGTGCTGGATGCGTATGGGAAGGTGATCCATACGTAGGGCGTGACGTTGACCAAAAGCTCCTTCAAAACAAGCCGTTAGCCGAAGGAGGCCAGGTGGTTATCAGACCTTGGGTCAAGCCCAGGGTCAGCCAGAGGAGGGCCGGGTGCCGGCTCTCACTGTGCCCGGATTGTGCCGACGAGCATCCTGACTAGACCACACAATGGCGCCAGCGGCCTCTGAGAGCGCTATGATGCGCCATGCCGCTGCTGGAGCCTGACGACTTCCCTGCGACCTAAGGGACCGCCTGAAGGCCGCTTGGGCTTGTGCCTTCCTGTTGGCTGTCGGTCCGCTATTGCTGGCGCGCGCTCCGGCCTATGCGGGTCCCTTCTCGACCCCATCATTCCACAAGATGCGCTACCTTTTGAATTGGTTGCCGTTCTGGCGCGAGGCACACGCAGCGACCATGCGGTCCTGGTCTGAGATACTTTCCATAGCAGTCTTCTGGAAGGCATTCAGGCCGTTCACATCGCGCTCTCAACCACCACGGGCCGTCCGCGGCTATTCCTAAATTGAGGCACACCGAGCAATTATCCAATGTCCAGGAATCCAGGCTTGCACAATCTCACTCCGGCAGTCATGTGGGAGACAATGCAAGATCTTACTCGTCTCGGATTCGCACACGCCGTTGAAATTGGCTTAGCTCACACAGTCATAATCAACAGTCTTGGAGGTGATTTCTGGGCCAATGAATGTACAAGCTTTGGTGATAAGCAGCCTTTATTCGCAAAAAAGTCTGATGTAATTGCGATCCATTTAGCTCATATGATCTGGAAGCTCAAATCTGCGGCGGGATTCGAGAGCTTCATAAAAAGAGCAAAGCTGAAAGATTTTGAAGGTGCCTATTACGAGCTATATACCGCCAACTTGTTCGCCAAGGTAGCCGATCATGTCGATTTCGTCGTGCCAACCAATGCCCGCGGAAGCGACTTCGACTTGAAGGTTTATGGCTTTCTTGAGAAGCCAATCTTGAATGTGGAAGTGAAGGCCAGAAACAAAACCCTCAAGAGCCCTAAGAGAGTGATTGACTTCTTAAAGGATGCAAAGAGTCAATTGGCAAAGGGGGAGCCTGGATCAATTGTCTTTAAAGTTCAAATTGGCCCAGACTCCATCTCACAAGCCGAACTGAATGAAACGATAGCTAGATTCATCAAATCAACAAGCCGTGTTGATTTTGTAACTTATGTTTGGGACGCATCTAAGTTCCAAAACTCTCTCTGGATGAGTCATCAGACTGTTGACGGAAATGGAGTTACAAAGAATGTATTTGCCAAAGATAGCCTCATAGTTCCCAGTTTCTTCGTAGATGCACAAGCCTATGGAAGCTGCTTATAATCCCCTGCCACTCATATCCAGCTTCAGATAGCAGCCTTGCCCGTTGAAGCCATGAGGCTAGGACCGAACTTTCGGCAGTGAATCACCACTGATTGACCTCAGCAACCCCGGCCACAGGATCTCTATTGCCAATCCTATGAAGCAATATTGATGCCGTTACGCCATGATCTCCCAGGACGTCGCATAATTCAAGGCGATCATTTAAACTCGCAAACCTCTCACTGCTGCTATAGCGTCTGGACGGCCGGCGCGTGATCAGTGGCATGGTCCACGGGATGAACTCCGGACTCCGTTAGACGGACGCACCGCGCGAAATTTAGCGCCCGAAGAAGACCCTCTACAATCACTTCGTGCGTAGGCCGCCGAAGGGTGTTTGGGTTGGGCTGTTCGACGCGCTTGCCCGGCGTGATACGAACAAATTGACTTCCTATGCCAATTAGGGGTCTTAAAGCCTCTCACAAAACTCCCGCCGCGCTGTCGCGGCCAGAGGGACATGTCCGGTGTCCGGGAGTTTTGTGAGGAGCTCTTACTTCACTCAACCCCGCCCCACCTCCACCGGCTCCGCCTCCTCCGGCGAGGGCACATACGCGCACCATTCACAGATCCCCCGCTCGGCCCCCCGCGGCGCGTTCCGCTGCGAGCAGAGTGGACACACCAGAAGAATCAGCCGCCCGCCAGCGCGCAGGGCCAGCCCGCGGCCCCGGAACGTGACCTCGGTCGCGCCGTCGCCCGGCGGACGCTCCCGGACCCAGCCGCTCACCGGGCCGTCCCGTCGGCCAACCGGGCGGCCCCCGCGCTGTGGCGTCCGCTCGATCCCGTCCGCATGCGATGCCGCCCCCCAAGCTCAGCCGCGATGATCCCGCCGGGTTAAGCCCTGAGCCGGCGAATGGCTCCGCTTCCGGCTGTGCATGGGCGCGGGATGCGGCGCGGGCCGTTCGCCCGTATGACTCGTCCGGGGAAGAAGCGGGCGCGGGGCGGAATCCGATGCGGGGCGAATCGATCGAGGCGGCCGGCGGGCTGCCCACCTATGCCGATGTGGCCCGGGCGGCCGACCGGATCGCGGGCGTCGCGCACCGCACGCCGGTGCTCACCTCCCGCACCGCCGACGCGATGACCGGCGCAAAACTGTTCTTCAAGGCCGAGAACCTGCAGCGGGCCGGGGCCTTCAAGTTCCGCGGAGCCTACAACGCCATCAGCGCCCTGTCCGAGGCGGAGCGCGCCCGCGGGGTGATCACCTTCTCGTCGGGCAACCACGCCCAGGCCATCGCCCTGGCGAGCCGGCTGCTCGGCGCCCCGGCCACGATCATCATGCCGGCGGACGCCCCCGCGGCGAAGATCGAGGGCACCCGCGGCTACGGCGCCGAGGTGGTGCTCTACGACCGCTACAGCCAGGACCGCGAGGCGCTCGGCCGGTCGATCGCGGAGCCCCGGGGCCTGACGCTGATCCCGCCCTTCAACCATCCCGACGTCATCGCCGGGCAGGGGACGCTCGCCCAGGAGCTGATCGAGACCGTGGGCGAACTCGACGTGCTGGTGGCCTGCCTCGGCGGCGGCGGCCAGCTCGCGGGCTGCGCGCTCGCCGCCGCGGAACTCTCGCCGGGCTGCCGGGTGATCGGCGTCGAGCCGGAGGCCGGCAATGACGGGCAGCGCTCGTTCCGCGACGGCGCGATCGTGACGATCCCGGTGCCCCGCACCATCGCCGACGGTGCGCAATCGACGGCGCTCGGCCCGCTCACCTTCGCGATCATCCGGGAGCGGGTCGCCGATATCGTGACCGTCACCGACGATCAGCTCGTGGAGACGATGCGGTTCTTCGCGAGCCGGATGAAGATCGTGGTCGAGCCGACCGGCTGCCTCGCGGCGGCGGCGGTGCTGCACGGGCTGGTGGACGTCAAGGACAAGCGGGTCGGCGTGGTGATCAGCGGCGGCAACGTCGATCTCGCGACCTTCGCGCGGCTCACCGCCGGCGGGGCCTGAGCGGAGTTGGGTCGGGAGCCATACGGCATCCCTTCGGAAGTCCCGGAATCGGCGATCCAACCCTCCGCCTCATCCTGAGGTGCCGGAGCGCAGCGGAGGCCTCGAAGGAGACCTCCAGGGATCGTGGCGTCTTCTGGAGCCCTCCTTCGAGGCCCGCTGACGCGGGCACCTCAGGATGAGGGGGTTGGGTGGGATCCCCTGATCGCCTTGCGATCGGGCACGCCGCTTCGGCGCCGAATGCCGGGCGGGTGTGACCCGGGCGCGGTGGACCGGGTGCAACCCAATGCTTATCTTGTGGGCGTCAGAATGCGCGTCCCCGGGCCTTGAACCCGGATGGGCGGGAGGGTGACGATGTCGACTGGGTTCAAGGTTCTCTCGCTGACCGATCGGGCCGCCGACCGGATCAAGGCGATCATGGCGGATGCCGACCGGCCGATCGCCGGCCTGCGCGTCGGCGTCCGCAACGGCGGCTGCGCCGGCATGACCTACACGATGGAATACGCGGAAAGCCCGAAGCCCGGCGAGGATGTGGTCGAGGATCGGGGCGTGCGGGTCTTCGTCGATCCGAAGGCGGTGCTGTTCCTGCTCGGCACCGAGATGGACTTCACCACCAACAAACTCGCGTCGCAGTTCGTGTTCAACAACCCGAACCAGACCTCGGCCTGCGGCTGCGGCGAGTCGGTGGCGATCACGCCCGTCTCCGCCGATCGGGTGCCGGCACCGGTCTGAAATCCCGGGTTTCGAAAGGGCGAGCCCTTTCGCGGGTGCAGGGCGGAGCCCTGCGGTACGGCCCTTCCACCCCCTCGAAGGGGGTGGAAGGGCCGTTCTTCGTCGGGGTTTCACCCCGACACCCCACCAAAGGACCCGTCCTTTGGAAACCTGTTACGCCACCTGCGATAGGGCCTCGGCCGTGTCGTCCACGGCGCGGTTGCGGCCGCCGCGCTTGGCCGCGAACATGCACAGGTCGGCGCGCTCCATCAGCGAGGCCGGCGTGTCGCCCGGGCGCAGAACCGCGACGCCGAGCGACACCGTGATCTTGCCGAGCGACTCGCCCGTCGAACGCTTGACGAGTTCCCGCCCCATCACGGCGGTACGGACAGTCTCGGCCACCTGCCGCGCCCCGGCCCGGTCCGCCCCGGGCAGGACGATGCCGAACTCCTCGCCGCCGAAGCGGGCGAGATGGGCGTCCTTGCCCGCCTTCTCGCGCATCACGATGGCGACGAGCCGCAGCACCTGATCGCCCGTGAGATGGCCGTACAGGTCGTTGAAGCGCTTGAAGAAATCGATATCGAGGATGATCAGGCTCATCGGGCCGGCCCGCAGGCGGGCTCCCTCGATCGCCGCCTTCAGGGTCTCCTCGAACTGCTTGCGGTTCGCGAGGCCGGTCAGGGCATCGGTGAGGCTTTCGAGGCGGGTCGCCTCCAGCTTCTCGCGCAGGGTTTCGATCTCGCTGCGGCTCTCGCGCATGCGCGCTTCGAGCACCCGGTTGTTCACCGCGACCTCGCGCGTGGTGGAGACCAGGGTCGCCACGATCTCGCCGAGCCGCGCCCCGCTCGGCAGGCCCTGCGCGAGGTCCTGCGCCAGCCCGCGCAGGGATTCGCCGTACTGGGTGGTGGAGCCGAGGGAAAGATCGAGAATCTCGGTGACCGCCGCGATCTCGCTCAGGACCACGCCGCTGATGTCGCCGGCCGCGCTCGCCAGCCGCCGCCCGTCGAGATACGTCTCGTGCAGCGCGTCGATATCGGCCTCGGTGAGGCCGCCATTCTGCGTGGTCAGGCGCTTCACGGCATCGCTGAGCAGCGGAAGCTCCGCCGACACGTAGGTGTACCAGACCGCGTAGGCGCGCGGCGTCGCGGAGGGGCCGTAGTCGCGAATCAGATCCTGCGCCCGCTTCGCCAGCGCGAAGCTGCGGTCACGATCCGAATGGGTCTCCTGGCTCATGCCCGTCCCGCCGCCCGCAGGCCCTCGATGCGTCACGGCATCGCGCCCGAAAATCAATGTACGGCAGGGTGGTAGCGGGAAAGTTAAGCCGGAATAGACCCGGTTATTTCTCTTTCTTCGCCAGGACCGGACGAAGCAGGAAGGCGGGGACGTGCGAGCCCAGGCCGATGGGGGTATCACCCTCCGCCTCGTTCCGGCTCCGGCGCTCGTCCCGGACCCGTTCGTCGCGGCGCGGCTCCGGTGCGGGCCGGCTCTCGCTCCGCGGGGCAGCGGATCCGCCGCGGCCGCCGCGCGCCTTCGGGCGCTCCGCGGCCTCGGCGACCTTCCCGGCGCCTTTCGATCGGGACCCGCGGCGGCCTTCGCCCGAACGCCCACGATGCCGGGTGCCGGTCTCGCCGGACGATTCGGCCACGGTGGACAGGTCGCCGTCGAGCCACGGGATCGGCTGACCGATCAGCGCCTCGATGGCGCCGAGCGACCGGGCATCCTCCGGGGCGACGAGGGTGTAGGCGGTGCCGGTCCGGCCCGCGCGGCCGGTGCGGCCGATCCGGTGGACGTAATCCTCCGGGTGATGCGGCACGTCGAAATTGAAGACGTGGCTGACCGCCGGGATGTCGAGGCCCCGGGCCGCCACGTCGCTGGCGACCAGCAGGGCGGTCTCGCCGTTCCGGAACGCGTCGAGGGCGGTGGTGCGGGCGCGCTGGTCCATGTCGCCGTGGAGCGCGGCGGCGTCGAAGCCGTGGCTGACCAGCGATTTCTGCAGCAGGGCGACGTCGCGCTTCCGGTTGCAGAAGATGATGCCGTTCTTGAGCTCCGCCTCACCGCGGATCAGGTCCCGCAGCCGCTCGCGCTTGGCGTGCCCCTCGGAGCCGGTGGCGACGAGGCGCTGCGTGATCGTGGTCGCCGTGGAGGCCGGCCGCGCCACCTCGACCCGCTGCGGGTTGTGCAGGAACATGTCGGCCAGCCGCTCGATCTCCGGCGGCATGGTCGCGGAGAAGAACAGGGTCTGCCGGGTGAACGGCACCATCTTGGCGATCCGCTCGATATCGGGGATGAACCCCATGTCGAGCATCCGGTCGGCCTCGTCGATGACCAAGAGCTCGACGCCGGTGAGCAGCAGCTTGCCGCGCTCGAAATGGTCGAGCAGGCGGCCGGGCGTGGCGATCAGCACGTCGGTGCCGCGCATCAGCTTGGCGTCCTGATCGGCGAAGGACACGCCGCCGATGATCAGCGCCACGTTGAGCTTGTGGTTGGTGCCGTAGCGGTCGAAATTCTCGACCACCTGCGCGGCGAGTTCGCGCGTCGGCTCGAGGATCAGCGTGCGCGGCATCCGGGCCCGGGCGCGGCCGTTCTCCAGCAGCGTCAGCATCGGCAGCGTGAAGGCGGCCGTCTTGCCGGTGCCGGTCTGCGCGATGCCGAGGACATCGCGGCGTGCCAGCACGTGGGGGATGGCCTCGGCCTGGATCGGCGTCGGCTCGGTGTAACCCGCCGCTTCCACGGCGTTCAGGACTTTCTCGCTCAGTCCCAGGTCGGAAAAAGGCATCTGCGTTCAGGAACCGTTGCGCGCCCGGCCGGCGCGATGGACACCGTCGCGGCAACGGCTGGGGAAGGCTCGCGCGGGGCGCTGGTACGCTCCCGGGGCCGCGGGGCGCATTCTCGGTGTCAGTTAGGGGCTTGGCGCGGCTTGTCAATCTCGCAATGCGCAGGCCTGCCTCGCCACGCACAGGCGATCAGGGCCGCAGGCGGTCCGCGGCGGGCAGGAAACAGGGGTCCAGATGCGTGGCCCGCGCGGCCCCGGAGACCGCGATGGCGCCCGTCACCCCGGGGTCGGCCGTCACCGGATCCGCCGCGCCGGCAATCCGGGTGGGCGCGTCGCCGGCTTTGATCCAGCGGGCCAGTTGCATCGTGCCCACACTCGCCAGGAGCCCGACGACAGCCGACACGCGCAGAGTCCAGGCGAGGAGGCTCACCGATGAATCGGGCCTTTGCCAGTCCGATGCGCGGGCCGGGTCTGTCAGCCGCCGCCTGCCGAAAGGTCTCGGCGCCCGATCGTGACGGCTTTGCATGGGCGACTCACTTCACCGAGCGTGCGCCCGACCTTCAGCCGGCAAGCATCCGGCCGCAGAGTTAAGCGCACGTTACGCAACGCGCCGCCCGACGACGCCAAAACCAGACGGCGTCAGGCCAGCATCGGTGCGCCGTCACCGTACAATGCTCGACGCTATTTCAGCAGTTCGATCGCATATCCATAAGATAAGCTCTAATTTATCTGATATCTAAAGACCATATCTCCAATAAACAGGCAATGAAACGTATTAATTTGACCTCTATTGTCGATGTAAGCGCGAACAAGTCTTCGCAGTTTGTTGATTCGATCCGCCTAGTCTGACGATCCTTGTTGCATGAAAGCGACAGACCTTGCGGTCGAGAGCGCCTAGAAGATCGCCGGCTCCCGCTAACCCAGGACCTTTGGAATTATGAAGAAGCTTCTCCTTGCGTCGACTGTGCTCGTCGGCATGACTGCAGCGGCCTCGGCGGCCGACCTGCCGCGCCGCGCGGCCCCGCCGCCCGCTTTCACGCCCGTGCCGGTCTTCACCTGGACGGGGTTCTACTTCGGCGTGAACGCCGGCTACGGCTTCGATGCCACCAACCGCCGGACCACCAACTACAACCTGCCGTACGGTTCCGTGGTCAACTCGGAGAACACGAACGCGGTCATCAGCGTGCGGAATCGCGCGAACAACGACGGCTTCAGCGGCGGCGCGCAGATCGGCTACAATTACCAGTTCACGCCGGGTTCGGGCGTCGTGATCGGTTTCGAAGCTGACGCCCAGTACGTCGACTTCGCCCGCCGCGCGAACGGCACGCAGGACTACGTCGGCTTCGGAAACCCGGGCAACGCCTTCGGCCGTCCGCGCGCCTTCGTCGCCACCAGCGGCAACGGTCTCGACTACTTCGGCACGGCGCGCGGCCGCCTCGGCTACGCCTTCGACCGCACCCTCGTGTACGCCACCGGCGGCTACGCCTACGCTTCGGGCCAGGACGACCAGAACTTCGCCGGCCGTCGCTTCCGCGACAGCTTCCGCACCGGCTACGCAGTCGGCGGCGGCATCGAGTACGCCCTGCCCACCGACTCGTTCCTGAACTTCTTCCACTCCTCCGCCGTCACCCTGAAGGTCGAAGGCCTGTACGTGAGCCTCGATCGGCAGAAGAACGCCGCGGCCGGCGTCTATGTCCCGAGCCTCCTGCCGCCGAACGGCGTGGCCTATCTCAACGGCGGCGCCGCCAAGACCGAGTTCGCGGTCGTCCGAGCCGGCGTGAACTACAAGTTCGGCTCGTACTAAGGTCGACCGACGCAGCCGGGTTGTCGGGCTCGTGCTTGAGGGGGTCCGGCCGCAAGGCCGGGCCCCTTCTTGCATGGCGCCCCCCCTGCATGGCGCCCCGCCGGCCCGGTGAAGGCGGGTGCGACATGCAGGGCCGGAACCGGACCGGAACCGGGCGATTGTGCCCGCGGCGCCTCGACGGATGCGGGCGCAGCGGAGCGATCAGCCATGCGGAGCCGAATCCTTCTCCTGTTGCTGGCAGCCTTCGGCCTCGCGGCCGCTCCGGCGCACGCCCAGGATGCCAGCGTGATCGGCCACGGCACCATCCTGCCCGGCACCGGGCCGGGAACCTCGACCAGCGGCACCGGGGCCAGCCGGCTGATGGAAGCCGCCAATGCCGAGGATGCGGCGAAGCGTCAGGGCCTCAAGCCCGTGGCGTTCCTGACCTCGAAGATGATCGGCGTCGCGGTGCGCAACCAAGCGGGCGACAGCGTCGGCAAGATCGACGATCTGCTGATCACCGATGGCGGGACCCTGAAGGCGGTCGTGCTCGACGTCGGGGGCTTCCTCGGCCTCGGCAGCAAGCGCATCGCGGTGGAACCCGGCGCCATCGTGCTGCGGCCGGGCGGCGAGCGCTTCTCGGCGGTGCTCAACATGAGCAAGGACACGCTCTCGGCCGCCCAGCCCTTCGATCCCGCCAAGGCGATAGCCACGCATTGAAGCTTCGCCCCGGCCCGTCACGGGCCATCCAGGGTTCCCAAACGGCTGAAGCCCTTTGGCGGGCTGCCAGGGCGGAGCCCTGGCTGAACACCTCCCGCTTCAGATATCGAGATCCGCCCCCTCGGCGAAGGCCGCGCGCTCGCTGATGAAGGCGAAGCGCGCCTCGGGCTTGTTGCCCATCAGGCGCTCGACCGTGTCGCCGGTCGATTCCCGGGCCTCGTCCAGGACCGCGACCCGCAGCAGCGTGCGCTTCTTCGGGTCCATGGTGGTCTCCTTGAGCTGGGCCGGCATCATCTCGCCGAGGCCCTTGAACCGGCCGATCTCGACCTTGCCGCCCTTGAACACCGTCTTGATGATCCGCTCGCGATCCGCGTCGTCCCGCGCATAGGCGATCTTCGAGCCCTGCTGCAGCCGGTAGAGCGGCGGGATCGCGAGGTAGAGATGGCCGCGGTCGATCAGCTTCGGCATCTGCCGGTAGAAGAACGTGATCAGCAGCGAGGCGATGTGGGCGCCGTCCACGTCGGCGTCCGTCATGATGATCACCTTCTCGTAGCGCAGGTCGGTCTCGCGGAAGGCCGAGCCGGTGCCGCAGCCGAGCGCCAGGGTGAGATCGGAGATCAGCTGGTTCGCGCCGAGCTTGTCGCGCGAGGCCGAGGCAACGTTCAGGATCTTGCCCCGCAGCGGCAGGATCGCCTGGGTCGCCCGGTCCCGGGCCTGCTTGGCCGAGCCGCCCGCGGAATCGCCCTCGACGATGAAGATCTCGGAACCCGCGGTGCCGGCCGCCGAGCAATCGGCGAGCTTGCCGGGCAGGCGGAGTTTTCGCGTCGCGCTCTTGCGGGCGACCTCCTTCTCCTGGCGGCGGCGCAGGCGCTCCTCGGCCCGGTCGATCACCCAGTCGAGCAGCTTGTTGGCCTGAGCCGGGGAGGCGGCGAGCCAGTGATCGAAGGCGTCCCGCACCGCCGTCTCGACGATGCGCTGCGCCTCCACGGTGGCGAGCTTGTCCTTGGTCTGGCCCTGGAATTCCGGCTCGCGGATGAAGACCGAGAGCATCGACGCGCAGGTCGCCATCACGTCGTCGGTGGTCACCGCCGTCATGCGCTTGGCCTGGTTCACGCGCTCGGCGTGCTCGCGCAGGCCGCGCAGCAGCGCGACCCGCAGGCCCGCCTCGTGGGTGCCGCCCTCGGGCGTCGGGATCGTATTGCAGTAGGAATGCGAGATCCCGTCCTCGGCGACCATCCAGGCCACCGCCCATTCGAGCGAGCCGTGCGAGCCCGGCTTGGTGATCTTGCCGGAGAACATCGCCTCGGTGACGAGTTCCTTGCCCTCGAGGTCCCGGGCGAGGTAGTCGCGCAGCCCGTCGGGGAAGCGGTGCACCGCCTCGGCCGGCACGTCCTCCAGCCCTTCGAGGAGGGCGGGGGCGCAGCGCCAGCGGATCTCGACGCCGCCGAACAGATAGGCCTTCGAGCGCGCCATCTTGAACAGGCGGCGCGGGTCGAACTTCAGCGAGCCGAAGATCTGGGCGTCCGGGTGGAAGCGCACCCGGGTGCCGCGGCGGTTCTGGACGCGCCCGACCAGCTCCAGGGCCCCCTGCGCGTGGCCGCGCGAGAAGGTCTGGCGGTAGAGGGTCTGGTTGCGCGCCACCTCGACCTCGAGAAGGTCGGAGAGCGCGTTCACCACCGAGATGCCGACGCCGTGCAGGCCGCCCGAGGTCTCGTAGACCTTCGAGTCGAACTTACCGCCGGCATGCAGCGTGGTCATGATGACTTCGAGCGCCGACTTGCCGGGGAATTTCGGGTGCGGGTCCACCGGGATGCCGCGGCCGTTATCGGTGACGACGAGCGCACCGGTCTCCTCAAGCTCCACCTCGATGAAGCTCGCATGGCCGGCGACCGCCTCGTCCATCGAATTGTCGATCACCTCGGCGAAGAGGTGGTGCAGCGCCCGCTCGTCGGTGCCGCCGATATACATGCCGGGCCGGCGCCGGACCGGCTCCAGACCTTCCAGCACCTCGATATCGGAGGCGGTGTAGCCGGCCTCGGGCGCCGCCGAGGCGAGCGCCGTCACCGAGGCCGAGGCGTCCAGGCGGCGGCGCGGCTCGGGCGTGCGGGCGGCGGGCGCCTTCCCGCCCGGAGCGAACAGATCGCGCGCCGGATCGCTCACGCGCGGCCTCCGGGGGCGCGGCGCGTCGGCCGGCTCGGCTTCGCGCAGACGGATCTGGGGTCGTGGTGCATGCGCCTTCATCCCCGCATCATAGCGGAACAAAACGTAAACATCAAAGCCATTCGCGCGAAGCGTTCCGCCTCGGCGCTACGGCCGCATCATCGCATGCTGCGCCGCCGCGAGCGAGGGGCGATCGGCTGCGCCGGCCGCGGATCGGCCCGCCAACCGTCATCGGGACGTTGCACAACGATGGGTTAAAGCTTTCTCGCGACATGTCCGTCAGATCTCAGCAGATCTCCACCGGAACAGTTCGGTACGATCCACGTTATCGGCGGAGATAAAACTTGACCGTGGTCAGGGAGCCGCAGTCCAGGGAGACCCCGTCCATGAGTGACGCCGCGATCGAGGCCCGCCGCCTGACGCTGATCCGCTTCGAGCACGCGGCCGGCGCCGCCTTCGGATGCGAGGACGATGCGGCCGGTCTGCCGCAGGCGCGGACCCTGGTGAACGCCACCACGATCGCGCTGGCGACCTTCGCCACCGCTCTGGCGGCGACGATCACCTACCTGGTCTGAGGCGGGCGGCGCCCCGCCCTCAGCCCGAACTCGTCTTCTTCGCCGGCGCCTTCTTGGCGGCCGGCTTCTTCGCGGCGGTCTTCTTGGCCGCCGGCTTGTCGCCGCTCGCCGCCCGGGCCGAGCCCTTCCGAGCCGCCCCGCGCTTCGCCGGCTTGCCGCCGCCCGACGCCCGCTTGGCGTTCACCAGGGCGATCGCCTCGTCGAGGGTGAGCGCCTCGGCGGTCATCGTCTTCGGCAGGGTGGCGTTGACCTCGCCATCGGTGACGTAGGGACCGTAGCGTCCGGCCTTGACCACGAGGTCGCGCCCGCTCGCCTCGTCCTTGCCGAGCGGCCGGCCGGGATCGGCGGCCGGGCGGCCGCGACCGCCGCCCTGCTCCTTGGCGACGATCAGATCGATGGCGCGGTTCGCCCCGATCTCCAGCACGTCATCGTCCTTGCCGAGATTGGCGTAGGTCTTCCCGTGCTGCACGTAGGGTCCGAACCGGCCGAGATTGGCCAGGATCGGCTCGCCGGTCTCGGGATGGCGCGCCACCTCGCGCGGCAGCGACAGCAGCGCCAGCGCCTTCTCCAGATCCACCGCAGAGGGGCTGAGCCCCTTGGGCAGCGACGAGCGCTTCGGCTTCTCCGCCCCCTTCTCGGTGGAGGCCTCGCCGAGTTGCAGGAACGGCCCGAACCGGCCGTCGCGCAGCGTCACCGGCAGGCCGGTCGCCGGATCGTTGCCCAGCACCCGCACGCCCGGCTGGCCGCCCTCCGCCGAGGAGCCGTCGCCCTCGCCCTCGACGCCGGAGGCCGAGAGCTGACGGGTATACTTGCACTCGGGATAGTTCGAGCAGCCGATGAAGGCCCCGAACTTGCCGAGCTTCAGCGAGAGCTGGCCCGAGCCGCAGGTCGGGCAGGTGCGCGGGTTCGAGCCGTCGCCCTTGTCGGGGAAGATGTGCGGACCCAGCAGCCCGTTCAGCGCCTCCAGCACGTCGGTGACGCGCAATTCCTTGGTCTCGCCGATCGCCGCGGAGAAATCGCGCCAGAAGTCGCGCAGAACCGCCCGCCAGTCGATCTCCGCGTTGGAAACGCGGTCGAGCTGCTCCTCCAGGTCGGCCGTGAAGTCATACTCCACGTAGCGCCGGAAGAAACTCTCGAGGAAGCCCGTGACGAGCCGCCCCTTATCCTCCGGCTGCAGCCGCTTCTTTTCGATCTTGACGTATTCGCGATCCCGCAGGGTCTGGAGAACCGCGGCATAGGTCGAGGGCCGGCCGATGCCGAGCTCCTCCATGCGCTTCACGAGGCTCGCCTCGGAGTAGCGCGGCGGCGGCTCGGTGAAGTGCTGGGTCGAGCTGATCCGCTCGCGCTTGAGCGGGTCGCCGGCCTTCATGGGCGGCAGGCGGCGGCTCTCCTCGTCCTCCTCCATAGCGCGCCCCAAAGGGGCCGCGTTCGGATCGGGGTCGTCCTTGCCCTCCTGATAGAGGGCCAGGAAGCCGTCGAACTTCACCACCTGCCCCGTCGCACGCAGATCGATGGTCCGCGGCCCGACCTTCGCGGTGACGTCCACGGTGGTGCGCTCCAGCTCGGCCGATTCCATCTGGCTCGCCATGGTGCGGGTCCAGATCAGCTCGTAGAGCTTGGCCTGCTCGGGCTCCAGATGGCGCGCGACCATCTTGGGCAGGCGGCCCATATCGGTCGGCCGCACCGCCTCGTGGGCCTCCTGGGCGTTCTTGGCCTTGACGCTGTACTTGCGCGGCGCATCCGGCACGTAGCGGTCGCCGAACTCCTTGCCGATCACCCGGCGGGCATCCTGGATCGCCTCCGGCGCCATGTCGACGCCGTCGGTCCGCATGTAGGTGATGATGCCGACCGTCTCGCCGCCGAGATCGACACCCTCGTAGAGGCGCTGGGCGACCCGCATGGTCTGGGCCGGCGCCATCCCGAGCTTGCGCGATGCTTCCTGCTGGAGGGTCGAGGTGGTGAAGGGCGGCTGCGGGTGGCGCTTGGCGGGCTTCGCCTCGACGCTCGCCACCTGGAAGGTCGCGCGCTCGAGGTCGCGCTTGAAGGCGGCCGCCTCCTCGCCCGTGCCGACATCGAGGCGCTGGATGCGCTTGCCGTCGGCGCCCACGAGCCGGGCCTCGAAGGTGGCGCCGTCGGCGGTCGTCAGCGTGGCGACGATCGTCCAGTACTCGCGCGGCTTGAACCGCTCGATCTCCATCTCGCGCTCGACCACGAGGCGGAGCGCCACGGACTGCACGCGCCCGGCCGAGCGGGCGCCCGGCAGCTTGCGCCAGAGGACCGGCGAGAGGTTGAAGCCCACGAGGTAGTCGAGCGCCCGGCGCGCCAGATAGGCATCGACCAGCGCCTGGTCGATCTCCCGCGGCTTGCGCATGGCCTGCTCGACCGACGCCTTGGTGATGGCGTTGAAGGTCACGCGCTCGACCGGGATGCCCTTGAGCGCCTTGCGGGCGGTGAGCGCCTCCAGCACGTGCCAGGAGATCGCCTCGCCCTCGCGATCCGGGTCGGTCGCCAGGATCAGCTTGTCGGCGCCCTTGACCGCCTTGGCGATCTCGCTGACCCGGCTCGCGCCCCGGTCGGCCAGCTCCCAGACCATGTGGAAATCCTGCTCGGGATCCACCGAGCCGTCCTTGGGCGGCAGGTCGCGGATATGCCCGAAGGAGGCGATGACTTCATAGTCGCGGCCGAGATACTTGTTGATCGTCTTGGCTTTGGCCGGCGACTCGACGACGACGACTTTCATTAAGACCTCTGCCCCTGACGGAGCCTGGGCACGACGGACGAATTCTGTTCGCAATTCGCGAGGGACGTATGCCCGCCGTCGGGCCGGGGCCGCGCGCCGGGGACAAGTGGGTCACGGGCGGCGGGATGTCAAATCGTGAGGTTGTTCGGCTGAGCCGCTGCGCGGCACTTTTGCGCCGGGTCCCGGATCGCATTCCGCTTTCGCTGCATGCGTCCGGGAAAGGGTTGCGCGTCATCCTGGATGATCCCTTTCCCGGACAGGTGGAGCGAAGCGGAACCTGATCCGGGATCCAGCACGAGACTTGCCGCGTCAGCGGCTCGGAATCCCGATCGGCGCCTCAGATCCCCGCGTACCACTCGTAGCCGCGATCCTCCCAGTAGCCGCCGCCGCCCTGGCCGATGCCGGCGAGCGATTCCACCATCTCCACCCGCATCACGTATTTGGCCTGCTTGTAGCCGAGCTGGCGCTCGACCCGCAGGCGCAGGGGCGCGCCGTTCGAGACCGGCAGCGGCTTGCCGTTGAGGTCGTAGGCCAGGATCGTCTGCGGGTTGAAGGCGTCGTAGAGGTCGATGCTCTCGTAATAGCGGATCGGCGTGCGCGTCTCCTCGGGCTCCGGGGCCGGGCTGCCCTGGCCCCAATCGTCCTTGGGGGCGTCGGTGGCGGTGGCGGGGCCGCCCCAATCGTCGGCGGCCGCGAGCTGGAGATAGGCCTCACGGACCGCGCCCGGATGGGTCGGGCGCCACAGGGAGGCCCCCTGGGCCCGCCCCTTGCCCCCACCCTTGGGACCGGCTTCGTATTCCAGCGTGTCGGCGCAGTGGAACACGGCGTAGCGCGCCTGCGGCTTCAGCCCGGCCTTCTTCAGAACCTCGCCGAGCGGCACGCCGGCCCACTGCCCGATGCAGCTCCAGCCCTCCACGCAATCGTGGCGGGTGATCTGGGTCCGGGCGGGCAGGGCGCGCAGGTCCGCGAGGCTCAGCGCCAGCGGCGTCTGGACGAGCCCGTCCACCGCCAGCTTGAAGTCCGAAAAGTTCTGCGCCGCCAGCGCCCGGTAGCCGCGGTCCGGCGGGTCGATCGAGCCGTTCGGCTTGAACCAGGGCGAGATCATCGAGGCCGGGAATTCCCGGGCCAGCGTCGTCGGCGACATCAGCAGGCGCTGGACGTATTCATTCGCGTCCTCGCCGACCCTGAGGGTGCGCTGCCCCGCCTCGGTGCCGGCGAATCGGTCGCAGCCGCCGAGGAGCGCGGTGCCCATCAGGCCGGCGCCGGCGGTGAGGATCTTGCGGCGGTGGAGGATCATCGCGCGGTCTCCCGGTCGCGGCCGAGGCTGAACCAGCCGGTGATCATGCCGCGCATGTTGTTGACGAGTCCGGAGACGATCACGAGCAGCACGTGGACCACCACGAACAGCAGGATCAGCCCGGCCGCGATGAAGTGGACGCTGCGCGCCGATTGCCGGCCGCCGAACAGCTCGGTGAGCCAGGGCCAGGCCGCATCCATACCCGGCGACATGGCGAGGCCGGCCAGCACCATGGCGGGCAGCAGGCCCAGCACGAGGACGAGGTAGGTCAGCTTCTGGATGACGTTGTAGCGCTTGGCCTCCGTGCCCTCGGGGAAGCGCAGGAGCAGGTGCTCCCTCACGGAGCCGCCGAAGTCGCGGATCTGGTCGCCGTCCGGGATCAGGCGGCGGCGCAACTGGCCGCTGAACACGCCGTAAAGGAGGTAGACCGCCCCGTTGAGGACCAGGAACCACGCGAACAGGAAGTGCCAGCGCCGCCCCGTGGCGAGGTCCTGATCGGCCGGCAGGGTCGCCCAGGACGGGAAGGCGCGCTCCACCTCGATGCCGCCCTGCTTCGACAGGCCGAGCACGCCGGTGGTGTCGAGGGTGTGGGAACCGATCGTCACGACGCCGCGGCTCCGGCCGTCGCTTCCCTGCACGTCGGTGATGGCGAGCGCCGGATTGTCGAAGGTCGAGGTCGCGCCCCAGTAGAGGGCCGGGTGGGCGTTGAAGATCTGCAGGCCGCTCATCAGCAGCACGAGCAGCACCGCGGCGTTGACCCAGTGCGCCAGCCGGATCACCAGCGGGTGGCGGTAGAACCAGCGGCGCCCCGTCCGGTCGACGGTCTCGGGGGCTTCGAGGGCAGGGGAGGCGGCCAAGCGTCTGGATCCCGGGCAAGTCTCGCAGGGCCGAGAATCGTCCGAATCCCGACCGTCCGGGCGAATACGTGGCGCGGGCTGCTCCGGTTACCATCCGCCGGAAAAAAAGGCCGCAGGCGTCTTTGGATCCACGCGCGAAGGGGGAGGCTCCGATGGTCCCACATCGTGAGCAGTATGGGAGCCACCGCGAACCCGAGGGCGCTCCCTCCCCCTGCGGGGGAGGGAGAGATGCGGGGCCGACTGCTCTCTTTCGCCAAAGCAGCAGGAAAGGCCGCAAACCACATGAGAGAGGAGCGCGCCGCGCGCTGAATCGGGATGACTGAGCATCACAGCCTTGCCCGCCGGGCGCGACGCACCTACACCCGGGCCTCATCATGACGACGCCCGCGCCCTTCCCGCACCGGCACCTCCTCGGCATCGAGGGCCTGACCCGGCCCGACATCGAGGGGTTGCTCGACGCCGCCGATGCGGCCGTCGACATCTCGCGGCAGGTGGAGAAGAAGCGCACGACCCTCCGGGGCCGCACGCAGATCAACCTGTTCTTCGAGCCCTCGACCCGGACGCAATCCTCCTTCGAGCTCGCCGGCAAGCGACTCGGCGCCGACGTGATGAACATGTCGGTGGCCTCGTCCTCGGTGAAGAAGGGCGAGACCCTGATCGACACCGCCGCGACGCTCAACGCCATGCGGCCCGACATCATCGTGGTCCGCCACGAATCGGCCGGCGCGGTGCATCTCCTCGCCCGCAAGGTCGATTGCGCGGTGGTCAATGCCGGCGACGGCGCGCACGAGCATCCGACCCAGGCGCTCCTCGACGCGCTCACCATCCGCCGCAACAAGGGCCGGATCGAGGGGCTGCAGGTGGCGATCTGCGGCGACGTCCTGCACTCGCGGGTGGCGCGCTCGAACCTGATCCTGCTCCAGGCCATGGGCGCGCGGGTCCGCCTGATCGCGCCCTCGACGCTGCTGCCGGCGGGTATCGAGCGCTTCGGCGTCGAGACCTTCACGGACATGCGCAAAGGTCTCGCGGGCTGCGACATCGTGATGATGCTGCGCCTTCAGCGCGAGCGCATGAACGGCTCGTTCGTCCCCTCCGTGAAGGAGTATTTCCGCTATTTCGGCCTCGACGGCGAGAAGCTGGCTCTGGCCAAGCCCGATGCGCTGGTGATGCATCCGGGCCCGATGAACCGCGGCGTCGAGATTTCTTCGGAAATCGCCGACGGGGCGCAGTCGCTGATCCGGGAACAGGTCGAGATGGGCGTCGCCGTGCGCATGGCGGTGCTGGAGGCGCTCGCCCGGCACCTGCCGAACGGGTAGGCCTCGAGATGCCTTTGGCGCGTTCGTCGTCGAAGCAGCTTCCGATTCTGCGGCGAACGCGTCGAAACAGGTTCGAACTCGGACTGGTCCCGATCGCCACCCAGCCGCATCTGCGCTGATGCTATCTACGGTTTAGTAAGAACACCGATAAAGTACCCGTTATGCCATTCGCCGCGTTCTCCAGGGACGGATGCGTGCGATCCATTTTGGGTGGTCTTAATTTCCATGCAATAATTGAGAGCGAGACCACCCGCTTGAATACCTGCGAAAGTGCCCTCACGAATCTCGGCCCAATTCCAATCATCGACGATAAGTATAAATTCTCTATCAAGAGCTGGCATGCCGAGAACGATGCCATCACGCTGATCTTCACGCAAATGGGGGCCATCGAAAAGATATACGTTATACTTCCCAATCTGCGAGTAATTTACCTCCCTGAAATCTGATTCGATAAGCTGAAAATCGATATTTTCATTGCTGCAACGTTCGACATTTTCCAGAAATTGATTACGTGGCCCGCCAAATTGCGACCAGTTGTCGATGCATGTTATTTTTGCTTTATTACCGTACATTGCTGCGCAAGCAGTAGATCCCGCCCATGAACCGACCTCAAAGTAACGTGCGTTCGGCACGAGAGCAATTAGATTATTGATAAAAGATCGATATTTTCTTCCCGACATTCCTCGCATACCAAGTACGAAATTTGGCAATCTGTGTTGAAGGGCCATAGATTTAGCGAATGCAAATTCGACCAACGTTGCAGACAATGTCGATTTGCTGTCGCCATGCACAACCAACGAAAACTCATCGTGCATTTCAGCCATTTCCGTTCGCCCCCTCTTCCAGAAAAATTCTATCAACTCTGCCCATAATCTCTGTCAAACAGGAATACTTGCTCGTCTGGCAAGACTGTTCGCCTATCAAAAATTTATGCGCAAAATCGATTCCATCTATATTTTGCGTCATGATCAGGCAGTTTCCAAATCATTTGCGCACACAAATAGGCACCGGCGCAGACATTCCAAGAGTTGACATAGCTGATATTGCTCAGAATCTTTTGTCTGCCAACTCAAGTTCGTCACCTGGACGAGTTATCACGTCAAAAGCATCATTGCCAAATCCGATCGCGCTCCACCAACCATTAAATATGCGCCATCTATATTTAGCTCTAGAGGAAGAAGACAATCAATGCGGCATCGTTCCGTAAATTACGAACAAATAAAAAGGTATATTAGCCGGTTTTTAACTTTTAAAGATTGTGAATTTTCCGGAACATCGCCTGCTGACAGCGCATTGAGGCTGATCGACCGATTTTTTAACAACGATTAGGTAGATCTATTGAATATTATCTGAACTCTCCATCGGCCGTGGATGCATTTCTGACCCTGATAGACCGCCACGATTACGCATGACGGCGAGATAGGATGTTAGGTCTTCGTGGGTTGCGCTTCCGGTTGCCATCAACGCTGACCACAGACTGGTGCCTGACCGCTCGCACATCCGTATCGCGCAGCGTCAGAGATGATTTCAAAGGCACTTGCGTTCTGGCATTCAAGTCCGGCGCGCTTAAGAGCCGTCCAGTTCATGCAGCTACCGTCTGACAATCGCTACCGAACGTCGCCCCGCTGCGGGATAGTGCGAAGTTCCTGCACGTGCGACAGGCCGACGTGCCATGGACGTCGGGCCAGACAAAGCACGGCGGCCTTCACCCATCCCGCTTGCCCGCAGGCCAGGTGTGGCGCAGTTTCCTGCCGAACTTCGGCCTCCAACCGGCGACCGGACCGGCCCACCATGCAGATCGCTTCATGACCGCCTACACGCTCGCCGACCTCGCCGCCCTCGTGGCGAGCCGTGCCGGGACCGACCCGGCCACCTCCTACACCGCCAAGCTCCTGTCGGAAGGGCCGGCCAAGGCCGCCAAGAAGCTCGGCGAGGAGGCGGTGGAGGCGGCCATCGCGGCCGTCCAGGGCGACAAAACCGGCCTGCGCAACGAAGCGGCGGATGTGCTCTACCACCTCGTGGTGCTGCTCCGCGCCGGCGGGGTCGAACTCGCCGACGTGATGGCCGAGCTGGAGCGGCGCACGGCGCAGAGCGGCATCGCCGAGAAGGCCGCGAGGCGCCCCGCGTGAACGCGGCCGCGCTGCCGGGCACGGTCGAGGCGATCCTCCAAGCGTCGGACGGGCTCTCGCCCTATCGCCGCTTCGGACGCCAGGAATGGGCCCAGCTGCGGGCCGACACGCCGCTCACCCTCAACCAGGAGGACGTGGAGCGGCTGCAATCGATCAACGACCCGATCTCCGTGGAGGAGGTGGAGGCGATCTACCTGCCGCTGTCGCGCCTGCTGGCGCTCTACGTCGCGGCGACCCAGGGCCTGTTCAAGGCGACGCAGCGATTCCTGCTCGCCGAGCGGGAGACCAAGGCGCCCTACATCATCGGGCTCGCCGGATCGGTGGCGGTGGGCAAATCGACCACCGCCCGCATCCTGACCGCCCTGCTGGCGCGCTGGCCCAACACCCCGAAGGTCGACCTCGTCACCACCGACGGCTTCCTGCTGCCCAATGCCGAGCTCGCCGCCAACGGCCTGATGGAGCGCAAGGGGTTTCCGGAAAGCTACGACACCGCCGCCCTGCTGCGCTTCCTCCATGACGTGAAGGCCGGCCACAAGCGCGTGACCGCGCCGCTCTACTCGCACCTCGTCTACGACCGGGTGCCCGGGGAGGAGCGGGTTGTGGAGAGCCCCGACATCCTGATCGTGGAGGGCCTGAACGTGCTCCAGCCCGCCCGCCTGCCGCGGGATGGGACCGCGATCCCGTTCGTGTCCGACTTCTTCGACTTCTCGATCTATCTCGACGGCCACGAGGACGACCTGCACCGCTGGTACGTCACGCGCTTCATGAAGCTGCGCCAGACGGCGTTCCGCGATCCGCGCTCGTACTTCCGGAAATACGCCGAGATCCCCGAGGCCGAGGCGCTCGACATCGCCGACCGGCTCTGGACCACGATCAACCTGCCGAACCTGCGCGAGAATATTCTGCCCACGCGCCAGCGGGCGAGCCTGATCCTGACCAAGGGGGCGAGCCACCGGATCGAGAGCGTGGCGCTGCGGCGGTTGTAGTTTCTTCGAAGTCCCAACCCTCCACCTCATCCTGAGGTGCCCGCGCAGCGGGCCTCGAAGGAGGGCTCCAGAGATCGCGCGGCTGGCTGGTGGTCTCCTTCGAGGCCGGCGCTGCGCTCCGGCACCTCAGGATGAGGTGGAGAATTGGAGCAGCCGTTTCACGCGAACGGGAATTCCGCCTCCGCCACATACGGCCCGCCCCCGGTCGAGTCCCGCGCCGAGAACAGCGTCACCCGGTCCACACCGAACGTCAGCGGTGCGAAGACCGGCGCCTGCGAGAGATACATCGCGGCCGCCTCCGGCGTTGCGTCGCGGCGCAGGCGGGCCAGCGTGATGTGCGGGGTGAATTTCCGCCGTTCCGGATCCACACCGGCCCGCCGGACCAGCCGCTCCTGCTCGGCCTGGAGATCCATCAGCGCCGGATCGGCCACCACCGAGGCGTAGAGCGCCCGGGGCCGGTCGCCGCCGAACAGGCCGAGGCCGTCGAGCGTCACCGTGAGGGCCGGGCGCGCCCGCATCTCGGCGAGCGCCTCCACCACGTCGTCGGCCACGGTCGCCTCGACATCGCCGATGAAGCGCAGGGTCACGTGGAAATCGCCGGGCTCGATCCAGCGGGCGCCGGGCAGGCCGCCCTGGTAGGCCTTCAGCGCCGCGGCGACCGCGTGCGGCACGGCGAGGCCGGTGAACAGGCGCGGCATCAGCGCACCGGGGCCTGGCGGATCCGGTCGAGAAAGGAATCCACCGTCGGCAGCATGCGGGCCGCGATGGTCTCCACGCCCTGCCGGTTCGGGTGCAGCATGTCGTCGAGGTGCTGCGCCCGGTCGCCGATGATCCCGTCGAGGAAGAACGGATACAGGATCAGGTCGTAGCGCTTGGCGAGGTCCGGGTAGATCGCGTCGAACCGCGCCTTGTAGTCCGGCCCGAGATTGGGCGCGGCCTGCATGCCGGCGAGCAGGACCGGGATGCCCCGCGCCTTCAGCCGCTCGATGATCGCCGCCAGCGCCCCCTCGGTCACCTTCGGATCGGTGCCGCGCAGCATGTCGTTGGCGCCGAGTTCGAGGATCACCCCGGCGGTCCCGTCCGGCACCGACCAGTCGACCCGGTCGAGGCCGCCGGTGGCGGTGTCGCCCGAAACGCCGGCATTGGCCACGGTGACGTCCTCGCCCTTGGCCTTGAGCAGGCGCTCCAGCACGGTGGGGAAGGCGGCATCGGCCGGGAGCCGGTAGCCGGCGGTGAGGCTGTCGCCGAGGGCGACGAGCCGGGTCGGGCCGCCCGCGGCCTGGGCGGCTGTCATGAAAGGGAGAATCATGAGCGCTAGCGCTGCGGCAAACAGGGCCGTGCGCCGGAACACGGCGCCGCCGTCATGGCGCGGCCCCAATGGGCGACCCATATCGCGGTGCAACCACGGCCCGTGCCGCCAAGTTTGAGCCCAAGACAGGACCTCGCGCGCCATGCTCGTCATCGTCCACAGATCGTCCGCTCGATGAACCAAGGCAAGGTGGGAAGCGCCCCCGCGATCGCGCTGTCCGACATCGATCTCAGCCTCGGCCGTGGGGCCGCCCGGGTCCATGTCCTGCGCGGCATCTCGCTCAGCGTCGGCCGGGGCGAGGCGGTGGGGCTCGTCGGCCCGTCCGGTTCGGGCAAATCGACGCTGCTGATGGTCATGGCCGGGCTGGAGCGGCCGGATTCCGGCGGCGTGGTGATCGAGGACACCGACCTCGTCCGCCTCGACGAGGACGCGCTCGCCCGGTTCCGCGGCCGGCGGATCGGCATCGTGTTCCAGGCCTTCCACCTCGTGCCGACCATGACGGCCCTGGAGAACGTGGCGCTGCCGCTCGAACTCGCCGACCGGCCCGGCGCCCTGGAGCGGGCCCGCGCCGAGCTGGAGGCGGTCGGGCTCGGGCACAGGCTGCACCATTACCCGGCGCAACTCTCGGGCGGCGAGCAGCAGCGCGTCGCCATCGCCCGGGCGGTCGCCCCGGATCCGGCGATCCTGGTGGCCGACGAGCCCACCGGCAACCTCGACGAGGCCACCGGCCGCCAGATCGTCGATCTCCTGTTCCGCCTGAAGCGCGACCGCGGCGCCACGCTGGTGCTGGTCACCCACGATAACGGCCTCGCCCGCCTGTGCGACCGCACCGTGCGGCTGCGCTCGGGGCGGATCGAGGAAGCGGTGGCAGCGTGATGGGGGCGTTCAAGCGCGACGGTCTGTGCGCATGCCCTCCCCCCTCTGCGGGGGAGGGTGGCCCCCGAAGGGGGTCGGGAGAGGGGAGCGACGGCGCAGGATGGGGCCGTATCCGTCATGAAGGTCGCCCCCTTTTCGGAAACGTCGCTCCCCCCTTGCGGGACTTCGTCCCGACCCGACCCCTGCTGACGCAGGGGCCACCCTCCCCCGCAGAGGGGGGAGGGAGGGCGTCGCGCCTGGGGGGAGTGTAGCGTCATGCACGGCACGATCACCCGCCCCGACCCCGCGCCCCGCCGGATCCCGCTGACCCTGCGCCTCGCGCTGCGTGAGTTGCGGGCCGGTCTCTCGGGCTTCGGGGTGTTCCTGGCCTGCATCGCGCTCGGCGTCATGGCGATCGCGGGCGTGGCGTCGATCTCGCGCTCGCTCTCGGACGGGCTCGGCCGGGAGGGCCGGCGGATCCTTGGGGGCGACCTCGCCTATAACCTCATCAACCGCGAGGCGACCGACGCGGAGAAGCAGGCCCTCGCGAAGGAAGGCCGGCTCGACGTGGTCGCCTCCCTGCGCGCGATGGCGGTGGCACCGAGCGGCGACGCGGCGCTGGTCGAGCTGAAGGCGGTCGATCCCGCCACCTACCCGGCCGCGGGCGAACTCGCCACCGATCCGCAGCAGCCCATCGCCGACCTGCTGGCGGTGCAAGACGGGGTACCGGGGGCGCTGGCCGACCCGGCGCTGCTCACCCGCCTCGCCGTCAAGGTCGGCGACCGGATCACGCTGGCCGGCCACCCGGTCGCGATCCGCGGCACCATCGTGTCGGAGCCCGACAAGATCGCCGGCGGCATCGGTTTCGGGCCGCGGCTGATGATCGCCGAGCCGACGCTCCGCGCCACCGGCCTGGTCCAGCCCGGCAGCCTCAACCGCTGGAGCTACCGCCTCATCCTGCCGCCCGGCACGCCGGAGGCCGACCTCGACGCCGCGCAGGCCCGGATCCGCGCCGCGACCCCGGAGGCCGGCTGGGAGATCCGCTCGCGCACCAACGCCGACCCGCGCTTCGCCAAGAGCATCGAGCGGTTCACGCAGTTCCTGACGCTCGTGGGGCTCACCGCGCTGATCGTCGGCGGGGTCGGGGTCGGCAACGCCGTCCACGCCTTCGTGGAGCGCAAGCGGCCCTCGATCGCGACCCTCAAGAGCGTCGGGGCGCCGGGTTCGCAGGTGGTGGCCCTGTACCTGACCCAGGTGATGCTGATCGCCGGCCTCGGTACGCTGATCGGTGTCGTGATCGGCGCGAGCCTGCCCTTCCTCCTCGACGCGCTGTTCTCGGCCGATCTGCCGCTGCCGCTCAATCCCACACTCGCCCCGGGCGAACTCGCGCTCGCCGCCGCCTATGGCCTGATCACCGCCTTCGCCTTCGCGATCACGCCGCTCGGCCGCGCCCACGACGTGCCGGTTTCCGGCCTGTTCCGCGATACGGTCGATCCCGCCCGGGTGCGCCCGCGCTGGCGCTACCGGATCTGGCTCGCCTTGAGCCTCGCCGCCCTGGTCGGCCTGTCGGTGGCGACCGCCTTCGACCGGCGGGTGGCGCTGATCTTCATCGCGGCCGCGGCCATCGCGTTCGGCCTGCTGCATGGGGTGGCGCTCGGCCTGATGGCGGTGGCCCGCCGCCTGCCGCATCCGCGCTGGCCCGCACCCCGGATGGCGCTCGCCAACCTGCACCGGCCGGGCGCCCTGACGCCTGCCATCGTCCTGTCGCTGGGCCTCGGCGTGACGCTCCTCGTGACGCTCAGCCTGATCGACGCCAATGTCCGCCGCACGATCAGCGCGACCCTGCCGGCCCGGGCGCCGAATCTCTTCTTCCTGGATATTCCTTCGCGGGACGCCGAACGGTTCCGGGAATTCCTGGCCCGCTCCGCCCCGAACGGGAAGATCGAGGACGTGCCGATGATGCGCGGCCGGATCGTCGCCCTGAACGGCGTGCCGGCGGGCAAGATCCGCCCGCCCGAGGACGCCGCCTGGGTGCTCGACGGCGACCGGGGCATCACCTACGCCGACACGGTGCCGGAGGGCTCCAGCCTCACGGAAGGGGCGTGGTGGAGCCCGGAGCAGGGCGCCAAGCCGCTCGTCTCCTTCGAGGCCGACCTCGCCCGCCAGCTCGGCCTGAAGCTCGGCGACACCGTGACGGTGAACGTGCTCGGCCGCGACCTCACCGCGACGATCTTCAACCTGCGCCGGGTGGAGTGGCGCAACCTCGGCATCAACTTCGTGATGGTGTTCTCGCCCGGCACCTTCCGCGGCGCGCCGCACTCGGACCTCGCCACGCTGACGCTCCCCGGCGGCACGGATTCGGGCGCCGAGAACCAGATCCTGCGCGACGTCGCGAAGACCTTCCCGTCGGTGAGCGCCGTGCGGGTGAAGGACGCCCTCGACGCGATCGGCGACCTCGTCGGCCGGCTGGTCCTGGCGATCCGCGGCGCGAGCGCGGTGGCGGTGCTGGCGAGCCTGTTCGTGCTGGCCGGCGCCATCGCGGCCGGGCACCGGGCGCGGCTCTACGATGCCGTGGTGCTCAAGGTGCTGGGGTCGAGCCGCGCGCGGCTGCTCAGCGCCTACGCCATCGAGTACGCGGCGCTCGGCCTCGCCACGGCCCTGTTCGGGCTGGCGGCCGGCACGCTCGCCGGCTGGGTGATCGTCGCCAAGGTGATGCACCTCGACTTCCGGCTGGATCTCTCCGGGGCGCTCGTGGCCGCGCTCGCCGCGGTGGCGCTGGCGATCCTGCTCGGGCTTGCCGGCACGTGGCGGATCCTGGGGCAGAAGCCGGCGCCATACCTGCGGCAGATCTGAGGACGCCCTCAGCCGGGCTTGCGCACGGTGATCTTGCCGCTCGGCTCCAGGATGATCCCGGCCGTCTCGCCCACATCCGCGACGCCCGTCTGGCGCAGCGCCTCGGCGAGGTCGGCCGCGCTGACCGACTGGTGCAGGCGGGCGCGTTCGTCGAGGCGCCCGTCGCGGCTCAGCGTGATGGCCGTGCCCTCGATGATCCGCGCGAGCCGGGTCGAGCGGGCGGCCGCCTGGGCCAGCAGCCCATGCAGGAGGACGAGGACGGCGCTCGCCGCCATCGTGCCGAGGAGCGGCGCGTTCCCGGTCAGCGCCCGGCTCAGCGAGGAGCCGAGCATGATCGACACGACGATGTCGAGGGCCGACCACTTGCCGAAGGTCCGTCGCCCCGAGACCCGCATGAGCAGCAGCCCGTAGGCGAAGATCAGCACGGCGCGGGCGCATTCCTGCCAGGCGGTCAGATGCGGCGCGGTGCCGAACAGGGTCTCGAGTGCGGTCATGGCCGGTCGGGTTCGTGGGCGATATCGGGACAGCGCCCATCGCCGGGGATGGATCCCGCGCGGGTTATCGAGGGATTCACGCGTCGTCCGTGTCGGAAAAAGCGCGACCGGCTCCGCCGCTCTCCTTCCCCCCTCTGTGGGGGAGGGAGGACGCGCGGCGCCGGCCCGCTCTCTCGAATCGTCGCGCGCGACAATAACGTGCCCGTGTTCACCCGTGTCATCAGGAAGCCGTTAAGACTTCGCCCGGAGCCTTTATGACGATGGGAATCCGGCAACCGCCAGTCGAACGGGCCGGCGCACGGCCGGAATGCATTTTAATCCCTATCGCGATGGACAAAAATACATCGTCCGGACACGGAAAACCGGCCCCGCAACCGTGGCCGGGCACTTGTGCTGACGCGGCGCGCGCAACATATTCCGGATCGAGGCGCCAGCCCGGCGCCAGAGGTCCTGCGTGGGCCTCGCCCGAAACACCACGCTGAGAGAGCCTCCGCAAGGAAACTCCCATGGCATTCGAAAACAGTCCCTTCCGGTACGGCGCCCAGCAGCCGACGGGCTACGCCGGCACCCAGGTCGAGGTCGACCAGGGCCTGCGTGCCTTCATGCTCGGCGTCTACAACAACATGGTCGTCGGGCTCGGGATCTCCGGTCTCGTCGCCCTCGGCCTGAACATGGCTTCGGTCGCGGCCTACCAGGGCACGCGCCCGCTCCTGACCCCGTTCGGTCAGGCCCTCTACCTGAGCCCGCTCAAGTGGGTGCTGATGCTCGCCCCGCTCGCGTTCATCTTCGTCTTCTCGATGCGGATGGACCGGATGTCGGCCTCGTCGGCGCGGACGATGTTCTTCGCCTTCGCGGCCGTGATGGGCGCCTCGATGTCCTCGCTCCTGCTGGTCTTCACCGGCGCGAGCGTGGTCCAGGTGTTCTTCATCACGGCGGCGGCCTTCGGCTCGCTGAGCCTGTGGGGCTACACCACGCGGCGCAGCCTCTCGGGCATGGGCTCGTTCCTGATGATGGGCCTGATCGGCATCATCCTCGCCTCGCTGGTGAACATCTTCTTCGCCTCGTCGGCCCTCCAGTTCGCCATCTCGGTGCTGGGCGTGCTGATCTTCGCGGGCCTCACCGCCTACGACACGCAGAAGCTGAAGGAGATGTATCTCTACGGCAACTTCGACGGTGAGACCGCGGCCAAGGTGTCGGTCAACGGCGCCCTGACGCTCTACCTCGACTTCATCAACATGTTCCAGTTCCTGCTCAGCCTGATCGGCGACCGCCGCTAGGCAAGACGGACTGAGTGCAAGACGGACTAGGTCCAAGACGGACTGAGTGACTGAGGAAACCCCGGCGGGACACCGCCGGGGTTTCTGTTTGCCTGACGGGCCAGCCGCCGACCTGTCGGGCGATCCCATCCCCCCTGATCCTGAGGGAGAGGGGTTGGACACCCGTGCGCGGCGCCAGCACGCACGGCTCTGCGGCTCGTCTGTGCCGCCGGCTAACGGCCCGAACCTGTTTCCACTTCCGTGGCGCGCGCTCTACCCTGCCGCCATGTCGAGAATCACCGGCCTCTCCGCCTTCCCGATCACGCCGAGCGACGCCGACGGGCGCGTCGAGGCCGAGGCCCTGCGCCGGCTGCTGGAGCCGCTGGCGGCGGCCGGCGTGGATTCGATCGGCCTGCTCGGCAGCACCGGCACCTATGCCTACCTGTCCCGCGACGAGCGGCGCCGCGCGGTGGAGATCGCCGCCGAGACCGTATCCGGCCGCGTGCCGCTTCTGGTCGGCATCGGCGCGCTGCGCACCGACGAGGCGATCCGCCTGGCCCGGGATGCGCGCGCGGCCGGCGCGGCCGCGGGTCTCCTCGCGCCCGTCTCCTACACGCCGCTCACGGAGGACGAGGTCTTCCAGCATTTCGAGGCCGTGGCCGGGGAGGGCGGCCTGCCGCTCGTGATCTACGACAATCCCGCCACCACGCATTTCCGCTTCTCGCCGGCGCTGGTCGGCCGGATCGCGCGCCTGCCCGGCGTGGTCGCCGCCAAGTGCCCGGCGCCGGAGCCGGGAGCCGCAATCGCCGGGGTCCGCGCGCTCCGCGCAACGGTGCCGGCGGATTTCCCCATCGGCTTCAGCGGCGACTGGAACGCCACCGAGGCCCTGCTCGCCGGGGGCGCCGCGTGGTTCAGCGTGGCCGCGGGCCTGTTTCCGAACACCTGTCGCGCCATCGTCCGGGCGGCCGAGGCGGGCGACGCGGACCGCGCGCGGGCCCTGAATGCGGCGCTCGAACCGCTCTGGGCGCTGTTCAAGGCCCATTCGAGCCTGCGGGTGGTCTACGCGCTCGCCGAGATCCTGGGTCTCTGCCGGGCCGTGCCGCCGCGTCCGATCCGGCCGCTCTCGCCCGAGATCCGGGCCGAGATCGCCGGGACGCTGCGCGGGCTGTCCCTGTCCTGAGATCGTCGCGTCAGACCGCCCGGGGCGCCGGCTCCAGCACGGCGATCACCCGGGCGAGCTCGGTGCCGCGCTTCAGGATCTGGCCGCTGGCGGCGATCACCGCGTAGGCGCCCTGGCGGCGGGCGAGTTTTGGATCCTTCTCGATCCGGTAGAGCGGCATCTCGGAGGCGCGGCGGTAGATCGAGAACACCGCCTTGTCGCGCCGGAAATCGAGGGCGTAGTCGCGCCACTCGCCCGCCGCGACCTGCCGTCCATAGAGGTTGAAGATCACGCGCAATTCGTCCCGGTTGAAGGCGATCTGGGGCGGCGCCGCGCGGGCCGGAAAGGGAATCACATGGCCCGCCGCCTCGTCGGGCCCGGGCCCGGCGCCCATCCGCTCAGTCATTCGAACTCCCGCGCATCATTGCTTTGCCGGATGATGGGCCCCGCCGGAGCCGCCCGCAAGGGTGAGCCTAGGGCCGGTTCGTGTCGTGCAGGACACACCCAAGCGACAAAAAACACCATTCCGCCCGATTCGCGCCTTTTGCAGGCCGCGTTGCGGTGGCACAACAGGAGTCGAACCTCGCCGGGTTCTGACCGGCCGGCGCCCGCGACCCAGCTCCCCAGCCATCGGTCGCCGGTCGGGCTCCCAGGGTCCGGCACTCCGAGGTTTCGAGACCCAAGACTTCAGGCCGCCCACCCGGGCGGCCTTTTTTCTGTTCCGGTCCGGGCCGGGATGCCTGTATGCCACGCCATGATGGGTCCGCCCGCCTTCGACGACGCCTTCCTGCAGGATCTCGACGCGCTGTTCGCGTGGCGCCGGGACGTGCGCCGGTTCCGGAGCGACCCGGTCGATGCCGGCCAGCTCGACGCGTGCCTCGCCGCGGCCCACCGGGCGCCCTCGGTCGGCAACAGCCGGCCCTGGCGGTTCGTGCGCGTCTCGGACCCCGGCCGGCGCGCCGCGGTGATCGCGAGCTTCGGCCGCTGCAACGCGGCGGCGGCGGAGGCCTACGACGCGGACCGCGCGGCGCGCTACCGGGCGCTGAAGCTCGCCGGCCTGCGGGAGGCGCCGGTCCATCTCGCGGCCTTCTGCGACGCGGCGACCGAGACCGGCCTCGGGCTCGGCCGGGCCAGCATGCCGGAGACCCTGGCATATTCGGTGGTCGGGGCGATCCAGTGCTTCTGGCTGGCGGCCCGGGCGCGGGGACTCGGCGTCGGCTGGGTCTCGATCCTCGAACCCGACGCCGTGACCGCGGTCCTGGCGGTACCCGAGACGTGGCGGCTCGTCGCCTATCTGTGCGTCGGCCATCCGGTGGAGGAGCACCTCGATCCGGAGCTGGAGCGCCACGGCTGGCAGGACGAGGACGCGCGCGGCCGCCGATTGTTCGAGCGCTGAAGGCTCGC
Source organism: Methylobacterium sp. 2A (assembly GCF_009806555.1). Classification (GTDB taxonomy): domain Bacteria; phylum Pseudomonadota; class Alphaproteobacteria; order Rhizobiales; family Beijerinckiaceae; genus Methylobacterium. The sequence continues at coordinate 20,972 of NZ_VUOK01000016.1, read as the reverse complement.
CGCAAGGTGGGCCGTCGTGCAGAGCGCCCCGGCGCCGGATTTACGTTGCTGCTTTACCGTGATCAGGGGTTTCAGGCGCCATCCACGCATCAACCATAGCTTTCCCTGGAACGACAAGCTCGGCCGTGGATTACTCGGCCGCGGATACTCTTGCTTGTCGAGGAACAGGTTATGTCGGGTCGGGTGGCGGCTTTATTCGGTCTGGCCGGCGCGATGCTGGCCGGAAGCTTCGGCGCCGCGCAGGCGCGCGAGATCGTGCCCTTCCAGAACGGCGTCGCGCCGGGCTCGATCGTGATCAGCGTCACGCAGCGCAAGCTCTACCTGGTCAACGGCGACGGGACGGCGATCCGCTATCCCGTGGCGGTGGGCAAGCCCGGCAAGCAATGGTTCGGCACCGCCGCCATCGACGGCAAGTACGTGGCGCCGGCCTGGTCGCCGCCCGCCGAGGTCAAGCGCGACAACCCGCGCCTGCCGAACCTGATCGCGGGCGGCTCGCCGCACAACCCGATGGGCGCGGCCGCCATGACGCTGCAGGGCGGCCAGTACGCGATCCACGGCACCAACCGGCCGAGTTCGGTCGGCACCTACGCGTCCTATGGCTGCATCCGGATGTACAACCAGGACGTGGTCGATCTCTACGCCCGGGTCGATGTCGGCACGCCGGTCTACATGACGCACTGAAACCAGGTCATGGTTTCGAAAGGTCAGACCTTTCGCGGGTCCAGGGCGGAGCCCTGGGAAACGTCTCAGGGCTCCGCCCTGAGAACCCGCCAAAGGGCAAGCCCTTTGGGATCCCGGATTATCAGCCGGCCGGCGGCGCGGTCGCCTCGACGGCCGTGAAGGTCTCCAGAATCCGGTAAGTGTGCTCGGCTCCGGCCGGCACGCAGTAGGAATCCCCGGCCGCGAGCGCGACGGTCTCGCCGTTCACCACCAGCTCCGCCTTGCCGCTGATCACGTAGCCCACGGTCTCGTGGGGCGAGGTGGTCATCGGCTTGTCGGCGTTCGGCTCCTCGGCGCGCCACATGCGCATGCCGAGCCGCTCGCCGCGGGCCAGCGTGATCTCACCGTGCGGCCCCTCGGCGGCGCCACGGGCCGATACCTTCGTCGCCATCGCGTTTGCTCCCTGTCGATCCGGCAGGGGGAACGGCCCTCGGGCCGCCGCGTTCCGGCGTCAGAAGTCGACCGCGAGGCCCTTCACCTCCCAGTCGTCGTAGCGCACCGGCTCCAGGCCGCCGCGGCCCTGGCGCTCCGGCTTGGCGCTGATCTCGGCCGCGCGGGCGTCGATCGCGGCGCGGCGCTCGGCCGCCTCCGCGAGGGCGCGTTCCGCCGCGGGGCTGAGCGTGCGGGGGGCGGCGCTGGCCGCGTTCGGGTCCTGTTCGTTCGGGTCTTGCATCGCGCTCGCTCGGATGTGAGGGCGTGGACCGAGAGAATTCGGCTCCGGAGCAGAAGTGGCATCGCGGGACAACGGCCGCAACACGCGGGTTCAGACTTCACCGCAGGGCACGGGCGCCGACACGGCGGGCCTCGGCGCCCGGCGGGCGGCGCAGCAGGCGGTCGCGGCGCTGCTCGGCCAGGCGCGGCCGCCGGCCCTCGACGAGGCCCTCGCGCAGGCGATCCGCGCCGAGGCGCTGACGCCGGCGGACGCCGCCCTGGCCCGGGCCATCGCGGTCGCGACCTTCCGGCGCTACGGCCAGATCCGCGCGGCGCTCAGCCACCGGCTTGAGCGCGGGCTGCCCACCGACAAGCCCCAGCTCACGGCCCTGCTCGCGACTGCGACCGCCCAGATCCTCGATCTCGCGGTCCCCGACCACGCCGCCGTCGATTGCGCAGTGCGGCTCGCCAAGGGGGACAACCGGACGGCCCACCTCGCCGGCCTCGTCAACGCGGTGTTGCGCCGGATCGCCCGGGAGCGCGATTCCATCCTGGCCGAGGGCGCCGACGCGCTCGCCACCAACACGCCGGACTGGCTCGCCCGCCGGTGGAGCGCCGCCTACGGGCCGGAGCGGGCGGGTGCGATCGCGCGGGCGCATCTGGCGGGCGCCGCGATCGACCTGACGCTGCGGGGCGATCCGGCGGAATGGGCCGAGCGGCTCGGCGCCGTGGTGCTCCCCACCGGCGCCCTGCGCCTGCCGGAGAACGGGCCGGCGATCCCCGAGCTGCCGGGTTTTTCGGATGGCGCGTGGTGGGTGCAGGACGCCGCCGCCGCGATCCCGGCCCGGCTGCTCGCGCCCGCGCCCGGCGCCCGCGTGCTCGACCTCTGCGCGGCCCCCGGCGGCAAGACGATGCAGCTCGCCGCCACGGGCGCCCACGTCACCGCGGTCGACCGCTCCGCACCCCGGCTTGAACGCCTGCGCGAGAACGTCGCGCGGCTCGGCTTCGACGTGGAGATCGTGGTCGCGGACGCCCTGGTGCTGGAGGGGCAGGACTACGATGCCGTGCTCCTCGACGCGCCCTGCTCGGCCACGGGCACGATCCGCCGCCATCCGGACGTGGCCTGGACCAAGGCGGAGGCCGATATCGGCCGGCTCGCCGGGCTCCAGCGCAGGCTACTCGACCACGCGGCCGGGCTGGTGCGGCCGGGTGGAGGCTTGGTCTATTGCACCTGCTCGCTGGAGCCGGAGGAGGGCGAGGCGCAGGTCGCGGCCTTCCTGGCGCGGGATTCGCGCTTCACGCGCGTTCCCGTGCGGCCCGAGGAGATCGGCGGTGCCGCCGAACTGATCGACGCCAACGGCGATCTGCGGACCCTGCCATGCCATCTGCCCGAGGTTCCGGGGGGTCGCGGCGGCCTCGACGGGTTTTTCGCGAGCCGGTTGCAGCGCGTGGGGTAGGGGCGGCCGGCAGCCCTTTTAAGGTGTTTGGGCTAGCTGCGAAAATCGCAAGTCGTGGCTCTAACGTCCTGAAAGAGCACCGCCTTTTCCCCTCCCCCTTGTGGGGAGGGGCCAGGGGTGGGGGTGGTGCAGGATGAGGCGCAGCGGTGCCGTCTGCACCACCCCCACCTCCAACTCCTCCCCACAAGGGGGAGGAGAGTGCGCTTGGCCCCTGTCTCGTTGCTTCCGCAAACACCTTAAAAGGGCTGGGGCGGCCGGTTCAAAGGGCAGTGTGGGCGCCGCGTCTTTCCCTCCCCCCTGTGTGGGCTAGCGGATTCACACGTCTCGTCCCGATGCTTAAAGCTCCTCACAAAACTCCCGGGCAGGCCCGGGATCGCCAGGGGAGGAGAGCGCATCGGCGAAGAGGTGTGAAGATCGTAGCCTCTGCGGGGGAGGAAGCGCGCGGCACCGGTTAGATCTTGACAATGTTCCTATTTTGTGCTCATTAGCCGCCACCTGTCCGCGGCGGTGCCGGGGTGACCCTTCGGGGTGATCCGGCTCCGCTCTTCGGGGGTCCGCCCGGTGGCTGACCGGGCGGGCGTGCCGGACAGGGCGGTGCCCGCGTCGGTGGCTCTCAGCCGCCATCGCCCCGGGCGGCGTGACCGATACGGGGCGTGTCTCGGATTACGGGCGGAGCAACAACGGGTGAACCCGGCGGGGGAGGAAATGCCCCCGCGCCGACCCTCTGTCTGGGCCGACCCCAAGGGACCTGCGGACCCGTCCACGACGAGGCGGGCAAACGGCTGGAAGGCCACAGACCCTCGCGGGTTCCGGCGGTGCGTGTCACCGCGTCCGAGACCGTCTGCCGGGACGTCGCAGGATCGGGAGCGTCGAGCAGACACCGCGACGACAAGACGGCAGCGATCGGGGACCACGCCCGGTCGATGCCGCGGGACGCCGCGGGGACCGGATCCCGCGCGTCATGTCACCACCTGGGTTCCCGCGGCGTCCCGCGTCCCTCGTGTTTGTCATTCCTGGGCCATGCCCCCGGCGCCGCAGGCGGGTGGGGACGATGGCGCATACCGCGAGGACAGGCTGGTGCAGGCCAACCGGGTCAGGGATGCGGCGAGATGCGCCGCACCGTTGTTCCCTCGCCGAAAAAATCGGTCTACACGGCCGCTCCCCCGAAACCGCTTACCTGCTGCGTATGCAGGACTGAGCCCGGAGACGCTTGATCCATGCCGATTCTCACCTTCCCCAATGGCGAAACCCGGGAGTTTGCCGCCGGCACCACCGGCCGCACCGTCGTCGAGGGCATCGCCAAGTCGCTGGCCAAGCGCACCGTCGCCATGGCGCTCGACGGCACGGTCGCCGACCTCGACGATCCGATCGACCGCGACGCCCGCATCGAGTTCCTCGACCGCACCGATCCGCGCAGCCTGGAGCTGATCCGGCACGATTGCGCGCACGTGCTCGCCGAGGCGGTGCAATCGCTCTGGCCGGAGACCCAGGTCACGATCGGCCCGGTGATCGAGAACGGCTTCTATTACGATTTCTACCGCGAGACCCCGTTCACGCCCGAGGACTTCCCGAAGATCGAGGCGAAGATGCGCGAGATCATTGCGCGTGACGCGCCCTTCACCAAGGAAGTCTGGAAGCGCGAGGACGTGCGCGCTCTGTTCGCGGACAAGCAGGAACAATTCAAGGTCGAGCTGGTCGACGCGATCCCGCCCGGCGAGGATCTGAAGATCTACCGTCAGGGCGACTGGTTCGACCTGTGCCGCGGCCCGCACATGACCTCGACGGGCAAGGTCGGCACCGCGTTCAAGCTGATGAAGGTCGCGGGCGCCTACTGGCGGGGTGATTCGAACAACCCCATGCTGACCCGCATCTACGGCACCGCCTGGGCGAACCAGGCCGATCTCGACGATTACCTGCACCGGCTGGAGGAGGCCGAGCGCCGCGACCACCGCCGGCTCGGCCGCGAGATGGACCTGTTCCACTTCCAGGAGGAGGGGCCGGGCGTCGTCTTCTGGCACGCCAAGGGCTGGACGATCTTCCAGGCGCTGATCGCCTACATGCGCCGCCGCCTGAAGGGCGATTACGCCGAGGTGAACGCGCCGCAGATTCTCGACAAGGCCCTGTGGGAGACCTCCGGCCACTGGGGCTGGTACCGGGAGAACATGTTCGCCGCGCAATCGGCCGGCGAGGAGGCCGAGGACAAGCGCTGGTTCGCCCTCAAGCCGATGAACTGCCCGGGCCACGTGCAGATCTTCAAGCACGGGTTGAAATCCTACCGCGACCTGCCCCTGCGGCTCGCGGAGTTCGGCGTCGTGCACCGCTACGAGCCGTCGGGCGCCATGCACGGGCTGATGCGCGTGCGCGGCTTCACGCAGGACGACGCCCACGTCTTCTGCACCGAGGACCAGCTCGCCGACGAGTGCCTGAAGATCAACGACCTGATCCTCTCGACCTACGCGGATTTCGGCTTCGACCAGATCGTCGTAAAACTCTCGACCCGGCCCGAGAAGCGCGTCGGCTCCGACGCCCTCTGGGACCATGCCGAGGCGGTGATGACCCGGGTTCTGGCGCAGATCGAGGAGCAGTCCGGCGGCCGGATCAAGACCGCGGTCAATCCGGGAGAGGGCGCGTTCTACGGGCCGAAATTCGAGTACGTGCTGCGCGACGCGATCGGCCGCGACTGGCAATGCGGCACCACGCAGGTGGATTTCAACCTGCCCGAGCGGTTCGGCGCCTTCTACATCGACGCCGACGGCGCAAGGAAGCCGCCCGTGATGGTCCACCGGGCGATCTGCGGCTCGATGGAGCGCTTCACCGGCATCCTGATCGAGCATTTTGCCGGGCATTTCCCGCTCTGGCTGGCGCCCGTGCAGGTGGTGGTGGCGACGATCACCGGCGAGGCCGACGCCTATGCCCGGGACGTCGTGCGCGCCCTGGAGCGGGCCGGCCTGCGGGTCGAGGCGGATCTGCGCAACGAGAAGATCAACTACAAGGTCCGCGAGCACTCACTGGCGAAGGTTCCGGTGCTGCTGGCTTTGGGCAAGCGCGAGGCGGAGGAGCGGACGGTCTCGATCCGCCGCCTGGGCAGCCAGCAGACCCGCACGCTGCCGCTGACCGAGGCGGTGGCGGCCTTCGTGGCGGAGGCGACCGCGCCGGATATCCGCCGGGCCGAGGCCGTGGCCGAGACGGTCCCGAGCAGCGACACGGTGCTCGACGGGCACCACGCGGTGCAGCCCGCGCCCTGACGGGAGCGCCGGCTCCGCGCGTTTCCCTCCTCCGCAAAAGGGGAGGGGAAGAAACGGAACTGTTTGTTCTCGGTCTCGAACAGATCTTTGGCATCGCGAGAGCGTATTATTGACGGCTCGCGCTGGATTTCCGGGCAGAGATCCATGAAGATGCTCGAACATCATGGTTTCAAAAGGTCGAGACCTTTTGCGGGTGCAGGGCGGAGCCCTGCGAACAGCCAGGGCTTCGCCCTGGCGACCCACCAAAAGGCTTCAGCCCTTTGGAAACTCTCGATCGAAGCTCAAACGACCGGTAGCGACAAGCCGTGACCGGATAAAATTCAATAACACCCTCTAACCGCGGCGATCGGGCGATCGATCAGAGAAATCCGGACACATCCGCGATACCGGAATCCGGTATCGGACCGGAAACCCCGGAGGAATCCATGATCCGCCTCGCCTGTGCCCTCGTCCTGGGCGCCTTCGCGACCGGTGCCGTGGCGCAGGAGCGGATCGACACGCGCGCCCTGACCTGTGCCGCCCTGCGGGCCCGCGTCGTCCGGGACCGCACCCTGATCCTTGCGCGGAGCGAGATGGCCTACGAGACCGTCCATCTGGATTCCGGATCGTGCCGGCAGGATGAGACCAGCGCCCCGGCCTTCGAGCCCTCCGCCGACGTGCCGTCCTGCTGGGCGGGCTGGCGCTGCACGCAGCGCAACAGCGACAGCGGCCAGCGCTGAACCGCCATCGGCGATCAGCGCGCCTTCTCGTGCTCCGCGAGGCCGACCGCCTTGTAATCGTAGGTGGGGTAGAACTCGGTGCGGTAGGCGCCCCAGGCGGTGTCCTCCAGGACGCGGTTGACCTCCCGGAGCCGGCTCGCGGGCAGCCGCAGCGTGATGATCTGCCCGATCCCCATGACGACGTTCCACGACACGACCTCGATCCCGGGGGGCGGGAAGGCCTTGTAGAAGCCCTGCCGGGCGAGCTGCGCGTTCAGCTCGGCGAGCGGCCGCGACTGGTCGTGGCGCAGGAAGACCGTCAGCAGGATTGCGTTATCGGGCGTCGCGGTCGCGGAACCCGCCGGGGGCGGCGGTGCCGTCTGAGCCTGCGCCGGCAGGGCGCAGAGCAGCGCGAGCGCCGCAAACGATCCGATCGCACCTGTCGCTCGTCTCATCCGTCTTCCTCTCTCCCGCGAACGCTATCAGCCCGGCTCGATGTCGTACGAGAGGCGCAGGCGCAGGCGGACCACGCCCTGCGCGTCCCGCACCGCGATGACGTAATCCTGCCGCTCCCGCGGATCCGACAAGCCCTGGGCGATGCGGGTCATTATCCGCACCGCCTGCGCCCGCGCCGCGGTCAGATCGGGGACATCAAACCCTTCATGGTCGCGAACGAGGTTGGTGCCGTCATGGATGTCGATGAAATAGCGGGGCACGGGCTCTGGCTCAGCGAGCGCATTTGCCCGCAAGAATCATTATCCGTTGTTTCTACGTAGTTTCCGCCGAACTAAAAACCTGCGTCATACTCGCCGCATGACAAGCAGACGGGGGCTTGCCCGTGAAGGCGTCAGCCGCCGAGCAGGCTCTCGGCGAAATCGTCCGGAACGGCGCCGAACTGGCCGAGGATCGCCACGCTGTCGAGTTCGCCGGTCTCGTCATCGGCGACGACCTTCAGGGCCGCCGCGCCGGGCAGGCGTGCGGCCAGCGCCTCCGCCTTCTTGAGGGCTCCGAACTCGCTCTGGGCGGGCTCCTGGCGTGCAGGGCGCAGGCGATTGCGATGCAGCTCGAAGGGTTGGACCACGAAGGTGGTTTTCAGGGCCATGGCCGTCTCCTCGCTGCGGGCGGCGGTGCGGACGGCCTGCGGGACCGGGGCTGGGACTCACCCCTCACAGGCTGCGGGTTGTCACCCCAAGCGCCAGAAGCGCGTAGGCGCCGATGAAGAACCATTGCCGGTGCGCCACCACCGTCCGTCCGACCATGGGTATCCGTGTGTACAGGCTGGCGACGGCGAGACCAATCAGCACGGCCGAGACGAGAAAGGTCAGGAGGCGCGGAGCGGAGAGCGTAGGCATGGTCCATGCTGGCCGCGACAGGCTTACCGGACCGTTACCGGTCGAGCCCCGGGACGAGGGGACGCTCGGCCGTCAGGGGTCCCTTGGAGCCCGGGAGCAGCCCGACCTCGGCCAGCCAGAGCGCCATGATCGCGCCCGCCAGCAGCGTCGCCAGCGAGGCCAACCGGCCGGTCCATTGCCGCAGGACGAACATCATCACCAGGACGACGAGAAGGGCGAGGATGAGGGCCGGGAGGAGCATGGTTGCGCAATGCCACGCCGCGGCGGCGGCGTCACCACGGCGATATCGCGCCGCAGCCGCGCCGAGCGAATACCTCAAGCGCGCGGTCGTGGATATTCCTGACCCCTGGCTGCATTGCCGAAACGTTTCGCAGCCTGGGAAAAACACTCCCGCAGTCGACCGCCGCGCCGGGTCGCTGCCGCCAAGATGTGGTGGACGCTTGCCGAAAATACCCGCCCGCTGGCGCTACAGGGCATGCCAATCATGCACCGGATGCCGCCCCATGAACAATTTTGTAACTTGCATTCAGCGGTAGGAAGTAGCAAATCACTTGCGAGGGGCACACTAGGAATGCAGAAGTGACAGAAGAAATCACCGGGCCCACCCCCAACTTCATAGAGCTAGCCGGCGACATCGTCGCCGCCTATGTGTCGAACAATCCCGTCCCGGCCGCGGAGCTGCCGGCCCTGATCGCCCGGGTGCACGGGGCCATCGCCGGCCTCGTCTCGGGCACCCTGACCGCGGAGGCCGGCGCGCCCGCGCAAGCCGAGATCGACCGGCCGAGCCCCGCCCAGATCCGCAAGTCGGTCCGGCCCGACGGGATCGTCAGCTTCATCGACGGCAAGACCTACAAGACGCTCAAGCGTCACCTGACCAGCCACGGGCTCGACCCGCGCACCTACCGGGACCGCTACGGCCTGCCGGCCGATTACCCGATGGTCGCCCCGGCCTATGCCGAGCAGCGCTCCGCGCTCGCCAAGGCGATCGGCCTCGGCCAGCCCGGCGCCATGGCCGAGCGCGAGCGCAAGGGTCGTCAAGCTGCCTGACGTCGCTCGCTCGCAAGGGATGCCTCGTTGCGGGCCGTTCCCACGGTTCGGCAACGGGGCCCCGGGCGTCTGGCCGCGGCACCGCACCGGTGGCCCGGCCCGTCGTTGCCGCGGTGCCACACTGATCGGCGACATCGCGCGACACGGACAAGCTGCCACACTCTGCCCATAGCGTCTGCGCACGCCTGATCCCGAGACGAAACCAAGGGATGGGCGAGATGAAGCGCGAGCAGACGAAGCCGAATACGGTCGTGCCTTTCCCGGCGCACATCGCCCCCGCCGTGGCCGACGAGGACACCGCGTCGATCATCGCCGTGCTGCAGGATCATCTGGCGCTGGCCCGCGAAGGCCGGCTGCGCTCGGTGGCGATCGTCTCCGTTTCGGCGGATGGCGAGGCGATCGGAACGCAATGGTCGTGCAAGAGCGCGGATATCAGCAGCCTGATCGGCAAGCTGACGGTGCTCGCCCATGATCTGATGGCCGCGCGGAAGTAATCGGCGCGAGCGGCGCGGCCGGCCTTCCCGGACGCGCAGGGGTCGCACGCCGGTGTTCCGGCTCCGGCCGTCGAGGAGTGGCTGACGATGAGACGCACCCTGCTCGCGGTTCTGCTCGCCGCCGCGCCGCTGGCCGGCGGGTCGGCCCTGGCCGAGGACGCATCGGACGCGGCGTCCCAACGCACCGAGACCCTCGACGGACTGGTCCGAATCGTGGGGGCGCAGGCCGGCATCGTGCTGTATTGCCGGAAGCTCTATACGGTGGATGACGCGATCTCCGACGGCCTGTCCCGGACGGCCCGCCGCGCCCTCGAAGCGGCCACGGGACGACATCAGGCCGAGGCTGCCATCGCCATCGAAGGCCAACGCGTTGCCGAGGAGATCGCAACGGTCGGCGCCGAGCGCTGGTGCGCCGATCAGCGTGACATCCTCAACACCGACGGCGTTCGGGTCTTCCTTGATTAGAGCGCTCTCCGCCGAAGTGGACGCCGGTCCGGCGCAGGAGAGCGCGTTGAAACAAAAGCTTAGAGCCGTGCCCCCCGCCGCGTCGCGCACCGGTCCGCTATCACAGGACATGCCCGACCGCTTACCTGAACCCTGATCTGCGGAACTATCGATTTCGGAGATAGTCAGATCTCGCCCCGTCCGGCGCTCTGTTCTGCATTGCAGAACCAATTAAATCCTTGTTCATCGCGCGCTCGTCTGCCATCCTTCGTCGGCGGATGAAATGAAACGGATCACGCCGGTCTCGCTCATCCGGACAAGAGCCCTCAAGGGCCGAGGGACTGGCGGAGGAGGAAACCTCATGTCGCGCCCGATCTATCTCGCCATTGCCCTCGTCGTCTGCGGCGCCGCCGTGACGTTCTTCGCCTTCATGCGCGCCCCACGGTCGAAGGAATTCGCCGGGTGGGACGTGGCGTTCATGGGTGGGATCGGCGCCATCGCCCTCGGCTTCCTGGCAACCCTCGTTGAAGTGGTGACAGGCTAGAGCCTTCTCCGCCGGATCGAATACCGGTCCGGCGTCGAAGAGCAGTTCACGTCAACGACTCAGAATCTGCGCCAGCCACGCGGCTCCGTCGCCAAACCGGCAGCCGCGATCGCGCCGTCCGCCTCGGTTTCCGGCAGACGGGCGGGACGGTCCTGCCGGACATCCTGCCTATCTCAATATTAGTCTCTCCGTCCCCGATATCCACGGATTCGGCATGGGCATCGCACAAAACAGTGAAATGACGGTGGGAACGGCCGAAACCGACAATTTGATCTTTTGCCCAAACCCCCCGTGAAGGTGCTTCGCCGATCCTCGCCGCACGACCTTCCATGAGGCAGCGATGTTCGAACGGCGCAGCGCTCCGCGTACGATCCTGAATGAGACCGGCAGCATCTCGGTCGACGAGCACCGCAGCCTGCCCTGCATCGTGTACGACCGGTCGGTCGGCGGCATCCGCATCGCCCTCCCGGAAGCCGAGATCGTCCCGGATCGCTTCGTGCTCAGCATCGACGCGAGCAACGAGATCCTCATCTGCCGGGCCGTCTGGCGCCGGCGGGAGGAGATCGGCGCAGCAACCGAAACCTCCGCGCCGGTGCGTCCGATCCTGGCGGATTCGCGCTACGGACTGGAGACGGCCTGAAGCAGCGCCCCTCGGCCGTGTGGCACCTTCGCGGGGATTGACCGTTCTCCCTTCGCTGCCGCCAGTCGGATGGCGGCCCGCGGGGAGGGAAGACGCCATGTCGGATCCAAGATCACCCGACGCGGAGGAGACGCCGGGCCTGCCGCAGGGTTTGCCGATGCCGCCGAACACCGGCGACATGCCGCCTCCGCGGCTGCCGCCGGCCCCGGACGACGATCCCGCGCCCCCGCGTCCAGAACCGGCACCCGATATCGACGCGGTTCCCGGCCTGTGACGGGCGTGCCGCCGGGACGCACCGCACGAGGCGCCCTGAGCATCGCCGCCTGGCTCGGCTGGACCGCCACGGGCTCGGCCGCCGAGCAGCCGCTCAGTATCGAGCGGCTCAACGCGGAGGGCTGGGAAATCGCCGGCTACACGGGGACATTCGACAATCGCTCGTCCCTGATCCTGTTTCGCAAGCGGGACCGGACGTATCTCGTCCAATGCTCGATCCTGTACGACGTGACGCGCAGCCCCCGTGTCGTGACGAACTGCTACGAGCTGCACTGAAGCCTGGCCGCCAGCATCCGCGGCGCAGTCCTTCAGCGGCGCGCTCAATCCCAGTCGATGTTCAGGGACCGTTCGAAGGCGGCCGCCGACATCTCCTTGCCCTTCGGATCGGCGACCGTGATCTCGCGAAAGCCCCGCCGGGCCAGCTCCCAGGTCTTCTCCATCGCCTGCTCGTCGGTCCCGCAGGCGAAGGTCATGACACGCCCGGACGGATCGATCCCCTTGACCGTGTACACACCATTCTCCTCGCTCGTCTGAACGCCATATAGCGCCGCGGTCTCGCTCCTGTCCCCGGGGCAACGGCGCGTGGACCCGGATGGGGCGCATCGCGTTGACGGGGGACGAGGTCCCCGATGACGAACGCCCGCGAGACACCATCGTCGAAACGCCGACTCGATTCGACCGATTCGGAATCGGACGGGCGTCTGGACCTCGAGCGGGACGTCTCGAACAGGCCCCTGCCGGTGACCGATGCGGATCCGGATGTCGGCCTGTCCCAGAAGGGCACCGATGCGGATGCCGTGCTCCGTCGGGAAACTGAGATCTGAAGCCGGGATCTCGGACGGACGCGCTGGACGCCCGCCTTTGTGCGATGCACACAAGGCTCCGGCCGCCATCGGACGGGCGGCCTTGAGGAGACCAAGCATGGCCGATATTCCCAGCTTCGAGGTCCCGCCACACATGCGTGACTTCGCCGAGAGCAGCCTGGACCAGGCACGCAAGGCGTTTGCCAGCTTCATCGACGCCGCGCGACGCACCACCGACGCACTGCACGGCTCGACCGAGTTGGCCCGTACCAACGCCGGGGACGCGTTCTCCCGGGGGTTGGACTACGCCGAACAGAATGTCCGCGCCGCTCTGGATCTCGCCCAGAAGCTCGCTGCGGCGCGCTCGTTTCCGGAGGCGACGCAGATCCAGACCGCGTTCCTGCGCGAGCGGTTCGCCGCCCTGCAGGCCCAGGCCCAGGATCTGAACGGTCTCGCCCAGCGCGCATTCCATGAGAGCGCCGAGCGCGCCCGCACCGCGCTGCAGCAGGGTGGGGATGCGATTCGGAAGGCCGTTGAACAGGGCCAGGACGCGGCCCGGCACGCGGGTCAGGAGATCCAGCAAACGACCGCGCAGCTCTCGCATTGAGCGGAGCTTGATCGCATCGGGGATGCGGGCCGGCGATCCGAAGCATCGCCGGTCCCAGCGGGGTTGGGGGTTAGAGATGATCGAGCGGGACATCGGCCGGCTGGCCGATGAGAGTCTGCAGCTGAGTCTCCGGCAGGCCGAGCTTGCCGTCCTCTTAGCGACGGCGGTTCACTATGCCTGGCTGGATCTATGCGTCGCAGGATATCGCACGCTGACGATTACCCTGAATGCGGTATCGGATCAGCGGGCGCGGACACGCCGGCTGATCCAGCGCGGCGTGCCGCCGGCGGAGGCCGCCCGCGCGTTGCACATCGTCTGAAGCCCGGGGTGTGGGCCTGCCTCTGAGCAGGCATCCCCAGGCGCCTTCGAATCCCGGGCGACCCCGTCGATCGCCCCGGGATCGGGCCCTCAGCGGTGCGCCTCGGCGGAGGCCTGGACCAGGGACCGTTTCGTCATCGACGCGATCCGAAGATCGGCCGCCGCGGCGGGGACCGGCTGGGGCGTGGTCGTCAGAATCGCGAGCCGGCGGCCCTGCTGCGCGGCCACGGCCTGATCGCGATAGAGAGGCGGGGTCAGATTCAGGCGCTCATCGGCCGAGGCCGGGCTGCAGAAAAGGGCGGCCGAGGTGAGCGCCGCCGACGCGAGAATGAAGATCGTGCGCATGGTGCGTCTCCGTTTCGATCGCAGGTCGAATCGCGAAAACGCGACCGACGCCGAACGAAACCACATCTTTGTGCGCTGCGGTATGTTCACTGTGCAATGCATCATACCGCCGTATCGGCATTGTGATGCTAAGTTGAACAGTCATTGTCGGGCGTCACGCACAGTTGACCGGTCCGACCGCCATGCGTCCGACGCAAATGAAATAAAGTTCATCCGCTCAGACCTCAAATGAAATTTGAAAGAGTGTGAGATAGAATTTGATCTTGCCGGCGCCGTGGGATGTTGACCGTTCGAGATCTGGCTTTCGCAGCATCGTGATCGTGGCGACACGAATCGGCAACACGTTCGCCAAATCCACGTCACACGGGGACGCTATTGAGAATCCGAACCGCGACGCATCCGGAGCGACGGCATGACGCCCGCTGATCTCGACAGAAGCGCAGAGCTGACAGTCTGGCCGAAACGTGCGCCCGGCCACTCGGTGCTGGGCCGCCCATTCGCGACGCTGCGCGAGGCGCTCGCCGTCGCCGTGCAGGCGATCGAGGCCGAGGATGCCCGACCCTGGATCATCACGGAGGCGGGCGACATCCTTTCGCCGCACTGGATCCGGGCCAACAGCCGGGCGCGCGCCCTTCAATAGGATTACCCGCAGCCGTCGGGCGGGGCCGCCGCTCAGCAGCCGATGCAGATGTCGTTCACGACATGCTCATGCCGGGGGCCGGTCCGCTGGTTCGGAAGGCGACCGCCGATGGACGGGAACCCGGCGCCGAGCGCCCGGAGCCGGCGCCGGCCCTCGCCGGGGTCGATCTGAGGCGAGGCCGGGGGCGCGGCCGGTGAGGACGCTCCGGCAGCCTCGCTGTTCGCCATGCCGGGATCGGGCGGCGTCAGGGCCATGCCGGGTGCCGGGGGCGCTTGGGCGAACTCGCCCGCCCGGGCCGGTGCGAGCATCGCGAGGGGCAGGAGCGCGAGAGCGGGCCGGCATCGCAGACGCATCCCGTACGCCCTCCGCGTCGATGGCAATGGCGACCGGCACCTATGCGCCGGCGCGGTTGGCAATATCCTCAGGCCGTCGTCAGTAAGCCCGGCCGTAATAGGGCTGCGAGATCGGCCGGTAACGGTCGCTCACCGGCCATGTGTAGGGCTGGTCCTTGACGGCCCGCATATCGGCCCGGAAGGCCGGCTCGTTGAAGCCGAGGCGGTGGTGGATCGAAGCCTTCCCGGCCCCGTGCGGCTGAGAGCCGGCCTCGCGCGCGAGAGCCGCACTCGACAGACCCAGAACGAGAAAAGCCGCGAGTGAGGCGCGGCCCAGAGTGACGCTCATCTCCGTCTCCTGTCCCGGCGGAGGTGCCGGTTCGGAAGGAACGGCCGCCCTGGAATGGCGGTTCCAGGCCGGGCCGATCAGAACGCGCCCTCGCCGCCGAGGCAGGCCGTCGCGAGGGCGCCGCCGCAGAGATCGTTGACCCGGGCGGGCGCGGCCGCCGCACCGCTGATGCCGGCGCCGCCGGACGCGCCTCCCCCGGCGGGCGCCGTCAGGACGAGGTCGCGGCCCGCCGCCGCGGTCGAAGCGGCCGCGATCCCGGCACCGCCCGAGGCCGTGCCCGCCGCCGTCCCGGTCGCGATCGCCCCCGTCGCGAGGCTTGCGACGCCCGCCGTTCCGCCTCCGGTCGTGAACGTCCCCAGCCCGGAGGATGCCGCCCCGAGAGCCGCCGCATCGACGGCATTCGCTGTCCCATCGGACGCCAAATCCGAACCGGTCGTCGCGTTGGTGCCCAGGCCCGCGGCGACGCCCGATACCCGGCCGAGTCCGGTACCGGATGCCCCGAACGCGGATGTCCCGAAGCCGGACGTCCGCGAGCCGGACGCGCCGGTGCCGGCGTTCAGGCCATTCGCCAAGCCCGTCGTCAGACCGGTGGCATTGGTCGTGAACGCCGCGTTGCTCCCGAGGCTGGCCGACCCGAAGGTGGTGGAGAGCGCGCTTCCCGAGAGCGAGCCGAGGGCCGCATTCGAGGTCGAACCCAGCGCTGTGCCGAAGCCGCCCAGCGCGCCAGTGGCGCCGGTTTGGCTCGTGCCGAGCGTCAACCCGGTGACGCCGGCGCCGCCCGTGGTTCCGGTGCTCGAGGTAAGCCCGAGTTGGCCGGCGCTGCGGAGCCCGCTGCCGGGGGCTCCGATCGTGCCGCCGCCACCGCCGCCGCCGAAGCTGAGCTGGCCGGCATTCAGGATCCCGCCCGTCTGGGCCGAGAGGGTCGGGAACGGCCCGGTCGTGGACGTGCCGCCGAGGCTGAGCTGCCCGGGATTGGCGATCGCGGTGATCGGCTCCAGCGAGGCCGCATTCGGCGCCGTCGCGGTGGCCGACAGGCTTTGCGCCGAGGCCGGGGCGGCGATCGGAACGAGCAGGATAGCGACCATCAACGCGCGCATGGCGGTCTCCGCGCAACCAATGTCAGGCCCAACCGGAACGGGTCCCGGTCGTTCCGGCGACGTGCCGCCGCGGCCCGGCCTTCATACTGCCGGAAAGGCGGTGTCGTCTCGGATCAGGATCCGATCAACCCACCTTTGTGCCCGTGCCCGATTCCCTCGCCCGAGGCTTGCGCCGCGCCGGCTGGCTCGCCGGCCTGCCGGCGCTCGCCCTGGTCTGGGCGAGCGCGACGCTCTACGCCGCCCCGCGGATCGCCGAGCGGCTCGAAGCCGAGGGGGCGGCCGTGGCGGCCGGCACGGCCACCGAGACCGGCGAGCCGTGGCTCCGCCTGACGGTGCAGGGCCGCGACCTCGTGGCGGCCGGTGAGGCGCCGGATGCGGGCGCCCGCGCCGCCACGCTGTTCCGCCTCGCCGTCCTGGAAGGCCCCCGGCGCATCGTCTCGGGTGTCGGCCTCGTCGAGACCGCCACGCCGTTCGCGTGGGCGGCGATCCGCCTGGGGCCGGGCCGGGTCGCCCTGGAGGGCAGCCGTCCGGTGGAGATCGGGCGCAGGGCGCTGGAGGCGCGGATCACCGGGGCGCTCGGCCCGGGCACCAGCCTCGACGACACCGCCCGGGCCGCACGGGGCGCGCCGCCGGATTTTCCGAGCGCGGCGGCCTTCCTGGCGGCGCGGCTCTCCGGGCTGGCGGCGGGCGGGCGCGCCGCGCTCAGCGACACCGTGCTCAGCCTGTCGGGCGAGGCCGTCGACGTGCCGGCCTACGAGGCGCTGCGGGCGGCCCTGTCGGAACCACCGGCGGGGTTCAGCCTCGGCCGCGTGGAGATCCTGCCGCCGCGGGTGGCGCAGTACCGCTTCACCGTCGAGAAGAAGGCCAGCGGGATCGTGCTCGACGGTTTCATTCCCTCGGCGGCTGACAAGCGCGCCGCCCAGGAGGCCGCTCAAGAGGCGGCTCAGGAGACCGCCGGCGCGGCCGTCGACGACCGGCTGGTGACCGCCCGGGGGCTCGATCCGGCGATCGATCCGAAGGGCCTGATCGCCTTCGCGTTTCGGCTGGCCGCGCTGATCCAGACGGGCCGCGTCACCTTCGCGGATGGCGCGGTCTCGGTCAGCGGCGACGCCATCGACGGGCAGGCGATCCCCGACGCCGAAGCGCTGATGCGCGACGGCCGCCCCGGGGGCGTCGCGGCCGGGCGGATCTCGCTGACGGCGCGGCCGCTCTCGCCCTACCGGGTGGCGATCCGCCGGACGCCGGAGGCGGTGACGCTCACCGGGCATGTGCCGGATGTGGCCACACGGGAGCGGGTGCTCGATGCCCTGCGGCCGCGCCTGTTCCGCGAGCCGATCCTCGACCGGACGCGCCTCGCCGACGGCGCGCCGCCCGATCTCGGGGCGGCGCTGGCCGCAGCGGCGCCGCTGGTGGCAGATCTCGCCGCCGGAGAGGCCAGCGTCTCCGACCGGACGCTGACGCTGACCGGCGAGAGCCTCTACCGCGAGGTGGCCGCCCGCGCCCCCGACCGGCTCGCCGAGGCGCTGCCCCCCGGCTGGACCGGGCAGGCCGCGGTCTCGGCCCGGCAGCCGGCGGAGCGGCGCGACCCGGCGACCTGCCGCGCCGACTTCGCCGCCGCCCTGGCAGGGGCGGATCTGCGCTTCCCGGCGGGCAGCGCGGTGCCGGACCCGGCCTTCTATCCGGTCCTCGACACCCTGGCGGCCCTGGCCAAGGCCTGCCCCGGCTTGCGCATCGCCGTCTCGGGCCCCGCCGATCCCGCGAAGGCCGCGCCGACACCGGCCGCCGGCCCGGGGGAGGGCGCCCATCCGGCTGCGCCGCCGGAGCCCGAGCCGACCCGCATCGCCAGCGCGGCCAAGGCGGCGGCGACCGGCAAGGCGGATGCAAAGCCAAGCGGCAAGCACGACAAGGCAGAGGCCAGGCCTGATCCCAAGGGATCCGGCAAAGGATCCACCAAGGACGCCGCCAAGCGTGGCAATCCGGCCCCCCAGAAGAAGCCCGAGGCGGCTGCCGAGGAGCCGCCGCAGGACCTGCCCCGGCTGCGCGCCCAGGCCGTGGTGGAGTATCTGCTCCAGGCCGGCGCCCGGGCGGATCAGGTGAGCGTCCTGACGGATCAGGCGCCCGCCGGCGCCGTCACCTTCGCGCTGCTGCCGTGAGGCCCCCTCGATCCGCCGCGCGCCCCGATGCACCGGGGCGCCGCATCCGTTTGGAGACTGCACGGCCGTGATGCTGCTGCTTGCCGGATTCTGGCCCGGACTCACCGGGGCGGGAGCGCTCGGCCTCGTCGTCGGGGCGCTCGCGGGCTGGCCGGACCGCTATACCGTGCCGCTCGGCCTGTTCGTGGCCGCCGGCCTCCTGGCGGCGGCGGCGCTCGCCGCGATCGTGCCCGGTGTAGCCGGTCTCTGGCTGGAAGGGGCGGCCCTGATCCTGCCGCCCTACATCGCCGGCTGCGCCCTCGGCGCCCTCGGACGCCACCTCGTCGCCCGGCGCTGAGCCTCCGGGAACCGTCCCGCCCCCGGCCCGCGTTGCCTCGTCAGACGGGCCCGAGGCCCACCCCGTTCGACGAGGTCCCCATGTCGATGACCGACCGACGATCGCGCCCGATACGCGCCACGCTCCGCCTGCCGCGCCCCCGGGCGGGCGCCGCCGCCACCGGCCTGTTCCTGACCGCCCTGGCGCTCGCCGCCGCGACGGTGCCGCTGGCCGAGCCCGCCGACGCCACCACCGCCCACGGTACCGCGCAGGCATCCCTGACCAGCCCGGGCCGCTGAGATCGGGCGGGGCGGCCCGCGCGCCCTCCCTCCCCCCTCTGCGGGGGAGGGTGGCCCCCGAAGGGGGTCGGGAGAGGGGAACCCGGCTTCCGGAAGGGGCGCGACGTTCATCGCGGGCACAGCCATATTCTGCACCGTCGCTCCCCTCTCCCGACCCCTGCTGACGCAGGGGCCACCCTCCCCCGCAGAGGGGGGAGGGGGAGACGCGGGGGGCGCGTGCCTGTCCAATGAAGCGACGGACCACCGCCCCCGCGAGGCAACCGACCCCGCACCTCGCCGGTTGTTCGCCCGGGCCCGCTGCGGGCACCGGGGAGGGGCGCATGGGACTGCTCGAATCGGCGATCGGCGGCGTGCTCGGACAGGTGTTCGGCGGGCAGAAGGGCGGCGCCGGCGGGATGTCGCCCCTGGTGAAGGCCCTGCTGATGCTGCTCCTCGCCAAGGGCGCGAGCGGCGGCTTCGGCGACATTTTTGGGCGCGGGCGCCAGGGCGAGCCCGGCCCCGAGGCCGACCGCTCCGGCGGTGCCGGACCCTATAGCCGCGATCCCGGCCAGCACCCCGCCGATGCCGGCGGACGCCGGCCCGACGAGACCGGCGATATCGGCGGCTGGGATCAGTATGGCGGCCGCCGCGACAGCGGCCCGGACGGCACCGTCCATCCGTCCCTGCCGCCCGGCGATTTTTCGGACCTGTCCGGCATGCTCGACGGCCCCGGCGACGCCCCGGCCCCGAGCCGCGCCGCGCCGGCGGGGCAAGGGGATGTCGGCGGGGATCTCGGCGGCCTCGACGGGCTGGTGGATCGCTTCCGCCAGGGGGGCCTCGGCGACGTGATCGAGTCCTGGATCGGTCACGGCGCCAACCGCCCGGTGGCCCCGGACCAGCTCGCCCGGGCGCTCGGCCCCGACACGGTGGACACCCTCCAGAGCCAGACCGGGATGGACCGCGAGACGCTGCTGTCGCAGCTCGCCCAGGCGCTGCCGGAGGTGGTGCACGCGCTCACGCCGCAGGGGCGGATGCCGGGGGAAGATGAGCGGCGGGGGTGGTAGCGCTCAGGCCTTCCACGGATAGGCGGTAAGGAAGCGCATCTGCACGGGTGTGGTCTCCTCCCAGACGCTCCGCAGCGACACGCGACGACCATCCGGTGCCTGCACAGGCCCTTCGAAGATCAACCGCGGTCTCCCAAGCGGGGGCAGCATCCGACGCCCCGGCCAATGGGCGACGGCGTGGCTCACCAGATCGTCGGCCAGCCGCTCCGGTGCCTCGGCCGTGTAGCCGAACGCGAGAAGATACTTCGCCTTGGAGGCGCCGTCCGTGTGCGCAGGATTGAGCAGATAACCGACGATCTTGGGCCGTTCGACGGTCCAGACGACGGCGGCGACGTCCGTTGTCACATCGGGGCGCGTTCGATGAGCTTCAGATCGCCGGGCCGAACCGTCGCCAGGGCGCCGAGCGGCGTGGGAAACTCGACGACGTAGGCCTCCCCGTCGCGGTAGACGCTGACGATGGTGCCCTCCGTCCCGGGCGGCAGCGCGTCCCCGTCGTCGCTGACCACGGCAGCCGTCAGCGCGACGCGATCGAGATCCCGAAGGTCCGATCGCGGGTCGTCCTGGCGGAACTGATAGGCACGGGCCAACACCATGGCGCGAGGATACGTGCGGGCCTCGGCTTTGCAAGCGGGCGCTGCCCGGGAACGCGGAACCTTTTGGTGAGCGCGACTGCCGCCGCGAGATCTCGGCGGCCTCGACGGGCTGGTGGACCGGTTCCGCCAGGGGGGCCTCGGCGACGTGATCGAGGCCTGGATCGACCACGGCGCCAACCGCCCGGTGGCCCCGGACCAGCTCGCCCGGGCGCTCGGCCCCGACACGGTGGACACCCTCCAGCAGCAGACCGGGATGGACCGCGAGACGCTTCTTTCTCAGTTGGCCCAGGCGCTGCCGGAGGTGGTGCACGCGCTCACGCCGCAGGGGCGGGTGCCGGGGGAGGCGGAGCGGCGGGGGTGGTAGCCGGACCCTGGAGCTAGGGGCCGGGCAGCGTCGATGACCTAGATGTCGTTTCCAAGGAGGTTGTCCTTGGTGAGCCTGCTTGTTGGCGGTTGTCCACCGAGTGCGGAGTGGGGTCTGCGGCTATTGTAGTCGCACAGCCACGGGGTCA
>NZ_VUOK01000051.1 GCF_009806555.1 Methylobacterium sp. 2A | reverse complement strand
CCTCCAGGCCGCAAAACGGCCGCCTGGAATCACAAAACCACAAACCTTGCAATAGCTTGGTTCGGTTCACACCCTAGCAAGCATTGCGCCTGTGTTGGCCGCGGGGATGTCCCTCATACGCAGATCCCGCGTGCAATCAGAGCGTCGGGCGCCGCTTGCGCGAAGCGGCCTCGCCCGCCCGGATCATGGGCGCCGGCACATGGAAACGTCTCGATTGGCGTGTCGTCGCCGGTCCGCTTCTTGCTCGCCCTTCGCCTCAGGGGTTCATTCAAGGCTGCAGAACCGGGAGATCCAGTATGCGTCGATCCCTGCACACGGATGAGGAGATCGCCTTCCTGCTGGACGAGGCCTCGCGGGGCATATCGATCGCCGAGATCTGCGCGAGCGCCCATGTCTCGCTCGGCACCTTCTACCGCTGGCGGCGGCGGCTCGGCGGGCTGAAGCCCGCCGGCGTGGTCCGGCTCGATCGGGTCGAGCGGGAGAATGCCGGCCTCCGGGCGGAGGTGCAGCGGCTCCGGGCAGCCCTGCTCGTGCAATCCCCGCGGGCGGAGCCGGCGCGGCCGGTCCAGACCGGGCAGGCGGTCGCGCGTCCGGGGCCGCGCCATCGCGGCGCCGAGGCCTGCGTCGGCCGGTTCGCCTTCGGGCGAAGCGCGAACTGAGGCCCCGGAACCGCGTCGTCCCTGCCTCAGACCGACCCGGAGGACGCCGATGCGAGGGCCGACTTGGGCATCAGCATGTGCACGCCCTTGTTGCCGTCCACCGTCTGGGTGATCCGCAGGTTCCCGGCGAGCGAGCAGAGCATGTAGGCCTGGTTGCGGGTGAGGCTGGTCCGGGCGCAGACGAGGCGCACCATCTCGCGCACGGCCTGGCGCATCGCTTCGTCGAGGCTCTCGTGCAGGCCGATCGACATCAGGTCGGTGGGGGTCTCGGCGAAGGGCCACGCGCCGGGGAGGTCCTTGCGCACCGTGAGCCGGAACGTGCCGGTCAGGCCGGTCTCCAGCGCGGTGATGCAGACCTCGCCGTCACCCTGCACGCCGTGGCCGTCGCCCGCATAGAAGCCGCCGCCGGGGTTGAACACCGGCAGGTAGAGGCTCGTGCCGACCCGCATCTCCTTGTTGTCCATGTTGCCGCCGAAGGCCCGGGGCACGGGCGTGCCGACCCGGCCCCAGGCGGCCGGCGGGGCGGTCCCCAGGATGCCGAAGAACGGATCGAGCGGCAGCTCCGTGCCCCAGGGCAGGCGGCAGATCCCGCGTGCGGTGTCGATGTCGGCGTGGACGGTCTCGTACTCGGTGAACTCGTCCGGCAGGGTGCCGAGCAGCGGCAGGATCGCGACAAAACCCCAGTCGAGGCGGAACTTCAGGTCGAGGATGTCGACCTGCAGCATGTCGCCGGGCTCGGCGCCCGCCACGTGGACCGGTCCGGTGACGAAGTGCGGGCCGGGGCCGCGCTCCAGCGTGTCGAGGGCGTGGAGCAGGTCGGCCGGCACCCGGGCCGGGTCGGGGTGGAGCGACTCGCGCCCGCCCGCCGGGTGCGAGTGCAGGGTGACGGTGTCGCCCGATTGCACCGTCAGCACCGGCGGCAGGGCGGCGTCGAAATAGCCGAGCACCATCGTCTCGGGCGTGGCGGGGATCTCATGATGGGTGGGCACGGCGGCTCCTTTGCGGATGTCAGACGGCGATGTGACGGGTCAGGGCTTCGTGGCTCAGCGCCCCGGGATCGCCGCGCGCGACGACGCTGCCGCGCGACAGCACCACCACGGTGTCGGCGACCCGGAGGGCGAAATCGAGATACTGCTCCACCAGCAGCACGGTGACCCGGCCCTTCAGCCCGGCGATCACCGCCTCGATGGCGGCGACGATCGAGGGCTGGATTCCCTCGGTCGGCTCGTCGAGCAGCAGGGCGCGGGGCCGCGTCGCCAGCGCCCGCGCGATGGCGAGCTGCTGCTGCTGGCCGCCCGAGAGGTTGCCCCCGGGGCGGTGCCAGAGCCCGCGCAGCGCCGGGAACAGGGCGACCGCCTCGTCGACCGCCCCGGTCCGCTCCAGCCCATGCGCCCGGGCCGCCACCCGCAGGTTCTCGGCGACGGTGAGATCCGAGAAGATCTCGCGGCCCTGCGGCACGGAGGCGAGGCCTGCGCGGGCGCGCCGGTCGGGAGACAGGCGCGTCAGGTCGGTCGCGTCGAGGGTGATGCGGCCGCGGCTTTCCGGGATCAGGCCGGCGAGGCAGCGCAGCAGCGTGGTCTTGCCGGCACCGTTGCGGCCGAGCACGGCGAGGCAGGCCCCGGGCTCGGCCGCGAGGGCGACCCCGCGCAGCACCTGCGCGCTGCCGTAATGCTGGTCGAGCCCCTCGACGGCGAGGCGTGCGGGCGGAGATGCGCAAGCTCGCGTCATCGGCCGAGGAAGACCTCGATCACCCGGGCATCGCCCCGGGCACCCGCCATGCTGCCCTCGTAGAGGGTCCGGCCCTCGTGCAGCACCGTCACCCGGTCGGCGATGGCCTCGACGAAGCCCATATCGTGCTCGATCACCAGGATCGCCCGGTTCGGCCGGCGCAGGCGCCGGATCAGCGCGGCGGTCTGGGCGGTCTCGGCGTCGGAGAGGCCGGCCACGGGCTCGTCGAGGAGGAGCAGCGCCGGCTCGGCGGCCAGCACCATGCCGATCTCCAGCCACTGCTTCTCGCCGTGCGCGAGGCTGCCGGCCGGGGCCTCGACGCGGGGGGCGAGGCCGATTTCGCCGAGCACGGCGGCGATGCGGGCCGGGCGGTCGCGGGCCGGCAGCGCGGGTCCGCAGCCGATCTCCAGATTCTCCCGCACGGTGAGCGCCGGGAAGACGCTGGGCTTCTGGAACTTGCGCCGCACGCCGGCCCGGGCGATCTCGGCCTCGGAGCGCTGCGTCAGGTCGATATGATCGCCGAGCATCACCCGCCCGGAGACCGGCTTGGTGACGCCGGAGATCACGTCGAGCAGCGTGGTCTTGCCAGCCCCGTTCGGGCCGATCACGGCGCGCACCTCGCCGGGATCGACCGCGAGCGAGACGGAATCCAGCGCCGTGAAGCGGCCGAAGGCGACCGTCAGGGCATCGACCACCAGGGCGGTCATCGGGCGCCCCGCAGCCAGGTCGGGCGCGGGCGCAGGGCCACGAGGTCGAGGAGCCCGTTCGGCAGGACCAGCACCACGAGGAGCACCAGCCCCGACAGGATGAAGGGCCACGCCTCCGGCATCGCGGCGCTCAGCCAGAACTTCAGGCCGTTGACGAGGATCGCGCCGATCACCGCCCCGCCGAGCCGCCCCAGCCCGCCGATCGCCACCCAGACGGCGATCTCGATGGACAGGTCGGGCGCCAGCACCCGCGGGTTGATGATGCCGACCTGCGGCACGTAGAGGATGCCGGCAAGCGCCGCGATCATGGCCGAGAGGCACCAGATCCCGAGCTTCAGCCGGGTGGTGCTGTAGCCCAGCGTGCGCAGGCGGGTCTCGTCGTCGCGGCAGGCGAGCATCCGCCGCCCCACGGCGCTGCCGACGAGGAGCCGCGTGCCGGCAAGCACCGCGGCCAGCGCCAGCAGCGCCGCGACCGCAAGGCCGCTGACCACGCCGGGCGAACCCATCGGCCAGCCGAACAGCAGCGGGAAGCCGGTCATGCCGTTATTGCCGCCGAGCCCGGTGTCGTTGCGGTACATCAGCAGCATCGCGACGTAGACGAGCGCCTGGCTGATGATCGAGAAGTAGACGCCGTTGACCCGCGAGCGGAACGAGGCGAGCCCGAACACGAAGGCCACGAGGCCGGCGAGCGCCAGCGCCAGCACGAAGGCATAGGGCGCATGCTCGAGGCCCGCCCAATAGGCCGGCAGGCTCTTCCAGCCCATGAACTGCACGAAGTCCGGCAGCACGCCGGTCGCGGCGACGCCGTGGGCCAGCAGGTGCATGGCGCAGACATAGCCGCCGATGGCGAAGAACAGGCCGTGCCCCAGGCTGAGGATCCCGAGATAGCCCCAGACCAGATCGAGGGACACGGCCAGGATCGCGAAGGCGGCGAGCTGGCCCAGCGCGTTGACGAGATACGGCGCGGGCGGTGCCGCGAGGAGCCCCGCCGCGGCGGCGAGGCAGAGCCCGACGAGCCCGGCGACCAGCGGGTCCCGCACGGCGCGGCGGGCCGGTCCGATGGGGACGGGGATGGCGGTCTGCACGCCGCCGCTCATCGCCGCCGCCGCACCGCGAACAGCCCCTCCGGCCGGCGCTGCAGGAACAGGATGATGCCGACCAGCACGATCACCTTGGCGGCGACCGCGCCGGAGATCGGCTCGATCAGCACGTTGGCGCCGCCGACGCCCAGGGCCGCCACCAGCGTCCCGATGAGGCTGCCGACGCCGCCCAGCACCACGACCATGAAGCTGTCGACGATGAAGCCCGAGCCCATGCCGGGATTGACGCTGTAGATCGGGCAGAGCGCCACCCCGGCGAGGCCGGCCAGGCCCGATCCCAGCCCGAAGGCGAGGCGGTCGATCCGGCGGGTCGGCAGGCCGAGGCAGGCCGCCATGTCGCGGTTCTGGGTCACGGCGCGGATGTCGAGCCCGAGCGGCGTGCGGCGCAGGATCAGGAGCGTCAGCACGAGGGTCGCCGCCGCGAAGGCGATGGCGAAGAGGCGGTTCCAGGTGACGACGAAGTCGGCGTAGAGCGGCACGCCGCCGCTCACATAGCCCGGCATGACGAATTGCAGGTTCTGCGTGCCGACCGTGACGCGCACGAGGTTCACGAGGAACAGGCTCACCGCCCAGGTGGCGAGCAGGCTCGTGAGCGGCCGCCTATAGAGGTGGCGCAGGATCAGCGCCTCGACCACGATCCCCACCAGGGCGACCGCCCCGAAGGCCACCGGGATCGCCGCCACGAGGTAGAGGTCGAGCAGACCGGGAGCGAAGCGCCGGAAGGCCTCCTGCACGCCGTAGGTGGCGTAGGCGCCGAGCATGATGAACTCGCCCTGGGCGAGGTTGATCACGCCCATCAGCCCGAAGATGATCGCGAGCCCGGCCGCCGCCATGAACAGGATGCTGGCGAAGCTCAGGCCGTTGTAGAGCACCGCGAGCCCGTCGCCGACCGCGACCGCGCGGGAGACCCGGCTGAGCCCCGCATCGAGGGCTGTCCGGAAGGCCGGGTCGGCGGCATAGGCCGGATCGCTCTTCAGCGCCGTGAGCCGCGCCTCTGCGGCCCCCGACGGGCTCGCCGCCACGGCCACGATGGCCGCGCGGCGCCGGGCCGGATCGGGCGACGACAGGGCGGCGGCCTGGGCGAGGCCGGCGATCGCCGCTTTCAGCGCAGCATCCGCCTCCGCATCCTGCGCGCGGTCGAGGACCGAAGCCGGGACGGTGGCGATGCGGCGCTCCACGACCGACAGACCGGCTCCGCGGGCGGCCGGATCCGGGCCGGTCAGCAGCGCGACGACGCCCCGCGCGGTCTCGACGGCGGCGCGCTGGCGCAGGCCGAGGACCGGCGCGCGCGCCTCGGCGGCCGGCCTGAGCGCGCCGGTGAGCGCATCGTGCCCTTCGGCCGCGCCCGGGCGGTCGAGCAGGAGGGCGCCGTCCGCCGGGCAGGCCAGGCGGCGCTCGGCCAGCGCGCCGAGGAGTCCGCCGGCGAAGGTGAGATCCGCCACCGGTAGGTCGCCGCCGGCCTGCACGAGGCCCTCGGCCCCGCGGACCTGTGCGGCGCCGTCCCCGCAGAGATCCGCCGCGAAGCGCGTCCGGTCGAGGGGCACGGCCCAGGCCGGGGCCGTCAGCAGCCCCAGACAGCAGAAGGTCAGGATCGCGCGGAGCGGATCAGCCATAGGGGCTGAACGGGACCGGCTTCGGGGCGTTCGGGGATTGCCAGAGCACGTCGAAGCCGCGCTTCTCGTTGACCGAGCCGATGAACACGCCGCGGGAGACGTAATTGTTCTCCCCCGTCATGGTCAGCGTGTAGCCGGACGGGTCGTCGAAGCTCAGCCCCGCGAAGGCCTTGCGCACCTCCGGCACCGCGAAGGACCCGGCCTTGGCGGCGGCGAGCGCCCAGAGGTTGACGCTGTCATAGGCCGAGACCATCGGGTCGATCACCGTGTCGGCGCTGAACGGGACGTTCTTGGCCTTCACGTAGGCGGCCCAGTCGGCGAGGAATTTCTGGTTGCGCTCGCCCTTGGCGGCCTGGAGATAGGCCCAGCAGTTCAGGTGGCCGACGAGCTTTCCGGTATCGAGCCCTTCGAGATCGGCCTCCACCATGTCGAGGCCGAGGATCGGCACGTCGGTGGCGCTGATGCCCTGGTTGGCGAATTCGCGCAGGAAGTCGGGGATCGAGGAGCCCACGACGGTGAGCACCACGATCGGCTGGCCGCCGGGCTGGCTGGCGAAGCTGCGGACCTGATTCACCAGCGTCTGGAAGTTCGAGAAGCCGAACGGCACGTATTCCTCGCGCCACGCGGTCTCCGGGATGCCCTTGCCCGTCCAGTAGCCCTTGAGCTGCTTGTTGATCGTGCGCGGCCAGACGTAGTCCGAGCCGATCATGAAGAAGCGCTTCGCCCCGACCCCGTCCGGGCCCATCAGGTAATCGACCGCCGGCAGCACGGAACTCGCGGGCGGCGAGTTCACGTAGACGACGTTCTTGGAGTTCTCGTCGCCCTCGAAGTGGAGCGGGTAGAACAGCAGTCCGTCATTCTGCTCGACCACCGGCAGCACCGACTTGCGCGACACGGAGGTCCAGCAGCCGAACAGGGCCGCGACCTTCTCCTGCTGGAGCATCTGCCGACCGATCTGCGCGTAGAGCGGCCAGTCCGAGGCGGGGTCGGAGGTCACCACCTCGATCTGGCGGCCGTTGACGCCGCCGCGGCCGTTGATCGCGTCGGCGGCCATGCGGACCACGTGGTTCAGCCGGCCCTCGAGATTGGCCATCGTGCCCGAGGACGAGAACAGGCAGCCGAGCTTGACGGTGTCGGCCGCGAAGGCCGGCCGGATGAGGGCGGGAGCAGCCAGCAGCGCCGCCGAACCGACGAAGCTGCGCCGCGTGAGATGCGTCATCGACCCCGAAGCTCCTGCCTAGGACGAAGCGATTGTCGGCCGCCGTCCGGGGGACGGAAAGGTCAAAGAGACTGCAGGTCCGCGTGGGCGTTGCGCGTATTGACAGCACTTGTGCGCGTGATGGGCGGTCTTCAGCCAAAAACGTCAAAATTGACGCTTCGGATACGTGTCTGACCGTTTGCCCGGGGACGGCGCTGCTTGGCACAACCTGCGCTGGGTTGAGCCGCGGGAGCCGCTCGACCGTACGTCGCGCCGTCAGGTGGCACGCTTCTTGTGAGATTGCCGCCAGCGCAGCGTCGCCCCCGGCGGCGGCTACAGGTTGGCGTGCCGTCGAAACACTGAGGTGCCGGGAGAGCGGACTCATCGACCGCTTGGACCCTGTCCCGAGCCCAAGATCTTCGCGCGTCCGGCTCAGGCCGACACGCACCGTCCGAGAGCCCCCGACATCCGCCTCCTGAGGAGAGCCGATATGTGCGACCGTCACGGCGATTATCGTGTTCCCGACTTCTCGCGGTTCAAGCCGAGCCGCAGGCGCTTCCTCGGCGGCACCGCCGCCGCCCTGACCTTCGCGGTGGGACCCGGCATGATCGGCCGGGCCGCGGCCGCCACCGACATCCGGGCGACCCACGGGACCGGCTTTTGCAACCTGAACTTCTTCCTGGCCGAGGCGATGCAGCTCGCCAAGGATGACGGCCTGACCATCGATTTCGTCAACACCCCGACCTTCTCGGATCAGGTCACCTTCCTCGGCATGGGGCAGGTCGATGCCGGCGTGATGCCCTATACGAGTTTCATGGCGCTCTACGATGCCGGCGCCCCGGTGAAGATCGTGGCCGGCGGCGGCATCGAGGGCTGCGTGCTCGTGGCCCAGCCCGGCCTCGACAGTCCGGAGAAGCTCAAGGGCAAGACGCTCGGCACCTTCCAGCTCGATACGCTGGAAGTCCTGCCCTACGATTGGCTGAAGAAGAACGGCGTCGCCTTCAAGGACATCACCGTCCGCTACATGGGCTCGACCCCGGAGGCCGTGGAGGCGTTCCGCGCCGGAGCGCTCGACATCATCTCGACGATCGAGCCCTACGGCACGGCGCTCCTCACCGACGTGAAGGGCGCGGTCAAACTCTCCGACGGCACCGACATCTACGGCAAGGGCTACACCGACTGCGTGCTGGCGGTCCGCAACGAGCTGATCGCCAAAAACCCGGCCGCCGTGAAGGCCCTGATCAAGGGGATGATGAAGGCCCAGGCCCTGGCGGAGAGCGATCCGCAGGCCGCCCTGAACAAGCTCGTCGGCTCCTATTACAAGACCTCGATGAGCAACGCCCAGCTCGCCATGGGCCGGCAGCCCTCGGTGGTGGACGCCCGCAACCAGACGCAGTTCATCCTCGACCGGACCGATTCCGTGGCCGAGATGGGCTACATCAAGAAGAAGCCCGGCCGCGACGCGATCGACTGGACCCTGCTGGAACAGGTCATCGCCGAGAACCCGGACCTCTACGGCAAGCTCAAGCTGAAGTCGGCTTGAGCGGATGGCCGTGGATCTCGCCCGCGCCGCCGTCCCGCACATCCGGCCGCGCCTTCCGTTCGGTCAGCGCCTCGCGCTGCCCGACGGGTTCGTCCCGCTCCTGCAACGGACCGGCTGGATGCTGGTCTCGGTCGGCTGCTTCGCCAGTCTCTGGGAGCTGCTCTGGGCGTTCGGCATCGCCGATGCCAAGCTCCTGCCGCCCCCGCACATCTTCCTCGGCAACCTCGTCGAGCAGGCGCGCTTCTTCAACACCGCGCAGCGCTGGCAGATCGGCACCGGGATGAATGCCGGCCCGAGCCCCGCAATGGCGGTGCTGATCACGGTGCTCGCCTCCACCGGCCGGGTGCTGGCGGGTCTGGCCCTCGCCGCGACCCTCTCGATCCTGGTCGGCGTGGCGATCCGCTACGTCGTGCTGGTCGAGCGGCTGACCCTGCCGACCATCACGCTGCTGGCGCCGGTCTCGCCGATCGCGTGGCTGCCGGTGGCGATCTTCATGTTCGGGATCGGCAACGCGCCCGCCATCTTCATGGTGTTCATCGCCCTGTTCTTCACGATGGTGCTCTCGACCATCCACCAGATCGACGGCGTCAACCGGAACTACATCAACGTCGCCCGGACCATGGGGGCATCGAAGCGCCAGATCTACGCGCGGGTGATCGTGCCGGCGATCCTGCCGGGGCTGCTCGCGGTGCTGCGCCTCAATCTGTTCGGCGCCTGGATGGTGGTGCTCGTCGCGGAGGCGACCGGCGTCGGCTACGGGCTCGGCCAGGTGATCATGCTGGCGCGCAACACCTTCAACCCGTCGCTCGTGTTCTTCACCATCACGTTGATCGGCCTGCTCGGCTTCGCCTTCGACCTGCTGTTCCGGCTGGTCCAGCGGCGGATGCTCTACTGGCTGCCGCGCGATGCGGGGTCCTCCCTTGGCCTCTGAAGCCATCTCCTGCCGCGGCGTCGCCAAGGTCTGGGCGGCCGGCACCGCCCGCGCCCACGAGGCGCTCCGCGACATCGACCTCACCGTGGGCCCCGGCGAGTTCGTGGTGTTCCTCGGCCCCTCGGGCTGCGGGAAGAGCACGCTGCTCTACCTGATCGCCGGGCTTGAGGCCGTCTCCGGGGGGGAACTCCTGGCCTTCGGCGCGCCGGTCACCGGCCCGTCACCGGAGCGCAGCCTGATCTTCCAGGAAACCTCGCTGCTGCCCTGGCTCAGCGTCTGGCAGAATGTCAGCTTCGGCCTGTCGCTGAAGGGCGTGCCCGAGGCCGAGCGCCGGAGCATCGCCCGCACGGCGCTCCAGCGCGTCGGCCTCGCCGAGGCCTTCGACAAGCGGCCGGACGAATTGTCCGGCGGCATGCGTCAGCGGGTGGCGGTGGCCCGGGCGCTGGCCATGCGCCCGAAGGTCCTGCTGATGGACGAGCCCTTCGCGGCGCTCGACGTCCAGACCCGCCAGAAGATGCAGGACTTCCTGCTCGACGTCTGGCGCGACAGCGGCGCCTCGGTGCTGTTCGTGACCCACCACATCGACGAGGCGGTGGCGCTCGCCGACCGGGTGGTGGTGTTCACCGCGAGGCCGGGGCGGATCAAGACGATCGTGCGCAACGACCTTGCCCGCCCGCGCGACCCGTTCTCCCCCGGGGCCGAGGCGATGCGGCGGCATCTCACCGAGCTTCTGCGCGACGAGGTCGACCGGGCCTTCGCCGAGCAGGAAGCGCTCGTCTGACCCCTCCCCCAATACGGACACGACCATGGCCACATCGCTGATCCGCAGCCGGCGGATGATCACCCGCACCCTCGACCACGATCGCTGGGAGGAGATCGCCGACGGCGCGGTGCTCCAGAAGGACGGAATCATCGCGGCGGTCGGCACCTATGCGGACCTGCATGCCCGCTACCCCGACGCCCCCGTGATCGGCTCCGGCCGGGAGATCCTGCTGCCGGGCTTCGTCAACGGCCACCACCATGTCGGCCTGACGCCGGTGCAGCTCGGCTCCCCCGACATGCCCCTGGAGCTGTGGTTCGTCACCCGCATGGTGGCGCGCAACCTGAACCTCTACCTCGACACCCTGTACTCGGCCTTCGAGATGGTCGGCTCCGGGATCACCACGGTCCAGCATATCCACGGCTGGATGCCCGGCAGCCTGCAGGAGGTCGAGGCGCGCTCCAACGAGGTGCTGCGCGCCTATCGCGACATCGGCATGCGCGTCTCGTACTGCTTCGCGGTCCGCGACCAGAACCGCCTCGTCTACCAAGCGGACATGGACTTCGTGGCGAGCCTGCCGGCGCCGCTGCAGGACCCGATGAAGCGCTGGTTCGAGCGCTTCCAGATGTCCCTGGAGGACAATTTCTCCCTGTTCCGCAGCCTGCATAGTGGCCAGGAAGGCGCCAGCCGGGCCAAGATCCAGCTCGCGCCCGCCAACCTGCACTGGTGCTCCGACGCGGCCCTTGAAGGGCTGGCCGGCCTGTCCGAATCCTACGACGTGCCGATGCACATGCACCTCGTCGAGACCGCCTACCAGAAGGCCTACGCGGAGAAGCGCGGCGGGGGGACCGCCCTCGAGTATCTCGACCGGTTCGGCATGCTCGGGTCCCGCCTGACGCTCGGCCACGGGGTCTGGCTCAACGAAGCCGACATCGACCGGGTCGCCGCGACCGGCACCTGCATCTGCCACAACTGTTCCTCGAACTTCCGGCTGCGCTCCGGCGTGGCGGCGCTCAACCGGTTCGAGGCCAAGGGGGTCAACACGGCGATCGGCCTCGACGAGGCCGGCATCAACGACGACCGCGACATGCTGCAGGAAATGCGCCTCGTGCTGCGCGCCCACCGGGTGCCCGGCATGGACGAGGCCGAGGTGCCGAGCATGGCTCAGGTGCTGCGCATGGCGACAATCGGCGGCGCCCGCACCACGCCCTACGGCGACACCCTGGGCACGATCGAGGTGGGCAAGGGCGCCGACCTCGTCCTGCTCGACTGGGACCAGATCGCCTACCCCTACCTCGACCCGGAGACGCCGCTCCTCGACGCGGTGATCCAGCGGGCCAAGACCGGCGGCGTCACCACGGTGCTGTGTGAGGGCGAGGTGCTCTACGCGGACGGGCGCTTCACCCGGGTCGACCGGGACGCCGCCCTGAAGGCGCTCCACGACGACCTGTCGCGGGCGCTCTCGGACGACGAGGTCGAGCGCCGCCAGCTCTCCAAGGCCTTGCTGCCGCACGCGAAACGCTTCTACGCCGACTACATCGACCCGTCGCGGCACGAACCGTTCTACCGCCCGAGCTCGCGCGTCTGAGGCGTGAAGCTCCTTCTCCTCAACCCGAACACATCGGCGGCCATGACCGCCCGGATGGAGGCGGCCGCGGCGGCGTTGCTCGCACCCGACGCGGCGCTCACCGCGATCACGGCCGCCCGGGGGCTGCCCTACATCGCGAGCCGCGCGGAGGCGCAGCTTGCCGGGGCCGCGGTGCTGGAGACCCTGGCGGACCATCAGGTGGGCTACGACGCGGCCGTGATCGCGGCCTTCGGCGATCCCGGGCTGATCGCGGCGCGGGAGCTGTTCGACCTGCCGGTGGTCGGCATGGCCGAGGCGGCGATGCTGACCGCCTGCCAGCTCGGCCAGCGCTTCGGCATCGTGACCTTCTCGACCACGCTGGTGCCCTGGTACGAGGATGCGGTCGCCCTCGCTGGCCTGTCGGCCCGCTGCGCCTGCGTCCGGGCGGTCTCGGCCGGCTTCCGCTCTGTCACGGAGGTGCAGCACGAGCTGGAGGCCGAGATCGTCGCCCTCGCCAACAAGGCCGTCACCGAGGATGGGGCCGACGCGGTGATCCTGGCCGGCGCCCCGCTCACCGGACTCGCCGCACGGGTCACCGACGCGGTGCCGGTGCCGCTGGTCGATCCGCTGGCGGCCGCCCTCGGCCAGGCGCAGGCCCTGGTCCGGCTCGGCACGCGGCCGCCCTTCGCGGGCCGCTTCGCCCGGCCCCCGGCCAAGCCCGCCACCGGCCTCGCGCCGGCGCTGCGACGCTGGATCGAGCGGGGCGACGCGGACGATCCCTGAGGCGGATCGCTCAAACCGGCGCGAACACGCTGCCCCAGCCGGTGATCGCCGCGGGATCCCGTCCGGCGAGGTCCATCGCCTTCCAGAGGCTGACGGAGACGGAATCGTAGACCGGGATCCCGAGCTCCGCCTCCAGGGCGGGCGCGAGGGCGGCCCCCGCGAGGTTCGTGCAGACGATGGCGGCGGCCTCGGCACCCTCGGCCGCCACGGCACGGACCATCCCGGCAATCTCGGCCGCGTCGGCCTCCGCGAAGGCAAAATTCTCCGACAGGCCGAGGTGCCGCTCGGCCGAGCAGTCGAGACCGTCGGCCAGCCAGTTCGCCTGGATCCGCGCTTGGACATCCCCCGTATAGGGCGTCACCAGCCCGACGCGCCGGATCCCGCGCCGCCGGAACAGGTCGCGGAACGCGAGCGCCGAGGTCGAGGCCGGTATCCCTGTCCGTCGCGTGATCGCGTCGGACAGGGCCGAATCGTTCGCGAAGCCGAGCCACGCACCCGCCGTGCCGTTCCACAGGATCGCGGCGACGCGGGCATCGGCGAGCAGCTCGGCGGCGGCCAGCATCGGCGCCCGATCGAACTGGCCGAGGGCGGCGCCCGACAGCCCGATCTGCGTCACCCGCAGGCGCGCGAAATGGGCCGTGACCCCGGGCTGGTCTGCCAGCAGGCACGCCGTCATCGGTTCGAGAACGCTGTTCGAGGACGGCGTCAGCATCCCGAGCCTGACCGTCGGCCGCGTGTCCACCATCCGGACCCCTCCGCTGCGGCTCGGCGCGAGCCCGGCCGGCCCGTGGCAAGGATCGTTCCGGCGCGGATGGCACGGGAGTGGCAGGGTGGTGCCGTCGCGGCCCGCCCCGGAGCCGCGCCCCGGGAGCCTCGGCATGGACAGGGTATCGGCGATCGGCACGGCGGTGCGCGCACAACGCGACCGGGTGGCGGCTTTGTTCGACGACCTCGCCCGGTGCGGACGGACGGATCCCGGGTTCACGCGGGCCTCCTACAGCCCGGAGGAGACCGAGGCCCACGCCGTGGCCGCGCGCTGCGCCGCCGATCTCGGCCTCGCGATCCACCGGGACGCGGCCGCCAACACCACGATGACGCTGCCCGGACGGGACGGGAGCCTGCCCCCGATCCTGATCGGATCGCATCTCGATACCGTGGCCCACGGCGGCAATTTCGACGGCGCCGCCGGGGTGGTGGCCAGCCTCGCCGCCGTCGCGGCGCTCCGCGCCATGGGGCTGACGCCGGAGCGCGACATCGTCGTCATGGGCATCCGCGCCGAGGAGAGCGTCTGGTTCCAGGTCTCCTACATCGGCAGCCGCGCGGCCCTCGGAACCCTGCCCGATGGGGCGCTCGATGCCGCCCGGATCGACAGCGGCCTCAGCCTCGCCGCGCACATCGCCCGGGCGGGCGGCGATCCCGACGCGCTGCGCAGCGGCCCGCCCGCCCGCGACGCCGCCGCGATCCACGCCTTCCTGGAGGTGCATATCGAGCAGGCACCGAGCCTGGAGGAGGCCGGGATCCCGGTCGGCCTCTGCACCGGAATCCCGGGCAATATCCGCTATCCCGACGTCCGGATCGTCGGGCGCCACGATCATGTCGGCACACCCCGCCGCTTCCGCCACGACGCCGCCATGGCGGGGGCGGAGATCGCGCTTGCCCTCGACCGGGTCTGGGCTGAGCGCGAGGCGGAGGGCTGCCCGATGGCCGTCACCTTCGGCCGGTTCCACACCGATGCCGCGGTCCATGGCCTGACCACCGTCCCCGGCGCGTTCCGCTTCAGTCTGGACATGCGGGCCTACGCGCCCGACGTGCTGGCGGCGCTGGAGGCCGCGTTCCTGGCGGCGGTGGCGGAGGTCACGGAGCGCCGGGGCGTCACGGTAGCGCTCGGATCGCGCGCCGAGGCGGGGATCGGTGCGGTCTGTCCCCGGATCCGCGACGGGCTCGCGGCGGCCGCGACGGCGCTCGGCATCCCCACCCGGCCCCTCGGCAGCCCGGCGTCCCACGACGCGGCCGCCTTCGCCAAGGCCGGCGTGCCGATGGCCATGCTGTTCGTGCGCAACGCCAACGGCAGCCACAACCCCGACGAAGACATGGCGATCGACGATCTCCTCGACGCGGTGGCGATCCTCACCGCGTGGCTGGTGGCGGAGACCTGCCCCGCCTGACGGCCGGCACCCCTCAGGCGGAAAAGCGCGCGAGGCTGCCGATCGGCGTGCCGAGCACCGTGTCATCACGCATCACGGGGCGGCCGCGCACGATCGTGGCGACGGGCCAGCCGACGACCTCGGTGCCGGCGAACGGCGTCCAGCCGCAGGGCGAGACGATCCAGGATTCCTCGATCCGGCGGCGCGCCTTCAGGTCCACGAGGGTGAAGTCGGCATCGTAGCCGGCGGCGATCCGGCCCTTGGCCGTCAGGCCGTAGACCCGGGCCGGCCCGGCCGCCATCAGGTCGACCAAGCGCGCCAGCGACAGGCGTCCGGCCGCCACGTGGTCGAGCATGATCGGCACCAGGGTCTGGACCCCGGTGAGGCCGGCCGGGCAGTCCGGCCAGGGCCGCTCCTTGGCCGCCCGCGCATGGGGCGCGTGATCGCTCCCGATCGTATCGACGGTCCCGTCGCGCACGGCCGCCCAGGCCGCCGCCCGATGCCGCTCGCCGCGGATCGGCGGGTTCATCACGCCGAATCCGCCCAGCGTGTCGTAGCAGTCCGGGGCGACCTGGGTGAGGTGGTTGACCAGCACCTCGACGGTGGCGACGTCGCGGAAATCGCGCAGATAGGCGAGTTCCTCGGCCGTCGAGACGTGCAGGATGTGGGTCGACCGCCCGGTCCTGCGGGCGAGCGCCATGAGCCGACGGGTGCCCAGGAAGGCGCATTCCTCGTCGCGCCATTCCATGTGTGTCCGGTAGGGCTGGCCCCGGCTGAACAGCGCCTTGCGGGCCTGAAGCCGGTCCTCGTCCTCGCTGTGGAAGGCCATGCGCCGGTGGCCCGCGCGCATCGCCCGCTCGAGATGGGCGTCGTCCTCGATCATCAGCGCCGCCGTGGAGCTGCCCGCGAAGACCTTGACGGCGCAGACCCCCGGCTCGCGCTCCAGCGCGGCAAGGGCATCGATGTTGCCCTTCGTGCCGGCCACATAGAGGCCGATGTCGCACCAGCTCCGGCCTGCCACGTAGTCGCGCTTCCAGGTGAGGCGTTCGATATCGGCGATCGGCGGGACGGTGTTGGGCATGTCGAACAGGGTGGCGATCCCGCCCAGCACCGCGGCCCGCGTGCCGGTCTCGAGCGTCTCCACGGCCGGGTCGCCGGGGTCGCGCAGGTGGACGTGGCTGTCGATCAGGCCGGGCAGGACGTGCAGGCCCGTAGCGTCGATCGTTGCCTCCGCGGTGGCATCGGCCGGCGTCGCGAGGTCCGCGATGCGCCCGTCGCGGATGCCGAGGTCGATCGCCGCGGTGCCCCAGGGGGTGACGCAGGTGCCGCCGCGGATCAGGAGGTCGTAATGCATGGCCGTGTCCACCCTACGGGGCCGCCCGGAGCAGCACCGCCCCGAGGGCGGCCGCCACGGCCTGCTGACAGGGCTCGACGACCGGCCGGCCGATAGCCCGCTCGACCGCGGCCCGGTGCGGCGCCATGCCGGCGCAGCCGAGTACGATGGCGTCGGCCCCGTCGCGCTCGACCAGGATCCGCGCGGCCGCGATCAGGCGATCCCGGATGGCCGCGCCCGCGGTCTCGTCCGCCCGCGCCTCCACCGGCCGGCTGCCGGCGTAGCGCTCGCCGAGGCCCATCTGGCGGACCATCCGGCGCTGGCGCCGCACGCTGCCCTCCGACAGGGCGACGATGCCGAAGCGCTCGCCCAGGGTGAGCGCGCGGAGGAGGCCCCATTCGGCGATGCCCATCACGGGCCGGCCCCCGGCGACCTCCCGGGCAGCGTGCAGGCCCGGATCGCTGAAGCAGGCGATGACGAAGGCATCGGCCGTCTCCGCCGCGATGCGCCGGGCGAGCGGCATCACCACGGAATCGGCGTCCTGCTGGGATCCGATGCTCGTCGGCCCCTCGGGCAGGTCCGTTACCGCGATGGCGGGTCCGCCGGCGAGGCGCAGCGGGTCCAGCGCCGCGTCGATGGCGGCCGTCACGGCCGGGGAGGAATTCGGGTTGATGACCAGGATGCGCGCGGATCTGCCGGCGTCGGGATGTTGCATGCCGCCTCCTGCGGAACCGGCGCGATGGCCTGCCGCCGACGATCGTGGCCGCCGCAATGCGAAACCCGGGCCGGACCGTCCTCGGTGCAACCCGGAAGGCACCGATCTTGCCCACCCCACCGACCCAAGGGAGAGGTGATCGATGCATGACGGCGCAGCGGACGGGACGGCCGGTGTCACCCTGGTGCAGGGGGCCCGGTGGGTCGTCGCCTGGGACCCCGACAGCGGCGGGCACGTCTACCGGACCGGCGCGGATGTGGTGTTCGCCGACGGCGTCCTCACCCATGTCGGGCCGGGCTACGCGGGGCCGCCGCCGGACCGCACCATCGACGCCGCCGGCTGCCTGGTCATGCCGGGCCTCGTCGACATCCACACGCACCTGTTCTCGGAGCCGATGAACAAGGGCATGTGGGACGAGGTCGGCAGCCAGCGCCTCTACAACACCTCGCTCTACGAATACCTGCCGATCCTGCGCCCCGACGCGGAGGGGACGCGGGCGGCCTACGGGGTGGCGCTCGCGGAGCTCGCGCTGTCGGGCGTCACCACCGTCTGCGACCTCGCCCTGCCGAGCGCGGGCTGGCTCGATCTCCTCGGCGGGTCGGGCCTGCGGGTCTGCATCGCCCCGATATTCCGCTCCGGGCGCTGGCTCACCCGGAACGGCCACAGCGTGGACTACGAATGGGACGAGGCGGCGGGCCATCGCGGCCTGGAGCAGGCGCTCACCGAGATCGCGGCGGCGGAGCGCCATCCGAGCGGGCGCCTGTTCGGCATGCTCTGCCCGGCGCAGGTCGATACCTGCACGGCCGAGCTGCTGCGGGATGCCCATGGCGAAGCGGTCGAGCGCGACCTGCGCCTCCACACCCACGCGGCGCAATCCCTGTCGGAGTTCCACGAGATCACCCGCCGCACCGGGATGACGCCGATCGAGTGGCTCGACGATCTCGGCGTGCTCACCGAGCGCACCATCATCGGGCACGGGATCTTCCTCGACGACCATCCCTGGACCCACTGGCACAGCCCCGGCGCGGATATGCGGCGCCTGGCCGAGCGCGGCGCCACAATCGCCCATTGCCCGACGGTCTTCGCCCGGCGCGGCATCGCGCTCCACCATTTCGGCCGCTACCTGAAGGCCGGCGTCAACATGGGCATCGGCACCGATGTCTACCCGCACAACATGCTGGATGAGATGCGCCTCGTCTCGTATCTCGCCCGGGTCGTGGCCGAGAACCCGCGCGACACCCGCGCGGCCGACGTGTTCCACGCCGCCACGGTGGGCGGCGCGAAGGCCCTCGGGCGCACCGATATCGGCCGGCTGGAGCCGGGCTGCCAAGCCGATTTCGTGCTCGTGGACTGCGCGCATCCGGCCATGCGCCCGTGCCGCGATCCCGTGCAGTCGCTGATCTACTCGGCCGGCGATCGCGCGGTCC
Source organism: Methylobacterium sp. 2A (assembly GCF_009806555.1). Taxonomy (GTDB): domain Bacteria; phylum Pseudomonadota; class Alphaproteobacteria; order Rhizobiales; family Beijerinckiaceae; genus Methylobacterium. The sequence goes on along the minus strand of NZ_VUOK01000051.1, from coordinate 49,505 downwards.
GGCAGGTCTTCGTCGGCGGCCGCGAGATCGTGCGCGACGGCCGCCCCCTGACGATCGACTACGCGGCGGCGTCTGCCGCCCTGGAGGAGGCGCAGGGCCGCGCGCTGGCGCAGATCCGGCAGCTCGATTGGGCCGGGCGCGGCCCCGACGCCATCGCGCCGCCGACCTTCCCGGGCTTGTAAGGCCCCGGGCGCCTCAGGCGGGCCGCACGTTCCAGAAGGTCGGGAATCCGTCGAGGATCCCGGTGAGGCCGGAGCGGTAGGCGGTCGGCTGCAGGTACTGGCCGAGCGGGTAGTAGGGCACGTCCTGCATCGCCTGGAGCTGGATGTCCCGGCAGAGCGCGGCGCGGGCCGCCTCGTCCGGGGCGGTGAACCACGCGTCGCGCAAGGATTCGATCCGCGGGGTCGTGGCCCAGCCGGCATAGCCGGTCTCGCCGGTACCGCGCAGGGCGATGTAGCCGGCGGGGTTGAGCCAATCCATGCCGGACCAGTTGGTGACGAAGGCGCTCCAGCCGCCCTCGGAGACCGGCCCCTTGCGGTTGCGCCTTTGCAGCATCGCGTTGAACTCGACCGCGTAGACCTCGACATTCATGCCGACCCGCTGCAGCAGGTCGGCGGCGACCTGACCGAGGGCCAGCAGGGGCGCCGAGTTCGACGGCACCATCAGCAGCACCGTCTCGCCCTTGTACCCGGCGGCCTTGAGGTCGGCGCGCACGCGATCCGGGTCGCGCGGACCGTTGAGCGGCCCGAGCCCATCGGTCGAGGCCATCGGGGTGCCGGGGCAGAAGAAGCCGAGGGGCACGTGGAACAGGCCGGGATCGTCCACGCCCACGACGCCCTGCATGCAGGCGGTCTGGTCGATCCCGCCCCAGAGCGCCCGCCGGATCGCCGGGTTGTTGAAGGGCGGCTGCAGGTGATTGACCCGCAGCATCGTGACGAAGCCCGTCGTGTCGAGCACGCGGGTGGTCACGCCCTTCGCGGCCTTCAGCAGCCCGAGCTGGTCGTGCGAGGCGTATTCCTGCCAATCGGCCTCGCCGGCGACCAGCGCCGAGGTCGCCGTGGAGGTGTCGCCGATCACGCGCCACTCGACCCGGTCGTAGTGAACGACCTTCGGACCCGAGGTCCAGGTGAGCGGCCCGCCCTTGCGGGGCACGTAGCCCTCGAAGCGGGTATAGACCGTGCGGTCGCCGGGCACGCGCTCGTCCGCCTTGAAGCGGAACGGCCCCGAGCCGATCAGCTCGGGCACCTGCTGGAACGGGTCGGTGACGGCGAGGCGCTCCGGCATCATGGCGCAGACCGGCACCGAGGCCTTGCCCAGCGCGATCGGCAGGAGCGGGAACGGCTGCTTGAGCTGGAACCGGATGGTCCGGTCATCGGGCGCCGAGAGTTCGTCCGTCATCGCCATCAGCGAGCCGCCGAACGGGTCGCGCTTGGCCCAGCGCCGCAGGGAGGCGACGCAGTCGCGGGCGAGAACCGGCGTGCCGTCGTGGAAGCGCAGGCCGTCGCGCAGGGTCAGGTCCCAGCGGCGCCCGTCCTGCTCGATCCGGTGACCCTCGACCATCTGCGGCGTGGCGCGGTAGGCGCCATCCATGCCGTAGAGGGTGTCGAACACCATGTAGCCGTGGTTGCGCGTGATGTACGCAAAGGTCGTCACCGGATCGAGCGTGACGAGATCCTGCTGCGGGATGAAGCGCAGGGTCGTGGCGGCCTCCGCACGGACCAGGGATGGTGCCGCGACAGCGCTCGCCATGAAGGCCCCGGCTCCCTGCAGCAGCGTACGCCGCTTCATCGGACAACTCCCACTCTGCTCGGGCGGCCATCGTAGGGCCGCTCGCGGTGGTCCGGTGCGATCACCGAACCCGGCGACCCGCAGGCTTGCAGGAACGAGGCCGCGGCCCGGCCGGAGAGAAACCGCCTCCGCAATCCGGTCGGTCTGTCTGCGTCCGGAGGCTCGAATTCCTGTGCGGCCGGCCCTCCGAACCGGCATCCCGAGCGGCGGGGCGCACCGGGGAAGGCCGGCGCAGGCGCGGCGTGGCCGGGCCTGGGCATCGAGACCCCGCACAGCGGCCGGAGGTTCAGGAATTGCGCCCGGCGGTCGATCGGGGCCTGACTCCGACCGATCGGTGGTGATCATGACCGATAGGCCCGGATGCGCAGGCCGAGGGACATGATCTTCCAAGGTGGTCGATCAGGCGCCTCCCGGCAGGCAGCCCAGATCGACGATGTCGTCGTGGGGGCGAAGACCCGATCGCCGAGCCCGTTGCCGCGCATGACGTGCCAGACGTTCGCCACCGGCACGAGTTCGGGCGCGCAGGGCGGCCGCCTGAGCAGGGTGATGGTGTCCGGCACGATGACGTCCCGGGCCCTCTTGCGTTGAAGACCAGCGCCCAGTCGCGCACCGTTCGCAGGCCCAGCGCGCCGATCCGCGCCGCCTGGGTACGGCTTCCGCCGTCGTAGACCGCAGCCGGCGCCAGAAGCCGGCGGCTCTGGCTGGTGTCCCGGCTCGCCCGGGCCCGTCGCCGAAGATCGTCGGCAGCAAAGTCCTCGCGGAGAGATCCGGCAGCGGACATGGCAAAACCCTTCGGGTTCGCCCCATCGCATCACTGCCGCCACGCTGCAAAACCCGTGAGTCCGCCTCACCGTCGACCGGTATCCGTTCAACGATAGCGGGCCACACCGTCCGGCTGGCCGGGTGCACGCTGACGGCATGCCCGCATGGCGATCCTCCGCCCCCGAGGCATGAACCGGCGCTGCCTTCAGGATCCCGTGCGGGAATTTCGGAGAAGGCAGCGGGGTGGCTCTACAGGCTGCGATAGATCGCCGTCTCGAAGGCGAGATAGCTGCCGAACGAGGACGGATCTCCGAACGGCAGAATCTGGGTCGCCCAGAAGCCGCCGATGCCGTTCCGGCGGTCGATCCAGTAGAAGAGATTGGCGAGACCCGCCCAGCCGAGCGAGCCGGCTGGCCGTCCCGTCGGCGCATCCTCGTCGTTGATCATGAAGCTGAGGCCCCAGGATTTCTTTTGTCCGGGGAAGAACTCCGCATCGTTCGCGAGCGTGGGAATCACGCCGGGCAGCATCGTCACGGCCTGGCCCTGCAGATGGTTCTGCGCGGCTCGTCGCACCGTCTCCGGCTGGAGGATGCGGCCGTCCTCGCCCTCTCCGTCGTTCAGCCACATCCGGATGAACCGGATGTAGTCCCCGACCGTGCTGTAGAGGCCGTGGCCGCCCATCTGGATCTCGGGTTCCGGCGGGAATTCGAAATCCATCGCGGTCAGGGTGCCGTCGGGATTGCGGGCATGCATGCCGGCGAGGCGCCGGCGCATGGGGTCGGTCAGCGTGAAGCTGGTTTCGCGCATGCCGAGGGGCTCGAAGATGCGGGCCTGCAGCACCTCGCCGAGGCGGCGCCCCGTGATGCCTTCGATGACCTGCCCACACCAATCGAGATTGCTGCCGTATTCCCAGCGGTCGCCCGGGTCGAACAGCAGTGGCGTCATCAACGAAGCCTTCGTGCCGGCGACGACGCTCGGCTGCCCCCGCTCCTTGGCCAGACGCGCATAGCTGTGATTGAAGAAATCGTAGCCGAAGCCGGCGGTGTGAAGCAGCAGCATCCGCGTGGTGACGGCACGCTTGGGCGCCCTCAGCCGCGGCTCGCCGGCGGCATCGAAGCCGTCGAGAACCTGGATCCGCCCGAGGTCGGGGGCATAGGTCGAGGCCGGCGCGTCGAGGTCGAGCCGTCCCTCCTCGACGAGCTGGAGCGCCGCCGTGGCGGTGATCGCCTTGGTCGTCGAGAAGATCGCGAAGACCGCGTCGGTGGTCATCGGGGCGTCGCCGTCGATGCGGCTGCGGCCGGCCGCCCCCGCGTAGAACGTCTGGCGCCGGTCCGTCGCCATCGCGACAACCCCCGGCACCTTCGCGGCGCCCGCGACGGCGTTTCGCAGGATCGCGTCGAGCGAATCGCGCATGCCGTCCGATGTCGAAATCCCTGTCATGTCCTGTTTCCCATGATGCTGAAGAGCGGGGGCACGGCATCGCGGGTCGTGCCCCGTATCCATCGACGGTCCGGATCGATCGCGCGGGTTCAGCGGAAGGTGAAGCCAGGATAGCCGTGCTCCGCCACGGCCGTGCATTTCTGCCGGTAGGTGCCGACGCCGCCGATATAGGACAGGAGCCTGCGCGGCTTGCCGGGGACGTTCGAGCCCGTATACCAGGATTGGGTCTTCGCCACGAGCGTGGCCTCGGCGAGGGCGTCGTGATGCGCGACCCACCCGTCCTGTGCCGCCTTCGTCGCCTCGATCACCTGAACGTCCCTGGACCGCATGTGGGCGATGCAGTCGCTGATCCATTCCGCCTGCTGCTGCAGGCAGGTCGTCATGTTGCAGAGGGCCGCCGAGGGCGCGAGGGGCGCGCCGGTCATGAAGAGGTTGGGGTAGCCGTGGACCTGAAGGCCCATGGTGGTGCGGATGTCCCGTGACCACTCCTCCTTGAGGGAGCGGCCGTCACGACCGCGGATGTCGATCCGCGTCAACGCCCCGGTCCCGGCATCGAAGCCGGTCGCCAGGATGATCACGTCGAGCGCGTGCTCGGTTCCGTCCGCGAGTCGGATCCCCTTCGGTGTGATGGCGGCGATCGGGGTCTGCCGCAGGCCGACGAGCGTGACGTTCGGCCGGTGGAACACCTCGAGGAAGCCGCGCTCCAGCGGTACGCGGTGCGTTCCGAAGCCGTAATCCGAGGGGATCAGGATCTCGCAGAGACGGGGGTCCTTCAGCCGCTCGCGCATCTTCGCGCGCACGAATTCCGACACCGCCTCACTGGCCTCCGCGTCGGTGAAAATCTCCGCGAAGGAGGCCAGCCAGAGTTTGAGCGAACCGTCCCGCCAGGTCTCATCGATGATCGCCTGCCGCTCCTCCGGGGTCCGGTCGGCCCAAGCGCCGTTCTCGTACTCGTGTTCGAAACCGGTGACGGTGTTTGGAAGCCGCTCCGCCAACGCCCGGAAGCGCGCCTTGTAGGCGTCCTGCTCGGCGGGCCCGTAGGCCGGGTTCTTCATCGGCAGCGTGTATTGCGGCGTGCGTGCAAAGACCGTGAGATGGCCGACCTGATCGGCGATGGTCTGGATCACCTGGATGCCGGTGGCGCCGATGCCGACGACGCCGACGCGCTTGCCGGAGAGGTCGACGGGAGTCTTGGGCCAGCGTGCCGTATGGAACAGCGTCCCCTCGAAGTCCTCCTGGCCGGGAAACAGCGAGGCCAGCGGAGCCGACAACATCCCGCAGCAGGTGATCAGGTAGCGGGTGTCGATCACGTCGCCCCGGTCGGTCTTCACGCGCCACCGGCCGATCGCCTCGTCGAAGCGCGCCTCCGTGACCGTGGTGTCGAAGCGTATGTCCTTGCGCAGGTCGAGCCGGTCGACGACGTAGTGCATCCACCGTTCGATTTCCGGCTGGCCGGGAAACTTCTCGCTCCAGCTCCAGCCTTTGTATAGATCTTCTGAGAATAAATATTGATAGATATAGGATTCCGAATCGAAGCGGGCGCCCGGATAACGATTCCAGTACCATGTCCCGCCGACATCCGAGGCGGTGTCGAAGGCCATCACGGACAGGCCCTGCTGCCGCAGGAGATGCAGTTCGTACAAGCCCGCCACGCCGGTGCCGATGATCATCGCGTCCAGGGTCAAGGTCGCCCCGGTCGCACGGCCCGATTCCGTGGGACGGATCACGTCAGACATCGTTTTCTCCCTGATCGTATTTTTTGAGATGTTTGGTCGTATGGACGCGCGTCGACTTGTCGGAACGGCCCATTGGAACGGGACCGCTGACGGCGGACACTTGGCCGCGCATGTCCTCGTTCCGGCGGCGATGACCTCCCCAAGCGGCCCACGGAATCGCGGCCCATGGAACCGCAACGCCATGTAGGCACCGATGCGGTGTCGCGGTCTTGGACGCGCGGCGGCGGCGTGTTGTCTGGTCTTGCTGTCCGCCCCGTCGTCAAACCCCGGTCGGGATGGCGGCGCCGGTTCGGCCGGCACGGTCGCAGACCGCCGCCGGAGGTGGCTTGCACGATAGCGTACGGCAATATATTTCAGCGAACGGCGTCACGCCAGCGCCGAGCCTGGAAACAAAAAGCGTGATTCTCTTCGTGTCGTCATCCCAGGCGACCGCTGGAAGGAGCGATGTGTCGCCGTCTGGGGCCGTGCCCGGTCGCGTTGCCGTCGTTCACCGCCCTGAGCCCTTGTTTCGATGCGCTCTCGCGCGCCGAGCCGGCCTCCACTTCGGCGGCGAGCGCTCCCGTTCCGGAGCTTCGACGCGGATCCCATGAGCACGCTGATCACACCCGACGAATTACCGATCTGGGTACCCGGCGAGGTGACCGTCGACAGCGCGACGCTGAATTGGGACAAGATACGCGTCCGCGGCTACCGCTATGCGCCCTCGGACGTGCCCATCCCGCCGCTCCAGGATCTGCTCGTCGTCGTCTACATGGACGGAGCCACGCCGATGCATCGCCGCTGCGCGGGCGATTGGCGCAACGACCTCGTGGCGCCGGGCAGCATCTCCTTCCTGAGCCACGAGATCCGTTCGCACTGGCGCTGGACGGAGCCGACGGAGGTCCTTCACCTCTATCTCTCGCCCTCGCTCCTCAAGGCGGCGGCATCGGACCTGTTCGAGCGCGAGATCGCCGCGGTGAACCTCCGCGACGTGCTGCGGGCGGACGATCCCGTGCTCGCGGGGCTGGTGATGGCTCTGGCGCAGGAGACGCGCCAGCGCGGGATCGGCAGTTCCCTCTACGTCGATTCCATCCGCCACTGCGCCTGCATCCATCTCCTGCGTCACTACACCGAGGTGCAGTTCCGGGCGTCGACGGCCCCTGGCGGCCTGTCCCTGTCGCAAAGACGGCTGGTGGTGCGCTACGTCGAGGACAATCTCGACAAGGCGATCACCCTGGCGGACCTGGCCGGCGTCATCCGGCTGAGCGTGTTTCACTTCACGCGCAAGTTCCGCAGCGAATTCGGGTGCTCACCGCACGCCTACGTGATGCAGCGACGGATCCTGCGCGCCAAGCATCAATTGGCCCGCACGAACCTCCCGATCAAGGTGATCGCGGCCAATTGCGGCTTCTCCGACCAGAGCCACATGACGCACGTCTTCCGCACGCGCCTTCAGATAACGCCGGCCTCCTATCGGAACCAGGCCTAGATGTGCGGGCCCGGGATGAGGCGGTACGGAGCGCGCGGTCGATCGGGGCCCCGCTTGCCCGCAGGGCGGGGCGGCTGTCGCGCGATCCCGGGGGAAGCGGCCCGGCACGGGCATGAGACGGTGCGGGAGGGACGCGCCCCGGGGCGGCAAGGTCCTCGTAACCGTGGCGGGACGGGAGCCGGAACGGAAAAACCGGGCTTCGCGTTGAGGGGCGCTGATCCGGGGGCCATCCGTGAGACCGTCTCTCCTCGCCGTGCTGGGGCTGCTGCTCGCGGCTTGTCCGCACCCGTCCAAGGCGCAGGGCGTGCAGGAGGCGCCGGCCGCGACCGTCGAGGTGGAGGAGCCCCGCCCGGGGCCACCCCCGCCGCTGCCGGACATCTCGGACCCGAACGGACGGGCGGGAGAGCCCCTGAACGAGGCCGGTGAGCGCTCCGGCATTCCGAAGGCGCTCCGCGCGTCGGGATCGAAGGCCGGCGGCCCGGCCAACGACCTGAACCCCAATGGCAGGGCCGAGGCCCCGGCACCGCCGAAGGGCGACCTCGGCCGGGTCATCGCCGGCACGGAGCTGTTCCACGGCAACTATTGCGGAAAGGGCCAGCGCGGCGAGGGCCTGCCGCCGACCGACGCGCTCGACGCCGCGTGCATGCACCACGACGCCTGCTACGATTCGGCCGGATACAGCTCGTGCGCCTGCGACGCGACGCTGAGGCGCGAGGCCGCGACGGTTTCGGACAGCCCGGCCGTGTCGCTGGAAGTGCGCCGGCGCGCGCTCAGCGTGATCGAGGCAACGGCGGCCATGGATTGCCGCGCGCCCTGAAGGTCCGGTTTCCCGACGGCTCCCGCCCCGCCTCGTGCGGCGGAGCGCCGAATGGCCCCCGTGACGCCATCATGCGCTCGCATGTCCCTGCCGGTCCGGAAAACGGACCGCTCTTCCATCCGGTCGCGCCTTGTATCGTTCTTCCCAGCCGCAGGGTCGTGTCGAGAGCACGGACCCGACAAAGTCGCAGGCGGCGAAAGCGGCCCGTCGGATACCGCCCGCGATCCTGGCCGCGGGCCTGCTCGCGACGGCGGTGGGCACCGCACTGACATGGCGGGCGGCGCATCTGCGCGACCGCCTGACCTTCGAGCACGCCACCGAGATCGAGCTGCGCACGGTCGAGGATCAGTTCCGCACCTACACCGCCCTCCTGCGCGGCGGCGCCGGCCTGTTCGCCGCCCAGGGCGATACCGTCACGCTGGCCGAGTTCCGAGCGTATGTGCGGCGGATTGAGTTCCAGAGCCTGTATCCCGGCATCCTCGGCATCGGCTTCACGCCGACCCTGCCGGCCTCCGAGCGGGAGCGGTTTCCCGCGCGGGCCGAGGCGCTGGGCGTGGCGAATGTCCGCGTGCGGCCGCCGACGGACAACCCGGCGATCAGCCCGGTCCTGTTCGCCGAGCCGCCGAACCCGCGCAATCTGGCCGCCATCGGGTACGACGTGATGTCCGACCCGGTCCGGCGCGACATGGTCGAGCGCGCCCGCGACACCGGCCTGCCGGCCGCCTCTGCGCGCATCCAGCTCGTGCAGGAGATCGACGCGAACAAGCAGGCCGGCTTCCTGGTCGCCGTGCCGGTCTATGCCGGCGGCGTCGTGCCCCCGGACGTCGACGACCGGCGCCTGCGATTCCTCGGCTTCGTCTTCGGCGCGTTCCGCGCCGACGACCTGTTCGGCACCATCGTGGCGGCCGAGGCCGAGCAGGACGCCGCCTTCGCCATCTACGACGGCGCACCGGACCCGGCGACCCTGCTGCACCGGTCCGCCGGGGCTTCCACCGTCGCGCCCGGCCACCTGAAACGGGAGGTCAGCCTCGAACTCGGCGGTCGCACCTGGACCGCCCTCTTCGAGCAGCGCCTCTCCCCGAAGCGGGCCTCGACGCTTCCGGAGATCTGGCTCGTCTGCGGCGGCGGCCTGTTCGCCACGGCGCTGCTGGCCTTCGCCGCATACCGGCAACGCCGCACGCAGGACGAGATCCATCAGCTCAACGCCACGTTGGAAGCCCGGGTCGAGGAACGGACGCGCGACCTCCAGGAAGCGGCCGACCGCCTCCGGCAGGCCGGCGAGGAACGCACGCGCATGGAGGAGGCGCTGCGCCAATCGCAGAAGATGGAGGCGGTCGGCCAACTCACCGGCGGGCTGGCGCACGACTTCAACAACCTGCTGGCGGGCATCTCGGGCTCGCTGGAGCTGATCGAGACCCGTGTCGGCCAGGGGCGGGTCAAGGATGTGGGCAAGTACATCGCCGCCGCCCAGGGGGCCGCGAAGCGGGCTGCGGCCCTGACCCACCGGCTGCTCGCCTTCTCACGCCGCCAGACGCTGGCGCCCAGGGCCATCGACGCGAACCGGCTGGTGGATGGGATGCTCGACCTGATCCAGCGCACGGTCGGGCCGGGCGTGGAGATCCGGCATCGCGGCGCGGAGGGCCTCTGGCCCGCGCTGGCGGACCCGTCCCAGCTCGAAAACGCCCTCCTGAACCTGTGCATCAACGCGCGGGACGCGATGCCGGACGGCGGCCGGATCACCATCGAGACGGAAAACCGCTGGATCGACCGTCGGCAGGCTGCGGCGCAGGACATGCCGGAGGGCCAGTACCTGTCCTTGTGCGTGTCCGACACCGGCACCGGCATGCCCCCGGACGTCGTCGCCCGGGCCTTCGACCCGTTCTTCACCACGAAGCCGATGGGCGAAGGCACGGGCCTCGGCCTGTCGATGATCTACGGGTTCGCCAAGCAGTCCGGCGGCCAGGTCCGGATCACCTCCGCGGTCGGCGCCGGCACGACCGTGTGCATCTACCTGCCGCAGCACCGGGGCGAGGTGGAGGCGGAGGGGCCGGCCCCGACGAAGCGCCCGATGGCCCGGGCCGAGGCGGGCGAGACCGTGCTGATCGTGGACGACGAGCCGACGGTTCGCATGCTGGTGACCGACGTGCTGAGCGACCTCGGCTATCTGGCTTTGGAGGCCGTGGACGGGGCGGGCGGGCTGCGGGTGCTGCAGTCGGACGCGTGGGTCGACCTCCTGGTGACGGATGTCGGCTTGCCCGGCGGCCTGAACGGGCGCCAGTTGGCGGATGCGGCGCGGGTCGGCCGGCCGGACCTGAAGGTGCTGTTCATCACCGGATTCGCGGAGGCCGCCGTGCTCGGCGACGGTCATCTCGATCCGGGAATGGCCGTGCTGACCAAGCCCTTCGCGGTCGATGTCCTGGCCGACCGCATCCGTGCGATGCTCGCGCGATGAGCCGGGCCGCTCGGCGACACGCCGGGAAGGCCGCGGCCGGCCGACCCGACACTTCAGGGCCTGGAGGCCTGTCCCCCGCGTGAGGAGCCAAACGTCCCGCCGGAGCGCCGGTTTGGCCCGGGCACAAGAAGCCGCTCACGGTGCGGGCCACAAGCACCCGGACGGCCCCGCCCCGACGCAGTCAACGCCGCGGGCTGGTGCCCCGGCGCGATCGGCCGCGAAGTCGCGCCGGAGGAGCCCGACGCTTGGCACAGGGCTGGGACAGCGCAGGGCGAAACCGCCATCGAAGATCCAGGCTTCCGGATCCGCGGCGGCCTGCCCCGACAGCCGTCTCAGGTGCGCCCGGTCATCCGCGCCGGCACGCCGTCCTTCCGGAGCCGCCACCGCGGCGCGACCCAGGCGGCCCGGATGCACCGGGCGGCGCGGGAGATTGGCGAGCCCCAGGCGCCGCGCAGCAGGACGAGCGCGAACAACGTCGCCCCCAGGAGCCGCCCGAGCGCGAGGCTGCCGGAACCGATGAGGCGCAGCACCTCGGCGAGCGTGCCGGCGCCGGGCTCCTCGCCGAGACCCGCCCCACCGAGCGCGACCGGCACCGGCGCGGCGAGCAGGCCCAGCCGGGCGAGGTCGGCGATATCGGCGCTCGGAAATCCGCCGTCGCGATCCTGGGCGCCGGCGCGGTGCGCCGCCGACAGGGACACCGCGCGCGCCGCGGCTTCGGCATCGCGGCTCAGATCCGGCGGCGTCCGCTGGTCCATGGCGTCCTTCCGACGGATCGCGTCAGGCGGCCTCTCAGCCGCGCGATCGATCGCCTATCCGAACCCCCCGGTTCATGGGCCATTGCTATCTACGACCAGGAGGTGCGCCAGCCGACCAAGAGCCGCGTGCCCGGGCCCTTGACGCAGGTTAAGGGCGGGTTCCCCGGCGTCGGGTCCGGTTCCGAGGCTTGCTCCGAAGCGCGCGTGGTCTAGCCTCGCGTCCGATTCTGCGGGGGCGTACATGGCGATCGAGACTGTGGAAGCGACGAGCCGTCGCCGGGGCGCCGACCTCCTGGTGGAGGTGCTGCGCTCGGAGGGCGTGCGCTACATCTTCGGCAATCCCGGCACCACCGAATTGCCGCTCATCGACGCGCTCACCGAGGCGCCGGACATCGCCTACATCCTCGCCCTGCAAGAGGCGACTGCGGTCGCCATGGCGGACGGCTACGCGCAGGGCGCGCGGCGGCCCGCCTTCCTCAACCTGCACACGGCCGGCGGCCTCGGCCACGCCATGGGCGGGCTGGTGAACTCCCAGGTCTCGGGCACGCCGCTCGTGGTCACCGCCGGGCAGCAGGATCTGCGCCACGCGCTCACCGACCCGCTGCTGATGGGCGACCTCGTGGCCATCGCCGATCCGGTGATGAAATGGGCGCGCGAGGTGACGAGCCCCGACCAGATCCCGATCCTGCTGCGCCGGGCCTTTCACGATGCCGGGGCGGCTCCCTCCGGCCCGGTCTTCCTGTCCCTGCCCATGGACGTGATGGAGGCGATGAGCACGGTCCCGGCGGGCGAGACCTCGACCATCGACCAGCGGGCGGTGGCCGGATCCCTCGACCGGTTGGCCGAAAAGCTCGCCGCGATCGCGCCGGGCCGCCTCGCCCTGATCGCGGGCGACGAGATCGACGCCTCCGACGCCTCGGCGCAGATGGTGGCGCTCGCCGACCTCCTGGCGGCGCCCGTCTACGGCTCGTCCTGGCCGGCCCACATCCCCTTCCCCACCGCCCACCCGCTCTGGGCCGGCAACCTGCCGACCCGGGCGGATGCCATCGCGGAGATCCTCGGGCGCTACGACGCGGTGTTCGCGCTCGGCGGCAAGTCGCTGATCACCGTGCTCTACTCGGAGGTCTCGGCGGTGCCGCCGGGGGTGCAGGTGTTCCAGCTCTCGGCCGACGTGCGCGACCTCGGGCGGACCTACGCCACCTGCCTGTCGACGGTGGGTGACATCCGCGCCTCGCTCGATGCCCTGTTGCCGCTGCTCAGGCCCCGCCTCGCCGACCGGGCCGACGCCTTCGCGGGCTTGCGCGCGCAGGCGGTGACCGCCCGGGCCGAGCGCCGGGCGAAGCTCGCCGCCGCAGCGGATGCGGCCTTCGCGGATCCGGTGATCGCGCCGCTGGTCGCCGCCCGGGAGGTGGCCCGCGCGGTCGGGGCCGAGACCACCATCGTGGACGAGGCGCCGGCGACGCTGACCCACCTGCGCACCTTCCTCGACAGCCCCTCGGCCCACCAATACGCGGCGATGCGCGGCGGCGTGCTCGGCTGGGGCATGCCGGCCGCGGTCGGATTTTCCTTGGGCCTCGACCGCGCGCCCGTGGTCTGCGTCGTTGGCGACGGCGCCGCGCTATACTCGCCGCAGGCCCTGTGGACGGCCGCGCACGAAAAGCTGCCGGTCACCTTCGTGGTGATCAACAACGCCGAGTACAACATCCTCAAGACCTTCATGAAGGGCCAGGCGCACTACGCCTCGGTGCGCGCCAACCGCTTCATCGCCATGGACCTCACCGACCCGCGGATCGACTTTTTGGCCTTGGCCGCCTCGATGGGGGTCCCGGCCCGGCGGGTGACGGCCGCCGCCGACATCGCCCCGGCGATCGAGGCGGGGATCCGGTCGGGGGGCGCCAATCTGGTGGAGGTGGTGGTGCGGGCGACGTGAGCGGGACGCTGCCGACGGGCTCTGCTCGCGGAGAATGTCTGTCCCCACCGGCATGGGAGACCCCTGATCCGGCCGCGGCTCGTTCGCGCTATGCCGTCGTCACGACCAAGTCTTCGCCGCTGCGAGGTTGTCCTCCATGCTGCGCACCATCTCATCATAGGTCAGTACGAGAGCCGGCTGACCTTCTACCTTGAGGTGATCGCGCCGATGCTTGAATCGTTTGCGTTCCACATCATCGGCGAGGCTCGCATCGCGTCCGCAGATGACGGCGTACGCGCTGGTCGTGATCGGGCCGCCGAAGCCGGCGAGTAGGACCGAATCGTTCGGATGGTCGGACCGGACCCAAGCCCAGTCGAGGATCTGACTGAAGCCATGCCCGATCCGGGGCGACCAGAAACGGTACTGGACGGTCCCCCTCCTGAAGATGCTCGTCGCTTCCGCATCCTCGAATTCGACGAGCCCGAACCGGCGCTGGCCGTCATTGCCCAGAACCAAATCGGTGCGGAACATCCCTTTCAGCGCGAGTTCGAACTTGATCATATCCGGAGCCGGCAGGCCCAACGTCGACGCCAACAGGCACGCCATGTGCCGCCGTTTCTTGATCTCGGCGACAATCACGGTCTCGCCAACGAAGCTTGCGGTGGCGAGCCACGCCTTGAAAGAGATCAATTCGGTGTCAGCATGCCGCAAGTCGAACTTGATTCTCTCGAAGCTGCTCATTCAGGCTTGAGCGAACGAATGGTCGACGATCGAGAGGATCTCCGGCTGGCTGTCGGCGGATTGTCGCTGCCAAAGCACGCGCTTGCTTCCGAGGCGGGATACGAATCGGCCACCGCTGATTGGCTTTGTCGTTTCCGGCTGTTCGATCTCATCGCTTGAGAACAGGCGCGTCAACGCTGCTTTCTCGGCATTCGCCAGCAACGCGAGCTGTGTAGAAGCCGGATAGCTGACTTTGAACTTGCCTGCTCTCATGACGCGACTCTCGTAGCACGGATGGAGATCTTCCGCGAGGGTCATGCTTACGGGCCGGCGCCGGTGTTCGACTGGCGATCGCCGGCCCACGTGGCCGTGACGATGCCGGAAAGCCGGGCTCACCCCAACCCCGGCACCGGCACCCCGAAGGCCGCCGCCAGCAGCACTGCGTTGAGCCCCAACACCACCACCGCCCCCGCCACGGCTGCCACCTGGGTGAGCGGACCGTTGGCGAACGGCCCCATCACGCTCCGGCGCCGGGTGAACACCACGAGCGCCACCATCGGCACCGGCAGGGCGAGCGACAGCACCACCTGCGACAGGACCAGCGCCCGGGTCGGGTCGATGCCGATCGCCACCACCACGAAGGCCGGCAGCATGGTCACGAGCCGGCGCACGAGCAGCGGGATGCGCCAGCCGGTGAAGCCCTGCATCACCATCTGCCCGGCGAGCGTCCCCACCACCGAGGAGGAGATGCCGGAGGCGAGCAGCGAGACCAGGAAGGCCGCCCCCGCGGCGGGCCCGAGCAGCGGCGTCAGGGTCCGGTAGGCCTCGCCGATCTCGGCCACTTCGCTGTGGCCGAGATGGAAGGCCGCCGCCGCCATGATCACCATCGCCATGTTGACGAGGCCCGCGAGCAGCAAAGCCACCACCACCTCGCGATTCGAGTAGCGCACCAGCAGGCGCCGGTCGGCTTCGGTCCGGGGATTGCCCCGCCCCTGGGTCAGGCCCGAATGCAGGAACAGCGCGTGCGGCATCACGGTGGCGCCGATGATCCCCACCGCGATGGTCAGCGCCTCCGCGTCCGGAATGTTTGGGGTGACGAGGCCTTTGGCCGCCGCGCCCCAGGCCACCGGCGCCACCAGCAGCTCGACCGCGTAGCAGAGGCCGATCGTGCCGACCATCGCGCCGATGGCGATCTCCAGCGGCCGGAAACCCTCGTGCTCCAAAAGGAGAAACGCGTAGGTGATGATGGCCGTGACCGCCATGCCGGCCATCAGCGGCATGCCGGTGAGCAGCGACAGGCCGATGGCGCCACCCAGGAACTCCGCGAGGTCGGTCGCCATGGCGGCGATCTCGCTGATGCCCCACAGGGCGAGGCGCACCGGGCGGCTCGTCGCGTCCCGGCAATGCTCGGCGAGGTTTTTTCCGGTCACGATCCCGAGCTTGGCCGAGAGCGCCTGGAACAGCATCGCGGTGAGGTTGGCGAGCAGCACCACCCAGAGCAGGCCGTAGCCGTAGCGGGCGCCGGCCTGGATGTTGGTCGCGAAGTTGCCGGGGTCCATGTAGGCGATCGACGCCGTCACGGCGGGGCCTACGAACAGCAGGAACCGGCCGCGGCCGCCCCGGCGCCCGTCGAGGACGTCGCGGATCGCGCCCTCGGTCCGCCGGCTCATCGCCCCCGGCGCGGCGCGAACCGGGGCGGTCGCGGCGTTCGGCGCCACCATGCGAACCCTCTCCTCAAAGATATAGCGTAGGCTATATTCAGGGCTGCGGCCGTCAGATTCAAGGGGCTCGTATCGCGTCTGCGGGACTCCCCTGCCGGTGCGGGTTTTTGCTAGACAGGGGCGAGGCGGCGCATGCGTGCCGAGAGGGAGAGCCCATGCAGGAACCGTCCGAGCAGGGCGCGCCCGAGACCGCGCTGGTCGATCCCGAGCGCCACGTCGAGAGTTTTCGTCAGGCCCGCGAGGCCCGGCGCTCCGAGCTCGTCGAGGATTACGTCGAGCTGATCGACGACCTGATCGGCGACGGCGGCGAGGCGCGGCAGGTGGACATCGCGGCGCGCCTCGGCGTGGCGCAGCCGACCGTCGCCAAGATGCTGAAGCGCCTGTGCGAGGACGGGTTCGTCCAGCAGCGGCCCTATCGCGGCGTGTTCCTGACCGAGTCCGGCCGCCGGCTTGCCGCCCAGGCCCGGGAGCGCCATCGGATCGTCGAGCGCTTCCTCTGCGCGCTGGGGGTGAGTTCCGAGACGGCCCGGCGGGATGCCGAGGGGATCGAGCACCATGTCAGCGCCGAGACGCTCGCGGCGTTCCGCGCCTTCGCGGAGCGGCATGGGCGGACGTGAGGGGCAAGGGTCTGCGTTGCGATTGAGAGACAGAGGATTATCGTGTGCGCCATGCGAGCCCAGCTTCCGAAAACGCCGGTGCCGCCCGTCGGGGTTGAGACGGACGGTCCGGTCCGCGAACTCGATCGGGTGCGGGTTCTCCAGGCCGTAACGGGCGACGACGACCTGACGGTGCCGGTTGGCGCGACGGGAACCGTGGTCGCGGTCTATGCCGACGGCGCGGCGTTCGAGGTCGAGTTTACGGAGCCCGTCGACACGCTGGCGACGGTCGAGGCCGCTGCGGTGCGCCTCGTCGAACGGGCGGTCAGGTGACCCTGGGTGAAGCGGACTGGCCATCCCGCTTTCTCATCGCCCCCGCCAAGATAACGGCTTATCTGCTCAATCCGGATCACAAGGACGGCGCCGCGAAATGCCGCTTCCTCGCGGCATTCGGCTTCACGCCGAACAACCCGAATGACCTCAGGGACGCGCTACACAGGCACTGTTGCCGGGCGAATTTCCGGGGCGTCCGTCCCGGCTATGAGGCCATCAAGCTCTACTTCGAGGGGCCGCTCGCAGCATTGATTGGGCTGGACCCGCAGGTCAGAACCGTCTGGCAGATCGATGACGGCGACCCGTCGCGGACGGCCCGGTTCATTACCCTGAAACCGCTCCCGCGCCGGTAAAACTGTCCTCACACCGTCGGCGCCGCCACCTTCTGGCGCAGGCCCATGATCACCGCGCGCAGCATCTCGGCCCCCGCCTCGCCGGCATCCGGCAGGGTGCCGGTGCGCGACGCGTAGATCCGCTCGTGCACGAAGGCGAGCTTGGCGATCACCGTGGGCGTCAGCTTGAACGGGTAGAGCGCCGGCTGGCCCATGCTGTGGGACAGCGAGTTGATCGCGTAGGTCAGCGGCAGCCACGCGGCGATCAGCCGGTCGAGGTCGAGGGTGTTGTAGGGGTCGAAATCGATCACCGTCGGCGCCTGGGCACCCTGACGCAGGCGCGGGCGGACATGCAGCTCGAAGGTCGAGGCGGTCTCCACCGTGTCGACGATGTGCAGGTAATGCGCGAAGGTCTCGGCGAAATCCTCCCAGGGATGGGCGGTGGCGTAGGCCGAGACGTAGGATTCGTCCCAGTCGGACGGCGCCCCCTTGGCGTAATGGTCCTGCAGGGCCTGGACGTAGTTGTGGCGCTCGTCGCCGAACAAAGCCCGGAAGGGCTCCCAAGTGGGGCTGTTCAGCACCAGCAGATACCAGAAATAATGCCCGATCTCGTGCCGGAAATGGCCGAGCAGGGTGCGGTAATGCTCGCCGAACAGGATCCGGCGGCGCTCCCGCTCGACATCGTCGGCCTCGGCGATGTTCATGGTGATCAGGCCGTTGATATGGCCCGTCAGCACCGGCGGCCCGCCGGAAAAGCTCTCGGCGGGGTCGACCAGGAAGTCGAAGGCCAGCCCGTCCGTATACTGGGCGCGGGTGGCGAGCGGCAGTTCCAGGCGCAGCAGCGAGTAGAACAGCCGGTGCTTGGCGGCCTCGATCTGGCGCCAGCGGGTCAGGTTCCAGCCCTGCGACAGGTCCGGAACCACCCGGTTGTGGCGGCAGGCGGTGCAGAAGATGTCCGGGCTGTCCTCCGGCACCAGCCAGTTGCAGGCCTCCGAGAGGGCGTTGTTGCACAGGCGGTAGCGGCCGCCGGGATCCGCATAGGCGTGGAACACCTGCGCGCCGCCCATGCGCGGGTGCGCCGAGAGCCCCTGCGGCTCCAGGGCCGAGACCTCGTGGACCTTGCACACGTAGCCGAGGCGCCGGGCGCAGCTCTCGCAGGCGGTCGCCTCGAAGGTGACCGGCTGGTCGCAGGCCTGGCACTGGAAGATCTTCATCGGGCCGCCCCGGGCCGGCATCCGGCCCATCTGCCGGTCAAGCGGGGCCGCGTGGCAAAGTTCCTGCCAGAAGCCCGAGCCGCCGCACGGAAATTGCTTGTCGGCCGGTCTATAGCGCATAACGGCGCGGTGGGGTCCGGCGCCCGGGACCGGCATCGAGAACCGCGTTCGATTCTTTCGACGGAGCCATCGTGTCGATCAAAGCCGCCCTGCACCACGTCACGCATTATCGCTACGACCGGCCGATCAGCCTGGGCCCTCAGGTGATCCGCCTGCGCCCGGCCCCGCACGCGCGCACCAAGGTCCCGGCCTACGCGCTGACGGTGACGCCCGCCAACCACTTCCTGAACTGGCAGCAGGATCCGAGCGGCAACTGGCTCGCCCGCCTCGTCTTCCCGGAAAAGACCGACGAATTGAAGATCGAGGTCGACCTCACCGCCGACATGGCGGTGATCAACCCGTTCGATTTCTTCGTGGAGGATTACGCGCAGGTTCGGCCCTTCGCGTACGACCCAGACCTCGCCGAGGAGCTGGCCCCCTACCGCACCCCCGTCGATGCGGAGGGCCCCGAGATGGAGGCGCTGCTCGCGCGGCTCCCCGAGGAGCCCAGCACCGTCCAGTTCCTGGTGGCCCTGAACGCCCAGATCGCCCGGGAGACCGCCTATGGCGTCCGCATGGAGCCCGGCGTCCAGACCCCCGCCGAGACCCTGCGGCTCAAGAGCGGATCGTGCCGGGATTCCGCGTGGCTGTTCGTGCAGGTGCTGCGCCGGATCGGCTTCGCGGCCCGGTTCGTCTCCGGCTACCTGATCCAGCTCGTGCCCGACACGACCGCGGTGGACGGCCCCACCGGCGCGTCTGCGGACTTCACCGACCTGCACGCCTGGGCCGAGGTTTACCTGCCGGGCGCCGGCTGGGTCGGCCTGGACGCGACCTCGGGCCTGCTCACCGGCGAGGGCCACATCCCGCTGGCCGCCACGCCGCATTACCGCTCGGCCGCGCCGATCTCCGGGGCGATGGAGCCGGCCAAGACCGAGTTCGACTTCCAGATGACGATCACCCGGGTCGCCGAGACGCCGCGGATCACCAAGCCGTTCTCCGATACGGTCTGGGCCGCCATGGACGCGCTGGGTGAGCGGGTCGATGCCGACCTCGTGGCGCAGGACGTGCGGCTCACCATGGGCGGCGAGCCGACCTTCGTGTCGGTGGACGATTTCGAATCGCCGGAATGGAACATCGCCGCGGTCGGCCCGACCAAGCGCAGCCTCGCCGACCAGCTGATCCGGCGCCTGCGCGACCGGTTCGGGCCGGGCGGCCTGCTCCATTACGGCCAGGGCAAGTGGTATCCCGGCGAGAGCCTGCCCCGCTGGGCCTTCGCACTCTACTGGCGCAAGGACGGCAAGCCGATCTGGCGGAACCCGGATCTGATCGCGCCGGAGGTGGTCGCGGGCCAGGAGGGCCAAGCCGCCACCGCGCAGGCCACCATCACGCAGGCGAAGGCGCTCGCCGACGCGCTGGCCCGCCGCCTCGGCCTTTCCGACTTCGTCTTCCCGGCCTTCGAGGACGGCGAGCTCTGGGAGAAGAAGGTCGCCGCGCTGCCGGTCAACGTCACGCCCGCAGCGGCCCGGTCCGGCTCGGTGGAGTTCGACGCCCGGATCAGGCGCGTCTACGCGCGGGGCCTGGGTGAGGCGGCGGGCTACGTCCTGCCGCTGGCGAGCCTGCCCACCGGCAAGGCCGGCGATAGCGATCGGGTCTGGATCTCGGAGAGGTGGGATTTCCGCCGCGGGGCCGCCTTCCTGGTGCCGGGGGACTCGCCGGTGGGTTTCCGCCTGCCCCTGTCGTCCCTGCCCTACGTGCCGCCGGAGCACTACCCCTACTACCAGCCGCAGGATCCCCTGGAGCCCCGCGCCGCCCTCCCCGACGGGCATCCCGGCGCGAAAACCGCCAACGGCGCGGGGATCGCCGGCGTCGCGGTGCGCACGGCGCTGTCGATCGAGCCCCGGGACGGGGTGGTGCGGGTGTTCATGCCGCCGGTGCAGCGCGCCGACGAGTATCTCGAACTCGCCGGGCATCTCGAGGCGGCCGCCGCGGAGCTGAACCTGCCGATCCAGATCGAGGGCTACGAGCCGCCCTACGATCCGCGGATCGGCGTGATCAAGGTGACGCCCGACCCGGGCGTGATCGAGGTGAACGTCCACCCGGCCGCCTCCTGGCGGGAGGCGGTTGCCATCACCACCGACCTCTACGCCGAGGCCCGCCAGACCCGGCTCGGCGCGGAGAAGTTCATGGTCGACGGCCGCCACACCGGCACCGGCGGCGGCAACCACGTCGTGATGGGCGGCGTCACGCCGGACGATTCCCCGTTCCTGCGCCGGCCCGACCTGCTGAAGAGCCTCGTGCTCTACTGGCAGCGCCACCCGGCGCTCTCGTACCTGTTCTCGGGCCTCTACATCGGGCCGACGAGCCAGGCGCCGCGCATGGACGAGGCCCGCCACGACGGGCTCTACGAGCTGGAGATCGCGCTGGCCCAGGTGCCGGCCCCCGACGCGCCCAACATCCCGCGCTGGCTGGTCGACCGGATCTTCCGCAACATCCTCGTGGACGTCACCGGCAACACTCACCGGGCCGAGATCTGCATCGACAAGCTCTACTCGCCGGACGGCCCGACCGGGCGCCTCGGCCTCCTGGAATTCAGGGCCTTCGAGATGCCGCCGGACGCGCGGATGAGCCTCGCGCAGCAACTCCTGCTCCGCGCCCTCGTGGCCTGGCTGTGGCGCGAGCCGCAGACCGGGAGTTGTGTCCGCTGGGGCACGAACCTCCACGATCGCTTCATGCTCCCGCATTTCCTCTGGTCCGACTTCCTCGGGGTGCTGGAGGATCTCCGGACGGCGGGCTACGCTTTCGACCCGGTCGCCTTCGAGGCGCAGGCCCTGTTCCGGTTCCCCGTCTTCGGCACGGTCGAGCAGGGCGGGGTCCGGATGGAGCTGCGCCAGGCGCTGGAGCCCTGGCACGTGATGGGCGAGGAAGGGACCAGCGGGGGCACCGTGCGCTTCGTCGACAGCTCGGTCGAGCGGCTGCAGATCAGGGTCGAGGGCTTCGTGCCCGAGCGGCACGTCATCGCCTGCAACGGCCGACGCCTGCCCATGACCGGAACCGGCCGCGGCGGCGAGGCCGTGGCGGGCCTGCGCTTCAAGGCGTGGCAGCCGGCCTCCTCGCTGCACCCGACCATCCCCGCCCACGCACCGCTGACCTTCGACATCCTCGATGCCTGGAGCGGGCGCTCGCTCGGCGGCTGCCGCTACCACGTCGCCCATCCGGGCGGCCGCAACTACGAGACCCATCCGGTCAACGCCTACGAGGCCGAGGGGCGGCGCCTCGCCCGGTTCCAGCCGCACGGCCACACCCCGGGCCGGGTCGAGATGCCCCGGCCGGAATCGAGCGCGGAATTCCCGCTGACCCTCGACCTGCGCACGCCGGCCCCGCAATGACCGGGGGGTCGTGATGGAGGCGGCGCTCGCGGAGAGCCTCGCCCGGACCGAGCCGGCGGAGGATCCGCGGGCGCGCGTCGCTCGTTGGGCCGCGGATTACCGCCCGGCCCCGGGCCGGCCGGACGAGTTCCTGGGTCCCGACGGCCAGCCCCGCGGGGCCTGGCCGCGCCTCCTCGACCATCTCGGCGGCCTCACCGAGCCGGAGATCATGGCCCGGTTCGTCGCGGCGGAGCGGCACATCCGGGACGCGGGTATCTCGTTCCGCATCGCCGGCGACCAGCGCGAGCATCCCTGGCCGCTCGGCTGCCTGCCCCTGGTGATCGAGGGCGCCGAGTGGGAGGCGCTGAGCGCCGGCATCGTCCAGCGCGCGGAGCTGATGGAGGCGATCCTCGCCGACGTCTACGGGGATGGACGGCTGGTCGCGGAGGGCCTGCTCCCCGCCGCGATCGTGGCCGGCACGCCCGAATTCCTGCACCCGCTCCACGGGGTCGTGCCCCCCGGCGGCCATTACCTGAAGCTCTACGCCGCCGATCTGGGCCGGGGGCCGGACGGGCGCTGGCAGGTCCTGGCCGACCGGACGCAGGCGCCCTCGGGCCTCGGCTGGGCGCTGGAGAACCGCATGGTCCTGGCCCGGACCTTCCCGGAGTTCTTCCAGGACCTGAACGTCGAGCGCCTGCCGGCCTTCTTCCAGGCCTTTCGCGACGGGCTGACGCTGGGGGCCGAGCGGATCGACCCGCGGATCTGCCTGCTGACCTCCGGCCCCTACAGCAGCACCTATGTCGAGCAGGCGGCGCTCGCCCGCTATCTCGGCCTGATGCTGGTGGAGGGCGACGACCTCGTCATGCAGGACGGGCGCCTGCATGTCCGCACCGTCTCGGGCCTGAAGCGCGCCGACGCCCTGTGGCGGCGGATCGATGCCGACTTCCTCGACCCCCTGGAGTTGAACCCGGCCTCCCGGCTCGGCGTCCCCGGCATCCTGGAGGCCCTGCGCAACGGCTCCCTGGTGGTGACCAACATGCCGGGCTCGGGGCTCGTCGAGTCGGCGGCGCTCGCCCCCTATCTCGATGGCATCGCCCGCCGGGTGCTGGGCGAGCCCCTGCGGCTCGGCCATCCGCGGACATGGTGGTGCGGCGACCTCGAGGGTTTGGCGTATGCCCAGGCCAATCTCGACAGCCTGACCCTGCGCCCGGCCGCCACGCCCCAGCGCGGGGCCGGGCGCGACGCGATCCTGGCGGGTCCGGCCCTGGCGGCGGAGCGGGCGCGGGTCGTGGCGGCCCTGCGCGACCGGCCGTTCGACTACGTCGCCCAGGAGGCCGCGCCGCTCTCGACCATGCCGGGCTGGGAGCGCGGCCCGGACGGGCTCACCCTGGTGCCCCGCCCCTTCGTGGTCCGCGTCTTCGCCACGCGCACGCCCCTCGGCTGGCAGGTCATGCCCGGGGGCTTCTGCCGGGTCTCGGAGCGCGAGGACGTCGATCCGATCGAGCTGCGGCTCGGCATCCGCTCGGCGGATGTCTGGGTGCTCTCGGAAAAGCCGATCGCCGCGCCCCTGATCGGCTCGCACGCGGCGCCACGGGTGCGGCGGGTCGGCGGCCACCTCCCCGCCCGGGCGGCCGACGGCCTGTTCTGGCTCGGCCGCTACCTGGAGCGCGCCGAGGCGGTGATCCGGCTGGTGCTGGCCCACCTGCGCAGCGTCGGCGACGCGGTCGGCACCGACATCTCGGGCGCCCTCGACACGCCGGCCGCCCTGGCTTTGCGCGGTCTCCTGCACGAATGGGCCGCGATCGGCGCGGCCGACCTGCCCACCGCCCGCCTCGCCCAGGAGGCGCTCTCCGGGCGCGAGCGGCCGGGCTCGGCCTGGGCCCATATCGGATCGGCCCGCCGCAACGCCGCCGCCCTGCGCGCCCGCCTCTCCGGCGAGGTCTGGCGGGTGCTGGCGGATCTCAGCGAGCTCCTCTCCCTCGACACCGACCGGGCGCTGACCGAATCCCAGCTCACGGGCCGCGCCGAGCGGGCTCTGAGCCAGCTCGCGGCGCTCTCCGGCCTCACCCACGAGAACATGAGCCGGGCGGAGGGCTGGCACTTCGTCGAGCTCGGACGGCGGATCGAGCGGGCGATCAACACCTGCACCTTCGCGCTGGCCTTCGCCAACGACGAGGCGACGCCGGGCTGCCTCGGGGTGATGCTGTCGCTCTGCGATTCGCAGATCAGCTACGGCCGCCGCTACCTGCAGGGGGCCTCCCTCGATCCCGTGCGCGACATGGTGCTGCTCGACCCCTACAACCCGCGCTCGATCGCCTTCCAGGCGGAGGCGATCACCCGGCACCTCGCCGACCTGCCGGCGCTCGCCGCCGACGGCATCCCGGAGCCGCATCACCGCCTCGCGACCCGCATCCTGGCCGACCTGCGCAGCGGCGAGGCGGCCGATTTCGATGCCGTCCGCCTCACCACCCTGGAGACCGACCTCGAACGCCTCGCCGACGGGATCGCGGCGCGCTACTTCCCCGCCGGGCCGAACGCCCTGCGCCCGGAAAAACTGACAGGCCTCGCGTGATCTACACGCTGCGCCATCGCACGACCTACCGCTACGGCCGGCCGGTGCGCTTCGCCCGCTGCACCCTCCGGCTCAAGCCGCAGGACGGCGAGGGCCAGAGCGTGCTGGCGAGCGCCGTCACGATCGACCCGAGCCCCGCCACCGCGGTGACGCGGCACGACTATTTCGGGATCGACGCGCTGGCGATCACCCTGGAGACGCCCCACACCACGTTCAGCGTCGAGGCGCTGTCCACCGTGCGGGTCGAGCGCCCCGAGCCGCCGCCGCCGGAATCCGGGACGGCGTGGGAGCAGGTCCGCGACGCGGTGGTGGCGGGCCGCGACCTCGGCGGCCGGGCGCCGGTGCATTTCCTGTATCCGAGCGGCCGGGTTCCGCTGCTGCCCGAGGTGACCGATTACGCGCGGCCGAGCTTTTCCGCCGGCCGCAGCGCCTACGGGGCGGCCCATGACCTGATGCTGCGGATCGGCCGGGATTTCCGCTTCGATTCCCGGGCTACCAACGTCTACACGCCGCTTTCCGAATCCTTCGCGCTGCGGGCCGGGGTCTGCCAGGATTTCGCCCACGTGATGATCGCGGGCCTGCGGGGCATGGGCCTGCCGGCCGCCTATGTCAGCGGCTACCTGCGCACGGTGCCGCCGCCGGGCCGCCCGCGCCTGCGCGGGGCGGATGCGAGCCACGCCTGGGTGGCGGTCTGGTGCGGCGCGGGCTGGATGGGCCTCGATCCGACCAACGGCGTCGCGGTGCGGGACGACCACATCGTGGTGGCGCGCGGCCGGGATTACGGCGACGTGGCGCCGGTCGACGGCATCGTCAGCGGCTCGGGCAAGCAGCGCCTCAAGGTCGAGGTGGACGTCATTCCGGATACCGAGACGCAGGATCTCGCGCTGGTGGGGTGAGGCGAGTCCGGTTGCGAAGATGGGAAGGTCCAGGGTTCTGCCCTCTTCGTCTTGACGGACTTCAACCCGCCTTCTTGCATGTTACATGTAACTGAATGCGAGATGCGGATGGGCACGCCTGTCGTCGAGAGAGTTCGAAAGCGTCGAGCGGCTCTGCGCGCGGCCGGGCTCCGGCCGGTGCAGATCTGGGTTCCGGACTCGAGCCAGCCAGGTTTCGCCGACGAATGCCGGCGCCAGTCACTGCTCGTGGCGGAGGCCGATGCGGCCGATGATGAGTTGAACGCCTTCCTCGACGCCGCTCTCGCCGACCTCGACGATCCGGCCGAGCCGTGAGGCGCGGCGATCTCGTCACCGTCGCTATGGCGGGCGATTCCGGAAAGCCTCGTCCGGCACTCGTGATCCAGGCTGACACCTTCGCACAGACCAGTTCAGTGACGGTCCTGCTGCTCTCGTCGACGCAAATGGATGCACCGCTGATCCGGCTGTCCGTGCAGCCGACACCTCAGAACGGCTTGAACAAGCCGTCTCAAATTCAGATCGACAAGGTCATGACGGTGAGGCGGGTGAGAGTCGGGCCGCCAATCGGGCGCCTTGATGACGCGACCCTATTGGCCGTGACCCGATCCCTCGCGCTATTTCTCGGCGTCGCGTAGCGTCGACGGCTGCCGAACCCGGCCCTCACCACATCGTCTTCGCGGCCCGCTCCGGCCATTCCGCATCGTAGCGCTGGCCACCGACCTCCCCCGCGATCAGCGCCGCGTAGTCCGGCGTGACCAAGGCCGCCACCTCGCCGTGGAGGCGGCCGCCAGCGCCGCGTGGTAGATCGCCTCCAGCGCCGCGAGGCTGTCGACGATCATCGCGGGGCTCAGGCAGCCGTCTTGCCCGCCGCGAAGGCTTCGTGCTCGGCCACCAGCGCCCCCGACAGGGCCGAGGCGATCAGCCCCCGCGTCTCCTCCACCCCGTAGAGGGCCACGAAGGAGCCGAACCGGGGTCCCCGCGCCTCGCCGAACAGCACGTTGTAGAGGCTCGTGAACCACGCCTGCGACACGCCGGGCCGCCCGTCCGGGCTCTTGGCCTTGCCGGACGTGTCGGGGAAGTGGCGCCGGCCGACCTCGTAGACCGCCGCCTGCAGGGCCTCCGGATCGGTGGAGCCGGTGTGCTCCTTGAGCGTCTCCGAGAGATCCTCCAGGGCTGCCCGCTCCTCGGATGTCGGCGCCCGGTAGGTCTTGGCCGGCCGCACGAAATCCGAAAAGTACTTCAGGGCGTGGACCACCAGCCGGTCGAGGCCCGGATGGGTCTCCGGCCCGGTCTGCGGCGCGTAGCGGCGGATGAAGCCCCACAGCACCGCCGGATCCTCGGTGTTGGCCACCGCCGCGAGGTTGAGCAGCATCGCGAAGGTCAGGCTCGCGCCCTCGACCCGCTCGGGCTCCGGCGGGTTGCCGGCATGGAGGTGCCAGACCGGGTTGCCGAGGCGCAGCTTCGCGTCCTGGCCGGGATAGCGGTCGAGGAAGCCGATATACTCGTCCACGTGCCGGGGGATCACGTCGAAGAACAGCCGCTTGGCCTCCCGCGGCTTGTTGTACATGAACAGGGCGAGCGAGTCCGGCGTGCCGTATTTGAGCCAGTCGTCGATCGTCAGGCCGTTGCCCTTCGACTTCGAGATCTTCTGGCCCTTCTCGTCGAGGAACAGCTCGTAATTGAAGCCCTCCGGCGGCTCGCCGCCGAGCGCCCGGGCGATCTTGCCCGAGAGCTTCACCGAATCGATCAGGTCCTTGCCGGCCATCTCGTAATCGACGCCGAGCGCGACCCAGCGCATCGCCCAGTCGGGCTTCCATTGCAGCTTGGCGTGGCCGCCGGTCACCGGAGTCTCGTAGCGCTCGCCCGTCTCGGGATCGCGCCACACGATGGTGCCGCTCCCGGCCTTCACTTCATCGATCGGCACCTGCATCACGTGGCCGGTGACCGGGTGGAGCGGCAGGAACGGGGAATAGCTCGCCGAGCGCTCGGCGCGCAGCGACGGCAGCATGATCTCCATCACGGAATCGTAGCGTTCGAGCACGCGCAGGAGCGTCGCGTCGAACACGCCCGCGCGGTAGCATTCGGTCGCCGAGCGGAACTCGTAGGCGAACCCGAAGGCGTCGAGGAAGCGGCGCAGTTCGGCGTTGTTGTGCGCCCCGAAGCTGTCATGGGTGCCGAACGGGTCCGGCACGCGGGTGAGCGGCTGGTTGAGATGGGCGGCCAGCATCTCCCGGTTCGGGACGTTGTCGGGCACCTTGCGCAGCCCGTCCATGTCGTCCGAGAAGGCGATCAGCCGGGTCGGCACCGCGTCGCGGGTCAGTACCCGGAAGGCGTGGCGCACCATCGAGGTGCGGGCGACCTCGCCGAACGTGCCGATATGCGGCAGCCCCGAGGGACCGTAGCCGGTCTCGAACAGCACCTCGCGCTTGCCGGATTTCTCCAGCCGGGCCACGAGCTTGCGCGCCTCCTCGAAGGGCCAGGCGGCGGCGTTGGCGGCGGCCTCGATGGTGTCGGGATCGAGGGTCAGGGCTGGGGGTGCGGCGGACATGTCTTCGGGATGTGAGGGAAACGCGGAGCGCGCACCCTAGAGCGGTTCGCACCGGAGCGGAACGCCCGGGGGGCAACCGGCGTCGTTATTGCCCGCAACGATGCGGGTGGGGTCAGACGTGGGACCGGCGCGCACTGTGTCGAAAGCCCAATAGGACAACCTCATCTGCGCGGACGCGGTACGTGATCGCGTATGGGTAGGGGCGCACGACAAGGCGCCGAATACCGGGCCGCGCGGTCACGGTGCCCGCGAAGGGATGGTGCAGAAGCAGGTCTATCGCAGCCTGAACGCGGTGTTGGACATGCCGCGCGCCCTGCGGGTTCCGCTGATCGATATAGGTAAGCACCCGATCGAGCTGGGCTGCGGCAGGGCGGGTGATCCGCAGCTTCACAGACCATACTTGGCCCAGATGGCGCGGATCTCCGCCTCGGTCGCGAAGTCGCCCCGCGCCTCGGCGGCCTCGGACTCGTCGAGTTCGGCTGCCTCTTCCGGGGTGAACCGGTAGACCGAATCCTCATCCCCCACGAAGGCCAGCATCAGGCGGGCGATCTCGTCCTGAAGGTCCGGCGACAGGTCGCGCGCCTTCGCCACGGCCTTTTCGAGCAGATCCGTCATGGTGCCATCCGACAGCCGAAGCACGCCGGACAGGATTCCCGATTCCCGCCGGCGATGAAAGCCCTCAGAACGGGCTGACGGGGAAGAACCGCAGGTACAATTCGGTGTACTTCCCGTCGTCCCAGACCCGCTGGAGTGCGTCGTCCAGCGCCCGGGAGAGCGCCGCATCCTCCTGGCGGGTGATCAGGCCGATCCCCTCCCCGAAATAGCGGTTCTCCAGATAGTCGCCGCCGGTGAGCGCGCAGCAATTTTCCGCGTCCTGGCCGCCGACATAGAGGGCGAGGTTCAGGCCGTCGGCGAACAGATAGTCGATCTCGCCGCGCTTGAGCGCGCTCTCGGCCGCCGTCAGATCGGTGAAGTCCTTGGGGACGGCTTTCGGGAAGAACGCTTTCAGGTAGGCCGCATGCGCGCTGTTGCCGATCACCCCGACGCTTCGGCCGGCGAGTGCCGCTGCCGAGGGGACCGGCAGGCCCTTGTCGGTCCGTGCCGCGAAGCGCGCCGGCCAGCGGAAATACGGCCGGGTCGCCAAAAATTTCTCGCGCAGCTTCGCCGTCAGGGGGATCGCGGCGGCGATCACGTCGCCCTGCTTACTGTCCAGCGCGTCGAGCAGGGTGTCGAAGCGGCGCGCCTGCACCGTGCAGGTGATCGCGAGCTTCTCGCAGACCGCGCGGGCGAGCTCGACCACGAAGCCCGTCGGGTTGCCGTCGGGGCCGGCGAAGTGCAGCGGCGGGAACTCGTCGTCCGTGAGGAAGCGAACCGCCCGGCCGGTCTGGGGCGCCTCCACCCGCTCGCCGCGGCTGCGCGGGTTCCAGAAATCCGGCACCGTCACGGCGGGCGTCGCGGCCTGGGGTTCCGCGGCGGCGGCGCCCCGCTGCGGCCCAGCCCATATGCCGCACAGGGCGAGGGCGATCAGGGCCGCCGCGAGCCGGACGGGAACGCGCCGCCCGCCGTCCCTCGTCGTGCGGACGACCTCCGGACCGGACGCAAGGTCAGCGCAAGAGAGCGGGCTTAAACAAGGGCTTAGAGCCGTCGTTGAACGTACCGCACTCGGGGGCGGCTCTAAGATGGGGGCGGTGCTCCTGCCGGAGCGCGGGGGCGGGGACTGGCTCACCCGCGGTCCCTATCATGTTCTGTGGCCACCGGGGGAGCGTGGCGTGCCGTTCGAGCACCCGTCGGCGGCGCGGGCCGCATTGCCGCCGGACATCGCCTTCCTGCGCGCGGAGGGCGTCGCGGACCGCTTGCTGATCCGGGCCGCCGCCGATGCGGCCGAGGCCGGGACGGATGCGGCGACCGCGCTGCTGCAGGCCGGCCTGATGGAGGAGACGGCCTATTATCGGGCCCTCGCCCGGGCGCTCGGTGCCCCCTACCTGGACGGACCGATCCCGTTCGGTCCGGGCCTGCGCTTTCCCGAGAATCTGGTCACCGGGCTCGCGCCGCTGGCGCCCGGGTCGGTGGCGCCCTGGGTGCTTGCGCCGCGTGGACGGAGCATCGCCAGCCTCCTCGGCAGCCCGCGACGGATCGGTCCGCTGGCCATCACCAGCCCGACCCGCCTGCGCGAGGCGGTGTTCGCCGCGATCCCCGGGCAGGTGGCGGATTACGCCGCGCACGATCTCGCGCGGCGCGCGCCGGAGCGGGTGACCGCGCGCGAGCCCACGGTCTGGTGGCTGCTGGTCCTGGGCCTCGCCCTGACTGCGGGGCTCTGCCTCTACGCCGCGCTCCCGGCGCCGCTCGCCCGCGCGGTGACGCTGGCGGCGCAGATCCTGTTCCTGGCCATGACGACCTTTCGCCTCGCCGCCGTGGTGATCGCGGCCCCGGTCACGGCCGCGGTGCCGCCGCTCGCGGAGGCCGCCCTGCCCGTCTACACGATCCTCGTCCCGCTCTACCGGGAGGCGGCGGTGGTTCCGGCCCTGCTGCGGGCGCTGGCGGCCCTCGACTACCCCCCGGCCAAGCTCGACATCAAGCTGCTGATCGAGGCCGACGATCCGGAGATGCGCGCGGTGCTCGCGCCGATACCCCTCCCCGCCCGGTTCGAGGTGATCACGGTTCCGCCGGGGTCCCCACGCACCAAGCCGCGGGCGCTCAATACGGGGCTGCCGCTGGCCCGCGGGGACCTGCTCACGGTCTATGACGCCGAGGATCTTCCCGATCCCGGCCAATTGCGCTCGGCCGCCGCGCTGTTCGCGCGCCTGCCCGAGCGGATCGCCTGTCTCCAGGGCCGGCTCGTGATCGACAATGCCGACGATTCCTGGCTCACCCGCGCCTACGCGCTGGAATATGCCGGCCTGTTCGATGTCCTGAACCCCGCGCTCGCCCGGTGCCGGCTGCCGGTCCCGCTCGGCGGCACGTCGATGCACCTGCGCGTCCGGGCGCTCCGGGCGCTCGGCGGCTGGGATGCCTTCAACGTCACCGAGGATGCCGATCTCGGGATGCGGCTCGCGCTCGCGGGCTACGGGGTCAGCGACCTGCCGAGCGCCACCACCGAGGAGGCGCCGAGCCGGTTCAGGCCCTGGCTCGGCCAGCGCATCCGCTGGCTCAAGGGGCTCGCCCAGACGAGCCTCACCCACGGGCGCAGTCCGTTGTCCAACGCGCGCCGCCTCGGCGGGCTGGAGGCGCTCTGTGCCGTGGCGCTGGTCCCCGGCACGGTGATCTCGGCCCTGGCCTACCCGGCCTGCCTCGCCGCCGCGATCTGGTCCTTTCTGGTCCTCGAGATTCCGGCCGCCCCGGTCTTCCTGGACAATCTCGGTACGGGGCTCGCGATCACCCTGTTCGGGACGGGGCTCGGGGCCCTCGTCCTCCCCGCCCTGATCGGCTGCGTCCGCCGCGGCTGGGGCGATCTCGCCCCCTACGCCCTTGGGATGCCGCTCTACTTCCTGCTGGTCAGCCTGGCGGCTTGGCTGGCCCTGATCGAACTGGTCCGCGCCCCGGAGCGCTGGAACAAGACCGCGCACGGCCTCGCGCGCACCTCCCGAAGTGGCCGTCTGCGACATCATGGGCAGGCCGGCGCCCGCGCTGTGACCTGAAAACGCGCCATTCCTTAACCTGGATCAGGCGGGCCGGTCAGGACGCGCCTATGCTGGATCGTCGCCTGCGCCGCGGGCCGGTGGTGACGCGTTGCAGGGAGGTCTGTGCGATGCCGGCCTATCGACTCCGTCGCACGCTGGAGCACGCGGACGGCCGTTGCGGCCTCGCCTTCGCGAGCGATACCCTGGAGGCGGACGATGCGGAGGCCGCGATCCGCGCGGCCCGCGAACTCTGCGTCAAAGCCGCCGGCATGCTGCTGACCGCAGCGGTCCTGACGGATTCGCTCGGGCGAATCCAGTGGTGGTTCAGCCTCGCGCTGGCCCGGGAGCCGCTCTGCATCCGTCCGACGAGCTGATGATCCCAGCGCAACGCTTCGCGCGCCCGCATCGTTGTCGTGCGGGGATATCTCATCACCGTGGATCGTCATCATGGCCACGATCGCGATCCTGATCGGCACGCAGGCGGGGGCGCGCCTGCTGGCCGCCGCCTCCGAGCGGGAGGCGGCCCTGTCCGCCGAGGCGTTCCTGTTGCGCCTGCCCGTCCGGGCCCTGCCGGCCCCCCTCTGGGTGCAATGCGCCGATCCGGCGGTCAGCGGGCGCCTGACCGGCTATCTCAACGCGCTCCAGGCCGAGCAGGTGCGCGAGCGCGGCGCCGGGCTCTGACGGCCCGATCAGGCGGCCGCGTAGAAGGGGCTGAGCCGCGCCGGGTCGAGGCCCAGCGTCGGCGCGTCGAGGACGATCCGGCCGGCCTCCAGCACCACGACCCGGTCGGTATGGGCCAGCGCCAGGGCGACGTCGTGCAGCGCCAGGATCAGGGTCTCGTGGCTCCGGGCCATCTCGGCCAGGATCCGACCGCCCTGCTGGCGATCAAGGGCGGAGACCGGCTCGTCGCCGACCAGGATCGGCCGGCCGTTGTAGAGGGCGCGGGCCACCGAGACGCGCTGCTGCTGGCCGCCCGACAATGCGCCGGCCTTGGCCCAGAGCCGGTCCGCCAGCCCGACCCGGTCGAGAACCGCCTCCACCGCGGCGATGTCGGCCCGCGCCGGGCGGACGAGGGTGCGCAGGTTATGCAGGGTCGAGCGCCGGTCGAGGCGGCCCATATAGACGTTGTGGAACACCGAGAGCGGCCGCACCAGGGCGGCGGCCTGGGGCACCAGCGCCACCCGGTCGGGGGCCTGCCCATGGATCAGGCCGATCAGGGTCGACTTGCCGGCCCCCGAACGGCCCATCAGGGCGACGCGCTCGCCCGTCCGCACGGTCAGGTCGACCCCCGACAGAACCGGGCGCCCGTCATAGGCTGCGGCGGCGTTTTCGAGGACGATGGCCGCCCTGTCGCCCGACACCGGCCGTCAATCCAGCAGGCCGGTGGACCGGCCGACCTCGACCAGGGGTTCGTAGGCGGCATTGGTCACGGGGATGAATTTCGAGCGTCCGAACGGTTCCAGAATCGCCGGATCGGTGATGCCGGTCAGCGCGGCCCGAAGCTTCTCGGTGAAGCCCGCCCCGTAGGTCTGCTCCACGTCGCCCCGGACAGTCCACTGGTAGTCGGGGAAGGGCGGGCTCTCCCAGATCACCGAAACCGCCTTGGAATCGACCTTGCCGGCTTTGGAATCGAGGTCCCAGACCGAGTAATCGACGGCGCCGACCGCGAAGGCGCCGGACTGGACCAGCTGGATGGTGCGGCTGTGGTCGCCCGAGAAGCCGACGCGGGAAAAAACCTGCTCGGGGCTCTTCCCCGGAAACGCCTGCCGGATGAAGTATTCCGGCATCAGGCGGCCCGAGGTCGAGGCGCGGGCGCCGAACGTGAAGGTTTTGTCCGCGATGGCCTTCGGAAACTCCTTGTCCGGCTTCAGCCCGGTGGCGGCGTTGGCGATGAGGTAGGTCCTGAACGCCGCGTCCTCCGCGCCCTGGGCGATCGCCTGGGCGCCCGGCGCGGCCTTGCGGGCCTGGACGCCGGTGAAGCCGCCGAACCACGCGAGCTGCACCTGCCCGTTGGTGAAGGCGGTGACCGCCGCCGGGTAGCTCTTCACCGGAAGGTAGCGCACCGGCACGCCGAGCTTGGCTTCGAGATAGGTCGCGACCTTGCCGAAGCGCTCGACGAGGCGGCTCTCGTCCTGATCGGGGATGCCGGTGAAGACCAGGGGCGGGAGCGGCTTGGTCTGGGGTCCGGCCTGGGCCCTGGCCGGCGTGAGGGTGGCCAAAGCCGCGAGGCATCCCAGGGCGAACCGCCCCAACCGTCCCGATCCCAGCATTCCGTCCTCGCGGTGCGGCACCCGCTCCGGCGGGCGCTCGAGCGCGGAAAGCGTAGCAGAAGTCGCGAGTGCGGGCACTATGGCGGGAGGGCGGGTAGTAGGCTGCGGTGAGGCGTTTTATGTGGCCCCTATGCACCTAGCAGCTTGGCATTTCGCGCAATGTCGCCTCAAAACTTTACAATTCGAACATAAAAGTGCAATCTCCTTAAATCGCGACGCGGATCAAGGGGCGGCAATGGAACCGAGCGAACAGCGAAGAGCCCACGTTCTGAGGCTGCTCACGACGGCAATGCCGGAGCCATTTTGGATAGGGTATCAGGAGCGGGCAAAAAGCATCTACAAGGACGCCTTTAGCGCTGTCAGCGCCGACCCACGATTGAACAAATCCCAGAGGCTCAGCAAGCTATGGCAAGAACGCCATTTTGCGATGGAATGGCTCCTGATAGATGAGGCTAAGCGAGATGGCGTGCAGGCATCCGATACGCTCATAGCCGAGAACCGTTGCACCTATGCACTCGCTGGGCACGGCGGCGTAAAAATGACGCAGAAATATGTTCAATCATGCGGGCAAATGCCCAGCCCAGCTAAATTTCGGAAGCAGCTTGCTGCGGTCAACGCTTTCGATCACCAGGGAAATTTTTTATTTGGAGATCAGCCTGTAGAATTAGTTCTACCGTCTCAATTGAGTGGTATTGTTCTTCATAGTCCTATCGGCAAGGAATTTACTGAAGGAGATCAATCTATCGGATCGATTGGTTTTTATATTCCCTATGATGATTATAAGAGCTGGGCTGTTCAGCTCACTTTCGCTGAGATTATCGCTTCCTACAAGACCGAAGAAAAACGTGAAGACCGCGTTAAGCCTTCGCTGCGGGTGCAAGAAATCAAAAAGACCGGGAGCGAGTGATGAACGTCGGCACGCCAGGGTTCAATGGCGATCGGCTAGCTGAGGCGCGTCAAGCTCGAGGTTTGACGGGGGTTGCGCTTGCGGAAGTTATAGGTGTTACCCCTCAGTCAGTTTCTCAGTACGAAAAGGGCAAGCAAACGCCGCGAGCGGACGTTCTTGAGGCAATTTCAACACGCCTCAACGTACCGCTTTCATACTTTATGCGTTCGA
Organism: Methylobacterium sp. 2A; assembly: GCF_009806555.1. Classification (GTDB taxonomy): domain Bacteria; phylum Pseudomonadota; class Alphaproteobacteria; order Rhizobiales; family Beijerinckiaceae; genus Methylobacterium. The sequence continues at coordinate 14,960 of NZ_VUOK01000051.1, read as the reverse complement.
GTGCGGTTCTTGATGATGCGCCCATTTTTTGGCGCTGCCGAGCTACCGCTAGCAGTGTCGCGCGCCAGCGAGCGGAGATCCGTCTTCGTTGGGTGAGAGATATCCTCGGTTACCTAGCAGGGTTTCTAGATTTCCCGGGTGTCGATCTGCCGAAGCTAGATGTGCCTCGTGATTTTCGTGAGATCGACACCGATTATCTGGAGTCGGCTGCCACAGAGCTAAGGACGCAATGGGGTATTGGTTCCGGGCCTATGCCTGATTTACTCTTGGAGATCGAAAATCATGGCATCGTTGTTTCGCGCATTAATATGGGCGCTGAAAAACAGGATGGATTTTCACAACTCTCGCGCTCGGGCGGAATTCCTTTCATTGTTTTGGGACGTGACAAGGCCAGCGCCGTTCGTCAGCGGTTCGATGCTGCGCATGAACTCGCGCATATACTGTTGCACAAGAATATTGAAAATAAGCGGCTGAACACTGCTGCCGACAATAAGATATTGGAAGATCAGGCGCATCGCTTTGCCAACGCTCTCTTGCTGCCTGCCGATCAATTCGTCGCCGAACTATGGGCCCCTACGTTGGATGCCATGATGGCCTTGAAAGATCGGTGGAAAGTTTCTGTAGGTGCAATGATTAAGCGTTGTGAGGCGCTTGAGCTGCTCGATCGAGAGCAAGCGCAGCGACTTTGGATCAACTATAACCGGCGGGGATGGCGGAAAGAGGAGCCATTGGATGGCAAGATCGAGAAAGAGCGTCCGCGTCTTTTGCGGAGAAGCGTTGAGCTTCTGTTGTCTGAGAAAGTTCAATCAGTCTCACAAGTTACCGATGGTGTTCGCCTAAATCCGCGAGACATTGAAGAGCTGTGTGATTTGGATCCAGGCTTGCTCTCAAACGAGCTGGCGGACGCAAAAGCAATGCCTCGTCTTAAAGGCGAGGAACCGTCAAGTGCGCAAGTGGTTGGAAATGTCGTTCAACTGTTCGGACGACGCTGAAGTTTTTGTTCGCTTTTCGGCAATTGTGCGGAGGATTTTCGCGTGGCGCTCGGGTGTAACTTTCAGCCCGAGCGCGCCCCCCTTTCTGATTGCCAAGCTGGCCGAGATCTGAGGCTACGGCATCTTGGTTTAACCGACGTCAGCTCGCGTTTTTCTAATCTCCCTATCTCAACGCCCAGGATGAACTTGGCGAATTAGCTAGGATCACCGTGACGTTTGGAGACTATCACCGGAGAACTTTTTCTAGCTCCGCCTTAAGGTGCTCTGCCGCTTCCCGAGGCATAGTCACGTCGATATTAAAATTCTGTTCTGTTTCGAATGCGACAGCAACGCTGTTGTCGGCGTTCTTTTGAACGCCCGATCCAGCAAACCTTCTCAGATTGAAGTTGTGCCAATCGCTGCTGGGCTTGATTTCAACGTCGCTCAAAACAGTCTCCTGAATCATCTATACTATGCCATTCCTGCTCATTGTCGCTGAACGGGTCAAGCGGGTGAAGTTTTATTCTGAATCAGAGGTTGTCCGACCTCCGTTCGAGTGTCATCAGCGAAAACCGCCGGCGCCGCATCACGGCGCCCGGCGGTTCGCACCACTCAGCGCATATGCCGCCGCATCATGTGATGGCGGTGGTGGTGCCGGTGCATCATGCGGTGGCGCATCATCCGCGACTGCATCCGGGCGTTGCGGTGCATGCCGCCCATATTGGTGTTGCCCGTGGCGACGGCGTTCTTGTCGAGGCCGTCGCCGGGGGCCGCCAGGGTCGGGCTGGCGGCGCCGATGACGAGGCCGAGCGCGAGCGTCGCGCCGAGGATGAGCTTGTTCATAGGCTTTCCGTTCTCCGCGACCCTGCGCCGCGACGACCGAACGGATTAGAGTCCTCTCGGTTCCGGCACCGGGCGTCGCACCGCAGGGCGCCTCAGGCCGCGGCGCTGGCGGCCGGCGTCGCCCCGCTCGCGAAGGCGGAGCCGGCCGGATCGGGATCCCGGTCCGCCACGGCGAACAGGGTGAGCCCCTCGGGCAGCACCGCCCGCGGCACCGGGGCCGCCCGGATGCCATCCGGCAGCGCGTCGCCGAGCAACGCCAAAAAATCCCCCGAGGCGGCGAGCTCGATCTCGGCCGCCTTGGCCTGGACCTCGATCCGCGACAGGGCGTTCATGGCCGGGCCCAGCACCGTGTACTCAGCCCGCACCCCGTCATCGAACACGCCGACCAGCAGGTCGCCCGCGTGCAGGGCGACCACGACCCGCAGGGTGAACAGCCCCTCGGCCGCCCGCGCCGCGTTGAGGGCGGCGATCCGGCGGCGGAGCGACAGGGCGCAGACCAGAGCCGCCCGCGCCTGTGCGTCGGGCGTGCCCATCACGAACTGAACCAGCACCGCGTCGCCGATATACTTGTCGACGATCCCGCCCGCCTCGGCCACCGCCGCCTGCGCGGCCGCCCGCACGGCGAGCAACGCCGCCACCATGGCCTCCGGCGGGTGCTCGCCCGAGAGCCGGGAGAAGCCGCGGATGTCGAGCATCATCAGGCAGGCGTGGCGCCGGTGGATTCCGAGCGCGGAATCGCCGTCCTCGGCCGAGAGGTCGAGGGCGACCGCGTCCGGCACGAAGCGCGCCAGCAAAGTCCGCTCGTGCTCCATGCGCCGGGCCCGCACCACCGCTCCGCGCAGGCGGATCACCCCGTCCACGACAAGCAGGCCCGCCGCCGTGAAGGTCGCGAGCCCCGTGAGCTGCGCGGTCGGGAAGGTGTCCGCGTTCGGAAACAGCTCCGGATGCAGCACCCCGATCCCGAAGGTCGCGCTCCAGCAGGCGATGACGAGGCCGCAGAACACCAGGGTCTGGGCCACCCGCATGCTCAGGCCGGTCTGGAGCAGGAGCAGGAAGGCCGGCAGGCGGCTCACCGTGTCGGCGCCGAGGCCCGCTCCCCCGCCGGCCAGCATGTGCTCGATCAGCACGTAGACGGCGAGCCCGGCATTGAGCCCGGTGCCGGCCCAGCTATAGGCCGCCGCGGCGGGCCCCCCGCCGCGCTCGCCCAGCCCGAACCAGACCGTGCCGAGCCCGTAGAGGGCGAGAATGAACCAGTGGCTCAGGGCATGGAGCGAGCCGTCATAGGCCTGGGCCGCCATCAGCAGCACCAGCACGATGACGATGCGCAGGCCGAGCAGGCGCAGGCCGCCGCCCGCCTGCATGGCCTGCAGCACCGCGTCGTCGTCCAGCCCCGGCGGCGCTCCGGACTCCGCCGGCGCCCGCGCCGTCTGCAGGCCGGGGAGCGGCGGGTTGCCGGCGCGGCCTAGGGCCATCAGCCGCCCCGGCCGAGCCGCCGGGCCGCCGCGAACCGGTTGAGGAAGCGCGGCTCCTTCTCGGGGGCGATCCGCACCGCCAGATGCAGGGTGCCGTCGGCCTCGGCGCGGCGGTCCAGGATCTCGGCGTTCTCGTAGAGCCAGTTCAGGGCCGCCCCGTCCTCCGGGGGCAGCGTCACCGCGAAGCTCGCGCGGTTGCGCCCGATCCGCGCCTCGATCCGGCTGGTGAGGGCGGCGAGCCCCTCCCCGGTCAGCGCCGAGACCAGGACCGGCGCGGCGCTGTCGCGGTCGTTGCGGGCCTTGCCCTGGCCGCTGAGGTTCAGGAGACGGGTGCGCTCGTCGTCGTCCAGCAGGTCGGCCTTGTTCCAGACCTCGATGATCCGGTCGGCGCTGGTCTCGATGCCGAGCTCGCGCAGGACCTCGCCGACATCCTCGGCCTGGGCCTCGGAATCGACGTGGGCGACGTCGCGCACGTGCAGCAGCACGTCGGCCTCGATGGCGTCCTCCAGCGTCGCCCGGAAGGCCGCGATCAGCGGGGTCGGCAGGTCGGAGATGAAGCCCACCGTGTCGGACAGGATCACGGTCTCGCCGTGGGGCAGCTTGGTCGCCCGGGCGGTGGGGTCGAGGGTGGCGAACAGCATGTCCTTGGCGACGACCTCGGCGCGGGTCAGCGTGTTGAACAGGCTCGACTTTCCGGCGTTCGTGTAGCCCACCAGCGCGACGATCGGGTACGGCACCCGCGCCCGGCTCTGGCGGTGCAGGCCGCGGGTGCGCACCACCGCGTCGAGGTCGCGCTCGATCCGGGTCATGCGCTCCTGGATCATGCGCCGGTCGGCCTCGATCTGGGTCTCGCCCGGGCCGCCCAGGAAGCCGAAGCCGCCGCGCTGGCGCTCCAGGTGGGTCCAGGACCGGACGAGCCGGGATTTCTGGTAGGCGAGGTGGGCGTGCTCGACCTGAAGGGTCCCCTCCCGCGTCGAGGCGCGCCGCCCAAAAATCTCGAGGATCAGGCCGGTGCGGTCGATGACCTTGGCGCCCCAGGCCTTTTCCAGGTTGCGCTGCTGCACCGGCGAGAGGGCGCAGTCCATCACCACGAGGCCGATCTCCCGGGCGCGGATCAGGCCGGCGATCTCCTCGACGCGGCCCTTGCCGAGATAGGTCGAGGGGCGGATCCGCGGCAGGCTGATCGCGAGGCTCTCGACCACGTCGAGCTCGATCGCGGCGGCGAGGCCGGTCGCCTCGTCGAGGCGGGCCTCCACGGAGCGGGTGGGTGCGGCCTGTCCCGTCCCGGCCCCGTAGGCGCCGCGCGCCAGATAGGGGCCGATCACCAGGGTATGGGTCGCCGCGGCGATCTCGCCCTCGGGGGCGGCCTGCGCCTGGAGGCGGGCTTCGCCGGACGTCAGCGTTTCGGTCATGCAGCCTTTGGACGACCGCCGGATCACCGGCGGCCTTACTTGGAGAGGTCGGATCCGACAGAATGGGGATGCGGGCGGCCTCAGCCAAGACGTTCGGACAGGTTCGGCGGCAGATATCCCGGGCGACGACGCCCGCGTGCGATTTGGCGGGATCACCCGCGCCTCATGATCCACAGGGGCCTCATCCGGGCCCCACCCCGAGGGCCGGTGACGGTCCCTCGGGGTGAAGTGTTGGAGTCCGCGTCGCGCTGCGCGTTTCGGCACCGCCTCGGCGGCGGGCGCGACGCGAGGCGTGGTTCAGAGCTGGCCGCCGAACGCCAGCATGCCTCCGATGGCGGTGGTGCCCAGGGCGGTCGTTCTGACGGATGTGGTCGCCGACATCGTGAGATTGTCGCCCAGCCTGAACCGCAGGCCGGTCTTGGCCTCGCCGCGGGTTCGGGTCAGATCGGCACCATATCGGAAATCGCCGATATAGTCGGCGTGGGCCGTGAACGTCATCGTCGGCTTGCGCACCGCCTGCTCGACCTCGACGCCGGAGATCCACTGCACGTTCGGGATCAGCGGCACGGTGATGTCCGCGCCGAGATAGGCGAGCGTGCTGCGGTAGACCACGTCGCCGTACTGCACGGGGAAGCTGACATTGGCTTCCGCGTAGCCCTGGCGGGTGACGCGGCTGGTCCGGACGCCGCCATGCCAGCCCACCACCAGATCCGAGAACAGCGGGAGGTCCTGGCCGACCTCGATCGCGCCCGCGAGCCCGGTGATCTGCGACCCGCCGACTCCCGCCTCGGTGCCGGACATCTGTGTGCGGCGGACATCGGCATGGTAGCGGCTGAAGGCGAATGTGGAGCGCACGAACACCTCACCGCCCGCGTAGGGCTGATGCCAGTTCAGGAAGACGCCGGCCCCGAACGCGTTCCGGTTGTCGTTGAAGGCCGGGGACGGCAGGACCCGGTAGGGCGCGTAGCTGAGGGTGCCTCCGACCGTCAGAGTGTCGGTCAGGCCGTAGCCCAGGGGCAGGCTGGACAGCGTATCGGCGTTCCGGCCGTCGGAGACGAAGCCGGTGCTGGCGCCCCAGCCGATCTGGCCTTTGGGCACAACGAAGTTCTGCTGCAGGTAGGTGAGCGACTGGCGCTGGATCTCCAGGGCTGAGAAGGTCTCGTAGCGCAGACGCCCGATCGTCCGCCGGGTGTTGGTCACGTCGACGATCTGGGTCTGGGCCTCCGGCGCGGCTGCGGGTGTGGCCGGAATTGCGTTCGTCGCCTGCGCGGCGGCCTGCGCTGTCGAGGAGGCCGCGTTCTGGACCGTGGATGTCGGCGTCACGGTCGTGGCGGCCGCCGGGTCCTGTGCCGCCGGTGTCGCGGCCGCGGTTGGGCTCTGTGCCGTTTGTGTCGCGGTCGCGGCCTGATTTGTGGTGGCCGCTGCCGCGCTCTGCGCCGCCTGGCTCGACCCCGGATTCTGGGCCGCCGCCGTCAAGGTCTGACTCTGCACTGCAGATGTCTGTGCCGCGCTCTGGCTGACGGAGGCCGAGGCCGGATACGTGATCTTCCACAGGACGGCGTGGGGATCGCCCGAGTCGGTTTCCGAATAACCGGCGGCGATCCGGCCGTCGGCGGAGAGCGCCTGAACCTCCGAAACGCCGCGGCCGTCGGTCCTCAGGGTGCCGAGATCGGTCTTCGTCTGCCAGCCGTCCCCGTGCCACACCACCCCGTGCGCGAAGCCCGTGACGGTGGAGGCCGTGCCGCCGGCGATCCGGCCATCGGCCGACAGGGCCCGCACCCAGGACGTTCCGCTGTTGTCGGACCTCAGGGTGCCGAGATCGCGCTTGTCGGACCAGCGCGATCCCGACCAGAGGGCCGCATGCGTGTATCCGGAATCGGTGCTGCTGCTGCCCGCCGCCACCGTGCCGTCCGCCGACAGCGCCCGCACGACCGACGTGCCTCTGTTGTCCGTCCGCAACGTCCCCAGATCCGTCTTCGTGGCCCAGTTCGCCCCGGACCAGAGTGTGGCGTGCGAGTAGACGTCCACGTTCCTGTCGGTCGCGGAATAGCCCCCGACCACGGACCCGTCGGACGCGAGCGCGTAGGCCCACGACATCCCGGAATTGTCCGACCGCAGGGTGCCGAGGTCGGTCTTCGTGGTCCAGTTCCGGCCCGACCAGATGGCCGCGTGGGTCGTCCCGGAATCGACGCTCGATTCGCCGGCCGCGATGACGCCGTCGTTGGACAGCGCGTAGATGCCGGACGTGCCCGACTGATCGGAGGTCAGGGTGCCGAGATCGGTCTTGGTGCCCCAGCTCGTCCCCGACCAGAGGACGGCGTGCAGGGTCTCGTCGGCGTTCTCGGCGATGCCGCCGATCACGCTCCCGTCCTTGGAGATGGCGTAGGCCTTGGCGGCTCCGGTATTGTCGGTCCTCAGCGTGCCGAGATCCTGCTTGACCGAGAGGTCGGTTCCCGACCACGCGGCGGCGCGCATGTTGACGCCGTTGGCGTCCGTGTACGCATCGCCGACCGCGACGCTGCCGTCGCCCGAGAGCGCCCAGATCTCGGACGCCCAGCTGTTATCGGCCTTGAGCGTGCCGAGATCCTTCCGGCTGACCCCGCTGTCGGAGGCCGGGGCAGCAAAGACCGTCGTGCCGGACGCCGCGGACGTGGATGTCGAAGGCGAGGAGGCCGCGGCGTCCTGGACGGTGATGCGGGTGTCGTTGTCGAGGACGCGATGAAGCTCGTCGGAGGTGAGGGAGACGACCCCGCCGTGCCGCGGCGACAGCGAGTTGATGTCGGCGTTCTGGACCAACGTGAAGGTCTTGAAATCGGTCGTCTTGACCAGCTCGAAGGTCCCTCTGTTCCAGTCATGCATGTATTTGTCGTACATGACCATGTAGCCGCTGCCATCGTTCAGCCTGTAGGTCTGCGGACCTTCGACGGCTTCGGTGGTCTTCTGTAAATGGCCCTTGGACGGGATGAGGTATCCCCAGGTGAGGTGATCGGACACGGCGTGCTTGATGACCCTGAGCGGGGCCGTGCTGCCATCCGGGCGCGTCTCCGCCTTCATGAGGAGATGGTATTTGCCGTCCTGCTCGGTGATGTCGGAGTCGATGTAGCCGACGCCATCGCGGGCATAGAACAGCTGCCTCGGCGTCTCGACCAGTCCCGTGAAGTCGCGGTTGGCATGGGCGTAGTACGGCTTGTACGGCTCGTTCGTGCCGACCGTGAGGTAGACCATATTCTGGCTGGTCAGGGGATTGTAGGCGACCTGGGGCGCCCAGACCGCATGGACACCGGGAAACATTCCGGGGAACTGGGTCTCGAAATTGATGTTCGATGATTTCCAGTGCAGGAGGTCGGGAGACTGCATCAGCACGATGCCGCGATTGCTCCCCCACCCGTTGCTGCTCCGCATGTCGGTCGCGGTCATGTAGAAGTTCCCGTCCTGACCGCGGGTGATGTAGGGATCCCGCAAGCCGCCGGACTGGGTTAGATCCCCATTGATAACGGGGTTTCCGTTGTTCAGCTTATTGAAACGCCGTCCGTCGAGGCTGTACGCGAACGAGATCCTTTCCTGAGATGCGCTGTTGCCAGTAAAATAGGCGAGCAGATATCCGTCGTAGGGTGGATATTCGCCGGCTGCCAGGGCGGGATTAAGTGTTGATTGACAGACGAAGGCAGTCGCAACGACTGTTTTTATAGGGCGGCTCATGTTTCCCCCGATTTTTATTTGTGATTTATGATGATTTGTTTTTATTGTGTGTCGGTCTGTTCGGCTTCGGATGCCCCCCTTTCCAAGGTATCCGTGCAGTCCATGCGGCCGTAGCTTCGCGATATCGAAGCTTGTCGCGAGTAATCTGCGCGCGTAATCAGGTTATATGCTGGATATAATTGGATATGGCGTACGTTTGAGTACAGTTTGTCTGTCCTCTGCTTGGCTAGAGCTGCGTGTCTTATGATTTTTTGTGCAACGACGTGGGTTGCCGCCGAACTATATTTTCGCGCCGCGGAGTATGACAGCGGCACGGCGATATGTCTGACAAATTATGTAACTATCAATTAACGAGACGAAATAAGATAAGTCTTGTACTATGCTCGGGATATGATCCGTTTTAACATATTATTTAACAAATAATCTTGATTATAGCGGGGTATGATCTGTGGCGATGTCGTGCCGGCGCGGCCGAGACCATGCGCGTGGCGGGCCGCACGGTCCACGACACAGAACCGGGAAGCCTCTGATCGGCTGTCCGACCCGCGCCTCGTCCTTGCGAGGTTCACACATTTTCCTCGTGGAGGAGGCAAGATGATTGCCCGCGGCTTCCCCTCCCCCGCAGAGGCTTGCCGCTTCACACATCGTGTGCGGCGTCCGGGAGGGGCGTAACCCAGCCCTTTTAAGGTGTTTCGGGGCTTGCGCGCCATTCTGTGCGTGCGCGACAGGGCGGCGGCGCTCCCTGATTCAGGACGCGCCCCCTTTCCCGGACAGGTGGAGCGACAGCGGAACCTGATCCGGGATCCAGCACATACAGCGCCGCGCCGGCGGCACGGGTCGATCCAGATGGACGCTGCGCGACGTCTGCTGCTGGGTCCCGGGTTGCATTCCGCTGACGCTGCATGCGCCCGGGAAAACGGCCGTGCAGGCCGGTTTGGCGCCCGTCTCTGGTCTCAGCCCAACACCCTAAAAGGGCTGGGGCGTATCCTGTCCGCGCGGCGCGGGCACGCTCGATTCTGAGAGGTCCCGTCCCTCACCCCAGCCCTCTCCCGCTCGCGAGAGGGGGCAGGTCGCGCTCTGTCATGGGATGGGAGCCATCCATTCGCCCCTGTCCACGGCGCGAAGCGGGCTCGCAGGGGCATGGATAAGGCGGCGCACATCATCGCCGCCCTGCGCGGATCCACGCGACGATCCCGTCATCCTGCGGGGCAGGATCGGTCCGGTCTCGAATCGCTGCGAGACGCCTATGCCGTCTCGCAGCCGCGATCCTTCGGATCCCTCACGCCTTCTCGGCGGTCTCGTCCGGCTCGAAGAGCTGCACCGGATGGCCCGGCATGATCGTCGAGATCGCGTGCTTGTACACGAGCTGCGAGTGCCCATCCCGGCGCAGAAGCACGCAGAAGTTGTCGAACCAGGTTACGACGCCCTGCAGCTTGACGCCGTTGACCAGGAAGATCGTCAGCGGGATCTTGTTCTTACGGACATGATTAAGAAAAGTGTCCTGAAGGTTCTGTGCGCGTTCGCCCGCCATCTTCTTGGCCTTCTTGTTGTCCCGGTGCGCTCGGCCCGGGATGGGTCTGCCGTGGACCGGATCGTCCGATCACCCCGTCCGCGGCCGTGTATACAACATGACGTCGTGAAAGCGTGGGCGCAAGCAACCCCTGTACCCAGCTGATCCATAACGGAACGGCGCCGCTCTCAACGCGTCCTTTTGCCCCTCCGGCTCACGGGCCGATTCCGAGGGACTTCAGCTTGCGGTGCAGGGCCGAGCGTTCCATGCCGATGAATTCGGCGGTGCGCGAGATGTTGCCCGAGAACCGGGCGATCTGCGCCACGAGGTACTCGCGCTCGAAGATCTCCCGGGCCTCCCGGAGCGCGAGGCTCATCAGCTTCTCGCCGCCCGCGCCGCCCGGCGTCGTCGGCACCAGGGCGCCGATCTCGGAGGGCAGCATCTCGGAGGTGACCTCCTGCTCCGGATCGGCCTGGGTCAGGATCATCAGCCGCTCGACGTTGTTCTTGAGCTGGCGCACGTTCCCCGGCCAGTTGTGCGACTGCAGCACCGCCATCGCGTCCTCGGCGATCCGGCGCTTGGGCAGGCCGGTCTGGGACGAGATGTTGTCCATGAAGAACTGGATCAGCTCGGGCACGTCCTCCCGGCGCTCGGCGAGCGAGGGCACCCGGATCGGCACCACCGAGAGGCGGTGGAACAAATCCTCGCGGAACCGGCCGGCGGCGATTTCTTCCTGGAGATCCCGGGAGGACGAGGAGATGATCCGGACATCGACGTGGACCCGGGTGGTGCCGCCGACCCTTTGAAAATTCTGATCGACCAGGACGCGCAGGATCCGGTTCTGGGTCTCCCGCGGCATGTCGGCGACCTCGTCGAGGTACAGGGTGCCGCCATGGGCCTCCTCCAGGGCGCCGACCCGCCGGCCGCTCTCGCCCTCGACGCCGAACAGCTCGGCCTCCATGGTCTCGGGCAGGATCGCCGCCGCGTTGAGCAGCACGAACGGGCCGTTCGCCCGGGCTGAGGCCTTGTGCAGGCTGCGCGCCGCGAGTTCCTTGCCGGAGCCCAGCGCCCCGGTGATCATCACCCGGGCATTGGTTGGCGCCACCCGGTCCAGCGTCTGGCGCAGCTGGTTGATGGCGAGCGACGTGCCGACGATGCGGTTGGTGGCGCCGGAGCGCGCCGTCAGGTCGCGCACCTCCCGCCGGAGCCGCGAGGCCTCCAGCGCCCGCTCGGCCACCAGGATCAGCCGGTCGGCCTTGAACGGCTTCTCGATGAAGTCGTAGGCGCCCGCCTTGATGGCCGAGACCGCGGTCTCGATGTTGCCGTGGCCCGAGATCATCACCACCGGCAGGTCGGGGTTGGCGGCCTTGATCAGGTCGAGCACCTGCAGGCCGTCGAGCCGGGAGCCCTGCAGCCAGATGTCGAGGAAGACGAGGTGCGGCCGGCGCGCCTCGATGGCGGCGAGCGCCTCGTCCGAGCCGCCGGCCGTGCGGCAGCGGTGGCCCTCGTCGTCCAGGATCCCGGCCACGAGGTCGCGGATGTCGGCCTCGTCGTCGACGATCAGGATATCGGCGCTCATGCGTGCATCTCCGCGATCCGGGGGGCCGTCGGTGCGGCGCCCTTCTCCTCTGTCGTGACGGGTAGGGTCTCAGACGGCGCCGCGGCCGGCTCGGACCCGTGCTCGCGCGGGATCCGCATCCGGACCTGGCCGCCGCGGCCGGCGGGATTGTCGTTCAGCTCGATCCCGCCGCCGTGCTCCTCAAGCACCTTGCTCACGATGGCAAGCCCCAGCCCGGTCCCGCCCTCGCGGGTGGTCATGTAGGGCTCGAGCAGGCGCTGGCGCCCCTCGGCCGGGAAACCCTTGCCGTTGTCGGTGACGGCGATCACCGCGAACCCGTCCTCGACGGCGAGGCTCAAGGAGATCTTGCCCTTGCCGAGTTCGGCCTCGGGCACCTCGGCCACCGCCTCGACGGCGTTCTTGAGGATGTTGGTGATCACCTGGCTGAGCAGCCGGATGTCGAAGGCCGCCACGATCTTTTCCGCACTCCCCGCACCGCCCTGGGCCGAGAACGCGAAGTCGATGTCGGGATGCGCCACGCGCATCATGAACAGGTTCTGCTTGGCGATCTCGGTGAGGTCGTTCGGCGCGATCGCGGGCTTGGGCATCCGCGCGAAGGCCGAGAACTCGTCGACCATGCGCTTGATCTCGTCCACCTGCCGCACGATCGTGGCGGTGCACTGGTCGAACACCTCCTTGTCGGCGGTGATGACCTTCCCGTACTTGCGCCGGATCCGCTCGGCGGAGAGCTGGATCGGGGTCAGGGGGTTCTTGATCTCATGGGCGATGCGGCGGGCCACGTCGCCCCAGGCGGAGCTGCGCTGCGCCTGGACGAGGTCGGTGATGTCGTCGAGGGTCACCACCCAGCCGCGGGACGCGCCCTGCGCCTGCTCGCTCGTCACCCGCACCGTGATGGTCCGCTCGCCGCGCGACCGGGTGAGCTGGATCTGCTGCTGCTGCAGGCTGCGCGGGCGCGCCTCGCTCTCGGCGAGCACCGGAGCGAGTTCCGGCACCGCCTGGGCCAGCGGCTGGCCGACCAGGGCGTCGCTCTCCAGATCGAGCATCCGCTCGGCGGCCGGGTTGGCGATGGTGACGAAGCCGGCCGCGTCGAGGCCGATCACCCCAGGCGACACGCCCGAGAGCACGGCCTCGGTGAAGCGGCGGCGGGTGTCGATCAGGTCGCTGGCCGCGATGAGGCCCGCATGCTGGCGGCGCAGCTCCTGGGTCATCTTGTTGAAACTCTCGCCGAGATGGGCGAGGTCGCCGCTGGTCTTCTTGGTCGGCACCTGGGCGTAGAAATTGCCCGAGGCCACTTGGTCTGCGGCGTTGATCAGCCGGCGGATCGGCGCCACGAACCGGTTGGCGAAGTTCATGCCGAACCACACCGCCGAGAGCAGCGCGATCAGGGCGATCAGCAGGAACACCGACGCGAAGGTGATCTGGATCGAGCGGCGCAGGGAATCGTAGGTGAGGTACTCGGCCGCCGCCGCCCGGGAGACGCCCGGGAAGTCGATGGCGAGCTGGCTCACCTCCCGCTGCACCATCAGCACGGCATCGTCATAGGCGGGCATCCGCACCAGGGCGGCGAAGATCCTTCCCTCGGTGGGCAGCAGGCAGATCGGATCGGCCGAGCTCGCCGCATCCTCGAAGGCCGCCGCCGAGGGCAGGCGGTTGGTCTTCAGCACGTCGATCTTGGCCCGGGCCACCACCTCGGTGGGGCCGCGCATGATCTGGGCGACCGGCAGGCCGAGATTGGTCGCCCGGGTCGTCAGGAAGTTCTGGAACCAGTCGCGGTTCACGTCGAAATTCGGCCGGGCGCGGGTGAGGTCGTCGGCGAGGATCCGGATCTCCCGGGCGAGGCTCTGGCACTGGTTCTCCTGGTAGGCGTCGGCCACCTCCACGGATTTCAGCACCACATCGCGGACCCGGTCGGTGAAGCCGAGCGACAGGCCCCGGTCGATGGTCACGGAGGCGACCACCGCGAGCAGGATGGTGGGCAGGATCGCGATCAGCGAGAACAGGCCGACGATGCGGGTGTGCAGGCGCGCCACCGCGGCGTTGGCCTTGCGGGCGTGCAGGAAGACCCGCGCCTCCCAGGCGATGATGAAGGCGAGCCCCAGCACCAGGGCCGCGTTGATGGCGAGCAGCGTCACGCCGTAGGCCGGCGTCGGCGTCACCCGGATCACGCCGGCCAGGATCAGGAAGGTCGCCAGCGCCGAGACCAGGGCGGTGACCACCACGGCAGCCCCGATCCAGCCCGGGCCGCGGGGGCCCGGCCGGAGCGATTCCGCCAGGGCCGCATCGGGATCGGTCCCCTCGCCCGGCCCTTCCGGGTCCGGCACGGGGCCTTCCACTGTCAGTGAGCGCTGCAGGAACGGCATGGGTGGTGCAGGGCCACAACAGTGTGGCGGAATTAATACGAGTCGCCCTCCGCGGCGACCCTCACAGGTTGAATTCATCACGAGTCTGCCACCGCACGGACGATCGCGGGCGATTGGGTCGTCCGGTGGCGACTTAGGCAGCCTCGGCGGTGTCCGACGCGCGACGGGCGGCCGGATATGACAGCGGCGCCCCCGGACGGCCCGATCCGGGTCGGCCTGATCGGTTACGGCTGTGCCGGTCGGACCTTCCACGCGCCCCTGATCCGCTGCGCCGCAGGGCTCGATCTGCGGCTGATCGGCTCGCACGATCCCGCCCGGGTCGCGGCCGACCTTCCCATGTGGCGGTCGTGGCCGGCGCCATCGCGGACGTCGTGGACTCGGCGGTGATCGCCGCCGCCAACGACACCCGCGCGCGCCTGGACATCCGCGCCCCTGGACACCCATGCGCGCCTGGCGCGAGCCGCGCTGGAGGCCGTCCGCGTGATGGCCTGTCGCGAAGCGGCCTTCACGTCGGCGCGGACGGGGCGTCGGTCAGCCTGTCGCCCGTGCCCGCCGCGCGGGGGACCTGAAGAGGAGGCGGCTCGGGCGCGACCTTTGCGCACGCCCCGCCGGGTGCGTCCCTGCGGCTGCGTGCGCCGGCCGCCGTCGGCCCTTGACCCCGGCGATGGCGGCCCATAACCCCGATCCCGGAGGCGAACGGGGTCTGGTGGCCCTCCTGGTCTTCAAAACCAGCGGTACGCCAACAGCGTACGGTGGGTTCGATTCCCATCCGCTTCCGCCAGATCAAGCACTTACCATCGTCTCACTCACCGTGGGCTCTCTCGAAACCAGCGGTGCCGTGCCGGTTTTCGTGCCTACCCGCTTAATGGCGCGATGTAGATGCGCGGTGTTTAGGTGAGCGTATTTGAGGGTCATGGCGATGTGCCGGTGGCCCAGGATCGCCTGCAAGGCCGCAAGGTCCCCGGTCTCTTGGAGGAACACGCTCGCGAAACGATGTCTCAGATCATGGCATCGCCACGGTACCTTGGCCCGTTTTGCTATGACGGCGAAGCGGCTGGCGAAGTGGGTGTACCGCTGACCCTCCTCCCCGTGCCAGAACACGTAGCGACGATCA
>NZ_VUOK01000022.1 GCF_009806555.1 Methylobacterium sp. 2A | reverse complement strand
GCCGACTGGCTGCGCACCGACCTGCGGGCGCAGGGCATCACGCCGGTCATCCCGGGTAAGCGCGGTCGCAAGCGACGCATCCGCCACGACAAGCGGCGCTATCGCGAGCGCTGGCGGATCGTCCTTCGACAGGCTCAGGATGAGGGCCACCTTCAACCGCCTCAAAGACTTCCGCCGCGTCGCGACCCGCTACGACAAGCTCGCCCGCAACTATGCCTCAGCCGTCGCCCTCGCCCTCGCCCTCGCCCTCGCCCTCGCCCTCGCCCTCGCCGCCGTCATCGCTTTTTGGTGCTGATCGAATCCAGACCCTAATCCTCAGCCGCGTCCGGATTGTCGTTGGCCGCGCGATCCGCATCGCGCCGCGCGGCGATCTCGAACCCGATCTCCATCAGCAGCAGCCGCGACAGGAGCTGCCTCGCCGGCGTACCATGGGATTTCACCAGCGCGTGGGTGCGGATGGCGGCTCCCACCATGCGGTCAAAACCGGCATCGTCCGGCATGGCGATGCCAGACTCCGATCGGACACGAGGACACAACCTCAGCGTTACATCCTGCTTCGATCCCTCCCGTAGAACCGGAGGAGACCGAACGGCATCGGCCGCTGCGCAGCCGCGCGGGGAGAGTTTGGCGCCGCCCCGACCGGGATCCCCCGCGCCCTACTGCGCGGCCGCCATCGAGGCAGCTGCAAAGGTCGGGATGGAGGCAGGCGCCGCCGTGTCGGGCTTGTTCTCAGCCCTGCTCCCGGACTTGGCCGCACGGGCGTCGCGCTTCTCATAGAAGGCGTTGCCGCCGGCGACGGCCACGTAATGCATGTTGGGGTAGGGGTAGTGCCGCCCCGCCGTGTGGAAATACATCGCCTTGCCGACCTGCGGGTGGCGCTCCCCTGCCAGGACGGCGTCGGCGGCGTCGGCGACCTTCTGCAAATCCTTTTCCTGCATCGGCTTGGTCAGGACCCCGGCGGCGAACTGCCCGGGCTGGCCGACCACGGCGCAGATGCCGCCGGGGAAGATCGCATTCTCCAGCCGGTTCATGACGACCGTGCCGACGGCGATCAGACCGCCCTCGTCGCTCCGGTTCGATTCGAAGTACATGGCGCGGCCGAGGCAGTCCCGCTCGGCATCGCTGACGACCATCGGCGGCGCGCGACCGGCGATCGATCCCGTCGTGAGCACCGGGTTGGACGTGTTGCACGCGCCCAAGCCGCACGCTGCGGCCGCCGCCATCAGAACAGGACCGATTTTCGTCCGCTCGCTACCCTGCATGCAGGCGTGCTCCGTGCTGTTTCAACCACGTCGTGCCGCGCCAAGGGGGGCCGCTTCCAGCCAGCGCCCCGCCGCGATCGGGCGTCCGGCAAGCGTGACCGGACGTTCGCGGCGAGGATGTGGCAGGCGGCCCCGGCCGCGGCGCTCCCTGCGCGATTTCAGACTCGATCACGATCGGCGCGCTCGCCGCTGAAGCGGATGCCGGCCCGGCGCAGAGAGCAGGTTAAAACAATGGCTTAGATTCATGCCCGCGTGCTACGCGATCAGGCATGGCTCCAGGACCGGGCCGATCCCACCGCCCCATGATCCGCGAACCTGTCGGCGCGGTTGAACGCCACGAGAGGCCGGTGACCGGGGTTCCATCCGGGCGAACCCACGGCTGGCGCCTGAGGATCGCGGGGCGTTTCTGACGCGCCGGCCCGACCTTCAATGCTGCCCCTGGCCGGCCGCCAGGATGGTCACGCCGACGGTGATCACCGCGATGCCCACCAGCATCGTCGGGCTCACCGACTCGCCGTAGAGCCACGCGCCGCCGATCGCGGCGCCGATCATGCCGATCCCGGACCAGATCGCGTAGACGACCCCGATCGGCAGCATGTCCATGCTGGTCGACATCAGCCACAGGGCGGTGCCGTAACCCAGGGCGACGATCAGCGTCGGGACCGGCCGGGTCAGGCCCTCGGCGGCCTTCAGCGCCAGGGTGGCGGTGACCTCCGCGCCGATGGCGAGCCCGAGGATCAGGAACGGATTCATGACGGGGTGAACTCTCTCACGCGCGACGGCATCGTGAATGCCACGCGGGACGGGTGTAAAGATCGGCTTCGAATCGGGCGTTCCAGGCGGACGAAGAAGCGAATCGCGGCGGCAAACCAGCTTCGGTTCTCCAGCCGGGCTTGGCGGATCGCCGCCGATACATCCTCGCGGATGCCATGACCATTCCTGAACCGGTGCCGTCTGCGCCCATCCTGGCAGAACCTTCAGCCATCGGTCGCGTGGAGCTTTCCTTAAGCCCTCCTGCCCATGGTGACGGCGCGCCGCGGCGCCGGCCCCGCGACCCCGACGATCCAGAGCGAACCAGACCCGACATGACCGTGTCCTCCGCGATCCCGGACACACCCGCTCGCCTGCGCCCGGGGCGGCGGTGGGGCACGACCGCGGCGGCCGGAACCGCCGCGGTCGCGGGCTGCGCCTGGGCGGCCTGTGCGCTGCTGAACGTCCCCAACCCCGTCACCCTCGCGGCGCTCGCCGTGATCGAGCCGTCGTCGGTGGGGCCGTGGTTCCCGAGCCGGGTCGTGAAGGCCCCCGAACAGGCCCGGGACCTGCCGTCCCGGCCGCGTCCGATCCTCGATCGGGTCCCCTGGAAGGGGCGGACCGTGCCGCTCATGGACGTGCTGGCCGCGACCCACACCAATGCGTTCCTGGTGGTAAAGGACGGGGTGCTGATCCACGAGTGGCAGCGGCCCGGCACCGGGCCGGCGACGCTGTTCCCGTCCTGGTCGGTCGCAAAATCCGTCGTCTCGCTGCTGATCGGCGCCGCGGTCGCCCGCGGCCAGCTCGCCGAGACGGACCGCGTCTCCGCCCTGCTGCCGGAGTTGAAGAACGCCGCGGTGTTCGGCCAGATCACGGTGCGCAATCTCCTCGACATGGCGAGCGGGATCGCCGTGCCGGAGAATTACGATCCCCAGCGCCCCCTGACCGGCACCGCCGGGATGTACCTGACGCGGGACATCGAGGCCTTCGTGCGCGACCACGCGCATCTCGCGTTCAAGCCCGGCAGCCAGGGCCGCTACCGCAGCATCGACACCGAGTTGCTCGGCCTGATCCTCGCCCGGACCGAGGGCAAGCCGCTCGCCGACATCCTCTCGGAGCGGATCTGGAAGCCGATGGGCGCCCAGGCCGACGCGACCTGGAACCTCGACCGGCCCGGCGGGGTCGAGAAGGCGTTCTGCTGCATCAACGCCACCGCCCGCGACTTCGCCCGCCTCGGCCTGCTCGTGGCCGACCAGGGCCGGGCGGGAGACACCCGCATCGTCCCGGCCCGCTGGATCGAGCGGATCATGACGCCGGCCCGGCGCGCGGTCGACGGATGGCCGTACTCGGCCCAGTGGTGGCACGCACCGGGGGGCGACGACGACGACATCTCGGCGATCGGCGTCTACGGCCAGTACGTCTACGTCAACCGCCGGACCGGCACGGTGATCGTCAAGCTCAGCGACCACGGGGCCGAGCAGGACGAGCTCGACACCCTCGCGGTGATGCAGGCCATCGCGGCCGATCTCGCGGCGGAGCCGGCGCGCTGAGCGCCCCGCTCAGGCCTCGGTCGCGCCGGCATCCGGCAGGGCAGGGCGCCCGGTGATCTGGTGCAGCCGGGCGAGGGACCGCGCCCGCCAGTTGCGGACGAGCCGCCAGCCGACGCGCCGCCAAGCGATGGATGGGACCGGCGAGGCCGGATCGATGAGCGCGCTGAGCGCCCGCGCGTAGTCGAGCACGAGGCCCGGGGTCCAGGTCATCGACCGGGCGCCGGTGCGCAGCAGGGCGGCCGCCCAGAATTCCGGGGTGGAGAGCGCCGCCGCAAGGTGTCGCCAGGGATGGCCGCCGCGGCTGAACGCGCCCTCGACCGCGACGTCGAGCGCCCGGGCCGCCGTGGTCGAGCAATTGCGGCTGATGAAGTTGTAGGTGGTGTCCCGGCGATAATCCGCCCAGAACGCCCGCAGCCGCGCGGCGTCGATGCCGTTCAGCGTGACCGCGACGGTGGGCGGACACCAATCGGCGACCTCCGCCTCATGGGAGGGCAGGAAGCGGCCGGCCACGTCGTTCTCGGGGCCGGCGCGCAGGCTCGAGCGCAGATTGGCAGGCGAGCGGTCGATCTCCACCGCGGGATAGTGGCTGATATAGAGGTCGTCCCCCTGGCCCAGGGCGGCGTGGCCCGTGGAGAACCGGCCGGCCTGATCCACCGAGGCGACGTAGCGCCGGATCAGCCGCTGGCTGGCCGGGGTGGTCGCCTGTCCGGTGGGGGTCCAGACATAGACCGTCAGGCTGCCGGGCTCGGCCGCGTCCGGCTCCGGCGCGGCGCGGCGCAGGTGCCGCGCCCGGAGCCCGATCAGGGCCAGGTTGGCACCGCTCAGGATCAGGAACATCCCGATGCAGTAGCCGACCGTGCCGGCATACCAGGTCGGCCACGGCTGGAGATGGAATAGGCCGAAGGCGACGCTGAGCGCGCCCAGAGCCACCGAGATCCGCCAGCCGGTGAACTTCAGAAGGCTCGCGATCGTGACCCGGACGAGGCCGTCCACCGTGAAGGCGATGCCGAAGATCATCGCGAGCAGGAAGTTGCTGTGCCGCGTGGCCATCAGGATCAGGACGGCCATGACGGTCAGGAGCACGCCCTGGAACAGGCGCATCCGGCGGGCGGTGCCGGTGACGCTCGCCCCGACCGCCAGCGAGATCAGGCCGTCGATCAGGAGGAGGACGCCGAACCAGCGGTCCGGGACGTGGATCGCCCCGTCGAGGGAATCCACCACCACGACGATGCCGGCGAGCGCCCACAGGAGGCCGACCGACAGGAGGAGGCGCCAATGCCGGCCCACCTCCGCGCGTCCGACGAGCAGCAGCCAGAGGGGTGCCATCCGGCCGCCGACCGGATCCGTGACCCCGGACTCGGTGGATGCCGAGCGGGAGCGCGGAAGAGACGTCGAACGCGGTCCGGACATGAGCAGTCGCCCTCGAAGCTGCGCAACGCAGGATCTCTCGCACAGACGCGACCATACCGAAATAGCGGGACGCGGATCGGGGCGGTCATCGCAAGTTTCGCGAGATTCTGCGAATGCAACCTCCACAATGACGCTGAGGACTTCCTTAACGGAACCCGGATTCCGGTCCGCGCGCACGATTCACACCGGGATAGTCCTTACGAGATCTGAAGGGCCTGCGCGCCGCCGACTCCGAACCGGCCGGACATCCTTGCAGGCCCGCCGGTAACCGCCCCCTCCGTCCCCTCACGATCTGTCCGCGATGCGCATCGGACCGGACCGGTCGCCAGTCCGGCGCACAGGGCCGTTCCAGGAATAGTTTGGAATAGCTCTAGATTGCTGAACACTTGAATACAGTCCCGGCACCCGCCCGACGCACAAGCGGCCCGACACCGGCGACCGCTCCTATCTCCGCGGCTGATTCGCGCGCTCACGGCTGGTCATGGCATGCCCATTTGAAGTCATCGTTTGTCCGATGCCATTCAATCGCGAGACGTGCACGATATTTGTTGCAAATTTTATCGAGACAACCTCATGTTGCCACAGAAGATCAAAATATGTTCAAAGCTTATCTCTAGATAAATCCTAGACATTGAGTCCAGATTTTGTATCATCAGGTGCCAATGTTGGCGTAGCTGAAGCAGTCCGGCAGAGATCGGATGGGGAATTTCCGAGGCGATGATCGGATTTACGCTCTGAGCCGGATTGTTTTGCTTCTTTGCGTAATGGGGGACTCTCATGAACACGATCGACCTGTATGAAAAGTCTTCAGATCTCAATACGGATCTGATCAAGTGCACCGCCTCTCTTGTCGCGGCTTACGTGTCGCGGAACGCGGTGGGCGTCGGGGAGCTGCCGGTTCTGATCGATCAGGTCCATACCGCCATCACGGTCCTGCAGAACGGCACGTCGGGCTCCGGCTGGACCGGACCGAGCGCGGCCCAGATCGAGGCGTCGATCCAGCACGACGGCCTGATCAGCTTCATCGACGGCCGGCCCTACAAGACCCTGAAGCGGCACCTCACCGCGCATGGCCTGACGCCCGAGCGCTACCGGGCCAAGTACGGCCTGCCGGCCGATTACCCGATGGTCGCTCCGGGCTACGCCGCCAAGCGGTCCGAGATCGCCAAGGCGATCCAGCTCGGTCACAAGGCGGCCTGAAGCGCCCTCCGCCATAGTTGACACCGGTTTGGCGCGGGAGAGTGCGCCAGAACCCAGACTGAGAACCGTGTCGGGTGCAACGCGTTCGGGCACGGTTCTGAGGGCAGCTTGAAGCCCGCGCGTTCGCTTCGCGACCGGCCTCCGGCTCGATCCGGCGGCCGGTGGGCCGCATCCAGGCGACGCGCGGGGCCGCACGACCGGCGCGAGGGCGACAGGGTTCGCGGCCGACCGGATGGCCGTAGCGGCGGGCGCCGCATCGCAATCCGGTTTGCGCCGGCTGACCGACGCCTCATGCGCCCAGAGACCGGGTCGACCCGGATCGTCGTCGCGGAACCGGCAGCTGTATCCGCGAAATCTGCTCAGCTGCGGGGGCCCCGGCACGGGCCCGCGATGGCCGTGTTCAGGCCAACGCGCTCAGGCCCAAGCGCTCACATCAAAGCGCTCACATCAAAGCGCTCACGCCAACGCGCTCAGGCCTTGGCGACCGCCAGGGTTCCGTCATCCATGATGACGAAGCGCACGCCGGCGCGGCGCAGGGCTTCGACCGCGTGGAGACGGGAGCGGCTGCCGCGATGCTCGCTGTCGTCCTCCAGGCGGCGGACCGTGGAATGCGACAGGCCACTCGCCTGGGCCAGATCCATCATCGACCAGTCCAGCATGGCCCGCGCAGCGCGCAGATGGTGGCCGGCCACGGACTGCTCGAAGCCCGCGCGCAGGGGCGCCGGCATCAGCACGCCGGCGCCGAACGGATACTTGAGACCGCATCGGCCGAGATAAGTCCCGTCGGGATCCCAGATCGGCATCGTGAAGATCCGGAAGTGCACGAGGTCCCCGTTGGCAAGGCGCTCGTGCGCGGCCGCCTGGTAGAACGTGCGCTGCTCGATATGCTCCTCGGCCATCGCCCGGAAGGCCGCGCGCTCCTCGGGAACGATCATGAGGAAAGGATCGAGGCAGATTTCCTCGAACGGCAGACCGTGAACCTGAGCCATCTCGAACGGTAATTCGCGGACGCCGTCGACGCCCACCCAGAAGCTGGCGATGTGCTCGGTCAGGTAGAGCGCGGCCCGCCGCCGCCGCTCGTCATGCCGCGCGTGGGCCAGCTGCTCGCGTTCGCTCACGTCGAGGGCCGTGCCGCTGACCGCCACGGGTCGCCCCTCGGCCGAGAAGCGTGCTTCCATCGTCAGCGACAGGGTGCGCTGCGTGCCGTTCGGGCGGATGACCCGAACGATCGTTTCCCGCGGCACGTGTCCCTGCCGGACATCGGCGAGGGACGGCAGCCGGAGCCGGTCATCCGGATGAACCAGGGAGAGCAGCAGCTCGTAGCTCGCCTTCGTGGCATTGGGCACGAGACCGAACAGCCGGTAGAATCCCGGCGACCAGACCTGTTGCCCCCCCGCGAAAACCCAGCTCCAGGCGCCGCTGACGCCTCGACTTTCGGTGATGGTCAGGAATTCCCCGGCCGAGAAGGTCAGGGCGCTTAAAGCAGAATGAAACATACCAGAGCGCCTGGATCGTTCGAGCGATTAACACGACGGGATCGAATCGCCCCGTTGATGAAACGCGTGCGCGACAAGTCTACGACCTCGGCCCGAGATCATCGACGTGCATTTCGTAGCCTCTGCTTTGCGCGCAACCGCGAAAGGCGGGCGGCCCGAGCCGACACGACCCTCCGGACACGACGCCATTTCCCGCCCACGCGTCCCTTCTCCGAGGCCGGACGCCGACAACGACGCCGGCCGAGGCCCGCATCGGCGGGGGCCGGACCCGCACCGCACCCTCCGAATAACTCATACCAATCCGTATTAGCACCTCCGATCCCCCTATGTGAAACATATTCAAAATTCTTTGATGCGGCGCCCACGCCGATCATGAGCCATAAATTAACTTTACTATTATCTTACGAAAACCATAGCATTTTGATTCGCTCTTCTTTTTTGCCCCGGATAAATCAGTAAAAATCCGTATTTATGCCATCTCCAGACACGACCCGCAGCCCGGTCGAACCGGCGGCCGGTGGTTGACAGACCGTCCCGGAAGGCGGGCATGAGGAAGGCAGACCGGGGAGGAGCCGTATGAGCGTCGCCTGCATCGGGGAGTGCATGATCGAATTGTCCGAGCAATCGGACGGCAGCCTCGCCCGCGGCTTCGGCGGCGACACGCTGAACACCGCGCTCTACCTCGCGCGCCTCGGCGTCGCGGTCGATTACGTGACGGCGCTGGGCGACGACGTCTGGAGCGACGAGATGGCGGCGGCCTGGGGCCGCGAAGGGATCGGACTCGGCGAGGTCCGGCGTCTGCCCGGCCGGATGCCGGGCCTCTACATCATCCGCACCGACGCGGCCGGCGAGCGCAGCTTCCACTATTGGCGCGATCAGGCGGCGGCCCGGGACCTGTTCGCCGAGCCCGGCGGTGCCGCCACCCGGGCCGCCCTGGCGGCCTACGACCTCGTCTACGTCTCCGGCATCAGCCTCTCGCTCTACGGCGAGAGCGGCCGCGCGGCCCTGTTCGAGACCCTGGCGGCCCTGCGCGCCCGGGGCGGGCGCGTCGCCTTCGACACCAATTACCGGCCCCGCGGCTGGCCCGTCTGGGAAGTCGCCCAGGCCGCGTTCCGGGAAGCCCTGGCGCAGGCCGACCTGATCTTCGCCTCGATGGAGGACCTGGACTGGCTCTTCGGCGCGGCGGGCGAGGCGGAGGTGCTGCGCCACCGGGGCCGGGCCGAGATCGTGCTCAAGGCCTCGAACGGGCGCGCGCCCGTCGCCCGGGTGCTGCACGGGACGTCCGACACGGTGGTGCCGGCCGAGCCGGCGGCCCGGGTCGTCGACACGACGGCCGCGGGCGACAGCTTCGCGGCGGGCTATCTCGCCGCCCGCCTCGCCGGGCTGGATCCGGAGGCGGCGGCCGTGCGGGCGCACCGCCTTGCCGGCGCGGTGATCGGGCATCGCGGCGCCGTGATCCCCCGGGAGGCGATGCCGGATCTCGATCTCCCCGGCCGGGGCGCCTGACCGCCGCGGGGTGGCCCGCGCGTGAAACGGGCCGCCCCGAAGAGCCACCCCGAAGAGCCGCCCTTGAGACCGGCAAGCGCAGCCGCTACCTGTGCCAGCGGGGGACGACCCCCGAGAGCAGGATCGCCGCGCCTCGTGCGGCCGAGAGGGCAGCCGTGGCGCCGAGTCCATCGCCGATCCAGGTTCCCGAGCCCGACGCCCCCGCGCCCGGCGGCGCAACGCCGAAGACCCGGGTCAGCGCGCGGGGCCGCCTGCGCACCTACTTCCTCACCGGCGTCATCGTGGCCGGCCCCCTGGCGATCACCGCCTACATCACGTGGTGGTTCATCGCGCTGATCGATTCCTTCGTGAAGCCCCTGGTGCCGGCGAGCTACCTGCCGGACCATTACCTGCCCTTCTCGATTCCCGGCCTCGGCCTCGTCATCGCGTTCCTGGCGGTGACGCTGCTCGGCTTCCTCACGGCCAACCTCGTGGGCCGCTCGGTGATCGAGTTCGGCGAGGTGCTGCTCGCCCGGACCCCGGTGATCTCCGGCCTCTACAAGGGCCTGCGGCAGATCTTCGAGACCCTGTTCTCGGCCAACGGCACCTCGTTCCGCACGGTCGGGCTGGTCGAGTTCCCCGTGAAGGGAACGTGGTCGGTGGTGTTCCTGTCGGCGCCGGCGGCGCCGGAGGTCGAGGGCGCGCTGCGCGCCCGGGGCGCCACCGCGGACGAGCTGGTCGGGGTGTTCCTGCCCTGCGCCCCCAATCCGACGACGGGGTTCTTCTTCTACCTGCCCCGGGCCGAGGTGGTGGAACTCGCGATCAGTGTCGATGACGCCGCCAAGCTGGTCATGTCGGCCGGGGTGATCCAGCCGGAGGATCCACAGGGCCGGCTCAACGCCATGGCGGCCTCCCTGCGGGCCGCGCACCAAACGGGCGCCACGCACCGGGAACCGCAGGACGCCTGACGACGATCCCGGGTTTCCAAAGGGCTCAGCCCTTTGGCGGGGTTCGGGGGCGGAGCGCCTGAGATTCGGACAACGTCCGGCACCAGGGCTCTGCCCTGGACCCGCGAAAGGTCTCGACCTTTCGAAACCAGAACGCGACGATCAGCCGGCTATCGCCAGCCAGAGGCCGAGCAGCGCCAACACGAGCCCGCCCTGGAGCCAGCAGGCCGTGCGATAGAGCACCAGCGCCCGGGCGATGTCGTCGGCCGTGGCCTCGGCCCGGCCGTCGCCCATATGGGCATCGGGCACCAGGGTGCCGTCATAGACCCGCGGCCCCGCGAGCTTCAGGCCGAGCGCCCCCGCCATGGCGGATTCCGGCCAGCCGGCATTGGGCGAGCGGTGATGGCGGGCGTCCCGGGCCATGGCGGTGAACGCGCCCCGGGCGTCAGCGCCGCGCAGGAGCGCCGCCCCGGCGATCAGCAGGCCGGCGAGGCGGGAGGCCGGCAGGTTGACCCCATCGTCGAGCCGGGCCGCCGCCCAGCCGAAGGCCTCGTGGCGGGGCGTGCGATGGCCGATCATGCTGTCGGCGGTGTTGATCGCCTTGTAGAGCGCGCCGCCCGGCAGGCCGAGGCAGCCGATCCAGAAGGCGGGCGCCACGATCCCGTCCGAAAAATTCTCCGCCAGGCTCTCGATCGCGGCGCGGCAGACCGCCGGCTCGTCGAGGCGCTCGGGATCGCGCCCGACGATCATCGCCACGGCCCGGCGCCCGGCCTCCAGGCCGCCGGTGCGCAGGGCGGCTTCCACCGCGGCGACGTGATCGTGCAGGCTGCGCTGCGCCGGCAGGCCGGCACAGGCGAGGCCGAGCAGGATCAGGGCGGGGAGGGGGCCGGCGAGGCCAGCGAGCGCCGTCAGGGCGAGGGCCGGCAGCGCGACGGCGGCGAGCAGCAGCGCCAAAGCGAGGCAGCCCGCGAGCCGGCGCCGCCGTGCGGAGCCGCGGTTCAGGCCGCGCTCCAGGGCGGCGATCAGCCGGCCGATCCAGGTGACAGGGTGGCCGACCGCCCTGTAGAGCGCGTCCGGATAGCCGGCCGCCGCCTCGATCCCGAGGGCGAGGGCCAGCACGGCGAGCGTTTCGGGCGGATGGACCATTCGGTGTGGCGTTTTCCCGCGCGGGAGCCCGCCCCGATCGCCCATGGCGGCGATCTCGGCGGCCTTCGCAAAGCCTTTCCCGACGCGCCGGAACCGTGGCTCGACCTCTCGACGGGGATCAACCCGGTCCCGTATCCCGTGCCGCCCGTGGAGGCCAGCGCCTGGACGCGGCTCCCCGAGGCCGCCGAGGTTGAGGGCCTGCGGGCGGCCGCCGCTTCGGCCTACGGCGCGCCGGATGCGGCCCATGTCGTGCCGGCCCCCGGCACCCAGATCCTGATCGAGACCCTGCCCCGGCTCCTGGCGCCGACCCGTGTGGCGGTCCTGGGTCCGACCTATGCCGAGCACGCGGCCGCCTGGGCGCGGGCCGGGCACGCGGTGCGCACGATCACGGATCTCGCGGCGCTCGGCGATGCCCGGGTGGCGGTGATCGTCGATCCCAACAACCCGGACGGGCGGACCTTTCCACTGGCCGAGCGCCGCGCCCTGGCCGAAACGCTCGAAGCCCGTGGCGGCCTTCTGGTCGCCGACGAGGCTTTTGCGGATCTCGAACCGGTGGAGAGCCTGTGCCCGCATGTGGGGCCGGGGCTGGTGGTGCTGCGCTCCTTCGGCAAGACCTACGGGCTCGCCGGCCTGCGCCTCGGCTTCGCGGTCGTCGAGCCCGGGATCGCGGCCCGGATCGCCGAGGCCCTGGGGCCTTGGGCGGTGTCCGGCCCGGCCCTGGCGACCGGGAGAACGGCCCTGTCGGATACCGGATGGCGCGCGGAGGCCGCCCGGGCGCGGGCGGCGGATGCGGCCCGGCTCGACCGGTTGATCGTACGGGGCGGGGGGCAGATCGTCGGCGGCACCTGCCTGTTCCGGACCGCGGATCTTCCGGATGGGCCTGGGCTCTACCGGCGCCTCGCAGAGGCCGGGATCGCGGTGCGCCGCTTCGCGGAGCGCCCGGAACGCCTGCGTTTCGGATTGCCGCCCGACAAGACGGGCTGGTGCCGGCTGTCGCGGGTGCTCAAGTAGACGCGGGCGCTCCGGCGCTCGATGGTCATGGATCCACAAGGTCCGCGACCTTGTGTGGGTGCAGGGCGAAGCCCTGCTGGGTTCGGGCAACGCCCGACATCGGGGCTCCGCCCCGATACCCCGTCAAAGGGCGCAGCCCTTTGGAATCCCTTACGGTTCAAGACGCTCGTCCGTGCGGATCGCGCGCCGCCACGATCACCGCCAGCGCCGAGAACACCAGCCCGACCGCGCAGACCCCCGGCCAGCCGACCAGCAGGAAGGCCTGCGAGCCGGCATAGGCGCCGAGCGCCCCGAACACGAACAGGGTCGTGAACAGCACGGTGTTGATCCGCCCCCGCGCCCCCGGAACCAGGGCGTAGGCCCGGGTCTGGTTGGCGATCAGCGCGCCGTTGATGCCGATGTCGATGAGCAGCACGCCGAGCGCCACCGCGACCAACGACCACGTGCCCCCCGCCCAGAGCACCACGAAGGACAGGGCGACCATCAGGCTGCCGCCCAACACCACGGGCTTGGCGCCCTTGCGGTCGGTGAACCGGCCCGAGAGCGGCGCCACGAAGGCGCCGCAGACGCCGATCACCCCGAACAGCCCGGCACCCGCGGCCGTGAGCCCGAAGGGCGGCCCCTCCACGAGCAGCGCCAGCGTCGCCCAGAAGGCGTTGAAGCCCGCAAACAGCAGCGCCTGCGACAGGCTCGCCGTGCGCAGCACCGGCTGATTCCGGGCGAGGTGGAGGATCGACAGCATCAGGGCGCGGTAGCGCAGGGGATGCGTCTGCACCGTGTGCGGCAGGGTCGCCCGGGCGATGCCCGCCATGGCGAGCGCCACCAGCGCAGCGATGAGGAAGACCGGCCGCCAGCCGAGATGCGCCCCCAGGAACCCGCTCGCCGTCCGGGCGAGCAGGATGCCGGTCAGCAGCCCGGTCATCACCTGCCCGACCACCCGCCCGCGGCTCGCATCCGGGGCCAGTTCGGCCGCGAACGGCACCGCCTGCTGGGCCGCGCAGGCGAGCACGCCGACGACGAGGTGGGCGAGCGCGAGGCTCGCGAGGTTCGGGGCGAGGCCGACCGCCAGCAGCGCCACGGCGAGGCCGAGGCATTGCCACACGATCAGCGTGCGCCGCGGCAGCGCGTCGCCCAGCGGCACGAGCCCGACGATGCCGAGCCCGTAGCCGACCAGCGCCGTGGTCGGCACCCAGAGGGCCGCCCGATCGCCGAACTCGGCCACGATCAGGCCGAGCAGCGGCTGGTTGTAGTAGATGTTGGCCACCGCCCCGCCGGCGATCAGCGTCAGGCCGAGGCGGGCCTTCGCGTCGAGGGATGTGGTCACGGTTGGGTCGAGGTCAGGCGGGTCCGGCGCCGCGGAAGGGCCATGGTCAGGTCCGTTTCTCCGGAAGAGAAGTCCGAGGCGCGAGCGTTACGGGCAGAGTGCGCCGGCCGGCAAGCTGCGGCGATGCATCCCTGCCGGCACACGGCGCGCCCCTTCACGGGCACCGCCGGAGCACCATATGCGATCGCTACGGCATGCGGCACCTTTCCGCGGGCGGGTGTCGCGCAACACGGACATCCGGGCCTCGGGCCCGACAGGCTCCAGAATCGGATACGAGCGAGAGGGCGGTTTCGTTCCGTGCAGACGCACCCGGAACCGCCGGAACAGGGAGTACGGAATGCCGAACTACCGCGTCGACTTCGCCAAGGAGATCCTCGGGGTGCCGTTCACGGTCGGCTCCGTCGAGATCATGCGGGCCCGCGATCCCGAGCGCGCCCGCCGCGCCGCCGAGCTCCGCTTCGCCCGCCAGCACGGCGTCGGCGACTGGCGGGAGCGGGCCGACCTCGCCACCGTGGCCGAGCGCGTCTGATCCCGCGGATTCCGGTTCGTCACACCCCCTTCGCACCGCTTTTGCAAGCACGCCTTCGCAATCCGCAACCGGCCAAGCTCTGGTCGCGGCGGCCGCGCCGCCGTAAGATGTCGGGCGGGATCGGGCTGCTGATCCGGCTTCCCCGGCGGGGCTCGGCGGCATCGGATCCGGTTGCGCATCCGTCCGGACGGCGAGCCGGCATCGCGGGGCGCGCTTCAAGTCCGGATCGACAGGGGTTGGTGCGAAGGTCATGGCGGCGATCTCCTTCTTCGGCGACCTGCTTCAGACCATCAGCGAGCGCGGCCGCGACCTGATCGGCATCGGCCGCGGCGACATCGCGTCCCGGGCCAATGCGGGCGATCTCGTCAAGCTGTGCGAGGATCTGATCTCCCGGCGCGGCGAGGCCTCCGGCGTGGCTTTGGCTCGCCTGATCCTCGACCGCTACGCGAGCTTCGGGCAGGCGGAGCGCCACGCCTTCCTGCGGGCCATCGCGCTCGACTTCGACGCGGACCATGCCGCGGTCGACGAGGCGATCGCCGCCTACCGGGCCGACCCGTCGCGGGCGCGGCTCGGGACCCTGCACGAGGCGGCCGAGCCGCGCAGCCAGGAACTGATCCGCCGCCTCAACCTCGCCCGGGGCGGCACGCTCAGCCTCGTGCGGATGCGCGAGGACCTGTTCGATCTGCGCCGGGACCTGCGCGCTGGCGAGACGCCGGACCCCGCCCTGCTGGACGCGGCCGACAGCCTGGATTCCGATTTCGAGCACCTGTTCGCCTCGTGGTTCAACCGCGGCTTCCTGGTGCTGCGCCACATCGACTGGACCACGCCGGCCCATATCCTGGAAAAGATCATCCGCTACGAGGCGGTGCACGCCATCGCCGACTGGGATGATCTGCGCGCCCGGATCGAGCCGCCGGACCGGCGCTGCTTCGCGTTCTTCCACCCGGCTTTGGCCGACGAGCCGCTGATCTTCGTGGAGGTGGCGCTCACCGGAGAGATCGCTCCGGCCATCGCGCCGATCCTGTCGCGGGAGCGCAAGCCGCTGCAGCCGCAGGCGGCGACCACCGCGATCTTCTATTCGATCTCGAACTGCCAGAAGGGGCTTGCCGGGGTCACCTTCGGCAACTTCCTGATCAAGCAGGTGGTCGAGGACCTGACCCGCGAGGTTCCGACCCTCAAGACCTTCGTGACGCTCTCGCCGGTGCCGGGCTTCGCCGCGTGGCTCACCCGGGAACGCCGGGCCGACAGCCCGCAGGGGCTGCTCCCTGAGGATGTCGAGACCCTGCGGGCGCTGGACGATCCCGACTGGCACACCGACAAGGCGAAGGCCGAGGCGGTGCGCAAGGCGCTGATCCCAGCGGCGGCCGCCTATTTCCTGCGCGCGAAGAACGCGCGCGGGCGCCCCCTCGACCCGGTGGCCCGGTTCCACCTCGGCAACGGCGCGCGGCTCGACCGGATCAACTTCCTCGGCGACACCTCGAAGAAGGGCCTGTCCCAGGCCCACGGCCTGATGGTGAACTACCTCTACGACCTCGCCGCGATCGAGCGGAACCACGAGACCTACGCCAATCTCGGCACGGTGGTGGCGTCGCCTGCGGTGAGCCGGGAGCTGCGCGCCAAGCTGCCGCCGCCGCGCGCCGTGGTGCTGGCCGAGGCATAGGATCACGGGTTTCCAAAGGGCTTGCCCTTTGGTGGGGTGTCGGGGTGAAATCCCGGCAAACAGGTCTCCGGCCCCTTCCGGGGCTGGAGACCTGTTTTGCAGGGCTCTGCCCTGCACCCGCCAAAGGACTCGTCCTTTGGAAACCCGAATCGTCTTCCGCATGCGCGTGCCCGACGGCCTCGGGCCGTTCGCCGCCTGAAAGGGCTCGCCGGGAGGCCCCTGAGGCGGCTATGGGTGCGGGAGACACGAAGGCCCGCCACAGCCCAAACGCCCGATGACCAACCATCTCTTCTCCCTGATCCGGGACGGCGTCCCCGATCCCGCCAAGACCGTGATCGAGACGCCGGAGGGCCGCCGCTACGCGTACGCGGACCTGATCGCCCGCGCCGGCGCCTACGCGGCGGCCCTGCGGGCCGCAGGCGTCGAGCCCGGCGACCGGGTGGCCGTGCAGGTCGAGAAGAGCCCGGAGGTCATTTTTCTCTACCTCGGCGTGGTCCGGGCCGGCGGCGTGTTCCTGCCGCTCAACACCGCCTACACCCCGGCCGAGATCGGCTACTTCCTGGGCGACGCGGAACCCAGCGTGTTCGTCTGCGACCCGGGCCGGCGCGCGGCGCTGGCCGAGGCGGCCTCCGGTGTCCGCACGATCTGGACGCTGGACGCCGCGGGCGGCGGCAGCGCCGCCGAGGCCGCGGACCGGCAGGACGGCGATGTCGCCGACATGCCCCGGGGGCCGGAGGATCTCGCCGCGATCCTCTACACCTCGGGCACGACCGGGCGCTCCAAGGGCGCCATGCTGACCCACGACAACCTCGCCTCGAACGCCCGGACGCTGGTCGACTACTGGCGCTTCACCGCCGACGACGTGCTGATCCACGCCCTGCCGGTATTCCACACCCACGGGCTGTTCGTGGCGACCAACACGGTGCTGGCGAGCGGCGGCTCCATGCTGTTCCTGCCCCGGCTCGACCCGAAGCTGATCCTGAGCCTGATGCCCCGGGCCACCGTGCTGATGGGCGTGCCGACCTTCTACACCCGCCTGCTCAAGGAGCCGGGCCTGACGCCGGAGGCGGCCAGGGGCATGCGGCTGTTCGTGTCGGGCTCGGCGCCGTTGCTCGCCGAGACGCATCGCGAGTGGCAGGCCCGCACCGGCCACGCCATCCTCGAACGCTACGGCATGACCGAGACCAACATGAGCACCTCGAACCCCTATGACGGCGACCGGGTCGCCGGCACGGTCGGGTTCCCGCTGCCGGGCGTGTCCCTGCGGGTGGTCGATCCGGAGGGCGGGCGCGTGCTCGGCCCGGATTCGGTCGGGATGATCGAGGTGAAGGGTCCGAACGTGTTCCAGGGCTACTGGCGCATGCCGGAGAAGACGGCGGCCGAATTCCGGGCCGACGGCTTCTTCATCACGGGCGATCTCGGCAAGGTCGATGCGCGGGGCTACGTCCACATCGTCGGGCGCGGCAAGGACCTGATCATCTCGGGCGGCTTCAACGTCTACCCGAAGGAGGTCGAGACCGAGATCGACGCGCTGCCGGGCGTGGTCGAATCCGCGGTGATCGGTCTGGCACACCCGGATTTCGGCGAGGCGGTGACGGCGGTTGTGGTGGGCGGCCCCGGCTGCCCCGACGAGGCCGGCGTGCAGGCCGCCCTGGAGGGCCGGCTCGCCCGGTTCAAATGCCCCAAGCGCGTCCTGTTCGTGGACGAGCTGCCGCGCAACACCATGGGCAAGGTCCAGAAGAACCTGCTGCGGGAGGCGCATGCGGGGTTGTACCGGGAGGCGGATGCGGGGCGCTGACCGCGGGACGCCGGATTATCTGCTCGCTCGGCGAAGGTCAGGGCGTTCATCCCGAACGCCGATCCTCATCCTCCGGGATGAGGCTTCAGATGATCGCGTCGATGCCCTTGTGGGCGGCGAGCGACAGGAGCTTGAGCGAAGGACCGCTCGGCTTTTTCTCTCCCCGCTCCCACTGGCTGACCAGCGATGTGGTCACGTTCAAGGTTAGGGCGAAGATGGCTTGGCTCATCTTCGCCGTTTCCCGGATGCGCTTGATCGCCTCCGGCGCCAACGGCTCCACGGGCGTCAGGCAAGCGACGTCGAACCGACGCAGAGTCGCCTTGTCGATCGCCCCGACCGCATGGGAATCCTCAGCGGCCAGATGAAGCGACCGAAGGGCATCACTTCGGTACGTCTTCTTTGGGCTGTTCATCCTCGATTCGCCTCCATCCGAGCTCCATAACAAGGCGGGAGAATTGTTCATCGGTGTGCTTCGCCAATTGCTCGGCGTAGTCGTGATAGGCGGCCTGCTCCTTCTTGGAGAGGTTCGCCCGCTCGTTCTTGGCAAACATGTGCAGAAATACGGCGACCGCGCCGCGCCTGTAAAAGATGATGGTGCGGAACCCACCTCAGCGACCCCGCCCCTGGCGCGCGATGCGTTGCTTGATCAAATGGCCTCCGAGGGGCCCGTCGATCTGGTTGCGCTCGGCGCGGGCTACGGCCTCCCGTAAATCATCGTCAGAGACATCCTGCTTCCCGACAAGCTTCGAGAACGCGGCCGTGGCGTAGATCTTCATCGTCTCCCCCTGCCGGGACGGAAGCCCGCCACAAGGTCTGTTCATGAGGCGATGTCCTCATGTGCGCGCTCTACGGCCGGGTGCTGGACCGCTATTGACAGGAGTGGCCACGTTTCGACAGGTCCAATCTGAACCCGGTGCGGGATTGCGTGGCCCTCAGCACCAGCCAGTCTCTTCACCCAGTCTGCGGCAGAAGATCTATCGCACAGAGTGCTACAATTCAAGCTGGATAAGGCGGCCTTAGGCGCTCCCTCATAGGAAGAACGCCGCTATCAGGAGGCAAGCTTGCCGTATGAGGAAAGCCGATGCCCGGGAGCCGAAGCGATATGCCCCCCTCATCCGCTGACAAGATCGGGGCGACCGACCTCGATAAGGTCGATGCTCGCGCGATCACCGCGGAGGAATACGAAGAGATTCCGGAACTGACCGACGCGATGATGGTGCGCGCCGTGCCCGGCGATGGTCTGGAACTGCTGAAACGTTGTCGCGGGCAGCTGCGGGTCGACCAACCCAAACGTCAGATCACGCTGCGCCTCGATGCCGACGTGATCGACACCATGCGTGCCCGTGGGCTTGGCTGACAGGTCCGGGCCAATCAAGCCTTGAGAAAGCGGTTCCAGCGACAGGACGTTCCAGCGACAGGACTTGGGGTGACCGGCGGCTGGCTTCAGCCACCGGTTCTTCGACACCGCGATCAGAGATTGTGCTCTTTCCGCTCCCCCGCCGGCGGCGTGTGGCCGTCGGGATCGACCACCTTGCGGGCGGCGGCGTTGAGATTGTCCGGATCCAGGGCGGTCTGGACGAATTCGCGTCCGATATTGGTCACCTCGCGGGCGTAGCGCAGGCCCTGGTCGCGCATCTCGTCGGCCCAGGGGCCGATGTTCCGGTCCTCCTGCCGGGTGCGCGGCAGCAGGGCGCCGAGCAGCAGGCCGGCGGCGACGCCCACCACGCCGACGAGGAGCGGGTTGTCGTCCACGAAGCGCTCGACCGCGGTGCGGCCGCGATGCAGCCCGTCGATGCCCTGATTCGTGAGGTCGTCGAGCGCCCGCAGGTTGCGCCGGTGAAGCCCCTCCGCGCGCTCCCGCACGTCGTCATAGGCCGCGGAGGCGCGATTGCGGGCCTGATCGGCCGCGCCGCCGAGACGGCTGTTGATGTCGTCGGCGAAGCTCGAAACGGTCTGGCTCGCCTGACCGGCGAGGTCGGCGGCGCGGTCGCCCGCTGCCCGCACGCCCTCCTTCACGGTGGAGGCCGGATCCGACGACCGCGAAGCGCCGCCGGAGGTCCCGCCGGACGAGAGCGGCGTGCCGCCCTGCGGCAGCGGATCGTGCAGGCCGCGCGCGTCGGGCCGCAGGGTGAAGTCGCCCGCCGCCGTGCCGGGCGCGCCCGGGTCGCCGTGGCCGGCCGGATCCGGGCGCAGGCCGGTTCCGCCGGCCCCGTGCGGCATGCCGGCCTCGGCGGCGATCTGCTCGGGGGTGCGGGAGGGGGTGCGAGGGGGGGTAGCTTGGGTGCCCGGCTTGTCGGTCATGGCGGTGTCCTCGGATGTCCGTCTCGGCTGCGCAGCCTCTTCGGGCGGCGCCGTTCCCTCCGGCCTGCCGGCCGGTCCTGTCGTTCGTGTCCGGCGCCGGTCCTCAGATCTCGGTCTTGTCGAGAGGATCGCGCGCTGGGCGCACCGTCGGCAGATCGGGATCGTAGCCGCGCGCCGCGCCGGTGTTCAGCGTGGGCACGCGTTCGGCCGCGACCTCCGTGCGGCGGCGCTGGGCGTCCTTCGCCATCCGGTTGAACAGCAGGCCGACGCCGGCCGCGATCAGCAGCACCGGCACGGGGTTGCGGCGCACCGCCTCCAGGGCCGAATCGTAGGTGGTGTTCAGGGCCGGCACCCGCCGGGCATTGCCCAGCATCTCGTCCACGAGGTTGGGCACCGAGAGCCGCCCCTGGATGCGGTCGATCGTGTCGTCGAGCCGGGCGCGGCTCTCCTCGATCTCCTTCTCGAGGTCGTTCATCGAACTCATCCGGACACGCGCTCCGACAGGGCCTGGGCATCCTGGCGGACCTGGCGCGTGGTGCGCTTCGGGGCCAGGGTGGAGAGGGAGAGGACGCTGCGCGCCCAGAGGGCCATGCCGAGGGCGAGCACCAGCAGCACGCCGCCGACGATCAGGGCCGAGAGCCACTCGGAGCCCACGACCGTGGCGAGCCATTTCACGAAGGCGCCGATCAGCACCAGCAGGGCGACCACGGCGAACACCGCCGAGCCGACCATGCAGGCGAGCCCGACCACGAGCTGGCGGATATTGCCCGCCATCTCGGCGCGGAACAGCGCGATCTCCTTGCGGGCGAGCTCGTTCGTCTCGCGGAGCGCGTCGCCGATCAGGCTCTGGATGCTCGAAGCACCGGTGGCGCCGCTCTGGCGCGGATCAGTCCCCTGGGCCATGGCGTCAGGCCCGGAAGCCGTCGCGGGCGTCGCCGTCCGGCGCCTCCGGCGGCAGGCTCGACGATTTGATGAACCGTGCGGCGATCAGGCCGGCCACGAAGGTCCCGACCGCCACCGCCACCGGCGCCCGGCGGGCGAGGGATTCGGCCTCGCTGTAGAAATCGCCGAGGCTGCGGCGCTCGATCGAGGTGCCGAGCTGCTCCAGCCCATCGGCGGCGCTGTCGAAGAAGGCGCGCACGTTCGGCTTGTCGCCGAGATCGCGACCCGAGTTGCGGATGGTCTGGGCCAGATCGTGGACCGACTGCGCCGCGTCGCTCTTGCGCTGCTCGACATAGCTCTGCGCCTGGAGCCGGGCCGCGTCGAGGAGCCCGCGCCCGCGCTCCGCCGCCACGTCGGCCAGACCCTCGACATCGCCCTGCAGGGCCCGCCACTGGGCACGCTCGTCCGCCGCCGAATGGCGCGCGCCTTGATGGGACGTACCCTGCGGGGCCTCGTGCACAGCCCCGTGGAGCGGCTCCCCAGGGGTGTCCTTCGGTAACTCGTTGCCGGCCATCTCGAAAACACTCCTCGTGCCGCGGGGTCGGCACCGCGCGCGGCGACCGCGGCCCCCGCGATGGCTGAGTAACCGACTCAGCTGTGACCGGTTCCGGTGCCGCGTGTTTCGATGCCCCGTGTTTCAGGCCCCATCACGCTGCGCCGATCCCGGCCTCGCCGCGACTCGGCGCACCGCTCAGTCTACGTTCAGACAAGGTCTGTCAGAACCGTCACGCTTCGACAACGGCCATCGAACTCCGCCGACTCGTCCGCGTGCGATCGGCGAAGCGCGGTGCCGGAACGGAGCAGCCGCCCTGTCCCGGAACGGCACGGGCTCGACTTGACCCGCGCCCGGCTTCACGCTTGGGTCGTCTTGAAACTCGGTCCGCCCCAGCCGGGGTCGCGCCAAAGACCAACAAAGGATCGCGCAGGGTTCCCGCGCGTTCTGAGATATAGTTGATGTCCCGATGCAGGCGCGGCGAGATCCTCGACCCGACCCGCGCCCCTGATCCGGAGCCGACCCGCGTGGCACGCCTTGTGATCGTATCGAACCGCGTCGCCGTCCCGGAGGAGGGCGGCAAGGCGGTCGCGGCGGGCGGCCTGGCGGTCGCCGTGAAGGAGGCCTTCACCGCCTACGAGGGGCTGTGGTTCGGCTGGAGCGGCACCATCACCGAGGAGCCCTCCGAGGAGCCGACCCTGATCGACCGGGGCCGCGTTCAATACGCGGTGGTCGATCTCTCGCCCCAGGACCACCTGGAATATTATGCCGGCTTCGCGAATCGCGCCCTGTGGCCGATCATGCATTACCGGCTGGGGCTCGGCGCCTTCTCGCGCTCCGATTACGCCGGCTACAGCCGCGTGAACCGGACCTTCGCCCGCGCGCTCGCCAAGCTGGTCGAGCCCGACGACATCATCTGGGTGCACGATTACCACCTGCTGCCGCTCGCGGCCGAGCTGCGCGGCCTCGGGCTCGACAACCCGATCGGCTATTTCCACCACATCCCGTGGCCCGCCGCCGACGTGTTCAACTCGCTGCCGGCGAGCGGCGAATTGCTGCGCGCCATCGTCGATTACGACCTGATCGGCCTGCAGACCGAGGCGGATGTCCAGAACCTGCAGCGCAACCTCGTCGATACCCAGCGGGCGATTCCGCTCGGCGGCGGCTCGCTGATGGTCGACGGCCGCCGCACCCGGATCCGCGCCTTCCCGATCGGCATCGACGTCGCGGGCTTCAAGGAGGCGGCCGAGAGGGCCAGCACCAACAAGGTGGTGCGCGAGACCATCGCGGGCCTGCGCACCCGCAAGCTGCTGATCGGGGTCGACCGGCTCGATTATTCCAAGGGCGTGCCCGAGCGGATGGAGGCGGTGGAGAGCTTCTTCGCCTCCAACCCCGACCAGCGCGGCAACGTCACCTACATCCAGATCACGCCGAAATCCCGCAGCGAGGTGCCGGAATACGAGCAGCTCGCCCGCGACGTGAACGAGAAGGTCGGCGAGATCAACGGCTCCCTCGGCGACCCGGCCTGGACGCCGATCCAGTACATCACCAAGGCTTATCCGCGCCCCGTGCTCGCCGGCCTCTACCGGGCGGCGCGGGTCGGCCTCGTGACGCCGATGCGCGACGGCATGAACCTCGTCGCCAAGGAATACGTGGTCGCGCAAGCCGAAGACGATCCGGGCGTCCTGGTCCTGTCGAAATTCGCCGGCGCCGCCCGCCAGCTGCCCGAGGCCCTGCTGATCAACCCCTACGACCGGTTCGAGGTCGCGGAGGCGATCCGCGCGGCGCTCTACATGCCGAAGGCCGAGCGGCTGGCGCGCTGGAAGCCGATGGTCGAGCGCATGACCCGCGAGGATGTCGACTGGTGGGCGCGCAACTTCCTGGCGGAACTCGAGAATTTCCGAACGATCGAGCGCGAGCCGCCGACCACGACCGCCGCCGCGGCCGAATAGCGTCATGGTTTCAGAAGGTCGAGACCTTTTGCGGGTGCAGGGCGGAGCCCTGCTGTCGGGCCGCGCCCGAATGTCGGGCTGCGCCCTGACGACCCACCAAAGGGCACGGCCCTTTGGAAACCCATGATCGTCGTCGATGACGGGGTGCCGGCGCCGCTCGGCGCGCATTTCGATGGGCGCGGGGTCAACTTCGCCCTGTTCTCCGAACACGCCACCGCGGTCGATATCTGCCTGTTCGAGCCCGGCGAGCGGCACGAGACCCGCACGGTGCGGCTGCCCTGCCGGACCGACGACGTCTGGCACGGCTACCTGCGCGGGGTGCTGCCGGGCCAGCTCTACGGCTACCGGGTCCACGGGCCGTGGGATCCGGCGAACGGCCACCGGTTCAACCCGTCGAAGCTGGTGCTCGACCCCTACACGCGGGAGATCCGCGGCAAGATCCGCTGGCACGACGCGCTCTACGGGCACCGGCGGGGCGGGCGCGAGGACCGGATCGACCGGCGCGACAGCGCGGTCTACATGCCGCGCTGCGTGGTCACCGCCCCGGAGGTCCCCAATCTCGCCCTCAATCCGGTGCGCCGGCCGCTCGCCGACACGGTGGTGTACGAGGCGCATGTCAAGGCGCTGACCCGCACCCATCCGGCGATCCCCGAACCCGAGCGCGGCACCTATGCGGCGCTCGCCCATCCGGCGATCATCGAGCACTTGGTCAAGCTCGGCGTGACGGCGCTCGAACTCCTGCCGATCCAGGGCTTCGTGGACGACCGCTTCCTGGTGGACAAGGGGCTCGTCAACTTCTGGGGCTATCAGCCCCTGAGCTATTTCGCCCCCGATCCGCGCTACCTGGGGGAGGGCGGCCTCGGCAGCCTGAAGGCGGCGATCCGGGAGCTCAACGCCGCCGGGATCGAGACCTGGCTCGACGTGGTCTACAACCACACCGCGGAGGGCGACCATACCGGCCCGACCCTGTCGTTCCGCGGCATCGACAATGCCAGCTACTACAAGCTCGACCCGGCCGACCCGCGCCGCACCATCGACTGCACCGGCTGCGGCAATACCTTCGACGTGAGCCACCCGCGGGTGATGCAGCTCGTGCTGGATTCCCTGCGCCACTGGGTGACCGCCTACGGGATTGCGGGCTTCCGCTTCGACCTCGCCTCGAGCCTCGGGCGGTCGCCGCTCGCCTTCACCCCGCAGGCGGCCTTCTTCCAGGCGGTGGCGCAGGATCCCGTGCTCGCCCGGGTCAAGATGGTGGCCGAGCCCTGGGACATCGGGGAGGGGGGCTATCAGCTCGGCGGCTATCCGCGCGGCTGGAGCGAGTGGAACGACACGTTCCGCGACGCCACGCGCGGGTTCTGGAAGGGCGATTCCGGAACGCTGGCCAAGGTCACGCAGGGGCTGACCGGCTCCAGGGAGGTGTTCGCGCCCTCCCGGCGCTCGCCGCTCGCCAGCGTCAACTTCATCGCGAGCCACGACGGCTTCACGCTGGCCGACACGGTGTCGTACGAGGAGAAGCACAACGCGGCCAACGGCGAGGACAACCGCGACGGCCACGGCCACAACGTCAGCCGGAACTACGGCGTCGAGGGCGACACCGACGATCCGGCCATCCTGGCGGTGCGCGCCCGCCAGAAGCGCAACATGCTGGCCACGGTGATGCTGGCCCAGGGCGTGCCGATGCTGCTGATGGGCGACGAGCGCTCGCGCAGCCAGGGCGGCAACAACAACGCCTATGCCCAGGACAACCCGACGAGCTGGATGGACTGGAGCACCGATCCGGATCCCGCGCTCTCAGGCTTCGTGTCCAACCTGCTGGCCCTGCGCCGGACCCAACCGGCCCTGCGGCGGCGGCGCTTCTTCACCGGCACCCTGATCGATCCGGACCAGCCCCTGCGCGACGTCCACTGGCTGGCGCCCGAGGGTACCGAGATGGGCGACAGCCACTGGTCGGATGACGGGCTCCAGGTGTTCGGGATGCAGATCGGCAATGATGGCGGCCCGGGGAACCGTCTGCTGATGCTGTTCAATGCCGGGACGGAAGCCTGCGCGTTCCACCTCGCCCCGGTGATCGGCGGCCCGTGGCGGCCGGTTCTCGATACGGGCGAGCCCGAGGGGACGCCGCCGCCGGATGCCGCGACCTACGAAGCCGGTGCCGCGGTGCCGCTGCCGGGGCGGACGGTTCTGGTGCTCACCGGCTCCGGAAGGGAAGCCGGGGGCCGGGCGGGGTGGGCGCCAGTGAGGTAGAGACACGCGTTTGCACACGGGATCGGGGCGCAGTACGTTGCCTGGAAACCTGTTTTGTTGAACATCGCTCGAGGATTGCCATGGCGGATGATCGCCCGCGCTCGACAGGAGCTAAGGACGTGGAGACCTCCACTCCCGTAGCGGCCTCTGTTGCGGCCGTAATGGCCCGGGCGCAGGAAAGCGGACTGACCAAGAGCAAAGGCAGCCGGATTTCCGGCCGCGTCGATTCCGAGCTGATCGAGCGCGCCAAGGCTCGGACAGGCTTGCGCTCCGACACGGCGCTGATCGAATTCGCGCTTGCGAACGTGGCGATTGACGATGGATTCGCAGAAACCTTCCGCGCACTGAGAGGATCGGTGGATCCGGAACTCGACCTGGACTTCTAGCAATCCTGGCAGATGTCCTTCACGTTCAAGGCCGCGGAGCGCCTGCGCCGGCGGGGAGCGAAAACGACGCTTCAGCGGCGGCCGGATACCGAGTTGCCATTTCTCGGCACACAACCGCGCGCAGGTGGCCCGCTGCTTCTGGATACCTGCGTTTATATCGACCAGATGCAGGGCCGGGCTCCTCCTCTGATCGAGGATCTCCTTGCCCTTCGGATCGTGAACCACAGCACGATCGCCATTCAGGAACTGATGCACGCTGTCGGTGCCGTCGATCCCGACGATGCGCGCAGCGGCCGCGTCATCGCGGCGATCGGCACGGCTATCGACGGGATGCCTTCACATCGTGT
Source organism: Methylobacterium sp. 2A (assembly GCF_009806555.1). Lineage (GTDB taxonomy): Bacteria > Pseudomonadota > Alphaproteobacteria > Rhizobiales > Beijerinckiaceae > Methylobacterium. The sequence continues at coordinate 44,899 of NZ_VUOK01000022.1, read as the reverse complement.
CTTTACGCCCGATGCCGACGTCCTGGGGCAGGCGGCCCTCTACGCCGGGATGCTCTGCCGCCTCCAGGGCTATGCGCGGGACGACCGAATGGGCGCGCTCCACGATTGCGTCCTGTTCCTACAGGCGTTGAAGCTCGGCTTCTATGTCCTGACCCGCAACGTGCGCGAGTTCGATCTTCTGCTCCAGCTGCGCCAGGAAGGCCGGGTCCTGTTCTATCGAACGTGATCGCGGCTCCGATCGGCCCAGCGTCCCCCGATTGCCACACACCCACTCCGCCATAGCTGCGCTGCGGGAACCGGATCGACCCCGGGGCCTTCTCCCACGACGGATGATCTGCCGCGCTTGCGCCCCGGTGCGCGCGGCCAACGACAGGACGGTGGCCCGATGCGGCGCGCCCACAGCATGGAATTCGGGGCCGAGATGGTCGGGGGCGGCGTCCGCTTCGCCCTCTGGGCGCCCACCGCCCAGAGCGTCGAACTCGTCGTCGACGGCGTCGACCACCCCCTACCCGAATCCGGCGGCGGCTGGCGGCGCACGGCCCTGCCCGGCGTGAAGCCCGGCGCCCGCTACGGCTTCCGCATCGACGGCGAGCTCGTCGTCCCCGATCCCGCCTCGCGCTTCCAGCCCGACGACGTCTCGGGCCTCAGCGAGGTGATCGATCCGCGCAGCTTCGAGTGGTCGGACGAGGCCTGGACCGGGCGGCCGTTCGAGGAGGCGGTGATCTACGAGTGCCATGTCGGTACCGCGACGCCGGAGGGCACCTATGCCGGCCTTGAGGCCCGGCTGCCCGACCTCAAGGCGCTCGGCGTCACCGCGATCGAGCTGCTGCCGCTCGCCGACTTCAAGGGCTCGCGCAACTGGGGCTACGACGGCGTGCTGCCCTACGCGCCCGACGGCGCCTATGGCCGCCCGGACGACCTCAAGCGCCTGATCGACACCGCCCACGGCCTCGGCCTGATGGTCTATCTCGACGCGGTCTACAACCATTTCGGCCCGGCCGGAAATTACCTCCACGCCTACGCCAAGACTTTCTTCACCGAGCGCCACCAGACCCCCTGGGGGGCCGGCATCAATTTCGACGGCAAGGAGAGCGGCGCCACGGTGCGCCAGTACTTCATCCAGAACGCCCTGTACTGGCTGGAGGAGTACCGGTTCGACGGCCTGCGCTTCGACGCCGTCCACGCGATCCTCGATGATTCGCCCCGGCACTTCCTGGCCGAGCTCGGTGAGACGATCCGCAAGACGTTCCCGGACCGCCAGATCCACCTGATGCTGGAGAACGAGGCCAACCAGGCCCGCTGGCTGGAGCGCGACACCGCCGGGCGTCCGAAGATGCATGACGCCCAGTGGGCCGACGACCTGCACCATTGCTGGCACGTCCTGCTGACGGGCGAGGATGCCGGCTACTATAAAAGCTTTGCCGACAAACCGGTCGAACGCCTCGCCCGCTGCCTCGCGGAAGGGTTCGCGTATCAGGGCGAGCCCTTCGCCACGCTCGACAATCATCCCCGCGGCGAGCCCTCCGGGCACCTGCCGCCCTCGGCCTTCGTGACCTTCCTCCAGAACCACGATCAGGTCGGCAACCGCGCGCTCGGCGAACGGCTCAACCACCTGGCCGATCCGAAGAAGCTCGATCTCGCCCGGGCCGGCTTCCTGCTGGCGCCGCAGATCCCGATGCTCTGGATGGGCGAGGAATGGTCGGCCTCGGCGCCGTTCCTGTTCTTCGTCGACTTCGCGCCGGACGAGGAGCTGAACAAGGCGGTGCGCGACGGCCGCCGCCGGGAGTTCAAGAGCTTTGCCGCGTTTGCGGACGACACCTCGAAGATCCCCGATCCGACCGAGCGCGAGACCTTCGAGGCCTCCAAGCTCGACTGGTCCGAGCGGGAGCGCGCGCCCCACCGCGCGGTGCTGGCCGAGACGACGCGGCTCCTCGGCCTGCGCCGCGACGTGGTCGTACCCCTGGCGAAGTCCGGCTACGACGGCGCCGCCGCCGCCCTGCCGCGCGCGGACGTGGTCGACTGCACCTGGCGCTTTGCCGCCGGCACCCTGCGCTTCGTCGCCAATGTCGGGACCGAGCCCTTCGCGGTGGATCCGGGCGGCGCCAAACTGGTCTGGACCAACGCCCCGGACGGGACCGGCCATGACCTGCCTGCCTGGACCGGCGTGTTCCTGACGGAGTCCCGCTCGTGAGCGCCTTGAACGTGAGGACCTTGGAACAACTTGCCGACCTCGTCGGCGTCGCCGGCGGCTACACCGACGCCTTCGGCAAGCCCGTCGAGACGTCCCTGGAGGTCCGCCGGGGTCTGCTGGCGGCCCTGGGCTTCGCGGTGGACGACGACGATGCGGTCGCCGAAAGCCTCGCCGCGGTGGAGCGCCTGCGCCGCGGCCTGATCCCGCCGCTCCTGCCCGTGGAGGCCCGCCGGGCGGCGCGCGTTCCGGTGCGTCTGCAGGACGGCGCGCCCCACACCCTGGTCTGGCGCCTCGTGGACGAGCGCGGCACCGCCCGTGAGGGACGGGCCAATCCGCAGGGGGCCGATCCCGGCTTCGAGCTGCCGCCGCTGACCCCGGGCTATCACCGCCTCACCGTCCAGGCCGGCCAGAGCCGCACCGAATCCTGGGTGATCGCCGCGCCGCAGCGCTGCTGGCGCCCGCGCCCCTACACGGAGGAGGGCGCCTCCGATTGGGGGCTCGCCGCCCAGCTCTACGGTCTGCGCTCGGCCACCAATATCGGCATCGGCACCTACGCGGATGCCGGCGAGGCCGCCCGCGAAGCTGCCTTACGCGGAGCGGCATTCTTAGGCTTGAGCCCGGTCCACGCCCTGTTCGGCTCCGACCGGACCAAGATCTCTCCCTACTCGCCCTCCTCCCGCCTGTTCCTGGAGACCCTGTTCATCGCCCCGCGCAGCCTGCCGGGCCTCGCCGGCTCCCGGGCCGAGGCGCTGCTCGCCGAGCGCGCGGACGCGATCACGGCCCTGCGGGAAGCCGCCCTCGTCGACCATCAGGGCGTGCACGACGTGCTCGATCCGGTGCTCCGCGCCCTCTGGGCGGAGTCGCCGGCGCGCGCCGGCACCGATGCCGGCTTCGAGCGCTTCCGCCAGGAGGGCGGGGAGGATCTGGAATCCCACGCGATCTTCGAGGCCCTGTCGGAGCATTTCCGGGGGCAGGGGGCGCATTGGCTGGGCGACTGGCCGGAGGAATACCGCCGGGCCGGCACGGACGCCGTGAAGGCCTTCGCGGCGGAGAACGCGGAGCGCGTCGGCTACCACGCGTGGCTGCAATACCTCGCCGATCAGCAACTTGAGGAAGCCTCCGCGGTGGCGCTCGGCGCCGGCATGCGGGTCGGGCTCTACCGGGACCTCGCGGTCGGCGCCGACCGGGGCGGGTCCGAGATCTGGTCCCATCCCGAGCGCTTCGCCGACAAGGTCTCGATCGGCGCGCCGCCCGACCTGCTGGCGCCCAAGGGCCAGAACTGGGGCCTGCCGGCCTTCGACCCGCTCGCGATGGAGCGCGACGGCCTCGCGGCCTTCCGCGCCCTGGTCCAGGCCAACATGCGCCATGCGGGCGCGATCCGGATCGACCACGCCTTCCAGCTCGCCCGGCTCTACCTGATCCCGCTCGGGCAGGGCGCCCAGGCCGGCGCCTACGTGGCGATGCCGTTCGAGCCGATGCTGGCGGTGCTGCGGCTGGAGAGCCACCGCAACAAGTGCCTCGTCATCGCGGAAGACCTCGGCACGGCCCCCGAGGGGTTTTCCGACGCGCTGATGCGGGCGGGCGTGTTGAGCTACCGGATCCTCGCCTTCGAGCGCGAGGCCGACGGCCGGTTCAAGCCGCCCTCGGCCTATCCGCGCGACGCGCTCACCGCCATCACCACCCACGACCTGCCGACCTTCGTCGGCTGGTGGCGCGGGGTCGACACCGACACCCGCCAGTCGCTCGGCCTCTACGATCAGGAGCGCGCCGAGGCCGAGCGGGCCGAGCGTGTGGTGGAACGCCGCCGGCTCACCGAGGCTCTGGCGGCCGAGCAGCTTCTCCCCTCCGCCGAGCCGCCGGATTCGGCGCCCTTCGAGGCCGCCGCCCGCTACCTTGCCCGGGCGCCCGCGATGCTCACGGCCGTCCAGTACGAGGACGTGGTCTCGGAACTCGCCCAGGCCAACGTGCCGGGCTCGACCGAGGGCTATCCGAACTGGCGGCGCAAGCTCGACCGCGACCTCGCCGACATCGCCGCCCCGGGGGGGCCGCTGGCGAAGCTCGCGGCCGCCCTGTCGGCGGAGGCCCGGGGTCCCCGCTCCGGCGCGGCGCGGCTGGCCTCGCCGCCGCCCCGCTCGACCTACCGGCTGCAGTTCCACAAGGACTTCACCTTCAAGGATGCCGGCCGGATCGTCCCGTATCTCAAGAAACTCGGGATCAGCCACGTCTACGCCTCGCCGCTCCAGAAGGCGCGGCCGGGCTCGACCCACGGCTACGACATCGTCGACCACGGCGCGATCAACCCGGAGCTCGGCGGCGAGGAGGGCTTCATCCAGCTCTCCGAGACGCTCCACGCCCATGGGATGAAGCTCCTGCTCGACATCGTGCCGAACCACATGGGCGTCGGCGGGTCCGACAATCCGTGGTGGCTCTCCGTCTTGGAGTGGGGCTCCCTGTCTCCGTTCGCCGACGCCTTCGACATCGACTGGCAGCGGCTCGGGGCCGGGCGCAACCTCGTGATCCCGTTCCTCGGCGACCGCTACGGCGAGGCCCTGGAGAAGGGCACGCTGGAATTGAAGTTCGACCCCGAGAAGGGCGCCTTCAGCGTCTGGCACTACGAGCACCAGCTGCCGATCCGCCCCTTGAGCTACCCGACCATCCTCAACCGGGTGATCGCCGCCATCGGGGCGGTGGATGACGATACCACCGCGGAACTGCTCGCCATCTCCGAGCGGCTGCGGGCGATGTCGATCGACACCGACGAGACCCGCAGAAAGACCTTCCCCGAGGAGGCCGAGGGGCTGAAGCGCCGGCTCGCCGAGATCTACGGCGTGTCGCCGCTGATCCAGGAGGCGACCGCCAGCACGCTGGCGCTGCTCAACGGCTTCAAGGGCCGCCCGGACAGCTTCGGGCCGCTGCACCGGCTCTTGGAGGCTCAGGCCTATCGGCTGGCCCATTGGCGGGTGGCCTCGAGCGACATCAACTACCGCCGCTTCTTCGACGTGAACTCCCTGGCCGGCCTGCGGGTCGAGCTGTCCGACATCTTCCACCGCTCGCACGAGACGGTGTTCCGGCACGTCCGCGAGGGCCGGATCGACGGGTTGCGCATCGACCATATCGACGGGCTCGCCGACCCGCTGGGCTATGCCCGCGCGCTGCAGGCCGCGGTCGGGCCGGGATTCTACGTGGTGGTCGAAAAGATCCTTGAGCCGGGCGAGCGGCTGCGGCCCTGGCCGGTGGCCGGAACCACCGGCTACGACGTGCTCAACCAGCTCGACGGGATCCTGGTCGACAAGTCCCGGCGCGGGAAGGTCGAGCGGCTCTACACCTGGGCCACCGGCTTCGACGGCGCTTACGGCTTCCAGCTCCGCGCCGCGAAGGCCGAGATCCTCGAGATCAGCTTCGCGAGCGAGCTCGAAGTGCTGACCTCCGATCTCAAGGAGGTCGCCGATGCCGACCGGCGCACCCGCGACTTCACCGTCAACGCGCTCCGCCGGGCGCTGATCGAGATCATCGCGCGCTTTCCCACCTACCGCAGCTACCTGCCGCCGGAGCTGGAGGAGGGCGAGGTCGAGCCCGAGGACGTGCGCCTGATCGAGGGCGCGGTCGCCAAGGCGAAGCGCTGGTCGAGCCTGCCGGACCGCTCGGTCCACGACTTCGCCGCCGAGGTCCTGCTCGGGCGGATCGAGACGGCCGGGCCGGGCCGGCCGGATCCGCGGGTGGTGCTGCGCTTCCGCCGTCGCTTCCAGCAGCTCACCGGCCCGGTCATGGCCAAGAGCCTGGAGGATACGCTGTTCTACCGTTACGCGTGCCTGCTGGGCCTCAACGAGGTCGGCGGTGATCCGGGCGAGTACGGGATCGACGCCGAGCATTTCCACGATCTCCAGATCGCCCGCGCCCGGGACTGGCCGAGCGCCATGATCACCACGGCGACCCACGACACCAAGCGCGGCGAGGATGCCCGCACCCGGCTTCTCGCCCTCTCGGAGATCCCCGAGGAATGGGCCAAGGCCTGGGACCTGTGGCAGCGGGTCGCCGGACCGCACCTCGCCCGGATCGACGGCGAGCCGGCCCCCGACGCCAATGACCAGTGGATGTTCTTCCAGGCGATCCTCGGTGCGTGGCCCCTGGAATTGCTGGAGCAGGACGAGGCCGGGGCGATCGAGGATTTCCGCGACCGGCTCATCGCCTACGGCGAGAAGGCCATGCGCGAGGGCAAGCGCCGGTCGAGCTGGGTCAATGTCGACGAGGTCTACGAGGGCGCAGTCAGAAAACTGTTCACGGCCTTGATCGCCCCGGGCTCGGATTTCCTCCGGGATCTCAGGCCCTTCGCCCGGCGGCTCGCCCATCTCGGCATGCTGGCGAGCCTCGGCCGGACGGTGCTGAAATGCACCCTGCCGGGCCTGCCCGACACCTACCAGGGCACGGAGATCTGGGACTTTTCCTTCGTCGATCCCGACAACCGCCGCCCGGTGGATTACCCGGCTTTGGAACGGATGCTGGAGCAGGGCGGCGCGCCCGCGGACCTGCTGGCGCATTGGCCGGACGGGCGGGTCAAGCAGGCGACGCTCACGCGGCTGCTGGCCGAGCGGGCCGAGCGCCCGGACTTCTACGCCAGCGCCGCCTACGAGCCCGTCGACGCGGCCGGGCCGCGGGCCGACCACGTGATCGCCTACCGGCGGACCGACCCGGGCCAGGAAGGCGGCGATCTGTTCGTGGCGGTGCCGCGGCTCGTGGCGGGCTTCGTCGGGGAGGGGATCTGGTCGGGGGAGGCCTTCGCGGGCACCCGGGTCGATCTCGGGGCGGGGACCCGCTGGCGGGATCTCGCAACGGGGCGGATCGTCGAGAGTGGCGGGGAGGGGGCCGATCTCGGCGACCTCCTGCACGATCTGCCCTATGCGGTGCTGCGGCGGGAGCCGTGAGGGAGCCGCCGCATCCGCCTCTCCCTCCCCCGCAGAGGAGGGAGGGGGAGCGCGCGGTCGGCAGGCGCCTCCGCAGCCGTGTCATGCAACTCTGCTGAGACACGGCGAACCGGATCGCGAGGCACACCGGGGCGGTTCGGGCGTTACGTCACAGGGAACGGGAGCAGAAGGGCCGCATGAACGCACCGACCAAAGCCGCCGCGACGTCCGGAGCCGAGGCCGTCCTGCCGACTTCGCTCGCGCCCCGGGCCGAGGGACCGCGGATCTACAACCTGTTCCCGCTCCTGGTCGGACGCGTCTCGGACTGGACCGCCGAATTGCCGCGGATCGCGAGCCTCGGCTTCGACTGGGTCTATCTCAACCCGTTCCACCAGACCGGCGGCTCGCGCAGCCTCTATGCGGTCGCCGATCCCGAGCGCCTCGACGAGCGGTTCCGCGACCCCGACGGCACGCCGGACGACGAGCAGATCCGCCGCTTCTGCACCGCCGCGGAGGCTTTGGGCCTGTCGGTCATGACCGACCTCGTGATCAACCACACCGCCGACAACGCGCGGCTGGCCACCGAGCGGCCCGACCTGTTCATGAAGGAGCCTGACGGCTCGATCATGCACCCGGCCGCCGTCGATCCGGACGACCCGTCGATCCGCACCGTCTGGGGCGATCTGGCCGAGCTCGACTACCACACGCCGGCCGCAAGGGACGAGCTGACCCGGATCTGGGGCGCCTACGTGGCGCATCTCCAGGGGCTCGGCGTCGCGGGCTTCCGCTGCGATGCCGCCTACAAGGTGCCGCCCGAGACGTGGCGGGTCCTGATCGGGCAGGCCAAGAGCCAAGACCCCGCCTGCCTGTTCGCCGCCGAGACGCTGGGCTGCACCTTCGAGGAGGCCAAGGCCACGGCCGGTGCCGGCTTCGACTACCTGTTCAACTCCTTCGCGTGGTGGGACCTGAAGAAGCCCTGGGCGCTCGAGCAATACGAGCGCCTGCGGGTGCTCGCGCCCTCCATCGCCTTCCCCGAGAACCACGACATGAAGCGGCTCGCCGCCGAGATCGGCGGCGGCCCCGAGGCGGTGGCGGCCCATCTGCGCACGCGCTACGCGCTCGCCGCCTTCTTCTCGGCCGGCGTGCTGATGCCGATCGGCTACGAATGGGGCTACCGCCGGGCGCTGCACGTGGTCGAGACCACGCCGCGCGACCGCGAGAACGAGACCGGCATCGACATCTCGGCCTCGATCCGGGCGATCAACACCCTGCGGGCGGAGCTGCCGGCCGCCAATGTCGAGGGCGCGCAGATCCGCATCTCGGCCCCCGACAGCGACCTCGTGGCGCTCGCCCGCTTCGACACCGGCCATCCGGCCTCGGCCCGGCACGGGCTGATCGTGCTCTACAACCCGACCGACAGGCCGGTGCCCGTGGAGGCCGGCACGCTGATCGCCCGCACCGGCGGGATGCTCGGCACCTTCGTCGACCGGACCCCGGAGGCCGAGCCGATCGCGTTCCATCCCGGCAGCGCCATCGACCTGATGCCGGGCGAGCTGCGCATCCTCGCCGCCGGCGCCCAGGCGGTCGCCCGCCAGCCGACGCGCGGCACCCCGGACGGCGAGGGCCGGGTGGTGATCGAGGCGGTGAGCCCGGAGATCGACGGCGGCCGCTCGGCCGTGAAGCGGATCGTCGGCGAATCCCTGCGGGTCGAGGCCGACATCTTCTCCGACGGCCACGAGATCATCGACGCCGCGATCCTGTCGCGGGTCGCCGGCACCGACGCGTGGCGCGAGGACCCGATGGTCTTCGTCGACAACGACCGCTGGGCCGGGCAATTCCCCCTGGAGCAGAACGCCCGCTACGAGTTCACCCTGATCGCGTGGCGCGACGCCTTCTCCTCCTGGGTGCGCGACACCCTGAAGAAGCGCGCCGCCGGCGTCGATGTCCGCCTGGAGACGATCGAGGGCGTGGCGCTGGTCGAGACCGCGGCCTCGCTGGCCCGCACCCGCGGCGGCCGCGATGCCGACCGGCTCGCCGCCCTGGTGTCGGCGCTGGCCGCCGAGGAGGCGGGCTCACCCGCCCAGCTCGACCGGATCCTCGCCCCCGACGCGTCGAGCCTCGTGCGCCGCAACGCCGAGCGGGTGAACCTGACCCAGTATCCCGTGACCCTGCCGGTGATCGCCGACCGCCTCGCGGCCCGGTTCTCGGCCTGGTACGAGATTTTTCCGCGCTCGCAGTCGATGGACGTGAACCGCCACGGCACCTTCGACGACGTGATCCGGCGCCTGCCCGAGATCCGCGAGCTCGGCTTCGACGTCCTCTACTTCACGCCGATCCACCCCGTGGGCCGGACCAACCGCAAGGGGAAGAACAACACCCTCAAGGCCGAGCCCGGCGATGTCGGCTCGGTCTACGCGGTGGGCTCGGAGGAGGGCGGCCATGAGGCCGTGCATCCCGAACTCGGCACGCTCGCCGATTTCGAGCGGCTGGTCGCGGCGAGCCATGCCTACGGGATGGAGATCGCCCTCGACTTCGCGATCCAGTGCTCGCCGGACCATCCCTGGATCAAGAACCACCCGGAATGGTTCGAGTGGCGCCCCGACGGCACGCTCAAATTCGCCGAGAACCCGCCGAAGAAGTACGAGGACATCTCGAACGTCCATTTCTACGGCGGCGCGCTGCCCTCGCTCTGGATCGAGCTGCGCGACATCCTGCTCGGCTGGTGCGCCCGGGGCGTGCGCATCTTCCGGGTCGACAACCCGCACACCAAGCCGATCCCGTTCTGGGAATGGGTGATCGGCGAGGTCAATGGCCAGTATCCGGACGCGATCTTCCTCGCCGAGGCCTTCACCCGGCCGAAGATGATGAAGAAGCTCGCCAAGGCCGGCTACCAGCAGAGCTACACCTACTTCACGTGGCGCAACACGAAGCAGGAGCTGACCGACTACGCCCTGGAGCTGGCCGGCGAGATGGGCGAATATTACCGCCCGAATTTTTTTGCCAATACCCCCGACATCAATCCCTATTACCTGCAGACCAGCGGACGGGCGGGCTTCATCGTCCGCGGCACGCTCGCCGCGACCCTCTCCTCGGTCTACGGCATCTATAACGGCTTCGAACTCTGCGAGGCCGCGCCGTACCCGGGCAAGGAGGAGTACCTCAACTCGGAGAAATACGAGTTGAAGGCCTGGGACTACGACCGGCCCGGCAACATCCGCGAGCACATCATCAAGCTCAACACGATCCGGCGCGAGAACCCCGCCCTCTGGGATTTCCGCAACGTGACCTTCACGGGCGCCTGGAACGACAACATCATCGCCTACGCCAAGGCGACGCCCGAGCGCGACAACTGCATCTTCACGATGGTCAACCTCGACCCGAAGAACCGCCAGGAATGCACCTACGAGGTGCCGCTCTGGCTGTTCGGCCTGCCGGACGATGGGGCCGTCGAGGTCGAAGATCTGCTCCAGGGCTACCGGTTCGAGCTGCGCGGCAAGACCCACCGGATCGCCCTCGATCCGGCCGAGCGATCCTGCATCATCTGGCGTCTCCGGGCGCCGCGGCGGGTTGCGGGTTGAGGCCGCGCGTGGCACTCGATCATGACAGTTGATGCCGGCGGCGGGCCTCCCCGTCACCGGCCCTGGTACATGCGCGGCGGCCGACCGCCCGCGCCCCGGCCGGGTCCCCCGCCGGTCCCGTCAGACTTGACCGATGAGGCAGCGACGCGATGATCGATCGCAGCGACCCGCAATGGTACCGTGACGCCATCATCTACCAGATCCACGTCAAGTCGTTCTTCGACTCGAACAATGACGGGATCGGGGATTTCACAGGCCTGACCCAGCGCCTCGACTATGTCCGGGACCTCGGCGTCACGGCGATCTGGCTGATGCCGTTCTACCCCTCGCCGCTGCGCGACGACGGGTACGACATCGCCGATTACCGGGACATCAACCCGTCCTACGGCACCATGGAGGATTTTCGGGCCTTCGTGGAGGCGGCCCACGAGCGCGGCCTGCGGGTCATCACCGAGCTCGTCATCAACCACACCAGCGACCAGCATCCCTGGTTCCAGGCGGCCCGCGAGGCGCCCCCCGGCTCGCCCGAGCGCAACTTCTACGTCTGGTCGGACACCGACGAGCCGTACAAGGATACGCGGATCATCTTCCTCGACACCGAGGCCTCGAACTGGACCTGGGACCCGGTCGCCAAGCAGTATTTCTGGCACCGGTTCTACAGCCACCAGCCGGACCTGAACTTCGACAACCCGGCCGTGCTGGAGGCCGTGATCGAGGTGATGCGCTACTGGCTCGACATGGGGGTCGATGGCCTACGGCTCGACGCGATCCCCTACCTGATCGAGCGCGACGGCACGAATTGCGAGAACCTCGCCGAAACCCATGATGTGATCAAAAAAATCCGGGCGGCGCTCGATGCCAGCTATCCGGACCGGATGCTGCTCGCCGAGGCCAATCAGTGGCCGGAGGAGACCGCGCAATATTTCGGCGACGGCGACGAATGCCACATGGCGTTCCACTTCCCGCTGATGCCGCGGATGTACATGGCGATCGCCCGGGAGGACCGGCACCCGATCACCGACATCATGCGCCAGACCCCGGAGATCCCGGAGGGCTGCCAATGGGCCATCTTCCTGCGCAACCACGACGAGCTGACGCTCGAAATGGTCACCGCGGAGGAGCGTGACTATCTCTGGTCGTTCTACGCCGCCGAGCGGCGCGCCCGGATCAATCTCGGCATCCGCCGCCGCCTCGCGCCGCTCTTGGAGAACGACCGGCGCAAGATCGAACTGATGAAGTCCCTCGTCCTGTCGATGCCCGGCACGCCGGTGCTCTATTACGGCGACGAGATCGGCATGGGCGACAACATCTATCTCGGCGACCGGGACGGCGTGCGCACGCCGATGCAATGGACCCCGGACCGCAACGGCGGCTTCTCCCGGGCCAATCCCCAGAAGCTGTTCCTGCCGGCGATCCAGGACCCGATCTACGGCTTCGACGCGATCAACGTCGAGGCGCAGACCCAGGCCCAGACCAGCCTGCTGAACTGGACGCGGCGCATGATCGCGATCCGCAACAACAGCGTCGCGCTCGGGCGCGGCACGATCCAGTTCCTCTACCCGTCGAACCGCAAGGTGCTGGCCTGGATCCGCGAGCACGAGGACGAGCGGATCCTGTGCGTGGCGAACCTGTCGCGGGCGCCGCAGGCTGTGCAGCTCGACCTGTCGGAGCTGCGCACCGCGGTGCCGATCGAGCTCACCGGCGGCACCGAGTTCCCGCCGATCGGCGACCTGCCCTATCTGCTGACCCTGCCGTCCTACGGCTTCTACTGGTTCTCCTTGAGTGCCGCCCGGTCGGGGGTGATCGGCCCGCAGCAGGAGCCGCCGGAGCTGTTCACCCTGGTGCTCACCGGCGGGATCGAGACCCTGATGAGCGGGCGCGAGCGCGTCGCCTTCGAGCGCACCGTGGTGCCGCCCTTCCTGAGGAGCCGGCGCTGGTTCGGCGCCAAGGGTTCGCGGATCAAGGCCACGAAGGTCATCGATTGCGCCGCCCTGAAGGACGTCGACGGCAGCGCGCGCTTCCTGCTGCCGCGGCTGCAGGTGCAGCTCGCCAACGGCGAGAGTCACGAATACTTCGTGCCGGTCGGCGTCGACGAGGGCCGCGAGGACGAGGCGCTGATGCCCTTCGCGGTGGCGCGGGTGCGCCGGGGTCCGCGCACCGGCCTGCTCTACGGGGCGTCCGGCTCCAACGACTTCGCCGCCTGCCTGATCGACGACATGCGCCAGGGCACCGAGATCCCCACGGAGAGCGGGCGGCTGGTCTTTTCCACCACCTCGGCCTTCGACCCGGACGTCACGGTCGACGTGGCCGATATCCGCCGGCTCTCGGCCGAGCAGAGCAACACCTCGATCGCCATCGGCTCGAAGATGATGCTCAAGCTGCTGCGCCGCCTGCAGCCGGGCACGCATCCGGAAATCGAGGTCGGGCGCTTCCTCACCGAGCAGGCGGGGTTCTCCAACACGCCGGCCTTGCTCGGCACCCTGGAGCACGTCGCCGAGGACGGCACCCGCACGGCGCTGGCGGTGCTCCAGAAATTCGTCATGAACCAGGGCGACGCCTGGACCCTGATGCTGGAGGGGCTGCGCCGGGACTTCGAGACCGTCGTGCTCACCCCCGAGAGCGAGGCCGCGACGCCCGAGGAAGCGTTCCAGGCCCACCGGCCCTGGGCGGACCTGCTCGGGCGGCGCACCGCCGAATTGCACGCGGCGCTCGCCATCGAGACCGACGACCCGGCCTTCGCGGCCGAGCCCTTCGAGGAGGGCGACCTCGCGGTGCTGGCGCGCGACGCCCGCCATCAGGCCGAGCGCGCCTTCCGGGCGCTCAAGGGGCAGGCCGAGCGCGGCCTCGATGCCGGCAAGCCCGCCTGCACGGAGCTGGCCCAGCGCCGCCGGGAGGTCGAGGCCCTGATCGATCAGCTCACCGCCGAGCCGCCGCGCGGCGCCCACAAGACCCGCATCCACGGCGACTACCATCTCGGGCAGGTGCTGGTCGCCGAGAACGACCTGATCATCGTCGATTTCGAGGGCGAACCCTCGCGGCCGGCCGACGAGCGCCGGGCCAAGTCGATGCCCCTGCGGGACGTGGCCGGGCTGATGCGCTCCTTCGCGTATGGCGCCGAGACGGTCATCCGGGAGATCACCGCCCGCTTCGCCGATTCCGAGGAGCGGGCGCGCAATGCCGCGGTCGCGTGGCGCGCCATGATCGAGGCGGCGTTCCTGGCCGGCTACGAGGCCGCGATCGAAGGCTCGCGCGCGGCCGTGACCGATCCGGACACCCGGGACCGGCTGCTGCGCCTCTGCCTGCTGACCAAGGCCCTGTACGAGGTCGATTACGAGGCCAACAACCGGCCGGACTGGATCGAAATCCCCGCCCGTGGGGTTCTCACCATTCTGGACACGGACCGTAACGAGCCCGGAGCAACGGAATGACGGCGATCGACGAGACCTTCGCAGGACGGGCCGACCCGGAGGCGGGGCCGGCACGGAATGCGGATGTCCCGGGCTCCGGCGGTGCCGCAGCGGCCCCGAGCGTCCACCCGGACGCGATCGCCGCCCTGATGGGGGCGAGCCACGGCGACCCGTTCTCGGTGCTGGGGCCGCACCGGGTCGGGCCCGGGACCTGGGAGGTCCGCGCCGTGCTGCCCGAGGCACGCGCCGCCACCCTGGTGATGGACGGGCGCAGCGCGCCGTTCGAGAAGCGCCATCCGGACGGGTTCTGGATCGCCAAGGTCGAGGGCGAGCACCGGCCGCTCTACGAGATCGAGGTCGAGTCCTGGGACGGGACGAAGCGCCGCCGCTACGACCCCTACGGCTTCGGCTCCTCGATCGAGCAATACGACGTCGCCGCGCTCCGCGAGGTCGGCACCAACCTCGTCTACCGGATCCTCGGCGCCCAGTCGGGCCAGCTCGACGGGATCGACGGGTTCCGCTTCGCGGTCTGGGCGCCCAATGCCCGCAAGGTCAGCGTGGTCGGCGACTTCAACGACTGGGACGGCCGGCGCCACCCGATGCGCCTCTGGCAGGATGGCGGCGTCTGGGAGCTGTTCGTGCCGGGCCTCAAGGCCGGCGTGCGCTACAAGTTCGAGATCCGCGGCCCCGACGGGTCCCTGGTCCCGCTCAAGGCCGATCCGGTCGCCTTCGCGGCCCAGCACCCGCCGGAGACCGCCTCGATCACCTACGGGGCGAGCGAGTTCGATTGGCGCGATTCCGGCTGGATGAGCACCCGCGGCGCCAAGGACCCGCGCCACGCGGCGATCTCGGTCTACGAGGTCCATCTCGGCTCCTGGGCGCGGGTGCCCGAGGAAGGCAACCGCTACCTGACCTACCGGGAACTCGCCGAGCGGCTGATCCCCTACGTCAAGGATATGGGCTTCACCCATATCGAGATGCTGCCGATCACCGAGTTCCCGTTCGACGGGTCCTGGGGCTACCAGCCGGTCTCGCTGTTCGCGCCGACGAGCCGCTTCGGCACCCCTGAGGATTTCGCCGCCTTCGTGGACGCCGCCCACGAGGCCGGGATCGGCGTGCTGCTCGACTGGGTGCCGGGCCACTTCCCGCTCGACGCCCACGGGCTCGGCCTGTTCGACGGCACGCATCTCTACGAGCATGCCGACCCGCGCCAGGGCTTCCACCAGGATTGGGGCACCTACATCTACAATTTCGGGCGGACCGAGGTCGCGACGTTCCTCGCCGCCAACGCCCGGTTCTGGCTGGAGCATTACCACCTCGACGGCCTGCGCGTGGATGCCGTCGCGTCGATGCTCTACCTCGACTACTCGCGCCGCCAGGGCGAGTGGATCCCGAACCGTTACGGCGGCAACGAGAACCTCGACGCCATCGAGTTCCTGCGCAAGACCAACGAGGCGACCTACAGCCACGCGCCGGGCACGATCACGGTCGCCGAGGAATCGACCTCCTGGCCGGGGGTCTCGCACCCGACCTATACCGGGGGCCTCGGCTTCGGCTTCAAGTGGAACATGGGCTGGATGCACGACACCCTGCATTTCATGCAGGAGGATCCGATCCACCGCCGCTATCACCACCACAACCTGACCTTCGGGCTGCTCTACGCCTTCTCGGAGAATTTCATCCTGCCCCTGTCCCACGACGAGGTGGTGCACGGGAAGGGCTCGCTGCTCGGCAAGATGCCGGGCGACCGCTGGCAGAAATTCGCGAACCTGCGCGCCTATTTCGGCTTCATGTGGGGGCATCCCGGCAAGAAGCTGCTGTTCATGGGCGGCGAGTTCGGCCAGGAGCGGGAGTGGAACCACGACACCAGCCTGGACTGGCATCATCTCGACGACCCGCTGCACAAGGGCGTGCAGAGCGTGGTGCGCGACCTCAACCGGCTCTACGTCTCGACGCCCGCCCTCTACAGCCGCGACGTCGAGCACACGGGCTTCCAGTGGCTGGTGGCGGACGACCAGGACAACAGCGTGATCGCCTGGGCCCGCAAGGGCGCCAAGCCCGGCGAGGTGGCGATCGTGGTGTCGAACTTCACGCCGGTGCCGCGCGAGGGCTACCGGATCGGCGTGCCGCAGGCGGGGTTCTACCGCGAGGCGTTCAACTCGGATGCCGGGGTGTATGGCGGCTCGAATGTGGGCAATGCAGGCGGTTGCCACACCGAGGATCAGGCAAGCCACGGCCAGGGGCAGAGCCTGTCGCTCACCCTGCCGCCGCTGGCGACGATGATCTTCTTGCTGGAGGGGTGAGGGAAACCCCTCTCCCCGCCTGCGGGGAGAGGCCCGCACGGACCTCGTCGTCCGTGCGGGAAGCGGAGGCGAAGCCGGAGCGGCGGTGAGGGGGCGATTCCGGAAGAGACTCCTCCGTTCGAGCCCCCTCACCTTCGGCTACCGCCTCGCTCC
This sequence comes from Methylobacterium sp. 2A, assembly GCF_009806555.1. Classification (GTDB taxonomy): domain Bacteria; phylum Pseudomonadota; class Alphaproteobacteria; order Rhizobiales; family Beijerinckiaceae; genus Methylobacterium. Next base: position 28,369 of record NZ_VUOK01000022.1, on the reverse strand, counting down.
GGCGACGACGGGGTCGCCGGAGCCCTCTCCCCGCGTGCGGGGAGAGGGGACGCTAGTCCCTACGCCACCCGCCAGCGCAGCCCGACGCTGTTGCCGATCGCCCGGCCGTAGAGCCCGGCATAGTTGTCGGCGGCCTGATCCCAGCCGAAACGGGCCGACATCGCCCGCCGCCGCATGGCGTTGAGGCGCTTCTTCTGGCCGAAGGCCTCCAGCGCCCGCCGGACCGCCGCCCCGAAGGACGAGGCCGAGGGCTCCGCGAAGGTGAAGCCCGTCACCCCGTCCTCGACCGTGTCGGCCAGGCCCCCGGTGCGCCGCACGATCGGCAGGGAGCCGAAGCGCTGCGCGTACATCTGGGCGAGGCCGCACGGCTCGAAGCGCGAGGGCATCAGCAGGAAGTCGCTGCCGGCGAACATCCGCCGGGCCTGGGCCTCCTCGAAGCCGACATGCACGCCGACCGCGTCCGGGTGGCGCCTGGCGAGACCCTGCAGCGCCTGCTCGAACCGGCCCTCGCCCTGGCCGATCACCACCAGCTGGCCACCGCCGGCCACGATGGTCTCGGCCGCCTGGAGGCTCAGGTCGATGCCCTTCTGGTGCACGAGGCGGGAGACGATCGCGAAGAGCGGCCCGCGGGAGACCGCCAGCCCGAATTGCCGGCGCACCGCCTCGGCATTGGCGCGCTTGCCCTTCCAGTCGTCGACCTCGAACCGCGTGGCGAGGTGCGGGTCGGTGCTCGGATCCCAGGTCTCGTCGATGCCGTTGAGGATGCCGGCGAGCCGGCCCTGACCGGCCCGGGTGCGCAAAAGCCCGTCGAGGCCGCAGCCCATCTCGGGGGTCTGGATCTCCCGGGCGTAGGTCTCGCTCACCGTGGTGACCTGCGAGGCGTAGAAGATCCCGGCCTTCAGGAAGGAGAGCTGGCCGTAGAACTCGGCGCCGTCCACCTGGAAGGCGGAATCCGGCACGCCGAGCCGGGGCAGGGCGTCCCGGGGAAACAGGCCCTGATAGGCGAGGTTGTGGATCGTCAGCACGCTCGGCACCCGCCGGCCGCGCCACGCGAGGTAGGCGGGGGCGAGCGCCGCCTGCCAGTCGTTGAGATGCAGGAGGTCGGCCGCCCAATCGGGATCGGCCCCGGCGGCGAGTTCGGCGGCCGCGAGGCTGAGCCGGGCGAAGCGCAGGTCGTTGTCGCCGAAATCCCCGTGCTGGTCGCCGTAGGGTGTGCCGTCCCGCTCGTAGAGGTCGGGGCTCAGCAGGACGTAGATCCGCAGGCCGTCGGCAGCCTCGACGAGCCCGAGATCGCAGGGCGGCACGCCCGCGAAGCCGTCGAGGCGCGCCACCACCGGGATGTCGGGAAACGCCGCCCGGACTTGGCGGTAGCCGGGGATCAGCACGCGGATATCGTAATGCGGCACCAGAGCCCGGGGCAGGGCGGCCGAGACTTCGCCGAGACCGCCGGTCTTTACGAAATCGGCCATCTCGGGGGTGGCGTAGAGGATGCGGCGGCGCAGGGAGGCCGGCCGGGCGGGTTGCGTGATGGGCCGTGCGTCGTCCCCTTCGCCGGACGACCAATCCGCGAAGGACCCACCACGGCGCGCATCGAGCATCGGCATTGATCCTGGCCGGGTGGGATGCCCCGGTCTGGCAGACGATCGGGCAGACACGGCTGTCACGATCTCAACCACGGTCAATGCTCCTCCGCCGCGACGGTTCCGCTGCGACGCACAAAATAGGCCACCCGCACCCTTAAACTTTGGTTACGTCATAGTGCAACGCCGCAAGCGCCGCAGGCAGAGCGAGTCTTTTTAGCCGAAAAATCTTCTATTCGGGCTGCGGCGGGCGTTCAGGCGCGGCGCAGGATCACGCCCTCGGCCGCGTCGAGGGCGAGGCTCGTGCGGACGGGATCGCCCGCGCGGCCCGCCCGCGTCGAGAGCAGCAGAACCCAGTCACCCACCGGCAGCGGCAGGGTCTGCGGCTCTGCACCGAAATTCAGCACCACGCGCAGAACCTCATCACCCGCAAACCGCTCGTAGGCGAACACCTCCGCGGCCCCCGGCCGCACGCCGCGATAATCGCCGATGGCGAGCGCCGCGTGGTCGCGGCGCAGGGCGAGCAGGCGCCGGTGCAGGGTGAGCATCGAGGCCGGGTCCGAGCGCTGGCCCTCGACGTTGCGGGTCGCCCAGTCGTCCGACAGCGGCAGCCAAGGCTCGACCGCCGAGAAGCCCGCTTGCGGGCCGTCGTCCCACTGCATCGGCGTGCGCTCCGGGTCGCGGCCGTGCCCGGGCTCGTTGCGCTCCCAGGGATCCTGCGCCCGTCCCGGCGGGATCGGCACGTGGCCGAGCCCGATCTCGTCGCCGTAATAGAGGGTCGGCGTGCCCCGCAGGGTCAGGAGCAGCATCGCGGCGATCCGGGCCTGCGCCTCGCCGACCCGGGCGGCGATGCGCGGCTGATCGTGGTTGCCCAGCACCCAGTTCGGCCAGCCGCCCGGGGGCAGGGCCGCCTCGTAGCGCGCCACGAGGTCGGACACGGCCTCGGCCCGCCACGGGGTCTGGATCAGCTGGAAGTTGAACGGCAGGTCGGCGCCGGTAAGGTCCGGGCCGTAATAGGCCACCAGCCGCTCCACCGGCAGGTAGATCTCGCCGATCAGCACGCGCTCGCCATAGGCGCTCAGGACATCCCGCATGCCGGCGATGACGTCGAAGACCTCCGGCCGGTCGGCGGAATAGACCTGCTGGAAGCGGGTGATCTCCGGCGCGCCCGGCGCGTAATCGGGGTTGGCCGGGTTGTCGCGGAACCCCGCATCCTTGATCAGGTGCCAGATCACGTCGACCCGGAACCCGTCGACGCCGCGGTCCAGCCAGAAGCGGAGCACGTCGTGCATGGCCTCCCGCACCGCGGGGTTGCGCCAGTTCAGGTCCGGCTGCTCGCGCAGGAAGGCGTGGTAATAGGACTGGCCGGTGGCCTCATCGCGCGTCCAGGCCGGGCCGCCGAAATTCGACACCCAGTTGTTGGGCGGGCGGCCATCGGGGCCGGGATCGCGCCAGATGTACCAGTCCCGCTTCGGGTTCGTGCGCGACGACCGGCTCTCCGCGAACCAGGGATGCGCGATCGACGAGTGGTTGGGCACGAAATCGAGGATCACCTTCAGCCTGCGCCGGTGGGCCTCGGCGATCAGCGCGTCGAACTCCGCGAGCGTGCCGAACAGCGGATCGATCCCGCAATAATCGGCCACGTCGTAGCCGAAATCCGCCATGGGGGAGGGGTAGATCGGCGAGATCCACACCGCGTCGACCCCGAGCCAGGCGAGGTAGTCGAGGCGCGCCGTGATGCCCGGCAGATCGCCGACCCCGTCGCCGTTCGTGTCCTGAAACGAGCGGGGATAGACCTGATAGACGGTCCCGCGCTTCCACCAGACGGTGTCGGTCATGCTGCGCCCCTCGCGTTGCCGGATCAGAGTTAGCGGAGGCCCGTCCCTTGGCGACCGGCGATGCAGATGACCTATGCGGCGGGTGTGACTGGAATGTCACGAGGGCCTGTCATATGTTGGGAACGGCGCCGGTGCGCCCGATCGGGGGCAACGCTGCCACGACTTCGCCGGAAGCCACCCGCACAGTCGGACGCTTCGGGGCCGGATTGCCCGCCCGTTCATGAGGCGGCAATCCATCACAAGAGATAATCGGCCCACGATTTCCCCGGCAACGATCCGGGACACAGACTTTGGGGGACCCGCACGTGTTGAATGACGTTCTGATCCGGCCCGGATCCCGGGATGCCGCCCGCCAGGATTCTCCCCGCGACGCGCGCGCATCTGAGGTTTCGGCGCCTGCTTCTTGGACTGTCCCGACGCTCTCCGCAAGCGGAGATGCGGTGGTGGACCTGCGGGAATCGATCCGCGCCAAGCTCACCTACGGTCTGGGCCGGACGCCCGAGATGGCACGCCCGCGCGACTGGTTCGCGGCGACCGCGCTGGCCCTGCGCGACCGGATCGTGGCGGCCTGCCTGGACGCCCGGCACGGCGTGCCGAACAAGCGGGTCTACTACCTGTCGCTGGAATTCCTGATCGGCCGGCTGATGTCGGACGCGCTGAACAATCTCGGCCTGACCGAGGCCACCCGGGCGGCCCTGAAGGAACTCGGGGTCGATCTGGACGCCGTGATGGATGCCGAGCCCGACGCGGCGCTCGGCAATGGCGGCCTGGGGCGGCTCGCCGCCTGCTTCATGGAGAGCATGGCCAGCATCGGCATCCCGGCGATGGGCTACGGTATCCGCTACGATCACGGCCTGTTCCGCCAGTCCTTCGAGGACGGCTGGCAGCGCGAGGCGCCGGAGACGTGGCTTTCCGAGGGCAACCCCTGGGAGTTCGCCCGGCCGGAGGCAACCTACGCGATCGGCTTCGGCGGCACCGTCACGATGTCGTCCTCGGAACAGGGGGTGATCCGGCGGCACTGGCAGCCGGCCGAGATCGTGCGGGCGGTGGCCCACGACGTGCCGGTGCCGGGCTGGCGCGGGCGCCAAGTCAATGCGCTCCGCCTGTGGAAGGCCGAGGCCGGCGAGCCGATCGACCTCGCCCGGTTCAACGGCGGCGACCATGTCGGCGCGGTCGCGGCGCGGATGCGCGCCGAGGCGATCTCCCGGGTGCTCTACCCGAGCGACAGCTCGGCCGAGGGCCAGGAGCTGCGCCTGCGCCAGGAATACTTCTTCACCGCCGCCTCGCTGCAGGACCTCCTGGCCCGCCACGTGGCCGAGCGCGGCGACGTCCGGTCCCTGGCCGACCACGCCGCGATCCAGCTCAACGACACGCACCCGGCCATCGCGGTGCCGGAGCTGATGCGCCTCCTCATCGACGAGCACGGCCTCGCCTGGGAGGATGCGTGGCACGTCACCACCAACACGCTGCACTATACAAACCACACGCTCCTGCCCGAGGCGCTGGAGACCTGGCCGGTGGAGCTGATGGAGCGGCTGCTGCCGCGCCACATGCAGATCATCTACCTGATCAACTGGATGCACCTTGAGGAGCAGTCGAAGCACGGCCGGAAGGACGACGCCGCTTACCTCGCCTCGATCTCGCTGATCGACGAGTCGAACGGCCGCCGGGTGCGGATGGGCCACCTCGCCTTCCACGGGGCGCGCCGGGTCAACGGCGTCTCGGCGCTGCACACCGACCTGATGCGCTCCACGGTCTTCTCCGACCTGCACGCGCTCGATACCGACAAGATCGTCAACAAGACCAACGGCATCACCTTCCGCCGCTGGTTCCACAACGCCAATCCGGGCCTCACCCGGCTCGCGGTCGAGACCGTGGGGGCGGGGGTCCTCGACGATCCGGAGCTGCTGCGCGGTCTGGAGGCCCATGCCGAGGATCCGGCCTTCGTGGCGCGCTACGCCGCCGTGCGCCGGGGGCGCAAGGAGGCCCTGGCCCGGATCGTCACTGAGCGCACCGGCATCGCCATCGATCCGGCCGCCTTGTTCGACGTGCAGGTCAAGCGCATCCACGAGTACAAGCGCCAGCTCCTCAACGTGGTCGAGACGGTGGCGCTCTATCAGGCGATCAAGGCCGAGCCGCACCGGGACTGGACGCCCCGGGTGAAGATCTTTGCCGGCAAGGCGGCGCCGAGCTACGTGCAGGCCAAGCTGATCATCAAGCTCGCCTGCGACATCGCCAAGGCGGTGAACGACGATCCCGAGGTCGCCGGCCGGCTGAAGGTGGTGTTCCTGCCGAACTACTCGGTGAGCCTCGCCGAAGCGATCATCCCGGCCGCCGACCTGTCGGAGCAGATCTCCACCGCCGGCCTGGAGGCCTCGGGCACCGGCAACATGAAGTTCGCCCTCAACGGCGCGCTCACGGTGGGCACCCTCGACGGCGCCAATATCGAGATCCGCGACCATGTCGGGGCGGAGAACATCTTCATCTTCGGGCTGGAGGCCGACGGGGTCCGCGCCCGGCAGGCCGAGCCGGACTACGCGGCCAAGGCGATCCAGGCCTCGCCGCGTCTGGCGGCGGCGCTCGACATGATCGCCTCCGGGCGGTTCTCGCCGGAGGAGCCGGGCCGGTTCCGGCCGCTGACCGACGACCTGCGCCGGCGCGACCAGTACCTGCTGACCGCCGATTTCGACGATTACTGGCGGGTGCAGCGGTCGATCGACGCCGCGTGGCGCGATCCCCGCGGCTGGTGGGCCAAGGCGATCCGCAACACCGCCCGCATGGCGTGGTTCTCCTCCGATCGGGCGATGCGCGAATACGCCGAGGAGATCTGGCGGGTGCGGCTGGGCTGAGGGATTGTGGGATCATGGACGCGCGGCATCCGTGATCCCGCGGGATTTCCCCTCCCCCCTTTGCAAGTGAGGGAGGGCGCATGAGCCATCCGGACTGCCCGCCCCAGCAACCGCACGATGATCCCAAACCCGATGTGTGAATCCGCCGGCCTCTGCGGGGGAGGGACAGACGCGTTTGCGTCCGTCCTTCAGCAGACATGCGCGGGTCTGCTACACCGCGCCGTAGATCGCCCCGGCCAGACCCTCCAGCTTCACGCGGTCGACCACCGTGATGCGCCCGCGCCGCGCCCGGATCATGCCGGCCCCTTCCAGCGTGTGGGTCGCCATCGTGACGGTGGGGCGGCGCACGCCGAGCATCTTCGACAACGTCTCGTGCGTCAGCGGCAGTTCGTCCTGCTCCAGCCGGTCATGGGTCATGAGGATCCATCGGGCGAGCCGCGCCTCGACCGTGAGGTCGGCATTGGCGTAGACGGTCTGTCCCACCTGCACGATCAGGCTCTGCACGTAGCGGCCCAGCACCCGGCGCAGGCCGGCGCTGGCATCGAGGGCGTCCTCCAGCGCGCCGGCCACGATGCGCAGCGCCTCACCCCCAGCCTGGACGATGGCCGTATGGGGGGTCGTCTCGGCCCCGAGCGCGAGCGGCACGCCGACGAAGCCTTCGCGGCCCGTGAGGCCGATCTCGATCCGCGCCTCGCGGGTGTCGGCCACGAGGGAGACGATCCCGTCCTCAACGAAAAAAGCCTGCGTGATCGGCTGCTGCGGCGCGATCAGCACGTCGTGCGGGGCGAGCGGCACCAGTTCCAGCGCGGGGGCGAGGCGGCCGAACTCCTCCGGCGCGAGGGCGGCGAGCAGGCGGTTTCGGACGGCGGATTGCTGCGGCACGGCCATGGGGCTCCTCCGTATCGGGCAGGAGCACGGGGCATCTCCCAATCACCCGCATCCCGAGATTCAGGCGGATGATCTTTACTGTCTCACACCGCACTGTGATGCAGTATCGAATAGGTTAGTTTTCGCGGCGCAATCCGTCTGCATCCATACCCTACGGGCGCTCGGCGCGGGATTCGCGTGGCCGGTGCCGCTCGGGCAGGCACGTGCCGGTTCGAGGGTCGGCTCCGCGCTGGCCGCTGCCTAAATATGTGGCACACGACTTGCGAGCCCTCGGGCCGTCTCAACGAAGACGACGAAGGGCACCGCCGTGAAAGCATTTGGAACCTGGGCCTCGGCCGCCGCATTGGCCGCCGGGCTCGCGATGGGGGCGCTCGGCGCCGGGGCGGCCCGGGCGGAGGAGACCATCAAGGTCGGCATCCTGCACTCGCTGTCGGGCACGATGGCGATCTCGGAGACCACCCTCAAGGACGCGATGCTGATGCTCATCGCCGAGCAGAACGCCAAGGGCGGCGTGCTCGGCAAGAAGCTGGAGCCGGTGGTGGTCGATCCGGCCTCGAACTGGCCGCTCTTCGCCGAGAAGGCCCGCGAGCTGATCAGCAAGGACAAGGTCGCGGCCGTGTTCGGCTGCTGGACCAGCGTCTCGCGCAAGTCGGTGCTGCCGGTGTTCAAGGAGCTCGACAACATCCTGTTCTACCCCGTCCAATACGAGGGCGAGGAGAGCGAGCGGAACGTGTTCTACACCGGCGCCGCCCCGAACCAGCAGGCGATCCCGGCGGTCGACTACCTGATGTCGGAGGATGGCGGCGGCGCCAAGCGCTGGGTGCTGGAGGGAACCGATTACGTCTACCCGCGCACCACCAACAAGATCCTCGAAGCCTACCTCAAGTCCAAGGGCGTCAAGGATGAGGACATCCTGATCAACTACACGCCGTTCGGCTTCTCGGACTGGCAGACCGAAGTCTCGAAGATCAAGGCGTTCGGCTCGGCCGGCAAGAAGACCGCCGTGGTCTCGACCATCAACGGCGACGCCAACGTGCCGTTCTACAAGGAGCTCGGCAACCAGGGCATCAAGGCGACCGACATCCCGGTCGTCGCCTTCTCGGTGGGCGAGGAAGAGCTCGCCGGCATCGACGCCAAGCCGCTGGTCGGCCACCTCGCCGCCTGGAACTACTTCGAGTCGATCAAGACGCCGGAGAACGAGGCCTTCATCAAGAAGTGGCAGGCGTTCAAGAAGAACCCCAAGGCCGTCACCAACGACCCGATGGAGGCCCACTATATCGGCTTCAACATGTGGGTGAAGGCGGTCGAGAAGGCCGGCACCACCGACCCCGACAAGGTGATCGACGCGCTGCCGGGCATCGAGCAGAAGAACCTCACGGGCGGCACCGCGAAGATGCTGCCGAACCACCACATCACCAAGCCGGTCTTCATCGGCGAGATCGAGGCGAACGGCCAGTTCGACGTGGTGTGGAAGACCGACACGCTCATCCCCGGCGAGGCGTGGTCGAAGCAGCTCGAAGGCTCGAAGGACCTCGAGGCCGACTGGGTCAAGCTCAAGTGCGGCAACTACAACACCAAGACCAAGACCTGCGGCGGCGCGTAAGCCTTAGCCCCCCTCTCCCCGCACGCGGGGAGAGGGCTTCCTGCCCCCTTGTCGGGGTAGGAAGCGAGGCGGCAGCCGAAGGTGAGGGGGCTTCGACGGATGAGACGCATCCTGAACCGCCCCCGCACCGCCGCTCCGGCTTCGCCTCCGCTTCCCGCATGGACGACAGGGTCCATGCGGGCCTCTCCCCGCACGCGGGGAGAGGAGATACGCGCCTCACACGTGGTGGGCGCACCGCTCCCGGCTCGCAGAACGGCCCCGATGCCCCGCCTCCTCACCCTCCTCTTCCTGCTCCTCGCCGCCCCCGCGCTGGCGCAGGCGCCCGATCCCTACGGCCAGCTCGCCGGCGACGGCTATGCCGGGATCGAGTCCGGCGTTTCCGGCCTTGCGGCGAGCGGCGACCCGCGCGCCGACGCGATCCTCTCGGCCCTGTCGGATGGCCGCCTCCTGGTCAGTCCGGACAAGACCCTGTTCATCCGGCAGGGCAGCGCCGTCGTGGATGCGAAGACCGGCGCCCCGGCCGCCGACAGCCCCGACCTCAAGCCCGTGCGCGCCAACAACCGGGTCCGCCGGGCGATCGAGGCCGCCCGCGGGCAGCTCGAGCTCGCGAGCCCCGATCCGGCCAAGCGCCGCGGTGCCGCCGACGCGGTGTTCAAGGCCCGGGACGCGGCGGCGCTGCCGGCCCTCGACGCGGCTTTGGCCCGCGAGACCAGCCCGGCTCTCCGGCAGGCGCTGACCGAGGCCCGCGCCGCCGTGCTGCTCGCCAGGCCCGGGACTGCGGAAACCGAGCGGCTTGCCGCAATTCCCGCCATCCAGGCCAGGGGCGATGGCGACGCGATGGGCATCCTGCGCGGTCTCGCGTCAGATCCGAGCGCGGCGCTGCGCAATGCCGCCGCCCGCGGCATCGCGGCGATCGAGACGCGGCTCGCGATCCTCGGCGCCCTCCAGAACGTCTGGTACGGCATCTCGCTGGGCTCGGTCCTGCTGCTCGCCGCCATCGGGCTCGCCATCACCTTCGGGGTGATGGGCGTGATCAACATGGCCCACGGCGAGATGGTGATGCTCGGCGCCTACACGACCTATGGCGTGCAGGAGCTGATCCGCACCAACGCGCCGTCCCTGTTCGGCTGGTCGCTCGCGATCAGCATCCCCTGCGCGTTCCTGGTCGCGGGGCTGGTGGGCGTGCTGATCGAGCGGTTCATCATCCGCTTCCTGTACGGGCGCCCGCTGGAGACGCTGCTCGCCACCTTCGGGGTCAGCCTCGCCCTGCAGCAGGGGGTGCGCTCGCTCTTCGGCCCGACCAATCGCGAGGTCGGCGCCCCCGCCTTCATGAGCGGCGCCTTCGATTGTTCAGGATTGTCGATCACCTGGGGCCGGCTGTGGATCATCGTGTTCGCGATGGTCGTGTTCCTGGGCCTCCTGTTCGTGTTGCGAAAAACGTCGTTCGGCCTGAAGACCCGGGCGGTCACCCAGAACCGCCGTATGGCCGCCGCCATGGGCATCCGCACCCCCTATGTCGACGCGCTGACCTTCGGGCTCGGCTCCGGCATCGCGGGGATGGCGGGCGTGGCGCTCTCGCAGATCGACAACGTCTCGCCCAATCTCGGCCAGGGCTACATCATCGACTCGTTCCTCGTGGTGGTGTTCGGCGGCGTCGGCAACCTCTGGGGGACGCTGGTGGCGGCGCTGACGCTCGGCGTCGTGAACAAGCTCGCCGAGCCGTATATCGGCGCGGTGCTCGCCAAGATCGGCCTCCTGATCTTCATCATCCTGTTCATCCAGAAGCGCCCGCGCGGCCTGTTCGCGCTCAAGGGCCGGGCGGTGGAATCGTGAGGGGGCTGAGGCGTTCCCCTCTCCCCGCCGGGCGGGGAGAGGCCCGCATGGACCTCGTCGTCCATGCGGGAAGCGGAGGCGCAGCCGGAGCGGCGGTGAGGGGGTATCGCCGGATGAGGCTTCTCCTGAACCGCCCCCTCACCCTCGGCTGCCGCCTCGCTCCGGCGACGACAGGGTCGCCGGAGCCCTCTCCCCGCGAGCGGGGCGAGGGGATGCGCGGCCGCCTGTACGGATCTTTCCTATGACCCCCCTCATCGACCTGAAGGGCTGGATCTTCCTCGCCGTCCTGGCCGCCTTCTGCCTCGCCGTGCCGGTGCTGAACCTCGCGGTGCCGGAGGGCTCCGGCCTGCACGTGCCGACCTACCTCGTGGCGCTGTTCGGCAAATACCTCGCCTACGCGCTGCTCGCGGTGAGCCTCGACCTCGTCTGGGGCACTTGCGGCATCCTCTCGCTCGGCCACGGGGCGTTCTTCGCCCTCGGCGGCTACGCGATGGGCATGTACCTGATGCGCCAGATCGGCGCCCGGGGCGTCTACGGCAATCCGGTCCTGCCCGACTTCATGGTGTTCCTGAACTACAAGGCGCTGCCCTGGTACTGGTACGGCTTCGACCATTTCGCCTTCGCGGCCCTGATGGTGCTGCTGGCGCCGGGGCTGCTCGCCTTCGTGTTCGGCTGGCTCGCCTTCCGGTCGCGGGTGACCGGCGTCTACCTGTCGATCATCACCCAGGCGCTGACCTACGCGCTGATGCTCGCCTTCTTCCGCAACGACATGGGACTCGGCGGCAATAACGGGCTGACCGACTTCAAAGACCTTCTGGGCTTCTCCGTTCAGTCGCAGAATTTCCGCGTCGGCATCTTCGTGGCGACGGGCCTCGCGCTGGCTTTGGGCTACCTGATCGCCCGGGTGATGACGGTCTCGGCCTACGGAAAGATCCTGATCGCCGTGCGCGACGCCGAGAGCCGCACGCGCTTCCTCGGCTACCGGCCGGAGCACTTCAAGACGCTGGCCTTCACGGTCTCGGCCATGATGGCCGGCGTCGCCGGCGCCCTCTACGTGCCGCAGGTCGGTATCATCAACCCGGGGGAATTCGCCCCCGGCAACTCCATCGAGACGGTGATCTGGGTCGCGGTGGGCGGGCGCGGCACGCTGGTCGGTGCGGCGCTCGGCGCGGTGCTGGTCAACTACGCCAAGACCGTGCTCACCGGCGTGATGCCCGACGCGTGGCTGTTCGCGCTGGGCGGGCTGTTCGTGGTGGTGACGCTGTTCCTGCCGCGCGGCCTCGTCGGCACCGCGATCGAGCGGTTCGGCTCCCGGCGCGCCGCCGCCAAGCTGCCGCCGGAGCCCGAGATCGCCCCGGAACGCGTCGAACAAGGGCAGGGCGCATGAGCACCGACCTCCTCGAGCGCCCCGACACGAGCGGCCCCGCCAACCGGAAGCGCGAGACGGACGCGCTCCTCTATCTCGACGACCTGCGGGTGACCTTCGACGGCTACAAGGCCCTGCGCGGCCTGTCGCTGACCCTTGAGCGCGGCGAATTGCGGGCGATCATCGGCCCGAACGGCGCCGGCAAGACCACCATGATGGACTGCATCACCGGCAAGACCCGGCCGGACAGCGGCATCGCGCTGTTCGACGGCAGCCACGACCTGCTCAAAAGCGACGAGCCGGCGATCGCCGATCTCGGCATCGGCCGCAAGTTCCAGAAGCCGACCGTATTCGAGAGCCACGCGGTGGCCGACAACATCCTGCTGGCACTGAAGGGTCCGCGCGCGGCCTTCGCGTCCCTGTTCGGCTGGCGCAACCGGGTGGAGGCGGAGCGGATCGACGCCCTCTTGGAGACCGTCGGCCTGCTGGCCCACCGGGGGCGCCCGGCCGCCGATCTCAGCCACGGCCAGAAGCAATGGCTGGAGATCGGCATGCTGCTCGCGCAGGACCCGAAGCTGCTGCTGGTCGACGAGCCCGTGGCCGGCATGACCGACGCCGAGACCGCCGAGACCGCCCACCTGCTCAGGCGGATCGCCGGGGAGCACGCCGTCCTGGTGGTCGAGCACGACATGCACTTCGTCCGCGACCTCGGCTGCCGGGTCACCTGCCTGCACGAGGGCGCCGTGCTGGCCGAGGGCTCGATCGACGCGGTCTCGGCCGACCCGCGGGTGGTCGAAGTGTATCTGGGGCGATGACCACGATCATGGTTTCAAAAGGTCGAGACCTTTTGCGGGTGCAGGGCAGAGCCCTGCTGCACGGATCCTCCACCCCCTCGAAGGGGGTGGAGGATCCGTCCGTCGGGGTTTCACCCCGACACCCCACCAAAGGGCTGAGCCCTTTGGAATCCCTGTGTTTGCGCTCGCAATCCGATGGTGAAGCCCCATGCTGAGCGTCGAGGGGATCGATCTCTACTACGGCGCCGCCCAGGCGCTCCGCGGCGTCTCGCTGACGGCCGAGGCCGGGCAGGTCACGACGGTGCTCGGGCGCAACGGCGTCGGCAAGACCTCGCTGCTGCGGGCGATCGTCGGCCAGCAGCCCGTGCGCGCCGGGGCGATCCGCCTCGACGGGCGCCCGATCCAGGCGCTCGCCCCCTACGACCGGGCGCGCGCGGGAATCGCCTACGTGCCCCAGGGCCGCGAGATTTTTCCGCTGCTCACCGTCAAGGAGAACCTGGAGACCGGCTTCGCCCCGCTGAGGCGCCGCGACCGCCACATTCCCGGCGAGATCTACGACCTGTTCCCGGTGCTCAAGGACATGCTGCACCGGCGTGGCGGCGACCTCTCGGGCGGCCAGCAGCAGCAGCTCGCCATCGCCCGGGCGCTGGTGACCCGGCCGAAGCTCCTCGTGCTCGACGAGCCCACGGAGGGCATCCAGCCCTCGATCATCAAGGATATCGGCCGGGCCATCACCTATCTGCGCGGCAAGGGCGAGATGGCGATCGTGCTGGTCGAACAGTACTTCGCCTGGGCACGCGACCTCTGCGATTCCTACGCGGTGATGGATCGCGGGCAGGTGGTGCTGGCCGGCCCCCGGGCCGGGATGGTCGAGGCCGACGTGCTCCGGTGGATGTCGGTGTAGGGCACGCCTGGCGCAGGACAGGCCTCAGTTCGCTGGGACACATAGAGCCGGCGAAGCCTAGACGCCTATTCAGAAATCGCCGGCATAAAGCTGATAAATCAACCGCGAAAACTGTTAATTAACACCCGTCCGGTCAAGGTTATACCACAATTGGGGCCTGCCATGGCGCCTCACCGCAGGAGCGCCACCGCAGGAGCGCCCATGACGATCCTCGATCCCATCACCGGCGAACTCATCACCATCCCGGTGCCGCGGCCGCAGCCCGGCCCCCGCTGAGACGCTTCGGCCTCATGACGAACGCGATCGATCCAGGGACGACCCGCCGGAAGGCGCGGGCCGAGCGGCTTCGGGTCCGGACGGTTCCGCCGGGCCTGCTGCTGGTCGGGGGAGGGCTGACCTCGAACGGCGAGCCGACCGCCGCCGCCGACCTGATCGCCCTGGCCCAGGCGGCGCGCCGGCAGGCCGCGGATCGCGAGCCTCCGGATCGGGCCTGAGACGGCGCGCACCCGCGCAAGCCGGTTTCGGGGCTCACGGACCGCTCAGCGGTCCGCTTCCCGCGTTTCAGCAGCCGGAGCAGATCGGCTTGGCGGCGCTGCGGCCTTCCTTCTCCAGGCGCGACATCATCGCCTCCCGGTCGTAGGACAGCGTCTCGCTCTTCGCGACCCGGCCGCCGCCGCCGACCGCCCCCGTTTCGCCCACGCCCAGGCGCGCGACGGCGTCCCGGTTCACCACGAAGGTCGGCCGTGTCAGCTCCGCCGGGCGCAGGGTCTGCCAGGCCAGCCGCGCGCGCGCCGAGGCCGCCAGGACATCCGTCGGGTTCACCCGCTGTCCGGGAACCGCGTCCTCGTGGGCGAGGGCCGTACCCGGGATGCGGATGACCGGCAGGGCCGCCGCCGGGACGGCCGGCGCCGCGGGCCTCACGACCTCCTTCAGGCCGGCATCGCGCGCCGCCGTCATGGATGGCAGGGAGCTGTACGCGGTGGGCACGTTCGGCAGCCGAGAGCAGGCACTTGCCGATAGCAGAATGAGCCCTAGAACCGCGACTCGCGACACCATATCGCCACCCGAAAGCAATACTCAGCCGTTCTGGCCAAGCTTGTTCTCGGTGATACAGGAGCACGCCGGCAGTGTCCAATGGCCGAGATCCCGTTGTCCCGCCTTGGAAGCAGCGCGTCCTCGGTGTGGCTTTCGAGCCGGACTGCGGTGCGGGGCAGCCGGACCGCGCCAGGGCGTCAATCTGCGATCAGGGGATCCCAAAGGGCCCCGCCCTTTGGCGGGGTTCGGGGGTGGGGCCCCGAGACCGGGCGACGTTTGGCACCCAGCGACGCTTGGCACCAGGGCTCCGCCCTGGACCCGCAAAAGGTCTCGACCTTTTGAAACCATGACGTCACGGAGACCCCTCAGCCGCGCAGCTGCGCCACGAAGGCCCGGATGAAGGGCGGCAGCCCGTCGAGGTCGCGCAGGCACAGGGTCAGGTCGCGCCGCGCCCATGGATCGGCCAGCGGCACCACCGCGAGGGCGAGGCCCTGCGCGGCCCGGGCGGCCGCGCTCTCGGGCAGGATGGCCAGCCCGACCCGGGCCTCCACCAGCCGGCACACGGCGTCGAACCCGCGCAGCTGCACCCGCAGGCGCATCGGCCGCCCCTCCCGAGCCGCCTGCGCGACGAGAAACCGGCTGATGGCGCTGCGCCGGTCGAGGCCCACGAGGTCGTGACCCAGCACCTCCGCGAAGGGAATCGCCCCGCGCCCCGCCAGCGGATGGTCCGGGGCCGCCACCAGCACGAACCGGTCCTCCCGGAACGGGAAGGTCCGGAGCGAGCCGGTATCCACCGTGCCGGACAGGATGCCGAGATCGGCCGCCCCCTCGGCGACCAGCCCCACGATCTCCTCGGAGGTGCGCTCCTCGACCTCGACGCCGATCCCCGGATGGTCGGCCAGGAAGGCCGAGAGCGCTTCCGGCAAGAATTCAGTGAGCGCGTTGGTGTTGGCCAGCACCCGGATCTGGCCGAAGGCACCCCCGGAGAAGGCTGACATCTCCTCGCGCAGGCGCTCGACCGCGGCCAGCACCTCGCGGGCATGGACGAGGAGCGCGCGCCCGGCCGGGGTCGGGCTGACGCCCTGGCGCCCCCGGGTCAGCAGCGCGGCCCCGAGCGAGTCCTCCATCAGCCGGATCCGCGTGGAGGCCGCCGCCAGAGCGAGATTCGCCCGCGCAGCCCCGTGCGTGATCGAGCCGGCCTCGACCACGTGCCGGAACAGGCCGAGATCGGTGAGATCGAACCGCATCATCGTCCCGGCTTCTCCCGACAGGCCTCCGGCGCCGCCCCGCCGGACACGGCGCCCGAGGGCGGCCGAGGGTAGCCGCCGCCCGTTCCGGTGTCAGCGCATCCCGAGGAACCGCCGGCCGAGGGCCGATCATGGCCCCTGCGGCGATCAGTCCCGCTCACGATCGCAGCTGTATACGAACGGGATATGCATTATCGCCGATGATTTCGACTTCCTATGCCCGCAAATCAACGTTCCGATACGCAGATCGTCTTCCAAGGTCCTCAGAATATTGCCTTGATACAGAACTGTTTCTACTCAAATCGACAGAATAGTTATTTACCGCCTTTTAACGTGGCACAATTCAAACCTGCAGGACGGTCCCCGGATCCTCCGCATCAATGATAAATCTCTTGCGCATGCCCACCCCGGGACTGAGTCCGATAAAGCCGAGCCGGCAACATCCCGGACGGGGATGTTCGACGACCTTCCGGATGGACCGCCCTCGGTGTCGCCCGGCGCGGAGCCCCGCCCCCCCTGCAAAGATGCCTCCACCTGGGAGCCCGTGATGGACGCACTCCTGGTCGACGACAGCGCCACCATGCGCCTGCGGCTGCGCCGGCTGCTGGAGGCCAAGCCCGATGTCAGCGTGACCGACTGCGCCGATCCGGCCGCCGCCCTCATCGAGGCGCAGATCCGGGCCTTCGACCTCGTCCTGGTCGATTGCCACCTGCGCGCCATGGACGGGATCGCCTTCATCCGCGGCATGCGGACCATCCCGCACTACGCCCAGGTGCCCATCGTGATGATGGCCGACGGCATCTCGGACGCGGTGCGGCTCTCCGCCCTGGAAGCCGGGGCGACCGACTTCCTCGACACGTCCATGCAGGGCGTCGAGTTGACCGTGCGGCTGCGCAACGTGATCCGCCTCGCCAAGGCCGTGCGGCGGCTCGCCGAGCAGGCGGCCTGGCTCGACGGCGAGGTCGAGGCGGCCCTGCGCCACATGCGCGAGCGCGAGGAGGAGATCATCTTCCGCCTCGCGCTCGCGGTCGAGTACCGCGACAACGACACGGGCGACCATACGTGGCGGGTCGCCCGCTACAGCCAGATCATCGCCGAGGGGCTCGGGCTCGGCCCGGATTTCTGCCGCAACCTCTATCTCGCGGCGCCCCTGCACGATGTCGGCAAGGTCGGCGTCCCGGACGGCATCCTGCTGAAACCCGGGCGGCTGGATCCCGACGAGTTCGCCGTGGTCCAGGCGCATACCAGCATCGGCAAGCGCATCCTGGGCGGGAGCGCATCCGAGTTGATCCGCCTCGCCGCCGAGATCGCCGAGGCGCATCACGAGCGGTGGGACGGGAGCGGCTACCCGAACGGGCTCGCCGGCACCGCGATCCCGCTCGCCGCCCGGATCGTCGCGGTGGCGGACGTGTTCGACGCGCTGACCACGCAGCGCCCCTACAAGGCGGCGATGCCCTTCGAGGCGGCCCTGGACAGCCTGCGCGCCGAGAGCGGACGCCATTTCGACCCGGACTGCATCGCGGCCTTCTGCGCCCGCTGGGCGGATATCCGCATCGCCGGCGGACAGGAGCGGACCGCGATCCGGCCCGTCACCGAGCCCTGGGCGCGGGTTCCGACCCTGCTCCGCGAGATCGCCGCCGAGCCGCCGGAGCCGTCCGGCTGGCTCGTGCGCGACCCGCACAGCCTCATCGCCCCGGACGACGCGGCGGTGAACCCGCCGCCGGCTCCGCCGTTGACCCGCACCACGCCGACATCACGGAGGAAACCTGGCCATGAACGCGCGCTGGATGACGCTGCCGGAGATTGCCAAGGCCCGCCACATCTCCCTGGACGCGGCCCAGCGCCTGGTCGACGCGACGGACTGCCCCAAGGTGTTCCGCCTGGACGGAACGGTCTATCTCATCTGACCGCCACGGGGGCGGACGATTCCTCGCTCGGGCAGCCCTGAGGCGGCGCATTCCGGTTTCCGGGCTCATGCCCTAACCTCCCGGGATGCGCGTCTTCCACAGCCCCGAATCGCCCCGGCATGATCCCGAATGGTACTGGCGGCGCGGCACGCCGATCTCGCATCCCGAGCAGGCCGCGCGCTACGCGATCCTGCGCGACGCGGCCCTGAAGGGCGGCCACGCCCTCGCGGAGTCCGGCGATCACGGGCTCGATCCGATCCGGGCGGTGCACAATCCCGCCTATCTGGCGTTCCTGTCCGAGGCCTGGAGCCGCCGGGGCGAGATGCCGGGCCTCGGCGACGAGATCCTCACGGGCGCCTTCGCCCGGCCGCACATGCACCGGACGCCCAAGGGTCTCCTCGGGCTCGCCGGCCTCTACATGGCCGACACCTCGACGCCGATCCGCGCCGGGACGTGGCCCGCCCTCTACGGCGCGGCGCAGTGCGCGATCGCGGCTGCCGATACCGCCCTGGCGGCGGGCCACGCCTACGCGCTCTGCCGGCCGCCCGGCCATCACGCCTACGCGGATTCCGCCGGCGGCTTCTGCTTCCTCAACAACAGCGCGATCGCGGCCGCCCGGATGCGGGCCGCCACCGGCGGCCCGGTGGCGATCCTCGACATCGACGTCCATCACGGCAACGGCACGCAGGGGATCTTTTACGGGCGCGCGGATGTCCTGACGGTCTCGGTCCATGCCGACCCGTCCGATTACTTCCCGTTCTACGCGGGCTATGCCGACGAGACCGGCACGGGAGAGGGGGCGGGCTTCAACCGGAACCTGCCGCTGCCGCCGGGCTCGGGCGACGCCCCCTGGCTCGAGGCCGTGGAGGCGGGACTGGCGGCGATCGCCGCGCACCGGCCCCGGGCGCTCGTGGTGGCTTTGGGCCTCGACGCCGCGGCGGACGATCCGATCGGCGCCCTGAAAGTCACCCGGTCGGGTTTCGCCGGGGCGGCGGAGCGGATCGCCCGGGCCGGGCTGCCCACCGCCCTCGTCCAAGAGGGCGGCTACCTCTGCGCGGCGCTGCCGGAGAATCTGACGGCGTTCCTGGCGGCCTTCGACGCGGCCCGATAGGCAGGGCGCCGGATCAGTCCTCGTCGTCCTCGTCGTGGTGCCGGCCCTTGAGCTTGGCGAAGACGGAATCGGCGTCGAGCCGCTCCTCGCGGCCGCCGTGATCGTCCTCGTGCTCCCGGTCGTGTTCGTCCTCGCGGGCCGTCGAGATCTCGGCCGGCAGGAGCGAGGCGCCGGATTCGGCCGCCACCGCGGCCGGGCGGTCGGCCGCCGCGCGCTGGACCTCGAAGTCGAGGTTGATCTGCGTGGTCAGCCCCAGGGTCACCGGGTCCATCGGCTGGAGCGAGCCCGAATTCCAGTGGGTCCGCTCGCGGATCTGCTGGATCGTCGACTTGGTGGTGCCGACGAGCCGGATGATCTGCGAATCCTTCAGCTCCGGGTGATTGCGCAGCAGCCACAGGATGGCGTTCGGCCGGTCCTGGCGGCGCGAGAGCGGGGTGTAGCGCGGCCCCTTGGTGGTGCGCTTCACCTCCGGCAGCTTCACCTTGGAGACGGCGGGCTTCAGCTTGTAGTGCGGCGCCTTCTGGGCCTTCTCGATCTCGTCGCGGGTGAGCTGGCCGGTGGAGACCGGATCGAGCCCCTTGATGCCGGCCGCGACCTCGCCGTCGGCGATGCCCTTCACCTCCAGCGGGTGCAGCTTGCAGAAATCGGCGATCTGCTCGAAGGCCAGCGAGGTGTTCTCGACCAGCCAGACGGCGGTCGCCTTGGGCATCAGCGGACCCTGGGACATGTCTTCTCGTGCTCCGGCCTGGCGGGACGGGGGCCGGGCATCGGGCCGCGGGCTCCGGATGGACGATCCGGATGTCCCGTCTCACGCTGTCGAATGGGGATGGACCTATATAGGCCGGGGCCGGGAGGGGCGCAATCGCGGGTTCTCTCGCCGGGCCTGGATTCTCCGAGGCCCGCGGATACGGCTGAGCTTATGCCGCGAGCGTGACCGACCTCACCCGCGAAGGCCGCACGCGGCCGGGCGTGTGGAGAGATGTCATCCCCCTGGCATGGTCCCGACAAGCAGACGGCGCGTGGAGCTTCCGACTCCGCCGCGCCGTGGTGGCGATCCTCAAGAAGCCCCCGCGCGCCGCCGGGCCCGTGGAGGCGCATTGACGGGGCATCGTCCCGGAAGGCCCTAATCGATGATCTCGTCGGCCCGGGCGAGGAGGGTCGGCGTGACGGTGAGACCGAGCTCGTCGGCGGCCTTCGCATTCAGGACGAAGGACAGCCGGTTCGGCCCCTGGATCGGAAGGTCTCCGGGCCTGGCGCCCCTCAGGATGCGGTCGACGTAGTCGCCGGCCAGCTGGAACCAGACGGTCTCGTCGGTGCCGTAGGAGGCCAGACCGCCGGCCGTCACGAAGTACCGGAACGGGTAGAGGGCCGGGATCCGCCCGCGTGCCGCCAGGGATGTGATCAGGACGCGGTTCTCGAGGGTGAAGGCGCCCGGGGAGACGAGAAGCCCGACCCGGTCCAGGGCCGCCAGTCGCGCGAAGGCCGGCTCCAGATCGGCGCGCGCCTGCAGCGGCACGATCAGGGTCTCCAGCCCGAGGGACGGGCCGATCTGCGCGATCGAATCCGCCAGGGCCGTGGAGATCGGGCTGCTCGCCCGGTGCTGCAGGAAGGCGACCCGCTTCAGGTCCGGGACGATCTCCCGGAGCAGCCCCACCCATTTCCCGCCCATGGACGGCTCCATCACGGTGAAGCCGGTCATGTTGTCTCCGGGCCTCTGCATCGTCGCGACGAGGCCCTGGCCGACGGGGTCGCTCACCTGCGTGAACACCACCGGCGTCCGCTGCGCCCGGCGATGCAGGGCGAGCGCCACCGCGGTCGAGCGGCTGATGATGACGTCCGGCTCCGGCGTCAGGATCCCGGGGAGCAGACGGCCGATCGCGTCCGGGTCGCTGCCGACGGAGGCGAAGGTCAGCGCCAGGTTCTTCCCCTCGACCCACCCGGACTTGAGCAGCGCACGGCGCAACACGCGCTCGTTCTCGGCGAAGTTCGGATCGTCCTTCGCCACGGGCAGGAGGACCGTCACGCGGCGGACCCGATCGGATGCCGCATAGGGGACCGCCTGACCCAGGATCAGGGCGAGGCCGGCCGCAAGACCGAGGATGTTCCGCCGCCGCATGCCCCGCCCCTGCCTGTCGGCTGCTGGCCGTCAAGGGCAGAGGATCTGAGACGGTTCAGCTGCGATTGCAACACGCGGCGGGCGCCGGGAACGGCCTTCGGCCCTTGGGCGGCCTCACCGGCCCGGCAGGTTGTGGACGATCGGGAAGAACGTGTCCTTCCAGTCCTTGGGCTCGGCCTTGATGGTCTTCATCGCGTGGAAGTGCCGGGCCTGGAGCATGATGCCGAAGGGCGTGGTCGAGAAGTTGGTCCCCGGCTCCTTCATGATCTGGACGAGCGTCTCCGGCGGGGTCTTCTCGTTGGTGGCCGCCACGTAGTCCCTGGCGGCCTGGAGCGGATCCCTGGCGATCTCGGCATTGGCCTCGTCGATGGCGGCCACGATCGCGGCGGCGAGCTTGGGGTTGCGGGTGTACCAGCCGGTCCGGGCGTAGAAGATCGCGTTGCTCACCGGCTCGCCGACCAGTTCGTAGGAATTCAGCACCGCGTGGATCGCCGGATCCTGCAACTCGCGCTGCTGGAACGGCGGCAGGGAGAAGTGGCTGTTGACCTCGTTGTGGGGGCTCGCCAGCGCCGCCACCGCATCGGGATGGCCGAGCTGGACGGTGAGCGGGTCGAGCTTGGTGGCGTTCTCGGGGCCGAACGCCTTCTTGGCGGCGATCTGGAGCAGCACCGCCTGGGACGAGACCTTCACGGAGGGCAGGGCGATCTTGTCCTTGGACGAGAAGTCCTTGAGGTCCCTCACGTCCGGGTTGCGGGTGAGCAGCAGCATCGGCGTCGAGCCGACCCCGCACAGGCCCTTCACGTCGCCGCGCGTCCGGTCGTTGAGCAGCAGCATGTTGGTCGAGCCGCTGTCGACGATGTCGATATTGCCCGAGAGCAGGGCGTCGTTGCCGGCAGCGCCGCTCGTCAGGTTGACCCACTCCACCGTCACGTCCCCGAGGCCCGCCGCCCTGGCGTGCTTCTCGATCAGCTTGTGCTGCTCGGCGAGCACGGCGGGGAGGTAGACGAAGCCCGGCTGCCGGCTGATCCGGACCTTGGCATCGTCGGCCCGGGCGGGGGCGAGGAGGGTGTGGCCGGCGAGGGCCAGCCCGGCCAGCAGGAGAGCGGCCGGCCCCGCCCGAAGGAGGCGGCCCAGCCGCACCGAGCTCGTACGCATCATGACGCTTCTCCCTGTGGCCCGGCGGCTTCTTCGTGTCTGCCGAGCTTGTGATTGGGTGCGAGTGGATAGGTTCGCGCCGGCGAGCGCAAGCCCCGCCCCGTCTTCACGGTCCGCTAACGTTGAAGCGGCATGTCTTTACAACTTTTACGACTATCGCGGGGGCGAAGGGTGAGGATCGGCATCGGGGCGAAGCTCCACACCATCACGGCGGCCGCGCTGGTCGGTATCCTCGCGGTCTCGGGCATCGGGCTCGTCAGCCTGAAGGCGCAGGTCGAGCAGGACCGCATGGCCAAGACCCGCAATCTCGTGGACACGGCCTACGGCGTCGCGGCCTATTTCGCGGGCGAGGAGCGGGCCGGGCACCTGTCCCGGGCGGACGCCCAGGGCGCCGCCATCCAGGCCCTCAAGGGATTGCGCTACGACGGCCAGGAATATTTCTGGATCAACGACATGCAGCCCCGGATGGTGGCCCATCCGATGAAGCCGGAGCTGGAGGGGAAGGACCTCTCCACCGTTCAGGATCCCACCGGCAAGCGCCTGTTCGTGGACTTCGTCACGCTGGTGAAGCAGCAGGGCCAGGGCTTCGTCGACTATTCCTGGCCGAAGCCCGGCGCCGGCGCGCCGGTGCCGAAACTCTCCTACGTGCGCGGCTTCGCGCCCTGGGGCTGGGTGATCGGCACCGGGATCTACGCCGACGACACCGCGGCGATCCTGTGGGCGGCGGCTTCGAAGGCCGCGGCCGGGATGCTGGTGGTGGGGGCGCTGATCGGCCTGCTGGCGGCCCTGATCGGCCGGCGGGTGACGCGCCCGCTGCTCGCCCTGAACCAGGCCATGCACCGCCTCGCCGCGGGGGAGACCGACGCCCCGGTGCCAGCGCGCGAGCGGATCGACGAGATCGGCGCGATGGCGGGCGCCGTGCAGGTGTTCAAGGATGCGCTGATCGCCAAGGCCGAGACGGAGGCCCGCGCCGCCGCCGACGCCGAGGGCAGCGTGCGCCGGGCGCAGACCCTCGACCACGTGACCCGGTCGTTCGAGGCGCGGGCCGGCGATCTCAGCCGCGGGCTCGCCGGGGCGGCCGCGGAACTCGAGACCACGGCGCGGACGCTCACCGCCACCGCGGCCCGCACCACGGAGCGCTCCGGCGCGGTCACCGCGCAGTCCGCCGGCACCTCGGCCGACGTCCAGACCGCCGCGGCCGCCACCGAGGAGATGTCGGTCTCGGTCCAGGAGATCGCCGGGCAGGTGCAGCGCACCTCGGAGATCGCCGACCGGGCCGCCGTCAGCGCCCGCCAGGGCGAGGCGACCGTGCGGGCGCTGGCCGCCGGCACCGAGCGGATCGGCGACGTGGTCGGGCTGATCTCGGACATCGCCGGGCAGACCAACCTGCTGGCGCTCAACGCCACGATCGAGGCCGCGCGCGCGGGTGCCGCGGGTCGCGGCTTTGCGGTGGTGGCCTCGGAGGTCAAGGCGCTCGCCGAGCAGACCGCCCGGGCCACCGGGGAGATCAGCCAGCAGATCGGGCAAATCCAGGGCGAGACCCGGGACGCGGTGGCGGCGATCAGCGAGGTCGGGCGGACCATCGAGGAGATGCGCGCCATCGCGGTCGGGGTCGCGGCCGCCATGGAGGAGCAGAACGCGGCGATCCAGGAGATCGTCCGCGGGGTGTCGAGCGCCGCCGCGGGGGCGCAGGGCGTCACCGAGAACGTCGGCGGCCTGCGCCGGGGCGCCGACGACACCGCAGCGGCCTCGGACGAGGTGCTGACCGCCGCGCGCCGGCTCGCCCGGGATTCGGAGGCGCTGGACCAGACGGTCCGGGCGTTCCTCGCGCAGGTGAAGGCGGCCTGAGCGCATCCGTCCGGTTTCGAAAGGTCGGGACCTTTCGCGGGTCCAGGGCAGAGCCCTGGAATCCGTCAGGGCTTGGCCCTGACAACCCGCCAAAGGGCCGAGGCCCTTTGGAAACCCAGAGGATCCGGGTCAAAGCCGGGCCCCCGCTCAGGGGCGGCCGTCCAGGAAGCCGGCCACGGCCTTGGAGAATTCCGGCGTGCGCAGGTAGCCATAGGACTTGTGCCGGTTCTCGGTCCCGTCCGGCCGCCGGTAGGCATTGATCACCGGTACGTCCCGGACCCGCACGCCCGCGGCGTTCGGCGCGTAGATCTCCGCGAGGTCGTCCCCCACCGTGGCGATGTCCTGGCGATCCATCAGGTTGGTCCAGGCGGTGAGCGCCGCCGGCACCTGCAGCGCACCGTGCTCGTCGGCGAGCTTCAGCTTCAGCTCGGCGAGGCCCAGCGGCGAGCCGAGGGTGATCAGCGCGCAGCGGGGCAGGGGCGTCCCGCCCGCCTCGGCGGCGCGCAGCACGTCGTAGGCGATCAGGCCGCCCATCGAGTGCGCGGCGATCAGCACGTCCTGCTCGGCGGCCTCGGCCAGGGCGGCGCGCAGGCGCTCCCTTGCGGCGGACCGGAACCCCGCATCCGCGTAATAGCCCCAGAGATCGTCGAGACGGTATTCGAGGATCAGATCGTCCACCGGGGTCAGTCCGGCGGCCTCCTCGAGGTAGGACAGGCCGCGGTAGATCCGGTCGGTCAGCGTCGGCGCGGCCCTGTCGGGTTGCCCCGCCGGAGAGGGGAACGGGCCGAGGCCGTGATCGGGGCGGTAGGGCTCGCGGTTGCGGTCACCGGAGAGCGGCTGCGGGTAGCGGAGATCCGCCCAGTAGACGAAGGTGAAGGGCAGGCCGCCCTCCGGCAGCGGCAATCCGAGATTCCGGTCGAGACCCTCGCAGATCGCGGCCAGCCACCACGCCGCCTTCTCGTCGCGCGGCGGCTTGTTGGCGAGCCCGTGGATGCCGATGATGTGCGCGCGCCCCAGTGTCCGCTCCCAGACCAACGCCGGTTCCGGCTGAGCAAGGTAGGGCCTTCTCGCACAAGTGGTACTGCGGCCCGGTTCCCCGACCCGACAGCGTGTTCGATCTGCGATCCCGGGTTTCCGACGGGCTCAGCCCTCTGGTGGGTTGTCAGAGCAAAGCCCTGACGAAGACCGGGGCTCCACCCTGGATCCGCGCAAGGTCTCGACCTTACGAAACCACACCTATCCCGTTCGCCTCCGGCGCTCAGTCGAACAGGCTGGAGACGCTGGATTCCGTCGCGGTCCGGCCGATCGCCTCGCCGAGCAGCGGCGCGATGGTCGCAACCCGGATGTTGCGGGCGAGCTTGACGGCCTGCGTCGGCTGGATCGAATCGGTGATCACCAGCTCCTTCATCCGCGAGGCGGCGATGCGCGAGACCGCGCCGCCCGAGAGAACCCCGTGCGTGATGTAGGCCGAGACGTCCTTGGCGCCGGCGTTGAGCAGCGCCTCGGCGGCGTTGACCAGGGTGCCGCCCGAATCGACGATGTCGTCGACGAGGATGCAGGAGCGGCCCTCGACCTCGCCGATGATGTTCATCACCTCGGACTCGCCGGGGCGCTCCCGGCGCTTGTCGACGATGGCGAGCGGGCAGTCGATCCGCTTGGCGATGGCGCGGGCGCGGACCACGCCGCCGACATCGGGCGAGACCACCATGCGGTCGGCGCTCGGCAGACGCTCCTTGATGTCGCGCACCATCACGGGGGCGGCGAACAGGTTGTCGGTCGGGATGTCGAAGAAGCCCTGGATCTGGCCCGCGTGGAGGTCGAGGGTCAGCACCCGGTCGGCGCCCGCCTCGGTGATGAGGTTGGCCACCAGCTTGGCCGAGATCGGGGTGCGGCCGGAGGTGCGCCGGTCCTGCCTTGCGTAGCCGAAATAGGGAATCACCGCCGTGATGCGCCGGGCCGAGGACCGGCGCGCGGCGTCGATCATGATCAGCAGCTCCATCAGGTGGTCGTTCGCCGGGAACGAGGTCGACTGGACGATGAACACGTCCTCGCCGCGCACGTTCTCCTGGAGCTCGACGAAGATCTCCATGTCGGCGAAGCGCCGGACCATACACTTGGCGAGCGGCAGTTCGAGATAGGCCGCGATCGCCTCGGCCAGGGGCCGGCTGGCATTCCCGGCGACGATCTTGATCGAGGACTTCATGAGGAGAACTTCATGGGCGGCCGCTCACGCGCGGCCGGGCTGCCCGCCGCGCTCCGATGCCCGGCCCACGATGGACCGGCACAATGTGATGACGGGCGAGGCTCTTAGCAGCGGGCCGGAACTGTCACAATGCCTTCACGCAGTCCGCACGGATGCCGCGCACAGGCTAGGCCCGGAGCGGCGGCCGATGGCGTCGCGGTCAGACGACCCCAAGCCTCTGTTTCCAAGCCCCTGTTGTCGAGCCCCTGCTTTCATGCGCACTCCTGCGCCGAACGGGTCTCTCCTTCGGCGGCAAGCGCGCGCTCAGACGGCCGGCGGCTCCAGCAGCCGGTGCAGGTGGACTACGAAGTAGCGGGTCTGGGCGCTGTCCACGGTGGCCTGAGCCTTGGCCCGCCACGCGGCCTGGGCGGAGGCGTAGTCCGGGAAGATGCCGACGATGTCGAGATTCGCGATGTCCCGGAACCGGACGCCGTCGAGATCCTGCAATTCGCCGCCGAAGACCAAGTGCAGCTTCTGGTCGCTGTCGATCGCCGTCGTCATGGCCACACCTCCCTCGCCCTTCGATCCGCAACGGGCGCTCGCAAATGGCGGCCCCGCGGTCAAGCCTGAACGCCGCATCCGAGCCCTGCTGCCGCCGCAGGTCCCCCGGCCGCGGGTCTCGGGAGGCGCGAACCCTCCGCCCGTCGTGCTACGAGCGGGGCATGACGCGTGTATTTCTCCGTTTCTCCGTCGCGGCGCTGGGCCTCGCGGCGGCGCTCGCGACGCCGGCCCTGGGCCAGCAGGGAGGCCGCGCGCCGGGTCGCGCCGGATCCGAGCGGGGCGCCCCGGACAAGGGCGCCGACCGGCGGGGCGGCCCGCCGGTGATCGGCTGCCCGTCGCTGGCCAATTATCGGATGCTGATGCGGGGGGGCGCCCAGGCGGCGGCCGCGCTTCTGGCCGATCCGAAGGCGGACCATCTCGGCTGCAGCGTCCTGCCGCGGGGGGACGTGACCGGCATCGCCGACCGGGTCTCGCTCGGCGGCCAGAGCTACGATTGCGCCAGCCTGCGGGCCACCACGGCCTGCCACTGGGTCGAGGCCGGGACCGTCGACCGCCCCGGGCCGTCCGGGCGCTGACGGCTCCGGGCCTTGGCCCTCAGCGCAGGTGACCGCTGGCGCGCAGATCCCGCTCCACGGCCTCGTGGACGGCCCGAAGCGGATTGTCGTTCGTGGCGGCGGGCGGGGTGACGACCGGCATCGGTGCGGGCGTCGAGTCGAGGCCCCGCAGGAGGGGACTCCCGACCCGTGCCCGGCCGGCCGCAGGCCGCCCCGTCGCCCAGGCGCGCAACGCGTCCCGAAGGCCGGGCGGGAAGAGCGCGACGAGCGTGTCCAGCATGACCGGCCTCAGGGTTCGCGGCCGGCGACCGGCGGGGTTGGAGCGTAGGCGGACCGGTTCTTCACGGGGACACCAGCGCGGGATCGATCCATCGCGGAGACGGCCGAGGAGCGGCCATTCCGGCGGATCAGGATTGCCGATTTTGCTGCGTATGTCGCCCCTGGACCAATAAAGACTTGGTTATCGGCCCGAGCAATAAGGAGCTTGGCGGAAGCGGATGGGAATCGAACCCACCGTACGCTGTTGGCGTACCGCTGGTTTTGAAGGTCGATGGCTCGTAAACCGCCCCAGATTGGTGTTTCCAAAAACCCAATCAGCATCGATCCTTAGCGGATTTTCGGACGTTGAGCCTCGTCGAGCCGCGCGTGGTGGGGTCGGCACAGTTTCCGAGGAGCGATGAGCCGACATGGGCCTGTTCCCCTTCTCCTCAACGGTCTCGCTTCCTGCCCGTTGGGGGCCATCGTGTCCCTCATGGTCAGGCCGGCAGCCTCGTCGCGAGAACGCTAGGTGCGGCAGTCCGCCGCACCCCCCGTTTTTTTATCGCCGCCGGCCGGGGTGGTCGGGGATAAGTATCCCAGGCACGTTGGTGCCTCGGCCCCGAGCGGGGGACTGCTCTCGTCAGCGACGCTAAATACGGGTCCAGGCAATTGCCGCCTGGGCGCGCGGCGTTGACGTTTCGCAATCCTTTGACCCGCGGGGGGCCGCTCCCCCTCGCGGG
>NZ_VUOK01000014.1 GCF_009806555.1 Methylobacterium sp. 2A | reverse complement strand
AGGAGAAGCTGCGCTTCGCCATCCGCGAGGGCGGCCGCACGGTCGGTGCCGGCGTCGTCGCCGCCATCAACGACTGAGCCCGCAAGGCCCGGCGCACCGCGCGCCGGGCCACAGGCATCCAGCCGTATCCACGGCGGGTATCTTCCCCGATTGATGTGACTCGCGCCGGCCTTCGTCTTGACGGAGCGCCGGCGTTGCTCTGTCCTGTCTCCGCCTGGTCTTGGGGGAGACTCGGATGTCCGTCGGTTCCATTCTCCGGGCCGGGTGTTTCCTCATCCTGATCTGTGTCGGGGCAGCGGTCCTGACCGGCGCAGCCTGGGGGGACGCATTGACCGACGGGCGCTTCCGCGCGGAGGTGGCGGCGCTGATCCGGGGCATCCGGCCGGGCGTGAGGGTCCTTCTGGAGGCGGATCCGGCACAGCTCAGCATCGGCACGAAGACGATCGATCTCACGAACCTGTATCAGCGCGTCGACGGCCTCTCCGCAGCCGAACGCCGTCGGGAGGTGGAGGAGTTCCTGAGCGTCGCCTTCGCCAAAGCGGCCCCCGGGCCGGAGACGGGCGACTTCGCGGCGATCCGGTCGCGCCTGCGCCCGCAACTCGTGCCGGACGAGATCCTCCAGCAATACACGATGCTCGCGCATCGTCGGTTTTCCGAGACGCTGCACGTGGTCTACGTGCTCGACGAACCGAATCGCTATCAGTACGTGACCCGCGCGATGCTCGCCGGCTGGCAGGTCGATCCCGCGCTGGTGGAGGCGACGGCCGTGGCGAACCTGGCCGCCACGTCGAGGGAAGCGCCGTTCGAACTGGTGCTCGGGGACGGCGCCCCCCTGTTCGCCATGGCCAATGCCGGCGACGACTTCGCCATCGCACGGCTGCTCGTGCCGTCCTATCTCGACGAGATCCGGCGCGCCCTCAAGGCAGACAGCATCACCCTGGCCGGACCGACGCGCAACCTGCTCCTCGCATGGCCGTCCGGCAGCCCGGCCCGGCGCGATCTGGCCGCGGAAGCCACGCGTTACCTGCGGACCGGCCCCTACGGCCGCAGCGACGAGCTGTTCCGCTTCGACGGCCGCCAAGTCCGGCCGCTGAACACGATGGAGCGGGCGGATCACGGCCGTTGATCTGCGGCGGCCGAGCGGTTCGCCGTCGTCGCGGATTGCCGTAAATCGACCGGTTCCGGCTGCCCCGCACCGCTGCCGCGGTCTTGTGCCTGTCGCGGAGGCGCGTCCCGATCCGGGTCGGATGGCGACCACCAACAAGGGCCGCAATTTCCGGCCCGCCGACCCCGCCTATGCCGCCGAACCCCTTGCAAGCCGGGCCGCGATGAGGCATTGGGCAACGCGCTAGGAGTGTAGCTCAACTGGTCAGAGCGCCGGTCTCCAAAACCGGAGGTTGCGGGTTCGAGTCCCTCCACTCCTGCCAGACATCCTGCCCGATCCCGCGCGGCGGCCCGGTCGACAAGGCCGCGGAGTTGCGCTAGAGCGGGCGCAATCCGAGATCTGAAGCGACCGTCGGTGCGGGCCCATCCGGGTCCTCGGCGCCGTCATTCGTGTTCCCGGAGCGGTCTCTGCCCGGGGCCGGACACGCACAGACACTGGCGCCATGGCATCGAACGAAGCGACCAAGAAGGTGGACCTGGTGCGCGGCGCGGCCCGCGGCCCCGCGAACCCGCCGCCGGCCCGTCCGGCGACCCCGGCCCGGGCGCCGCAGAAGCGCGTCACGCCGGGCGAGTTCTTCGCCCAGGTCCGCGACGAGGCCCGCAAGGTCACGTGGCCGACCCGCCGGGAGACCACGATCACCACCATCATGGTGTTCGTGATGGTGGTGGTGACGAGCCTGTTCTTCACGGTGGTGGATCAGGCCCTGCGCTTCGTGGTCGGCCTGATCCTGGGCCTGTAGAGGCCGGGTGCCATCGGACGAGGGAGACCTCGCAGACGTATCGGAGTTGAACGGAATCGTGTCGAAGCGCTGGTACATCGTCCACGCCTACTCGAACTTCGAGAACAAGGTCGCCCAGTCCATCAAGGATCAGGCGGCCCAGCGCGGGCTGACCGAGCTGTTCGACGAGGTGATGGTCCCGATCGAGAAGGTCGTGGAGGTGCGCCGCGGCCGGAAGGTCGATGCCGAGCGCAAGTTCTTCCCCGGCTACGTGCTGGTGAAGTGCGACCTGACCGATGAGGTCTACCACCTCATCAAGAACACCCCGAAGGTCACGGGCTTCCTGGGCGCCGACAAGTCGAAGCCGGTGCCGATCCCGGACGCCGAGGCCGAGCGGATCAAGGGCCAGGTTGCCGAGGGCGTCGACCGGCCGAAGCCCTCCGTGTCCTTCGAGATCGGTGAGACCGTCCGCGTCGCCGATGGCCCGTTCGCCAGTTTCAACGGCACCGTCGAGGAGATCGACGAGGCCCGCTCCCGCCTCAAGGTGGCCGTGTCGATCTTCGGCCGCGCCACCCCGGTGGAGCTCGAATACGCCCAGGTCGAGAAGGCCTGAGCGTGAAGCGAATAGGGAGTAGCGAATAGCGAGTAGGGGCAACCGGTGTCTCGCCGGGCTCGACCGCCGTAGTCGCTATTCGCTACTCCCTATTCGCGAAACCCCGCGGGAGATCCGCCCGGCCTCGCCTCCGGGATCCACGGCTCGCACCGCGACCTGCAACCGTCCGACCCGCCGCGCTTCAGGCCGCGTGGGGGCGGATTCTCATTGGGAGCAGTCCCATGGCGAAGAAGATCACGGGCTACGTGAAGCTTCAGGTCCCGGCCGGCGCGGCGAACCCGTCGCCGCCGATCGGTCCCGCGCTCGGTCAGCGCGGCCTCAACATCATGGAATTCTGCAAGGCCTTCAACGCGAAGACCGCGCAGATGGAGAAGGGCACCCCGATCCCGGTGATCATCACCGCGTATCAGGATCGCTCCTTCACCTTCGAGATGAAGCAGCCCCCGGTCACCTTCTTCCTGAAGAAGGCCGTCGGCCTGAAGCTCGGCAAGAAGCCGGCCTCCGGTTCCAAGACCCCGGGCAAGGGCCCGACCGTCGGCAAGATCTCCGAGGCGCAGCTGCGCGAGATCGCCGAGAAGAAGATGCCCGACCTCAACTGCGACTCGATCGAGTCGGCCGTTGCCATGATCCGCGGCTCCGCCCGGGCCATGGGCCTCGAGATCACGGCCTGAGGGAGGACAGCATGGCTAAGGAAGGCAAGCGCATCCGCGCCGCCCGCGAGGGCATCGAGGTCACCAAGCTCTATCCCCTCGACGAGGCGATCAAGCTGGTGAAGGAGCGGGCGACCGCGAAGTTCGACGAGACCGTCGAGGTCTCCATGAACCTCGGCGTCGATCCCCGCCACGCCGACCAGATGGTCCGCGGCGTCTGCAACCTGCCGAACGGCTCCGGCCGGACGGTGCGGGTCGCGGTCTTCGCCCGCGGCGCCAAGGCGGACGACGCCAAGGCGGCCGGTGCCGACATCGTCGGCGCCGAGGATCTCCTGGAGATCGTGCAGGGCGGCAAGATCGAGTTCGATCGCTGCATCGCGACCCCGGACATGATGCCGCTGGTCGGCCGTCTCGGTAAGGTTCTGGGCCCGCGCGGCCTGATGCCGAACCCGAAGGTCGGCACCGTCACGATGGACGTGAAGGGTGCGGTGGCCGGCGCCAAGGGCGGCTCGGTGGAGTTCCGCGTCGAGAAGGCCGGCATCGTCCATGCCGGCGTCGGCAAGGTCTCGTTCGACGCCGACAAGCTCGTCGAGAACATCAAGGCCTTCGCGGACGCGGTGGCCAAGGCCAAGCCGACGGGCGCCAAGGGCACCTACGTCCAGCGCATCGCCGTCACCTCGACGATGGGCCCGGGCGTGAAGGTCGAGCCGAGCACGGTTCTGACCGCCTGAGACAAGGCACAGCGTTCATGCTGCGGAGCGCCCGGCCGGAGACGGCCGGGCGTTTTCCGTTGCGGGGCGCGGATGGAGCGGCTGTCCCACGTTTACATTTTGGCGAACCGGCGGAATGGGACGCTCTACACCGGTTCGACCACGGATTTGGCGCGGCGCATCTGGGAGCATCGCACCGGTGCCATGCCGGGATTTACCCGGGACTACGGCGTGACCATGCTGGTCTGGTACGAGGCTTATCCGCGGATCATTGAGGCGCGGGTGCGGGAGTATGCGATCAAGCGCTCGCGGCGGGCTTGGAAGCTCGCGCTGATCGAGGGGTTCAATCCCGATTGGCGCGACCCGTACGATGATCTGATCTGAAGGGCCGCTGCGCGGCAAGCCTCGCGCTGGGTCCCGGGTCGCATTCCGCTGGCGCTGCATGCGCCCGGGAAAGGGGGCGGCGATTCGTTCTGCACGGCCCCTTTTCCCGGACAGGTGGGGCGAAGCGGAACCTGATCCGGGATCCAGCACGAAGACAAGCCGCGACAGCGGCACCGCTTCCCCTCACGCCATTCTTAACCGTGGAGGGGGCGCCAACGCCCACGGCTGTGCTAGATAGGCCGCCATGCGATGCACCCTGACGGTCTCCTCCAAGCGACGCATCCTGTGCGTCTTTCCCGCCTACACGCCGTCCTTCGGGACCTTCTCCCACGCTTACCCGCTGATGGGCGGGGTGAAGGCGTTCATGCCGCCGCAGGGGCTGCTGCTGATCGCGGCCTACATGCCGGAGGCGTGGGAATGCCGGTTCATCGATGAGAATATCCGCCGTGCGGGCCCGTCCGACTTCGCCTGGGCCGATGCGGTGTTCGTCTCCGGGATGCACATCCAGGAGGCGCAGATCCACGACATCCGCGACCGGGCGCACGCCGCCGGCAAGGTCACGGTGCTGGGCGGCCCGTCGGTCTCGGGTGCCCCGGAGAAGTACGGCGATTTCGACTATCTCCATATCGGGGAGATCGGCGATGCCACCGACCAGCTCGTCGCCCGCCTCGACGCCGACCTGACGCGACCGCCCGCCCAGGTGGTGCTGGAGACCAAGGACCGCCTCGCGCTCTCGGATTTCCCGGCGCCGGCCTACGAGGCGGCGCCGCTCAAGCGCTACCTGATCGGCTCCCTGCAATTCTCCTCGGGCTGCCCCTATCGCTGCGAGTTCTGCGACATCCCGCAGCTCTACGGCCGCCAGCCGCGCCTGAAGACCCCCGAACAGATGTGCGCCGAGCTCGACGCCATCATCAGCCAGCCGGGCCATCCGGCGGTGGTCTACTTCGTCGACGACAACTTCATCGGCAACCGCAAGGCGACCCGCGAGATGCTGCCGCACCTCGTCGCGTGGCAGAAGAAGAACAACTACCCGCTCCAGTTCGCCTGCGAGGCGACGCTGAACATGGCCAAGCAGCCCGAGATCCTCGAGCTGATGCGGCAGGCGAACTTCATGACGGTGTTCGTCGGGATCGAGACCCCGGAGGCGGATGCCCTCAAGGGCATCGACAAGACCCACAACGCCGCCGTGCCGATGTACGAGGCGATCGAGACGCTCAATTCCTACGGGCTGGAGGTCACCTCGGGCATCATCCTGGGCCTCGATTCCGATACGGATAAATCCGAGCAGAACCTGATCGACTTCATCGACCGCTCGGCGATTCCCGTGCTGACCATCAACCTGCTCCAGGCCCTGCCGAAGACACCGCTCTGGGACCGGTTGGAGCGCGAGGGCCGGCTCGTTCACGATGCGGCGCTCGAATCGAACGTCCTGTTCAAGCGCCCGCACGACACGGTGGTGTCGAGCTGGCGCCGGGCGATCGCGCACGCCTACGATCCGGAAAAGATCTTCGAGCGGTTCAAGCACCAATGCGCGGTGACCTACCCGAATCGCATCACCACGCCGACCGCCGGCAAGCTGACCTTCACCAACCTGCGCCGGGGCCTGATCCTGGGCTTCAACATCATCACCCGGGTCGGAATTTTTTCCGACTATCGCAAGCCGTTCTGGAGCGCGGCGGGCTATGCGCTGAAGCGCGGGCAGATCGAGGCGGTGTTCAACATGGGCTTCGTCGCCCACCACCTGATCCGCTTCACCCGCGAGGCCCTGCGCGGCGAGCACAACGCCTCCTTCTACGCCGCCAAGGCCGCGGAGGCGAAGGAAGCGCGTGATCGCAGCTGGTGGGAGGCGGCGCGGCGCAAGCTGGTGCCGGAGCGCGAGGCGGCGTAACCTGAGTGCCTTGCTGTCCGAGGTGCGGAAGCCCGGCATGACCGATATCGACCTGACGCCCGACCTCGACCAGTTCGTGCAAGGCCAGGTCGAGGCCGGCCGTTTCCGGGACCCAGCGGATGTGATCGCCGCGGGATTGCGGCTTCTGGAAGAGACCCTCGCGACTCAGGATGAGCACCGCGACCGTCTTCTCGCTTCGATAGCGGCTGCCATCGATGATCCGCATCCAGGAATCAGCATCGCTGACGCTTTCGACCGTCTGGAAGAGCGACACGCGCAGCGTGTGAGTAACGGCGGTGAGCCTTGAGGTAAGGCTCCGGTCGGAGGCGGTGGCGGATCTCGAATCGCTTTACGACTACGTCGCCGCCGATAGCCCCGAACGGGCGATCATTTTTCTCCGACGGATTGGGGATCGCTGCGAGTCGCTATCCCTGTTGCCCGGGGCAGGGCGTGCCCGAGACGATCTGGCCCCTGGATTGAGGCTCGTTGCCTTCGAACGGCGCGTCGTCATCGCCTATACCTTGCGCAAAACGCATATTGACGTCCTGCGTGTTCTCTATCGCGGCCGCGACGTCAACGCGCTGCTCAGTCAGGGCTGAGCAGCGCGCCGAAGTCTCACTCAGGCATGGCCGAGCCGCAGCCCGCAACCCCTTGCCTGCGGCGGAAAAGTCGCGTTTCGGCCCTTGGCAGGCGGCTTGCTAGGCTCTATACACCGCGCCTCACGCATTTCATCCTCACGGAAGGAGACGGCCGATCGGCCGGTTTCCGCTCGAAATGTCGCCCGGGCAACCGGGTGGCACCGGCCGGACGGATCCAGAGGGCGACGAGCCCCGCGGAGCCTTGTCCGGCCATGTCCTGTCCGAGACTGCAGGTGCCGGTTCGCCGGCTTAATCCGCCAGCCTGCACAGACGGGGAAGACCGAATTCGAAACGCCTCGCCATGGCTTCGGCCGCGGTGAGGATGTCGGTTTGAACCAACTCGCCCGAGGCGGCCTCCAGGGGCGCGCGCGGGGACAGGGCCGCGAAGCGTCGTTCGGACGTTCCCGGTCTTACGGCCGAGATCACGTCCGGGCGGCATGTGCAACCGGCGGACCCGAAACCGGGTTCCGCCAACCGGAGAGAGCCCAGTGGACCGGACAGCTAAAGCTGATCTCGTCTCGACGCTCAACGGCGTGTTCAATCAGAGCGCCGTCGTCGTCGTGGCCCACTACAAGGGCCTCACGGTCGCCGACATGCAGAAGCTGCGCACGCAGATGAAGCAGGCCGGCGCCACCGTGAAGGTCGCCAAGAACAGCCTCGCCGGCATCGCACTCGATGGCACGGACGTCGCCTCCATCAAGCCGCTCCTGAAGGGCCCGACCCTGCTCGCCTATTCCGGCGATCCGGTCGCAGCCGCCAAGGTCGCGGTCGATTTCGCCAAGGCCAACGACAAGCTCGTGATCCTCGGCGGCGCGATGGGGAAGACCGCCCTGAACCCGGACGGCGTGAAGGCTCTGGCCTCGCTTCCGTCCCTCGACGAACTGCGCGGCAAGCTCGTGGGCCTCATCCAGGCGCCCGCGACCAAGATCGCTCAGGTCGTCAACGCGCCGGCGGCGAAGCTCGCCCGCGTGTTCGGGGCCTATGCCAAGAAGGACGAGGCCGCCTGAGGCCCTTCAAAAACCATCCGTTCGAACCGATATTGAGAGGAATTCACCATGGCTGATCTCGCCAAGCTCGTCGACGACCTGTCCTCGCTGACCGTCCTCGAGGCCGCTGACCTGGCCAAGATGCTCGAGGAGAAGTGGGGCGTCTCGGCGGCTGCCGCCGTCGCCGTCGCCGCTGGTCCGGCCGCCGGTGGTGGCGCTGCCGCCGCCGCCGAGGAGCAGACCGAGTTCACGGTCGTCCTGGCTTCGGCCGGCGACAAGAAGATCGAGGTCATCAAGGAGGTCCGCGCGATCACCGGCCTCGGCCTCAAGGAAGCCAAGGACCTCGTCGAGGGCGCGCCGAAGCCGGTCAAGGAAGGCGTCGCCAAGGACGAGGCCGAGAAGCTCAAGGCCCAGCTCGAGAAGGCTGGCGCCAAGATCGAGCTCAAGTAAGTCGACGATGGGCCGGTCCCGGCCCATCACCCCACGGAGGTCCAGGTCGGGCCTGTCGTGACCGAAGCCCGCGGGTGCACACCCGCGGGCTTTAGGCCGCTTCGGCGGAGGGTCCCGGAAGGGACCGCAGACGAGATTCGGTTCGGTGGCGCGGCCCGGCGGGGCGCGCGTCACGGCCCGGCGCGGGAGGTTCCCTCGGGAACGCTTCCCCGGGCGCGAGGCACGCGGGTAGGAGCGAGGTCACATGGCCAACACGCTGGTCGGTCGCAAGCGCATTCGGAAGTTCTTCGGCAAGATCAAGGAAGTTGCCGAGATGCCGAACCTCATCGAGGTTCAGAAGGCGTCCTACGACCAGTTCCTGATGGTCGACGAGCCCGAGGGCGGGCGCGCCGACGAGGGGCTGCAGAGCGTGTTCAAGTCGGTGTTCCCGATCTCCGACTTCGCCTCCACGGCGCTGCTCGAGTTCGTGCGCTACACGTTCGAGGCGCCCAAGTACGACGTGGACGAGTGCCGCCAGCGCGGCATCACCTTCGCGGCCCCGCTGAAGGTCACGCTCCGCCTGATCGTGTTCGATGTCGATCCCGACACCCAGGCCAAGTCGGTCAAGGACATCAAGGAGCAGGACGTCTACATGGGCGACATGCCCCTGATGACGGAGAACGGCACCTTCATCGTCAACGGCACCGAGCGCGTCATCGTCTCGCAGATGCACCGCTCGCCGGGCGTGTTCTTCGACCATGACAAGGGCAAGACCCACTCCTCGGGCAAGCTCCTGTTCGCCGCCCGCATCATCCCGTACCGGGGCTCGTGGCTCGACGTCGAGTTCGACGCCAAGGACATCGTGCATGTCCGCATCGACCGGAAGCGCAAGCTGCCGGCGACGTCGCTGCTCTACGCGCTCGGCCTCGACGGCGAGGAGATCCTGTCGACCTTCTACAACAAGGTCGTGTACGACCGGGACGGCGCCGACTGGCGCGTGCCGTTCGATGCCGAGCGCATGAAGGGCATGAAGGCCACCGTCGACCTGATCGACGCCGATTCCGGCGAGGTCGTGCTGGAGGCCGGCAAGAAGCTCAACGCCCGCAACGCCCGCCAGATCACCGAGAAGGGCACCAAGTTCCTCAAGGCGACCGACGAGGATCTGGTCGGCCAGTACATCGCCGAGGATCTGGTCAACGCCCAGACCGGCGAGATCTGGGCCGAGGCCGGCGAGGAGATCTCCGACAAGCTCCTGAAGAGCCTGGAGGATGTCGGCGTCACCGAGCTGCCGGTGCTCGACATCGACCACGTCAATGTCGGCCCCTACATCCGCAACACGCTGGCGGTGGACAAGAATTCCAGCCGCGAGGGTGCGCTGTTCGACATCTACCGGGTCATGCGCCCGGGCGAGCCGCCGACCCTCGAGACCGCCGAGGCGATGTTCCACTCGCTGTTCTTCGATTCCGAGCGCTACGACCTCTCGGCGGTCGGCCGCGTGAAGATGAACATGCGCCTCGACCTCGATGCCGCCGACACGGTCCGCACGCTCCGCAAGGAGGACATGCTGGCGGTGGTCAAGGCGCTGGTCGAGCTGCGCGACGGCAAGGGCGAGGTCGACGACATCGACCACCTCGGCAACCGCCGCGTCCGCTCGGTGGGCGAGCTCATGGAGAACCAGTACCGCCTGGGCCTCCTGCGCATGGAGCGCGCCATCCGCGAGCGCATGAGCCAGGTCGATATCGACACGGTCATGCCGCAGGACCTGATCAACGCGAAGCCCGCGGCCGCGGCCGTGCGCGAGTTCTTCGGCTCGTCGCAGCTGTCGCAGTTCATGGACCAGACCAACCCGCTCTCCGAGGTGACGCACAAGCGCCGTCTCTCGGCGCTTGGCCCGGGCGGTCTGACCCGCGAGCGCGCCGGCTTCGAGGTGCGCGACGTGCACCCGACCCACTACGGCCGCATCTGCCCGATCGAGACGCCGGAAGGCCCGAATATCGGCCTGATCAACTCGCTCGCCACCTTCGCGCGGGTGAACAAGTACGGCTTCATCGAGACCCCGTTCCGCCGCGTGCGCGACGGCGTGGTGACCGACGAGGTCGCCTACCTCTCGGCCATGGAGGAGGCGAAGTACTACGTCGCCCAAGCGAACGCCCAGATGGACGAGAACCGCAAGCTCACGGAGGACCTCGTGGTCTGCCGCCGGGCCGGCGAGGTGATCGTCGTCGGGCCTGAGCGCGTCGATCTCATGGACGTGTCGCCGAAGCAGCTCGTTTCGGTCGCCGCGGCGCTGATCCCGTTCCTCGAGAACGACGACGCCAACCGCGCGCTCATGGGCTCGAACATGCAGCGCCAGGCGGTGCCGCTGGTCCGCGCCGACGCTCCGTTCGTGGGCACCGGCATGGAGGCGGTGGTCGCGCGCGATTCCGGCGCCGCCATCGCGGCCCGCCGCGCCGGCATCATCGATCAGGTGGACGCCACCCGTATCGTCATCCGCGCGACGGAAGAAGCCGACGCCAACAAGCCCGGCGTCGACATCTATCGGCTGCAAAAATTCCAGCGCTCCAACCAGTCGACCTGCATCACGCAGAAGCCGCTGGTCCGCGTCGGCGAGTTCGTGAAGAAGGGCGAGATCATCGCCGACGGTCCCTCGACCGAGTTCGGCGAGCTGGCGCTCGGCCGGAACGTGCTCGTCGCGTTCATGCCGTGGAACGGCTACAACTTCGAGGACTCGATCCTGCTGTCCGAGCGGATCGTGAAGGATGACGTGTTCACCTCGATCCATATCGAGGAGTTCGAGGTGATGGCCCGCGACACCAAGCTCGGGCCGGAGGAGATCACCCGCGACATCCCGAACGTTTCGGAAGAAGCGCTCAAGAACCTCGACGAGGCCGGCATCGTCTATATCGGTGCCGAGGTGAATGCGGGCGACATCCTCGTCGGCAAGATCACCCCGAAGGGCGAGAGCCCGATGACGCCGGAGGAGAAGCTGCTCCGCGCCATCTTCGGCGAGAAGGCCTCGGACGTGCGCGACACCTCGCTGCGGGTGCCGCCGGGCGTTACCGGGACCATCGTGGAAGTCCGCGTGTTCAACCGCCACGGCGTCGACAAGGACGAGCGCGCCCAGGCGATCGAGCGCGAGGAGATCGAGCGGCTCGCCAAGGACCGCGACGACGAGCAGGCGATCCTCGACCGCAACACTTACGCGCGTCTCGCGGACGTGCTGATCGGTCAGGCGCCGGTGGCCGGCCCGAAGGGCTTCAAGAAGGACACCACGCTCACCCGCGAGCTGATCAACGACTATCCGCGCTCGCAATGGTGGCAGTTCGCCGTCATCGACGACCGTCTCATGACCGAGATGGAGGCGATGCAGAAGCAGTACGACGAGTCGAAGAAGCGCCTGGAGCAGCGCTTCCTCGACAAGGTCGAGAAGCTGCAGCGCGGCGACGAGCTGCCCCCCGGCGTCATGAAGATGGTCAAGGTCTTCGTGGCGGTGAAGCGCAAGATCCAGCCGGGCGACAAGATGGCCGGCCGTCACGGCAACAAGGGTGTCGTGTCGCGGATCGTGCCGATCGAGGACATGCCGTTCCTGGAGGACGGGACGCATGCCGACATCGTGCTCAACCCGCTGGGCGTGCCCTCGCGCATGAATGTCGGCCAGATCCTGGAGACGCACCTGGGCTGGGCGGCTGCGGGCCTGGGTCGCAAGGTGTCGAAGGCGGTGGATGCCTATCTGAAGACGCAGGACATCACGCCGCTGCGGGAGGAGATGAAGGCGATCTACTCTCCGAGCGAGCTGGAGGGCCTGTCGGACGAGGAGCTGGCCGAGGCCGGCAACAACGTCCGCCGCGGCGTGCCGATGGCCACCCCGGTGTTCAACGGCGCGAAGGAGGCCGACATCGAGCAGATGCTGGAGATGGCCGGGCTCGACCGCTCGGCGCAGTCGACGCTCTATGACGGGCGGACCGGCGAGCCCTTCGACCGCAAGGTGACGATGGGCTACATCTACATGCTGAAGCTGCACCACCTCGTGGACGATAAGATCCACGCGCGGTCGATCGGCCCGTACTCGCTCGTCACACAGCAGCCGCTGGGCGGCAAGGCGCAGTTCGGCGGCCAGCGCTTCGGCGAGATGGAGGTCTGGGCGCTGGAGGCCTACGGTGCGGCCTACACGCTACAGGAGATGCTGACGGTGAAGTCGGACGATGTGGCCGGCCGCACCAAGGTCTACGAGGCGATCGTCCGCGGCGACGACACGTTCGAGGCCGGCATCCCCGAGAGCTTCAACGTGCTCGTCAAGGAGATGCGCTCGCTCGGCCTCAACGTCGAGCTCACCTCCTCCAAGAAGGCGGCCAACGACCAGCTGGAGCCGCCGGCCGACGCGGCCGAGTAAGCCAGCGGAAAAACCTCCCGTGGCGGCGGATCTCCGTCGCCACGGTCGAGCGGGGAGGGGCAGGGCCTTCGCGGTTCGACGACGGTGAGCAGCGCCCGTGCGGGGCGCGGCGCCGGATTGTTTTCAGGACGCGGTGGCCCGGCGCGGGGCTGCCGGCGTCAACAAGGAGCGGATCATGAACCAAGAGGTCATGAACCTTTTCAACCAGCAGGCCACGCCGGTCAGCTTCGACCAGATCAAGATCTCGATCTCGTCCCCGGAGAAGATCCTCTCCTGGTCGTACGGCGAGATCAAGAAGCCCGAGACCATCAACTACCGGACCTTCAAGCCCGAGCGCGACGGCCTGTTCTGCGCGCGCATCTTCGGGCCGATCAAGGATTACGAGTGCTTGTGCGGCAAGTACAAGCGCATGAAGTACAAGGGCGTCATCTGCGAGAAGTGCGGCGTCGAGGTCACCCTCGCGCGCGTCCGGCGCGACCGCATGGGCCATATCGAGCTGGCCGCCCCCGTCGCGCATATCTGGTTCCTGAAGTCGCTGCCCTCCCGCATCGGCCTGCTGCTCGACATGGCGCTCAAGGACCTTGAGCGGATCCTGTACTTCGAGTCGTACTGCGTCATCGAGCCGGGCCTCACCCCCCTGAAGGAGCGTCAGCTCCTGACGGAGGAGGAGTACCTGCGCGCCCAGGAGGAGTACGGCGAGGACAGCTTCACCGCCATGATCGGCGCCGAGGCCATCCGGCGCATCCTGCAGGAGCTCGACCTCGACAAGATCGCCAACGATCTGCGCGAGGAGATCGCCGTCACCACCTCGGAGCTGAAGCCCAAGAAGCTCCTGAAGCGGCTCAAGATCATCGAGGCGTTCCAGCAGTCGGGCAACAAGCCCGAGTGGATGATCCTGACGGTCGTCCCGGTGATCCCGCCGGACCTGCGCCCGCTGGTCCCGCTGGATGGCGGCCGCTTCGCGACCTCCGACCTCAACGACCTGTACCGCCGCGTCATCAACCGCAACAACCGCCTGAAGCGGCTGATCGAGCTGCGTGCGCCCGACATCATCATCCGCAACGAGAAGCGGATGCTGCAGGAGGCCGTCGACGCCCTGTTCGACAACGGCCGCCGCGGCCGCGTCATCACGGGTGCCAACAAGCGCCCGCTGAAGTCGCTCGCCGACATGCTGAAGGGCAAGCAGGGCCGGTTCCGCCAGAACCTGCTCGGCAAGCGCGTCGACTATTCGGGCCGCTCGGTCATCGTGGTGGGCCCGGAGCTGAAGCTGCATCAGTGCGGCCTGCCCAAGAAGATGGCTCTGGAGCTGTTCAAGCCGTTCATCTACGCGCGCCTCGACGCGAAGGGTTTCTCGGCCACCGTCAAGCAGGCCAAGAAGCTCGTCGAGAAGGAGAAGCCGGAGGTCTGGGACATCCTCGATGAGGTGATCCGCGAGCACCCGGTGATGCTGAACCGCGCGCCGACGCTGCACCGCCTCGGCATCCAGGCCTTCGAGCCGAAGCTGATCGAGGGCAAGGCGATCCAGCTGCACCCGCTGGTCTGCGCCGCGTTCAACGCCGACTTCGACGGCGACCAGATGGCCGTGCACGTCCCGCTGTCGCTCGAGGCGCAGCTGGAAGCGCGCGTCCTCATGATGTCGACCAACAACATCCTGCATCCGGCCAACGGTCAGCCGATCATCGTGCCGTCGCAGGACATCGTGCTCGGCCTCTACTACCTGTCGATCGTGGCCGAGGGCGCGCCGGGCGAGTACAAGCCCGACAACGCCAAGAACCCGATGCAGGGCGTCTACGGCGACATGGGCGAGCTGGAGCACGCCCTGGCCGCCAAGGCCGTGTCGCTGCACTCGAAGATCAAGTGGCGCTGGACCGGCATCGGCCCGGACGGCAATCCGCTGACCAAGACCTACGAGACCACCCCGGGCCGGGTGATCCTGTCCGGCGCCCTGCCGAAGCACGCCAAGGTGCCCTTCGACGTCGTCAACAAGCTGATGACCAAGAAGGAGATCTCGGCGATGATCGACACCGTCTACCGCCATTGCGGTCAGAAGGAGTCGGTGATCTTCTGCGACCGGATCATGGCGCTCGGGTTCAACCACGCGTTCAAGGCCGGCATCTCGTTCGGCAAGGACGACATGGTCGTGCCGGAGAACAAGTGGTCGATCGTCGACACGACCCGCGCGCTCGTGAAGGATTACGAGCAGCAGTACAACGACGGCCTGATCACCCAGGGCGAGAAGTACAACAAGGTGGTCGATGCCTGGGCCAAGTGCTCGGACAAGCTGGCCGCCGAGATGATGGGCCGCATCTCCAGCGTCCAGAAGGACGAGAAGGGCGCGGACAA
Source organism: Methylobacterium sp. 2A (assembly GCF_009806555.1). GTDB lineage: Bacteria > Pseudomonadota > Alphaproteobacteria > Rhizobiales > Beijerinckiaceae > Methylobacterium. The sequence goes on along the minus strand of NZ_VUOK01000014.1, from coordinate 65,052 downwards.
GCAGGTCAACTCGATCTACATGATGAGCCACTCGGGTGCCCGTGGCTCGCCTGCCCAGATGAAGCAGCTCGCGGCGATGCGCGGCCTCATGGCCAAGCCGTCGGGCGAGATCATCGAGACCCCGATCATCTCGAACTTCAAGGAAGGCCTGGACGTGCTGGAGTACTTCAACTCCACGCACGGTGCCCGTAAGGGCCTCGCCGACACCGCCCTGAAGACCGCCAATTCCGGCTACCTGACCCGCCGCCTCGTCGACGTGGCGCAGGACGCGGTGATCCGCGAGGTGGATTGCGGCACGACCAGCGGCATCAAGATGCGCGCCATCGTGGATGCCGGCCAGGTCGTGGCGACGCTGGCCACTCGTATCCTCGGCCGCGCCGCGGCGGAGGATCTGGTGGCCGCCGACGGCACGGTGATCGTCAAGACCGGCGAGACCATCGAGGAGAAGCACCTGCCGGCGATCAACGCCGCCGGCATCCAGGAGGTGAAGATCCGCTCGGTTCTGGTCTGCGCCACCAAGAGCGGCGTCTGCGCCACCTGTTACGGGCGCGACCTCGCCCGCGGCACGCCCGTCAACATGGGCGAGGCCGTCGGCGTCATCGCGGCGCAGTCGATCGGCGAGCCGGGCACGCAGCTCACGATGCGCACCTTCCACATCGGTGGTGCGGCCCAGATCGCCGACTCGTCCTTCATCGAGTCGAGCTTCGAGGGCACGATCAAGATCCGCAACCGGGCGATCGCCAAGAACACGGACGGGGATCTGATCGCCACCGGCCGCAACGTGGCGGTGGTCATCGTCGGGGCCGACGGGGTCGAGCGGGCGGTCCACCGCCTGCAATACGGCGCCAAGCTCCGGGTCGACGAGGGTGACAAGATCAAGCGCGGGCAGCGGATCGCCGAGTGGGATCCCTACACCCGTCCGATCCTCACCGAAGTCGACGGCATCGTGGCCTACGAGGATCTGGTCGACGGCCAGTCCATGACCGAGACCACCGACGAGTCGACCGGCATCGCCAAGCGCGTCGTCGTCGACTGGCGCGGCTCGGCCCGGACCTCGGACCTGAAGCCCGCGATGGTCGTGGTCGACAGGGACGGCAAGGCGCTCAAGCTGCCCCGCGGCTCGGACGCCCGCTACTTCCTGCCGGTCGACGCCATCATCGGCTTCGATCCGGGTGCCCAGGTGAAGGCCGGCGACATCCTGGCCCGCGTCTCGACCGACTCGGCCAAGACCCGCGACATCACCGGCGGTCTGCCGCGGGTGGCGGAGCTGTTCGAGGCAAGGCGCCCGAAGGACGCGGCGATCATCGCCGAGAAGTCGGGCACCATCGCGTTCGGCCGCGACTACAAGAACAAGCGTCGGCTCACGCTGACGCCGCATGACGGCTCGGAGGCGGTCGAGTACCTGATCCCGAAGGGCAAGCACATCCACCTGCAGGACGGGGACGTGGTCGAGCTCGGCGATTACATCGTCGACGGAAACCCGGCGCCGCACGACATCCTGGCGATCAAGGGCGTGGAGGAACTCGCGGCCTACCTCGTCAACGAGATCCAGGAGGTCTACCGGCTGCAGGGCGTGTCGATCAACGACAAGCACATCGAGGTGATCGTCCGTCAGATGCTGCAGAAGGTCGAGGTGACCGACGGCGGCGACTCCGACATCCTCTCGGGTGACCAGATCGATCGCACGGAGCTGACCGAGTACAACGAGAAGCTGCTGGCCGAGGGCAAGAAGCCGATCCAGGGCGTCCCGGTCTTGCTCGGCATCACCAAGGCGTCGCTGCAGACGAAGTCGTTCATCTCGGCGGCCTCGTTCCAGGAGACCACCCGCGTCCTCACCGAGGCGGCGGTCAACGGCAAGGTCGACACCCTGGAGGGGCTGAAGGAGAACGTCATCGTCGGCTCGCTCATCCCGGCCGGCACGGGTTCGATGGTGGCGGATATCCGCGCCATCGCCCGCCGCCGCGACGCGATGATCCTGCAGCAGAAGCAGGCCGAGAGCGGCGCGATCCCGGTCGAGGAGCTTCCGCCCGCCGCCGAGTGAGGCAGCCGGCAGGAGTGAGATGAGAGAGGGCGGCCTTCGGGCCGCCCTTTTTCGTGGTCGTGTTCACAGCGGGACGGCGCGCGCGACGCGGACTTAACCGAGGCTCAACCATACCGGGCGATAAATTCGGCGCGGCCGCAGAAACACCCTGGAAACGGGGAGGATCGGGCCGGTTCGGGTGCTTGAGTACGGGTCGGGTGTCGTGAGCACGAGACGAGGACGACGGGAATCGGGCCTGCGCTGGCTCTCGGCGTCCCTGACGCCCTGGATGGTTGGCCTCGGGCTGCTGGTGTCGTTCACCGCCGATGCCGGCACGGAGAACGCCATCGGATCGAGCCGCCTCGGCCTGATCGACGCCGACACCGTCCCGCCCCTCCCGCCCGGCACCGTGCTGATCGGCTCCGCCCTGCGCCGCCTCGGCGACGAGCCGCCCCGGACGGTGTTCAAGACCGGCGCGCACGTCTTCCCGATCGTGGAGCGGGCGGGCAAGGGGAACCCGTCCCGTCCGCCGGCCGAGAGCTTCGCCCGCCGCGCCGTGAACCTTCGCGAGACCGGCGCCGCCCTGGTGTTCGGCGACGTCACCGGCAGCGTCACCGGCGTGCTCACGCAGGGCTCCGCCATCTGGGACCCCGAATCCGAGCCGGAGGCCGCCTTCGTCCCGGTGCCGGATCTCGGCCTGACCACCGGCGGCGGCAGCGCCGCCTCCACGGGCGCGGGCACCGCCGATCTCACCGAGGACGGCGACCCCGCGCGCTTCGACGGCTCGACCCCGCCGGTGCCCCGCGCCGTCGCCCTGTCGTCCACCACCCCGGCGCCCGCCGACGCGATCCCCGTCGAGGTCGCGGCCGCGAGTCTCGCGCTGCCCGATTTCGCGATCCGCACCGAGCGCCCCGACAGCGCCCAGCCGGTCCCGGAGGATGCGCGGCGGCGCTACGCCGACCTGATCGACCCCGAATCCCTCGACAAGGAGCAGCGCTGCCTGTCCGAGGCGGTCTATTTCGAGGCCCGCAGCGAGCCCGAGGCCGGTCAGGCCGCCGTCGCCCAGGTGGTGCTCAACCGCGTGAAGAGCGGCCTCTATCCGGCGAGCGTCTGCGGCGTCGTCTACCAGAACCGGCACCACTACATGGGCTGCCAGTTCTCCTTCGCCTGCGAGGGCAAGTCGCTGCGCATCACCGATGCCGGCGCCTGGGAAACGGCGACTCGCATCGCCCGCTCGGTGATCGAGGGCCGGACCTATCTCGCCGAGGTCGGCGCGGCGACCCACTACCACGCCGATTACGTGCGGCCGGGCTGGGCGCGCCGCTTGCGCAAGATGGACGTGATCGGCCGGCACATCTTCTACCAGCTCAAGGCCGGCCAGACCTGACGGTGTCCGGACCGGAAGTCATAAGAAATGCTGATCCGGATCCGAGCAATTCTACCTAGGTAGGCCACGCCTAAGCAGTCGAAACCGAGGGTTAATTTTACCCTCATTTTCGATAAAGCTTGCGCGCCGGGCAACGAGTCTGGCCTCTGGTACGTCGAGACGGGTGCCGCCTGCGCGGCTCGATCCGCCGTATTGCGTACCAGAGGATTTCCATGACCGCGCCGGTCACCAGCACCCTCATCCTCGCCGCCTTCGGCGGTCTCCTCCTCGCCGCGCCTGCCCAGGCCGGCGGCTGCTATGGCAGCGAATGCTACCGCCATGTGGTGCTGCCGCCGGTCTACGACACGGTGCAGGAAACCGTGCTGGTCCGCCCGTCGCGCACCGTCTACCGCACCGTCCCGCCGGTCTACGACACCGTGTCCGAGCGCGTGATGGTCTCGCCGGGCGGCCGCTTCTGGCAGACGAGCCGCGGGCCGGGCGGCGAGCTGATCGGCTGCTGGGTCACCACGCCTCCGCGCTTCGCCCTGCGCACCCGGACCGTTGTGGTCCGCCCCGCGCAGGCGATCCCCGAGACGATCCCGCCGGAATATGCCAGCGTGAGCCGGCGCGTCCGCGTAGCGCCCGCCCGGGCCGGCTGGGTGCCGGTCGGCGGCGGCTATGGTGCCGGCTACGCCCCCGCCTCCTATGGCGGCCCGCTGGTCGGCTCGATCCCGGATGCGGTCGGCATGACCGGGGCCAGCTCCTCGGATCTCGGCGTCGCCCTCGGCTTCAGCTACGGCAGCCCGTACGAAGGGTACTGATCGGCCCGCGGCAATCTTGATTCCGAACGTCCCGGCAACACCTCACCGCCAAACACGGGAGATGACGATGGCGACGTTCAAGGCCTGGGTGGTCGAGAAGGGCGAGGCCGGCCAGAGCCTCGCCTTCCGGGACTTCGACGAGGCCGACCTGATGGACGGCGACGTCACCGTGCGGGTGACGCACTCGACTCTGAACTACAAGGACGGCCTCGCGCTCACCGGCAAATCGCCGGTGGTGCGCCGCTTCCCGATGATCCCCGGCATCGACTTCTCCGGCATCGTCGAGCGCTCCGACCATCCCGAATACAAGCCGGGCGATGCCGTAGTGCTCACCGGCTGGGGCGTCGGCGAGACGCATCTCGGCGCCTATGCCGAGCGCGCTCGGGTGAAGGGCGACTGGCTGGTGCCGCTGCCCCAGGGCCTCACCCCCGAGCAGGCCATGGCGATCGGCACCGCGGGCTACACCGCGATGTTGTGCTGCATGGCCCTCGACGCCCACGGGGTGACGCCCGACCACGGTCCGGCGATCGTCACCGGCGCCTCGGGCGGGGTCGGCTCGGTGGCGGTGGCTTTGCTCGCCCGGGCGGGCTGGCACGTCATCGCCTCTACGGGCCGGGACGGCGGATCCGATTACCTGAAAAACCTCGGCGCGGCCGAGATCCTCGACCGGGCCGAGCTGTCGAAGCCCGGCAAGCCGCTCGGCAAGGAGCGCTGGGCGGCGGGCGTCGATGCGGTCGGCTCGACGACGCTCGCCAACGTGCTGGCCCAGACCCGGGCCGACGGCGCCGTCGCGGCCTGTGGGCTGGCGCAGGGGATGGACCTTCCGACCTCGGTGGCGCCGTTCATCCTGCGCGGCGTCTCGCTTCTGGGCATCAACAGCGTCACCACCCCGCAGCCGAAGCGTCGCCAGGCCTGGGCCCGGCTCGCCCGCGAGCTCGACCTCGACAAGCTCGCCGCCATGACCAGCAAGGTCCGCCTGGAGGAGGTTGGCCGGCTGGGCGAAGAGATCTTGGCCGGGAAGGTGCGGGGGCGAACGGTGGTCGAGGTGGAGTAGGGCGCGCCGCACGCATGTCCGGAGGCACATATCGCCGTTTGAGAGCAGGACCCCGCCATCCCGCATCTCTCTTCCCAAGCGGGCTTGCGGATTTACGCATCTCCATCACAGACGATGCGCGAACGGCTCCGCTTCATTCCCTCCCCCGCAAAGGCGGGAGGGAGGGCGCGCGTCGAATCTATTCGCCCCTCATTCCCCCTGTCGCGCCCGGAGATAGGCGGTCGCGAACAGCGTGGCCTCCCGCCTGACGCTCGGGCACGTCACGGCGCCCCGGCGGACGGCGCCATGAACCAAACCCTCCAGCGCGCCCGACAAGACCGACGCCGCCGTCCCAAGGGCTGCGTCCTCGCGGCAGCCGGCCGCCCGGACCAGCGCTTCGTAGCGGCGATGATACGCCTGCTCGAAGGCCGACTCGAAGGCCGCATGGCGCGCCCGCGGCGCGAACGGCACCTCCTCGAGCATGACCCGGTGCAACCGCTGATCGACCGCATGAACGGCGAGAACGCTGTCGACCAGATGTTCGACCTGCCGCGCAATCGGAATGGCCCGGTCCTGCGCATCGGGATTCGGCAAGGCGGCGAGCACGTTGCTCAGGTGTCGCTGCCGGATCGACTCGGCGATCGCCAGCTTGTCCGGAAAGTATTGGTACAGGGAACCGACGCTCGCGCCGGCCACGCGCGCGACTTCGTTGGTCGTGAATCCGGCCCAGCCCCGGTCTGACAGAATGCGAGCCCCGGCTTCGACGAGGCTCGCCACCATGATCCGGGACCGTTGCTGTTGCGGAGGTTTTCGCATCGCGCGCTGTGCTGTGGGAATGCGAGTAGGCAAGCCTGACCGCTCCTCATAGCCTGAAACGGGCGCTCGGATCAGGGGTTTGCACCGGCATGAGCGTCGTTGGCCGGTGGCGGGACTCGCATCATGGCCGCATCAACGGCGCGCAACCGCGAGGTCAGGCTGACGCGGCACCCGGTCGGCGCGCTACGGGCCGAAGACTTCATCGTGGCCGACACGCCGATGCCGGTCCCCGGCCCCGGTGAGCTTCTGGTCCGCAATCGGTGGTTCCGCGTCTCCGTGTCGACGCGCCTGATGGCCCAGGAGGACGCGCAGACCGTTCAGGGCATCCCGTTCCCGCCGCTCCGGATCGGCGACACGCTGGCCGATGCCGCGATCGGCGAGGTCGTCGCGGTGGGCCCGACCTGCGACCTGCCGGTCGGCAGCGTGGTCATGCATCCCTTCGGCTGGCGGGACTACGCCGTCGTCGCGGCCCCGCATGCCACGCTTCTGGACGCAGACGCCGACCCGGCGGCCCATCTCGGCCATGGTTGGACGGCCTACGCGGCCCTCACCCAGGGCATCCGGATCGAGGCGGGGGACACGGTGTTCGTGACCAGCGGCGCCGGCGCAATCGGCGCGATGGCGGGCCAGATCGCGAAGCGCCTCGGCGCGGGACGGGTGATCGGAAGCACGAGCGGCCGCGACAAGGCCGACTGGATGCGGGTGGAACTGGGCTACGATGCCGTCGTCACGCGCGGGGGCGACCCCCTGATCGACCAGCTTGCTTGGGCTGCACCGCAGGGGATCGACGTCATCGTCGACATGGTCGGCGGGGAGCAACTCGCCGCCGCACTCTCCCTGGCCAGAAACGGGGCGCGCTGCGTGATCCTGGGCGCGCTGACCGCCGAACTGGACCCCCGCCGTGCCGGGCTGCGGGCCCCGGTCGAGCTGGACAGCTTTCAGATCGTCATCAAGGGCATCACCTTGCGCGGCTTCAGCGCCTGCGAGGAGGCCTCGGACGCGTTCGCGGCCTGGCTGCACCACCTCGCCGCATGGCAGCGGGACGGCGGGCTTCGCCTGCCCTGCACGGTCCTGGAGGGCCTCGACGCCGCGCCCCTGGCCCTGCAGGAGGCCTGCGCCGGCCGGCTCAGGGGCGTGGTCCTCGTCACGCTGTGACGCCATGGCCTGCGCGTCTGGGTTCTGCAGCGGCGACCTGCCTCTACGACGGGCGCGGAGCGCGACTGGAACCTTCGCCGTGCCAGCCGTGTTTCCTTTTTTATGAGTGTCGCATTCGTCAAAGAACCCGAGGGTGGGGAAGCGTTCGAGAATCTGCCCGATCGGCCGATCTCGCCCCACACCAACTTCGTCACCCCGGAAGGGCTGGCCCAGATCGAGGCCGAGGTCGCGCGCCTGGAGAAGGAGGTCGCCTCCCTGGACCCCGCCGACAAGGCGGAGGATTCTCGGATCGGGCGTGATCTGCGCTACTGGGCGGCCCGCAAGAACACCGCGCAGCTCGTGGAGCCGAAGGGCGGCGATACCGTGCAGTTCGGCTCGACCGTCACCGTGTTGCGCGAGGATGATTCCGGCAAGGAGATCCGCCAGACCTTCCGGATCGTCGGCGAGGATGAGGCCGACCCGCATAAGGGCTCAATCTCCTACGTGGCGCCGCTCGCCCGGGCGCTCACCGGCAAGACGGTGGGTGATGTGGTCGAGGTGAACGGCCACGAGGTCGAGCTGGTCGAAATCCGCTGACGGCGATCAAAGCCCCGCGCCCAGACCCTCGAAGCGCGGCCGCAGCGGCAGGATCGCCTCCGCGACATGCTCCATGAAGACGCGCACCCGGGCGGCTTGGCGCAGATCCGGATGCGTGAGCACCCAGAGATCGACCCCGAGCTCCGGATGCGGCCCCGACAGGCGGCGCAGGGCGGGGTTGGCATCGCCCGTAAAGCAGGGCAGGGGGCCGACGCCGAGTCCTGCCGCGACCGCCGCTTCGAGCCCCGTCACCGTGTTGATCCGCAGCCGGATGCGATCCGCCGTCACGTGGCCGGCCACGAAGCGGGTGAATACCCCGCCGGCCACGGTCGGATCCGGGCTGACCCAGGCTTCCCGGGCGAGATCGCCGTAGGTGCGGTCGGCCCGGCCGTAGATTCCCCAGGCCACCGCGGCGAGGCGGCGTCCGACGAGGGTCTCGCTCGGGTCGCGGCTCGCCCGGATCGCCACGTCGGCATCCCGGCGCGACAGGTTGAGCGCCGCCTCGGCCAGGATCAGCTCGATCCGGATTTCCGGATAGCGGACCCCGAAATCCGCGAGGATCGGCATGAGCAGCTCCGCCGCAAGGCTCGTCGGCGCGGTGACGCGCAGCTCGCCGGAGGGCGTCTCGCTCCGGCTGGCCGCCGTGCGCTCGAACCCGGTGACGTCGGCCTCGATCCGGTTCGCCGCCTCGATCATGGCCTGGCCGCAGGGCGTCGGTGCGTAGCCGGTCCGCAGGCGCTCGAACAGCCGCGTCCCGAGCTTCGTTTCCAGGGCCGTCAGCCGGCGGTAGGCGGTCGAGTGATTGATCCCGAGCTGCGCTGCGGCCGCCGTCAGGCCACCGCGCTCGGCGACCGCTTTCACGAAGCGAAACGCGTCCCAATCCAGCGCCATGCCCGGTCCTTGCAGCTGCGCAAGACGGGTTTTGCACGACAAGGCATTTTTGCAAGAGGCGAAACGCGCGATGGAGTCGCCATCGCGCAGCCCGACGATTCGGGCGGCCGTTCGAAGCGTGAACCGGAGATCCCGACATGGCCAAGGTTCTGGTGTTGTACTACTCGACCTACGGACACGTGGAGCAGATGGCCTATGCCGTCGCCGAGGGCGCCCGCGAGGCCGGGGCCGACGTGGTGGTGAAGCGTGTGCCCGAGCTGGTGCCCGAAGAGGTCGCCCGGCAGAACCACTTCAAGCTCGATCAGGCCGCCCCCGTCGCGACGGTCGACGAACTCGCCGATTACGACGCGATCATCTTCGGCACACCGACCCGTTACGGCAACATGGCCTCTCAGATGAAGCAGTTCATCGACCAGACCGGCGGCCTCTGGATGAAGGGCGCGCTGGTCGGCAAGGTCGGTTCGGTCTTCACCTCGACGGCCTCCCAGCACGGCGGCCAGGAGACGACCCTGACGAGCTTCCATACGGTGCTGTTCCACCACGGCATGGTGGTGGTCGGGCTGCCCTACGCCTTCCAGGGCCAGGGCGGGGTCGAGGCGGTCAAGGGCGGCACCCCCTACGGTGCCAGCACGATCGCGGACAGCGACGGTTCGCGGCAGCCGAGCGCCGTGGAACTGGACGGCGCCCGCTTCCAGGGCCGCCACGTCGCCGGCATCGCGGCCAAGCTGGCCTGAGGAATCTCGGCCAGGAAACCGGTCAAGAAAAAAGGCTCGGATTGCTCCGAGCCTGAAAGGAAAAAGGCCATTGGGGGCTGAGAAGGCCTTCGTGACCAATAAACGGGCGGCGAAGCGGTCTGTTCCGGCGTCGGCGGAAAAAATCGCACGCCGCCTCAACGGGGTGCGGCGGCCCGGGCCAGTCGGTCGCGGATCGCCTCGCCGAGGCCGTCGGGCGGGATCGGCACCACCGCGATGGTCGCCGCCCCCGAGGCGTCAAGCTCCCGCAGGGCGCCGAAGAGGCGGGCGGCGGCCTCCTCGGCGTTCCCCGTCGGGCTGAGGTTCAGCGCGGCGCGGGCCCGTTCGTGGCCTCCGGGGCGGCCTCCGCCGAACAGCAGCACGGCCTCCCCCGGCTCGATGTGCGTCGCGTCGAGGCGCACCCGCGCCCGGGGTGCGTAATGCGAGGCGAGCATGCCGGGTCCCGCCGGGCGGTCGGCATCGGCCGGCTCCGGAGTGGCCGGATCGTGGCCGAGGATGGTGCGAAGCGCCGCCCGGGTGATCCCGCCGGGTCGCAGCAGACGCGGCGGGCCGCCGAGACAGGCAACCACCGTCGATTCGACCCCCACGGGCGTGTCGCCGCCATCGAGCACAGCGGCGATCCGGCCCGCGAGATCATCGAGGACGTGGGACGCCCGCGTCGGACTCACGCGGCCCGAGCGATTGGCCGAGGGTGCGGCCACCGGCCGGCCGACTTCGGACAGGAGGGCGCGCGCGAGCGGATGGGCCGGCACCCGCAGGGCGACGCTCGGCAGGCCGGCGCGGGCGAGGTCGCAGACGCGCGTCCCCGGATGGGCCGGCACCACCAGGGTCAGGGGTCCCGGCCAGAAGGTTTCTGCCAGACGGCGCGCTGGACCGTCGAAGACGCCCTCCGCCAGGGCCGATTCCATATCCGGCAGATGCGCGATCAGCGGGTTGAAGCGCGGCCGGTCCTTGGCGGCGAAGATCCGCGCCACGGCTGTGGGATCGGTGGCGTCCGCCCCGAGGCCGTAGACCGTCTCGGTCGGGAAGGCCACGAGTGCGCCCGCCCGCAGGCGCGCGGCGGCTTCGGCGAGGCCGCCCGCGTCGGGGTCGAGCCGCCGGGTCGCGGCCGGGACCGTTGACCCGGAATCATTCATGCGGGAAGCCGTCTTCGAAATGATGGCCGCGCGAAGCGCGCGCGACTATGCTCGGGCCGCCGTAGACCCGGGATGCGGGCGCGGTCAAACCCGCACCCGGCCGACGAGCGGGTCACCGTTATGGGAGGATCGTCATGAGCTACCGCGCGCCAGTCCCGGAGATGCTGTTCACCCTCCGGTACGTGGCCGGGCTCGATGCGGTCGATCCCGAGGATGCGGAGGCGATCCTCACCGAGGCCGGGCGGATCGCCGGTGAGGTGATCGCGCCGCTCAACCGGGTCGGCGACCGGCACGGCACGCCGTTCGCGGATGGGCGTGTCACCACACCGCCGGGCTGGCGGGAGGCCTACCGCACCTTCACGGAGGGCGGCTGGAACGGGTTGTCGGCTGAGGCGGATCACGGCGGCCAGGGCCTGCCGAAGCTGATCGAGGCTGCCTGCACCGAGATGTGGAACGGCGCCAACCTCGCCTTCGGCCTCTGCCCGCTGCTGACCCAGGGCAGCATCGAGGCGCTGGCGGCCCACGGCTCCGATGACCTGAAGGCGCGCTACCTCGAAAAACTGGTCTCGGGCGAATGGCCCGCCACCATGAACCTGACCGAACCGCAGGCCGGCTCCGACCTCGCCCTGCTGCGGACCCGGGCCGTGCCGGCCGGCGACGGCACCTACAGGATCACCGGCAACAAGATCTACATCACCTACGGCGAGCATGATCTCGCCGACAACATCGTCCACCTCGTCCTGGCCCGGCTGCCCGATGCGCCGGCCGGCACGCGGGGCATCTCCCTTTTCTTGGTGCCGAAGGTGCTGCCGGACGGCACCCGCAACGACCTGCGCTGCTCCGGCATCGAGCACAAGCTCGGCATCCACGCCTCGCCGACCTGCTCGATGGCATTCGGCGACCAGGGCGGCGCCACCGGCTGGCTGATCGGCCAGGAGAACAAGGGCCTGGCCTGCATGTTCACGATGATGAACGCAGCCCGCCTGAATGTCGGCCTCCAGGGCGTGGGCATCGCCGAGGCCGCGACGCAGCGGGCCTTGGCCTACGCGCAGGAGCGCCGCCAGGGCCGGGCGATCGGCGCGGCCGAGGCGACGAGCCCCATCGTCGCGCATCCCGACGTGCAGCGCATGCTGCTCACCATGAAGGCCTATACGGCGGCCGCACGCGGCATCTGCTACCTCACCGCGGCCGCCCTCGATGCGTCGAAGGATGCGGAGGGGCAGGCCGCCCTCGACCGCGCCTCCCTGTTGACTCCGGTGGCCAAGGCGTTCTCCACCGATCTCGCCAACGAGGTGACCTCGCTCGGCGTGCAGGTCCATGGCGGCATGGGCTTCGTGGAGGAGACCGGGGCGGCTCAACTCATGCGCGATGCCCGTATCCTCGGCATCTACGAGGGCACCAACGGCATCCAGGCCATCGACCTCACCGCCCGCAAGCTGCCGCTGAACGGCGGCGCCACGGCCCGCGCGCAGATCGCCGGGATGCGGAAGGCGGCGGAGGGGCTGCTCAAGGCGGGTGATCCCGCTTTCGGCCACATGGCGGCGCGGCTGCGGGATGGGATCGGCAGCCTCGACCGGGCGACGAGCCACCAGCTCGCGGCTTTGGCCTCCAACCATCCCGAATGGGCGCTCGCGGGCGCGGCCCCGTATCTGCGCCTGTTCGGCCTCGTGCTCGGCGGCGCCTGCCTCGCCCGGAGCGCGCTGGCGGCTGCGGCCGCGCAGAAGGCCGGCGAGACCGATCCGGCCCACGCCGCCCGCGTCGCGCTGGCCCGGTTCTACGCCGAAAATCTGCTGGTGGCCGCGGCGGGGCTCGAGCAGAGCGTGATCGAGGGCGGCGCCTTCACGGACGAGGCCGGGTTGGCGCTGGCGGTTTGAGGAGCGGACCATGGCCGAGACCGTCGCGATCACCGACCTTCCGGGCGGCGTCCGCCTGATCACCCTGAACCGCCCGGAGAAGAAGAACGCGCTCACCGGAGCCATGTACGACGCCATGCGCGAGGCGCTGGCCGAGGCCGACACCTCGGACGCGGTCGGCGCCGTCGTCTTCGCCGGGCAGCCCGGCATGTTCAGCGCCGGCAACGACCTCGCCGACTTCATGGGCCATGCCGGGGACGGGTTCAGTAACTCGCCGGCTTTGGCCTTCATCCGCCAGCTCGCCCGCACGCGCACCCCGATGGTGGCGGCGGTGGACGGGATCGCGGTGGGGATCGGCGCGACGCTCTGCCTGCATTGCGACCTCGTCTATGCCAGCCCGGCGGCGCGGCTGCGCATGCCGTTCGTCGAGCTCGGCCTCGTGCCGGAGGCGGCGTCGAGCTACCTGCTGCCCCTGCGGGTCGGGCGGCTCCGGGCGACCGAATTGCTGCTCCTGTCCCGGCCGTTGGAGGCCGACGAGGCGCAGGCGCTCGGGCTCGTCAATGCGGTGCTGCCGGCCGACATGCTGGTGGAGCAGGCGATCGCCCAGGCGACCAAGCTGGCCGCCCTGCCGGGCGGGGCGCTCGCGGCCTCGCGGGCGCTGATCCGGGGCGATCAGGCCCAGGTCGAGGCGGCCCTGGAGGCCGAGGCCAAGGCCTTCGACGCGCAGCTCCGCTCGCACGAATCCCAGGAGCGGCTCGCCGCCTTCCTCAACCGCGCCAAGCCCGCCTCGGCGTGAGCACGCCCGATCTGTCGCACAAGATCTGTCTCGTCGCCGGCGCCTCGCGGGGCGTCGGCCGGGGGCTCGCCCGGGCGCTCGGCGAGGCGGGCGCCACCGTGATCGTCACCGCCCGGTCCAGCGAGACCGGCGCCCGCACCGAGATGCGCTCGGAATCGATCGAGGACACCGCCCGCATGGTCGATGAGGCCGGCGGGTGCGGCCACCATTATCTCTGCGATCACCGCTCCGAGCGCGCCACCGACGCGATGATGCACTGGGTGCTCCGCCGCTTCGGGCGGATCGACGTGGCGGCCTGCAGCGTCTGGGGCGGCAATGAGGGCTATGACGGCGAGCGCTACCCGGACGGCGCCGGCTGGGGCACGCCGTTCTGGCGCCGCTCCGCCGAGCCCTATCTCGGCTTCCTCGAAGCGGGCCCTTTGCCAGCTCTGCTTCTTGCCCGCGCCGTCGCCCCCGCCATGGTGGCGGCGCGCACCGGCCTGATCGCGCTGGTCTCCTTCGGGACCGAGGATTACCTCGGCGACATCTTTTATGACTCGGCTAAGGCCGCCACCAACCGGCTGGCGCTCGCCTTCGCCCGGGAGCTCGCCCCGCACGGCGTCACGGCGCTCGGCCTCTCGCCGGGCTTCGTCGCCACCGAGCGGGCGCGCGACCTCGGGCAGGACGCGCATGCCACCGAAGGCCCGCTCTATGCGGGCCGGGCGCTCGCCGCCTTGGCCGCCGACCCGGATGTTGCGGACCGGGCGGGCACGGTGCTGCATGCGGGCGACCTCGCCCGGATCTACGGCTTCACCGACGCGGACGGCACGCAGCCGGAGCGTTTCCGGGTCGGGCCGTGACTAGCCGCGAGGCGGCTGTCGCCGAAATGGCGCAACCCCCGGGTAAGGGGCCGGGATTGGCTGCTGCGGCATCCGGAGGGGGTTGATTCGCGGCGTCCGGATGGGCGTCCTGTCGACCTCGGCGGTCGGGATTGTTGCGGCAGCGAAAAACGGCCTCAATTCGCCCGCAAGTGAGGCTTGCTGCGATGCCGGCTCCGACCTCCCTCGGAGCCGGGCCGCACGTGTGAACGAGGGAAACTGGCATGTCGGAAGCGAACACGGCCCCGCGCGTGCTGATGGTGTTCCCGAAGTTCTACGAAAACTCCATGTGGAACTTCAAAGAGGCCATGGAGATCCAGGGCGCCCGCGCCCCGGCGCCGCCGCTCGGCCTGATCACGCTCGCCGCGATGCTGCCGCCGGCCTGGCAGGTGACGCTGGTCAACCGCAATTGCGAAGAGCTGACGGACGCGCAGATCCAGGCGGCCGACCTCGTGATGACCGGCGGCATGCTGCCCCAGGAGCCGGACTGCCTCGTCGTCATCGACAAGTGCGTGGCGCTCGGCACCCCGGTCTGCGTCGGCGGCCCCGCACCGACCTCGACGCCGGAGGTCTACGACAAGGCGGACTTCCTCGTGCTCGGTGAGGCCGAGGGCATCCTCGACACCTTCGTGGCCGCCTGGGAGGCGGGCGAGCGCCGCGGCCGATTCACGGCGGAAAAATTCAAGGCCGACGTCACCAAGAGCCCGATCCCGCGCTTCGACCTGCTGACCTTCAGCCACTACCTCTATATCGGCGTCCAGTTCTCGCGCGGCTGCCCGTTCACCTGCGAGTTCTGCGACATCATCGAGCTCTACGGCCGCGCCCCGCGCACCAAGACCACGCCGCAGATGCTGGCCGAGCTCGACCGGCTCTACGGCCTCGGCTATCGCGGCCATGTCGATTTCGTGGACGACAACCTGATCGGCAACAAGAAGGCGATCAAGCTGTTCCTGCCGCACCTCATCAAGTGGCAGGAGGATCACGGCTACCCGTTCAAGTTCTCCACCGAGGCCTCGCTGAACCTCGCGGATGACGAGGAACTGCTCGGGATGATGCGGGACGCGAACTTCTTCGCCCTGTTCACCGGGATCGAGACGCCCGACGAGGCGACACTGATCCAGACGCAGAAGAAGCAGAACACCAAGCGCTCGATCGCCGACAGCGTGCACAAGCTGTACGAGAACGGGATGTTCGTGACCGCCGGCTTCATCGTCGGCTTCGACACCGAGAGGGACAGCATCTCCAAGGCGATGTCGCTCTGCATCAGCCAGACCGGCATCCCGATCGCCATGGTGGGCCTGCTCTTCGCGCTGCCGAACACGCAGCTCTCGCGCCGCCTGCGCAAGGAGGGCCGGCTCTACGAGAATTACGCGGCGACCACCGCCGACCAGGGCGATCAGTGCACGCAAGGGCTCAATTTCGTGACCCTGCGCCCGCAGCGCGACGTGCTGGCCGATTACCGGGACGTCCTGCAGGAGGTCTACGACCCGGTGAATTTCTTCGACCGGGTGCGTGTCGTGGCGCGGCGGGTGAAGCGGCCGAAATTCGCGGCGCAAAAACTCAACTGGCGCCACATCGCCCACGATCTGTGGTCGCTCGCCCGCGTGTGCTGGCGGATGACGGTGCGCCGGCCGGAACTCGCCAGGCACTTCTGGAGCGTGTTCCTGGAGACCGCCCGCCACAACCCGGCCGCCCTGGAAGCGGTGGTCACCAACATGGTGATCTACCTGCACGTCTACCCGTTCTCGCGCTACGTCATCCGCGAGATCAACGGGCGGATCACGGAGCTCGACGCGGGCCGCTGGGTGCAGCCGCCGGTCCTTGCTCCGGAAGCCGAGGGCTGCGGCAAGGCGGCGCCGGTGGGCAAGGTGGTGGCGAAGGCCGAGGTGAAGCACCTCGCCGCGGTGGCGTAAGCGCAGCGCGTCCGGTTCCGGCAAAGGCGCGATGTCCCTCGCTGCCGTTGCGGCGAGGGGGCGGCGCGCCGGCATCGCCCTTGCCGCTGCCGGGCGTGCCTCTTAGCTGACCCTCCGCGAGGCCACGTCCTCCCCCCGCGCGCGGGGCACAAGTCCGGGACGGCCCGGCCCTGTCAGGAGGGCCGCCATGGCCTGGATCTATCTCGTGACCGCGGGCGTGCTGGAGGTCGTCTGGGCCTTCGCGATGAAGCAGTCGGACGGCTTCACGCGCCTCTGGCCGACCGCGATCATGGCCGCCGCGATGGCCGGCAGCGTCGGCTTCCTGGCGCTCGCCATGCGCACGCTTCCCTTAGGCACCGCCTACACGATCTGGACCGGCATCGGCGCGGTCGGCGCCTTCCTGGTCGGCATCACGGTGCTCGGCGAGGCGGCGGGCGCCACACGGATCCTCGCGGCCGGCCTGATCGGCTCCGGGCTCGTGCTGATGAAGCTGTCGAGCCCGGCTTGAGCGTCAGGCGGCCCGTACGGTCGCCAGGAACGTGTCGATCTCCCGGCGCAGCTCGGCGGATTGCTCCGACAGGCTCGCGGCCGAAGCGAGCATGCGGGTGGCGGCCGTGCCGGTCTCGTCGGCGGCCTGCGCCACCGCGTCGATCGTGCCCGTGACCGCGCCGGTCCCGGCGGCGGCCTCCGCGACGTTGCGGGCGATCTCCCGGGTCGCCGCGCCCTGCTGCTCCACCGCGGCCGCGATCGAGGTCGCCACGCCGTCGATCTCGCGGATGCGCGCCGCGATGCCGTCGATCGCCCCCACGGTCTGCCCGGTCGCCCCCTGGATGCGGCCGACCTGTCCGGCGATCTCACCGGTTGCCCTGGCGGTCTGATCGGCGAGCTGCTTCACCTCAGCGGCCACCACGGCAAACCCCTTCCCGGCCGCGCCGGCCCGGGCCGCTTCGATGGTGGCGTTGAGCGCCAGCAGGTTGGTCTGGCCGGCGATGTCGGTGATGAGCCGGACCACGTCGCCGATCCGGCCCGCCGCGGAGCTCAGCTCATGCACGAGGTTGGCCGTCTCCCCGGCCTGGACCACCGCGCCCCGGGCGAGATCGGCCGAGCCATCCACCTGGCGGCTGATCTCCTGGACCGAGGCGCCGAGCTCCTCCGCGGCCGCCGCCACGGTGCCGACATGCTGCGCCGCTTCCTGGGCGGCACCGGCCACCGTCGCCGAGCGCTCGGCCGTATGGGTGGCCGTGCGCGACATCGCCTCGGCGTCGGCGCGCAGGCCGCTTGCCGCGTCCGAGACCCGCGCCAGCACGCCGCCCACCGCGGCTTCGAAGGATTCGGCCATGGCGTGGACGGCGTGGCGGCGCTGGGTCTCGGCATCCTGGCGCGCGAGGGCGGTGTCCCGCTCCAGCGCCCGGCTGCGGATGAGGTTGTCCTTGAACACCTGCACGGCGGCCGCCATCGCGCCGATCTCGTCGCGCCGGCCCGTATGGGGAACCGCCACAGTCTCGTCGCCTTCGGCGAGCCGGCCCATCGTGCCGGTCATGCGCGCGATCGGCCGGGCGATCCCGAAGACGGCGAACAGCATCGCGGCGGCGGCGACCGCGAGGCCGACCACGGTGGCGGCGAGCGCGACGAGCTTGGCGCGGGCGGCTTCCCGCACGGTCTCGGCGACGTTGGCCTCCGTCTGCGCACGGGCCGAGGCGATCGCCTCCGTGAGGCTCGCGACGGCGGCGTCGTTCTGCGCGCCCGTGGCGGGGTCCAGCACCAGCGCGAGGGCTCCGGGCTGGTCACCCGCGATCATCAGCTCGACCACCTGCAGCTGGACGTTCTGATAGGCGTTCCAGGCCGTGGTGAAGCGCTCGTAGATCGCCCGGTCCCGGGGGGCGGTCAGGCGGTCCTGAAAGGCCTGGCGCAGGCCGGAGAGGGCCCCGAGCGTGTCGGTGAGCGCCGCCTGGTTCTTGTCCAGGGCGGCCGCGTCGGGGGACGCCACCGCGAGCCTGTAGAGGTTCAGCCGCGCCTCCCGGACGGCCGTCCCGATCGCCTCGGCCTGGTTCTGCGTCGGCAGGGCCTGCTGCGAGACCGCGGTCGCGTTCTGCTCGATCTCGGACAGGACGACGACGCTGGCGACGCCCTGGCCGACGGCGGCGAGCGCCAGCAGGCCGATCGCGCCGGAGAGAATCGTCTTGAGGGAGATACGCATGGACGCTTCCGTCTTCGCGGTCGTGCCGCGCCTTCCGACAGCGTATTCTGCGATAGGAATCTTAATTATTTTCCGCCCGATACCGGAATTATGTTTATAGCCACTTCTTCCATCGGAAGAAAAAGTACGGAAATACGGCAGCAACCACCATCATGACCAGGGCCATGGGATAGCCGTACGGAAGATCGAGTTCCGGAATAGACTTGAAATTCATGCCGTAGATCGAGGCGATCAGCGTCGGCGGCATGAACACGACGGCCATGACCGAGAACAGCTTGATGATGTTGTTCTGCTCGAGGTTGACGAGGCCGAGGGTCGCGTCGAGCAGGAACTGGATTTTGGTGCTCAGGAAGGTCGCGTGCTCTTCCAGTGACTGAAGATCCCGCAGGGTCGAGCGGACATCCTCCCGCAGGTCGCGCGGAGCCTTGTTGGTCCGGTATGTCGCCGACAGGGAAAGCAGGATTCGCTCCATCGAGACGAGGCTCTCGCGCTGCTTCGAGATGAGGTCGCCATGCCGGCCCAGCGCCCGCAGGGTGTCCTGCAGGGCGGTGTTGCGGGCTGAGGGGTCGTCCTGCACCTCGAAGATCTTACCGGAGAGGCGGTCGATCCGCTCGCCCTGGAGCTGGAGTACGTCCGCGGCCCGGTCGATCACCGCCTCGATCAGGCCCGCCAGGATGGTCTCGCCGGAGGGGGCGGAGGCGCCGCCATTGCCCATCGAGCGGCCGGCGCGCTGGGTGTACATCCGGAACGCCTGCGGCTCCTCGTGACGCACGGTCACGAGGCGGTTGCCGCGCAGGATGAAGGTGATGCCCGTGAGCCCCGGGTCCTCGGAATCGCTCACCTTCGAGAGCACCCGCCCGGTCATGTAGCGGGCACCCTCCTCGACGTAGAGCAACTCGGAGGGTTCGATGTCCTTCATCTCCTCGCGGGTCGGCACCTCGATGCCCGCGAAGGCCTCGACCTTCATCTCTTCCTCGCGGCTCGGGCGGATCAGATCGAGCCAGACGGTATCTTCGGGGATCGGATCCTGGAGATCGATGACGCGGCGTTCAAGCAGCGTGGATCCGGCGCCAAGGGCAGGCTGGTGGATGAAGATCACGAACAGGTCTCGGGGGCAGGACGGTCACGGGACAGCGCAGGGATTTATCCGCATCCGGCACAGCGACTCCCGGCGCAAGCTGCGCCGCGGGTGTGGCGGTGTTTTCTGACGCTTCCGTGACATCGCAGCCCCTTCCGGGCCGCCCCGATCGCTCGGCATCGCGTGCGCCGGGGCCGAACCGGGATCCGCTGCGGCCGAGCCTGCCTTTGTCGCAACGCGCTCTCTTGCGCCGAACCGGATTCCACTTCGGCGCAGAGCGCTCTAGTTGCAGCCGTCGCAGACGCTGTTGTCGATCTTGTCGGTCAATGCCCGTTCGTGCCGCTGCTCCTGGCGGGACGGGACCTCGCCGGCGCCCATGGAGGTGCCCGGCGGCTTGGTGACGCCGTACCGGTTGGTGTACGGCGCCGTGACCGTCGAGGCCGGGCCTCCGCCGGTGCCGGTCTGGTCGGGGGCGACGGTTTGCGCCGCCAGCGAGCCCGGCAGAGCGAGACTCAGGGCGGC
Organism: Methylobacterium sp. 2A; assembly: GCF_009806555.1. Taxonomy (GTDB): domain Bacteria; phylum Pseudomonadota; class Alphaproteobacteria; order Rhizobiales; family Beijerinckiaceae; genus Methylobacterium. The sequence goes on along the minus strand of NZ_VUOK01000014.1, from coordinate 45,270 downwards.
GAGCGCCAGCGGGCGCGGGACTCTGCGGGGCATGGAACACCTCCAGTCGCCGAGAGAACGTGAGACTCCCCCGCAGGTTGCGTGTCTCATCGATGCCGTGCGGCGCGCCGGAACACGCCGACCATCTCGACATGCCCCGCGTGGCGGAACTGGTCGACCGGCGTGACCGATTCCAGCCGGTAGCCACCGGCCGCGAGGGTGGCGGCGTCGCGGGCGAAGGTGCCGGCGTCGCAGGCGATGCCGATCACCAGCGGCACCCGGGACGCGGCGAGCTGACGGGCCTGGGCCTCCGCGCCGGCCCGGGGCGGATCGAACACCACCGCGTCGAAGGCGTCGAGCTCAAGGGGCAGAAGCGGCCGGCGGAACAGGTCGCGGCGCTCGGTGGTGATCTGCCGGAGGCCCGTCGCCGCGCGGGCGGCCCGGTCGAGACCGGCCAGCGCCGCCGCATCGGATTCCACGGCATGGATCGCGGCGCGCTTGGCCATGGCGAGGCTGAGCGGCCCGCAGCCCGCGAACAGGTCGGCGACCCGGCGCAGGCGGGATCCGAGGGCTGCGAGGGTCAGCTCGGCGAGGACCGCCTGTCCGGCGGCCGTGGCCTGAAGGAACCCGCCGGGCGGCGGGTACAGGCGCGTGTCGCCGCGGGTCACCGAGACCGGCTCGGCCTCCATCAGGCGCTCGCCGTGGAGCGACAGCCGGGCGAGCCCGAGTTCGCCCGCGATCCGCACCAGGGCGGCGCCGACGCCCGCGCTCACCGGGCCGTGGCCGCGCAGGTCGACGTCGAGACCCTGGTCGGTGGCGGTGACGGCCACGTCGAGGGGCTTGCGGCCGTGCCCGAGGGGGGCGGCGAGGCGGCGCGCCACCTCGGGCGCCGGATGCAGCGCCGGCACGGTGATCGGGCAATGGTCGATCGGCACCAGCTTGTGGCTGCGCGCCGCCATCAGGCCGGCCTCGGCCCGGCCCTCGACGGCGCGGACATGCAGCGTGAGCCGCCGCCGCCCGGCACCGTGGGCGTCGAGGGCCGGTTCGGGCTCGACGTCGAGCCCGGCCTGCGACAGGGCCTGCGCGACGAGGCCGCGCTTCCAGGCGAGCTCGGCCGGTCGGGCGAGGTGCTGCGTGCGGCAGCCGCCGCAGCGCATGATGTAGGGGCAGAACGGCGCGACGCGGTCGGCGGAGGCCTGTTCGATGCCGAGCAGTTCGGCGCGGCGCCCCTCGCGCCGGATCGCGACGCGTTCGCCGGGCAGCGCGTACGGGACCAGGGTCCCATCCTCCGCGATGCCGTCGCCGCGGGCGCCGAGATCCCGGATCGTGACCGTCTCGCTCAGGGGCTCGCTCACGAAAACCTCGCGCCGACCAGGAATTCGGCATTGCCGTCGCCGCCGGTGACGGGGGAGGCGATCAGGCCCAGGATCGTGGCGCCGAGCCGCTCCAGCTCGCCGCGCGCGGCGGCGCAGACCTCGGCATGGACGGCCGGATCGCGCACGAGGCCGCCCCGGCCGATCCGATCACGGCCGGCCTCGAATTGCGGCTTGATCAGCGCGACGAGGTTCGCGCCCGGTGTCAGGAGCGCCGGCAGCACCGGCAGCACGAGGCGCAGGCCGATGAAGCTGACATCGACGCTCGCAAGGTCCGGGCGCGGCGTCAGCTGAGCGGGATCGAGGCTGCGGATATCGGTGCCCTCCCGGTTCGTGACGCGGGGATCGGCCGCGAGCCGCGGATGGAGCTGTCCCCGCCCGACATCGACCGCGTGGACGTGGCGCGCCCCGCGGGCGAGCAGCACGTCGGTGAAGCCGCCGGTGGAGGCGCCGACATCAAGGGCGACGCGGCCCGCCGGATCGAGGCCGAACGCGTCCAGGGCCGCTTCCAGCTTGAGGCCGCCGCGCGAGGCATAGGGGTGTTCCGGGGCGGCCTCGATCCGGGCGCCCGGTTCGATCGTCTCCGAGGCGCGCGCGAGCGGCCGGCCGTCGACGCGCACCTTTCCGGCGCGGATCGCCGCCTGCGCCCGGGCCCGGCTCTCGAAATGGCCGTGCTCCACCAGGAACAGGTCGGCGCGCCGTGCGGCCGCGGCGTGGTCCGGTATCGTCCGGTCAGAGGTCATCAGGGCTTCGTGCGGTCCCGGCAGATCTGCGGCATAGGTTCCCGCGCAAGGCCCTTCCGGAGGGCCGCGCACTCCCTAACTAGACCGGGCCTGACAGGAGAGCCACCGCATGATCCGTACCCTGCCGCTGCTCGCAGTGCTCGCCACCGCCGCCGCGGGCGGCGCCCAAGCCCAGGAGCCCCCGAAGGAGGCCGCGAAGGCCGCCGAAACCTTCTCGGCCCCGATCAAGAACGCCAAGGGCGATACGATCGGCTCGCTGGCGATCCGCGACGGCGCCAACGCCCTCGTGCTGCGCGTCGCCCTCCAGGCCGGTGCCCTGTCGCCCGGCTGGCACGGCATGCATTTCCACGCCGTCGGCGATTGCTCCGATCCGAAGTTTCTGAACTCCAAGGCGCATGTGAACCACGATCAGAGCAAGCACGGCCTGCTCAACCCGGACGGACCCGACGAGGGCGACCTGCCGAACCTCTACGTGGCGCAGGACGGCTCGGCCAACGCCGAGGTCTGGAGCGAGACGCCGCTCAACGGGGAGGGCGGCCTGAAGGACGGCGACGGCTCGGCGCTGATCATCCACGCCAACGAGGACGACCACACCAGCCAGCCGATCGGCGGCGCCGGCGACCGGGTCGCCTGCGCGGTGATCAAGTAACGGCAGGCGGCGAGGGGACCGCCGGCGGGATCGGCCGCGGGCGGCCGGCCTCGTCGATCGCCACGAAGGTGAGGGTGGCCTGCGTCACCCGCTCGCGGACCTGGGTGCAGAAGCGCCGCGCCCAGGCCTCGACCTCGATCTTCATCGAGGTGCGGCCGACATGCGAGACCCGGGTGTAGACGCACAGCACGTCGCCGACCCGGACCGGCCGGATGAACGTCATGGCGTCGAGCGCCACGGTGACGACCCGGCCCTGGGCGCGGTCGACCCCCGCGATGCCGCCGGCCTGATCCATCTGCGACAGAACCCAGCCGCCGAAGATGTCGCCGTTGGCGTTGGTGTCGGCCGGCATCGCGATGGTGCGCACCGTCAGGTCGCCTTTGGGCACGTCGATCTCCGGGGGCGGCGCCACGCCCGCGGCCGATGCGATTCCGACGTGCTGCATGCCGCCCACCCCGTCCGTCGCGCGCCGTCAGACCAGAAGGCCGGCGAGCTTGAGCCCCGCCGCCAGCAGGATGGCGGCCGCGCTCAGGATGCATTCGAGCGGGATCGATTGCCAGAGGTCCGGCGTCGCCGAGGCGGATTCGGCGCTCTGGGCAAGATCGTTCATCGGGCGTCCTCCCGGGCCGGCCGATCTGTCGCCGCCGGTCCCGTCGCCTGCATCATACCGCATGGGCCCTCCATGCGCATCCCGAATCGGGGCACGAAAAACCCGGCGGCTCGGGGAGCCGCCGGGGCGATCAGGCCGGGATCGGCTTAGTAGTAGAACCGGCGGCGGTAATAGGGACGGCGCCAGTAGGGACGCGGGCCGTAGAACCGGCGGCGGTAGTAGGGACGGCGCCAATAGGGCCGCGGGCCGTAGAACCGGCGGCGGTAGTAGTACTGGGCCTTCTCGGTCGCTGCCGCCGGGGCGGCACTGGCCGGCAGGGCGAGCCCCGGGCCGATCGGCGCAGCGGACGCGCCCTCCGGCGCCGCGGCCGCGAAGCCCAGCACCAGCAGGGCCGCGAGCAGGAATTTCCTCAGCACGGTCTCGACTCCCTTATGTGATTGCGTCTCGGACGACGAACCGCACGGGAAGCGAGAACCCACCGCCCGGTCCGAAACGCTGCAACGCATGGGCGAGGCGAAGCGTTGCAGCGTAACCGCTGCGGAGTTTCGGACAGGGTTGACCACGCGTTGAAAGACGCAGCGTCAGGCGATCTTCGTGGTCATGTCCTCGATGCGCGCCTCGGCGCATTGCCGCACGAGGGCGATGCCGTGCTCGCAATCCTCGCGGCGGACATAGCCCTCACCCGACTCGGCGATCACCTCGCCGTTGCGCGCCCGCAGGCGCCAGCGCCATTCGCCCTTGGCGTCCCGGTAGAGTTCGAACCGCATGATGCCGATTCCTGACGATCCGCTCGATGAGATGGGTTGCGAGGCCGGGAAGGGAAGGCGCCATAGCGGTGCGGGACGCCGAGGCCGGATGCGGGACAGCGGCGACGCTTCCCCGCACGCGGATCAATCCCGCTTACTTCGCCTTCTCGGCGATGCCCTTGAGGCCGGCATCATAGACGCCCGCGATCGCCTCCTTGGCCTTGTCGTCCGGGGCGCCCCTGGCCTTGAACGTGCCCGTCCACGTCACCTTGGCGCCGTTGCCGGCCTTCGCCACTATGAGGGTGGAGCGGTAGTCGGTGACGGGCAGCGGGCCTTCCAGGATCGTGTAGGTGTAGTCCATCTTCTTGTCGCTGCGGGACTCTTCCTCCTCGACGATCGTGCCGCCGCCCTTCAGGCTGAGCGTGCGGACGTCCTTGCCGCCCTTCTTGGACAGGGCGCATTTCTCGATCACCGGGTGCCAATCGCCGATGCCGCAGAAGCCGCCGATGGTCTTCCAGACCGTCTCCGGCGATGCGGCTACGTCGACGGATTTCGTGACTTCGAGAGCCAGAGCCGGGGACAGCGACGCCGCCATGAGTGCGGCGGCCGGGACGAGAATCCTGGGCATGAGGCGTTTTCTCCGATGATTGGTCTGAGGGCCTTGCGGCCGGCGCGATCAACTAATGCGTGATCGAGCTGCTACGAGAGCAACCTAAGGCTCCTCACGGATCTGTGAGCCCAAAAAGAACCGCCCGGGACGGTGTCGTCCCGGGCGGTTCTTTCGTCAGAGATGTCGTGGTGGGGTCAGGAGCGGGGAGCCCGCTCCAGCCAGCCGATGTTGCGACCCTCGCCGCCGCCGCTGCGCGGGCGGGCATCCGCCCGCTGGGGCCGGCCGTCACGGTTCGGGCGGCCCTGGTTCGGGCGCTCGCCCTGAGGCCGGGCCGGCCGGTCCGCGCGAGCCTCACGACCCTGCGGAGCGGGACCGCGGTTGTCGGCCCGACCGTCCTGCGGCCGACCCTGCCGGGGCGCGCCCTGGCCGCCGAAGCCGCGGCCGCCCTCGGGACGACCCTGCTGGGGACGACCCTGCTGCTGCCGGGGCCGCTGGCCCGGACGGCCGCCGCCGGGGCGCTGCTGCTGCCGCTCGGGCCGGCGCTCCTCCTCGCGGGCGATCTCGGCCGCCTCCTGGCGGGACGGCGGGGTGAAGCCCTCGGGGAAGCCCGCCACCGGCACCTTCTGGCGGGTGATCCGCTCGATGTCGCGCAGGTAGGCCTTCTCCTCGTCGTTGCAGAACGAGATGGCGAGCCCGTCGGCCCCGGCGCGCGCGGTGCGGCCGATCCGGTGGACGTAGCTCTCCGGCACGTTCGGCAGGTCGAAATTGACCACGTGGCTCACGCCCTCGACGTCGATGCCGCGGGCGGCGATGTCGGTGGCGACCAGAACCCGGCAGGAGCCGTCCTTGAAGGCGGCGAGCGCCCGCTCACGCTGGGGCTGGCTCTTGTTGCCGTGGATCGCGGCGGCCGCGATGCCGACCTTGTCGAGGCCGCGGACGACGCGGTCGGCGCCGTGCTTGGTGCGGGTGAAGACCAGCACCCGGTCGATCGCCGGATCGCGCAGGATGTGGCCCAGCAGCGCCTGCTTGGCGCCGGTATGGACGAAGATCACCTGCTGCTCGACCCGCTCGGCCGTGGTGGCGACCGGCGTCACCGCGACCTGCACGGGATCCTTCAGGTACTGGCTCGCGAGGCCGGCGATGTTCTTCGGCATGGTGGCCGAGAAGAACAGGCTCTGGCGCTTCTCGGGCAGCATCTTCACGATGCGCTTGAGGGCGTGGATGAAGCCGAGATCGAGCATCTGGTCGGCCTCGTCGAGGACGAGGATCTCGACGCCCTCCAGGGTCAGGGAGCGCCGATCGACGAGGTCGATCAGCCGGCCCGGCGTGGCGACGAGGATGTCGACGCCCGGCGCCAGCGCCCGCTCCTGGCGGCTGATGGTGACGCCGCCGAACACGACCGTGGTGGTGTAGTGCAGGTGGCGGCCGTAATCGGAGAACGATTCGGCGATCTGGTTGGCGAGCTCGCGGGTCGGCGAGAGCACCAGCACCCGGCAGCCGCGGCGCGGGGCGCGGCGGTCCGAGAGCGAGAGGCGGTGCAGGATCGGCAGCGCGAAGGCCGCGGTCTTGCCGGTGCCGGTCTGGGCGATGCCGCAGAGGTCGCGGCCCTCCATGGCGGGCGGGATCGCCTGGGCCTGGATCGGGGTCGGCGCGACGTAGCCGGCCTCGCTGAGCGCCCGCAGCACGGGCTGGGCGAGGCCGAAATCGGTGAATTGGGTCAAGGATGTATCCGATGCAGCAGGATCGGCCGGGCGCTGCGCATGACGCGCGAGCAGTGCTGTGTTCAGGCCGGTCCGTTGGCAGGGGGCAGCCCGCGTGATGGGGCGGCCCGGGTGCATGCACGTTATGAAGAGGGGGGCCGGATCACGCCGGAAGGCGCCCGATCCGTCACGCAGCCCCCTCAAGCGGGCCATGACGGCCGCTGACGCTGCATCGCCGATATGCGGGTGTGCGGCTGCGAAGTCAACGCGATCCGACTGGCCCCGGCGCATGGCACCGCCCCCTCGGGCGCACAGCTCGATGGACATTGTGGCGCCCGACTCGCTGCACGGGGCCGTTGGTCCAGCGGCGCAGCCCGATCCCGAGGACGGGCAATCACCCGCCCCGACACGGCCCCGCGAAGCTCGAACGAATCTTGAATTGCCCTGCGCAATCCTTGAGGAAGCGCGGATGATGGCGCGGCTCGACAGGCATCCGGCCCGCTCAAGAGGGGGGAGAATGATCCGTTCTGTTCTGTCGGTGAGCGCCGGCCTGGCGGTGATCGCGGTCATCTTCGCGGCGCTATGGATCGGCTACGGCCCTCGTCCGCAAGGCGGCCCGGACAAGCGGGCCTCCGCGGCGATTCCCCTGTCGCAACAGGCGCGAACGCCCGTGGATGCCAAGGGACAGGCGATCCGGGCCATCGCGCCGGGATCGCCCTCCGGGCCGGGGATGGCGGCGGCGCCTCCGGTTTCGTCGCCGCCCGCCACCGCTCCGGCCACGCCTTCGGTGACCTCCGGCCCACCGGCTGATCTGAGTTCTCCCGCCCGGCAACCGGACGGCGCGTCCACGACGGGCCTGAGGACGGAGACGGCTCCCGGCGGCGCCGATGAACCATCTTCGATGCCGGGCGGCAGCGTCGATCTCAACACGGCGTCGGTCGAGCAGTTGAACGCGCTCGGGGCCGGCATGATCGGCCGGAGAATCGTCGAGTTCCGCCCCTACGCCGCGCCCGATGAACTCCTGTCGCGGCGCGTCCTGAAGCGGAGCGATTACGACACCATCAAGAATGCGATCACCGTCCGATAGCCCCGCGGAGGCCGCGGCGACGTGAACGCGGGTCCATCATGGGCGTTGTCGTTCGATCGCGCGTGAGACGCGATCATGGAACGCTCAAGGAGTCTGCCATGCGCAAGACCGCACTCATCGCGGCCGTGGCCCTGATGTCGATGGGAACCGCCGGCTTGGCCGCCGAAAACACGGGCGCCGCCGGTACGTCCGGTAGGACGCCCCGGATGCAGGGCTCGCCCAACGCCGCCGGCTTCGGCAAGGCCGAGACCACCGGGACTGCCGGAGCGACCACTCCGGACAACACAGCCAGTCAGAACGGCAAGATGAAGGGCCCGCCGAACGCCTCAGGATACCAGCACGGCAATTCCGGCACGCCAGCGGGCCGCTGAACCGAGGCGGGGTCGCGTGTCAGCTCAAAGTCCTGACACCGGTGCGGCCGGCGCGGTGATTGTGCGTCAGGACGAGGGCCGTCCATCAATCGACGGCCCACTCCACCTTCGGGAATGGCCGTTCGCGTAACGCTGTGTCGGATATCTGTGTGAGGGACGATCGCCCGCGTCACGTTCAGCACCGAATCTCTTCTCATCATTCGAGAAAAGATTGGTGCGGCCAAGAGGACTCGAACCTCCACCCCTCGCGGGACTAGCACCTCAAGCTAGCGCGTCTACCAATTCCGCCATGGCCGCATCGGACGCGATGATCCGTGTCCGCTCGCTCGACACAGACGGCCCGCGGGAGATCCCGGAGGCCGATACGGTGTCGGCGGCGCAGCGGATAACAGATCGTTCCGCCGCCGACAAGCGCTTCGCTCATCGCGTCGGCGCGAGGACGGCGCGGAGGGGGGCGAGCGCCAGATCCGCGATCTGACGAAGCTCCCGCTCGGTTGCGCCGTCCCGGGCCTGTACCGACAGGCCCTGGAGCGTCGCGGCGTAGAACGCCGCCAGAGCCTGCGTGTCTGCAGAGGCCGACAGCTCACCCTCCAGCTTGGCGCGATCCAGCCGGGACTTGATCCTGTCTCGGGCCGCCAGGCGCCGGGCCGCCATGCGGTCCGCGACGGCGCGATGCTCCACGGCGCAGCTCAGGACGCCCAGCGCTATGAAGCAGCCGCGCCCGCTCCCACTGGCGTAGTGCTGCGCCGCTTCCATCAGGAGGTCGTGGATGACCGCGATCGCAGGCCCGGGTCGATCCAGCGCGGCTTCGGCAAAGGCGCCGTCCCGCTTCCGATAGAGATCGACCGCTTCCTCGAAGAGCGATTCCTTGCTCGCGAACACGCCGTAGAGGCTGGTCGCCGAGATCCCGATGGCGTCGGTCAGGTCGGCGATCGATGTGCCTTCGTATCCGCGCTCCTGAAACAGCCTCAGCGCCGTCGCGACGGCCTCGTCGCGGTCGAACTGCCGCGGACGGCCTCGGCGCCGTCGGCCCTCGGGCACGCTCATTTCCATAGCGATCACTGCAATAGGGGCTTGACACCGCGTCGGCAAGGCGCCGTATTTTCGAAGTGATCGATGCAAAAATTTGGGGTGCGGGATGAGGCGGCATATCGTGACGACGATTGGGACGCTGGCGATCAGCGCTCTGTTCGGCATGACGAATCCGGCCCGCGCGGAGCCGCGCCGGATCCTCGCCTACGGCGACAGCAACACGTGGGGCTACGTGGCGCGCTCCGATGGTCAGCTGACGCATCGCTATCCGCGGGAGCAGCGCTGGACTGGTCTCCTCCAACGGGAGCTCGGAAGCGGCTACGAGATCGTGGAGGACGGCCTCAACCTGCGCACCACCGATCTCGATGGAGAGGATTGGCCCACCAGCATCATCCGCCCGGACACATTCAACGGCCTCAAGCATCTGCCGGCCGCTCTAGCGGCCAATATGCCGCTCGATCTGGTCGTCATCATGCTCGGCACCAACGACCTTCAGGCCCGCTATCAACGACAACCGGACGCGGTCGCGGCGGCTGCCGTCAGGCTGGCCCGGCAGGTTCAGGCCGCGTCGGGCGGGATCGGGACCGCCTATCCGGCTCCTAAGGTCCTATTGGTCTCGCCCGTGCAGATTGCCTCAATGCCGATTGAGGACTGGGACCGGCAATACGCGGGCGGCCGCGAGAAGTCGGTGCAGTTCGCAGCCGCCTTCCGGCACGCGGCGACTGAGGCAGGGCTGCCGTGGATCGACGCCGCTTCGGCCATCGGTGGGGCCGCCCATGGAGAGGACGGGCTGCACCTGTCGCCGGAAGACCATCGCAGGCTGGCGAGTGCCCTGGCGCCGGCCATCCGGACGGTTCTCGGTACGGAAGGGCCGCGCTAGGGTCGGGGCGCCGGCCTCCTCACGCCGACTCGTAGCCGCTTTCCAGAAGCGAGGCCGCCCCGTCGCCGATGCTGGCGCCGGGCTCCACGATCGAGGCCGCCTTGCGAATCAGCTCCGTGACTTCGACGGAGATGCGGTCGCCCGTCACCACGATCTGCCCGCGGGCGATCGGGTGGTCATTGGCCAGGATCTCGACCATGTCGCTGTCGCTGGCCTCCAGCTCGATCACGGCGCCGCGGCCCATGCGCAGCAGCATGTGCAGCGGCATGCGCGTGCGGCCCAGCACCACCGTCAGATCGACCTTCAGCGTCTCGAAGACCGCCACAACCCGCCATCCCGTTTCGCGGCCACACCCTTGCAACCGCCGGCCGCGGATGTTGAAGGCTTCGACCATCGACGCAGGATGGTGAAGCCTTGGTAAACGCGACGCGCCTCATGGTCGGCCCGCACGCCTTCCCGAAGCGGCCCGGCTCCGATCCGGTCGCGGGGCCGGTGGCGTGGCGGGTCAGCGATGCGCCCGTCGCGTACGACGCCGCCATCGCCTGGATGGAGGCGCGGGCCGAGGCGATCGCCCGCGGCGCGGCGCCCGAATGCGTCTGGCTGCTTGAGCACCCGCCGCTCTACACGGCCGGGACCTCGGCCCGGCCGGAGGATCTCGTGGCGCCGGACCGGTTCCCGGTCCACGCGACCGGGCGGGGCGGGCAGTACACCTATCACGGGCCCGGCCAGCGGGTCGCCTACGTGATGCTCGACCTCGACCGCCGCAGCCGCGACCTGCGCGCCTATGTGGCGAGCCTGGAGGCGTGGCTGATCGCGACGCTCGCGGCCTTCAACGTCCGCGGCGAGCGCCGGGAGGACCGGGTCGGCGTCTGGGTGCGCCGCCCGGAGAAGGGGCCGGACGTCGAGGACAAGATCGCGGCGATCGGCATCCGGGTGCGCCGCTGGGTGAGTTTTCACGGCATCAGCCTGAACGTCGAGCCGGACCTCTCGCATTTCGACGGGATCGTGCCCTGCGGCGTGCGCCAGCACGGCGTGACGAGCCTCGTCGATCTCGGCCTGCCGGTGACCCTGGCCGAGGTGGACATGCAGCTCCGGGCCACCTTCGAGGAGATCTTTGGGGCGACGGCGATGGAACTCGGGACCGGGAGCGAGCTGTAGGCGCCTTGCGTGTCGCTGCCTTCCTGTAATGTGTCGCCGCGGAGGGGCCACCGATGCGCTCGACGAAGGATGCGGATGAGATCGCCCGTGCAGATGAAGGTGGTGCGCGAATCGAGCGGCTCAGGATCAAGTCCACCGGAGTCGACGAGATACGCTTCTTGTGGTGGACGGATGGTCGCTTCCAGCCGCGGCCCCTGGACCTCCCTGAGGACGAACTTCTTCGCCTTTTGAGAAAGGCTATCGCGGAAGGTGTCTTCTCTGACGGCTTTGTTGGAAATCTTCGGCGGATGCTCGGCACCGGGATGCCGATGGTGATCCCCGAACACAGCATGGTCACGCTTTCAGGCAGTCTGACCCTGAAGGATGGGCGAACACTGTCGGAGGGCGCCCGCGGCGCGATCGTGTTCATCCACAGCGGCGGTGAGGCCTACGAGGTGGAGTTCATCGCGCCGTTCCATGCGGTCACGACGGTTTTGGCGTCCGACCTATCCGGGGCTTCGGCTTTATGAGGGATCGGGTTCCGCCGCGCATCGTGCCGCCGGCCAAGCTTACCGATTATCTGCTGCGTCTCGATCATCCCGTCGGCGGTTCCAAAGCTGCGTTCTTCCAGGCCCTCGGCTTCTCGGACAGCCACCTGGACGTCATCACGGCCGCCTTGATCGCCCACCCGGACCATAATCCTGTGGCCGAGATTGAGCGTGACCGCTGGGGTACAAGATGCGTCGTCCGCTGCCGCATTCGAACGCCGGACGGCCGCGATCCCTGTATCCTGACAGTCTGGATCGTGCCTCCGAACGAGACCGATGTCCGCCTCGTGACAGCCTATCCGGATGAGCTTCGCTGATCTGGTCGCACGACTTTGCCTCTGCATCGCGTGGCCGACCGATGGCTCGGCCGAGCGATCGATCCAAGCCGGCGTCCGCGTCAAAAATCCGCGTGCAGCCGCGAGGCGAAGAAGTGCGCCGGGCCGCGGTCGCGGTTGTAGCCGGGGTTGTCGATGAACTGGTAGTCGAAGGTCAGGGTCACGAACTTGGTCAGGTTCAGGGCGTAGTAGGTCTCCAGCGCCCGCTCGGTGCCGTAATTGAGCCGCCCGTCGCCGATCAGCAGCCCGTAGAAGCCCGCCGCGAAGGCCGCCCGGTGCGAGGGCGAGAGCCCGTTCATCGCGGCGCCGATCCCGATCGTGTCGTCCGGCCGGTCCCAGGCCTTGCCCTTCAGGGACAGGCCGCCCGAAAAACTCTGGTCGATATCGGTGAAGGAGATGTTCTCCGTGCGGCCGTCGTTCAGGCTGGCCCGGGCGAACAGGCCGAGTTCGGGCGTCAGGGCCTGTTCCAGATTGATGTAGCCGCCGGTCTTGCGGCGGGGGCGCCGGGTCGCCGCCACCGCGTCGTTGATGTCGTCGAAGGCGCCGAGCTGCGTCAGCGTCACAACCTCCCGGTTGTTGGCCGAGACGCCGACATTGGAAAACAGCCCGAACCGCAGCTTGCCCGGCTGGTCCAGCCCCGGCAGGACGTAGCGCTGTTCGAACTCCGCGTTCAGCCCGGCGCGGCGGAACACCCGGGGGTCGAGCACGTCGCTCGACGGTTCCTTGGGCACCTGCGTATAGGCGGCGCGGATCGCGAATTCGGGCCGGTTGTATTCGGCGTAGACGCCCTGCGTGAAGCCCGGCAGGTTGGCCGGAAAGTCCCAGGCCGAGGAGCCCCAGAGCGACCAGTTGAAGAAGTCGACCCGCGGATCGTGCGCGTAGATGTTGCCGTCGAAGAAATCGCCCAGGGCGAACTTGCCGGCGATCAGCGTGATCCGCTCGGCATCGTAGCGGGTGGCGACTTGGTTCGGCCCGTCCGGCACCTCCACGGTCTCGCCGCCGAGGTTGATCGTCTGCTTCACGTAGTAGCGGTTCGAGCGCAGCTTCGGGAACGGGGCGCCGGCCTTCTGCGCCTCGCCGTTGACGAAGCCGGCCACGCCGAGCGTGCGCGACAGGCCGAAGCCCTGGCTGAATTCGGGGTTGTAGTAGACTTCCGTGGTGTCGGTGAGCTTGAGCCCGAGGAAGATCGTGGCCGTGGTGGTCTGCCGGGCCTGATGCGGGATCTGGCTCTGCGCGCCCTCGTAGGGCGAGCGGAAGCCTGGGACCCCCTGCGCGATCAGTGTGGTCTGTCCGTGCAGCGAGAAGCGGCCGGTATCGCCGTTGTCGGGATCGTGCGGGGCGGTCTCGTCCGGGTCGGGCGGCACCTTCAGCCCGTCGGGAAACCACATCAGCCGCAGGAACATCTGGTTCGAGGTGAAGCTCGCCCGGGTCGAGACCGGGCCACCCGCATCGCCGGGCACGAGGCCCAGCGGAAAGCGCCGGCTGCCGCCGAGATCGATGTAGCGATAGTCGATTCCGAGGGCGAGGTGGTCGCTGACGGCGTATTGCACCCCCGCGCCCAGGGTGAAGCCGAGATAGCCGAGTTCCCGCTGCGCCGTGGCTTGGCCGCCCGCATCGAGATCCGGATAGGTCGCGAGGAAGCGCGCGTCGGCGCCGGCGAGGCCGAAGGCGCCGTAGATCAGATACCGGTCGAAGCTGTAGCCCAGCCGCGCGCGCAAGGTGCCGTAGAGATCGGTCTTCGCGCGCACGATGTTGAAGGCCGGGTCCATGTCCGCGTAGCCGAAGCCCGCGATGGTCGAGGGAACGGGCCGCTTCAGGTTCGCCGCGTCGACGCTGGCCTCGACGCCGTAGACCCAGGGGCCCGTCTGCCAATTCCAGCCGCCGAACAGCCCGCCCACAGCCGTGGTGGCGTTCCGCCCCTGGTCGCTGCGGCCCGTCGAGTCACCGCTCTTGAACGCGGGCACCGGCCGCCCGCCGATCGTCGTCGGACCGAAGCTGTAGGCCCCGTAGGAACCGCCCGCGCTGCCTTCGAGACCGATATAGCCCCCCGACCAGTCGGTGTAGGCGGACGCCTCCGCCGCCGGACGCGGCACCGCGAGGTCGGCTGCGCCGGCGGGCGCGATGACGGCAGGCGCCAGCATGAGCGCTGCCACTTGGGTCAGAACCACGGGCCGGGCAGCGTGTTTCGTCGGAGCCGGGCGCGCGGAACGGGTTCTCATACGACTCACAGCAACAATATAGCTTCTGCTAAAACCCGCTTTGCTCCCGCGCAAGCCATGGCACACCGGTGCGGCGCGCAATGTCGCATGAGCGGCCTCTCCGCTTCCGATCCTCAGGCACGTTCTCGGCCATCAGCGTGGCAGTTGCGTGACGATCCCGAGATTTACGCACTGGTCAAGATCCGGTTGGCCACAGACCTGTGAAAATTCTTGTTGGCAACAGATTACGATGTCCGGTGAGCAAGACTGAGACTGGCAAATACGCAATGCGGTCCCGCTAAGGCCTTCAGATTAGAATTGTTATTATTTGATGGTGGTGCGATTCCTGTTTGAAGTTCTGCCGTGAGCGTTTATGTGCTGCGACATGCGTGCCTCAACCGCCCCATCGCTCCTCCGCGGCCTTGTCGTGGCCGCCGCTCTCGCGACCGCGGGATCGGCAGCGGCCAAGGAGGTGCCGATCGGCCCGCACGTGACCCGCAACGGCCTGGAGGTCGCGGCGGTCTACCTCCAGCCGATCGAGATGGAGCCCGCCGGCATGATGCGCGACGCCGCGCAGTCGGACATCCACCTCGAGACGGATATCCGCGCCGCCAAGGACAACCGCAACGGCTTCGCCGAGGGCGATTGGGTGCCGGCCCTCGACGTGCATTTCGAGGCGGTGAAGCTCGACGGCGACAAGCCGACCGACCAGAAGGTCGCCGGGATGCTGATGCCGATGGTCGCCAATGACGGGCCGCATTACGGCGACAACGTCAAGCTGTTCGGCCCCGGCCGCTATCGCCTGACGGTCACGGTCGCGCCCCCCGGCAAGGACAGCCATTTCGGCCGTCACGTCGACAAGGAGACTGGGGTCGGCCCGTGGTTCGAGCCGTTCGACGTCGTGCAGGACTTCACCTTCGCCGGCGTCGGCAAGAAGGGCGCCTACTGAGCTTCCGGAGATTTTCGTGACCCGCCCGCCGCGCATCGCCGCACTCGCTGCCCTGCTCCTCGCCGCTTCTGCGGCCGGGTCCGTGCGGGCGGACGACATGCCGGTGATCAAGGTGGAGATGCGCGACGGCGTGATCCTGCCGGCGGTGATCGAGGTGCCGGCCAACACCCGGTTCAAGCTGGAGATCTCGAATACCGGGCAGTCGCCCGTCGAGTTCGAGAGCACGGAGCTGAAGCGCGAGAAGGCGCTGGCGGCGGGTTCGACCTCGGCGATCGTGTTCCGGACCCTCGATGCCGGCACCTATCAGGTGTTCGACGATTTCCACCCCGACGCCAAGGCGACCCTGGTGGCCAAATGAGCGCGTCGACGACAGCGCCTGTAGTCCTGCCGGCCGCCTCTCGTCCCGCGCGCGGCGCCTGGATCGACGCGCGTCTTGCCGCGTTCGGCGATGGGATGCGGCGCTATGGCTGGGTGATCCGATCCGTGCAGTGGCTGATCATCGCCATCTACGCGGTGCTGGTGATCGTGCCCGCCCTGCTGCCGCTGCCCGATAACGCCGCCCATATCTGGACCAACCTGACGCTCGCCGCGCAGTTCGCCTTCTGGGGGATCTGGTGGCCGTTCGTGCTGCTCAGCATGGTGCTGGTCGGCCGGGCGTGGTGCGGCGTGCTCTGCCCCGAGGGCGCGCTGAGCGAGGTCGCCAGCCGCTGGAGCCGCGGCTATGCGGTGCCGCGCTGGATCACGTGGCAGGGCTGGCCGTTCCTGGCGTTTGCCGGCACCACGGTCTACGGCCAGTTGACCAGCGTGTACGGCTATCCGAAGCCGGTCCTCGCGGTCCTCGGCGGCTCGACCTGCGCGGCGATCGTGGTGGGCCTGCTCTATGGGCGCAACAAGCGGGTCTGGTGCCGCTACCTCTGTCCGGTCAACGGCGTCTTCGCGGTGCTGTCGAAGCTCGCACCCGTGAGCTTCCAGGTCGACCACGCCGCCTGGGCGGCCTCGCCCAAGCCCGCCCGGGGGACCGAGGCGTTCAACTGCGCGCCGCTCGTGCCGGTGAGGACGATGCGCGGCTCCGGGGCCTGCCACATGTGCGGGCGGTGCAGCGGCCATCGCGGGGCGGTGCGCCTCGCCCTGCGCTCGCCCAACCACGAGATCGTGCACGTGGCCGGCACCGAGCCGGACCTCGACCAGACCGTGCTGATCCTGTTCGGCATGCTGGCCCTGGCGGTGGGCGCCTTCCAATGGTCGGCGAGCCCCTGGTACGTCGAGGCCAAGCAATGGGCCGCCACCTGGCTCATCGACCGCGGGATCACGTGGCCGCTGGAGATGTCCGCGCCCTGGTTCGTGCTGACGAACTACCCCGACCGCAACGACGTCATGACCCTGCTCGATGGCGGGCTGCTCCTGGCCTATATCGGCGCGGCGACGGTGATCCTCGGCCTCACCCTTTCGGGGATCGTGGCGCTGGCGACCCTGTCCCTCGGGGGCTGGTCGCTGCGGCGCTTCCACCACCTGACGCAGACGCTGATCCCGGTGGCGGGCTGCGGCGTCTTCCTGGGTCTCTCGGCGCTTACCGTCACATTCCTGCGCGGCGACGGCATCGTGATTCCCCACGTGGCCGAGATGCGCGCCGCCCTGCTCGCCGGGGCGAGCCTGTGGAGCGTCTGGCTCGCGTGGCGGGTGGCGGGCCTCAGCGCGGCCGGTATCCGGCGGGCCGCGGCCACAACCTGCATCGCCGGTGCGGCCGCCCTGTCGGTCGTCAACTGGGTCCTCATGTTCTGGGTCTGGTAGCGCGGTCCGCGCGACATCTCGCGACATCTCGCAACTTCTGGAGACCGCCATGATCGGCGCCTTCGTCATCGCCTTCCGCGAAGTCATCGAGGCAGGCCTCATCATCTCGATCGTGCTGGCGGCGACCCGCGGCATTCCCGGCCGGATGCGCTGGGTGCTCCTGGGCATCGCGGGCGGATTGGGTGGGGCCGCCCTCGTGGCCCTCTTCGCAGAAAAAATCTCCGACGCCTTCGAGGGCAGCGGGCAGGACATTCTGAACGCCGCCGTGCTGATCGTCGCGGTGCTGCTGCTGGTCTGGCACAACACCTGGATGAGCAAGCACGGCAAGGAGCTGGCGGGCGAGCTGCACGCGGCCGGCGCGGCGGTGCGCTCGGGCGAGCGCGAGGCCGCCGCCCTCTCCATCGTGATCGGCGCCGCGATCCTGCGCGAGGGCGCCGAGCTGGTGCTGTTCCTCTACGGCCTCGTGGCCTCGGGCACCTCGGGGGCGGATATCCAGTTCGGCGCCGTGGCCGGCATCGGAGCGGGCGCGCTGCTCTCGGCGGTGACGTATTTCGGGCTGGCCTCGATCCCGAGCCGCTACGTGTTCGCGGTGACGAGCGTGCTGATCACCTTCCTGGCCGCGGGCCTCGCCTCACAGGCTGCCCAGTTCCTGGCCAATGCCGGCGTGGTCGACATCCTCGGCCACACCCTCTGGAACAGCTCCGGCGTGATCGCCGAGAATTCCTGGCCGGGCCGGATCCTGCACGCCCTCGTGGGCTATACCGACCGGCCGACCGCCCTGCAGGGGCTTGTCTACGTCGCCACCATCGCCGTGATGGTCGGGCTGATGCAGTGGGGCGCCGCCGACAAGCGGCGCACCGTGCGGGCCGCCTGAGATCGGGGTGGCCCGGAGGCCGCCCCGCGCCCGGATCCCGCGCATTCGCGGATCGCCCCGCTCTTGAACGGGTCGATCCGGCTCACCGTCGTGAGCGTCAGGCCAGCGCGGCCCATTTCGCGGGATCGGCCGGCTTCTGCTTGTAGATCGAGCCGGCGAAATCGACGTGCAGTTCCGTGGCGACGTCATCGCCCCGGTGGGCCAGAAGCTCGAAATGCTTGGGCTTCCGACGCGGCATGTCCGTCACCGTCCAGCCGCTGGCAGCCGCCGCCGCGAGCGCCTGGGCGGGATCGGCCGGAACGTCCGGCCGCGCCGGGCCCGGCGGGTGGTGCGGCTTCCTGTGCTGGATCAGCACCGGCTCGCGGCCCGCGGCGGCGATCCGCGTGACCTTGATCTCCGAGGGACGGCGCTCGCCCTCCAGGCTGACATGCTGGCCTGCCGCGAGCGGGAACGCCTCCGCGCCCTTGGGGCCGAGATCGGCGAGATGTGTCGTCCCGTCCGCCTCAAGGGTGAAGCGGTGCGCGAAGACGTGCTGAACGGTGCCCGACAGGGCGATGGTGTCGTGATGCGGCATGATCTTCTCCGGAGAGCGCCCAACCGCAGGCGCTTTCGATATATCGGATTTGATCGGCCGGCCTTCAAGGAGTTCCGGTCACCACCGTCCGGTTCGGGTCGGCGCCCCATTCCGACCAGGAGCCGTCATAGAGGCCGCGGGCGGGCCGGCCCATCGTCTCCAGGGCGAGCGCGATGATGGCCGCGGTCACCCCAGAGCCGCAGGTGGTCACGATCGGCCGGTCCGGATCGACGCCGTTCTCCGCGAAGATTGTGGCCAGTTCCTCCGGGCTCTTCATCCGGCCGTCGCGCTGCAGCGCCGCGTAGTGCAGGTTGCAGGCGCCCGGCATGTGGCCGGGGCGGACGCCGGGGCGCGGCTCCGGCTCCTCGCCGCGGAACCGCGTGGCCGAGCGGGCATCCACCACCTGAGCCGAGCCGCTCGCCAGGGCGCGGGCGACGTCGTCCGCATCCGCCACCGCCCCGTGGTCGAGCCGGGCGGTGAAGTGCCGGCGCTCGCGCGGATGCGGCTCGCCCTCCTCGGTGGGGTAGCCCGCGGCCACCCAGGCCGGAAGACCGCCGTCGAGCACCAGGGCGTCGCGCACCCCGAAGGCCTTCAGCATCCACCAGACCCGCGGCGCCGAGAACAGGCCCATCCCGTCATAGACCACGATCTGCTGGCCGTCGCCGACGCCGAGCGCCCGCATCCGCGCGGCGAAGACCTCCGGGCGGGGCAGCATGTGCGGCAGGCTCGACTCGGTATCGCTCATGGCGTCGAGGTCGAAGCGCAGGGCGCCGGGGATATGGGCCGCGCGGAACTCGGCCTCGGGATCCCGGCCGGCGGCCGGGAGATACCAGGAGGCGTCGAGGGTCACGAGGTCGGGGGCGGTCAGACGGTCGTGCAGCCAATCGGGGGACACGAGGGGCGCGTGGGCCATGGGCAAGTCCGGCTCTGGTCGCGGGAGCCGGCACCAAACCACAGGTCGATCCGGCTTGCACGCCCGGGCAGGAACCGATTCGGGGCGTTCACGCGGTTTCGTCAGCCCGGCGAATGCCAATCGAACCGGAATCGTGGCGGCCAGCTACGCATCCCGCACCGTGCTCCGATGCAACGCATGCACGTTGGTCTTGTTTTAAATTGTCGTAACCCCAGTTACGACAACAAGATGACGCTGATCGTGCCGGCCGACCGGGCCGGCGTCAGGCGAGTCGATTCGGAGGCCGTCCCGCGGGACGCTGCCCTGGGTCACTGTCTGAGGGAGAGGCGTCCGACCCTTCCATCTGCCGGGGCTCACGGTCCCATCGAGCAGGATGATTATTGAGCCGATCGACACCATGAATCAACTCGTTCGCATGTCCCAGATCGGCGAGGCCGAGACCATCAAGGAGCCGTCGGCCGACCTGCGCGTGCCCTTCGCGCAGTCCGGCGCCTTCGTGTGCAAGTACATCATCGGCGAGCCGAATGACCGGGCGGTCTGTTGCGGCGCGCCGGTGGCCGACGGCAAGAGCTGGTGCGCCTATCACCGCCGGATCGTGTTCGAGCCGACCCGTCCCGGCCGCATCCGCTGACCGGGGCATCATCCCCGGTCGTCACTGGGTCCGCATGATCTGGATGACGGCCGGCGTGATGATGACGACGAACAGCACCGGCAGGAAGAACAGGATCATCGGCACCGTGAGCTTGGGCGGGAGACCCGCCGCCTTCTTCTCGGCTTCGGTCATGCGCTGGTCGCGGCTCTCCTGGGCGAGGACCCGGAGCGCCTGGCCGACCGGGGTGCCATAGCGCTCGGCCTGGATCAGGGCGGTCGCCACCGCCTTGACGGGGTCGAGGCCGGTGCGCAGCACCAGATTCTCGTAGGCCTGGCGCCGGTCCGGCAGGAACGACATCTCGGCGGTCATCAGCGCGAGCTCCTCGGCCAGCACCACCGAGGAGGTGGCGATCTCGGTGCTGACCTTCCGGAAGGCGTGCTCGATCGCCATGCCGGACTCGACGCAGATCAGGGTCAGATCGAGGGCGTCCGGCCAAGCCCTGCGGATCTCGGCCTGACGCTTCTTGGCGGCGTTGACCAGGAACAGTTCAGGCGCCTTGATGCCGGCATAGGCGGCGCCGATCACCAGACCGAACCGCATGAGGTAGGAGACGTCGAGCGCCTCCAGCACGAACAGGTAGAACAGCGCGGCGATCACCGCGGCGACCGGCACGACGAGGCGGAAGAACAGGAACGCGGTCTCCGCGCCCTGGCCGCGATAGCCCGCCTGCATCAGCTTGCGCTTGGCCGTGTCGGTGGAGAGCCAGCGCTGGAGCTGATACCGCTCGACGATCGACTTCATGTAGGCCTTGGGCTCGACGCGCAGCGTGCCCCGGGTGACGGTCTGGTTGCCCTTCGCGCGCTCGCGCCGCCGGATCTGCTCGCGCTCGTCGCCCACGAGCTTCATCCGCTTCTCGAGCTTGTCGGTCTCGAAGAACGGCTGCGCCACCGCGAAGGCGGTCGCCGCCGCCGCGATGGCGGTCAGCGCCGTCCCCATGAACCGGGGGTCGAACAGCTTCGCGGCGATGTCGTCGATCATGGGACCGGATCCGGGGCGGGCGGGCGGCGGGCCTGACGGTCCGCCGTCAGAAATCGAAGGCGATCATCTTCTTGATGGTGAAAATCCCGATCGACATCCAGATCGCCGCGCCCACCAGCGCGATCTTGCCGATATCGGTCGTCCAGAGCAGCGAGATGTAGTCGGGGCTCGTCAGGGAGGTGATGCCCGCGACCCCGAAGGGCAGGCAGGCGATGATCGAGGCCGAGGCCTTGGCCTCCATGCTCATCGCCTGGATCTTGCCGCGCATCTTGGCCCGGTCGCGCAGCACCGTGGAGAGGTTGTTCAGCGCCTCCGACAGGTTGCCGCCCGATTGCTGCTGGATGTTGATCACGATCACGAAGAAGTTGACCTCGGGCGTCGGCACCCGGTCGAACAGGCGCGTGACCGCGTCGCCCAGCGACAGGCCGAGCGCCTGGGTCTCCACGACGATCCTGAACTCGCTGCGGACCGGCTCCTCGGCCTCGCGCGAGACCATGCGGAAGCAATCCCCGACCGGGATGCCGGTGCGGATGCCGCGCACCACCACGTCGACGGCGTTGGGCAGCTCCGCGTTGAACTTGGCGATCCGCTTGAGCCGCAGGCGCCGCAGCAGCCAGGCCGGCAGACCGAAGCCCCCCGCGAAGGCGGCGCCGATCCCGGCGATCGGGCTGTCTGTGACCACGAAGATCAGCAGCCCGAAGAGGCCAGCGCTGACCGCCGACATCATGTAGAAGGTCCGCTTGGTCCAATCGAGGCCGGCGCGGGCGAGCTTCAGCTCCACGGAGGCCTTGGCCGCGCCCTTGGCCTTCGCCTCGATCTCGCTCAGCGTCTTGGCGACCTGCTCGCGGCGGTTGACCGCCACGCCCCGGAGCGCCGCCCCCGTGGGGGAGACGCCGATCGCCTTCAGGCGCTTGTTCGCCCGCCGCTCCCCGTCGAGCAGGGGCAGGACAGCCACGTAGGCGATTGCCGCCACCGCGATGCCGATGAGGCCCGCGACGATCGGCAGGTTCGAGGTGCCGATGGCGGCGAGATTCGGCATGCCTCAGCTCCGATCGACGACCTCGGCGGCGTCGAGCGCCTCGCCGAGCCGGCGCTCCAGGCCGTAGTAGCGGGCGCGCTCCCAGAATTTCGGCCGGCCGATGCCGGTCGAGCGATGGCGCCCGACCAGCTTGCCGTTCGCGTCCTCCCCGACGATGTCGTAGAGGAAGATGTCCTGGGTGGTGATGACGTCGCCCTCCATGCCGAGCACCTCGGTGATGTGGGTGATCCGCCGCGAGCCGTCGCGCAGGCGCATCGCCTGGATCACCACGTCGATCGAGCCGCAGATCATCTCGCGCAGCGTCTTCGAGGGCAGGGTGAAGCCGCCCATCGAGATCATCGATTCGATACGCGACAGGCATTCGCGCG
The DNA here is from genome assembly GCF_009806555.1 of Methylobacterium sp. 2A. Lineage (GTDB taxonomy): Bacteria > Pseudomonadota > Alphaproteobacteria > Rhizobiales > Beijerinckiaceae > Methylobacterium. The sequence continues at coordinate 23,137 of NZ_VUOK01000014.1, read as the reverse complement.
GGCTGTTGGCGTGGAGGGTGCCCATCGAGCCGTCGTGGCCGGTATTCATCGCCTGGAGCAGGTCGAAGGCCTCGGGTCCGCGCACCTCGCCGACGATGATCCGCTCGGGCCGCATGCGCAGGCAGTTCTTCACGAGGTCGCGCATGGTGACCTGACCCTGGCCCTCCATGTTGGGCGGCCGCGTCTCCAGGCGGACCACGTGCGGCTGCTGGAGCTGGAGTTCCGCCGCGTCCTCGCAGGTGATGACCCGCTCGTCGTGCTCGATGAAGGCGGTGAGGCAGTTGAGCAATGTGGTCTTGCCCGAGCCCGTGCCGCCCGAGATCACCACGTTGCAGCGCGACTGACCGATGATCTTCAGGACCTCGGCGCCCTCGGGCGAGATCGCCCCGAAGCGCACCAGCTGCTCCAGGGTGAGCTTGTCCTTCTTGAACTTGCGGATGGTGAGCGCCGGGCCGTCGATGGCGAGCGGCGGCGCGATCACGTTGACGCGGGACCCGTCCGGCAGGCGGGCGTCGCAGATCGGCGAGGCGTCGTCGACGCGCCGCCCCACCTGGCTGACGATCCGCTGGCAGATGTTCATCAGCTGCTGGTTGTCGCGGAACCGGACGCTGGTCAGCTGGATCTTGCCCCCGACCTCGATGAAGGTCCGGTTGGCGCCGTTGACCATGATGTCGGCGATGTCGTCGCGGGCGAGCAGCGGCTCCAGCGGGCCGTAGCCGAGCACGTCGTTGCAGATGTCGTCGAGCAACTCCTCCTGCTCGGCGATCGACAGGACGATGTTCTTGAGCCCGATGATCTCCGTGACGATGTCGCGGATCTCCTCGCGGGCGGTCTCGGCATCGAGGCGCGAGAGCTGCGTGAGGTCGATCGCCTCGATCAGCGCCCCGAAGATCAGGCTCTTGGTGCGGTAGTAATCCTCGGACCGCGCGGTCTCGACCACCACGGGGGCGGCCGGCTCCTGCCGCCGGGGCGCGGGCGCGGTCTCGCGCTGCGGCGCGATCGCCGGCGGGGCGGCCGGCGATCGGGGAGCGGGCGAGGGGGCAGAGGCTGCGCCGCCGGTCGAGCGTCTACCGAACATGGAGCGTTCCCGGGGCGCGGTCGGACCGCATCACGAGGCCTTCCCACCGACGAGCTTGGCACCGCCGAACTTGCTGCCGGCGAACTTGTTGCCGGCGAACTTGGCGAGCAGCGGCTCAAGCAGGCCGATGCGCCCGCTGCGCCGGGTCTCCGCGCGGCCCAGCATCAGGGCGGCGAGGTCGTTGAAGAGCTCCGCCACCTTGGAACTGGCCTGGATCTCGGCGATCATCTGGCCGTTATTGGCGGCCGTACCGAACAGGGCCGGCTCGAATGGGATCGTCAGCGCGACCGGGGCCTCCAGGGTCTTGGCGAATTCGGGCGTGCCGATCTCGGGGCGCTTCGGCACGCCGACGCTGTTGAGCAGGATCCGCGGCGGCGCATCGTTCGGGCGCCCGTGCTTGAGGGCGCCGAGGATGTTCTTGGCGTTGCGCAGGCTGGCGAGATCGGGACCCGCGACGATCAGGATCTCGTCCGCCGCCGTGAGGACGCGCTTCGTCCACGCGTTCCACTGGTGCGGCACGTCGAGGACCACGCAGGGCACGCTGGCCCGCAGATACTCGATCAGGGCGTCGAAGGCGGGCTCGGACAGGTCGATCGTGCGGTCGAGGCTCGCGGGGGCCGAGAGCAGGCTCAGCGTGTCGCTGCATTTCGACAGCAGCCGCTCGACCAGGGCGGAATCCAGCCGTTCGGGGGCGAACACCGCCTCGGCGATGCCCTGGGGCGGGTCCTGGTTGAAGTTGAGCGAGGCGGTGCCGAAGGCGATGTCGAGATCGGCGATCACCGTCTGCACGCCCTGGCTGCGGGCTACCGACCACGCGAAATTGTGCGCCACCGTGGAGGCGCCGATCCCGCCCTTCACGCCGTAGACCGCCACCGTGCGGCCCACCGGCTTGACGCCGGGAGCCGTGAACAGGTCGGAGATCGCCGCGATCAGGGTCAGCGGATCCACCGGCGCCATCAGGTAGTCGGACACCCCGCGCTGGATCAGCTGACGGTAGAGGATCACGTCGTTGAGATGGCCGATCACGAGGACGCGGGTGCCCTCGTCGCAGACCTCGGCCAGGGCGTCGAGGCATTCGAGCGGCTTCGAGCGCGGCCCCTGCGTCTCGATCAGGATGACGTTGGGGGTCGGCGCGTGCCGGTAGGCCTCGATGGCGGCGGCGCCGCCGCCCATGCGGACCTTGACCTGCGCCTTCTGCATGCGCCGGTCGAGGGCCGCGCCCTCGATCATCGCGGCGGTCTCGCTGGTCTCGCAGAACGCCTGGATGGTGATCCGGGGCACCGGGGCGATCGTGCGCTCGGCTGTCTCGGACAGGTCTGCCATGACGGCACTTTCAGGTTCGCGTTCGGGATGCGGCGTCGGGTTAGATGAGGCGGGCGTGCCGGCCAGCCTATTGGCCGACCTGCGATTTCACGTCGGTCTGCCCATCTTGATGCCATGTGGTTGATGGATCCTTGCCTTCGCGCAACTGGCCGATGTCCCGGACCCGCTTGACCGTGTCGATCCGGCCCTCGGGCCGTCCGCGCACGAGGTCGAGGGGGTCGGCGACCTGCGCGGCCACGGTCGATTGCGTGGCGCAGCCGAGATTCCACATCGGCCGGTTGCTGTAATCGAACGCGAAGCCGCTGGCGCCCGTATCCTGGGGCCAGAGCCCGCAGGCATCGGACACCTTGGCCTGCATGCGCTGGAAGCTCAGCCGGATCGGGGCGGCCAGGCTCGGGGCCGCCACGGCGTAGGCGGTGACGGCGACCTCGCGGGCGCTGATCCGGTCCTGTGCGGCCAGTCGGGTCAGGACCGTCGCGGTCCGTTCGGCGGAAGCGGCCTGGGCCGGCGGCCCGCCTCGGGGCACCTCCATCAGCAGGAGCCCGCGCCCGTAGCGGCGGAATTCCAGCATGAAGGCATCGACATCGGCGGTCTGGCGGGGATCGAGTTGGCCGACACCCGTCGGGAACACGTCGAGGCTGCGGGTGCCGTCTGTCAGGACGATCGGGTGCCGGACCCGGTAATCCGCGACCTCGATCGCCCCGGTCGTGGCGACCGGCTGGCTGTTGCAGCCGGCCGCGAGGGCGCCGAGCGCACAGGCGGCGAGCAGGGAGGCGATTCTTCCGGGCGCGACGCGCCCCCGCGCCTGTATGGCCGGCTCCGCATCTTTCCCTCTCCCCTCTGCGGGGGGAGGGATGGTGCGGCCCCTATCGATCCGAATCGTCTTGTGACCGACGATGCGCGCGAACCCGGAGGTACGAAGGTCGTCGCCCGCACGGGAGCGGGGACCCGCGCCTCCTCCGGCGAACACGGCATCGCTGTGTCGTGGACCATGGGTCATGGTTGCGATCCTGCGCTACGACCTTGGATCGGCGTCATCGCTTTCACTCGACGATGAAGCCGACGCGGCCGCGATAGGTCTGCCCGAGCGGGGCCGCGGCGGTGGGGGCGACCTTGCCGTACAGGCGGTTGATCTGGCCGAGCAGCACCGCCTGGCCGTCGGTGGAATCGACGAAGTTGTCGTCGGGCCGGCTGACCTGCTTCGGCTCCATCACCCGGGCGATGTAGGGGGTGCACATGATCATCAGCTCGGTCTCCATGCGCTGGTAGTCCCGGGAGCGGAACAGGGCGCCGAGGATCGGCAGGTTGATCAGGCCGGGCAGGCCGGAGATCGCCTGCTTGTTCACCTGCTGGATCAGGCCGGCGGTCATCATCACGCCGCCGGAGGGCAATTCGACCGTGGTCTCCGAGCGGCGGACCCGCGTGCCCGGGATGGCGGTCGTGACGCCGCTGTTCGTGTAGCTGAAGCTGGTCGTCGGATCGATCTCGGTCACGTCGGTCGCGACGCGGATCGAGATGCGGTTGTCGGCCAGCACCACCGGCGTGAAGCTCAGGGCGACGCCGTAGGGCTTGAAGGTGATCCCGGGCGGAGAGCAGAGGTTGCCGACGCAGTTCGACGCGGCTGCCGGCACCGGGAACTCGCCGCCGGCCAGGAACTTGGCGGCCTCGCCGGAGATCGCCGTCAGCGTCGGCTCCGCGAGGACGCGCGAGACCCCGGCCTGCTCGAAGGCCTTCAGGGTTGCCTGAAGCGAGAAGCCGCCGGCCCGCACGGAGGCCTGCAGCTGGTTGCCGGTGGGCGTCGTTCCGCCGGTGATCGGGAAGGGCAGGTTGTTGACCAGCGCGGGGGAGGTCGTCGCGTTGCCGAGGGGGTTCAGCGCCGACCAGTTGCCGTTCAGGTTGATGCCGAACTGCTTCAGGACGTTGCGCGACACCTCCACCACGGTGACGCGCAGCATCACCTGATCCTTGTTGCGGATGGAGAGGTTGTTGATCACCGCCCCCCGGGCGCCGGCCACGACGCCGCCGCTCGGCGCGCCGGAGGCGCCGCCCCCGCCCCCCAGCCCCACGAAGGCGTTGGCGATGTCGATCGCCTGCTGGGCGTCGGCCGAGGAATTGACCGAGCCCGACAGCAGCACCGAGGCCCCGGAGGAGCGCACGTCGAACCGGCCGCCCGGAATGCTCTGGTTCAGCAGCTCGCGTAAGGTGCCGAGGTTGAGGTCGCGGGCCACCGTCACGTCGAGGGCGGCGATCTGGCGGCCCTCGGCGTCCATGATGAAGATCGAGGTCGCGCCGTCGGCCATGCCGATCACGAAGACCTTGCGGGTCGAGCGGACCACGGCATTGGCCACCGCCGGGTTGGCGACGAACACCTCCTTGGCGTCCCGCGGCAGGTCCACGATCACGGACCGTCCGGCGGTCAGCTCGACGCGGCGCGTCGAGGCGGCCTCGGCGGCGCCGACCGTCAGGACCGGCGCCGGGCCGTGGATCGAGCGCTCCTGCGCGGCGGCCGGGCTGGCCAGCACCGCCAGGAGGGCGAGCAGGCAGGCCGGGCGGCGCATCGGGCGGGCGAGGGGCAGCTGAGCGGTCATGGCGGTCACGGCGTCTGCTGCCGCGCGACTCCGAAGCGCACGACGGTCAGTGCGGGATCGGTCTGCGCCTGGAGCGTGTCGGAGGAGGTGATTTCGGTGGGCTGGCCGGCATCGGCGAGGCTGCGCAGCGACAGCGACAGCGCGCCGTCCTTCCCGGCCAGGGTCAGGGTTTCGGCCTGGGCGGGCGTGACCGCCAGCGTCGCGGTCTCGCCGGTGACGACGTTGGTGCCGTTCTTTTCCTGGATCAGCTGGCCGATCGCCAGGACGCGGATGTCGGTCAGGATCGTCTGCGAGATCTGGACATCGCGGTTCTCGCCGTTCGTCCGGCTGATCTTGTGGAAGGTGCGGATCACGTCGACGTGGTCGTTCGGCAGGATGAAGCCGCCGGCCGAATTGGTGCCGCGGCTGTCGGTCGTGATCGCGACCGCGCGCTGGCCCGGCGGCAGGATCGCCGCCATGAAGCCGCTCTCCGGGCGCACGAGCTTCTGCGCGCGGATCGGCTCGCCCGCCAGGAAGCCCGAGCGGGCCGAGGCGCCCGCGGTCTCCTCCAGAGCCTTGGGGTTCGCCTTTCGGGTCAGGAAGCCGGAATTGAGGGCGTTGTCGGGCCAGGGCTGCCAGCGCAGATCCGCGGGGCGCAGCACCTGACCCATGGGCATGTCGGTGGCGGCCACCAGCACGTCGGTCATCGGCACCGGCGGCGCCTCGGCCTTCATCGGCGTCGGCGGCGGGGCCGGATCGCCGCCGCTCATCAGGAAGGCCGCCCCGCTGCCCGCCGCGAGGGCGATGCCGAGGACGGCGAGACGGGCTGGTTTCATCGCATGGCCACGCGCCGGAAACGGCCGAATTGCCGTCCATGACCGGAACCTGCGCGGGGATTCGTGTAATTATGGTTAAGGTTTAATAACCCCCGCATCTCGTGCGTCCGGAAACGGACATTCCCGGCAGCCCGTCACAATCGGCGCGATCCTTCAGCTTCCGATTCAGCTCGGCCGTGGCCTGTCACGGCTGCGTGATCTATCTTGCATCCGGAACCGCCTCAGAAGCGGGCGCCCGGGTGCATCGGGAGGAGACATGATCAGGACGTTCGGCGGTGCGGTGCTGGCGGCGCTGGCGGGGACGGCCCTCGGGGCGATGACCGGCGTGGCCGCGGCCCAGGGCGGTGCGCAGGCGTTCTCCGGCAACGCGGTGCGCATCGGCATCCTCAACGACCAGTCCGGCCTCTACGCCGAGTTCGGCGGCCAGGGCTCGGTCGAAGCCGCCCGCATGGCGGTGGAGGATATGGGCGGCAAGATCGGCGCTGTTCCGATCGAGATCCTCACCGCCGACCACCAGAACAAGCCCGACATCGCCTCCGCGATCGCCCGGCAATGGTACGACCGCGACGGCGTCGACGCGATCATGGAGCTGACCACCTCCTCGGTGGCGCTGGCGGTCCAGGGCCTGTCCAAGGAGAAGAAGAAGATCACCATCACCACCGGTGCGGCGTCGAGCGACCTCACCGGCAAGGCCTGCACGCCCTACGGCTACCACTGGGCCTACGACACGCGGGCGCTGGCGGTGGGCACCGGCGGCGCGCTGACCCGGGCGGGCGGCAACACGTGGTTCTTCCTGACGGCCGACTACGCCTTCGGCTCGGCCCTGGAAGCCGACACCGGCAAGGTGGTGATCGCCAACGGCGGCAAGGTGCTGGGCAGCGTCCGGCACCCGCTGTCGAACCAGGATTTCTCCTCGTTCCTGCTCCAGGCGCAGGGCTCGAAGGCCAAGGTGATCGGGCTCGCCAATGCCGGGCTCGACACCTCGAACACGATCAAGCAGGCGGCCGAGTACGGCATCGTCGAGGGTGGCCAGAAGCTCGCGGCGCTGCTCTTCACCCTCTCGGAGGTGCACGGGCTCGGCCTCAAGGTGGCGCAGGGCCTGACGCTCACCGAGGGCTGGTACTGGGACGCCAACGACGAGACCCGCGCCTTCGGCCAGCGCTACATGAAGCGCACCGGCCGGATGCCCAACATGATCCAGGCCGGCACCTACTCGGCGGTCTTGACCTACCTGAAGGCCGTGAAGGCGGCCGGCACCGACGAGACCGACGCGGTCAACGCCAAGCTGAAGGCGCTGCCGGTGGACGACGTGTTCGCCCATGGCGGGGTCGTGCAGCCGAACGGCCGCATGGTGCACGACATGTACCTGTTCGAGGTGAAGAAGCCCGCCGAGTCGAAGGGCGAGTGGGATCTCTACCGGCTGATCTCGACCATCCCGGGCAAGGAGGCCTACGCCGCGCCGGCCGAGAGCGGATGCCCGCTGACCGCGGCGGCGAAGTAGGGGGGTATCGAACTGGACGGCGCTTGACCTGGGCCCGATTTGGGTCCGAGCCACCCCGCAGTCTCCCTCCCCCGCAGAGGGGGGAGGGGAAGCCGCGCGACTCCACTCCGACATGCTCACCCGGCCCAGACGCGCCGATACAGCGCCACGATCTCCTCGGCGCTGGGCTCGACCGGGTTGTTGGCCGGCGACCCGGAGGCGAGCGCCTGCGCTGCCATGGTGGGGAGGAGCGCCTCCCAGCGGGCCGGGTCGATCCCGTATTCCTTAGGGCCGGGCACATCGAGGTCGTCGTTGAGCGCTTCCAGCTCCGCCACCAGGGCGGCGGTGGCGGACCGGTCGTCGGCCTCCGGCTTGGCGACCCCGATGGCCCGGGCGCAGGCGGCGTAGCGGTCGATGGCGGCGGGCGCCGAGAAGGACGTGACCGCCGGCAGCAGCATCGCGTTCGACAGCCCGTGCGCCACGTGGAAGTGGGCGCCGATCGGCCGGCTCATGCCGTGGACGAGCGCCACCGACGAGTTCGAGAACGCGATGCCGGCCTGGGTCGCGCCGAGCATCATCGCCTCGCGGGCCGCCCGGTCGCCGGGGTCGGTCCAGACCCGGCGCAGGTTCGGGGCGATCAGCCCCATCGCCTGGAGCGCCAGCCCGTCCGAGAACAGGTTCGACTTGCGCGACACGTAGGCCTCGATGGCGTGGGTCAGCGCGTCGATGCCGGTATCGGCGGTGAGCCGCTTGGGCTTGGTGAGCGTCAGCTCGTAATCGACCAGAGCCGCCACCGGCAGGTAGGCCAGCCCGATGCAGAGCATCTTCTCGTCGGAGGCCTCGTCGGTGACGATGGTGAAGCGCGTCGCCTCCGAGCCCGTGCCCGCGGTGGTGGGGATCGCCACGATCGGCAGGCCGGGCGCGTCCTGCTGGCGGGGCGCCTTGTAGTCGCGCATGTGGCCGCCATGGCGGGCCAGAACCGCCACCGCCTTGGCGGTGTCCATCGGGCTGCCGCCGCCGAAGCCGACCACGCAGTCGAAATCGCCCGCCTTGAGCGCGGCGAGCGCCGCCTCCACCGAGGCCACGGTCGGGTCGGGCACCGTGTCGGCGAACACGGTCGCGCGCGTGCCCGCGCCGGAGAGCCGTTCGGTGAGCGCCTCCACCCGGCCGCTGCCGGCGAGATAGGGGTCGGTCACCACGAAGGGGCGCGACAGGCCGAGCTGGCCGAGCACCTCCGGCAGGAGCCGCGAGGCGCCGGCGCCGACGCGCATCAGCCGGGGCAGGGCGATCGAGGCGACCATGGTTTGATCCTCCCACCCGGCGCCTGTTCCGATCGGCCGGGTTCACACGATCTTACGGTACCGCCCCATTCTGCGAAACCGTCGGCGCTGACAGTGCCGGCCCGGCGAACAGCGCGCCGGCCGCCTCGACCTCCGCGGCGATGAAGCTCGCCACGGCGCGGATATGGGCCGCCTTCCGGTGGTCTTCGTGGATGTGCATGTGGAACGCGCGCGTCAGCGAGACCCGGTCGGGCAGCACCGGAACCAGCCCGGGATGGGCCGCCGCGATGAAGGCCGGCAGGACGCACAGGCCCGCCCCGGCGCGCGTCGCGTGGACCTGCGCCAAAAGATTGGTCGAGCGCAGGCGGGCGCTGAGCGGAGGTCCCAGAGCCCCCAGGTAGTTCAGCTCGCGCGTGAACAGCATGTCCTCGATATAGCCGACGAACGGATGGGCGGAGAGGTCCGCAGCGTCGGCGATCGGCGCCGCGGCGGCGCAGTAGGACTCGGCCGCGTAGACGAACAGCCGGTAATCGGTGAGCCGGCGCGCCACCACACGGGCCTGCTGCGGGCCGGACAGGCTGATGACGATGTCGGCCTCGCGCTTCGACAGGCTGAAGATCCGGGCGGTCGCCATGATCTCGACCTCCAGTCCCGGATGGCGGGCGGTGAGCCGGTGCATCCGGGGCGCCAGGAAGACGCTGCCGAACCCGTCCGGCGCGCCGATCCGCACCGTGCCGGAGACCGTCTGGGTGGCCCCCGTGGCGGCGCTTGCCGAGAGGAAGGCGCTCTCCATCGCCTCGGCGACGCCGAGCAGGTTCGCCCCGGCCTCGGTGAGGGCGTAGCCGAGGTTGCTGCGGTGGAACAGGCGGGCGCCGAGGCCTTCCTCCAGGGTTCGGATCCGCCGGCCGACCGTCGTGTGCTCGGTGCCGGTGCGCGTCGCAGCGGCGCTCAGGGTGCCGGTGCGCGCCACCGCGAGGAAGAAGCGGAGATCGTCCCAGTCGGGCCCCATCCTGGCCATGGCCGCACTCCCGCTGTGCATCGATGCACAGCGGCTGTAAGCGCATCCGGCTTTATCGTTCAAGCGATCCTGTTAGTCTGCGCCAAAATCAAACCGCATAGGGAGGCGCACATGCGCACGATCGGGCACTATATCGGCGGCCGGAACGTCGGCGGGGAGAGCGGGCGGTTCGCCGACGTGTTCCACCCCTCGACCGGCGAGGTCCAGGCCAAGGTGGCGCTCGCCAGCAAGGCGGAACTGCGCGCCGCCGTCAAGAACGCCAAGGCGGCTCAGCCGGCCTGGGCGGCCACCAACCCGCAGAAGCGCGCCCGCGTGATGATGCGCTTCCTCGAACTCATCCGCGCCGAGAACGATTCGCTGGCCGAGCTGCTGGCCTCCGAGCACGGCAAGACCGTGCCGGACGCCAAGGGCGACATCCAGCGCGGCGTCGAGGTGGTGGAGTTCGCCTGCGGCATCCCGCACCTGCTCAAGGGCGAGTACACGGAGGGCGCCGGCCCGGGGATCGACGTCTATTCCCTGCGCCAGCCGCTGGGCGTCGTCGCCGGCATCACGCCGTTCAACTTCCCGGCGATGATCCCGCTGTGGAAATGCGCCCCGGCGATCGCCTGCGGCAACGCCTTCATCCTGAAGCCGTCCGAGCGCGACCCGAGCGTGCCGATCCGCATCGCCGAGATCTTTTTGGAAGCTGGCCTCCCGCCCGGGATCCTGAACGTCGTCAACGGCGACAAGGAAGCCGTGGACGCCATCCTCGACGACGCGGACATCAAGGCGGTGGGCTTCGTCGGCTCCTCGCACATCGCCGAGTACATCTACGTGCGCGCCGCCGAGACGGGGAAGCGCGCCCAGTGCTTCGGCGGCGCCAAGAACCACATGATCATCATGCCGGACGCCGATATGGGCCAGGCGGTCGATGCGCTGATCGGCGCCGGCTACGGCTCGGCCGGCGAGCGCTGCATGGCGATCTCGGTGGCGGTCCCGGTCGGCGAGAAGACCGCCGACCGGCTGATGGAGCGGCTGGTCCCGCGGGTGGAATCGCTCAAGATCGGCCCATCGCATGACGGCTCGGCCGATTACGGGCCGCTGGTCACCGCCGAGGCGGTGGAGCGCGTAAAAAGCTACATCGACAAGGGCGTGGCCGAGGGTGCCGAGCTCGCCGTCGACGGACGCGGCTTCAAGCTCCAGGGCTACGAGAACGGCTTCTACATGGGCGGCTCGCTGTTCGACCGCGTGACCCCCGACATGACGATCTACAAGGAGGAAATCTTCGGCCCCGTGCTCTCGGTGGTGCGGGCCAAGGATTACGAGGAGGCTTTGGCGCTGCCCTCGACCCACCAGTACGGCAACGGCGTCGCGATCTTCACCCAGGACGGCGACGCGGCACGCGACTTCACGGCCCGGGTCAATGTCGGCATGGTCGGCGTGAACGTGCCGATCCCGGTCCCGATCGCCTACCACACCTTCGGCGGCTGGAAGCGCTCGGGCTTCGGCGACCTGAACCAGCACGGGCCGGACTCGATCCGCTTCTACACCAAGACCAAGACCGTGACGCAGCGCTGGCCGAGCGGCATCAAGAGCGGGGCGGAGTTCTCCATCCCGACGATGCGCTGACACCGCATCTCCCTCCCCCCTTTGCGGGGGAGGGTGGCCCCCGCAGGGGGTCGGGAGAGGGGAGCGACGGTGCCGGATGGGTCGCTGGCCTTCAAACCTGCTCCGCCCTTTTCTGAACCCGCGTCCCCTCTCCCGACCCCTGCTGACGCAGGGGCCACCCTCCCCCGCCGAGGGGGGAGGGAGCACTGCCCGTCTGATCTACTGGAGCCACGCCCATGCGTTTCGGGCTCGATGAGGACCGCACCGCGATCCGCGAGATGGCCCTCGGCTTCGCGGCCGAGCACATCGCCCCGCACGCCCTCGACTGGGACCGCGACAAGACGTTTCCCGTGGAGACCCTGCGGGCGGCGGCCGCCCTCGGGATGGCGGGGATCTATGTCCGCGAGGATGTCGGCGGCTCAGGCCTGTCGCGCCTCGACGCCACCCTGATCTTCGAGGCTTTGAGCACCGGCTGCCCGACCGTGGCGGCGTTCCTCTCGATCCACAACATGTGCGCCTGGATGATCGACGCCTACGGCGACGCCGACCAGCGCCAGCGCTGGCTTCCGTCGCTCATGGGCATGGAGCGGATCGCCAGCTACTGCCTCACCGAGCCGGGCTCGGGCTCCGACGCTGCGGCGCTCCGGACCCGCGCCGAGCGGGACGGCGACCATTACGTGCTCACCGGCGAGAAGCAGTTCATCTCGGGCGCCGGCGCCAGCGACCTCTACGTCTGCATGGTCCGCACCGGCGGGGCCGGCCCGGCGGGTATTTCCGCACTCGTGGTCGAGAAGGGCACGCCCGGCCTCTCCTTCGGCGCCGATGAGCGCAAGATGGGCTGGAACGCCCAGCCGACCCGCGCGGTGCGCTTCGACGGCTGCCGGGTGCCGGTGGGCAACCGCCTCGGCGCGGAGGGCCAGGGCTTCAAGATCGCCATGAGCGGGCTCGACGGCGGCCGGCTCAACATCGCGGCCTGCGCGCTCGGCGGCGCCCAGGCGGCCCACGACAAGGCGCTGGCCTATATGGCCGACCGGCGCGCCTTCGGGGCGAAGCTCACCGACTTCCAGGCACTCCAGTTCCGCCTCGCCGACATGGCGACCAGCCTGGAGGTGTCGCGCACCTTCCTGCGCCACGCGGCCTCGGCCCTCGACGCCAAGGACCCGGCCGCCACGCAGCTCTGCGCCATGGCCAAGCGCCACGTCACCGACGCGGCCTTCGAGGTGGCGAACCAAGCGCTCCAGCTCCACGGCGGCTACGGCTACCTCGCCGAGTACGGCGTGGAAAAAATCGTGCGGGACCTGCGCGTGCATCAGATCCTCGAAGGTACGAACGAGATCATGCGGGTGATCATCGCCCGCGGGCTGACCGGGGGGCGCCGGTGACCGATGTGATCGTCGAGCGGGTCGGCGCCCTCGGGCGCCTGCGGCTCAACCGGCCGAAGGCGCTGAACGCCCTGACCCACGGCATGGTCGGGCTGATCGATCGGGCCCTGGACCAGTTCTCCGCCGATCCCGGCATCGCCGCGGTGCTGCTCACCGGCGAGGGCGAGCGCGGCCTCTGCGCCGGCGGCGACCTGCGCACCCTGTACGACAGCACCGATCTGGTGGCGGCGAAAAAATTCTGGCGGGACGAGTACCGGCTGGATGCGCGCATCGCCCAGTACGAGAAGCCGTTCGTGGCGGTGATGGACGGCATCACCATGGGCGGCGGCGTCGGGCTCGCCGGCCACGCGGCCCACCGGATCGCCACCGAGCGCTCCCGCATCGCCATGCCGGAGACCGGGATCGGCTACTTTCCGGATGTCGGCGGCACGTGGCTGCTGCCGCGGGCGCCGGGCGAAATCGGCACCTATCTCGGCCTCACCGGCGAGCCGATGGGCGCCGCAGACGCGATCTTTTGCAACTTTGCCGACGCGCTTGTGCCCTCCGCGGCGCTGCCCGACCTGATCGACGCCCTCGCTGCGCTCCCGCCGGAGGCCGGGGATGCGGGCGTGCGGGACGTGATCGCGCGACTCGCGCAGGATCCCGGCCCGGCGCCGTTGGCCGCGCATCGGGAGGTGATCGACCGGTGCTTCGCCTTCGACATGGTGGACGAGATCCTGTCGGCCCTCGCCGCCGGCGGCTCGGCGTTCGCGGCGAAGACGCGCAAAACCCTGCTGACCAAGGCGCCGACCAGTCTCGTCCTGACCCTCTGCCTGCTGCGCCTCGGCCGGGGCGCGCCGAACCTGGAATCCTGCCTGGAGCGCGAGTTCCACGCCTCCCTGGCCATCCTCGCCGAAGGCGACCTGCGCGAGGGGATCCGCGCCGCGGTGATCGACAAGGACAAGAACCCGCGCTGGAATCCCGCGAGTCTGGACGCTGTCGATCCGGCGCGGATCGCCCGCTGGCTCGAGTGGCGCGCGGATCCGGTTTTTTCGGGCGCACGCACAGGGCCGGTGTGATGACGCATCGCCTTCTCCCATCCGCGCGTTCCCTCCCCCCTCCGCGGGGGAGGGTGGCCCCCGAAGGGGGTCGGGTCGGGACGAAGTCCCGCAAGGGGGGAGCGACGGTGCAAAAGAAGGCTGCGGCCTTCAAATCTGCTGCGCCCATTTCTGAACCCGGGTTCCCCTCTCCCGACCCCTGCTGACGCAGGGGCCACCCTCCCCCGCAGAGGGGGAAGGGAGAGCGCATGGGGGAGCTGGTCTGCCCTCAGGATGAGGGCGCGGGTGGGAGGCGCGAGCAACAACAATCAAGGGAGGGTTGGATGACGCAGACCATCGGGTTCATCGGTCTCGGCAACATGGGCGGCCCCATGGCGGCCAACCTCGTGAAGGCGGGCCACACCGTGCGTGGGTTCGATCTCGTGCCGGCCTCGTTGGAGAGTGCCCGCGCCGAGGGCATCGCGGTTGCGGGCTCGGCTCTGGAGGCCGCCGAGGGCGCGGATGTCGTCATCACCATGCTGCCCGCCGGGCGGCACGTGATCGAGGTCTGGACGCAACTCGCCGACGCGCTGCCCGCCGGCACCCTGCTGATCGATTCCTCCACGGTGGACGTCGAGAGCGCCCGCAAGGCTCACGCCCTGGCGGAGGGCCGGGGCTGCCTGTCGGTGGACGCGCCGGTCTCGGGCGGGACCGGCGGCGCCAAGGCCGGGACGCTGACCTTCATGGCCGGAGGCGCAGAGGCTGCCTTCGCCAAGGCCGAGCCCCTGCTGAAGGCCATGGGCAAGAACGTGTTCCATTGCGGCGATGCCGGGGCCGGTCAGGCGGCCAAGATCTGCAACAATATGATCCTCGGCATCTCGATGATCGGCGTCTGCGAGGCCTTCGCGCTGGGCGAGAAGCTCGGCCTGTCGCATCAGGCGCTCTACGACGTCGCCTCGGTCTCCTCGGGCCAGTGCTGGTCGCTGACCACCTACTGCCCGGTGCCGGGGCCGGTGCCGACCTCGCCGGCCAATAACGGCTACAAACCGGGCTTCGCCGCCGCGCTGATGCTCAAGGATCTCCGGCTCGCCCAGGCCGCCGCGCTCGCCTCCGGCGCCGCGACGCCGCTGGGCGCCGAGGCCGCGCAGATCTACGGCCTGTTCGCGGGCGCCGGCCACGGGGGGGAGGACTTTTCCGCGATCATCCGTATGCTCCGTGGGCAGGGAGGCGAGTCGTGAGCGAGACCTACGAGACGATCCTGACCGAGACGCGCGGCCGCGTCCGGCTGATCACGCTCAACCGGCCGAAGGCGCTCAACGCCATCAACCTCCAGCTCACCCTGGAGGTGATCCGGGCAGCGACCGAGGCGGATGCCGATCCGGAGATCGGCTGCATCGTCCTCACCGGCTCGGCCAAGGCCTTCGCGGCCGGCGCCGACATCAAGGAGATGCAGCACGCCACCTACGCCGAGATGTATGCGGGCGACAGGTTCGGCGACTGGGAGCGGTTCACGGCGGTGCGCAAGCCGATCATCGCGGCGGTGGCAGGCTACGCGCTGGGTGGCGGCTGCGAGCTCGCCATGATGTGCGACATCATCCTGGCGGCCGACACGGCGCAGTTCGGCCAGCCCGAGATCAAGCTCGGCGTGATGCCGGGGATCGGCGGCAGCCAGCGGCTGACCCGCTTCGTCGGCAAGGCTAAGGCGATGGAGATGTGCCTGACCGGCCGGATGATGGACGCCCCCGAGGCCGAGCGCTCCGGCCTCGTGTCCCGCGTGATCGCCGCCGACCAGCTCCTCGACGAGGCCATGAAGGCGGCCGAGACCATCGCGTCGATGTCGCTGCCGATCGCCATGATGACCAAGGAGGCGGTCAACCGCTCCTACGAGACCACGCTCGCCGAGGGCATCCGCTTCGAGCGGCGGGTTTTCCATGCCATGTTCGCCACCAAGGATCAGAAGGAGGGCATGGCCGCCTTCGTGGAGAAGCGGCCGCCCCGGTTCGAGAACACCTGAACGGGCAGAAGGCCATGGATGTCCTGGACCACGATTCGGAACACCGGTTCGAGATGGCCTTCCCCCGCGCGATCGTCGCCCAGAAGGCGCGGGGCCGCGAGGAGACCATCAACGAGCACCTCGTGAAGCTGCTGGCCTTCGACGTGGCACCGGAGACGCGGGCGGTCTGGCGGAAGGAGCTGGCGCGTCAGTTCCGCTTCCTGGCAGCCTTGCGGGTCAAGCCGGGCGCGAGCCTGATCCCGGCGCGGGACTGGTGGACGTGGCTCTATGCCGACCCGTTCGAACACAATGAAGCCGGCTACACGGCCGGCCTGATCGCGCTGAACGCCGATGATTTCGCCCGCAGCGGCCGCAGCGTCGGGGCCATTGCCGGGGAGATCCGTGACTTCCACGCCGCCATGGTCCAGCGCCTCGGGCGCGGCGAGGCCGGCGAAGACCTGATCCCGGCCTGAAGAAGCCGGGACAGGAGGGGTAACGACAACCAGGGGGAACGACCATGCCGAGCTTCCGGGAGGCCCGCGATCTGCTGCTGGCCCATCGCACCGATTACGCCGCCGCCGTCTCGGCCTTCGCGTGGCCCGAGCCGGTGCCGTTCAACTGGGCGCTCGACTGGTTCGACGCCGTGCTGGCCGGCCCGGAGAGCCGCGGCCGCGCGGCTTTGCGGATCGTCGAGGCCGCCAGCGGCGCCGAGCAGAGCTTGTCCTTCGGCGACCTCGCCCGGCGCTCCAATCAGGTCGCCAACCATCTGCGGCAGCTTGGTCTGAAGCGCGGTGACCACCTGCTCCTGCTCCTCGGCAACGTCCCGGCCCTGTGGGAGACCATGCTGGCGGCGATGAAGCTCGGCGCCGTGGTCATCCCGGCGACCACGCTGCTCACCGCCGATGAACTCGCCGACCGCCTCGCCCGCGGGCGCCCCCGGGCGATCGTGGCCGGGCCGGAGCAGATCGCACGCTTCGCCGGCCTCGACACGGGCGGCGCCATCCGCCTCGTCACCGGGGCTGCGACGGGGGAATGGGCGGCCTACGACGACGCGTTCGGGGCGTCCGAGACCTTCGCGCCCGACGCACCCACCGGCGCCGACGACCCGCTGCTCCTGTACTTCACCTCCGGCACCACCGCGAAGCCGAAGCTCGTACGCCACAGCCACCGCTCGTATCCGGTGGGCGCGCTCTCGACCATGTACTGGCTCGGGCTCCAGCCGGGGGACATCCACTGCAACGTCTCGTCTCCGGGCTGGGCGAAGCACGCATGGTCGTCGTTCTTCGCGCCCTGGAATGCCGGGGCGACCATCCTGGTGATCAACCAGGCGCCGTTCAACGCCGCCGCCCTGCTGACGCAGCTGGAGCGCACCGGCGCCACCACGCTCTGCGCGCCGCCGACCGTCTGGCGCATGATCATCCAGGAGGATCTGACCGGCCGGAACCTCGCCCTGCGCGAGGTCTGCGCGGCGGGCGAGCCCCTAAATCCGGAGGTGATTGAGCGGGTGAAGAGCGCCTGGGGCCTCACGATCCGCGACGGCTACGGCCAGACCGAGACCACGGCGCTCATGGCCAACACGCCCGGCCAGCCGGTCGTCCCCGGGGCACTCGGCCGGCCCATGCCGGGCTACCGGGTGCGCGTGCTCGACGCCGACGGCCAGCCGGCCTCCGAGGGCGAGGTCTGCCTGGAACTCGGCGCGCATCGCCCCGCCGGCCTGATGCAGGGCTATGATGACGGCCAGGGCCGCCTGTCGGGGGCGGAGGGTGACCTCTACCACACCGGCGACGTGGCGTTCGTGGACGATCAGGGCTGCTACACCTTCGTGGGCCGGGCCGACGACGTGTTCAAATCCTCCGGCTACCGGATCAGCCCGTTCGAGCTGGAAAGCGTGCTGATCGAGCACCCGGCGGTGGCGGAAGCCGCTGTGGTGCCGGTGCCGGACCCGATGCGCCACACGATCCCGAAGGCCTACGTGTCGCTGGTGGCCGGCGCCTCCGCCGGACCCGAGACCGCCCTCGACATCTTCCGCTTCACCAACGCCCGGCTCGCGACCTTCAAGCGCCTGCGCGGGCTCGAATTCGTCACCGAGCTTCCCAAAACGATCTCGGGCAAGATCCGCCGGGTGCAGCTGCGCCGCCTGGAGCACGAGGGCGTCACCGAGGATCCGCACCGGGGCCGGGCCTACACGCAGGCCGACTTCCCGGAGCTGAAGGGCGAGGTGGAACGCAAGCTCGATCAGACGGCGGGGTGAGGAACTCTGCCCTTGCCGTCATGCTGCCGAGCGCTGACATTACGGCGGTCGAATCCTTTGGGGATCACGGTCGATGGCGGAGGCGGCCGCTCACAAGTCGCTCGATTTTGCGGAGCAGGTCACACGGGTCCTGCGCGCGATGGAAGAGTCGCAGAAGTTCGTGGCCGAGCAGAAGAAGCTCATGGCCGAGGCGGCGAAGCTGGAACGGGACCGCGCCCTGGCCCTATGGCAGGTCGCCCTGGCCGGCATGGCGGCGGGCGCGGCGTTCTTTGGAGCCGGTGCCGCCTTCGTGAAGCTCCTGGGCCCTTGAACGAACCCTTAAGGTTGCCGGTTTCCGAAGGCGAAGCTGCGGATTTGCCGAGCTTCCCAAGCCACCCGTCGACGCTGTCGCGCTTGACCGGGGGCTCGGCGGCGAATCGATAAAATTGCGCGCATCGCCTTCAGCGCCGCGGAGGCTCTGCGGCGCAATCCTGGCCTCGACAACGGGGACGGGTTCGATGGGCGCGGGGTTTCTCAGGACGGTTCGGGGGGCGCTGGCGGGAGCGGCGGCGCTGCTCGGTCTCGCCGCCACGGCCGAGGCGCAGACGCTCGCCAGCCTGCCCACGGAGGCCGGCGCCACGACCCTCGGCGATGCGAAGCCGATCGCGGCGTGGGTGACGTTCTGCCAGAGCTACGCGGCCGAGTGCGCGGTCGATCGCACCGAGCCGGCCCGCATCAGCCTCACGCCCGCCACCTGGGCCACGATCGTGTCGGTCAACCGCCGGGTCAACAAGGCGATCGAGCCGATGACCGATCAGGAGCACCTGCACGTGGCCGACCGCTGGGATCTGGCCGAGGATGGCATCGGCGATTGCGAGGATTTCCAGCTGCTCAAGCGCCACCTGCTGGCCGAGGCCGGCCTGCCGCGCCGGGCCATGCGCATGACGGTCGTGATCGACGAGAAGGGCGAGGGCCACGCCGTGCTGAGCCTGATCACCGACCGGGGCGACCTCGTGCTCGACAACAAGACCAACGCAATCCTGCCCTGGCACAAGACCGGCTACGTGTTCATCAAGCGCGAGAGCCAGGACGCGGTCGCCTGGGTCTCCCTCGGCGGCGTCACATCCCCCGTCACCACCGCGAACCGCTGACCGCGGAGGCTGTCGGGGAGCAAGCGGCGGCGCACCAATGCCGACGACAGGCCTTCGAAAGTTCTGCTGTGAGACAAGGATGGCGTTAACGGTGCGCTAACCTCGTCGCCGCCACTCTGTCCCGGGACGGAGTGCCTGATCGATGCCGCAAGCCCGCTTCGTATCGCCGGTGCCGCTCCTGACGGCCGTGGTGCTCATCGCGATCGCCTGCCCGGCGCGGGCGGATGCCGGGGCCGCGACGCGTCACGCGATCTGGCGCGATTGCCTCACCCGCAACTTCAAGGTCCAGGCCGCGCTGACGGCGCGGGATCTGGCCGCGGACGCCGCCTTTCAGGCCTGCCGCGCTCCCGAGGAGGCCTATCTCGCCGCACTGATGGCCTCTCCGCTCCTCGACGGCGAAGACATCGCCCGTGCCAAGCCGCTGCTGGCCGGCCGCATCCGCGCTTGGCTGATCAGCAATCCCGGTTGAGACGACGGGAAATTCCGCGCAGGGCCACTTCCGATCGTGTTGCGGCCGGAGGCGGCTCCAAGCCCGACTTTTGACGCGCGCTCCCAGCCGAATCGGTAGGTCATCCGGCTGGGAGCGCGCGGGTCCTGCAGGGCGCTCTCAGGCAGGCGGAAAACGCACCGCGCGCTCACACCCCGCAGGCGCAACAGCTCCGAACGTTGGCAATCCGCTGCTCGGGCGAACCGTAACCCGCCTTCCAAGTGCCGTACGCCTGCCAGTGCCGGATCCACTGCCGCACGTAGTGTCGGCCATTCGGCGTCGCGGCCAGTTGGTGGGCCGCCCAGCAATCGGCCAGCTTCATGGATCGCTTATGGATCGCCAATTGCCCGTAGGCCTGAACAAGGTAGAAATGACTCGCATCAGAAATTTGATCGTCCGCAAGCTTGGCGCGTGATGGACAATAAAATATGCCATCCGATACGACCAGGGCAATTTCTCCCACGGTCATCGAACAGTTGTTCGTCACTGTCACGTCGAGGACCTCTCCGAAGGGGCTCCACTGCGCAAGGGATGGTCCGCTGAGGGCTGCGTACGTGATGCACGCTGCGGTGAGACAACGCAGAATCATCATGACGGATACGTGGCCTCGACTCGCGCTGATGTGCGGCGATAATGCGCAATCGTACTTTCTTGACAAGAGATACTGGCGCCGCCCGGCGCATGCGCGGCGCCGGGGCACCGGTACGATCGCAGCCGTGGAACGGCGGCCCACGCAGCTTTAGCTCTTCAGCCGGGCCTTGATCCGCTGCGTGAGCCCGTCGCGGACATCCCGATAGGCATCGAGGCGCTGCTCGCGGGAGGCTTCCTGCACCAGCGTCGGGTCGGGGGTCGGCCAGTACTCGACATCCGCCGCGAGGGTGTGGGTCAGATCGAGGGCCCGGTGATGGGCCTCCGGCGACAGGGTGATGATCAGGTCGAAGTTCAGCCCCTCCCAATCCTCCAATTCCTCGATGGTGCGCGGGCGGTGCCGACTCGCGTCGATCCCGATCTCGTCGAGCGCCGCGATCATGAAGGGATCGGTGGGCTCGCCCGAGCGCACCCCGGCCGACTGCACATAGGTGGATTTGCCGAAATAGGCGCGCGCGATCGCCTCCGCGGCCGCCGAGCGCACGGCGTTGTAGTTGCACATGAACAGGACGGACTGCACCCGCCGCTTCTTCGGAGAGGTCTCGGGAGGGCTCGCGGGATTGGTCTCGGGGAGGGGCTCCGTCATCGCCGGTCGGCGCGGAAGGCGCCCTAGCCCTTCCAGTGCAGGGCGAAGATCAGGGTGAAGAGGCGGCGCGCCGTGTCGTGGTCGAGATCGACCTTGCCCTCGAGGCGCTGCTTCAAGGTCTCCGACGCCTCGTTGTGCAGGCCGCGCCGGCCCATGTCGATCGCCTCGATCTGCGAGGGCGAGGCGGTGCGGATCGCGTTGTAGTAGCTCTCGCAGATCATCTCGTAGTCGCGGATCACCCGCCGGAACGGCGTCAGCGACAGGAGGTGCGTCATCACCGGCTCGCCGTCCACGGTGCTGATCGCGAACGAGAGCTTGTTCTCCACGAGGCCGAGCGTCAGCGCGTAGGGGCCCTCGCGGCCGGGGATGGTGAAGGAATTGTCCTCCAGGATATCGAACAGCGCGATCGCCCGCTCATGCTCCTGATCCGGATTGCCGCGGGCGATGGAGGCCTCGTCGAGACTCACCTTCGCGAGGCGGTTCGGCCCGCGCTGCTTCTCCGCCATCCCCACTCCCTCACAGGTTCAGCCGGATCGCGACGGAGCGGGCATGCCCCTCCAGGCCCTCCGACCGGCCGAGGTTTATCGCCGCCGGGCCGAGCGCCCGCAAGCTCTCCGGGGTGCAGGCGAGAATCGTGGTCCGCTTCATGAAATCCAGCACCCCGAGCCCGGAGGAGAACCGGGCCGAGCGGGCAGTGGGCAGAACATGGTTGGGGCCGCCGACGTAATCGCCGATCGCCTCGGGCGTGTGCGAGCCGAGGAAGATCGCCCCCGCATTGCGGACCTTGGCGGCCAGTGCTTCTGCGCCTTCCGTCTCGATCTCCAGATGCTCGGGGGCGAGCCGGTCGACGAGGGGGACCGCGTCTTCGAAATCGCGCACCCGGATGATGGCGCCGTAATCGCGCCAGCTGGCCCGGGCGATCTCCTGGCGGGGCAGGGTGGTCAGCGCGCGCTCGACGGCCTTCTCGACCGCTCCGGCGAGTTCGGCGCTGTCGGTGATCAGGATCGCCTGGGCGGCGACGTCGTGCTCGGCCTGGGCCAGGAGGTCGGCGGCGATCCAGTCCGGGTTGGCGTGGCCGTCGGCCAGGATCAGCACCTCGGAGGGGCCGGCGATCATGTCGATGCCGACCTGTCCGAACACCCGGCGCTTGGCCGCCGCCACCCAGGCATTGCCGGGGCCGACGATCTTGGCGACCGGCGCGATGGTGGCGGTGCCGTAGGCGAGCGCCGCCACCGCCTGGGCGCCGCCGACCCGGTAGACCTCGTGGACGCCGGAGAGCTGCGCGGCGGCGAGCACCAGCGGGTTCATCTGACCGTCCGGCGTGGGCACCACCATGACGACGCGCGGCACCCCGGCGACCCGGGCCGGCAGCGCGTTCATCAGCACCGAGGAGGGGTAGCTCGCCGTCCCGCCCGGGACGTAGAGGCCGACCGATTCCAGCGCCGTCCAGCGCCAGCCGGCGGTGACGCCGAGCGCGTCGGTGGCCCGGTGATCCGTCGGCCGCTGGGCGCGGTGGAAATCCTCGATCCGCTGGGCGGCGAGGCGCAGGGCCTCCAGCGCCTCGGGCGGGCAGGCCGCGACCGCCGCGGCGATCTCCGCCTCGGTGATTTGAAGGCTTCCGGCGGAGAAGTCCGCGCCGAGCCGGTCGAAGCGGCGCGTATAGTCCACCACGGCGTCGTCGCCCCGGGCGACGACGTCACCGATGATGCCGCGCACGGCCTCATCCACGTCCTCGGCGATCTCGCGCTTGACCGTGAGCAGCCGCGCGAAATCGGCGGCGAAAGTCGGATCGCTGCTGTCGAGCCGGACCATTGTGCGTCTCCGTTCCCTCTCAGGCCGCCGTGCCGGGGGCCGCGTCCGGCCGGTCGATGTCGTGGCCGGGCCGCGTGGCCGCCTCCCAGACCGGGCCGAGATCCTTCATCCGGACCTCGATGCACTCGACCTCGAGGCGCACGCCCGCGCCCCCGGAGAAGACGAGATCGATGAGGCCCGAGGGCGCGTCCGTCGGCGTGAAGGTCAGGGCGAGCAGGCTCATGGGCACCCCGTCGTCGCGCCGGAGCCCCCGCGTCTTCACCGCGAGCACGCGCTCGATGTGCAGCCCGGCCAGCCGCCGCCGGGGCGGGGCGTCGGGCGTCCAGTCGAAGCGCCGCGCCACCATCAGGAACCGCTGCTCGTCCGCGAGATAGGTCAGGTCCTCCGGCCGCAGGATCGCGTCCTGGAGATGCGCGGAGATCACGGTCAGGTCCTCGGCGTCGAGGGCGGCGAGCCTGAGCAGCTCCATGTACGGGGTCCTCGGGAAACACGGGGTGCGCGGGCGGCGGAGATGTGCACGACGGGGCGCGCGGCAGGGGTAGGTAGCGGCACCGCCCCTTCCGGGCAACGGCCGCCGGCCCGATCACCAGGGCAATCGCTTCAGCGTGAGGAGGTTTAGGTTCGCGGTCGGGGCGTTTTGTGATTCAGGCGGCGGCTTGCCTC
>NZ_VUOK01000046.1 GCF_009806555.1 Methylobacterium sp. 2A | reverse complement strand
AACTACCGGCCGCAGTTCTACTTCCGGACGACGGACGTGACCGGGATCTGCACGCTGCCGGAGGGCACCGAGATGGTGATGCCGGGCGACAGCGTGACCATGGACGTGGCGCTGATCGTGCCGGTGGCCATGGAGGAGAAGCTGCGCTTCGCCATCCGCGAGGGCGGCCGCACGGTCGGTGCCGGCGTCGTCGCCGCCATCAACGACTGAAGCTCGGGCAAGCATCCTTAGCAGGGCGCGGCGGGGTGAAAGCCTCGCGTACCCCGCCGTCCCTCTCAAGGTCCTAGGAACATGAACGGTCAGAACATCCGTATCCGCCTGAAGGCGTTCGATCACCGCATCCTCGACGCGTCGACCAAGGAGATCGTCTCCACGGCCCGGCGCACCGGCGCGACCATCCGGGGCCCGATCCCGCTGCCGACGCATATCGAGAAGTTCACCGTGAACCGCTCGCCGCACATCGACAAGAAGTCGCGCGAGCAGTTCGAGATGCGCACGCACAAGCGCGTGCTCGATATCGTCGATCCGACGCCGCAGACCGTGGACGCGCTGATGAAGCTCGACCTCGCCGCCGGCGTGGACGTGGAGATCAAGCTCTGAGTCCGCTGAGGACTTAGAGCTTACCGTTTCATCGCGCGAGGGAGAGAACCTATGCGCTCAGGCGTCATCGCACAGAAGGTCGGCATGACCCGCGTCTTTACGGACGCGGGGGAGCATGTCCCCGTCACCGTGCTCAAGATCGATCAGTGCCAGGTGGTGGCCCACCGCACCGTCGAGAAGAACGGCTACGTCGCGCTGCAGGTCGGCGTCGGCAAGGCCAAGGTCAAGAACGTGTCCCGTGCCGAGCGCGGCCGCTTCGCGGTCGCCAAGGTCGAGCCGAAGAAGAAGCTCGCCGAGTTCCGCGTGTCCGAGGACGCGCTGATCCCGGTCGGCGCCGAGATCACCGCGGACCACTTCATCCCCGGCCAGTTCGTGGATGTCACCGGCACCACGACCGGTAAGGGCTTCGCCGGCGGTATCAAGCGCTGGAACTTCGGCGGCCTGCGCGCCACCCACGGCGTGTCGATCTCGCACCGCTCGATCGGTTCGACCGGCGGCCGTCAGGACCCGGGCAAGACCTTCAAGAACAAGAAGATGCCGGGTCACCTCGGCGTCGAGCGGGTCACGACCCAGAACCTGCGCGTCGTGCGCACCGATCCCGAGCGCGGCCTGATCCTGGTCGAGGGCGCGGTGCCGGGCGTGGCCGGCGGCTGGATCCAGATCCGCGACGCGGTGAAGCGCAAGCTCCCCGCCGATGTTCCGCTGCCGGGCAAGTTCCGTGAGAACGGCGCCTCCACCCCGGCCCCCGAGGCCCCTGCGGCTGAGGAGACCGCGTGATGAAGCTCGATGTCAAAACCCTCGACGGGGCAGGTGCCGGCTCGGTCGAGCTGAACGAAGAGATCTTCGGCCTGGAGCCGCGCGCCGACCTGCTGCAGCGCATGGTCCGCTGGCAGCTCGCCAAGCGGCGCGCCGGCACCCACGCCGTGCAGAACCGCTCGGACGTGAACCGGACCCGCAAGAAGGCCTACAAGCAGAAGGGCACCGGTAACGCCCGCCACGGCGCGGCCTCGGCGCCGCAGTTCCGCGGCGGCGGACGCGCCTTCGGCCCGGTCGTGCGCGACCACAGCCACGACCTGCCCAAGAAGGTCCGTGCGCTGGCCCTGCGCCACGCCCTGTCGGCCAAGGCCAAGGCCTCGACCCTGATCGTCGTCGACGACATCAAGATCGAGGATCACAAGACCAAGGGTCTCGTCGAGCGCTTCGGCAAGATGGGCCTCTCGAACGCGCTGATCATCGGCGGTGCCGAGGTCGACGTGAATTTCGGCCGGGCCGCCCGCGCCATCCCGCAGATCGACGTGCTGCCCGTGCAGGGCATCAACGTCTACGACATCCTGCGCCGCGACACGCTCGTCCTGACGAAGGCTGCCGTCGACGCGCTGGAGGAGCGTTTCAAATGAGTGCCGATCCGCGCCACTACGACATCGTCGTCTCCCCGGTGATCACCGAGAAGGCGACGAACCTGACCGAGCAGAACAAGGTGGTCTTCCGCGTCGCCCCCAAGGCGACCAAGCCTCAGATCAAGGAGGCCGTCGAGAAGCTGTTCGACGTGAAGGTCACGGCCGTGAACACCCTTGTCACCAAGGGTAAGAAGAAGATTTTCCGCGGCCTCCGCGGACAGCGCTCCGACGTGAAGAAGGCGATCGTGACCCTGGCCGAGGGCCACTCGATCGACGTCACGACCGGGCTCTGAGGACGGGATTTAGGGATCCAAGCCGATGGCCTTGAAGACATTCAAACCGGTCACGCCGAGCCTGCGCCAGCTCGTGCTCGTCGACCGCCGTGAGCTCTACAAGGGCAAGCCGGTGAAGGCGCTGACGGAGGGCAAGTCGTCCTCCGGCGGCCGCAACAATCTCGGCCGCATCACCGTCCGCTTCCGCGGCGGCGGCCACAAGCGCGTGCTGCGCAACGTCGACTTCAAGCGTCGCGAGCAGCTCGGCGTCGCCGCGACCGTGGAGCGGATCGAGTACGATCCGAACCGCACGGCCTTCATCGCGCTGATCAACTTCCCCGACGGGAAGCAGAGCTACATCCTGGCCCCCCAGCGCCTGCAGCCGGGCGACAAGGTGGTGGCCGGCGAGAGCGTCGACATCAAGCCGGGCAATGCCGCTCCGGTCGGCTCGATGCCGGTGGGCACGATCGTCCACAATGTCGAGCTGAAGATCGGCAAGGGCGGCGCGATCGCCCGCTCGGCCGGCAACTACGCGCAGATCGTGGGCCGCGACCAGGGCTACGTGACGCTCCGCCTGAACTCGGGCGAGCAGCGCCTGGTCCACGGCCAGTGCTTCGCCAGCGTCGGCGCGGTCTCGAATCCGGACCACATGAACATCTCGCTCGGCAAGGCCGGGCGCAACCGTTGGCTCGGCAAGCGCCCGCACAACCGCGGCGTGGCGATGAACCCGGTCGACCATCCGCACGGCGGCGGCGAGGGTCGCACCTCGGGCGGCCGCAACCCGGTCACGCCCTGGGGCGTGCCCACCAAGGGGAAGAAGACCCGGTCCAACAAGCGGACCGACGTGTTCATCCTGTCCAGCCGCCACAACCGCAAGAAGTAATCGCTATGGCACGCTCTCTCTGGAAGGGGCCGTTCGTCGACGGCTACCTCTTCAAGAAGGCCGAGGCGGCGCGGGGCTCCTCGCGCTCCGAGGTCATCAAGATCTGGAGCCGCCGCTCCACGATCCTCCCGCAGTTCGTCGGGCTCACCTTCGGTGTGCACAACGGGCAGAAGCACATCCCGGTCTACGTCACCGAGGAGATGGTCGGGCACAAGTTCGGCGAGTTCTCGCCGACCCGCACCTTCCCGGGCCACGCGGCCGACAAGAAGGCGAAGAGGCGCTGAGATGGGCAAGCAAGCCACCCCCCGCGCGCTCCCCGAGAACGAGGCGAAGGCCGTCGCGCGCATGCTGCGCGTCAGCCCGCAGAAGCTCAACCTCGTGGCGCAGATGATCCGCGGCAAGAAGGTCGACACGGCGCTGGCCGAGCTCCAGTTCTCCCGCAAGCGCATCTCGACCGAGGTCAAGAAGTGCCTCGAGAGCGCCATCGCCAACGCCGAGAACAACCACGACCTGGATGTCGACGACCTCGTCGTCTCCCAGGCCTTCGTGGGCAAGGCGCTGGTTCTCAAGCGCTTCCACGCCCGCGCCCGCGGCCGCGGCGCGCGCATCCTGAAGCCCTTCTCGAACCTCACCATCGTGGTTCGCGAAGTCCGCCAGGCCGAAGCGGCTTGAGGAGGATCTGATGGGCCAGAAAGTCAACCCGATCGGTCTCCGGCTCGGCATCAACCGGACCTGGGATTCCCGCTGGTTCGCCAACAAGGGCGACTACGCGAAGCTCATGCACGAGGACGTCGCGATCCGCGCCGCCCTCATGAAGCAGCTCAAGCAGGCGGCGGTCTCCAAGATCGTCATCGAGCGTCCGCACCGGAAGTGCCGCGTCACCATCCACTCGGGTCGTCCGGGCGTGGTGATCGGCAAGAAGGGCGCGGATATCGAGAAGCTGCGCAAGCTCGTCGGCACCATGACCAAGGCCGACGTGACCATCAACATCGTCGAGGTGCGCAAGCCCGAGATCGACGCCACCCTGGTGGCCGACTCGATCGCCCAGCAGCTCGAGCGCCGCGTCGCCTTCCGGCGCGCCATGAAGCGGGCCGTGCAGTCGGCCATGCGTCTGGGCGCCGAGGGCATCCGGATCAACTGCTCGGGCCGCCTCGGCGGCGCCGAGATCGCCCGCCAGGAATGGTACCGCGAGGGCCGCGTCCCGCTGCACACGCTGCGCGCCGACGTGGACTACGGCACCGCCACGGCGTTCACGACCTACGGCACCTGCGGCATCAAGGTGTGGGTGTTCAAGGGCGAGATCCTTGAGCACGACCCGATGGCCCAGGACAAGAAGGCCCAGGAAGAGGGCGGCCGCTCCGGCGGACGCCGTGAGCGCGATGGCGAGGGCGGCCGCGAGCGCGGACGCCGCGAGCGCGAGCACGCGTAAGGTAGGAAGCCATGCTGCAACCGAAAAAGACCCGCTTCCGCAAGCAGTTCAAGGGCCGCATCCACGGTGCGGCCAAGGGCGGCTTCGAGCTGAACTTCGGCCAGTTCGGCCTGAAGGCGGTGGAGCCCGAGCGCGTCACCGCCCGCCAGATCGAGGCGGCCCGCCGCGCGATCACCCGCGAGATGAAGCGCCAGGGCCGTGTCTGGATCCGGGTGTTCCCGGACGTCCCGGTCTCCTCGAAGCCGACCGAGGTCCGCATGGGCTCCGGTAAGGGCGCCCCGGATTATTGGGCGGCTCGGGTCCATCCCGGCCGGATCATGTTCGAGGTCGACGGCGTTGCCGAGAACATCGCCAAGGAGGCGCTCCGCCTCGGCGCCGCGAAGCTTCCGATCCGTACGCGGGTCGTCCAGCGCATCGCCGACTGAACGGAGGATATCGTGAAGTCGACCCAGAGACTGTCTGATCTGAAGGCGCTGTCGCCGGATCAGCTGAATGACGAGCTGATCAACCTCAAGAAGGAGCAGTTCAACCTGCGCTTCCAGGGGGCCACCGGCCAGCTCGAGAACGTCGCCCGCGTCCGCGAGGTCCGCCGCGACATCGCCCGCGTCCGGACTCTGCAGCGTTCCAAGACGCTGCAGCAGGCCAAGGGCTGAGGCGGGTTATAGGAGACAACCATGCCGAAGCGCATCCTGCAGGGCACCGTCGTCAGCGACAAGGGTGAGAAGACCATCGTGGTGAAGGTGGAGCGCCGCTTCACGCACCCGGTGATGAAGAAGACCGTGCGCCGGTCGAAGAACTACCACGCGCACGACGAGGGCAACGTCGCCAAGGTCGGCCAGACGGTGTTCATCGAGGAGTGCCGTCCGTTCTCGAAGACCAAGACCTGGAAGCTGGTCGAGGGCGACGCGGCGGTCCAGACCGAGGCCGGCGAGGCCGCTTGATCCGCGGAGCGGGTCGGGGTTGCCGAACCCTGGCACCCGGGTGGCCGGCAACGAGCTCGAACGACGGGATGTGGGAGCCTCGCGGCAACGCGGGGCTTTCGCGTTTCTGCGGCCCTGGTGAACTGGCTGCGAGACCTCGATCGGCGCCGATGCGGGCAGGCTAAGCGCAATCGGGGTGAGGCCCGCAACGCGCTGGCGCGATTGTCCTCTGCCTGTCGGGCGCGTTGCGCGACCGCACGGTCGAGAACCCGGCCGACCGCGGCGTCGATCCCATTCTGTTGCGGCACATCGCGCCACTCGGCTGGGCGCATCGCGCGCTCAAGGGTGATGAGACCGCGAACGCCCACGACCCGCCGGCACTGCGGTCATCCTGCTCGTGCGGTGCCCGCAGGGTCGGCGCCGCCTTATCCGAAGATATAGGTCGAGAGCAGGCGTTTGGTTTCGTCGAGGATTGCCTCGCGCTGGTGCGGATCCGGCTGCGCCAGGGCCATCCCGAGGAGATGGCCTTCGACTTCTGCGGCAAGACGCAGTCGAAAATCCAATTCGGGCGTGTCTTGCATCCCGAGCCCCTCAACCAAGTGGCGCTTGATCATCGCGGTGGCGGTCTGACCGAGGTGACCGCGCAGGCTCGGCGTTTCGCCATCATCCCGGTGGCTGCAGAAGACGAGGGTGCGGAGATCCGGATGGGCCTCCAGATAAGCCGCGGCGGCGTTGACGAGGCGAGCGATCAAAGCCGGCCCGTTGGCCGCCAGTAGCCCGGGCGCGATCTCCTGCCGAAGCGCCGCTTCGAAGGCCTCGAAGCGCTCCGCGGCAAGTGCATCGACCAGCGCCTCCTTGTCGGGGAAGAAGCGGTAGAGGGCACCGACCGAGACGCCGGCCTCTCGGGCGATCTGCGCGGTCGTCAGGCGATGGGGCGGGATTCCGCGCCCGAGCAGACGGGCCGCAGCAGCGTTGATTCTGCCCACCGTCGCGGCGCTGCGATCCTGGGTGGGACTACGTCGCACCGGATGCGCATCGGCATCTGTCGGCTCGCCGGTGGGCGTGCGGTCCGTCCGAGAAGCTTCTGAGGCCATGGGGTGCACCCGCGCGGGGAAAGCTTAGCGAAATCTCATACAAAACGCGACGCATCCTTCGCGTTCCAGGCAAGGCCGTCGGCGCGTGAAAGCGGCTCGTCCAACCGCGATGCCTCTGATCTGCCTCTAGAAATGGCGCCGGATTCGCAGTTCGTGCTGCGAAGGCGCAGCGAGCCGCCAACGACAATGCATGCGCTAATTGCATGTCTGAACACAAAAAACATCGACACCTCGGTTTTTTGCATTTCAAGTGCGATGGCGCACATCGGCGCATTCAAGCTCGGCGTATAGCCTCTCTCGCACCCGCAAGAGTTCAACTGTTGAACTTTTCGGAGGTCATGAAGAGGCTTAGTAGAGTCATGCGTGTCTGCAGCATAGTATCCGCCGTATCGATCTGTGCGCTTCTTAGCGCACCTGTGTCTGCCGACGAGTACCATGTCCTTGGTCAAAATCGGCACGACGGCGTGCCTTCCATCGTGGCAGTGCGAAGTGCGGCCATTGGAACCTCGTACGCTGCCCTCTCAGGTGGATATTTGGGGCGCAATACAACGGTTCTTCCTATTCAATCACTTGGCGTGCGCTCGGTCGATACATCGGCGAAGGAAGGGAATGCTGAGCATCCGAACTTTCTCGTACCGAATTACGGCTCGACGTCCGGGGGGCCGGCTTACTGATCGATGACCCGTTCCCGTCCCGGCAGGGCGTCCGGGGCACCGCAGCGCTTCGGAGCGCCCGGGTCCAACGGGAGCACGCTCGCGTCGCCCATCCCATCACCCGCGAACAACAAGGATAGGACAATGACCCACCGCATCACCGCCGCCGCAAGCCTGCTGGCTGCGAGCCTCGTCGCCTCGGGCTCGGCCGCCTTCGCTGAGGACACCCGCGTGCTCAACGTCTGGGGCGCCCATATCGAAGTGCCGGCCTCACGTCCCGGTGGCCTGTTCGGCAGCCTGAGCCCGGACGCCGTTGCGCCGTCCGATTCGGGTTACGCAGCGCTCAAGGCCGGCCGAGCGCCTTCCACCGCCGGCTACACCGCAGGCCGGACTGCGCGGCATGCCGGCGCAGCGGCCGAGTAAATCCCGGCGGATCCCGAACATGTGGCGGCGGGGCATCGGCCCCGCTGCTGCGCGCTTGGCGATCCCCGCAGACGGCCAACCACTTTCCTTACTCGTACCCCAACGGATGCCGCTTGCCCGGCGCGTCTTGCGGATGGCTGCGCCAACATTTCGGAATCGACGGACGTGTGGATCCCTGGCTGGCGCGAATGGGCCTTCTCGGCCAAGACCTGTGGTGCGGCGCTCCTCGCTCTCCTGATCGCGTTGTGGGCCGATCTGTCCCGGCCCTACTGGGCCGTCGCGACGGTCTATATCGTCACCCAGCCGCTCTCGGGTGCAACCCGCTCCAAGGGTGTCTACCGGATCTTCGGCACGCTAGTGGGGGTGGTGGCAACCATCGCGCTCCTGCCGAATCTCGTCAACGCTCCCGAGCTTCTCGTCCTCGCCATCGCGCTCTGGGTCGCGCTCTGCCTCTATCTCGCGCTGCTCGACCGAACGCCGCGGGCCTATCTGTTCATGCTGTCCGGCTACACGGTGGCGCTGATCGGCTTCCCCGCCGTCGAAGAGCCTGGCACGATCTTCGACACCGCCGTGGCGCGTGCCGAGGAGATCTGCCTCGGCATCGTCTGCGCGACGCTCGTGTCGAGCCTCGTCCTGCCGCAGCCGGTCGGCCCGGCCGTCTCCGCACGGATCGACGCGTGGCTGCAGGAGGCCGGCCTCTGGACCTCTGAGGTTCTGTCCAGCCACGGAGCGGATCCCGGCGTGCGCGCGCAGCGCCTGCGCCTCGCGGTCGATGCGGCGGAGATCGACGCCCTCACGACCCATCTGGGTTTCGATGATGGTGGCAAGCGGGTCGTGCCGTGGTTGCGGATCCTGCATGGCCGCATGCTGATGCTGTTGCCGATCCTGTCCTCCCTGGCGGACAGGATCGCCGCCCTGCGCGCGCGCGGAGAGCTCTCGGACGAGATCGAGGATATCCTGCGCCGGGTGGAAGCCTGGTCCCGTGCGGAGGCACCACCGGCAGAGGAAGCCCATCTGCTCCGGAGCCTGATCGCAGGGGCCGACGGGCCGATCGGCCGCGGCGCCACCTGGAACGACCTTCTGCGCGCCAGCCTGCTGCAGCGCCTCAAGGCCTTCGTCGAGATTTCCGCCGATTGCCGGCTGCTGCGCGCGCACATCGCCCGTGGCGGCGGCCCGCTCCGGCAACCGCTCGCGTGGCGCAGCGAGTTCAATGCCGTTGCGCGGCACCGCGACCACGGCATGGCCCTCCGTTCGGCTCTCAGCGCATTTCTGACGATCCTGGTCTGCGCCGCCTTCTGGATCGCGACGGAGTGGCCGGACGGCGCGACCGCCGCGCTGATGGCCGCGATGGTCTGCTGTCTCTTCGCCACGCAGGACGACCCCGCCCCCACGATCCTGTCGTTCGCCCACTGGTCGACCGTCGCGGCGATCGGCGCGGTCGTGCTGCAATTCGCGGTTCTGCCGCGCGTTCAGGATTTCGAGACGCTCGCCTACGTGCTGGCCGTGCCCCTTCTGCTCTGCGGCCTCCTGATGGCACGGCCCAAGACGGCCCATGCGGGCATCGCCGTCGGCTTGAACGGCCCCCTGCTGCTCGCTCTTCAGGAGACCTACTCGGCCGACCTGGCCGCCCTGGCCAATACCGCGCTCGCGCTCATCGGCGGCCTCTGGGTCGCGGCTCTGATGACCCGGCTCGTGCGCTCGGTGGGAGCCGAGCAGAGTGCGATGCGGCTCCTGCGGGCGGGCCGAGCAGCCCTGGCTGACGCCGCCCAGTACCGCGGGCGCGGCGACCGCGCCGTCTTCGCGGCCCTGATGCTTGATCGCCTGTGCCTGCTGGTCCCGCGCTTGGCCGCCGCGGCTCCGGACAGCCCCGTACGGAAAGTCGATAGCCTCGCGCAGATGCGTACGGGCATGAACATCGTCGTGATCCGCCGAGCCCGGCACACGCTGCCCACACCGTGTGTCGCGGCCGTCGATGCGGTCCTGGATTCCGTGGCGCGCCAGTTCCGCGCCCCGGACGCGCCGCCAGATCAGGACCTGCGGCACCGGATCGATGCGGCCCTCGCTCTGATCGTCGGCACGGCGGGTGGCGATGGGCGCAGGGCCGCGCTCCTCGGGCTGACCGGCCTGCGCCAGAGCCTCTTCCCGGACGCGCCGCCCTACAGCGCTGATGAGCCAAGTGGTGCGGCGGCGCGGAGGGCTGCATCCGCGGCGAAGGCCGGTCCGGCCTCGGTTGCGGCTTAGAAGCGGCCTTCAAGAGATGATGACGCGAACGCAAAGCTTGGGCTCAACGCACGATGGCAGAGTGGTGCTCCGACCACCCTAAGTGAGATGAAAAAGAAACTATCGCGGCCTGAAAGATAACGCCGGCCATAGATAGATATTGCCGCTGCCTATGTCCGGGCGGTCAAGTAGATCTTGCCAAAGACAGCGTTTCGGTGAAACATTTTGCGGTGCAGCACGTTGTCCAGTGCAGGCAGCCTAGCCTCGACGTCGACGACCTACTGAACGGGATAGCTAGATGTCACAGCCCAAATCGCATGCAGCACACGCCCCGGCCGGGGGATGGGGCGCCCTGAACGCGGTCGAGACGCATCTCAAGCGGCAGGACATCCTGCTGCGCGGAAATCGCGCCCTTCTGTCCATGAACAAGCATGGCGGATTCGATTGCCCGAGCTGTGCGTGGGGGGATGCCAAGCCGCCACACGCGTTCGAATATTGTGAGAACGGCGCCAAGGCTGTCGCCTGGGAGGCGACCCGCAAGCGGACGACGCCGGAATTCTTCGCGCAACATACGGTCGAGGAGCTCAAGACCTGGACGGATCACGAGCTTGAGGGCCAAGGCCGTCTCACCACGCCGATGCGGTACGACCCGAAGACCGACACGTATCGCCCGGTCTCGTGGGCGGATGCATTTCGCGATATCGGACGCACACTGCAGGGGCTCGATCCGCGAAGGGTCGAATTCTACACCTCGGGTCACGCGTCCAACGAGGCCGCGTTCCTCTGGCAATTGTTCGGCCGTCTGTTCGACACCAACAACTTTCCTGACTGTTCGAACATGTGCCACGAGACCACCACGGTGGCGCTGCCCGAGAGCATCGGGGTCGGCAAGGGGACGACCACCCTCGACGACCTCGACATGTGCGATGCGATCTTCATCTTCGGGCACAATCCTGGAACCAACGCGCCCCGCATGATGGGGCACCTGCATGCCTTGGCCCGGCGCGGCGTGCCGATCGTCAGTTTCAACCCGCTCAAGGAGCGCGCGCTGGTCGCCTTCGCGAATCCGCAGAGCCCGGTCGAGATGCTGACAGGCTCCGGCCAGACGATCAGCTCCCAATTCCACCAGCTGCGGACGGGCGGGGACATCGCGGCCGTCCAGGGCATGTGCAAGGTGATCATCGCCGCCGACGACGCCGCGAAGGCCGCGGGGCGGACGCGCGTGATCGACGTCGATTTCGTCGAGCAACACACCCACGGCTTCGAGGCCTTTGCGGATTATGTCCGGGCTTTGCCGTGGGAGCGCATCGAGCGCTACAGCGGATTGTCGCGCGGCGAGATCGCGCGTGCGGCCGAGGTCTACATGAAAGCCGAGCGCGTCATCTTTGCCTGGGGCATGGGCATCACCCAGCACCGGCGCGGCGGCGATGCCATGCAGCAGCTGATCAACATGCTGCTCCTGCGCGGCAACATCGGCAAGCCCGGAGCCGGCCCCTTCCCGATCCGCGGGCATTCCAACGTGCAGGGCGACCGCACGATGGGCATCTACCAGAAACCCGGCGAGGAATTTCTGAAGCGGCTCGGCAAGGTCTTCGGGTTCGAGCCGCCGCGCGCCCCCGGCCATGACGTCGCGGAATGTTGCGAAGCGATCCTGCGCGAGGAGGTGGACGCCTTTCTGGCGCTGGGCGGCAATTTCTTCCGCGCCATTCCCGATATCGACCGCGTCGGCGCCTGTGTGCCGAAGGTGAAACTCACGGTCTATATGGCGACGAAGCTCAATCGTTCGCACCTCACCCATGGGCAGGACTCCTACATCCTCCCGGTCCTCGGCCGGACCGAACGGGATCTGCAGAACGGCAAACCCCAGACGATCACGGTCGAGGACACCTGCTCCATGGTCCACGGCTCGACCGGGCTGCTCACGCCCGCCAGCGAGGACCTGAAATCGGAGATCGCCATCGTGGCAGGCCTCGCCAAGGCGACGGTCGGCGGTCGCGGCAACGTCGATTGGGACGCGATGGTCGGCGACTACGCCCTGATCCGCGACAAGATCGAGGAGACGTTCCCGGATCAATTCTTCGATTACAATCGGAGGATCGAGACGCCCGGCGGCTTCCGGCTCTACAACGCGGCGAGCGAGCGGGTGTGGAACACACCGACCGGCAAGGCCAACTTCCTGTTCAAGGACGGCCTGATCGACGAGGACGACGATACGCCCGACAGCCCGCACTTCCAGCTGATGACGCTGCGCAGCCACGATCAGTTCAACACGACGGTCTACTCGAACAACGACCGCTACCGGGGCATCGTCAACGAGCGCATGGTCGTGTTCATGAATGCGCGCGACATCGAGGCTCTCAAGCTTCAGGAGGGCGCGCAGATCCAGTTCACGGCGGTCACCAATGACGGGATTACGCGAAGCGTGAGCGGCTTCCGCGTCGTCCCCTTCGACGTGCCGCCCGGCTGCTGTGCGGCCTACTACCCGGAAACCAATGGTTTGCTGGCCCTGTCGCACCGCGACGAGCGGAGCAATACGCCGGCGGCCAAGTCGGTACCGGTGACCATCACGGCGGTTCAGCCCGCTGCGCCGGTCCGCGACACCCCGGACGGTTCTGAGCACGCTCGGGATCGGACGGACGAGCCGGTCTCCGTCGAGCTGGTCTGAGGAACGGCCGAAGAAGGATCGTATCCGCGGCGATCGACGCATCGGCGCCCGCAGTTCGGGTTCACGGTGGCGTTCCACACCGTGTTCCCGGTCTCCTCCATCGGGCGGGCGCGTGCTGTGTCCTCGGACGGCTTACGATATGCGCCCGGCCTTCTTCCTGGGGGCCGGGCGCAGCTCGGCGTCATGCTGTCCGGCATGAGCAAGGCCGGCACGCGCCTGCACGTCCGCGCCACGTCCATGGTCGCAACCGGCGCCGTCTCGGCGTTCCGGATCCTGTCCGTCCATGCCCGGGTGCGGACGCTGCAGGGTTGCGCGACCGACGCCGCCGGCCAGGTCGTGCCGGCCGACGGGTTGTGACTTCGATCGCTCTTCTGCACTGATTATCGGCCGTCCCCGTCGCCCTGGATCGTGGATACCGATGAGGTGTGTGCCCGGTGCCGAGGGCCGTGCGGCGACCGCTCAGGCGGTCGCGACAGCAAGGCTGGCGGGTGTGGCGGGCTGGCCCTCTCGTGCGGTGACGCCCTCACGCCGTTCATGCGCCTCTGCACCAGCTCATTGTTTGGGCATCAGTTTTTCCAGACACGGCTGAGGCCTCCGACCGGATCGATGCACGAGGGTCCGCGACGAACCGGATATTTCAATGCGCCGAAGAGGCGACCCTCGAAGAGCAGATCGCCCGGACGGAATTGGGGTGGTTGTTACAGTATCCGCCGGATCACCGACGACAACCCTCAGGAGTCGCATTAAGCAACCCGGAACGCGCCGTCTCTGGCGCCGCGTCAAATACCGTAAGGGCCCTGGCGAGGAGGCCATGTCCAAGCTTGCTCATGCCCAGCGGCGATGGTCGTGGCTTTCTGAATATCCGAGGCTGCTCTCGTCCAGCGCCGGGGCCGGATGGCGTGGATTTGAATTCCAAGAAATTGAGTCGCCGGAGAACGGCACCTTCGATGCCAAGCCCCATCCCCGTAAATCGATCATGCTCTCGCAAATCTGTGGCCCCATGAAGGTCCGATACGGCGGAACGAAAAAGCCCTTTATCGATGTTTTGCCTTATCCACACTTGTCACGTCCTGACGAGCGCTGCTTTGGCGCTTGGCAAGGAGCACAGCGCGGGCTGCACCTTTTCATCGAGGTAGAAACCTTCGAGCGGTTCAACCAGCAGCCCTTTTTCCCCGATACGCTCCCTGAACTCGCTGGGCCGAACCCAAGTATCGAACATCTCTTACGTGTCCTGCACTTCGATGTGCAGAACGGCCATCCGAGTGGCCCGCTGCTCGGGGAGTCGATCCTGGCCGCCCTGCTCCGTGAGCTGCTGGCCCGCAATGCTGCCCTGTCCAACACGCCCAAGCGCGTGGAGCTGTCGCGAGGGGAGTTCGACCGTGTCCGTGAATGGATCGATGCGAATTTGGCTCAGCCATTCAGCTTGGAGGACCTTGCCAGAGAGGTCGGCGTCAGTTTGAGGCACCTGCAGCGTGCCTTTCCTGCTGCAACGGGCGTCTCCCCCTACCGATACATCATGATGCAGCGCGTAGATCGCGCGCGGAGCTTGATCCAAGCGAGTCGACTCAGCCTGTCCGAGATCGCGACGACGACCGGCTTCTGCGACCAGGCCCATATGGCTAACACCTTCCGCAAGCTGCTGAATGTGTCGCCGTCACATTTTGGCAACATGCGGAAATAGTTGGCTCCTGAGCCGCTCATTCCTGGCGGAATTGTCCAAACTGGCGGAATTTTACAAGACGCGCGTGCAGGACCCGATTTAGCGTTTCCCAAAGAAAAAATGAGGAGACGCGGGTCTATGAAGGGGCAGCTCAAGTTCGCGCTTGTACTGACGTCGGCACTCGTCGGCGCATCCAGCGCTGTGGCACAGCAGGGTTATTACACCAGTTACTACGGCTTCGGCGACAGCCTGACCGACAACGGCCGTATTCTCCGGGAGACAGGCTACAGCCCGACCGGGACAGTCAATACGCTCCTGGGTGTGAAGCTCTACGAGGGCGGCCGCTGGTCGAATGCGCCAGGTTACTTCGAGCAGATCCCAGCGCGGATCGGGACCCCCTATGTCGCCGGTAACGACTACGCGATCGGTGGCGCTCAAGCAGTCCACCAAAATCCGGACCCGCTCTTTTCGCCGTTCTACTCCTGGGGCGTGCCCGATCAGATCGATCAGTTCGTCGCGCGCGGCGGCCATTTCGGGCCGCGCGATCTCGTCACCCTGTGGATCGGCTATAACGACCTCACGCAGCTTCCGACTGCCGGTTCCGCCGAGGTTCGAGCCGCCGGCGTCACTGCGATCCTGAAC
Organism: Methylobacterium sp. 2A; assembly: GCF_009806555.1. Lineage (GTDB taxonomy): Bacteria > Pseudomonadota > Alphaproteobacteria > Rhizobiales > Beijerinckiaceae > Methylobacterium. The sequence goes on along the minus strand of NZ_VUOK01000046.1, from coordinate 67,692 downwards.
AACAACGTCACCGCCCTCAATCGCCTCGTCGGCCTCGGCGCGCGCGAGCTCCTGGTCTTCAACCAGCAGACTTTTCGCGCCACCAACAGTGACTTGGCGCAGTCATTCAACGTCCAGTTTCCAACGTATCTGCAGCAGTTCACCAATCAAGGTTTCAACGTCCACTATTTCGACCTCGACGCCCTCACCACCCGGCTGAGGGCCAACCCGACGGCGTTCGGCTATATCCCGCAGGCGGCGACCGGCAGTTGCCTGACGGATCCAGCCTGCGCGTCGGTCGGCTACACGAAACCCGCGGTGGAGAACCAGTACATTTCGGTTGAGGGCATACACCTCACCGCCCGCACGAATGGGTATATCGCCGCGTTCGTGTCCAACCAGCTGAACGCACCCCTGACGATCGGTCCCCAGGGCGACCTCGGCCAGAGTGCCGGCCTTGCGTTCTCCTCGACCCTGATCGACTTCCTCAGCGCCGAGCGTCGCCGCAACATGGCGATGTCAGTGCCGGCGATGTACAGCGCCGACCTTCCCGGCAAGGCACCGCCTCCCGTCACCGTCCCGGTGCAGGTCGGCAGCCCGCTTTCGCTGTTCGCCCTCGGGACCTACGTGAACACCCAACGCAACGTGCAGAACCGCGCCGGGGCCAGCTACGGCAACACCTACGATGCGGATTTCGGCGGTGTCACCGCCGGTCTGCTGTACCAAGCCACGCCCAACCTCGTGCTCGGCGCCGCGTTCAATTATCTCAACACCAGTGTCGACCTGCGCGGTCTGAGCCATGGCCGGATCGACATGGACAGCTTCCAGGGCGCAGGCTTCGCTTCGCTGTCGTTCCCTAACTTCTTCGCCGATGGCGTGGTTACCTACGGTCACAACTTCTACAGCCTCGATCGGCCGGGTGTGTTCAACGACCGCCTCTCCGCCTCGCCGGGTGGCGACACCGTCACGGTGGCGGCCCGGACGGGCTACCTGTTCGATTTCGGCACCTTCCGGGCCGGCCCGGTGGGCGAAATGGCCTACGCCCATGTGAGCGTGGACCCGTACCGTGAAAGCGGCGACACGCTGCTGACCATCGGCGTCAAGCGTCAGAACCTGGATGGCCTGACGGCCGGCGGCGGCGTCCAGATCCGCACCGTGGCGCCCCTGTTCGGCGGCATCGTCAGCCCCTTCCTGAACATCACCGCGCAGCACGATTTCCTCGATGGGGTGCGCACGGTGACCTCGTTCCAGACTTACGCGCCAACTCTGCTGATCCGCACGCAGACCGGTCGCGTCAGCGACGACGTGTACGGCCGCGTATCGGGCGGCCTCGACCTCGATTTCGGCAACGGCCTGAGCGGCGTGCTCACCGGCTCGACCAGCTTCGCTCGTTCAGGCGGTGATGATCACACCGTGAGTGCCGGCCTTCGCTACCGCTTCTGAGACACGGGTCCGGGACGGGACGGCCCATCCTGGGAACCCTTCCTGAAGCAGGAACGGGTTTGCCACGATGGCTTTGCCGAGGCAGGGCGATCCTGTGCCGAGGCCACAAAAAACCCTCCCGTGATCTTTGGATCGCGGGAGGGGATCTCTTTTTGCTCGATCATGGGCCGAACGAGCATTCCGGCCGGCCCATGCAGATCTGGCTTACGCCTCGCCCTCGTCGAGATCGTCCGCGGTCGGCGCCGCGTTCTCCAGGATCTTCTCGGCGACGAGACCCGAATTCTGCCGGATCGAACCCTCGATCTCGGCGGCGATCTTCGGGTTGTCGCGCAGGAAACCCTTCGCGTTCTCGCGGCCCTGGCCGAGGCGCTGGCTGTTATACGAGAACCAGGCGCCGGATTTCTCGACGATGCCGGCCTTCACGCCGAGATCGATCAGCTCGCCGACCTTCGACACGCCCTCGCCGAACATGATGTCGAACTCGACCTGCTTGAACGGCGGGGCGACCTTGTTCTTCACCACCTTCACGCGGACCTGATTGCCGATCGCCTCGTCGCGGTCCTTCAGGGTCGAGATGCGGCGGATGTCGAGGCGGACCGAGGCGTAGAACTTCAGGGCGTTGCCGCCCGTGGTGGTCTCGGGGCTGCCGTACATCACGCCGATCTTCATCCGGATCTGGTTGATGAAGATCACCATGCAGTTCGAGCGCGAGATCGAGCCGGTCAGCTTGCGCAGGGCCTGGCTCATCAGGCGGGCCTGGAGGCCGGGCTGGCTCTCGCCCATCTCGCCCTCGATCTCGGCCCGCGGGGTGAGCGCGGCCACCGAATCGACCACCAGCACGTCGATGGCGCCGGAGCGCACCAGCGTATCGGTGATCTCGAGCGCCTGCTCGCCCGTGTCGGGCTGCGAGATCAGCAGGTCGTCGAGGTTGACGCCGAGCTTGCGGGCATAGACCGGATCGAGGGCGTGCTCGGCATCCACGAAGGCGCAGACGCCGCCCTTCTTCTGGGCCTCCGCGATCGTGTGGAGGGCCAGCGTGGTCTTGCCGGACGATTCGGGGCCGTAGATCTCGATCACGCGGCCGCGGGGCAGGCCGCCGACGCCGAGCGCGATGTCGAGGCCGAGCGAGCCCGTGGAGATGGTCTCGACCTCCTGCACCTTGTCGGTCTTGCCGAGCCGCATGATCGAGCCCTTGCCGAAGGCGCGCTCGATCTGAGACAGGGCGGCGTCGATCGCCTTGGACTTGTCCTTGTCCACGGGGGGCATGTCGACCACTTTCAATGCGGGCTGGGCCATCTGGCGGGCTCCTTATGAAGGGGTTGGGCGCCATTCACAACGCGCGTCAACACCCGCTTGATGTACCTGTTTTGTTCTCGTTGGGCAAGAGCGCGGGGGCGTTGTTGCGGTGCGTTTTGCGGGCCGATCCGACCGGTGCCTCGTGGCGGGGCGGGATATGGCGGCCACGCCGCCCCGCAGGCCCGGCGTCGCGGACTGGTCAAAGGTGGCGTCGGTTCCGAAGGATGAAGCTTGCGGGTGCCACGAGCGCGGAAGCGGCAGGGCCTGGGACGGGAGCCCCCTCCCCCTCAATTCCTGGCGGACTCGCACATCTTGGTCGGAAAACAGGCACGAACGGCGCCGCGTCTCTCCCTCCCAAGTGAGATGTGTGAACGTCGTAGCCCTCAGCTCGCCATCGTCTTCTTCACGGTCTCGACGAGCTGCTTCAGGCTGAAGGGCTTCGGCAGGAAGTTGAAGGTTTCGCCCTCCGGCAGGTTCTTGCGGAAGGCGTCCTCGGCGTAGCCCGAGACGAAGATCACCTTCAGGTCGGGCTGGTGCTTGCGCACCTCCCGCAGCAGGGTCGGGCCGTCCATCTCGGGCATGACGACGTCCGAGACCACGAGGTCGATCGGCTGGGCGTTCTCGCGCACGATCGCCAGGGCCTCCAGGCCCGAGGCCGCCTCCAGGACGGTGTAGCCGCGCGCCGAGAGGGCCCGGCTGTTGACCGCGCGGACCGGATCCTCGTCCTCCACCAGCAGGATCGTACCCTGCCCGGTATGGTCGGCGGCGGGCTTGCGCGGTGCGGGCGGTGCGGCGACGGGCGGCTCGGCGGGGCGTATGACGGGCTCGACAGTCCCCTCGGCCTTCACCGACGGCCCGGTCAGCCGGACGGCATCCGTCCGCGGCAGGACCGGCGCGGGGGGCGGGAGCGGAACCTCCTCGGGCTCCGCCACGGGCACGTGGCGCGGCAGGTAGATCCGGAAGGCGGTGCCCTCCCCGACCGTCGACTGCACATCGATCGTGCCGCCGGATTGCTTGACGATGCCGAACACCGTCGAGAGCCCCAGGCCCGTGCCCTTGCCGATCTCCTTGGTGGTGAAGAACGGCTCGAAGATCTTCTCCATCAGTTCGGGGGGGATGCCCTGGCCGGTGTCGCGGACCTCGATCAGGACATGGTCGCCCGCGGGCGCCCCGCCCCGCCCCTCGGCGGCGGCCGCCGGCCCCGGGTCGGTGACGTTCTCGGTGCGGATCACCAGCTTGCCGCCCTCCGGCATGGCGTCCCGGGCGTTGACCGCGAGGTTCACGATCACCTGCTCGAACTGGTTCACGTCGGCCTTCACGGGCCAGACCTCGCGGCCGTGCTTCAGCTCCAGGGCGACGCGCTCGCCGAGGAGCCGCTTCAGCAGAAGCGTGAGTTCGGAGAGCGCCTCGCCGACATTCATCACCTCCGGCCGCAGGGTCTGCCGCCGGGAGAACGCCAGGAGCTGGCGGACGAGGCCCGCCGCCCGGTTGGCGTTCTGCTTGATCTGCATGATGTCCTGGAAGGCCGGATCGGTCGGCCGGTGGCTCGCCAGCAGCAGGTCCGAATAGCCGATGATCGCCTGCAGCACGTTGTTGAAGTCGTGCGCGATGCCGCCCGCGAGCTGGCCGACCGCGTTCATCTTCTGCGCCTGGGCGACCTGCTGCTCCAGCTGGCGCTGCGCCGTGGTGTCGAGGGCGTACAGGATGACGCGCTCGGCCTCGTCGGTCTGCTGGCCCGGGTCGCCGCCATCGGCCGGGCTCAGCCAGACCCGGGCCGAGCGCCCGCCCGGTCCGTTGAGCTGGACCTCGATCGGCTCGGGATCGGTCAGGCCGCGCGCGGCCCGGGCGAGCCCGGCTTCGAGGCTGGTGCGGTCGGCCACCGAGTCGCCGACGTTGGGTTCGGCGCGGTGCGTGCCCTCCCCGTCGATCGCCCCGTCCTCGGCCTGCCGCGGCACCGTGCCGAACAGCCGGGTGAAGGAGGCGTTGGCCCGGGCGATCCGCCCGGCGCTGTCGAGGGTCGCGATGGCGATCGGCGAATTGTTGAGGAACCGGGCGAGGCGGACCTCGGCGGCGCGCTGCGGCTCGTCGGTCTCGGCCCCGGCGGAGCGGTTGATCACGAAGGTCCGTGAGGAGCCGGGCTTGCCGTCCTTGCCGAAGGCGACCCGGTGATAGAGCCGCACCGGCAGGGTGTGGCCGTTGCGGCGGCGCAGATCGAGGTCGAAGCGGTCGGTGCGCACCTCGCCCGGCATCCCGGCGGTGCGCACGAGGACATCCGCCTCGGGGGCGATCTCGGTCAGGTGCGGGCCGCCGGAGCCGACGCTCGTGAGGTCGTAGCCGAGCCAGGCCGCCAGCGTCGCGTTCATGTACACGATGGCGCCGGCCGGATCGATCGACAGGAAGCCCGCCGGGGCGTGGTCGAGGTAGTCGATCGCGTGCTGGAGTTCCTGGAAGACGTTCTCCTGCCGCTCGCGCTCGGCGGTGATGTCGGCGACCGTCCAGAGGGCGGCGGCCCGGCGCGGGCGCGCGAGCGGCCGGACCGAGACCCGGTACCAGCCGAAGCTGCGCTCGCCGGCCACGGGCCCGAGCGGCGGCGACATCCGCACCTCCTCGGTGTGGGCCCGGCCGTCGCGCGAGGCCTGCGACAGGCGGTAGACCGCCTCCGAGACTTCCGGCGGCCCAACCAGGATCCGCTCCACCGGCACGAGGTTCGAGAAGGTGTCGCCCCCGGCGATCCGCAGATAGGCCTCGTTGGCGTAGATCAGCCGGCCGCCATCCTCCACCACCAGCTGGCCGTCGGGCGAGGCGTCGACGATGCCCTTGGTGATGTCGTCCCGGGCGGCGCTGCCGCTGAGCTGGAGCGCGCCGATCGCGAGCGCAAACAGGAAGAACACGCCCGCCATGGCGAGCAGGGCCAGCAGCCAGACGATCAGCGACTGGGCCTGCTCGTTCGCCACGAAGGACAGGCCGATGGCGGCCCCGACCAGCAGGCCCGCCAGCACGAGCAGCAGCCCGACGCGGCCCGGCTGCTCCGAGCGATCGATCGACCCGGTCGCCTGCGGCGCAGCGGACTGCGATCCCGGACCCTGTGCGGCGGCGACCGGCAATCCCGAATTCGGCGCGCTTGCGGCGGGTGCCGGAGGTCCAGTCACGTCGGCCATCGGCTTCATTTCCAGAACGTTCCCCCGGTTAGGCCGGCCGGCCATATCAGGGCAAGGGCCGCGCGGCATCACGCGCATCGCGCCAAGCCACGGTTCAACCTCGCGAAAAAAGGTGGATGAACCGTGGCTTTCGCGCGGTTTCGGGCGCGCAGGCAGGACCATCCGAGGCCAGCCGGCTGCATCACGATAGCCCTGCCGGTCGCGGCGCGGCCGCGTCGGCGGTGAGCCGCGGGGCACCCGGATCCTGCCGGCCGCGTCGCCGGATCGGCACGCCGCCGCTCCCGGCATCGTGCTCCACCCACCGGCCGATCACGAAAGCGTGATCGGTCAGCCGTTCTGCCGGGCATCACGTTACAGTCTTGATCGGGATTCGATGCTTTTATTCGGGCAGGAGCCATGTCCAGTCCATTACAGGCGTTCAATCGCGCGAATTCGGCCGCAGATGCGTTCCGCGTCAAACTGCCCCTGACGGGCGGCCCTGCCGGCACGGTGACCACCTGACGCCCCGTGTGGAGACCCTGTCCTTCGCGGCGCGGGGGACGGACGGTACCGGCTTCGAGCGTTACCGGCGCCTCTACGGCATCGGCGCCGATGTCGAGCCTGCGGATGGCCCGTTCAGCGCCGAGGTTCGCGTGCGGCGCTTCCGACGGATGATCCTGTTCGAACGCGAACTCGGCGGTCTGCTGCATCTGCGCAGCCCCGGGCGCGTCCGGCACGATGGCTTCGACCACATCACGTTGCACCTCCTCCTGTCCGGCGATCTCACCGGCGGCCCCTTCGGCGCCGGCCATCGCCTCCAGGCGGGCGAGATCATGGTGGTGGACACGCGCCGACCCCATTGGACGCGGGTGACACGCGCGCGGTTGATCACAGTCCAGCTCGCCCGCGAGGTGGTCGAGGCATCGATCAGCGATCTGGAGTCGGTGCATGGACTCGTCCTGCCAGGGAGCGCCGCCGGGCTGCTCGCCGATTTCATCGTCTCCCTGGTCCGGCGCGCGGACGATCTCCCCGGAGTCGCTGTAGAGCGCGCAGCCGCGACGGCGGCCGAACTCCTTGGCCTCGGCCTGAGCGTGGCGACGGCCGCGCCGTTGGCCCGCCTGCTGTCGACCGAGGCATCGCAGCCGCTGCGCAGGACCCGGGCCGAAGCCTATATCGACGCGCATTTGGCCGATCCGAACCTGGACAGTGCCGCGGTCGCGGCCGGTATCGGGGCCTCCCGGAGCAGCCTGTACGCGGTCTTCGCCGACGAGGGCGGCATTGCCCGCTTCATACAACGGCGACGGCTCGAGCGCCTGCGCGCCGCGCTCCGCCGTCCGCACGACGGACGCACCGTGGCGGCGCTGGCCCATGCGCACGGGTTCGACGACGAGAGCCGGTTCAACCGTGCGTTCCGGGCGGCCTTCGGGATACCACCCGGCCAGTACCGCACCGCCATGCGGCAGGCCCGGGAGGACCGTTCCGGAGGCGGGCCGCCCGATGCCGTGCTGGTCCGCTGGACCAGCGAATTGTACTGATGATCCGCGCGGGAGGCCGTGTCGCGCCCTCTGGCCTGTCGGATCGGCAACTCGTGACCCTGCTGGCGGCGACGCAGCTGCTGGCGTTCAGCGACCGCTTCCTGATCACCCTGGTGGCACAGCCCCTGAAGCTCGACCTCTCGCTGTCGGACGCGCAACTCGGTGTCCTGCAGGGCTCGGCCTTCGCCCTCCTCAACGCTGCCGCCATGCCCTGGGCCGGCGGCATCGCCGATGCCGGGCGCCGCCGGGTCCTCCTGATGGCCAGCGTCCTCGTGTGGAGCGCCGCCACCCTCACCTGCGGCGTCGCGGCAAGCTTCGCAGTCCTGCTGGTCGCCAGGGCGTTCCTCGGGCTGGGACAGGCCGCCGTCGCGCCCGCCGCCCTGTCGTTGATGGCGCATCGGCTGCCGCGGCACAGGCTGGGCCGGGCGGTGTCGCTCCTGACCGCGGGGGCCAGCCTCGGGCGGAGCCTTGCCCTGCTCGCCGGGGGGGCGGCGCTCGCTTGGCTGACGGCCGCGGCCGACCTGAGCCTGCCCGGCTACGGACCGCTCCATCCCTGGCAGGCGCTCTTCCTGCTGGCCTGCCTGCCGAACGTGTTCCTCTTGATCGGCCTCCGGCGGATCGTCGAGCCGCCCGCGGCGCCGAAACGCGATGGCCGGCCGGCCCTCGCCTGGGTCCTGCGCCACCGGGCCGCCTACGGCCCGCATTTCGGCGCCGCCGCCGCGGCCGTGCTGATCGGGCAGACCCTGACCGCCTGGGCACCGACCTTCTACGTGCGGGTCCACGGCCTGACCCCGGCCGAGGCCGGTCTACGGCTCGGCCTCGTGGTGCTCGTTTCGGCGCCGGTCGGGCACCTCGCCGGGGGGCGCTGGCTCGACCGCGCCCGGGCCTTCGCCCCCCGGCGGGCCGCCTCGTACGGGCTCGCGCTGGGTCTGGCGGCCGCGCCGGCCTGCACGGCCGCGATGGTCCTGGCGCGTGATCGCGCGGTGTCGCTGGCGGCGTTCGCGGGGCTCGTGGCGGTGCTGGGCTTCACCTCGCCGCCGGCCCTGGCGGGGCTCCAGCTCCTGACGCCCCGGGCGCTCCGCGGCCGGGTGAGCGCCGCCTTCGTGGCCGGGGTGACCCTCGTCGCCTTCGGGGCAGGACCGGCCCTCGTCGGGCTGATCAACGACCGCGTTGTCGGCCCGGCGCAGGTCGGGACGGCGATGCTGGCGGTCTTCGCTGCCGCCGCCCTGATCGGGATCGCCCTCGCCCTGGCGACGCGCCCGCTCGCAAGCCGTCGGCGGGCCGGACCATAGGGCCTGAAGAAGCCAAACAGCTTGGCCGTGACGATGTCAGAGACGGGTGTTGTTCCGCCCGTCCACCTTCGGGCGGCAAGGATTGAAGCAGATGGTGTCCCTTCTCCCGCTTCTGACCTGTGGCAGGCGCGGATCAGGTCCCCTGAAACGAACGGCGCTCTCCCGCTTTAGAGTGACGACTGCGAGGTTCACATGCTCTACGAGCTCGCTACCCTTTCGTGTCCGTTGCTTGAGGTCGGTCGAGCCGCCGAGGGTGTTTATGGCTGGGTGAACGACGCGCAGGCCAAGGGCGAACTGTTTGGCTGCTGGCGGACCGAGATCGGAACACTCGGCCGCCTGATCGTGCTGCGCGGGTTCGAGGCACCAGAGGACATGACAGCCGAGCGTCGCCGTGCGCTCCTGAGTGTCAACCCGTTCAATGCGGGGAGCGTGGTGACGGCGCTGGAAATGGACAGTTACGCGCCGTTTCCGTTTCTCCCACCGATCCGGACCGGGGATCGTGGCGGGGTGTATGAGTTCCGGACCTACCGCCTCAAGCCTGGTGGATTGCCGCCAACGCTCACGGGCTGGGAATCCGCCATCACATCAGCGGCCGCGTATACCGAGCATCTCGTCGCGAACCTGTACGCGCTCGACGGAGCGCCGCGGATCACGCACATCTGGGCCTTTACGAGCCTGGAGGAGCGGGCCGAGTTACGCGCCCAGGCCTATGGTGCTGGTGTCTGGCCGCCGAAGGGTGGCCCGGAGCAGATCGCGGATGCGACTTCGACGATCGCGATTCCTCAGGGACGTTCTTCCCTGACTTAGAGCACGCTGCGCGGAACCGGACGCCGGGTCGGCGCAAGAGAGCGCGTCAAGACAAAGGCGTCGCGCCGCGCGCGATGGCAACGCGATCGGGGCACGGCTCTCGGCATCCCTTTCCCGCTACTTCCGCCTTCCGCCCGAAGCGAACCTGCCAAATGGCCGGCGCAGGACCGCTTCCGGTTAGCGCCGACGGCTATGGGCACGTCTGGTGCGGGTCGAAAGCAGCCACTCACCGTCGAAACCAAGGAGGCTAGGCGGCCCGCCTCCGCAGCCGCAGCACGAAGCCGATCACCTCGGCGACCGCGCGATAATGTTCGGCCGGGATCTCGCGGTCGATCTCCACGGTGGCGTGAAGCGCCCGGGCGAGCGGCGGGTTCTCGATCACCGCGACGCCGTGCTCGGCCGCCACCGCGCGGATGCGCAGGGCCAGGGAGTCGACGCCCTTGGCGACGCAGATGGGCGCCGCCATGCCGGTCTCGTAGCGCAGGGCCACCGCGTAGTGGGTCGGGTTCGTCACCACCACGGTGGCGGTGGGGATAGCGGCCATCATCCGCTTCTTCACCCGCGCCATGCGCAGCTGCCGCAGACGGCCCTTCACCTCCGGGTTGCCGTCCGACTCCTTCATCTCCTGCTTCATCTCCTCCTTCGACATCCGGTGGCGCTTGCGCCAGCGGAACCGCGCGTAGAGGGCGTCGCCGAGGGTGATCGCGAGATGCACGCACAGCATCCCGGCGAGCAGCCGCAGGCTCAAGGACAGGATCGCCGGCAGGGTCGCGCCGGGGGCGAGCTGGACGAACACCTCCAGCCGGTCGCGGTCGTTCCACAGGACCACGCCGCCCACCACACCGACGGTGCAGATCTTGGCCAGCCCCTTGCCGAACTGGAACCACGCCTCGATGCCGAGCAGGCGCTTGATCCCGGCCATGGGCGAGAGCCGCTCGAATTTCGGCATCAGCGTCTCGGCGGTGAAGACCAGCGGGTGCTGCAGCAGGCCCGCGGCGAGGCCCGCGACCAGGGCGAGGCCCACCGGCACCGCCACGGCGTGGAGCCACAGCCAGAGCGCCCGGACGGCCGCCGCCCGCATGGCGGTGGCGTCGTCCGGCAGGGTATGCGCGTTGGCGAGGTAAGCCCGCAGCCCGTACAGCAGGTTCTGGGCGATGCTCGGCGCTGCGATCATGAGCGCGAGCGTGAAGGCCCCCAGGATCGCGAAGGTGTTGATCTCGGTGCTGGTGGCGACATCGCCGCGCTCGATCGCCTGATCCAGGCGCCGTTGGGACGGCTCCTCGGTCTTGTCTTCGTCGTCCGCGCCCTCGGCCATCCCGCACCTACCTCAGCGCCCGACCGATTCGGCGAGATACCGGCCCATATCGTCCAGGAAGACGCCCATCATCACGCCGAGGCAGCCCATCAGGATCACGACGCCGACCAGCACCGAGGCCGGGACCGCCAGGGCGAAAACCTGCAATTGCGGCATCAGCCGCGACAACACGCCGAGCCCGAGGTTGAACAGGATCCCGAAGGCGATGAACGGCCCGGAGATCTGCATCGCCAGGGTGAAGCCGCGGGCGAGCGCCCGGGTCGCCAGCGTCAGCGCGTCCGAGAAGGCCGGGACCCCGTCGGGCGGCAGCACGTCGTAGCTCCGCGCCAGCCCCTCGATGGCGAGGTGGTGCAGATCGGTGGCGAAGATCAGCGTGATCCCGAGGAGCGACAGGAAGTTGCCGATCGCCACCTGCTGGCCGCCCTGGCTCGGATCGACCGTCATCGCGTAGGACAGGCCGAGCTGCGCCGCGATGATCGTGCCGGCGGTCTGGAGGGCTGCCAGCACCATCCGCACCGCGAGGCCGAGCACCAGCCCGACGATCGTCTCCCCGAACAGGAGCCCGATCAGCCGCGGCCCGGCGAGCCCCTCCGTGCCGCCGAGCAGCGGGCGCACGGTCGGGAACAGCACCAGGGTGGTGAGCACCGCGAAGGCCAGCCGCAGGCGCGGCGAGACCGACTGCTCGCCGATCCCGGGCATCAGCATGATCAGCGTGCCGACGCGCGCGAAGGTGATCAGGAAGGCCGAGGCGATCCCGGGCAGGAGCAGGTTCATCGCCGCCCCCCTGACACGCGGATTGCGCCGCTGTCGTGGCCGGGACGGGCCTCATCCGCCCGCCGCGATGCGGGCGGCGATGCGGGTCATGTAGCCCGCCATGGCGTCGCCGATGAAGGGCAGCATCAGGAGCAGGACGGCGAACACCGCCACGACCTTGGGCACGTAGATCAGGGTCTGCTCCTGGATCTGGGTCAGGGCCTGGACCAGCGAGACCGCGAGTCCCACGCCGAGGGAGACGAGCATCAGCGGTCCGGCTATCTTCAGGAACACGAAGATGCCGTCGCGGGCGACGTCGAGGATGGCGAGTCCGGTCATGGTGACGACAGGTCCGAAGGAAAAAAGTCATGGTTTCAAAAGGTCTTCGACCTTTTGCGGGTGCAGGGCGGAGCCCTGCTGGGCACGGGCGAAGCCCGACATCAGGGCTCCGCCCCGATACCCCGCCAAAGGGCGTAGCCCTTTGAGATCCCCATCAGATCTGCATCCGCATGATCTCCTCGTAGGCGGAGATCATGCGGTCGCGCACGGCCACCATGGTCTGGAGGGCGGTCTCGCTCTCGGCGACCGCGGTGACCACGTCCACGACGTTGGCCTTGCCCGAAGCGGCCGAGACCGCCTGCGCGTCGGCCCGGCGCCCGGCATCGCCCACGCTTTCCAGCGTCTTCCCGAGGAACTGCATGAAGTCGGTGCCGGTCCCTTCGGTGGACTGCACCTTGGGAACCGGCCGGCCCCCGGCGAGGCCCTGGACGGCCGCGTAGGCGCCCGCCGCGAAGTTGCTCGAAGCCATGGCTACGCCCCCTGCCCAATCACTTCAGGATGCCGAGCGTCTGGGACAGCATCTTGCGCGTGGCGGTGATCATGTTGAGGTTCGCCTCGTAGGAGCGCTGGGCCTCGCGCAGGTCCATGTTCTCGATCAGCGCGTTGACGTTGGGCATCTGCACCTCGCCCCGGGCGTTGGCCGCGGGGTTGCCGGGCTCGAACTTGGTCCGGAAGGCGGACGGGTCGCGCCGGACGCGGCCCGCCTCCACGAGCCGGGCGCCGGTCTCGTCGTCGAGGTGGCTGGTGAAGCTCGGGATCTTGCGCCGGTAGGGCTCCGCCCCCGCCGAGGCCGGCGCGGAATCGGCGTTGGCGATGTTTTCGGCGATGATCCGCATCCGGCCCGCCTGGGCCTTGAGGCCGGCCGCCGCGACCGCCATCGACTTGCTGAATTCCATGGCTCAACGCCCTCCTCGCACCCTGTCCGGGCGGCCGTTATCAGCTCTTGCCGATGGCGATCTTCAGGGTGGTCAGGCTGTGCTGGTAGAGCGAGGCGGCGAGCTGATAATCCGACTGGTTGTCGCCCGCCTTCATCATCTCGTCCTCGAGATTGACCCCGTTGCCGCTCGGGCGGATCTCGAAGCCCTTGGCGCGCTTGGAGTCGGTCCCGTCGCCCTGCCCGGCCGGCGCCAGATGGGCCGGGCTGGTCAGCGCGAGGCTGGTCGAGCCGGAGGCCAGGGTGCCGGTCGCCCGGTCGAAGCGCGGCTCGACGAGGTCGCGGGGCTTGAAGCCCGGCATGTCGGCATTGGCCACGTTCTCCGCGATCAGGCCCTGACGCGCCTGGGCCCATTGCATCCGGGTGCGCAGCATGCCGAGCACGGGCAGGTCGGTGAGGGCCAAGGTCGCCTCCGGTCAGGCATCGCCGCGCCGGAACGGGCGGGCTCGGCAAAAACTGCCGCGCGCATGGTTAATGTCCCGTTAAACCTGTGGTGAGATCGCCTTGGCGGAACCGATCCGGGACCGCCTCGGGTGGGGCAGGATCCTGGAACGACCCGCGGCGCGGTCGCCTGCGAAAGCGGGAATTTCGCCGATTGGGGCGCGGTTCTCGCACGCGATAAGCGGTGCCGAACGCGTTTCACGCCCTATTGTCTTGTTCGCGTTGGTTTAAAAGGTTTGTTAACGCTTTCTTAACGTCGTTTGCCCGGCGGCCCTCTCCGCGTGATATGGACAGGCCCTTGCCCGGCGCGGACCAGCGGCGGCCGGAACGTGCGAGTGCGTAACCTTGCGATGGCTGCAATCCGTGTTCGGCTCTGACGGCTCCCCCATCGTTCAATATGTCGTGATCTTCGCCGTCATCTTCACGGCGCTGGCGGCCATCGTGTTCACGGTGCGGCGGCTCACGGGCCGGACCCTGGCGCTGCCCGGCCGGACCGGCGGGCGCGGGCGCCAGCCGCGGCTCGGCATCGTGGATGTCTACGAACTCGATCGCGCCCGGCAGCTGATCCTGCTGCGCCGGGACAATGTCGAGCATCTGCTCCTCGTCGGCGGGCCCAACGACGTGGTGGTCGAGCGCAACATCCAGCGCAGCCAGCGACCGCTGCCGGAGGCGTCCCTCAGGGCCGAGACCGCGCCCGACGCCCTCGACGAGCCGCTGCCGGACCCCCTGGTCCAGGGCGGCCGCCTGCCCGAGCCGCCGCGCGCCCTGCCGGAAACGGCCGGGCTGCGCACCGAGCCCCTGTTCGATCCGGGCTTCGCGATGCCGGTGATCGTGCCGCCGCCCGTCCCGCGCTCCGGGGCCGGCCCGACGGTCAGCCTGCCGCTCGATCCCGCGCTGCTCGGCGGTGACGAGCCCGGGCAGGACGTGTCCGCGCCCCTGTCGCCTGCGTCTTCACCGAAAGTCGCCGTTCCCCCGACCGCGCCGACCCGCGAGCCGAGCGCGCCGCGCCGGATCCTGAGCCGGACCGCGCCGCCGCTGGTCGATCCGCGACCCGGCCCGGCCTCGGAGCGCGGACCCGATCCGGCGCCCGCCGCGGATCAGACAGCGCGACAGGCCCCGAGCCTCGCGGTCCCGTCCGAGCGCAGGACCGTCGATCCGGCGATTCTCTCCGACATGGCCCGGCAGCTTCAGGCGGCCCTGTCCCGGCCCTCGTCGGCGGTCACCCCGGCCCCGCCGCCCGCTGCGGCCCCGGTCGAGACCGTCGATCCGGTGGCCGCCGCGATGGCCTCCGCCCCGCCGGTGCCCGTGACGCCACCCGAACCGGCTCCGCCGCCCGCGATTGTCGACAAGCCCGCCACGAAGCCCATAACCCGGCTCACACCGCCGGTCGCGCCGGCCGTGGCTCCGGCAGGACAGCAGGCATCCCTGCTTCCGGAGGTGCCGCACGCGCCGCCTCCTTCGACACCGGAGCCGCCCGTGGCCCGGCCTGAGCCGAAGGCCCCGCCCGCATTCCGGCCTCAGCCTGAGCCCGAGCCGGAGCCTTCCGCACCCCCGCCGCGCCCCGACGCGAAGACCGCGGGAAATCCCTTCTCGGTGGAGGAGATCGAAGCCGAGTTCGCGCGTCTCCTGGGACGCCCGCTCGACAAGCGGAGCTGAGCCGCGTCCCGGGGCCGGTGGCGGCCGCAGGCGGCCCGCTAACGCTCCGTTAACCATCCGCTGGAAGGCTCGGGTCCGGAGGATGACCCGATGCTCGCTTTGAATGCCGAGACCGCCCGACGCAGCCGCGCCTACCGCGCGTTCAAGCTCGACCGGGCCGGCCGCGTCGCCTCGGCCGAGATCGTCGCGGCCGAGGACGACAGCCACGCACGGCGACAGGTCCGCGCCATGGCGGAGCGCAACACGGTCGAGCTCTGGGAGCGGACGCGCTTCCTCGGCCGGTTCGAGCCTGCGGGCGCGGGGCGGATTTAACGCTCGGCCGTCTCCGGCATCGCCAGCACGGCGAGGAAGCTGAGGATCGCGGCGACCGCCAGGTAGGATCCGACGAAGCCGATCCCGCCGCGGGCGACGAGTTCCTGCGCGATGTAGGGCGCTCCGGAGGCCCCCAGGATCCCCGCCAGATTGTAGGTGACCGAGGCACCCGTGTAGCGGACCCGGGTCGGGAACAGTTCGGGCAGGACGGCGCCCATCGGGCCGAACACCCAGCCCATGGACAGCAGGGCCAGGCAGAGGAAGCCGAGGACCGGCGGCCATGTCCCGGTGCCGGCGGCGTGGCCCAGCATCGGCCCCATCAGGAAGCCCAGCAGGAACACCCCGGCCATCCCGGAGAGCAGCACCGGCCGGCGGCCGAACCGGTCCGCGGCGGCCCCCGAGATCACCGTGCCGAGCGCCATGAAGCAGACCGCGATGCACTCGAACAGCAGGAAGGTCGGCCGCGCGTAGCCGAGCGTGCCGGTGCCGTAGCCCAGGGCGAACACGGTCGAGAGGTAGAACACCGCATAGACCGCCACCATCGCGAAGGTGCCGATCAGGACCGCCCGCCCGTGCTGCGTCAGCATCGTGGCGAAGGGCACCCGCTCCGGCCGCGCCTGGCTCAGCGCGGCCTTGAAGGCCGGGGTCTCGGTGAGCTTCAGGCGGACATAGAGCCCGACGCCCACGAGTGCCGCCGAGGCCAGGAATGGCAGGCGCCAGCCCCAGCTCTGGAAGCTCTCCGGCGACAGGCCGAAGCTCAGCGCCAGGAAGCCGAGATTGGCCAGGATGAAGCCCACCGGCGCGCCGAGCTGGGGGAAGATCCCGTACCACGCCCGCCGGCCCGGCGGCGCGTTCTCGACCGCGAGCAGCGCCGCCCCGCCCCACTCGCCGCCGAACCCGATCCCCTGGCCGCAGCGCAGGACGCAGAGCGCCGCGGGCGCCCACCAGCCGACCGACGCGTAGGTCGGCAGGCAGCCGATCAGGACGGTGGACAGACCCATGATCAGCAGCGAGGCCACCAGGGTCGCCTTGCGGCCGACCCGGTCGCCGAAATGCCCGAACAGCGCCGCGCCGACCGGCCGGGCCACGAAGGCGATCGCGAAGGTCGCGAAGGCGCTGAGCTGCTGCACGCCGGGCGCTCCCGCGGGGAAGAAGACCGGGCCGATCACCAGGGCGGTGGCCGTGGCGTAGATGTAGAAATCGAAGAACTCGATCGCCGTGCCGACGAAGCTCGCAGCGAGGATCCGCCCGGCGCTTGGGGGGACGTGTGTCGCGCTCGCGGCTTCGACGGTCTGCAGCATGACGGTGTCGGGATGTTCGACGGCAAATGGGTTGCGGCGCTTTCGCACGGTGCGGCGCGCGCGGGAACCCCGAAAACACGTCCGGAGCAGGTCGCCTGTGCGATGCACCGGTGCCGGCCTTGCGTTCGCGGGTCCCCTTCGCCAAGCTGAACGGCCTTAATCCGCGCGGGACGCCGGCCGCCGCGCCGTCCCTACCAGTCGAGTATTGCGATGAGAGTCACTGTCGAGCGCGCGGCCCTGCTCAGGTCGCTCGGCCACGTGCACCGGGTCGTCGAGCGCCGCAACACGATCCCGATCCTGTCCAACGTGCTGCTGCGCGCGGAAGGATCCGGGCTCCAGCTGCGGGCGACCGACCTCGACATCGAGGTCACCGAGAGCGTCCCGGCCGACGTGTCGGATGCCGGTGCCACGACGGTGCCGGCCCACGTGATCTACGACATCGTGCGCAAGCTGCCCGAGGGCGCGCAGGTCTCCCTGGAGACCGGCGGCGAATCCGGCCAGATGACGATCCGCTCGGGCCGCTCGCGCTTCGCGCTCGGCGCCCTGCCGGAGGGCGACTTCCCGGATCTGGCCGCCGGCGAGATGCCCCACGGCTTCGAGATTGCCGCGTCCGACCTCAAGCGCCTGATCGACAAGACCCAGTTCGCGATCTCCACCGAGGAGACGCGCTACTACCTGAATGGCATCTACCTGCACACGCTGGAGACCGAGAACGGCCCGGTGATGCGGGCGGTCGCGACCGACGGTCACCGGCTCGCCCGGGTCGAGATCCCCGCCCCGCAGGGCAGCGTCGGCATGCCGGGCGTGATCGTGCCCCGCAAGGCCGTGGCCGAGATCCAGAAGCTCCTCGACGATGGCGGGGAATCCGTCGCGGTCGATCTCTCGCCGGCCAAGATCCGCCTGCGCTTCGCGGGTGGCCTGACGCTGATCTCCAAGCTGATCGACGGCACCTTCCCGGATTACCAGCGGGTGATCCCGGCCAACAACGACAAGCGGCTCACCGTCGAGCGCGACGCCTTCGCCAAGGCGGTGGACCGGGTCTCGACGATCTCGTCCGAGCGCGGGCGCGCCGTGAAGCTCGGGCTCGCCGAGGGCCGCCTCGCTTTGTCGGTGAACAACCCGGATTCGGGCAGCGCCACCGAGGAGCTCGACGTCGATTACGAGGCGGCCAACCTCGATATCGGCTTCAACGCCCGCTACCTGCTCGACATCACGGCGCAGCTCGAGGGCGACACCGCCCTGTTCAAGCTCGCCGACCCGGGCTCGCCGACCCTGATCCAGGACCGCGAGGGCGCCCCGGCGCTCTATGTGCTGATGCCGATGCGGGTGTGAGCGTGCGAAGAAACGTCCTGCTCTCGCCCTCATCCTGAGGTGCTGGAGCGAAGCGGAGGCCTCGAAGGAGGGCTCCAGTTCGAGCAGTTGTTTCTGGAGGCCTCCTTCGAGGGCCGCTAATGCGGGCGCCTCAGGATGAGGTGGTTGGATGGGATGGCGGAAGCAAAGGGTCGGTTGAACGCGGATGCTCCGAAGCTGCGGATCGGCCGATGAGCGATGCTATCGAATCGCGGATCGAGCCTGACGGTCAAGATCTGCGCGTCACCCGCCTGATCGCCCGCGATTTCCGCAACCACGCCGACCTCGAACTGAACCCCGCGGCCCGGTTCGTCGCACTGGTCGGGGAGAACGGGGCGGGCAAGACCAACCTGCTCGAAGCGCTCTCGCTGTTCGTGCCGGGCCGGGGCCTGCGCCGGGCCGATTTCGCCACCATGGCGCGCACCGGCGGCCCCGGGGGCTTCGCCGTGTCCCTCACCCTGGACCGCGACGGCGCCGAGCACCGGCTCGGCACCGGCCTGGAGCCGCCGGGGCCGGATGGACGCACGAGCCGGCTGTGCCGGATCGACGGCGCCCCCGCCCCCTCCCCGGTGGCGTTCAGCGAGTTCCTCCGGGTGGTCTGGCTGACGCCGGATCTCGACGGCCTGTTCCGCGGGGCCGCGGGCGACCGGCGCCGGTTCCTCGACCGGCTTGTGCTGGCGGTGGATGCCGGGCACGGGGCGCGGGTCTCGGCGATGGAGCGGGCCCTGCGCTCGCGCAACCGCCTCCTGGAGGAGCGGCCCGACGATGATCGCTGGCTCGACGCGGTGGAGCGGGAGGTGGCCGAGCTCGGCGTCGCCGTGGCGCTGGCCCGCCGGGAGACCGCGGAGCGCCTCGACCGGCTGATCGCCGAGACACGGGACGACGCGCAGCCCTTCCCCTGGGCCTCGATCCGCCTGGAGGGCGACCTCGACGACCTCGTGGCGGTCTGGCCGGCGATCGAGGCGGAGGACCGTTTCCGCCTCGCCCTGCGCAACGGCCGCCACCGGGACCGGGCGGCGGGCCGCACGCTGATCGGGCCGCAGACCAGCGACCTCGTGGTCCGCCACGGCCCCAAGGACGTTCCGGCGGGCACTGCTTCGACCGGCGAGCAGAAGGCGCTGCTGATCGGCCTCGTCCTCGCCCATGCGCGCCTCGTGCGCGCCATGAGCGGCATCGCCCCCGTGATCCTGCTCGACGAGGTGGCGGCTCACCTCGATCCGCGGCGCCGTGCCGGCCTGTTCGAGGCGCTGGAGGCGCTGCCGGGTCAGGTCTGGATGACCGGCGCCGACCCGGACGCCTTCGCGCAGGCCGGCGACCGGACCGAGGTGCTGCGGATCGGAACCTGATTGCTTCAGAGCCGTGCCCGATCGTGTTGCAATCGGGCACGGCTCCAAGCCTCTGTTCGGTCGCGCCCTCTTGCGGCCAACCGGCCAGCCACTCCGGCCGAGAGCCCTCCTAGGCGGCCCGGATCGTGCTCAGGAACCGGGACACCTCGGCCCCGAGCTGCTCGGACTGACGCGACAACTCGCTCGCCGCGCCCAGGACCTGGGTGGCCGCCGCGCCCGTCGCCTCCGAGGCCTGGGCGACCCCCACGATGTTGCTCGTCACCTGATCGGTCCCTGTCGCCGCCTGCGAGACGTTGCGGACGATCTCCTGCGTCGCCGCACCCTGCTGCTCCACGGCAGCCGCGATGGTCGTGGCGACCCCGTTGATCTCGCGGATGCGGGCCGCGATCGTGTCGATGGCCGAGACCGCCTGCCCGGTCGCCCCCTGGATCTGAATGATCTGGTGGCTGATCTCCTCGGTGGCCTTGGCGGTCTGGCCGGCCAGCTCCTTCACCTCGGCCGCCACCACGGCGAAGCCGCGCCCCGCCTCGCCGGCCCTTGCCGCCTCGATCGTGGCGTTCAGCGCCAGAAGGTTGGTCTGACCGGCGATGTTCGAGATCAGTCCGACGACTTCGCCGATGCGGCTCGCCGCCTGGCTCAGGTCCTGCACGAGGTGCTGGGTCTGATCCGCCTCGCCGACCGCGGTCTGGGCGAGGTGGGCCGAGCCGAGCACCTGCCGGCCGATCTCCTGCACCGAGGAGCCCAATTCCTCGGCGGCCGCGGCGACCGTCTGGACATTGGCAGAGGCCTCCTCGGCGGCCGCCGCGACGGTGGTGGATTGGCTCGCCGTCTCGGTGGCGCTGGCCGTCATGGACTGGGCCGTGGTCTGCAGTTCCGTGGCCGAGGCCGAGACCATCCCGACGATGCCCCCGACAGTGCGCTCGAACCCGTCGGCCAGTTCCAGCATGGTGCGCTTGCGCTCGGCCGCGGCGGCCTCGTCGGCGCGGTGCTTGATCTCGACCTCCTCGGCGGCGGTGCGGGCCACCATCGCCTTGATGCCCTCGACCGCCTTGCCGACCGCGCCGATCTCGTCCCGGCGTGCGGCCTCCTTGATCGCGGCGTCGACCTCGCCCTGCGCCATGCGCTGCAGGACCTTCACCAGTCGGTCGAGCGGGCGCGTGATCCCGGACACGGCGACGACGATCGCCGCCAGCATGCCGGCGAGCATGCCGAGGCCGGTGACGATCAGCAGGGTCCGGCGGGTGGCGTTGGTCTGATCGGTCAGATCGTCCGACCCCTTCTGCATGAAGGTGCCGATGTCCTCCGCGAGCGTGTTGCCGCTGGCCAGCATGGCGGAGAAGGTCGGGTCGATCGCAGAATGGACCAGCGCGATGGCTTGATCGTTCTGGTTGGCGGTGCCGAGCCGGCGCACCTCCGTCACCTCCCGGACGTAACGCTCCACGCGGGCGGCCTGCTCGTCGATGCGCGCAGCGAAGCTCGGGGCGTGCGTCCGCAAGGATGGGAGCAGTTCCTGAACCATGGGCAGAGCAGCCTCGAAGCCCTTGTTGGCCGCCTGCATCTGATTCATCTCGGTCTCGGCGATGATCCGGTAGACCCAGTAGTTGAGTTCGATCACCAGGCGATTGAGACGGCGTGCCTCGGCGACGGCCACCGCCTCGTTGTTGATGAAGCGGGTGTAGGCATCGTCGATCTTGGTCATCTGCGCCTGGGCGTACCAGACGCATCCGCCGACGATCAGGCCGATCAAAGCAATGACCGCGACCAGTTTCGGCAGAACTTTGATGTTCGATAGGCGTAACACGGTCTTCTAGCCTCCCGATCGAAAGCGGCGACTGGCGACTCGATCTGCACAGCCTTTGGTGTGGTCTTAATCCGTAAAAATTGTGTTACTTATCCATCAATGTCAAGGGATCATTCGTAGATCTCTCAAAAGTAATTTATCAATCACCTGAATATGGCGAACATAACCAGTAGTTTCATCTAATATTTATAGAGGTATTCAATTTCAGAAGATTATAACCCATCATTAGTTTTCTTGTTCTGCATTTACATGCATAACGCGTCCGGTAATATGCCGCGGCTAACATTCTTCCGGTTGTGGGCTAGGCAGCGTGGCCGGGGCGGACGCAACCCTCGGCACAGGAGCGGCGCTCACCGGCCTTTTCAGTCGCGCCGACGACGCCACATAGGTGGTCCAGCACGCCGGCCGCGTGCCCACGGAAACCGCAAGCGCATGTCCAAGCCCGTCCACGCCATGATCCGCGTCCTCGACGAGGAACGTGCCCGCGACTACTACGCTCGTGCTTTCGGGCTCGAAGTGTCGGATCGCTTCGACTTCCCGGACTTCACCCTGATCTATCTGCGCGACCCCGCCTCGCCGTTCGAGCTGGAGCTCACGGTCAACAAGGGGCGCGACAAGCCCTACGATCTCGGCGACGGCTACGGCCACATCGCGTTCGTGGTCGACGATGTCGAGGCCGAGCACGCGCGCCACACGCGCGAGGGCTTTACGGCGACCGACGTGAAGACGCTCAAGCACGGTGAGGACGTGCTAGCGCGGTTCTTCTTCGCCACGGACCCGGACGGTTACAAGATCGAGGTCATCCAGCGCGGCGGCCGCTTCGCCTGACCGCAGCCGACCCATCCCGATCCGCCGGGGAACGCAGCCGAGATCCATGCCACCAGCGACCCGTATCGTCTGCATCCGCCACGGTCAGTCGACCTTCAACGCCGCCCACAAGCTCGGGGGCGGCGATCCCGGCCTGCCGGACGCCCGGCTGACCGAGCTGGGGCAGGCTCAGGCGCGGGCCGCGCGGGACAGGCTGCGCGCGATCCCGTTCGACCTCGTGGTGGTGTCGCCGCTCACCCGGGCGATCGAGACGGCCGCGATCCTGTTCGGCGACCATCCGAACCGGCCCCGCGTGCTGGTCGAGGTGCTGCACCGGGAATGCCAGGAGAGCAGCTGCGACGTGGGGCGGGCGGCCTCGGAGATCGCCGCCGAGTTCCCGCATCTCGATGTCGGGCATCTGCCCGAAGTGTGGTGGCACGCGGAGCCGGGCTGCGAGGTCGGCGGCTATCCGGTGGAGCCGCGCCCCCTGTTCGACGCCCGGGTCGCGGCCTTCCGGGCGTGGCTGCGGGCGCGGCCCGAGCGGACCATCGCGGTCGTCGGGCACGGCACGTTCTTCTATCACCTCACCGGCACGTTCCTGGAGAATTGCGGGTCTATCGAGCTGGATCTCGACGCCGCGCCCGCGGCCGCCTGATCAGGCCGGCGCCAGGGCCTTCGCCGCGTCCAGGCGCTCCCGGGCGCCCGCGACGGCGATCTCCGGGGCCTGCCGGCCGATCGTCAGCGTCGCGTCGAGGATCGCGCAGGCTTCGCCCCAGGTCCCGGCCACGAACGGGGCGGCCCCTTCCGCGACCTCCGCGGCGCAACGCGCATCCTCCCCGGCCCTCTGCGCGGCCGTGGCGGTTCGAGAGACGGCCGCGGTCAGGGCGCCTTCGCGCCAGCGCCGCGTCCGGGCGGCCGCCTGTGAGAGCGCGCCGCCCCGCCACGTGGCCGAGCGCGCCGCCGCAAACGCCCCGGGCCAGTCCGGCGCCCCGGCGCAGGCCTCGGCATCCTCCGCCATCCCGGCGAGCGCGCAGAGCGGCGCAAGGATGCGCCGGACGCTCTCGAGGGCCAGCCGCCTCGTGCGCGCGGCCTCGATCTCAGGGCTGTCGGCGCTTCCGGAGAGCCGCAGCACGAAGCCCATCAGCTGCGGCCGCACGGCGTCCGGCATGGCGTCGTTGAGCCCGAGGGCGTAGGCGGCGATCGGACGCGAGAAGCAGGGCGGGCAATCCGCGCTGGAGCGGATCGCCCGGTAGGGCAGACCGGCGGCCACGATCGCGGCCTCGTTGATGCAGGTCCCGCCATCCGGGCCGGGGAAGGGGTGCGATCCGGCGAGCAGGCGCCAGTTCAGGATCGTCGCGAAGTCGGGATGCATCGGCGCGCTCTCCGTCTCGGGCGCGCAGCGTCGCACGCCGCGGCTCGGTTGGCGAGGCCCTTCAGCCGCCCAAGGTGGGCGCGAGGCCCGACAGCATCGCGGCGCCGAGCACCAGCACGAAGGCCGCGGCGATCAGCTCAAGGCCGCCGAGGGCGAGCAGCCCCACCCGGCCCCGTCCGCCCGCGAGGCGCAGGGCTGCGCGTTTGGCGAAAACCGCGAGGCCGGCGAGCGCCGTCGTGGTGAGCGCCGTGCCGAGCGCCATGGCCAGCACCGCCAGCACGCCCGCGCCGGGAACGCCCTGCGACACCGCGAAGATCAGCACCAGGACCGCCCCGGCGCAGGGGCGCGAGCCGGCGGCCAGGACCACCCCGGCCCGCTCGCGCCACGTCTCCATCGTCGCGAGCGCCTGCGGCCCGGGCAGGTGGCTGCAGCCGGGCCCGCATGCCGCGTCGAGCTGGACGAGGCGCCCGGCCTTGCGCCAGGTCAGCACCAGCCCGATCAGCGCGACGAGGGCGAAGCTCACGGCCTCGATCAGGGTGCCGGCCCGGGTGATGCCCGCCGCGGTGGCGTTCAGGACCAGGCTGCCGATCCCCACGATCGCCCCGGCCACCAGGGCCTGGAGCAGGGCGGCGCAGAGGCTGAGCGCGCAGCCCCGCCGGAAGGCCCGCTCGCCCGCCAGGATGTAGCCGGCGATCACCGCCTTGCCGTGGCCCGGTCCGGCGGCGTGGAACACCCCATACGCGAAGGCGAGGCCGATCAGCGGGTTCCAGCTGCCGCCGCCCCGGAGCGCGCTGACCGCCGCGTTGAGGCTGCGCGAAAAACTCGCCTGCAGGGCCAGGATGATGCCGCCGAGGCCGGTCGCCGCCGGGGCGGTCTCGCGAAACCCGATGCCGAAGGGCGAGCGCGGGGGCGGGGCGGCGAGGCCGGGCGCCACCAGCCACGCGATCCCGGCGGCGAGCAGTGCTGCCAGTCCGATGGCCGCCGCCATGAGGCCGAGCCTTAAACCCAGCCGCCCCGCCCCGGCCGGCGCGGCGATCCCGATCCCTACGGACACGCGACGAGCACCCGGCTGGCGAACTGCACGCCGTAGGTCGAGGCGGCGGTCAGCGCCTCGAAGAACGCCTCGGTCATGCCCGGAGAACCGGCATCCGCCGTCTTCGGCTGCTCGGTCTTCGGGCGGGTGACGGTGGCGGCGCAGCCCTGCGGCGCGCCTGCCAGCGTCGCCGCCTCGGGTCCCTCCGCGAACGCGAAGGCGACGAAGTAGGTCGGGTCGTAGACCTCCAGCGCCGCGACCCCCCGCCCCTGCTGGACCGGGCTCTTCAGCGGCAGCAGGAAGGTCATGACCAGAGCCTTGTCCTCCATGTGCGCCGCCGGCTCCTTCGGATCGGCGAAGGCCTGCTCCTTGCCGCCCACCTTCAGCTTCGTGAAGTAGCCGAACTCGGCGAGGTTGGCGGTGTTCTCGGCCGCGAGCCCGGCGAGTTCCTCGGGGCTGAGCGTGCCGTCCTTGTTGGTGTCGAGGCCCTGCGTGACGAAAGCCGTGTATTCGGGGTCGAAGCTCCAGGTGTCGCGCACGCCCACGAGCTTGCCGCCCTCGTAGACGAGCTGCGCCTTGGCGGTGACCCAGACGTGGGGGTGGGCAGAAGCCCCCGAGGCGGCGCAGGCGAGCAGGGCGCCCAACGCTGCGGCACGGAAGCTCGGGCAGTGCGCTGCGATCGTCATGGGCAGGAGGCGCGCTCGAGACGGGAGGGACTGATCGCCCTTCCTCGCGCTCCGGTTGGGCGAAAGCGAGGCGCCCCCTACTCGCCCGCGTCGAGGCCCATGAGCTGGAAGCTCACCCGCAGGTCGTTCGACATCGGGATGTCGAGGCGCTCGCCGTTGGGCAGGCGCTTGAGGAACCAGCGCTCGTAGGTCCAGCGCAAAGCCCGCGACTCGGCGAGCCGCGTGAAGGTCTGCTGCACGATGCCGGCGAGTTCGGGATCGTCCTTGCGGAACATGATGCCGTAGGGCTCGTAGGAGAGCTTGTCGGGCAGCACCGTATAACTGGACCCGTCCTGAGCGTCGGTGGCGATCAGCCCGTAGAGCAGCACGTCGTCGGTGGCGAAGGCGTCGGCCTTGCCGGCCTTCACCATGGCGTAGGAGGCGGCGTGGTCGGGGGCCGTCACGACCTGCGCGTCGATCCTCACGCGGGCGAGCAGGTCGCGCACGGCCTTCTCGTTGGTGGTGCCGGCGGTGACCACGACAATCTTGCCGCCGAGATCCCGGTAGGAGGCGATGCCCGAGCCCCGCTTCACCAGCAATTGCGTCGCGCTGATATAGTCCACCGGCGAGAAGGCGACCTGCTTGCGCCGCTCGGCATTGGCGGTGGTCGAGCCGCATTCGAGGTCGATCTTGCCCGATGTCACCGCCTCGATGCGGGTCTCGGCGGTGACGGGCGCGTAGCGGATCTTCACCGGCCGGCCGATCGCCGCCTGGATGTCGTCGGCGATCTCGCCGCAGAGGTCGAGGGCGTAGCCGATCGCCCTTGGGCTGCCGTCCGGATTCTTGCCCGCCACGAAGGAGAACGGCACCGAGCTCTCGCGGTAGCCGAGCACGATCTCGCCGCGCTCGGCGACGCTCTTGAGCGTGCCGGTGAGCACCTCGATGGCGGAAGCCGGCGACGCGCCCGCCAGGGCCAGGGCCAGGACTAGAACCGCGACGGAAAA
Source organism: Methylobacterium sp. 2A (assembly GCF_009806555.1). GTDB lineage: Bacteria > Pseudomonadota > Alphaproteobacteria > Rhizobiales > Beijerinckiaceae > Methylobacterium. The sequence goes on along the minus strand of NZ_VUOK01000046.1, from coordinate 41,774 downwards.
CCTTGCCATCACCCGTCCTCCGGGGCGCACAACCAAGCCACATCGCACTCGGGAGTGCCTAAAGCCCGGGCTCTCCCACCCATCGCCCCTCATCCTGAGGTGCCGGAGCGCAGCGGAGGCCTCGAAGGAGCCCTCCAGATAGCACTGCGATCCCTGGAGCCCTCCTTCGAGGCCCGCTTCGCGGTCACCTCAGGATGAGGTGGTGGGTTGGATGGCCCTCCCGCGCCGGATATCCCTGGAGGCCGGTGCTGCGAAACCGGCCTCCAGGGATATCGATTCCTACTCTGCCGGCGAGACCACGGTCCCGATATGATCCAGCCGCTGGTCGCTGGCGGTGAGCTGGCCCTCCCACTTGGCCACCGCCACCGTGGCGACGCTGTTGCCCAGGACGTTGGTGGCCGAGCGGCCCATGTCGAGGAACTGGTCGATGCCGATGATCAGCAGCAGCCCCGCCTCCGGGATGTTGAACTGCGTCAGCGTCGCCGAGATCACCACCAGCGAGGCGCGGGGCACGCCCGCCATGCCCTTCGAGGTCACCATCAGCAGGAACAGCATGGTGAGCTGCTGACCCCAGGTCAGCGGGATGTTGTAGGCCTGGGCGATGAACATCACCGCGAAGGTGCAGTACATCATCGAGCCGTCGAGGTTGAACGAGTAGCCCATCGGCAGCACGAAGGAGGTGATGCGGTTGGGCACGCCGAACTGTTCGAGGTTCGTCAGCATCTTCGGGTAGGCCGCCTCGCTCGACGCGGTCGAGAAGGCGAGCACGAAGGGCTCCTTGATCAGGTTGATCAGCCGCATGATGCCGCCGCCCCCGAGCATCAGGAAGCCGACGCCCATCAGCAGCGCCCAGAGCACCGCGAGGCCGATATAGAACTCGATCAGGAACTTGCCGTAGGTGATCAGCACGCCGATGCCCTGCGTGGTGATCGTCGCCGCGATGGCGGCGAACACCGCCACGGGGGCGAACATCATGACGTAGCCCGTCACCTTCAGCATGACGTCGGCCACGCCCTCGATGCCCTTGGCCAGGAAGTGCCCCTTCTCGCCGAGGGCGGCGAGCGCCACGCCGAAGAAGATCGAGAACACCACGATCTGCAGGATCTCGTTGTTGGCCATCGCCTCCACGGCGCTCTTGGGCACGAGGTGGGTGACGAACTCCTTGAGCGAGAGCGAGGCGGTCTTCAGGCCCGTACCGGCACCGACATCGGGCAGCGGCAGGTTGAGGTTCACACCCGGCTGCATGAGGTTCACCAGGACCAGCCCCAGCATCAGCGAGCAGAACGAGGCGCCGACGAACCAGAGCAGCGCCTTGCCGCCGACCCGGCCCACCGCGGCCGTGTCGCCGAGATGCGCGATGCCCACCACGAGGGTCGAGAAGACGAGCGGGGCGATGATCATCTTGATCAGCCGCAGGAACACGTCGGAAATCAGCGCGATGTAGCCGGCGATCTCCTTGGCGGTCTGCGGATCCGGCCAGGTGATGCTGCAGGCATAGCCCACCGCGATCCCAAGGAGCATGCCGACGAAGATCATCGTCGTGAGTCGTGAACCTGTCATGGGACGGCTCCTCGCCTGTGCCGGGATGAGTGAGCATTACAATTCGTTAACGTGAAGCACGAACCGCGCCATGCGCAAGCCCGGGTACCGGCCATTACTAGCGTCTTCGACTGTTTTCGCGCGACGCTCGGGCGTGGATGAAACCTGTGGCCGGCGTGCTACGGCTGCGGTACGGGACTTGCCCTGCCAAGCTGTCTGCGGTCTCCGTAGGCGGCACGGATCCCCGGCGCGCGAGAATACATGGACGTCTTCGTACAGCAGCTTATCAACGGGCTGACGCTCGGCTCGATCTACGGCCTGATCGCCATCGGCTACACGATGGTGTTCGGCATCATCGGCATGGTGAACTTCGCCCATGGCGACGTTTTCATGGTCTCCTGTTTCATCGCTTTGATCACCTTCCTGCTGCTGACGGTCTGGCTCGGCATCAGCTCGATCGCGCTGGCCTTCCTGGTCGTGCTGGTGGTCGCCATGGCGCTCACCGCCCTGTGGGGCTGGGCGATCGAGCGCGTGGCCTACCGGCCCTTGCGCGGCTCGTTCCGGCTGGCGCCGCTGATCTCGGCGATCGGCGTCTCGATCTTCCTGTCGAACTTCGTGCAGGTGGTGCAGGGCGCGCGCAACAAGCCGACTCCGCCGATGTTCTCGGGCGGCATCACCCTGTTCGAGCGTGACGGCTACGCGGTGTTCCTGGCCTGGAAGCAGGTGCTGATCATGGCGGTGACCGCCGTGCTGCTCACCGGCTTCTGGTACCTCGTGCAGCGCACGCCCTTCGGCCGGGCCCAGCGCGCCTGCGAGCAGGACCGCAAGATGGCGGCGCTCCTCGGGATCGACGTCGACCGGACGATCTCGCTGACCTTCGTGCTCGGCGCCGCCCTGGCGGCGGTCGCGGGCGTCCTCTACCTCATGTATTACGGCGTCGTGTCGTTCTCGGACGGATTCGTTCCCGGCGTGAAGGCGTTCACGGCGGCGGTGCTCGGCGGCATCGGCTCCCTGCCGGGGGCTGTGCTCGGCGGCCTGATCATCGGGCTGATCGAGACCTTCTGGTCGGCCTACTTCTCGATCGAGTACAAGGACGTCGCCGCCTTCTCGATCCTGGCGATCGTGCTGATCTTCATGCCTTCGGGCATCCTGGGCCGGCCCGAGGTCGAGAAAGTCTGATGGCCGCCTCCCAGACCGCGCTCCCGGGCAACGCGATGGCCGGCATCCTGCGCGACGCCGCCCTCTACGCCCTCGTCACCTTCGGCCTGTGCGTGCCGATCATCGCCTACCGCACCGATCCCGGGCCGGGGACCGAGCTGGTCCTCGTCCCGCGCTGGGGTCTGGTGGCGGCGCTCTGCGCGGCGATCTTCGTCGCCCGCATCGTCCAGCGTCTGGTGCTGCTGCGCCGGGACGCGCGCCGGGCGCTCACCCCCTCCCCGGCCCAGGCGACCGAGGCGGTCCATGGCGAGCCCGATGCCGGGCAGAAGACCTCGAAGGTCGGGCTCTCCCTGTTCATCGCGGTGGCCCTGACCCTGCCGATGATCGCGGCGCTCGCCACCGGCGGCCTGTCCTCGGCGCGCTACTGGATCGATCTCGGCATCCTGATCCTGACCTACGTGATGCTGGGTTGGGGCCTGAACATCGTGGTCGGCCTCGCCGGCCTCCTCGACCTCGGCTACGTCGCCTTCTACGCGGTCGGTGCCTATTCCTACGCGCTGCTCTCGACCACCTTCGGCCTGTCGTTCTGGGTCTGCCTGCCGCTCGCCGGGCTGTTCGCCGGCCTGTGGGGCATGATCCTCGGCTTCCCCGTGCTGCGCCTGCGCGGCGACTACCTCGCCATCGTGACGCTGGCCTTCGGCGAGATCATCCGCCTCGTCCTGATCAACTGGACCGACGTGACCGGCGGCGGCGCCGGCATCTCGTCGATCCCGCGGGCGACCTTCTTCGGCATCCCGTTCACGGCGGGCGACAACGGGTTCGCCGCGACCTTCGGCATCCCGTACGATTCGATGCACCGGCTGGTGTTTCTCTATTACCTGATCCTGGCGCTCGCCCTGATCACCAACTTCGTCACCCTGCGCCTGCGCCGCCTGCCGATCGGCCGCGCCTGGGAGGCCCTGCGCGAGGACGAGATCGCCTGCCGCTCGCTCGGCATCAACACGACGGCGACGAAGCTCACTGCCTTCGCGCTGGGCGCGGCCTTCGGCGGCTTCGCCGGCTCTTTCTTCGCGGTGCGCCAGGGCTTCATCAGCCCGGAGAGCTTCAACTTCCTGGAGAGCGCCATCATCCTGGCGATCGTGGTGCTGGGCGGCATGGGCAGCCAGGTCGGCGTCGCGATCGCCGCGGTGGCGATGGTCGGCGGCCCGGAGATGCTGAGGAACCTCGGCTTCCTGAAGGCCGTGTTCGGCGAGGGCTTCGACCCCAACGAGTACCGCCTGCTCCTGTTCGGCCTCGCCATGGTGGCCATGATGGTCTGGCGCCCGCGCGGGCTGATCTCGGTGCGGCTGCCCTCGGTCTCGCTCGGCGAGCGCCGCGCCGTCTCGGGCGCCCATGTCAGCGAGGGGCACGGCTGATGGCCACGCATCCCGACACCCGGGCGACCGCGACCCCGCCGGTGCTCACCGTCGAGCACCTGACCATGCGGTTCGGCGGCCTCGTGGCCGTCTCCGACCTGTCCTTCCAGGCAAGGCGCGGCGACATCACCGCGCTGATCGGCCCGAACGGGGCCGGCAAGACCACGGTGTTCAACTGCATCACCGGCTTCTACAAGCCGACGGAGGGCATGCTGACCCTGGCGCATGCGGACGGCACGACGCACCTCTTGGAGCGGCTGCCGAACCACGAGGTCAACCGCACCGCCCGGGTGGCGCGCACCTTCCAGAACATCCGCCTGTTCCAGGGCATGACGGTGCTGGAGAATCTGCTGGTCGCCCAGCACAAGCCGCTGATGCGCGCCTCCGGCTACACGATCCTCGGCCTGCTCGGGCTCAAGGGTTTTCGCGATGCGCAGGACGCCGCGATCGAGCGCGCCAAGGCGTGGCTGACGCGCATCGACCTGATGAAGCGCGCCGACGATCCGGCCGGCGCCCTGCCGTACGGCGCCCAGCGCCGCCTGGAGATCGCCCGGGCGATGTGCACCGATCCGGTCCTGCTCTGCCTCGACGAGCCGGCGGCCGGCCTCAACCCGCGGGAATCGGCCGAGCTGAACGGTCTCCTGCGCCACATCCGCGACGAGCACGACACCTCGGTGCTGCTGATCGAGCACGACATGTCGGTGGTGATGGAGATCTCCGATCACGTGGTGGTGCTCGACTACGGCCAGAAGATTGCCGACGGTACGCCCGCCGAGGTCCGCTCGGATCCCAGGGTGATCGCCGCCTATCTCGGCGTCGAGGACGAGGAGGTGGAGGCCGTGGAGGCCGAGGTCGGGATCAGCGTGCCGCACGGCGACGACGCCCATACGGGAGCTCCGGCATGAGCGTCGCCGGCATCAACGTCCTGGTCGAGGAAACGCGGGCGATCCAGGCGGGGCAGCGGCCGCCGCTCCTCGCGCTGCGGGACGTCTCGACCTATTACGGCAGCATCGCCGCCCTGCGGGGCGTCGATCTGGATGTCGCCGAGGGCGAGATCGTCACGCTGATCGGCGCCAACGGCGCCGGCAAGTCGACCCTGATGATGACGATCTTCGGCAGCCCCCAGGCGCGGTCGGGGACCATCACCTATGACGGGCGCGACATCACCCGGCTGCCGACCCACGCCATCGCCCGGCTGGGCATCGCCCAGTCGCCGGAGGGCCGCCGGGTCTTCCCGCGGATGAGCGTCTACGAGAACCTCCAGATGGGCGCGGCGCTCCATGACGGGCGCTTCTTCGCCGAGGATCTGGAGAAGGTCTGCGCCCTGTTCCCCCGTGTGAAGGAGCGCCTGAACCAGCGCGCCGGCACCATGTCGGGGGGCGAGCAGCAGATGCTGGCGATCGCCCGGGCGCTGATGAGCCGCCCGCGCCTGCTGCTGCTGGACGAGCCGTCGCTCGGCCTCGCGCCGCTCGTGGTGAAGGGCATCTTCGACGCGATCCGGGAGCTGAACCGGACCGACGGCATGACGATCTTCCTCGTCGAGCAGAACGCCTACCACGCCCTGAAGCTCGCCCATCGCGGCTACGTGCTGGTCAACGGCCGGGTGACGATGAGCGGCACGGGCCGTGCGCTGCTCGACGATCCGAACGTCCAGGCCGCCTATCTGGAGGGGGGCCATGCCGGCCCGGTCGGGGCATGAGCATGCTGCAGGGGCTTCTCTTCGAGGAGGATTCGGCCTGGCTGTTCCTGCTCGTCACCGTGGTGATGGGCGGCTGGGCCGGCTGGATGGCCGCGCGCGGCATCGCCCGGGGCTGGCGGCCGTTCTGGCAATGCGCGCTGGCGCTGCTCCTCGTGGCCGCTGCCGTGCGCTTCATCCACTATGCCCTGTTTTCAGGCACGCTGCTGTCGCTGCACTATTACGTGGTCGATGCCGTCGTGGTCATGATTATCGGCGCGGCGGGCTTCCGCTATACGCGGACGCGCCAGATGACGAGCCAGTATCGCTGGCTCTACGAGAAGACCTCCCCGCTGACATGGCGCGAACGGGCGCCGGAAGCGGGCGGGGTCCGATGAGTGCGGCCGGATCCGCACGTGCGGTCCTGACCATAGGGGAAGAACGCTGATGAGATCGATTCTGCTGGCCGGGCTCGCCCTCGGCGCCATGATGGCCGGGGCACAGGCCGCCGAGGTCAAGCTCGGTATCGCCGCGCCGATCACCGGCAACAGCGCCGCCATCGGCGCGCAACTCAAGAACGGCGCGAGCCAGGCGGTGGAGGACCTCAACAAGGCCGGCACCCTCAAGGGCACGACGCTGACCGTGACGGTCGGCGACGACGCCTCCGATCCGAAGCAGGGCGTCTCGGTGGCCAACAAGTTCGCCAGCGACGGCGTGAAGATGGTGGTCGGCGACTACAACTCGGGCGTGTCGATCCCGGCCTCCGATGTCTATCTCGACGCCGGCATCATCCAGGTCACCCCCGCCTCCACGAACGTGAAGTTCACCGAGCGCGGCATGTGGAACACCTTCCGCACCTGCGGCCGCGACGACCAGCAGGGCGCGGTGGCGGGCGCCTACCTCGCCGACCACTTCAAGGGCAAGAAGATCGCCTTCGTCCACGACAAGACCCCCTACGGCAAGGGTCTGGCCGACGAGACCCTGAAGGCGCTGAAGGCCAAGGGCGGCAAGGACGTGATGTTCGAGGGCATCAACCCGGGTGAGAAGGACTATTCCGCCCTCGTGTCCAAGCTGAAATCCGCTAACGTCGATGTCGTCTATTACGGCGGCTACTACACCGAGGCCGGCCTGATCCTGCGCCAGATGCGGGACCAGGGCCTGAAAGCCCCGATGATGGGCGGCGACGGCATGGTCGACCGTGAGCTCGTGGCGATTGCCGGCCCGGCCGCTGAGGGCACGCTGACCACCTTCCCGCCGGACGCGCGCAAGAACCCGAACGCCAAGGCGGCGCTCGCCGCCTTCAAGGCCAAGAATATCGATCCCGAGGGTTACACCCTGTACTCCTACGCGGCCGTTCAGGTTCTGGCCAAGGCCATGGCCGAGACCGGCTCCAGCGACGGCAAGAAGCTCGCCGACTGGCTGCACCAGGGCAAACCGGTGGACACGGTGGTCGGGCCGATCGCCTACGACAAGAAGGGCGACATCACCCGGCCCGATTACGTGATGTACGAGTGGAAGAAGGGTGCCGACGGCAAGATCGACTACGCCGGGAATGAGCTGACGAAGTAAATCGCGGCGGGTCGCCCGTCCCGTCACACCGTCCGACGCCGCTCCGCATCACCCGGCGGGGCGGCGTCCTCGTTTGGGACGCGGTGAATTCGTCAGCCTTGATGGCGGATCCGTCCCCAGGACCCCGTGCGTGCGCCTAAGAAGTGTGCATGATGCCGCTGGCGCGAGCGGCAGATTGGCTCGACGTCACGGAGGAGGCCATGCGGGGGACAGGGATCGCGTCTTCGGGCGACGTCACAAGCTTGGCTGCGCCCTGTCGGTCTTTGGCCGCGTCCGCGCGCGGCACCGCGATCCGCCTCCCGGCACCATCATTGCAAAGGCGTCGCCCGAGCGGGCGGGCCCGCAGGTCCAGCCGCCAGCCGACACTGTTCGGCCCGATTCAGGAGTTCCGTACCGATGCAGTTTGATATCGCCCGCCGCGGCGTCGCCGCGGCGCTGGGCCTGACCCTCGCCCTCGCCCCGCTGAGCCTTCGGGCTCAGGAGCTGACCGGCACCCTCAAGAAGGTGAAGGACGCCAACGCCATCGTCATCGGCTACCGCGACGCCTCCGTGCCGTTCTCGTATCTCGGCGGCGACGAGAAGCCGATCGGGTACGCGCTGGACATCTGCTACAAGATCGCCGACGCCGTGAAGGCCAAGCTCAACCTTCCGAACCTGCAGGTGAAGCTCAACCCGGTCACCTCCGCCACGCGCATTCCGCTGATGGCGAACGGCACGATCGACCTCGAATGCGGCTCGACGACCAACAACGCCGACCGCGAGAAGCAGGTGTGGTTCACCAACTCACACTTCCTGACCGCGACCCGCTACGTCTCGAAGAAGTCGGCCAACCTGCACACGATCGACGACCTGAAGGGCAAGACCGTCGTGTCGACCTCGGGCACCACGAACATCCGGCAGATCAACGAGGCCAACACGGAGCGCAAGCTCGGCCTGACGATCCTGCCGGCCAAGGACCACGCCGAGGCGTTCCTGATGGTCGAGACCGGCCGCGCCGCCGCCTTCGTGATGGATGACGTGCTGCTCGCCTCGCTGGCCGCCTCCTCGAAGGATCCCTCGGCCTACGAGATCTCCACCGAGGCCCTGTCGAAGCCCGAGCCCTACGGCATCATGCTGCGCAAGGACGACACGGAGTTCAAGAAGGTCGCGGACGACGCCACCGCCAAGCTCTACACGAGCGCCGAGGGCAAGGCGCTCTACGACAAGTGGTTCACCCAGGCGATCCCGCCGCGCAATATCAACCTCAACCTGCCGATGAGCGCGGAGATGAAGAAGCAGTTCGCCCATCCGATCGCGAGCCCGGATCCGGCAGCCTACTGAGATCGGGCCAACACGATGAGGCGCACCGCGGGCAAGGCCCTGCGGTGCGTCACGCACGGTCCATCGTCGACCGCGCCCCCATCCCCACCCTCATCCTGAGGTGCCGAAGCGCAGCGGAGGCCTCGAAGGAGACCTCCAGGGATCGCGGAGACATCTGGAGCCCTCCTTCGAGGCTGCTGCGCAGCACCTCAGGATGAGGGTGTGATCGGGACGCACCGGGCTCACACGTTTCATGTCAGAAGCAGCGCGATGAACTACAACTGGAACTGGCGGATCTTCTTCGACGCCTCGCCGGAGGGCAACGGCACCTATCTCGACATGCTGCTCTCCGGGCTCATGTGGACGATCGCCACCGCGCTCTGCTCCTGGATCATCGCATTCTTCTTAGGCTCGCTGATCGGCGTGCTGCGCACCCTGCCGTCGAAGCCCGCGAACGCGATCGGCACGGCCTATGTCGAGCTGTTCCGCAACGTGCCGCTGCTGGTGCAGATGTTCCTCTGGTACTTCGTGCTGCCGGAGGTCGTGCCGACCCGGCTCGGCGATGCGATCAAGCAATTGCCCGACGCGCCGTTCTACACGGCGGTGGTGTGCCTCGGCTTCTTCACCGCCTCGCGCGTGGCCGAGCAGGTCCGTGCCGGCATCCAGTCATTGCCCCGGGGCCAGCGCATGGCCGGCACCGCGATGGGCTTCACCACTTACCAGACCTACCGCTACGTGCTGCTGCCGAACGCCTATCGGATCATCCTGCCGCCGATGACCTCGGAATTCCTCAACAACCTGAAGAACACGTCCGTGGCTCTGACCATCGGCCTGCTGGAGCTGACCGCCCGGGCGCGCTCGATGCAGGAATTCTCCTTCCAGGTGTTCGAGGCGTTCACGGCCGCCACGATCCTCTACGTGATCATCAACCTCGTGGTCGTCACGGCGGCGACCTTCCTGGAGAAGGCGGTGGCGATCCCCGGCCAGCGCTGAGGATCACCCGCCCCCGACACCCGCCCGACGGCCACCGCGAACAGGCGCCGATGCTTTCGAACTTCGACTTCTCCGTCATCGTCTCTTCCCTGCCCTACCTGTTCGGGCAGGGCATGGTCTTCACCGTGACGCTCACCGCCATGGCGGCCTTGGGCGGCGTGATCATCGGCACGCTGCTGGCGATGGCGCGTCTCTCGGGCGTGCCGGGCCTCACCCAGGTCGCCAAGGGTTATGTCGAGCTGTGCCGCTCGCTGCCGCTGGTGCTGGTGATCTTCTGGTTCTACTTCCTCGTGCCGTATATCGGCGCCTACGTGACCGGCTCGTCCACGCCGATCCAGGTCGGCGCCTTCCCGTCGGCCCTGATCACCTTCATGGCCTTCGAGGCGGCCTATTTCTCGGAGATCATGCGGGCCGGCATCCAGTCGATCCCCAAGGGGCAGACGGCCGCCGCGCAGGCTTTGGGCATGAATTACTGGCAGACCATGGGCAACGTCGTCCTGCCCCAGGCCTTCCGCAACATGCTGCCGCTGCTGCTGACCCAGACGATCGTGCTGTTCCAGGACACCTCGCTGGTCTACGTGCTCTCGCTCACCGACTTCATGGGCGCCGCCTCGAAGGTGGCCCAGCGCGACGGGCGCCTCGTCGAGATGTATATCTTCGCGGCGGTCGTCTATTTCGTGATCTGCTTCTCGGCCTCGTTCCTGGTGCGCCGCCTGCAGCGCCGCGTGGCCATCATCCGCTGACCGACACTGGAGACCGCGTATGACCTCGTCCCCGATGCCGGCCCCGCACGCCACCGAGCCCGCCGCCGAGGCGGCCTATGCGCCGGCGGATGCGGGCCTCCAGCCCGGCCACCTCGTCTCAGGCGCGCCCGTCGCGGCGCCCGGCGAGACGATGATTGCCATCGACAACATCAGCAAATGGTACGGCGACTTCCAGGTGCTGACGAACTGCACCACCAAGGTCGCCAAGGGTGAGGTCGTGGTGGTCTGCGGCCCCTCGGGCTCGGGCAAGTCGACCCTGATCAAGTGCGTCAACGCCCTGGAGCCGTTCCAGAAGGGCCAGATCACGGTGGCGGGCACCAAGGTCGCCGACAAGGGGACCAACCTGCCCAAGCTCCGCTCGCGGGTCGGCATGGTGTTCCAGCACTTCGAGCTTTTTCCGCACCTGTCGATTACCGACAACCTGACCATCGCCCAGCGCAAGGTGCTCGGCCGCGGCGCCGAGGACGCGAAGAAGCGCGGGCTCGACCTGCTCGCCCGGGTCGGTCTCGGCGCCCACGCCACCAAGTTCCCGGGCCAGCTCTCGGGCGGCCAGCAGCAGCGCGTGGCGATCGCCCGGGCCCTCGCCATGAACCCGGTGGTGATGCTGTTCGACGAGCCGACCTCGGCCCTCGACCCCGAGATGGTCGGCGAGGTGCTCGACGTGATGGTGGAACTCGCCAAGGAGGGCATGACCATGATGGTCGTGACCCACGAGATGGGCTTCGCCCGCAAGGTCGCCGACCGGGTGATCTTCATGGATCGCGGCGAGATCGTCGAAGACGCGAAGAAGGAGGAGTTCTTCGGAAGCCCCCGGTCCGAGCGCGCGCAGACCTTCCTGTCGAAGATCCTGCAGCATTGAGAGGGGCGACGCGGGCCGGCGCCGATCGACGGGGCTTGGTGCGACACGATGGTGCCGCCACCGCGGACCCTGCCGGGCTTTCCGGCCGCGATGCGGGTGCGGCCCAAGACGCCCCGGCCCGGGGGCGGCTTACGGATGCGGTGGAAGGACGCGAGCGGCGCAATCTATGAATGGGACTACCAGCACGGGCACGTCGAGAAATATGATGCCCGCGGTAGCCATATCGGTGGGTTCGACGCTGCCACCGGTGAGCAAGTGTCGCGAGCGGACAGCACGAGGCGCGTAGAGCCATGACCATCGGGCATATCGTAGCTGGATACGACAAGGCGACGGAACGGCTCGCCATCGAGCACGATGTTCCGGCTTCTCTCTTCGAGAAAGTGAGGATCCTTGCCGAGGTGCCCGATACGGACCGGGAGGCTCTCGGATCCTATCCGCTCAGCCTGTCCGCGGTTCGCGCGCTCGCTTCGAAAATCCGTGCGCCGCTGAACGTCGATGCCTATGATTGGTTCTTGGAGCCCGTCGATCCACGATCGTGAACGCTGAGGGCGGCCACCTACCCCAGCGCCTCCTGCGCCGCGCGGTACTCGCGTCCGTGCCGGCAATAGCCCTCGACGATGCGGATCATCGTGGCGCGCTTCTCGGCGTCGAGGGGCGCGAGGATCCGCGCCGGGCGGCCGCCCCAGAGATAGCCGGCTTCGAGAATCTGCCCGGGATCCGTGGTGGCGCCGGCCGCCAGCATCACGTCGTCGGCGATCAGGGTGCCGGGGGCGATCGCCGCGCCGATCCCGATGAGCGAGCGGGCGCCGATCCGGCTGTCGGCGATCCGCACGTTGTGGGCGATCGTCGTGTCGCGCCCGATCACCACGCCCTCGCCGCGGGTGCGGATCACGGTGTTGTCCTGGATGTTGGTGTCGGCGCCGATCACGATCGGCCCGGCCTCGGCGTTGAGATCGCAGCAGAACAGCACGCTCGAACCGGCGCCCAGGCTCACCCGCCCGCGCACGGTCGCGGTGCGGGCCACGAACACGCTGGCCTCGACCTCGGGCGGCTCTCCGGCCGAAGGAGTCGGCCCCTCGCCCATCCGCTCGCGCAGGCGCTCGGCGCGCTCGGCGACGTCGTCGGCATTCACCGGCTGCTTCGGCCGCGCCGGGCTTCCGGCATAGGCGTGGCCGCCGGGCAGCTGCGCCCGCGGGAAGACGGTGGAGCCCGCCTCGATCACGGCGCCGTCGCCGATCTCCGCCCCGTCGAGAATCACCACGTCGTCTTCGATCACGACATCCGAGCCGACTGTGCAGGCATGCACGACGCTGTTGCGTCCGACGGTCACCCGGTCGCCGACCTGCGTGCCCCGCGCCAGCGTGGCGATGTGGACGGTGGAGCGTGGCCCGAGCCAGAACCGGTCGCCCAGGATGACGCTCTGCCCGTCCGCGCGGATGACGGCGTCGTCGCCGATCCAGGCCTGGACGCCGATGCGGGCCGCGCCGATCACCGTGCTGCCGCGTCCGCACCAGACCGGCCGGCTCGCGAAATCGGGCTGGACGCCGTCGTAGGGCAGGATCAGGTCGGGGGTCACGCGGATATCCTTCTCCACCGCCGGTCTATGGCAACGCGGCCCGGGGCCGGCGGGGCGCGGCAGAGTGTGTCATATAGAGGCATGAGCCGGTGTGACAGGCTGGAGGTCTGGCGTGCTGGAGGTCTGGCGTGCCGGAGGTCTGGTGGACCGGGGGTCTGGCCTGCGTCGGCCGCGCCCTCTATGGACCGGAGCATGAGCGCGCCCGCCCCGAGCATCGCCATCCAGGCCGAGCCCTTCGACACCGCGGCCGAGATCGCCCGCATCACCGCCGATCTCGGCGGCCGGGCCGGCGCCGTCGTCACCTTCTCGGGCCTGTGCCGGGACGAGGACGGGCGACTGGCGGCCCTGGAACTCGAACATTACCCCGGCATGGCCGAGTCGGAGCTGTCCCGGGTCGCCGAAGAGGCGGCGGCGCGCTGGCCGCTCCAGGCCGTGCGGGTGATCCACCGCTTCGGTCTTGTGCGCCCCGGCGACGGTATCGTGCTGGTGATCACGGCGTCGAGCCACCGGGTCGCCGCCTTCGAGGCGGCGAGCTTCCTGATGGACTACCTCAAGACCCGGGCGCCGTTCTGGAAGCGCGAACACCTCGCCGACGGCACCGTCGGCGCCTGGGTCGAGGCGACCGCGCAGGACGACGCCGCGGCCGGCCGCTGGGGCTGAGCCCGCCTACAAGATTGCGTTGAGCAACACCGCGAGCGCGCCGCCCGCGATGGCGATGCCCATCAGGACCACGCTGCTGAGCTGATCGGCGGAATCGACCGTGTGGCCGGGGCCGAGGAAACGGACCGGCGTCTCGCCGTAAGGGTCGCGCATCGCGTATCTCCTGGAGGGGCCGGCGCCTCGATCGGCCGGACAGCCGCAACCAACGCGCGAGAGGCTCTCCGGTCCCACTCGGGTTGCGTTGAGGGCGGTGTTCCACGCCGAAATGGTTGGCGACCCCCCGCACATCCCGCGCCGGGCGCACTTGACCCGGGTGGAACCGCGGCGTTCGTGGGGCCGCGGTGCGGGAGCGATGATGTTGGACAGGAAGCTGCAAGAGTTCGAAGGCCCGGTCGGGCCATGGCGCGGCGCGGCGCCGCTGGCCGCCTCGGGCATCGCGGTCGTCTGCTTCGCGGCGGCGCTGGCGCTGGCCTGGATGTCGGTGGGCACGCTGCTCCTGATCTTCGCCGGCGTGCTGCTCGGCGTCTTCCTGGACGGGCTGACGCGCGGGATCGGCCATGTCCTGCCCCTGCCCCGGCCCCTCCGGCTGACCATCGCCAGCCTCGCGGTGGCGGTCGCGGCGATCGGCTTCGGCAGCTACGGCGGCGCCACGATCGTGCAGCAGGGGCGCGACCTCGGCACCACGATCAAGGATCAGGCCGGCACGGTGACGGGGTGGCTCTCCGAGCGTGGCATCGACGTGCCGAGCTTCGCGCCGCAGGCCGGCGGCAAGGACGGCTCGACGGAATCCGGGCAGCGCGAGGGCGGGCTCGGCGGCCTCGCCAACGGCCTCCTGAAGGGCAGCGGCTCGATCGTCTCGGATGCCGGCAGCGTGCTGGGGCCGGCCGCCGCCGTGATCCTCGGGTTGTTCGACGCGTTGGGCAACCTGCTGGTGATCGCTTTCCTGGGGCTCGCCTTCGCGGCCGACCCGAAGGCCTACCGGGACGGCGTCGTCCGCTTCGTGCCGCCGCAGAAGCGGTGGCGGGCGTCGCAGGTCCTCGACGGGGCGGGCGAGACCCTGCGGCACTGGCTGTTCGGCCAGCTGATCATCATGACGGTGATCTTTCTGTGCACCTGGGCGGGGCTGGCCTTCCTCGGGATCGGCGGCGCGCTGATCCTGGGGCTCCAGGCGGGCCTGCTCGCCTTCGTGCCGACGGTCGGCCCCCTCGTGGCGGGGCTCGTGATCGTGCTGGCCGCCCTCGCCTCCGGCACCAAGGCGGTGATCGGCGCGGTGGGCGTCTACCTCGGCGTGCAATGCCTGGAGAGCTACGGCCTGACGCCCTTCATCCAGAAGCGCGCCCTCGACATCCCCCCGGCCACGATCTTCGCGGGCCAGCTGATCCTCGGCGTGATCTTCGGCCTCTGGGGCATCGCGCTGGCGCTGCCGCTCATGGCGGTGATCAAGGTCCTGCTGGAACAGCTCTACGTCGAGGACACCCTCCACGAGCAGCCGAGCACGTAAGGTCCCGGTTTCGAAAGGTCCGGGACCTTTCGCGGGTGCAGGGTGGAACCCTGCGGGGCTCGGGCGAAGCCCGATTGTCGGTCTTCGACCGATGTCGGGCTCCGCCCCGACACCCCGCCAAAGGGCTCGCCCTTTGGGAACCCGTGATTTGGTCGCGCTAGCGGAGCGCGTCCTCGATCAGCCCGGCGACCGCCAGTGCCCGTCCGTCGTCGCCGAAGCGGCCGATCACCTGGACGCCGATCGGGAGCTGGTCGCCAGGCACCGGCACGTTCACGCAGGGCACGCCCATCAGCGTCCAGAGCTGGTTGAAGCGCGGATCGCCCGTCGAGGCGAGCGTCGCGGGCGCCGGCCCCGGCGCGGAAAACGTCAGGATCGCGTCGTAATCGGCGAACAGGTCCTTCAGCACCCGGCGGGCCCGGTGGGCGTGGCGGCGGGCATCGTCATACGCGGCCGGTGCGATCGCCGCGCCCGCATCGAGATGCGCCCGGACGAGGGGCGGCAGGGATTCGGCCTGCGTGTCGTACTCCCAGGCGAGCGCCAACCGGCCCTCGTAGTTCTGGATGATGCGGTGGCGCTCCCAGGCTTCGGCCAATGCGGGCGGCAGCGCGAGGTCGGTGACCTGAGCGCCGGCGCGTTCGGCCGCCTGCCGGGCGCGCGCCAGCGCGGCCTCGGCCTCCGGCTCGGGCGCTTCGGCGAAATCCTGCCGGACGAGGCCGATGCGGGGCGCCGATCCCGTCTCCGCCCCCGCGATCTGCGGCCGGCCGGTCACCAGCGCCAGGGCGTGGGCGACGTCCGCGACCCCGGCGGCGAACAGGCCGACCGTGTCGAGCGCCCAGGAATAGGTCTTCACGCCGACGGTCGGGATCAGCCGGAAGGACGGCTTCACCGCCGCGCAGCCGCAATAGCTCGCGGGCCGGATCACCGAGCCGGCCGTCTGCGTGCCCAGCGCCAGCGGCAACATCCCGGCCCCGACCGCGGCGGCCGATCCCGCAGACGAGCCGCCGGGCGTGTGGCCGGGATCGCGCGGGTTGACCGTCGCGGTCGGATCGCTGCTGGCGAAGGCCGTGGTGGTGGTCTTGGCGAGCGCCACCGCGCCGAGGCCCTTCAGCCGCGCCACCACGGCCGCATCTCCCCGCGGGTGCCAGCCCTGGTAGATCGACGAGCCCATCTGGGTCGGCAGGCCGGCGCTGTCGATGATGTCCTTCACGCCCACCGCGATCCCGGCGAGCGGCCCCGTCTCCGGGATCGCGGGCGCCGCGTCGAGGGTGACGAAGGCGTGCAGTTCCGGCTCCCGGGCGGCGATCGCCGCCCGGCAGAGGTCGATCGCGCCCGCGGGCGTCAGGGTGCCCGCGTCGATGCGGGCGCGGAGGTCGAGGAGCGAGAGCATTTTGTATTCAGTGCTCCGGAGGGGGCCTCTGTCAACAGAGCCACAGGGCGCGGCATTCGGGAAACGGCGTATACGAACGCTTTACGGGAAAGTGCGCATCGTCCGGGTCATGTGGCGTGGCGTATCCCTGTTATCGGCCCTGGCGCTGTTCGGCGCGGGGCTCACCGCGTGCTCGATCAACCATTTCGAGCGACGCGAACCGTGGCGCGATCAGGCGGAGCAGGTCTGCCTGGCCAAGAAGCTGGTGGAACCCACCGAATTCGTCACGCCGGTGGCGGCGATGGATGGTCCGGGTCCGTGCGGCATGCAGCAGCCCTTCCGGGTGACGCGGCTCGGCGGCGGCTCCGTCGTGCTGAAGCAGCGGATGACCCTCGGCTGTCCGGCTCTGGCCGAGGCCGAGGCATGGCTCGCCGACACGATCCAGCCCGCCGCCAACCTCTATTTCGGCGTGCCGGTGGTGGAGATCAACGCGGGCTCCTATTCCTGCCGCGGCCGCAACAACCAGCCCGGCGCCAAGCTTTCCGAGCACGGCTTCGGCAATGCGGTCGACCTGATGTCGGTGAAGCTCGCCGACGGGCACGTGATCACCGTGAAGGGCGGCTGGCGCGGCACGGAGGCCGAGCAGGGTTTTCTGCGCGAGATTTTTCTGGGGGCCTGCCAGCGCTTCACCACGGTGCTGGCGCCCGGCTCGAACGTATTCCACTACGACCACATCCACGTGGACCTCGCCCGGCATGACCCGCGGGGGCTGAGGCGGATCTGCCAGCCGCTGATCAAGTTCACGCCGCAGCTCGGCGCCGGCGTCGAGCGGCCGCTGTCGCGCCCGGTGCCGCCGCCGCGCCAGCCCGCCGCCCCGCAGGCCCCGGTGGAGATCGAGGAGGACGATCCCTACGGCGTCGCGCCGATGTCGAAGGCGGCGAGCCCGACGCAGGTCGCCCGCGCCCCGGCGCGCCCGCCCGCGGCCACGGCCTACACCTCGGCGCCGCCGGTGCGGCCTGCGCCGCACGTCGCGACGGCCGCTCCCGCGGAAGCCACAGAGGGCTACGACGAGCCGCTCCAGCTCGGCGCGCCGTCACCCGGTACCGGGCCGATCTACTGAGGCAAAATCACGCTGTTACTGCCGGTACTCAGGCCGTCAGCACGACCGGTGGACCACTGTAGCGGCCGCGCCGCACGGGATATTAAACCACCGCCGAATCGCTGCCGGAGCTTGACTGACGGCGCAGCCGGGTCATCGTCCCGGGATGCAGGACCCTACATCCCCCGAGGCCCGCGCCATGCGTTCGATCCGTCACGGCCTCGCCCTCGGGCTGGCTCTCATCGCCCTGGCACAGCCGGCTCTGGCCCGCTCGGCGCGCGAGGATATCGAGCCGGCCGAGGAGCGGGAATTCCCCTTCGACGCGCAGATCCCCGGCTGCCAGGACCCGTCGGTGCTGGAGCGGGTCTCGACCAACTTCGCCGAGAAGGAGGCGAAGTTCTGGAATTCGTCGATGACGATCCTGTCCTTCGACACGATCGAGCGCACCGCGTGGCGCCCCTGGGGGCTCGACACCTACCCGCGCCGCTTCTGCACCGCGACCGTCACGACCTCCGATGGCGTGCGCCGCAAGGTCGACTACTCGGTCCGCGAGAGCCTCGGCATCATCGGCGCGACCTGGGGTGTCGAGTTCTGCGTCCACGGGCTGGACCGCGAACTGGCCTACGCCTACGCCACCGCCTGCCGGATGGCGCGCCCCTGACGGTGCGAGCCTGACGATGCGCGCTGGGGCCGCCTGCCTCGCCGCCCTGCTGCTCGCCGGCCCGGCCGCCGCCCAGGATTACGGCGGCTTCGCCCGCCGAAGCACGCCGGGCGAATTCGACTTCTACGTGCTGGCTCTGTCGTGGTCGCCGACCTACTGCGCTGGCGCGGGCGAGCGCCGGGATGACGTCCAATGCGCGCCGGGCCGCGGGCTCGGATTCGTCGTCCACGGTCTGTGGCCGCAATACAGCCGGGGCTATCCCGAGAACTGCTCCGCCGTGGAACGCGCGCCGACCCGGCAGGCGATCGAGGTGGCTGGTCAGGTCTATCCGAGCGAAGGGCTGGCCCGCCACGAATGGCGCAAGCACGGCACCTGCTCTGGGCTCGATCCGGCGGCCTATTTCGCGGCGGCGCGGGATGCCCGGCTGGCTGTGACGATCCCGGATACCCTCAAGGGCGGCGGCCCGCCGCAGACCCTGGCGCCGATCGAGATCGCCCGGCAGTTCGTGGCCGCCAATCGCGGCCTGCGCCCCGACATGATGGCGGTCACCTGCACCCGGGGGCAGTTGCAGGAAGTCCGGATCTGCTTCGGAAAGGACCTGAAGGGTTTCACGCCCTGTCCGGAGGTCGCCCGCGGCAATTGCCGGGCGCCGGAGATCACCCTCGACGCCGCGCGCTGAGTTTTTCAGGCCCAGGCGCTGGACCCGGGCCGCCGGATCCGCTTCACCGCGCTCGCATGAATTATCGGCACGCCTTCCACGCCGGCAACCACGCCGACGTGCTCAAGCACCTCATACTCGCACGGGTGCTCGATCATCTGCGGCTCAAGGAGAAGCCGTTCCGGGCGCTCGACGCCTTCGCGGGCCTCGGAGTCTACGATCTCGCGGCCGACGAGGCGTCCCGTACTGGCGAATGGCGGGACGGCTGGGGCCGGATGGAGGCCCCCTTTGCGCCGGATGTCGAGGCGCTGCTCGCCCCCTACCGGGACGCGGTGGCGGCGGTGCAGGCGCGGTACGGCGCCACCGCCTATCCCGGCTCGCCCGCCGTGATCCGTGAAGCCCTGAGGCCCGGCGACAAGGGCGTCTTCGTCGAACTGCACCCGGCGGATGCCGCCACCCTGCGGGCGCGCTACGCGCGTGATTCGCGCACGAAGGTCATGAGCCTCGACGGCTGGACCGCGGTCAACGCTCAGATCCCGCCCCCCGAGCGGCGCGGCCTCGTGCTGATCGACCCGCCCTACGAGGTGCCCGGCGAGATCGAGCGGATCGGCGCCCACTTGGTCCGGGCCGTGACGAAATGGCCGACCGGCGTATTTCTCGCGTGGTACCCGATCAAGGATGCGGCCGCCCTCGATCGCATGATTCGGGATCTCCACGGCGCTCTGCCCCGCCCGGCTTTGCGCCTCGACCTGCTGATCGATCGACCCGACGATCCGACCCGGTTGACCGGCAGCGGGCTGGTCGTCGTCAATCCGCCCTGGCGCCTCGCCGAGGAGGCCCTCGTGGTTCTGCCGGCCCTCGCGGAGCGCCTCGCCCGGCATGACGTCGGAGGATTTCGCTGCGATCCGATCGGTCCCAACACCTGACTCGGCAGCTTAGGCCGATCGGCGAACGACCGATTTAAATCAACGGGAAGTAGAAAGCGTTGCCCGGGTAGCTCTTGTTGCCGCAAAGACACATTTGAGCGGTGACTGATCGCGCCGATGTGAAAATGCCCAAAAACTATGCAATTGCCATATGTTTGATTTTGTACCACGGGCGCGTCGGTGTCAGCTTGACCGTAGGCGAACACCAACGAGCTGCGATTCCATGCTGACGCGATCCACCCTGGCCGGCTTTGCTGCTGTCCTGCTGTCCTCGACCAGCATCCTGGCGGCCGATCTGGCGGCGCCCGCCCCCGCCCCCGTCGCACCCCCGGCCGAGCCCTGCAAGGCAACGCTGCTGGGCCCGACCTATGGCGGCGTGATCAAGGCCAACCCGACCCCGACCTGCTTCGCCGCCGGCCCGCTCGGCGACCTCTATGTCGGCGGTGCCATCACCGGCTACGGCTACACGCAGACGAATCCCTTCGCCTCGTTCTCGACGCCGGCAGCGCCGAACGACCGGGATCGGGCGGCGCGGTTCGACTTCTCGAACATCCAGGGCGTCATCCAGAAGCCCGAGGGCGGGTTCCAGTTCTACGTGCAGGCGGGCGGCTACTCGGTCCCGCAGCTCGGTTTCCCGACCCTCGCGACCTTCACGCAGACCGATCTGCTGTTCGGCCCGGTCCCGGTCGCCTATGGCAAGATCCAGATCAATGACGAGTGGTCGGTCCAGGGCGGCCGGATGTTCACCCTGATCGGCACCGAGCTGCTGTTCACCTATCAGAACCTGAACATCAACCGCGGCCTGCTGTTCGTGCAGGAGAACTTCATCAACCAGGGCGTGCAGGTCAACTACAGCAGCGGCCCGCTCTCGGTGTCGCTCGCCGGCACGGACGGGTTCTTCTCCAACGAGATCACGTGGTTCACCGGTAACGTCGCCTACAAGCTGGACGACTACAACACGATCGGCGTCAACGGCGGCCTGAACCTCGGCCGGACCAACGCGCTGGTCCGCAGCCCGCGCTACCAGTTCGCGACGCCCTACCTGCAGCAGAATAGCGGCATCTTCGACATCAACTACACCTACGCGAACGGTCCGTGGATCGTGTCGCCGTACTTCCAGTTCACGAATGTCGAGCGGGACCCGCGGGTCGGGATCTACACCTCCGCCTCGACCTATAGCGGCGCTCTGCTGGCGGCCTATTCGTTCACCGACAATTTCTCGCTGGCCGGCCGCATCGAGTACACGGAGCAGACGGGCGTCCGCGGCTCCGGGACAACGAACCTGCTCGGCTTCGGCGCCGGCAGCAACGCGTTCTCGGTGACCGTGACGCCGACCTTCACCTTCGACCGCTTCTTCTTCCGGGTGGAGTACGCCCACGTCGAACTCGGCGGGATCACCAAGGCCAGCATCGACGACGCGGGCCTGTTCACGCCCGGTACCGGCTTCGGCCGGACGGGCAACCGGACCTCGCAGGACCGCTACATGGTCGAGACCGGCATCACCTTCTGAGTCTGTCCCATCCCGGCCGCTGAGGCGGCCGCACGAAGCCCTCGGCGCGAGCCGGGGGCTTTTTTATTTGTCGCCGGTGAAGCTCAGACGCATTCCATGGCCAGAATTATGCTGCGCGTATGTATGCGCTTTGCGAGTATTGATGCTGAAGGAGGATCTTCGTTTTCAAGATCTGATCTTGACATCCGGCTAATGTAAACAGATTTTCTCTTGAAACGTCACGGCTGCGTCATGTAGATCTCGGTCCGGGCCGGCTCCAGCCGGATCGGGGATTAGGGAATGACTTCGATGGAAGCCTTGTCGGCAGCTCTGTGGAGCTTGGCAGCGCCGGGCATGACGCCGAAGGCGTTGCGTGCGGCTGTCCGCGCGAGCCATCCCGAGGCGTCGAAGAAGGATATCGTGCGCGCGGCCTTCTACGCGTTGATCGAGGCCCGGTCTCAGGACGCACAGACCCTCGATGCGCTGCACCGATTCGCGCTCGCCGAGCGTATACCCTCCGACGAGCCGCCCATGACGATCGGCAAGCGGCGGAAGAAGAAGCAGCGCAAAGCCGTCGAAGCGCCGGTAGCCGAGACCGCCGTCGCCGCCTGAGCGACGAGCGCGCGGGCTGAGCGTCTCCGGTCGGAAGATGGGTCTAGCTGCGCCGGAGCAGCCGCCGGCCCGGCCGATGTCCTTCCTCGCCCGTGTCGCGGAAGCCGAGCTTCCTCAGAAGCTCCCATGACGCGACGTTGGCGGGCCGGCACTCCGCCACGATGGTTCGGCTCGGGAAGCGCTTGGCGAGAAGGCCGATGATCGCCGAGACCGCCTCGAACGCGAATCCGCGCCCGCGCGCGGCGCCGCCGATCCAGTAGCCGATCTCGATCGTGCCCGCGCCGCGCAGATGCGTGCCCACGACGCCGATGAGTTCACGGCCTGCGGACCCGGCGGATGGGTCCGCGGCGCCGGCTTCGCGCCGCCAGGCGCCGAGAAACCGGTCCTGCCCCCGCCGCCCGCTGAGAATCAGATCCTCGGCGTCCTGCAGGGTGAACCGCGCGGGCAGGAAATCCACCGCGGCGGTGATGGCGGGATCGTCCGTGAGCCGGCGCAGGGCATCCGCATCCTCGGGCCGCAAAGCCGCGATCGACAGGCGCGGGGTTTCGATCCCGGGCAGGTCGCAGAGGCTGGCGCGGGCGG
This sequence comes from Methylobacterium sp. 2A, assembly GCF_009806555.1. Classification (GTDB taxonomy): domain Bacteria; phylum Pseudomonadota; class Alphaproteobacteria; order Rhizobiales; family Beijerinckiaceae; genus Methylobacterium. The sequence continues at coordinate 19,373 of NZ_VUOK01000046.1, read as the reverse complement.
CGCGGATGGTAAACATCCCTTCGAGATGGGGTGCCGATCGGTGCGGAAAAGGCACGGTCGCGGCCCCCACGATCATCCGGCGAATACAGCGAAAATCCTCTGTCGCCCTTCGCGCAAGGGATGCAGTCACGCGGCACGGGAACGGTTGCTTAACCTGAATCCGTCTTCATTGGGGCATCAGGTTGCGTCAGGCAAACGGGTGCGTCGATGCGGGTGCGCGGTAAGGGTCGGATGTTGCGGACGCTGTCGCGGGTCGCCCTCATCGGCATCATCGGCGGGGCGGCGGCCGCCTGTTCGTCGGATGCATCGCGGTTGAGCAACCCGTTCTCGAATCCATTCGACTCGGAGCCCTCGGCCACCGGCAGCCTGCCCGACGGCAGCCTCAAGCCGGCCCCCGCGATCCGCACCGGCCGCATCCAGTCGGAAGCGCTGGGCGCGCCGACGGCGCCGCGCACGGCCAGTATCGCGCCTCCGGCCCAGACCCATGCCGCGGCGCCCGCCACCCGCGTCGCCTCGACCGGGCAGGTCGGCTGGAGCGCCCAGGGCGGCACCCAGATCACCGTCTCGCAGAACGACAGCCTGAACCAGATGTCGACCCGGTATGGCGTTCCCGCCTCGGCGATCCTGTCGGCCAACGGCCTGACCAGCGCGAGCCAGATCACGCCCGGGCGGCAGATCGTGATCCCGGTCTACAATGCCTCGGGCATGAACCCGGCCGCCGCGCCGATGACCGCCCGGCCGGCCCGGGCCGCGGAGGAGAAGCGCGAGGACGCCAAGCAGATCGAGGGCAAGCTGGCCGCCAAGCGCGAGGAAGCCGCCAAGGAAACGAAGCGCGAGGAGGTCAAGCGCGAGGAGGCCAAGGAAGCCGCCAAGGAAGCTGCCAAGCGCGCCGCCGAGAAGGAAGCGGAGCGCAAGGAAGCGCTGGCCCGCGATGCCGCCGCCCGCAAGGTCGCCGACACGAAGTCCCGCAAGGAGACCGTGAAGGAGGCCGCCAAGGAAGCCACGAAGGTGGACGAGAAGCCGCGCCACGTCCGTCCGGGACAGGTCGCCAAGGCCGACGAGAAGAAGCCGGATCCCAAGGCCGAGGCGAAGGCCAAGGCCGAAGCGAAGGCGATGGAGGCCAAGGCCGAAGCCAAGGCCGCCGCGAAGGCCGAGGCCGCCCAGAAGCTCGCCGAGGCCAAGGCCGCCAAGGAGGCCGCGCAGAAGGCTGCCGCCGCCGAGAAGGTCGCCGCCAGGGAAGCGCCGAAGGCCGCCGCGCCGGCGAAGCCCGAGCCGGCCGCCACCGGTTCGGTCGCCGAGGCCGCGGCTTCCGAGAGCTTCCGCTGGCCCGCCAAGGGCCGGGTGATCTCGGGCTACGGCAGCTCCGGCAACGAGGGCATCAACATCGCGGTGCCGGAGGGGACGCCCGTCAAGGCCGCCGAGGAGGGTACGGTCGCCTATGCCGGCTCGGACGTGAAGGGCTACGGCAAGCTCGTGCTGGTGCGCCACGCCAACGGCTACGTCTCGGCCTACGCCCATAACGGCGAGCTCGACGTGAAGCCCGGCGACAAGGTCAAGCGCGGTCAGGTGATCGCGAAGTCCGGCGCGTCGGGCAACGTGACCTCGCCCCAGCTGCACTTTGAGATCCGCAAGGGCGGCGCCCCGGTGGACCCGATGTCCCAGCTCGCCAGCAACTGAGCGGCGCGTTCGATCGGAAGTGAGCGGCGGCCCCGAGGGGCCGCCGTTTGCGTTTCCGGAGCCGTCAGGCCTGGGGCACCTGCAGCGTGCCGTCGGGGCTGTGGTGATCCACCGCCTGCGGCAGCGCCTCGGCCAGGGTCGGGAAAAGCTGATCCATCGGGATGCCGAGCTTCTGCGCCATCTGGCGCACCTGCTCGTTGTCCAGCACCTTGCGCAGGTCGTCCGCGGTGATCGGTTCGTTCGGGCCGCGGCCGAGCCAGGAATTCACCTGGCTCTCGTAGCCGGAGCGGCGGAGCTGATCGAGCAGCGCGTTGAGGCCGCCGGGCAGCACCTGCTGGATGATGCCGGGCAGCGCCTTCAGCGCCATCTGGCCGAGCGAGCCGCCAAAAGCGCCACCCAGTGAGTCGAGCAAGCTCATGGTGTTTCCCCGTCGACCGATTCAACCAGGACCAGTCTAGGGCGCATCCTCGGCACGGGGGAGGCCGGGGCCGCGTGAACGGCAATTTAATCGACAGGGCGACCGGCATGGCCCGCTATGCCGCTCTGACGTCGGTTTCCCGGTCGCGCGGTGATGAGACTTCCGGCCCTGTCCCTGCTGCTCTTGGTCTGGGCCGGTGCGGCCTTGCCGGCGCATGCCGAGGCGGCCCGGGCGGCGCCGGACGAGCGCACCCTGACGGACGCGGTGTTCGTCCGGCCCCTCTACGGCGTCTACCGGCATTGCGGCGGCGCCTGCCTCAAGAGCGGTTCACTGACGTGGTACTGCTTCCAGAAGCAGAGCTGTTACCTGAGCTGCGCCACCGCGCCGCCGCTGATGAAATGCGCGATCCCGTAGCTCAGCGGACCTGCGTGCTGAAATTCGGCTGCGGCTTCAGCACGCCGTTCTCACTCTGCGCCGCGACCGCGGCCGGCAGGAATTCCGAGAGGGAGGTGGCGACCCGCCCCGCGGGAATGCCGAGATCGTAGGCCAGTCGCTCGGTGACGGCCTCCGGCAGGCACGCCGCGATGGCCGGGGCCGGAACGGCCCGCCGTGCGTCCGGCGGCGTCTGCGTCGCGAGCCAGGAATCGACCGCGCCGCCATGGCCGGTTTCGCGCAGGCGATCGAGGAAGGCCACGAGGCCGCCCGGATAGAACTTCGCCAGCGCCAAAGCGAGCTTGCCGCTGCCGGTGTCTTCCAGGGCCCGATCCGCCGCGGCCGCGAGGTCGCCGATCAGGTTCTTCGCACCGTCGAGCAGGCCCATGGTTCTCCCCCGTCACGCTTGCGTTCCACGGGAGAAGTCGGGCGCGAAGCGCTGCCGGCAAGCGCGTGCGGCAATTCCGCGGCGGATCGCGTAAGCTGCGGCTTGCAGAACTGCGGGACTCGTCATGAAGAGCGTGCGCGCCGGCGTGCTGGAGATCGCCTACCGGGAGGAAGGTCCGCCGGACGGGCCGCCGGCCGTGCTGCTCCACGGTTTCCCGTATGACATCCACGCCTACGACGTCGCGGCCGAGCGGCTCGCGGCTGCCGGGATACGCTGCCTGATCCCGTACCTGCGCGGCTATGGGCCGACGCGGTTCCTCGATCCCGCGACGCCGCGCTCGGGGGAGCAGGCCGCGCTTGGGGCCGACCTCCTGGCCTTCCTCGACGCCCTCGGCATCGGGCGCGCCGTGCTCGCTGGCTACGATTGGGGCGGCCGGGCGGCCTGCGTGGTCGCCGCCCTCTGGCCGGAGCGGGCGAAAGGGCTCGTGAGCTGCGGCGTCGGCTACAACATCCAGAACATCCCGGCCGCCGGGCGGCCCGTCGCGCCCGAGGCCGAATATCGGCTCTGGTATCAGTATTACCTGCACGGCGAGCGCGGCCGCGCCGGTCTGGCCGCCAACCGTGACGCCTTCTGCCGCCTGCTCTGGCAGCTCTGGTCGCCGAGCTGGGGCTTCGACGCCGAGACCTTCGCGCAGACCGCCCGATCCTTCGGCAATCCCGATTTCGTCGACGTGGTGGTGCATTCCTACCGCCACCGCTTCGGCCTCGTGCCGGGCGACCCGGCCCTCGTCGAGATCGAAGCCCGCCTCGCGGCTCAGCCCGAGATCACGGTGCCGTCGATCGTGCTGCTCGGCGCCGATGACGGCGTCGGTCCGCCGCCCGCGACCGATACGGATGCGCGCCATTTCACCGGCCCGTACCGGCGTGAGATCGTCGCGGGGGTGGGCCACAACTTTCCGCAGGAGGCGCCGGACGCCTTCGCGGCGGCGGTGCGCGCTCGTCTCTGACGGCCTCACAGGGGTCCGTCGCTTCGACGTTGCTTTCGGGAAGCCCCTGGCTATAGTCCGCGCGCTTTTCGACAGGTCTGCCCACGCCGAAAACCGGCGGCAGGCCCGATCGCCATTTGCAGGAGACGCTCGTTGATCACCCCCGCCTTCGCGCAAGGGGCCGGTACGGCCGCTGGCGGAGCGGAGATCGCCTTTCAGGTGATCCCGTTCGTCCTGATCTTCGTGATCATGTACTTCCTGATCCTGCGGCCGCAGCAGAAGCGGGTCAAGGACCACCAGGCGCTGCTCAAGTCCGTCCGCCGGGACGACACGGTGGTGACCAATGGCGGCCTCGTCGGGCGCGTGACCAAGGCGGCAGACGATCAGCCGGAGATCGAGGTCGAGATCGCCCCGAACGTCCGCGTGCGGGTCGTCCGGTCGATGATCTCCGAGGTCCGCGCCAAGGGCACCGTGAAGGCCGCCTGAACTCCCGGTTGAAACGGCCGGCGTAACGCGCCGGCCCACAAGAGAAAAAGACGGCCGATGCTGCGCTTCTCCCGTGCGAAGATCATCGCGACGCTGGGCCTGATCCTGGTGGGGCTGATGCTCGCCGTGCCGAGCTTCTTCTCGCCCGAGCAGCGCAAGGGCTTCGTCGCCAGCCTGCCCTCCTGGTTCCCGAGCTGGGTGGTGCCGACCCGGGCCATCGTGCTCGGGCTCGATCTCCAGGGCGGCTCGCAGCTCCTGCTCGAAGTCGATCAGAACGAGCTGATCGCCTCCCAGGCCAAGGCCCTGCGCGATGACGTGCGCCGGGTGCTCCAGCAGGAGAATGTCCGGGCCGACGGCGGCATCGGCCTGCTCCAGCGCGGCGTCCAGGTGAAGATCGCGGACGACGCGGCACGGGCCAAGGTGCTGCCCAAGCTCCAGGAACTGTCGCAGCCGATCACGATGTCCCTCGGCCAGACCGCCGCCCGCACCCTCGACATCTCCGAGCAGCCCGGCGGCCTCGTCCGCCTGACTCTGACCGATGCCGGCATCACCGATCGCACCCGCCGGGCCGTCAGCCAGGGCATCGAGGTCATCCGGCGGCGTCTCGATTCCACCGGCACCACCGAACCCTCGATCCAGCAGCAGGGCGCCGACCGGATCCTGATCCAGGTGCCGGGCGAGCAGAACCCGGAGCGCCTGGAAAAGCTCCTCGGCTCCACCGCCAAGCTCGAATTCCGGATGCTCGCCGACAGCCCCTCGGGCGATGTCGACCTGCTGCCCTCCAAGGACGAGAAGGGCGCCAAGGTCCCGGTCGAGCGCCGGGTCATGGCCGATGGCGGCGAATTGACCGACGCGCAGCCCTCCTTCGACCAGCAGTCCCACGAGCCGATGGTGAGCTTCAAGTTCAACCTGCGTGGGGCGCAGCGCTTCGGTCAGGCGACCTCGGAGAATGTCGGCCGGCGCATGGCCATCGTGCTCGACAACGAGGTGGTCTCGGCCCCCGTGATCCGCTCGGCGATCACCGGTGGCTCGGGTCAGATCACCGGCAACTTCACCGTGCAGCAGGCCAACGACCTCGCGGTGCTCCTGCGGGCGGGCGCGTTGCCGGCCAAATTCACCGTGGTCGAGCGCCGCGTCGTCGGCCCCGGCCTCGGCCGCGACTCGATCGAGGCCGGCAAGCTCGCGACCCTGGTGGCGGCGGGCCTCGTGGTCTGCTTCATGTTCGCGACCTACGGGACCTTCGGCTTCATCGCCAACATCGCCCTGATGGTCCATGTCGGGCTGATCCTGGGCCTGATGTCGGTGTTGGAGGCCACCATGACTCTGCCCGGCATCGCCGGCATCGTGCTCACCATCGGCACCGCGGTGGATTCCAACGTGCTGATCTACGAGCGCATGCGTGAGGAGCAGAGGGCCGGCCGGTCGCTGATCTCGGCGCTCCAGGCGGGCTTCGATCGGGCGTTCGCCACCATCATCGACTCGAACTCGACCATGGCGATCGCCGCCCTGATCCTGTTCTTCCTCGGCTCGGGCCCGGTGAAGGGGTTTGCCGTGGTCTTCATCCTCGGCATCCTCACCACGGTCATCACCGCGGTGACGTTGACCCGGATGATGATCGCGGTGTGGTACAAGACCTTCCGACCGAAGGCCCTGCCGTTCTGAATGAACTCACTTTCGGGAGACGCATCACCGCTGGCCTGATCCCTTGATCCAAACCACCACCTCATCCTGAGGTGCCCGCGTGAGCGGGCCTCGAAGGAGGGCTCCGGGGATCGCAGCTGTCACTGGAGGACTCCTTCGAGGCCTCCGCTCCGCTCCGGCACCTCAGGATGAGGTCGGAGATTGGAGAAGCGAGCTGAGCTGGTGCTGCGATCTTCCCAACGTTAGGTCCGAAAAAATGCGCCTGCTCCGCCTCTGGCCCGATGAATCGCATTTCGACTTCATGCGATTCCGGCGCGTCACCTTCCCGCTCTCGGCGGTGCTCTCGCTCGCCACGGTGGTGCTGTTCCTGACCGTCGGGCTGAATTTCGGCATCGACTTCAAGGGCGGCACCCTGGTCGAGCTGCAGGCGAAGTCCGGCACCGCGGATGTCGCCGCGATCCGCCATACGGCGGCGGCCTTCGGCTACGGCGAGCCGGAGGTGCAGGAACTCGGCAACCAGGGCACCGTGCTGGTCCGCCTGCCGCTCCAGCCCGGCGAGCAGGGCCAGACCGCGGTGATGAACAAGGCGCACGCCGCCTTCGACACGGATTACGACTTCCGCCGGACCGAGACCGTGGGTCCCCGCGTTTCCGGCGAGCTGGTCCAGTCCGGCACGCTCGGCGTCGTGCTCTCGGTCGTGGCGGTGCTGCTCTACCTGTGGTTCCGGTTCGAGCGGGAGCTGGCGCTCGGTGCCATCGTGGGCACCCTCCACGACATCGTGCTCACGGTCGGCGTGTTCATCATCACCCGGATCGAGTTCAACATGACCTCGATCGCGGCGATCCTCACCATCGTGGGCTACTCGCTGAACGAGACCGTCGTGGTGTTCGACCGGACCCGCGAGCTGATGCGCCGGTACAAGACCATCCCGACCGTCGACCTGCTCAACCTGTCGATCAACTCGACCATGTCGCGCACGGTGATGACCTCGATCTCGTCCGCCCTGTCGCTGCTGGCGCTCGTCCTGTTCGGCGGCGAGGCCATCAAGGGCTTCGCGACCGTGATGCTCTGCGGCGTCCTGATCTGCACCTACTCGGCGATCTTCATCTCGACTCCGGTGTTGATCTATCTGGGGCTGATGCTCTCCGGCGCCCGCGCGGCCTCGGAGCGCTCCGGCGTCCCGCAACCGGCGGAGTAGTCCTTTTTCCGCGATGGCCGATCAGCCAAACCCGAAAAGCTTCGAGTCCGGCTTCGTGCCGGGGCGCCACATCATCGACACCTACGGCAATGGCGGCTTCCGCTTCGCCGGGATGTCGCATCGCGGCTCGATCCTGCTGCTGCCCTCCGGCGTGCGCGCCTGGGACGTGACCGAGCCCCGGGCGATCGACCGGACGGCACTCCGCCCGGTCCAGGCCGAGGCCGGCGACATCGAGCTGCTGCTGGTGGGCACCGGCCTCGACATCGCGGCGATCGATCCCGCGCTCCGGGGCTGGCTCAAGGATGTCGGCGTCGGGCTCGACGTGATGCAGACCGGGGCCGCGGCGCGGACCTACAACATCCTGGTGGCCGAGAACCGCAAGGTCGCCGCCGCCCTGATCGCGGTGGCCTGATGCCGGAGGTGGAGGGCCAGACCGCCGAGACCGGGCTCGCCTTCGCGCAGTCGCACTGCGAGGAGCTCGTGCGGTCCGGCGATCCGGATCGCTACTACGCGACCCTGTTCGCGCCGGCCGCCGCCCGCCCCCACCTCTTCGCGCTCTACGCTTTCTCGTTGACCATCGCCCGCGTCCGCGAGGCCGTCTCGGCCCCGATGGCCGGCGAGATCCGCCTGCAATGGTGGCGCGACGCGCTGCAGGGCGAGGCGCGGGGCGATGTCCGCGCCAACCCGGTGGCGGCCGCGCTCGAAGAGGCGATCCGGGTGAACCGCCTCGGCCGCCAGCCCTTCGTCGATCTGATCGATGCCCGGGTGTTCGACCTCTACGAGGATCCGATGCCCCGGGTGAACGACCTGGAGGGCTATTGCGGCGAGACCGCCTCGGCCCTGTTCCGGCTGGCGAGCCTCGTGATCGGCAACGGCACGGAGCCGGGCGGCGCGGGGGCGGCCGGGCATGCCGGCGTCGCCTACGGGATCACCGGTCTGCTGCGCGCCCTGCCCTGGCACGCCCGTTCGGGCCAGGTCTACCTGCCGGCCGACATCCTCGGCCGCTACGGCGTCACCCGCGAGGACATCGTCACGGGCCGCGGGGGTCCGGGCCTGCGCCGGGCCTGCGCCGACCTGCGCGCCCTCGCCCGGCAGCACCTGAAGGCCTTCGAGGCGGCGCGCCCGACCATCGCGCCCTCGGCCGGCGCCGCGTTCCTGCCGGTGGCTCTGGTGGAACCCTACCTCGCCGCGATGGAGCGGGCGAGCTACGACCCGCTCAACACGCTCGTCGAGATGCCGCGCTGGCGCCGGCTGTGGCGGCTGTGGCGGGCCGCGCGGCGGTTGGGGTGAGCGGTCGCGCTCAGGTTCATCGGCCCCTGCGGGAAAAGTCGGGTTTTTCGGTCAGCGACTGCACCGTTGTCGACCCTTTGCACATTGCCGACGGGTTGGTCTGAACCACCCGCCCAGTGCTCAGCCCCGAACGACGCGGTTTTCTCTTGCCGCGTATACGGCATTGCCGTATATATCGATGATGCATGCGGTCCTCACCACCGACTCGTTCGAGGCCGATGCGGAGGCTGCCGGTCTTTCCGAGGATGAGATCGGCGCCATGGTCCAGTGGCTATCCGCCAACCCGCAAGCGGGCGCCGTGATGCAAGGGACCGGAGGCGCGCGAAAAGTGCGGTTCGCCGGCAAGGGCAAGGGCAAGAGTGGGGGCTACCGGACGATCCACTATTACGGCGGCGACGACGTGCCCCTGTTTCTGCTGGCCTTGATCGACAAGGGGGAGCGGGACAATCTCACCAAGGCCGAGCGGAACGCCCTCGCCCATGAACTCTCCCAACTCGCCGACGACTATCGTGCCGGTATCGCGGCACGCCTTGCTAAGCTGAAAAGGAGGATCTGATGAGCAAGCTCGGTGAGCGCCTTCTGCGGAGCGCCAAGGAGGCCCGGGCCATTGCGCGTGGCGACGCTCAGCCCGCGCGGGTCTTCACGCCCCCGCAAATCGATGTCGCCGCGATCCGGAAGAAGACTCGTCTGTCCCAGGATCGCTTCGCACAGCGCTTCGGCCTGTCAGTCGCCGCGATCCGCGATTGGGAGCAACATCGCCGTACGCCGGATCCAGCCGCCAGAACCCTGCTGCTGGTCATCGACAAGGAGCCTGAGGCCGTGGCTCGGGCGCTGGCGACGGTTTGAGGGAGACACAGGTTCACCGGGCAAATAGCCGTCGATCTTGCGAAGTTCGAGCGGCTAGCTCGCAGGACCCAAGCGGCTGTCCGTTTCACGAGGCGCAGGTCTGTCGCCTCGACGGTGGCAAGCGCATCGGCCGGCTCCGCGAATTCGACCTCGTCGGCCTCACCATCACGCCAGGCGCCGACGATCGTCCCCTCGGACCCCGCCTCCATCGTGACACCGTCATCCGTCACCGCAGCGGCTTTCAGGCCACCCAATCGCGATCTCGGAAGTCCGGTCGCAACTCGTTGCGTCTGACGATGTAATGCGCCTCGACCGACATGCTGGCAGGATGACGAGCCCGCCCCCGCGGTGCAAGGGAGCGCCCGATCAGAGAACCCGCGCCAGTCCCGGCACCAGCGCAGCCAGACGAACCGGTGCGCCCGGCTCTACCTCGGCCTCCGGTGAGGCCAGGACGGCGACCCGGCACAGGTCGCCGCCGCTGAGACCCGTCACCAGCCGTCCACCCGGTTCGAGCGCCGCGCGCCAGTGCGGCGGGATTGCCTCCACGCTGCCGTGGACGAGGATTCGGTCGAAGCCGCCATCCGGCAACTCCGGGGCCAGCCCGTCCGCCCGGACGACATGCGCCTCCGGCAGCGCCGCGAGCCGCCGCGTCGCCTCGACGGCGAGGGTCACCGAGCGTTCCAGGCTCAGGACCGCACTCGCGCCCAGCCGGGCGAGCAGCGCCGTGACGTAGCCCGAGCCGGTGCCGATCTCCAGAACGCGCTGGCCCGGCTCGACCCGCAGCAGCGCCAGCATCAGCGCCACGGTGGACGGCGCCGTCATGGACGCGCCGCAGGGCAACGGCAGGGCGATATCTCGCCTTGCGTGCTCCCGATACGGGGCCGGCGCGAAGGCCTCCCGCGGCACCTGCTCCATCGCCCGTAGCACCGCGGTGTCGCGCAAGCCCCGGCCCCGGAGCGCCATCACGAAGGCCGCGTTCCCGGCAGCCGCCTCCAGGCTGCCCAGGTCGATCACGCCGAGAAGGCCTGTGCGAAGCGTGTCAGGGTCGGCTCGTCGGTCAGGTCGAGGCGCAGCGGCGTCACCGAGATCCGCTTCTCGGCGATGGCCTTGAGATCCGAGCCGTGGCCCGGCTCGAACCGCGCCTTGGCGAAGGCCAGCCAGAAATACGGGTTGCCGCGCCCGTCGACCCGCGCATCGATCGACAGCAGCGCCTGATTGCGGAAACCCTGCGCCGCGACCGCGATGCCCTGCACGGCGTCCGGTTCGCAATCCGGGAAATTCACGTTGATCAGGATGCCGGGCTCGATGCCCGTGTCCAGGATCTTTTGGATCACCTTCGGCCCGTGGGTGCGGGCGCAGTCCCACTTCAGCGCGCCGCGCCCGCCCGCGCCGTAGGCCTGGCTCAACGCGATGGAGCGGATGCCCAAAATGGTCCCCTCCATGGCGGCCGCGATCGTGCCCGAATAGGTCACGTCCTCGGCGACGTTCTGGCCGCGATTCACCCCCGACAGGACGAGATCCGGCCCGTGATCGCCCAGGATGTGGCGCACGCCGAGGATCACGCAGTCCGATGGCGTGCCCTTCACGGCGAAGCGCTGCTCCGAGACCTGCCGCAGCCGCAGCGGATCGTTCAGCGAGAGCGAGTGCGACACGCCCGACTGGTCGCTCTCCGGCGCCACCACCCAGACGTCGTCCGACAGCTCGCGGGCGACCTCCTCCAGGGTTGCGAGGCCCGGCGCGTGGATGCCGTCGTCGTTGGTGACCAGGATGCGCATCAGCGAGGCCCTTCGATCCGGTTGAGCCCGCCCATGTAGGGGTGGAGCACCGACGGGATCGTGATGCTCCCGTCCGGGTTCTGATAATTTTCCATGACGGCAATGAGCGCGCGGCCGACCGCCACGCCCGAGCCGTTGAGGGTGTGGACGAAGGCCGGCTTGCCGTCCTTGCCCCGGTAGCGGGCGTTCATCCGCCGGGCCTGGAACTCGCCGCAGACCGAGCACGAGGAAATCTCGCGGTGGGTGCGCTGGCCCGGCACCCAGACCTCGATGTCGTAGGTCTTCTGGCTCGCGAAGCCCATGTCGCCGGTGCAGAGGGTCATCACCCGGTAGGGCAGATCCAGCTTCTTCAGGACGGCTTCCGCGCAGGTGAGCATCCGCTCGTGCTCGTTGGCGGACTCTTCCGGTGTTGTGATTGAGACCAGCTCGACCTTGTTGAACTGGTGCTGGCGCAGCATGCCGCGGGTATCCCGCCCCGCCGCCCCGGCCTCGGCCCGGAAGCAGGGGGTGAGCGCGGTGAAGCGCAGGGGGAGTTCTTCCTCGCGGAGGATCGACTCACGGACGAGGTTGGTCAGCGGCACCTCGGCGGTGGGGACGAGCCAGAACTTCTCGGTGTTGCCCGAAGCCGGATCCGCTCCGGTCTCCAACGTCCTCACGGCGTCGAGACCCTTGAAGACCGAGAACTGGTCGTCCTCGAACTTCGGCAGCTGCGCCGTGCCGAACATGGCGGCGTCGCGCACCAGCACCGGCGGCGCGACCTCCAGATAACCGTGCTCCTGCGTGTGCAGGTCGAGCATGAACTGGCCGAGCGCCCGTTCCAGCCGGGCGAGCTGACCTTTGAGCACCACGAAGCGCGAGCCCGACAGCTTGGCCGCGGCCTCGAAATCCATCAGGCCGGCGGCCTCGCCGAGCTCGAAATGCTCGCGTCCCTCGGTCAGCCGCTCGCGGGTCGGGGCGTGGCTGCGGTAGAGGACGTTGCCGTGCTCGTCGGCGCCCTCCGGCACGTCGGCCTTCGGCCGGTTCGGGATGGCGGCGAGCCGGTCGAACAGGGCCTTGTCGGCGGCGTCCTGCGCGGCCTTCAGCTCCGGCTCGGCGCTTTTTAGCGCCGCGACCTCCGCCATCAGGGCGGCGGCGCGCTCCTCGTCCTTCGCCTTCTTGGCGCCGCCGATCTCCTTGGCGAGCGCGTTGCGCCGCTCCTGGTTGGCCTGCGCGGCCGAGACCGACGCCTTCCGCGCCTCGTCCAGCGCGATCAACTCGGCCGAGAGCGGCGCGAGGCCCCGGCGTTGGAGGTCGCGGTCGAAGGCGTCCGGGTTCTCCCGGATGGCGCGGATGTCGTGCATCGAGTCGGCTCGGGTCTTGGGCGCGGCGTTGAGCGCGCGCGCCCCGCTTTGCCGCATCGCGTCCAGTGGGACAAGCGCGCCTCTCAGTCCTTCGGCGGCGCGAGCTTGAGCTGGTCGATCACCCAGAGCCACGTCCCGTCCGCCTGCTCGCGGGCGACCTCCACCGAGAAGGCGCCCCTGGGCAGCCGGGCGACGGTCATGGCGAGCGTCCCATTGCGCAGGGGCGGCAGGGTCTCGGGGGCCGGGAAATCGGATTTGCGCGCCAGCAGGTCGGTGTAGAAGCTGCGGATCTCGGCATGGCCGGTGGCCACCACGCGGCCCGCGGCCAGGATGGCGTCCGGCTCGTAGAGGGCGACGAGGCCTTCGACGTCGCCCGCATTGGCGCGCTGATTGAAGAGGATGGCCAGCGCTTCGGGCGCACGGGCGGGCTCACGGGTCTCATCCGACATGGCGTCTCCTGATCCGGTTCGCGTTGCGGGAATGCGCCGGGCGGCGGATCTTTCCGCGGGCGGGCTCATGTCAGGCGGGTTCCGTCGCGATCCGTCACCGAGACGGCGACCGGGATTCCGGCCTTCACGCTCTCCGAGACGGTGCAGAACCGCTCGAACTGTTCCAGCACCCGGTCGATCCGGGGCATCTCGGCGGCGGCTGCGCCCAGGCCGATCCGCACGTCGATCCCGGTGATGCGCAGGCGGCCCTCGGCGTTGCGCTCGACCCGGCATTGCGCCTCGGCGGCGACGCCGCGCGCGTCCTGCCGGAACTTTCCGAGGGCGAAGACGAGGCTGGCGCAGAGGCAGTTCGCGACGCCGGAGATCAGGATCTGCTCGGGGAACGGCCCGGTCCCGCCGCCGATCGGGGGCGCCTCGTCGGTGACGAGCGCCGGCAGGGCGGCGCCGAAATCGACGGTGAAGACGTAAGCATCGACCTGGGTGATCCGGATCGTCGGTCCCGCATCCATTCTTCCCCTCCAGCGGGGGCGCGTGCCTCGACCCACCGAGGGATCCAACGCCCGATCCGCGCGCCTGTTCGGCTGATTACGCCATGCATCCGCAACCGGATGCTTTCCGCCGGTCTTCCCCGTAGAACCGGCCCCCTGACCGACGTGAACCCGAACCCCCCGAGCCGATGACGAGCGCCCCCACACTCGACGCCCTGATGCCGCTGCTGGAGCGCATCGCCACTGCGCTGGAGCGCGCCGCGCCCCCGACCCCGCCGGCCTTCGACCCGAATGCCGCCGACGCCTTCCTGTGGGGGCCCGAGCGCCGGCTCACGCCCGTGCCGCAGGTGGCGCGCGTTGAGATGGGACTGCTCACCGGGATCGACCGGGCCCGCGACACCCTGGTGGAGAACACCGAGCGCTTCGCCCGCGGCCTGCCGGCCAACAACGCCCTGCTGTGGGGCGCCCGCGGGATGGGCAAGTCGTCGCTCGTCAAGGCGGCCCATGCCGAGATCAACGCCCGCCGGCCGGCGGGTTCGCTGCCGATGAAGCTCGTGGAGATCCACCGCGAGGACATCGAGGCCCTGCCCGACCTGATGGCCCTGCTGCGGCCCGACCCGCACCGCTGGCTCGTCTACTGCGACGACCTCTCGTTCGATGCCGACGACACCTCGTACAAGTCGCTCAAGACGGCGCTGGACGGCGGCATCGAGGGCCGGCCCGGGAACGTGCTGTTCTACGCGACCTCCAACCGCCGCCACCTGCTCGCCCGCGATATGGTGGAGAACGAGCGCTCGACCGCGATCAACCCCGGCGAGGCGGTGGAGGAGAAGGTCTCGCTCTCGGACCGGTTCGGCCTGTGGCTCGGCTTCCACAAGTGCAGCCAGGACGAGTATCTGGCGATGATCCGCGCCTATACGGAGCGCTACGGCCTCGACGTGGCGCCGGAGCAGTTGCGGGCGGACGCCCTCGAATGGGCCACCACCCGCGGCTCCCGCTCGGGCCGCACCGCGTTCCAGTTCATCCAGGATCTCGCAGGGCGGCTCGGCAAGACGCTGGATTGATCCGCCTTCAGTAATCGATCGAGGCCGACAGCCAGACCGTGCGCGGCGCGCCGAGGATCAGGGCGCCGTTCGGGTTGGCGATCCAATGGTGGCTGTCGGCGATGTTGCTCACGCTGGCCCGCAGCGTGACGGGCTTGTCGCCGAGCGTCGTGGCGTAGCGCAGGCCGAGATCGACCGTCGTCCAGTCCGGGATCTTCTGCAGGACCGCCTGGAACGCCGTGCCGGCATAGGAGCCGCTCGTATAGACGACGGTTGCGGTCGCCGTGAGCCCGCGCAGGAACGGCGTGTCCCATTCCCAGCCCAGGGTGGTCTGGAACCGCGGCGCGCCCGTCGCGGGGTTGCCGGCATAGGGCCTGCCCGGAGTCCGCGCCCACCGCGCGTCGAGCAGGGTTGCGCCGGCGATCACCCGCAGTTCGGGCAGGATCTCCCCGAAGACGGTGCCCTCGAAGCCGCGGTTCCGCTGGTCGCCGACGATGCCGTAACGCTGCGTCTGCGCGTCGAGCAGACCCGCCGGGCTGGTGATCTCGAACGCCGCCAGCGTCACGCCGAAGCTCTGGAAGTCGAGCTTCGAGCCGATCTCGTATTGCTGGGTGCGGGCGGGCGCGAAGGTTTCGTTGGCGTTGATCGCCGAACTCGGTGCGCGCAAAGCGGTCAGCCCCTCGACGCTGTTCGCGTAGAGCGACAGGACCGGCGTCGGCCGCACCACGACGCCGAAGGCCGGCGTGATCGCGCTCTTGTCGTAGGCGGTGCTGAGGAGGCCGGTCACCGGCGCATAGTTGCCGGCCTCGATCGCCTGCCGCCGGACCCCGACCAGCAGCTCGACGAGGCCGTCGGCGAAGGTCATCGTGTCGGCGACCGCGAGGCTCGTCAGCCGGTTGTAGCTCGCCCGGCCGCGGGGGAACGACGCCTTCAGATCCGGCTTGCCGGGCGAGGCCAGGCGCACCGGCGCGTAGATGTTCGTGGAATAATTTGGATAGGTGATCTGGCCGAGCGTCAGATCCTGATCGAGGGCGGTGGCGGTGAACACCGCCTCGTGACGGATGTCGCCAGTCGCGAAGCGGGCGCGGGCTCCGGCCTCGCCCGAGATCGAGACCGTGTCGCCGCTCTGGAAGACGGAATTCGACCGCGCCCGGCCCGTCGCGTCGAGGAGCGTGAAGGCCGGGTTCTCCTGCTTGGCGTAGGTGAAGTGGTTCGAACCCAAAGCCGCGAACAGGGTCAGGTCCTGGGTCAGGTCGTATTCCGCGCGGGCCAGGCCGGTGATGCTGTCGGAGCGGGAGAAGTCGAAGCGCTGGGACAGGTTCCTGCGCGGGTCGGGCGCGCGGGGAATCCGGATGCCGGGCAGCGGGTTGCCGCCCCGGGTCTGGCTGTCATAGGCGTCGTGCTGATAGATCACGTCCCCTGAGAGCCGCAGGCGTTCGCCGGCATAGTCGAGGCCGAGCGAGCCCACGGCGTTGCGCTGCCCGGTCAGGTCGATCGGCGTGGTGCCGTCGAGGCCCGCGGCGTTGATCCGCACGCCGACCTGCTTCGCATCGCCGTAGCGCCGGGCCACGTCGACCTCGGCGCCGCCGCGGCCCGGGGAGGCATAGTCGACCGTGACCCGGTTCAAGGGCTCGTCGCCCGCCCGCTTGGTGACGACGTTCACGGTGCCGGCGATTCCGCCGTTCAGCGGCACCCCGAACAGGAAGGCGGCCGGACCTTTCAGGATCTCGACCCGCTCCAGGGGCGCCGGGTCGATGCGGTAGTCCGGCACGAGGCCGTAGAGCCCGTTGAGCGCAAATTCCCGGTTCTCGATGCGGAAGCCCCGGATCGTGACGGCGTCATAGCGGTTGCCGCTGCCGATCGCGGCGCGCACCGAGGGGTCCGTCCGGGTCAGGAGATCGCCGACGCTGATCACCTGCGTGTCGCGGATGGTCTTCTCGGTGTAGCTCGCCGTGCTGAACGGCGTCTGCATGTAGTCCCGGTTGCCGAGCAGCCCGAGCCGGCTGCCGCGGGCCACCTGCCCGCCCGCGAAGGACGGCGGCAGGGTGTTCGCCCCAGCCGGTCCATGGGATTCCACCGAGAGTGTGTCGAGCTGAACCGATGTGACGCCGGCATCCTCGGCGCGTCCTGGTGAGGCCGCGGTCGAAAGACAGGTCATCAGCAGAGCGATCCGGCGCGCGCGCCGAACATTTATGAGTTCGGATAAGATAAAGAGCATTTTTGTGGATTTTGGCACAAATACACCGTCTGGTCGGTCAAATCGGCCGGCTCAGGTCGGTGTGATCTGCTAATGATCCGGCATGATATGCCGTTATCAAACGTAAAATCGGGGATCAAGCGTCATGATTTAGAATGAATTCAAGTCTAAATTTGCGCTTCGGCACTTCGCTGCGACGATATGGCCACGCGAAAGCGCAGAAGGTCGAGATATGATTGTTAATACAGTCACCGAGCTTGTACAGCTGTGACCTATATTTATGTCGAACAGCTGCGGGCTCATCATATCCGCTCGGACGCGCGCAGAGTGACAGAGCCCTTTTCGCTGGGGGCGCGGAGATCGGCCTTCGGATCAGCGCCCGCTCGACCCGAAGCCGCCCGTGCCGCGCCCCGAGCCGGAGCCGGCCTCGCCCTCCAGCACGGTCAGGACCGGCCGGGCGATGCGCGTGAAGACCAGCTGGGCGATCCGCTCGCCGGGTTCGATCCGGATCGGGCCGGCCTCGGCACGGTTCCAGGCCGAGACCATCAGCGGCCCCTCGTAATCCGCGTCGATCACGCCGGTGCCGTTGCCCAGCACCAGCCCCTCCCGGTGGCCGCGGCCGGACCGCGGGAAGATCAACCCGCACCATGCGGGGTCCCGGATCAGCACGCTGAACCCGGCCGGGATCAGGGCTGGCGCTTCGCGGGGCGGCAGGATCAGCGGCGCGTCCAGGCAGGCGTGCAGATCAAGGCCGGCGGCCGCCGCCGAGCCCCAGCGCGGGAAGCCCCAACCCGTCAGGCGCGGGTCGAGGATCCGCAGGCCCACCTCGGGCAGGTCGCTCACGCGCCGAGCCGTTCGATCGCTTCGGCCAGCGCCAGAATCCGCCGGGCCGCCTCGACGTGCAGGCGCTCGACCATCTTGCCGTCGACGGTCACGACCCCGCGCTCGCGATTCTCAGGGGCAGCGAACACGTCGAGCATCCGCCGCGCCTTCGCGACGGCCTCGGCGTCCGGCCCGAAGGCCAGGTTGGCCGGGCCGATCTGGCTCGGATGGATCAGCATCTTGCCGTCGAAGCCGAGGTCGCGGCCCTGCGCGCACTCGGCCTCGAAGCCGGCCGCGTCGGTCAGGTCGGTGAAGACGCCGTCGATCGCCTCGATCTCGTAGGCCCGCGCGGCGGCCAGCACCGTCATCAGCCAGGGAACCAGCGCGGCCCGTCCCGGCGGCGGGATCCGGGCCGCCTTCAGGAGGTCGTTTGGGCCGATCACCAGGGCGGCGAGCCGCCCGTCGACGTCCCGCGCCGCCCCGGCGATCTCGGCGGCGTTGACGACCGCCATCGGCGTCTCGATCATCGCCCAGACCCGCGTCGCCAGCGGCGCGCCGAGCCGGCGCAGACGGGAGCCGACGGCGATCAGCGTATCGGAGCTGCGCACCTTCGGCACCAGGATGGCGTCCGGGGCGGCGGGGGCGAGGGCCACGAGATCGGCCTCGCCGTCCTCGGTCTCGGGCGGGTTGATCCGCACCACGACCTCGCGCGCCCCGAAGCCCCGGGCCGCCACCGCGGCCGCGACCTGCGCGCGGGCGGCTTCCTTGGCCTCCGGCGCGGTTCCATCCTCGAGGTCGATCAGGATGACGTCGGCGGGCAGCGTGCGCGCCTTGTCCAGCGCCCGGGCGTTGGAACCGGGCATCGCCAGCACGCTGCGGCGGGGACGGATCTCGCTCATCACGCTACTCCCGGTTCGGCGGCGGCCGTGCGATGCGGATAGCTGTCCGCGCCAGCCCGGACAAGAAGGCAGCGCGGGCCGGGTTGCACACGGGGAGGAGCGCGATGGCGCGGTGGATCGCGGGGCTCGACGGCTGCCGGGGCGCCTGGGCGGGGGCCCTGCTCGACCTCGACGACCCCGACCGGCACCGCTGCGCCCTCTTCCCGGACGTGGTCGCGCTCCTCGACGCGCCGGAGCAGCCGCTCGTGGTCGGGATCGACGTGCCGATCGGCCTGCCCGACCGGATCCTCGGCGGCGGCCGGCCGGCCGATCTCGCGGCGCGCGCCAAGCTCGGCCCGGCGCGGTCGTCGGTCTTCCCGATGCCGCCGCGGGCTGCGATCTACGCGGCCGATTACGAAGCGGCCAAGGCGGTCTCCCGGGCGGCCAGCGACCCGCCCTTCGCGCCCTCGATCCAGGGCTACAACATCTTCCGCTATGTCCGCGCGGTGGACATGCTCCTGCGGGCGCGGCCGGAGCTGTGCAGCCGGGTCCATGAGGTCCACCCGGAGGTGGCGTTCCACGCCCTCAACGGCGGCCGGCCGCTCGGCCTGCCCAAGAAGGGACCACGAGCCCGGGAGGGGCTCGACCTGCGGCGCGGACTGCTTGCCGCGGCGGGGCTCCCCAGGGCGCTGATCGAGGCCCGCGCCAAGGGTGTCCCAGCCGATGATCATCTCGATGCGCTCGCCGCGCTGGCGGTGGCGCGCGACATCCTCGCAGGCCAGGCCGTGCCGATGCCGGATGCGACGGAGCGCGACGCTTACGGGCTGCCGGTGGTGATCTGGGCTCCGGCCGAGCCGAAGGGGGCGCCCGCCATCGGGGACATCGATTTCGGTGGCGAAGCCGTTCTTTCGGACGCAAGCGCGTTGTCACGCGGCCAGGAGCCCTAGAGCTATTCCCGCAGACGTTGCGACGGATCAGCGTTTGCGGCGTTGACGGATGAAGGAGCCGGCGATGCCATCA
>NZ_VUOK01000056.1 GCF_009806555.1 Methylobacterium sp. 2A | reverse complement strand
ACCCAGCAGATCCGCCGCTGGCGAAGCGAAAGTCCCTCAGCGGATCATATCGGCGAACTGGACCGGATGGAGAAACAGAATCAAGAATTACGGGCCGTCACCGCGGAGGTCCTGGCGCTGGCCCGCGAGCTGCGCAAGGGCACCATCGACCGCATCATGGGCATGAGCGATCTCGAGCTCGGCCTCCAGGCAGTCCTCGGGAAGTCGCTCTGACAGACGGCGCTAACCCGACCCATGACATTGCGTGCAATACGCTACCGTGCACTTTTACGTGGATGGGCCTTCTGAGCCGAGGAAAACATATGAACACCGACGTGCCCACCGGCGCGCAGGCCTGCGCATGCCCACCAGCCTCACACGAGGAGCGGGTGGTCCTGCTCGAGGTCCTGCCTCACCGGTATAAACCGGGCCTGCGGGCCCTGCTGTCGGCCCCCGAACCCGGCCAGCCCGGCTTGGGCCACATCTTCCTCCGTGAGGACTGGCTCGCCTCCGTGGCCGGCCTGCTCGGCATGGGTCCGTCCTGGACCCGGCCGGGCGAACCGATCCCGATCCGCGTCGGGGCCGAGTACGACGACCGGCTCGGGCCGCGGATCGTGATCGCGGCCAGCGACCGGCCGACTCCGGCGCAAGCTGCAGCGGACGCGGAGCTGCGCCGAGCCCTGGAAGAGCAAGGCCGGTGGCGGCGTGCCCGCGCTCCAGACAAGATCAGGCAGCTCTTCGCGATCGTACCCGAGGGCGGCGGTCCGCGCTGGGAGGCGCTGGCGCTACAGCTCCAGGACTTGGACGAACGCCGGATCGTTCATCTCGCCGTGCGGCCGGTCAATCTCGACGATCCCGACGCCGTTCACGAGGCGCTGCGCGATGCCGGCGAGTATGTCCACTGGACCGGCGCCGATGCTGTCCTGATCGTCACAGGCGACCGCCACGTCGGATCCCGCGTCTTCAGCGAACCCCGCGTCGTCGAGGCCGCCTGCGACCTCGGCGCGGCGTTGCTCACGCTCGCCGGGCCGGTATCGACGCCGATCGACGACCTGGCTTGGCACTCGTCGCCCGTTCCGGGCGCGGTGCAGGCCGCGATCGAGCGGATCCTGCGCGGCGAGCTCGAGAAGGCGGACCGGCCGCGTCTGGACCGCATCGAGGAGCTGCTCATCCGCTCCCGCATCCCGCCAGGCGACGGCTGGCCGTCCGACGCGCCGTTCTGACCACCCCGGCCCGGACGCGCTGCGTCCGGGCCGAGCCTACGACCGGGCAACCCCGTCCACACGCCACCCCACGCACATCCGAGCCTCGACCATGCGCATCCATGAATTCCGCCGCGCCCCGCCGGCCACACCGGAGAGTGGCCCACCACCCGGGCGACCCCGGTCCGGCCTCCCGCCACCGCCGGATCCGACCGGGCCGGCGCTCGACATCCACGAGCTCTGGGCCCGCACCGGCAGCGCGGTGCGCACCGGCCTGCCGCGTGCGTTCCGCGTCTGCGCCACCGTCGCCCGCGTCCGGCCTCGGCGGCAGGGCAGCTACGACCTCGACCTCGCGCCCACCCACGGCTTCCTCGGCGGTAACGCCCCAATCGTGAGCGCCCGGATCGGCGTCGAGGCCCGCGCCCGGATCTCCGCCGCGCTCGATCGCCCGTTCGATCCGACGGAGCTCGCACACCGGGACGTCACGCTAACCTGCACGGCCTCGTGGCTGTCGGACGCGCGCCTCAGGCTCAACATCACAACAGTCGAGCCGGCCTGGTCGGTGAGCGAGGCGGAGCTGCACCGTGCTCGCGTGCTCGACGGGCTGATGCGGGCGGGACTGCTCGATGCGCAACGTCAGCTACCGAGCCCGGTCCATCTCGAGCGGGTCAGTGTGCTGCACCCGCCGGGCCAGGGTTGGAGTGACATCGCCGAGACGCTGCACGCGCTGGCGGGTGCCGGCCACCTGCGGGTCGATGATCTCGAAGCTCGTTTCGACGGCCCCGGTGCGGTCCCGGAGCTGGTTCGGCGCCTGGACGAGGCCGCGAAGCTGCACGCGGGCTGCGAGGATCGCGGCCTGGTTCTGCTCGTGCGCGGCGGCGGCAGCCCGGCCGGGGCGCTCGACAGCCGCGAGGTCGCCGCGGCGATCGGCACGCTCACCGTGCCGGTGGTGGTCGCGGTCGGGCACCGCACCGACGCGGCGACGATCGCCGACATGGTCGCCTGGGCGTCCCTGCCGACGCCCTCGGAGGCGCGGCACCTCGTCCTCACGCTTTTGGACGACGCGGCCGCACGCGCGGAGCGGGCCTGGGCCGACCTGGTCGCGGCGCTCGACGACCTCGAGCGGAGCGTATGCCGGGCGGCCATCGCCGGCTGCGAGACGGTCGCGGACGCGGCGGAGACCTGCCTCGAGGCCGCCGAGCGGCGCGCGGCCGCGGCCGCCCGGGTAATCGAGCACGGCCTGGAGCAGACCTTGACCCTGCTGGGCGCTCCGGACCGAACCGCGCGTACCACACCGGATCGGCCGGCCGCTTGGCCGGAGGGCTTCGTCCGGCTCACCGACGCCGCCGGTCACCCGATCATCGGCCTGGAGACCGCGGTCGGGCCGCTCACCCTGACCTTCGCGGACGGGCGAACCCTCGCGGTTGCGTCCGTCGCACCCCTCGATCCGACCATTCACTGAGCCACTCGGAGACCCAGATGACCCCAGAGACCCGGATCGACCGGCCCGAACCCGCTTCCTTCGTCGCGATGTTGGAGCGCCTGGACGAGCTCGCGCGCACGCTCCGCACCGGCGAACTCGAGGATCGGCTCTCGCGCCTGCCGGACACCGTGGCCGAGGCGCATCGCTTGAAGCGGAAGCTCGTCGATCACGCCGTCGAAGTACGCGAGGCGATCGCCTGCCTGCGCGGCGGCGCCCGACCGGCCAGCGCCTCCTGAACGAAGCGCTGGGAGCCAGGGCCGACAGGGAGCGCCCTGTCATCCTTCCACGGCAGGAGCCGTGAATCACTATCGTCGAACAGCCTTGAGACCGGACCGGGAGGATCCGGTCCTCGCGCGTAGATATCGATACAAACCCCGGGATGATCGGGTGCGACGCGGCGAAAGGGGAGGGATGTTTCGTCCTTCCGATCAGACCCAGACTGACATCGGCGAGGGGTGACGTCGCTTCATATGAGCCAACAGACGATGAGACCGATAAGGCAGGGCCACATCGTATCAGACGCCATGCCCAAGCTTCACGTTGCACGGCCGAGAAACGCTCGTCGACACGGCCGCCGTGCCTCGCAAGGGCACCATCCTGCTCATTCCGATAAGATGCGAGCGCAGGCACGCTGAGTGCCGTGTATAATTTCCCTGAGTAAAAATTATAACGAGGCGTTGTATCTCTCCGCCGCTCCGCTATAACTTCTGCGCGAAAAGATCATAGCGGAGCGGCCGTGAAGGAGATCGATCTCGCGTACCGGACGCTCTACGCCGAGCTGTGTCAGCGCAGCCTCGACGGCGCGTTCGAGGCCGACTTCCCGATCGAGGGCCGCTTCGTGACGGTCCCGGTCAAGGGACGCGCCTACTGGTACTTCGACCTGCCTGGGCCGGACCGCGTCAAGCGCCGCTATGTCGGCCCCAAAGCCGACGCGCAGATCACGGAACGCGTCGAACGCTTCCAGGCCGTCAAGGACGATCACAAAGCCCGGCGCAAGCTGGTCTCGACCCTCGTGCGGGAGGCGGGATTGCTGGCGGCCGAGCGGTTCTCGGGAGACGTGGTGCAGGCTCTCTCGAAAGCCGGCCTGTTCCGCCTCCGCGGCGTCTTGGTCGGCACCGTCGCGTTCCAGTGCTATCCGGGCATCCTCGGCGTTCGACTGCCGAACGCCGCTCTGCAGACCGGCGACGCTGACTTCGCGCAGTTCCACTCCATCTCGGCCGCGGTCGCGGACAGCCTGCCGCCGATGCTCGACGTGCTGCGCTCGGTCGACCAAACCTTTCGCGATGTCCCCCACCAGGCGGACGGGCGACGCTCGACCAAGTTCCAGAACGGGAAGGGCTACGAGGTCGAGTTCCTGACGCCGAACCGCGGCAGCTCCGACCACGACGGCAAGCCGGCGGACATGCCCGCCCTGGGCGGTGCCTCGGCACAACCGCTTCGTTTCCTGGATTTCCTGATCCACGAACCGGTCAGGGCCGTGCTCCTGCACGGCAGCGGGGTCAACGTCGTGGTGCCGTCCCCGGAGCGTTTCGCCATCCACAAGCTCATCGTCGCGAGCCGCCGGCGGGACGATCCGGCCGGGCACCTGAAGCGCGATAAGGACGCCGTCCAGGCGGCGGCTCTCGGACAGGCAATGGCTAGAACGCGACGGGCGGGTGATCTCGCCATGGCCTATGCTGAGGCCTGGCGCAGAGGCTCGGCTTGGCGAAATGCCTTGCGCGAGGGGCTCGCCTCTGTCCCGATCAAGCACCGGCCGGGGCTCATGCATGGCCTCATCGATGGACTGGGGACGATTGGCGAGGATGCCGAGAAATTCGGGCTCACGGAACTCGGCAATTGGCGCTCATAGCCTCAAGCTTGGGTCACGTGGGAACACGCCCGACGAAACTTCGGGCTTGAGAAGCCAATCGCCTCTCGATCCCCGTGATGTCTCCTCGCTGAAGCTCGTCCGGATGTCTTACCTGTGGGCAATCGCCATTGGCGTGGCCTCAACGTGCGTGGGCAGCTTGAGCCCTCCGGGCGGTCCATGGCAGCAGAGGGATGCCTAGGCAACGAACGTGCTGGGGCTGTGGGCTGCCGCTGATCCGAGATCGGTAGCTCGAAAAAGTTAGCGCTGCTCTGCGGCGTTCATCCTCCGGGTTGGCCTGTGCTGGCGCGGCGGAGAGGCGGTCCGGGATCTTTCTTGATCCGGGCAGCTGATCCGACCCGTCCCGCGCCTCCGGCATCCGATAGTCCCGTTCGTGGACGCCATGTGGATGAGCCATCGACCGGTCTGCGCCGGTCGCTGAAGGATGCCTTCTTCGGTCGCTGAGAGCCGGGGCCCTACGTGGCTGGCGTGAACCGAGCTCGTCCCGCGACGAGTCGGCACCATGGCACAATCTAAGATTGAGAAATTTGGCCTCATCACTTCTCCGGACGGAGATCCGTCGCCGTCGAACGATGGTGTCGCTCGCACGTACGAAGGGGCTGCCGTTCAGCAGGGGCCGGACGCCTTTGTTTCGTACGATACAACGGAGCCGACGACCCAGACCTATCTCGGATTGACGGAGGCCTACGCGTTCTTCAACGAGCGGCTGTTTTCGGCCAAGCTACCGCCCTGCCTCATCACCCTTCAGCGTCGGAACAAAGCCTACGGTTACTTCTCCAGTCAGCGCTTCACGACGCGTGACGGCACGGTGGTGACGGACGAGATCGCGCTCAATCCGCGCTACTTCGCTGAGCGCAGCATTGAGAGCACGCTCGCGACCCTGGTCCACGAGATGGTCCACCTTGAGCAGGAGCATCTCGGCACGCCGTCGCGCGGCAGTTATCACAACCAGGAATGGGCGCGGATGATGCGGGCCGTGGGGTTGATCCCTTCCGCGACGGGCGAGCCGGGCGGCAAGGAGACGGGTCCGCGCGTCAGCCACTGCATCGAGGCGGACGGCCGTTTCGCGCTCGCCTGCGCCGACCTGCTCGCCACGCGGACGGGCATGGTGCCCTTCGTCGAGGCGGGGAGCGAGGCCGACCGCGAGACGCGGGAGAAGAAGGCGGCCAGCAAGACGAAGTACACCTGCCCGGGCTGCGGGGCGAACGCCTGGGCGAAGCCGGAGACCGGCCTCGGCTGTACGGACTGCAACCTGCCGCTGGAGGCTGCGCCGGCCAAGATGACGACCGGCTGAGGTCGATGGCTGCCGGAATGACTCTTCGCGATGAGCTCGTCATGTGCATCGGGGTGCACGCGACAGGCAGGGAGAGACCGCCCTGTAAGCATGCACATCGCGTCGTGCTCATGGACGTGTTTCAGGAGCCGCGGATACCATTTTTCGTCCTGGCAGGATCGGTGCAGCCACGATCGGGAAGCGCATCGCTCGGCTGGGAGCCGAGACGCTCGACCTTGGCCCGGAGCCCCAGACGGCGCTGGCCGCCTTGCGGTGGAATAGGTCTGTCACTCACCGCCCGGCTCGCGGTCTGCAGTGGGTGAACGGGATACCGCGGGGTGCGGGCTCACGAGCCGCTACTGCCGGTGAAGTGATCCGGCGTTGGCGCGGATCCAGTTGGGCGCGAGAATGTCGCCGGCGTCCATGATGATCCAAGGCGCGGCGTTCTCGGCGTCGATCGCCTCAGCCGCGGCGGCCAGGGCTGCCCGTAGGGTCGGAAACCGGCACGTGGCGGCGACGTGAGCCGGAGCATCGCTCGGCCACAGGGTGAGGTCGGCGGGCTTGTCGAGGTCGGCGAGCGTCATCGGTGCGCTCCGGTCGATGCGGGGGCAGCGCTATGCCTGAGGTGCCGCGCCGCCGGTAGATGCCGACACGTCTGATCCGAGGGGTAGCCATGCGTGCGCGCGCCTTGTCGAGCGAGGCACGCGGATCGACGCCACGGGCGTCGACCGGGTCTTCGACGGGGCCGCCGCTGAAGTCACCAGTTCTCGACGCTATCACGACAGCGCGATCACGGCTGGCCCTGGTTCGCCGCTTTGTATCGTACGAAGCAATCCAGCGCACCACCGGCCTATTGAGGCGAAACGGTCCCGACTCGCAGCGGAAGCCGTTTGGCCGTGCGTCTCGGCTCACTTCAGCAGCCAGGCTACGGGCTGCCATGTGACGACGGCCCGCAGCACGCGGCGACCCACGAGTGCAGCAAACCCGGCTGCGATGATCAGCCAGGCTGGTCCCCAGTCCGTCAGCCAGTCCCGCAAGGCGAAGTACGATGCGTCCCAGAACCCCCCAACCGGCGGCATGGTGCCCTCGATCCAGAGCGGGAACTCGCAGTACTGCCGCTTCTGCGTCGGATCGGTCTTGTGCTGCAGCGGTCCGCAGAACTTGTTCATCTGCTCGCGCATGTCCGGGTTGGCGGCGATCAACTTGAGCCACTCGGATCCGTCCGCGCGCGTAGCCAGCGCCGACCATTGCGCGGCTACGCTCGTGGCCTCGGCTCGTCCGATCCTGTAACCGACACCGCCGCATACGACACCGCTGGCCAGGACGATCCCGGCGGCCCAAAGGCCAATCTCGCGTGCGCGGGTGCGCTCCATCCTCCTGAAATGCTCGCTCGCGCTCGCCGCGACCGCTTGCCCGGTGGTCTCCGCGAGCGTGGCGTGGGCCGCCTCGACCCGGGCGCTGGCCGCCTGCGCCACCGGGCCGACGGCACGCTTGGCCGCCTGCTCGACCCGTTCGGGGACCGCGTCGATCGCCTCCGGGATGGTCCGAGCTGCCTTCTCCAGCAGCCCCGTGACCGCGAGATAGATCAGGACGGGATCATCGGGCGTGAGACCGAGGTCCATCATCCGCCGCCACGTCAGGTCGCGGACCGTCGGATCGAGGCCGAGAACTTCGGCCGCCTGATCGAAATTGAGCTTGGCGTCGGGACGCATCGCGGGTCGGGATCGGCGGGCTGGATCTCGCCTCAGAGGCCGAGGAGGGGACGCAGGGGCTCGAAGGCGGCCGCGGACTCGCGCCGGTATCGCGCGACGTGCGAGCGCTCGACGATGGTCAGGCGTGAGGCGGAGGCGGCTGTCGAGAACGGCAGGTCGTCGGCGTCGACCTTGGCGAACGTGCCGGCCGGCAGGGCGGGAAGGCTGATCTCGAGGCCGCCGAGTTCCTCGAGCAGACGTTTGCGGACCTTGCCGCCTCGTTCCTGACCGTCGCCGTCGGTGTAGCCGTGCCAGAAGGGGAAATCGGACTCGGCCTTGCCCCAGCGGGTGTTGCGGACGGCGACATGATCGACCCGGTCGCCGACCAGCTCGATCCAGCGGGCGACCGATTGGGTCGCGGCGACCTCCGACGAGATCAGGTGCAGGACGACGAGCCGGTAGCCATTCTCGTCGACGGCAGCCAGCAGGTCGTCGAGCCCCTCACCCATATCCGTGATGCGCGTCAGGTCGGCCAAGCTGCCGCCGGCGAGATCGTGGACGATCAGGGGCTCCTGCGTCCCGAGGCAGTTGAGCAGGGTGTGGCTCTGGGCGGCGTCGCGGATGTTGTAGTAGCCGACGCCGACGGTCGGATCCTGCTGGTCCAGGACTTCGCCCGCCCCGTCCCGGGTCCCGAGAACCCGGACGAGGCCGCCGACGCTGCCGTCGGCGTCGTAGGCCGCCACGCGCGTGCCGCCCTCGCGCAGGTATTCCACGAGGGTGCGCGCGGTCACGCTCTTGCCGACGCCGCCCTTCTCAGAAGTGACTAGGACGGCGCGCTTCTGCTGTGGGGCGGTGTCCTTGCGCGCCTGTTGTGCCCTTGCCATGCTGCCCTTCCGATCCGGTGTCCAGGCCTGCCTTCCGCGGCCTAGAGATCCTTGTTGCTCATCCTGTGCCCGAGGGCGGGCGAGGCGGGAGACTGTCCGCGCACCGGCACCTGATCGCGCGCGGCGGTGGAGCGTGGTTGCGGACCGGGCCGGTGTTCTGCTGGCGCCTGCGAAGTCTTAGCGGGTGACTTCGCCTTAGCCTTGCCGCGCCGTCGCACGGGCTTGTGGCCAGCGAGCTCGCGCGTGGCAGTCTGGACGTACTGCCGTAGCGTGGCGACGCTGAGTTTGACGCCCATCCGGGCGAGGAGCTCACGGATCTCGGCGTCGGTCTTACACTTGGCCTTGAGTTCCTTGATCTCCGGAAGCACGGCCTTGACCGCCTCGTAGGCGGTGGGCTTGCGGCTGGGGGCGTGCTTGATCTCCTCGCGCAGGAAGGCGCGGAGCTCGCTGTAGGGATCGGATTCGACGGCCTCACCCATCTCCATCACTCCTCGCGCCTCGCGCGTTCCTCGCAAGCCGCTCCGTCAGCCATACCCACCATGTCTGACTGGATCTGCGAACCGCTCGAACCCACCATCCTGGATGATCGGCATGATACCACGGCCGAGCTTACGGCCACGATAGCCGCGTAAGGCCTGTGGATAACCCGGGCCTTACGACCCAAAATTCTGACACATCACGCACCGATGGTGCTGTTTGACGGCCGAGCTTCCTGCTAAGCTGTTGCCAGATCGTACAGCTTGACTGTCAGGAGCTCACCCATGGCCCGCCGTCCCGTCCGTGTGTCCGTGGACGAGGCGCTCTGGGATGCTGTGGCGGCGGCAGCCCGGGCGCGCGGGATCGAGCCGTACCTGTTCGTCGAGGAGGCGCTCAAAGCCGCGCTCGGCCCATCCGAGACTGTGGCGCGGCTGGCCGAGCTCGCGGATGCGGCGGCGTCGAGCGCCCGCGAGGCCCGGGTCAGTGCGGCCGAGATGCGCGACCAGATCCAGGTGATCAGCGACTTCATCGTCGACCTGTACCGGGCGGAGGCCCGAGCGAGCGACGATGCAGGCCCAGCCTAGGCGCGAGCGGGTGCTCAGGCGATGATGACCTGCACACGGATCACGAGCGTCGAGTACTACGAGTCGATGGCACGCCAGATCCGGCGTGAGTCCGGGTTAAGCGCGCCCGACAGCCCGCTCGACGGCACGGCCGCCGCGTACGCGCGTAAGGTGGCGACCGAGACCGCTCCAGAGGGCAGCGCCGCCTTCGAGGCGGCCTACGCGCAAGCGTTCGACCGGGCGCTGGCGATGCTGCGGCGCGGCCACAGCGAAGGCCGCGACCAGGTCGCGTATTACACGGATAACGGCGCGGGCGAGGCCAACGGCGTGTGGTGGACGCCCAGGTTCGCGACCGACCCGAGCGGTCCCGCCGATCCGTTCCGGTTCTGCCCGGACGGAACCGAGGTCGACGGGCGCGTGCTGCGCGACCTCGCGGCCGGCCGCGACCCGCAAAGCCTGAAACCCCTGGTCCGCGCGTCGGCCAACGGTCGGCGCAGCGTCGGCTACGATCTCCAGTTCGCCGCGCCCAAGAGCGTGAGCGTGCTGGCGGCGTTCGCCGGGCCGGAGGATCGCGCGCGGATCCTGGCGGCGCATAACCGCGCGGTGCGCCGGGCGCTCGACTACGCGCACGCGGCCGGCCTGATCGTGACCCGGACCGGGGCGCAGGGCCGGGAGCGGGCGCCGGCCGGCGGGGTGAGCGCGGCGGTGTACCGGCACTTCACCTCGCGGGCGCAGGATCCGCACCTCCACAGCCACGCCATCCTGTTGAACCTGTGCGTGCGGGCCGACGGCTCGACCGGAGGCCTCGACAACCGCGAGATCCTGCTGAATGCCGGCGGGATCGCGGCCCTGTACCGGAGCGAGCTGGCCGAGGGTCTCAGGGCGGAACTCGGCTGCGAAGCGGTCAGGAGCGGGCGCAACTTCGAAGTCGCCGGCGTGGCCGAGCCCGTGCTGGAGTTGTTCTCCAAGCGGCGCGCGGCGATCGAGCGGGTGGCACGGGAGCAGGGGTTCGACACGGCCGACGACCGGGTCGCGGCCCAGGCCGCCGCCTTCGACACGCGGGCGGGCAAGGACCGGGAGACGCCGCTGGCGAGCCTGGAAGCCGAGTGGGACCGGCAGCTGGTCCAGGCCGGCTGGACGCGCGCGGCGCTGTTCGAGGGGGTGCAGATCGCGGCGGACGGGGTCCGCGATACGCGGGGGCGCGCGCCCGCCGAGCGGCTGCAGCGCCTGGCGGAGGCCGGCCTCGCCGCGACCCTCGAGATGCAGGCGGTTCTGGAGGAGCGCGAGCTGCTGCGCCTGACCGCCGAGGCACTGCAATGTGAGGCCGGGGCGGACGCCATCCTGGAGCAGGTGGAGCGCCTGCGCCAGGACGGCCGGGTGGTGGAGGTCGGGCGCTCGGCCGAGGGCCGGCCCGTCTACGCGACGCCCGCGATGATAGCTGTCGAGCAGGGTATGCTGCGCGTGGCCTACGCCCGGCAGGACGAGCGGGCGTTCGTCCCGGCCGAGGTGGTGACGCTGGTCTTGGCAGAGCGGCCGAGCCTGCGCCCGGAGCAGCGGGCTGCGGTGCGGCACGCGCTCAACCGCGACGGGGTGAGCGTGGTCGAGGGCAGCGCCGGCTCGGGCAAGTCGTACGCGATGAGGAGCGTCGCCGAGGCGGTGCGGGCCAGCGGTGGCGAAGTCTGGGTGATCGCGCCGAGCTGGAAGGCGGTCGATGTGATCCAGACCGACACGGCCACCCCCGAGACGATGGCACGGGCGGTGACAGGGTTCCTCAACCGGATCGACAAGGGCGAGATCGCGCTGGGGCCGCGGACGACCGTGATCGCCGACGAGGCCGGGATGATCGGCACGCGCGATCTCGCCGCGCTGCTCGAGGCGGCGGCCGCGGCCGGAGCCAAGCTGGTCTTGAGCGGCGACACGCGCCAGCTCGTCCCGGTGCCGGCGGGCGCGCCGATGCGGCTGCTGATCCGGGCGCTGGGCGCGAGCCGGATGGACGAGATCCAACGGCAGCGCGGGCGCAGCGAGGCGGAGGGGGCCTGGATGCGGGCGGCCAGCATCGACTTCGCCGCGGGCTGGACCGCGAGCGCGTTGGAGGCCTACGACCGCGGCGGCGCGATCACCTGGGGGACGGACCGCGAGGCCACGGTCCAGGCGCTGGTCGACGCCTACGCCGAGAGCCGCCTCGATCCCGACGGGGCGGAGCGGACGCGGGCGGTGCTGACCGGCTGGAACAAGGACGTACGCGAGCTCAACGCGCGGATCCGCGCCCGTCTCAAGCAGGACGGGCTCCTGCCGGAGGGGGAGGACGTGGAGATCGACGCGATCCCGCGCGGCGGTGGTAGGGCCGAGGCGCTGGCCCTGAAGGTCGGCGACGAGGTGATATTCGGGGAGAGCGTGAAGATCGGCGACCAGGAGATTCGCAACGCCGACCTGGCGCGGGTCGAGGCGATCTCAGGCGATCCGACCGATCCGGTGCTGACGCTGCGGTTAGCCAAGAATGGAGCGCGGCTGAGCGCCCTGTCGAGCGCGCTGGTCGGGTCCCGAAAACCGGGCGAGCCGCAGGTGCCAAAGCTTCAGCACAGCTACGCCATGACCACGCACGCGGCGCAAGGCGTGACGGTGGACGAGGCGTACGTCGCCGACCTGCGCGGTGCGGGCGCGGAGGCGACGTACGTGGCGATGACGCGGCACCGGCGCACGGTGCGGCTCTACGTCGACACGGGCCGGATCCGGGACCGGCTGGAGGCGGCGCGCTCCGGGGTTCGACCGGAGGAGCGCGGCCTGCCGGGCGGCCGGGAAGCTGCGCACCCCAAGTTCGCGTCCATCGGCCAGAGCGAGATCCGGCAGGCCTTCTTGTCGGCCTCCGCAAGCAGCGGCGGCAAGGCGAACGTCGCCGACTTCGCCGGAACCGACCTGCGCACCTGGTGCGGTGCGCCGGTCCAAACACGCGCAATCCTTGTACGGACTGGCGGCAGGATGGGACTGGAGCGTGCGGGATCCTGGAGGGGGGCGATCTCCGGGATCGCCCCGGCCTCGGTACCCACACCGTCGCCGGCCCCTCAGGCGTTGCGGCAGCGCATGGCGGAGCGCCTGAACGCCCCTGCAGCGTACCCGGTCCCGCGGCCGAGCCGAGCAGGTCACGCGATCCCGTTCACCTCGGACACTCTGGGTCAGAAGGGGCGGATCAGCCGGCTCGCCGCGATCCTATGGCAGGGACTGAGGCGCGAGATCCGGACCGCCGCGACCGCGATACGGGGTCCGCTGCCGCTGCCCCTGGACCAGCTTCGCGCCGATGTCCTGATCGATCCTCGAGGCCGGATGGCGTTCGCTCGCCGGGATCGGAGCGGCCGCATCCTGGGGATCGAGCAGACCGATGGAGCCGGTGAGCTGGGAGAGAGTGGGCAGCAGGGTACGAGGGGTTTGATCCAACTGGGGGATCGACGCTCACCGAAGCGGATCTACGTGGCTCGAACGAAGGCCGAGGCTCTGAGCCTGTATCAGCAGGACGGGCAGCCGGACCGTGCCCTGATCTGCGGCTTGGACGGCGATGGCCCTGAGACCGGGAGCGCGCTCGCCCACGTCGTCGCGCGGCATCCGGATGCGGCCGTGCATCTCGCGATCGATACCCGAGCGGACGAGGGGGAGACCCAGGCTTTCGAAGCGTGGATACTCGCGGTCTTGCGCACGGTGCAGGCGCCGAAGGCTCGCGTGGCGGTACGCCGTTCCGTACCCCTGGAGCTGTTTCCGGACGGAAGCCATGTCGTGTTGGCCGATCCAGTCCCGAACGAAAAGGACCGCACGCGGCGACGCAGTGAGCGAACGCGACAGGATCGTGGGATGGTGCATCAGGTCCCTCCCGCGCACTCAGTACGCGAAGGCCGAGAGCGGTAGAACGATGTCGATCAGCGAAGAGGGCTAACGCCGATCCGCACGCGAGAACCCTTTTAGATGCAGGCCATGCTCAGCCCTCGGGGTTGTGGCAGCGAAGCCTCTTGTAATGTCTCACTTCTGTTGCACATATTGCTGCCGAAGGAGCAAGCCATGCAAACTGCATCCGCCAGTGCCGCGGCCCGCCGGCGCCAGGTTTCTGGCGGTTCCGGCGTCAGGCGCAAGGGTGTGCTCCGCAAGCTTCGCCATCAGGGCGGCGCTACCGTTTTCTCAATCCCAACCCACTTCCTCGCGGAACTCGGGATCGAAGCCGGTGCCGAGGTCGAGGTGAGCTTGGTGGATGGCAAGCTCGTAGCCGAGCCGAAGGTACAGCCGGTCCTGCTTCGGCGGCGCTACACGCTCGCTGAGCTGCTAGAGGGAGCGGAGCACTTGCCCGAGCTCTATGCGGGCACCGAGGGCGCGCTCGATGGGCCTGCGCTCGGGCAGGAGATGGGCTGATGGCCTTGGGCCCCCGCGTTCCTCGACGTGGGGAGGTCTACTCGCTTGACCCCAATCCGACCCTCGGGAAGGAGATGCGTGACCGCCATTACTGGCTCGTCCTCACAGAGGAGGCCGTCAATCGGCATGGAATGGTCGTTGCCGTGGTGATCAACACGGTTGCCGAGGGTATGCGCAAGGCCGGCCTCGCCGTGCAGGTGAGTGCCGGGGCGGTGAACGGAGTCGCAGTGATCAACCAGGTGCGTAGCTTCGACTTTCGGGCGCGCGACCAGGAGGGCGGCGGTGTTACCTATGAGGGTACCGCCGACGCAGCAATCGTCGCCGATATCGCCGCGCGGGTGGCGAGTCTCATCGATCCCGAACCTCCGCCACCACCGCAGCCGAAAGGTCGCGGCAAAGCCAAGGGAGCTCCTGCAATCGAGGGCTCGCTAGGGGCGGTCCTCAAGGAGGCGTTTGCCTCTCAGGAGGGCGAAGCGAGCGCCAAGGAAGCATCGGCTGAGAAGAAAGGCCCACGATTTGGGCGCAAGAAGTAGCGCGCTATCGCCGCCAAGAAGAAATCCTGCTGGAGCAGGATCGTCATGGCAGCGCGTCATGAGAACAAGGGGCGGGCTGCAGGCTCGACCTTTTGGTTACGGAGGTTCTTCGTGAGCTGCCGCCTCATGCCTACGGTGACGGCGTCGAGCCCATGGCAGCCCGGGATTGAAGGCCGCGAGCGTCACGTTCGTAACTGCTCGCATTGCCGAGATGAGCACTCGCGGATTGGGGAGCGGCTGGGTCGCCATCTTTTGAAGCGTCAGATCCGCCCGTATGAACAGCCCTTTTCCACCGCCGTCGTCTGGCGCCTGGCAAACCGTGATCGGCATGGACACTGGCCCACGCACTCGTCATCGAGCGCCGCTGGGGTTAGTTCTGCAAACCGTACTGCGGATCGAAAACACGGTGGCGCGGTCGATCTGCGCATCCAGGGCTATTTATCATGTCTCCGTCCGGGCGAAGAGATCGAGCTGCTCCGCTGACCTGTGAGCGCGGGACTGTCGGGTGAGGGCTGAACGCACCGCTTTGGGTACCGGAAGAACCGGCAGACCGACGCCCGGCTTGCCGTAAAGCACGGCACCGACGATGTCACAGCCGTCGCCGCGGTGAAACACGTTGGCGGTGTGGGGGCCGGCGCGCAGGATCTCCTGCACCAGCGCCTGCTCTACGCCCATGCCGGACAATGCCGTGAGCAGGCAGGAGAGCCCGACCGCCTTGATGTCGAACGACTGAAACTCCGCGGTGCGCTGCCGCCAGACCTGGCGCACGGCTCCGACGCTGGTATCCGGAAACGGGTTGGGGGCCGGTTGTGTCGCCGCGTCTGCCACGAAGGCCGCGATGGCGTGCCGCTCGGCGATATGGGTGGACGCGAGCAGCGAGGCGGCGAGCTGGCGTCGGCTGATCGGCATATAGCTCTCCCGCCTGCAGACCGGACCTCAGGCATCCATCCCACCCGAAGCCGACCGGATACGGTGGAGCACAGAGCCTTCCTTACAGAGGGCACTTGGATGCGGGCAGGACACCGAGGTCACACCGCTCGGGAACGGGGCAGCCCTCGCCGCCAAGCTGTTGGTGAGCACCCGAAACGTCGCTGCAGAAAAAGCTTCGGTGGCTCTAAGCGACTTGACGAGGCCGGTGACGCCGGTCGTGCCGGTTGCGAGGAGCAGGCGGTCGACCGTAGCATCGGCCTTGCTCAGTTCCCCCGCCGGTCGTCTTTGCACACCCAGCAGACGCCTTGACAAACGCGGGTGCAGTCGGGTGCGATGATTGAGGTTCAGGCGCAACACAGTGCTTTTGTGGGGGGTGCGTATTGCGCTTTCGGTTGCGGTGACGGAATATCCCGCCGTCTTCAATCAATGGGTGCGACGTGGCCGAGAACGCAGTGACGATGAAGGCTGGGGCGATCGACCACACTGAGCAGACGGCGGAGCTCGTCTCCGCCTATGTGACGAACAACAGCGTCCCGATGTCGGAGCTGCCTGCGCTGATCGCCAGCACACACGCCGCGCTGACCGGCCTAGGCAGATCCGGTGCGCCTGCCACTCCGGAGGTCGAGAAACCCACGCCAGCCCAGATCCGGAAGTCGATCACGCACGAGGCGCTGATCAGCTTCGAGGATGGCAAGCCCTACAAGACGCTCAAGCGCCACCTCGCGAAGCTGGGTCTGACCCCTGAGGCGTATCGCGAGAAGTGGGGTCTGCCGCGCGACTATCCGACCACCGCGCCGAGCTACTCCGAGCAGCGCTCCGCGCTCGCCAGAAGCTCCGGCCTCGGTAGCCAGCGCAAGAAGGTGGCCACGACGACCGCCGAGCCTGCGCCGCCTGTCGCCGAGATGCCGAAGCGTGCCGGACGGTCGCGCAAGGCCAAGGATGCCGCAGAGGCGTAGCGGTCCGTGAGGATCCGGATCCCCGTGTCGGCGTTACTTCTCCTCTTGCCCATCGCGGCGGTTGAGCGCCCTCACGCTCCCGCTCGCGAGCGCGCCGGCTGCCGTGTTCGACCCGTTCACGCGCGGCCGGCGCGTCCCCTCAGGCGTAGGGGCCTCGGAACAGATCGCCGAGCGCCTTGCGCCGGAACAGGGTGAGCCAGCGACGCCGCCGGTGCTCGGGCCGGTCGTGGATGAGATGGCAACGCTGGCAGAAGGCCGCGAGGTTGGCTCCCGCGTTGTTGCCGGTGTCGTGGTCGCGATGGGCGGTCGCCAGCACGACCCTGGTCCGGCGCACGCGCGCGAGCACGTCGACCTTGCCCGTGGCCACGCGCACGATCCTGCCGCGCCCATCGCGCCAAGCGCCGGCCTCGACATCCCACCAGCGGCCGTCGCCGAGGTGGTACACGGTCTGCCCGTGCGGGCGCTTACACGCCTCGCAGCGGCCGCCGGCGCGCCGGAAGCGGATCATGGCCGAGAGCTGCGGCCAGTCGATCGGGTAGAAGAAGCGGTGCTCGGGCCGGATCGGCATGCACCGACCCTGCCACAGCTTGGCTTTAAGAGCAGCCAGACTGTTCGGACCGAAGACGGTCAAAGCTGGGTTTGAAACGACACCATTATGGTGTATGAACAGTCATGTCAGAGAAGCGCAAGCCGGCTTACGACTTGGAGCGCGTCCGGGCCTGGGCGGTGTCACCTGCCTTCCAAGTCGCCGGTTCGGCGCTGTGAACGGCAGCAGAGCTGGGGCTGAGTTCATCAGAGATGGCAGCCATCATCGGTAGCATGAAGAGAAAGCATTTCTACAAGTCTGTAACATCCATCCACAATCATCGTGAATGGCAGGATGTGTACCACATCCCATCAGAATTAGGTGTGCTGTTCGTCAAGTTCCGTTCCGATGTCGTGACTGAGTTCGTGTTGCTGTCGTTCAAGGATAAAGGGAATGGTTGAGGCACCTTTTTGCCACGTCACCGGGAGGGCGATGGTTCGCGCAACTCGTTCCTTCACGATTACGTACAAAGGACGCCGGCGCACGTTCCCGATGCCCGGCTGGTATTGTGACGCCAGCGGTGAAAGCATCCATACGCGCGCCGACATGAGGGTCTCGGATCGCGAGCTGAGTCGGCTCAAGGCCGAAGTCGAGAACCTCGCCGGCCCGGACGAGGTCGTGCGCCTGCGCAAGCGACTCGGCCTGACACAGGCGAGAGCCGGGTACATCTTCGGCGGGGGGCCGCGCGCCTTCCAAAAGTATGAGAGTGGCGAGGTTCTCGCGAGCCGACCGATGACGAACCTGCTCCGCGTCGTCGCCCGGCACCCGGAGGAACTCGCGCGGATTGCTGCAGAGGTCGACGTGGAGAGAGGAGGCGGATCGCAAGCCTGAGCTGTATGTCAGCGCCGTGAGGACCTGATTGGCCTGAAGATAGCGAAGTCACGCCTTCGTGTTGCTTCACACGCGGGCTAATTGCCCATCTGCCGTCCGTCCGCATGTCGTCAGCGGATCACTTAATCAGCTCTGCGTGCCGCTTTTAAATTCATCTTGGTAAACCGAATTACCCAACGTGAAAGTCCTCGAGGCGCGTGCAACCTTGCGGAAGTAGATAAAGATATCGCACAGTCCCAGTTACGCTGTAGACTTCGCTTGGCTGCACGGATCGATCACCGTGCTCCATGAACAGCCACGATCTACAGAGTTGCGGAAACCTCATGGCTGCGCATCGTCTGCTGCACGCGCCGGATCGTGGTCCGGCCGACCTTGAGCTCACGCGCCACAGCCGAGGCGCTCCGGCCGTCGCGCAGGAGCCGCTCGGCTTCCCGCCGCCGCTCCGGCGTCAGGCTCGCCGGCCTTCCGATCGCCTTACCCTCGGCCCGCGCCCGGGCGAGCCCGGCCTGGGTGCGCTCGATCAAGAGGTCGCGCTCGAACTCGGCGACTGCGTTGATCACACCCATGGTCAGCTTGCCGGTCGAACTGGTCAGGTCGACGCCGCCGAGCGCGAGGCAGTGCACGCGCACACCCAGCGCATCGAGGCGCCTGATCGTGCCGCCGACATCCATGGCGTTGCGGCCGAGCCGGTCGAGCTTGGTCACCACCAGGACGTCGCCGCGCTCGAGCCGGTCGAGCAGGCGCACGAACCCCTTGCGCTGGTCGGTGGCGACGCTGCCCGACACCGTCTCGGTGATCACCCGCTGCGGCTCGACCTGGAAGCCGGCGGCGGCGATCTCCTGGCGCTGGTTGTCGGTGGTTTGTCCGAGGGTGGACACGCGCAGGTAGGCGAAGGTGCGAGCCATGATCCGAAATCCGGCCGAAAACGATGGCCGAAACTAGACGATGGCCGAAATCCCCGCAAGGCTATGTTCCGGCCATAGGTGATCGACTCTGGCCGAAACCGGTCGGTTCCGGACAGGCCTCGTCCTGTGACGTGCGGGTCAGGGACGGCCTCATGCGGAGCGACACAGCCGCAGCATCCCTCGTGGAACTGACCGAGCCTCAACGCCAGCGCGCCATGGCCCGCTTTGCCGTGCTCCGGCCGACCCTGGAGGAGGGCGTGCCTCTGACCCGGGCCGCCGCGGACGCCGACGTGCCGCTGCGAACGGCCCGGCGCTGGCTGACACGATTTCGACGCGACGGACTGGCGGGCCTGGCCCGTGCCGTCCGTTGCGATGTCGGCCGTTACCGCTTGCCCGCCGACCTGGTCAGCCTGATCGAGGGGATGGGCCTGAGAAAACCGCGATCCTCGGCCGCCGCCATCCATCGCAGGATTACGGCCGTCGCCGAGGCGAAGGGGTGGCCCCCGCCTTCCTACGGTACGACCTGGGCCATCCTCTCCCGCCTCGACCCGGCCATGGTCACCCTGGCCCTGGACGGACCGACCGTCTTTCGGGACCGCTACGAGCTGATCTGCCGACATCGGGCGAGCATGCCCAACGCGCTCTGGCAGGCCGATCACACCCTGCTCGACATCATGGCTCTCGACGAAGACGGCAGGCCGGTCCGGCCCTGGCTCACGACGGTGATCGACGACCACTCACGGGCAATCGCGGGCACCATGCTGTTCCTGGGCGCGCCCTCAGCGCTCAACACCAGCCTCGCACTCCGTCACGCGATCTGGCGCAAGGCCGATGCGGCCTGGCCGGTCTGCGGCATCCCGGACGTGCTCTATGTCGACCACGGAAGCGACTTCACGAGCCGCCATCTCGATCAGGTGGCTGCGAGCCTGCACATGCAAATCGTTCATTCCGGCGTCGCGCGACCGCAGGGCCGGGGTAAGATCGAGCGCCTGTTCGGAACCATCAACACCGAACTCCTCCCCGAGCTGCCCGGCCACCTCGTCGCGGGCGGGCCGGTCAGCCCACCAGCCCTGTCACTGGCGGATCTGGATCGCGCAATCGGCGCCTTCATCCGCGACGCCTATCATCGGCGCACGCACGGCGAGATCGGGCAAGCGCCCCTCGACGCATGGCGGGCGAACGGTTTCCTGCCCCGCCTGCCCGAGAGCCTGGAGGCGCTCGACCTCCTGCTGGTGATGGTCGCCAAGCCACGCTGCGTGCGTCGGGACGGCATTCACTTCCAGGGCCTGCGGTACGTCGCATCGACCTTGGCAGCCTATGTCGGCGAGACCGTCACGATCCGCTACGACCCACGCGATGTGTCGGAGATCCGGGTGTTCCACCGTGAGCGCTTCCTCTGCTGGGCGGTGAACGAGGAGCACGCTGGAGAAGCTCTCAGCCTCAAGGACATCGAGGCGGCGCGCCGTCTGCACCGCCGCAGCCTTCGCGCTGCGATCAACGAGCGCGTGGCGCGCGTCGCGGACTTCCTGCCCGATCCCGTCCGTCTCAACCGTCAGATCGCCCCGGCCCGCTCGCCGCCGCGGCTCAAGCTGCGCGTGTATCAGGCAGAGGACGAGGGATGACCGCCAGATCGGGCGCCTTCATCGCCACCAAGGAGCATCGCCGCTTCATCGAGTTCGCCGATGCGGTGCGCAAGCACCGCTACATCGGCCTCTGCTACGGGGCGGCCGGGGTCGGCAAGACACTCTCGGCACGTCGCTATGCGCGCTGGGAGGTGGCCGAGCCCTTCCTCGACACCTGGGGACCGCGACAGCCGTCGGACGCCAAGATCTATGGCGTGCTCGCCCAGAGCTGTAGCGTCTTCTACACTCCGGCGGTCGCCTGCTCGTTGCGGGTGCTGCGCAACGAGGTGACCTTTCTCACCGTGCGGATGGATGCCTGTCTCGGCGAACACCATGCGAGCGGGGAAGGGAGGCCAACGGGCTTTGCGCGCGGGTTGACCGAGCTCCTGATCGTGGACGAAGCCGAGCGACTCTCGACCACGGGCCTGGAGCACCTGCGCGATGTCTTCGACCGGACGGGGATCGGCGTGATCCTGATCGGCATGCCAGGGATCGAGAAGCGCCTGTCGCGCTATCCTCAGCTCTACAGCCGTGTCGGGTTCGCCCACCATTACCGTCCCTTACAGGGCGACGAACTCACCTTCGTGCTGACGCGCCACTGGCGTCAACTCGGCCTTGCCTTGGACGACGCGGACTTCACCGATGTGCAGGCTGTGGCCTCGATCGCGCGGATTACGGGCGGCAACTTCCGGCTGCTTCAGCGCCTGTTCGTGCAGATCGCACGCATTCTCAAGATCAATGAGCTCAAGGTGATCACGGACGATGTTGTCGAGGCCGCGAGGAGCACCCTCGTCATCGGTGCCACATAGTGCTCCAAAAACACTGCCATTTATCGCTGAAGGTCACAGCTCGCGACCGGCCCCGCTGGACCGTCGGGAAAACGGTCGGATTGCCGACAACTAGTCGGCATGCCTTGAGCGCACGTTGAGGTGCCTCAGCCTCGCCGGGACGTCCAGGCAAGTGCGCGCCCCCGCCTGCGATGGGCGAGGACGAGCTTGTTGCGCCTAAAGGCTACTTATGGTGTTCGCCACTCTTGCCGTGCGCCTTGGTGGAGTGCTCGTGACCCTTGGTCGAGTGACCATGGGCTTCGGTCGAATGCTTGTGACCGGCGGCGTGGTCGCCCTTGCCGTGATGTTCGGCAGCAGCGCGATGCGACTTGGCTGCCTTCTCGTGATGCTCGGCGGCTTCCGTATGAGCTTGCTGGGGCATCGTCGTCTCCATTTGAAAAGCACTTACGTGCTGCTCTTCAATGGCTTCATTGGCGAATGGTTGCCCTGCTCGCAGCATGCTGGCCATTTGAACGGCAGAGTGCCGCCTAAATCCGCGCCAAAATGAGGATGCCGCCCCCTACCACTTGGGTGCCCGTGGTCCCCACTCAGTGCCGTCCCACACATTGGCTCAGCGTCAGCCATCCGCTGTGAAGTGATCCGCCCCCAATGAAGTGGCTCTCCGTCGGGTTTGGTGGAAAGTTATCGTGACGGTTGGCCCGTAGCGAAGGTCGTCGTCAGGACGCAGATCAGGGCATGACCCTGCTTTGCTTACTGCCCGGCTGTCGCTTCGTTCGTGTCGCACGGGACGGCCCCGGGGCCCTCACCGTTCTCGCCCAAGCTCGGCACGATCATGCCCGCTGCCCGACGTGTCGGACCCTCAGCACGTCGGTCC
This sequence comes from Methylobacterium sp. 2A, assembly GCF_009806555.1. Taxonomy (GTDB): domain Bacteria; phylum Pseudomonadota; class Alphaproteobacteria; order Rhizobiales; family Beijerinckiaceae; genus Methylobacterium. The sequence continues at coordinate 73,750 of NZ_VUOK01000056.1, read as the reverse complement.
ATAGCCGCTACCATCGACGGCCCACCGACCTGCCGGTCAGCGGCAATGCGGTCCGGCTGCAACTGGCGGTCCGGCGCTTCTACTGCCGCGACCCGGCCTGCCCCCGCCACACCTTCGCCGAGCGCTTCCCGCATCTGCTCGCCCGCCACGCCCAGCGCACCCGGCGGCTCGTCCAGGCCCAGGCTCGGACCGGTCTCGCGCTCGGCGGCCAGCCTGCCGCCCGGCTGCTCGCGCACTTGGCCATGCCGACCAGCGCTACGACCCTGTTGCGGACGATCCGGAGCATGCCGCTGCCGGCTGTCGACCGGCCGCAGGTCGTCGGCGTCGACGACTGGGCACGGCGCAAGGGTCGAACCTACGGGACCATCGTGGTCGACCTCGAACGTCGTCGTCCCATCGATCTCCTGCCCGACCGCTCCGCCGAGACCTGGGCCGCTTGGCTCCGCCGCGAGCCCCAGATCCAGCTCGTGGCGCGCGACCGCTCGACCGAGTACGCGCGCGGCACCACCCTGGGCGCGCCCGAGGCCGTGCAGATCGCCGACCGCTGGCACCTGCTGCTCAACACCCGCCAGATGATCGAGCGCTGGCTCGCCCGCGTCCACCCACGTCTGAAGCTGTTGCCTCCGGTCGGGACACTGATCCCTTCGACCCGGCGCACCAAAGCCTACCCCCGAGCCCCCGCCGAGGCGCTCGTCCGCGCAGCCGCGGTCGGGCGATGGGAGGTGCTTTACGACGTTGTTCGCCGCCGCCGCGCGGCCGGGCAGTCGCTCCGGCAGATCAACCGCGAGACCGGCTTGGCCCGCGCCACGGTGCGCAAGTTCGCCTTCGCCGAGCGCTTCCCGCGCCATGGCTGGCGCGGGCCAGGGCGCAGCATCCTCGATCCTCATCTCGACCACCTGCACGCCCGCCACCGTGAGGGCTGCGAGAACGCTATGCAGCTCTGGCGCGAGCTTCGCCGGCTCGGCTTTCCCGGCACAGCGAAGCAGGTCCGGCGCTGGTTGTCCGAGCGGCGTACGCGCCCGGCCAAGACCACGATCCGGCGCCTGCAGGTGCCGTCGGTTGTAGCGCCGACCGCGCCGACATCATCCCCGCCGCTCCCCTCACCGAAGCAGTTGTCGTGGCATCTCCTGCGCGAGCCAGAGGATCTCGATGCCGACGCCGCCGCTGCGGTCGCGCGTGTGCTGCAGGATGACGAGGCCGCCCGGGTCGTCGATCTCGGCCGCCAGTTCTGTCGGATCGTTCGCAGAGGCTGCGGCGGCGCGCAGGCCGAGCCTGGCATCATCCCCGCCTTCGATGCTTGGCTGGCCGACGCCCGGGTCTGCGGCGTGCGGGTGGTCGAGAGATTTGCCGTCAGCCTCGATCAGGACGGGGCTGCCGTTCGCGCCGGCCTTCGCCTGCCCTGGAGCAGCGGGCAGGACGAGGGACAGGTCAACCGCCTCAAGCTGCTCAAGCGCTCCATGTACGGCCGAGCCAAGCTTGACCTGCTACGTCGCCGCTTCCTCTTTGCAGCATGATCCACCAAACCCGACGGAGAGCCAATGAAGTGGTCCGCCCTGAGGTATGGCTTTCGGGCCAGGACGAGGACGGACAGATGGGAACGAAGCGGCACAAGCCGGAGGATGTTGTCGCCAAGCTGCGGCAGGTGGATGTGCTGGTCTCGCAGGGCCAGAGCGTCGGGGATCCGGCGGCAGATGGAAAGGCCATCTTCGCGCGGCAACATCCAGTAGAGCACCAACAAATCCGGCCGTCCCAAACGCTCGACAAGACGGTCGAGAGCTGCGCCACAGTCGGCCGTCTCCACGCAAAAACCTTCCCGCGTCAGAAAATCCATCAGGAGGACGCGGATCTCAGGATCGTCCTCGACGACGTAGATGCTTGGCTCGGACGGCATGACGGGAAGTATGCGGCGCGCGCAAACGGCGGCAATCGCCGAAGCCACCCTGCTACAAATTGATACGGAAGCCTCCGATGCTGTCACATCCACGAAAAGCAGGGCACGGATTTTTTCCGGGCACGAAATGGTTCGGGAACCGTCTGGATGTCCTTCGTATTCAGCCGGCCTGATCTTCTCGTTCCGCGACTGTTCTGATCTGTTCGTGTCGAGAGAAACATGATGTACATGCCCTCAAAGCTTGCAGCTACGGCAGCGTTGCTCATTACCGGCATCGCCCTGGTACCGGCAGCGGTAGCAGAGGCTGCTCCACTTGGACCGCTCTCCGCGGCGGTGCTGCAGGCTGACGCCCCGATCACGCTCGTGGCCCAGGGCTGCGGGCCCGGCTTCTTCCGAGGGCCTTACGGGGGCTGCCGCCCGTTCTATGGCCGGCGCCGGTTCTACGGCCCAGGGCCCTACTACGCGCGGCGTTGCTTCATTCGGCCGACGCCCTTTGTGCCGCGTCGCTTCTGCCGCTTCTAGGCGGCTATATTCGAGGACGCCCGCTACTCAACCCAGCCATCCGCGTTCCATTCATGCCTGAGCGGAGCAGAGAGACCGCAGCATGTCCGTCGAGCTTGGTCGCGCCGCTTTGGCCTTTGCACGCTTCGGCTTGGGGCCGCACCCAGGCGATCTCAGCCGGAATGAGGATGGCCTTGAACTCCTTCGCCACGAGCTCAAGGCTGGGACTGTCGCGACGCCCGTCGGAGCCGATCTCATCACGACACCTGCGATCTTGAGCCTGGTACAAGCGGAGTTCCAGTCTCGACGCCTCGCCCGTGGGACCAAACCAAACGGAGCCGTGAACGCTACTGGCAAACCCGACGAGATGGGTTCGCCGATGGTGGGCGACTCGCCATCCTCTCCTCGCTCGCCGACGCGGGGCGATACCGCCGCTGGGTTACCGAAAGACGCCGAGACAGTACGTCCGGTCGCCCAGCGCCTCTACCGAGCAGAAGTCTCCTCGCGTCTGGCCATCGCGCGCGAGGTATCCATCGGCTTCGTCGAGCGGCTGGTATGGTTCTGGGCCAACCACTTTACAGTCTCGGCGGCAAAGGGGCCACGCTTGCGAGCTACAACGGGTGCTTTCGAGCGCGAAGCAATCCGGCCTCACGTGCTCGGACGCTTCAGTGACATGCTGCTCGCGGCCGAACTTCACCCGGCCATGCTGATCTACCTCGACAACGTCGCTTCCGTTGGCCCGAACTCGCCAGCCGGGGCACGGAAGGGCAAGGGCCTCAACGAAAACCTCGGCCGTGAAATCCTTGAACTTCACACCCTCGGTGTCGGCAGCGGTTACACGCAGGACGATGTCACCAATCTCGCCCGGATCCTCACAGGCTGGACCATCGCGCGAGAAGCGAACGCGGCCGAACTCCCTGGCAGCACCGTCTACCACCCCGCGGCTCACGAGCCTGGTGCGCTGACCCTGCTCGGCAAGAGTTATCCCGATGCTGGTCCCGAACAGGTTCACATGGCCCTGCTGGATCTAGCTCGCCGTCCAGCTACGGCCGAGCACATCGCGACGAGGCTGGTCCGACACTTCGTGGCCGATGAGCCGCCTGAGACACTTGTGGCCAAGCTCGCACAGACCTTTCGTGAGACGGATGGCGATCTCGCTCGCGTCTCTTCGGCGCTGATTGAGGCGCCGGAGTCTTGGTCGCCAGAGGCGGTGAAGGTGCGTTCGCCGCAGGAGTTCCTGGTGGCGGCGATGCGGGCACTCGCCCTCGAGCCGGATCCGGTCAAGATGATGGGTGGTCTTGCAGTGCTAGGACAACCCTTCTGGGCTCCGCCTGGCCCGAACGGGTATTCTGATCGAGCGGTGGACTGGGCCTCGCCTGAGGGCATAAAGACCCGGCTCGATATCGCAGCTCGCTTCGGTCAAGCTGTCTCAGTCCAAGAGCCTGCAACCTTCCTTGAGAGTGTGCTCGGCGCATCTGTTTCACAGGAGACCCGCGCCGCCGTTCTTCGAGCTGAGAGCCGTCCGCAGGCCATGGCGCTCCTCCTGATGTCGCCAGAGTTCCAGAGACGGTGAGCCCAATGTCAGTGCTTTGTGAGAGCAATCCGTCGCGCCGCGCCGTGCTCGGCTCGACTGGGGCTCTGTTCGCGTGGAGCTTTGTTCCGCGAACAGCCTATGCTGCTCCCGGCAGCCGTGATGCCCGGTTCATGGTGGTCGTGCTGCGCGGGGCCCTCGACGGGCTCTCTGCGGTCGCACCGCTCGGAGACCCGGACTATGCGGCGCTTCGAGCCGGCATTGCTCTCACGCGCGAGGGACCGAACGCGGCTCTACCCCTCGACGGCTTCTTCGCTCTGCATCCGGCCATGCCGAACTTCGCGCGGCTCTACGCTGCCGGGCAGGCCAGCGTCATTCATGCGGCCGCCACGGGCTATCGCGAACGCTCGCATTTCGATGGCCAGGACGTGCTGGAAAGCGGGCAGCCCGGACCGGGCCAGACCCAGAGCGGCTGGCTCAATCGCCTCCTTCTAGCTCTACCGTAGGGTGCGCGCATCGCACCAGCTGGCGCTCTCGCAGTCGGCGCTACGGCGCCGCTCATCCTGCGTGGGGCCGCCCCCGTTCTGGGTTGGGCGCCACCGCTTATCCCACGCGCTAGCGATGATCTCGCGCGACGCTTGCTCAGCCTCTACGGGGAGCGCGATCCCATGCTCGGCGTCGCGCTGGCACAAGGGCTTGAAACCGAGCAGCTTGCAGGCGCTGCAACGATGGGCCTTGCGCGTTCGGCTGGGCCCGGCATGGCTGGTGCGGCCGGTATGCGACGGATCGCAGAGGGTGCTGCGCGGTTGATGGCGGCCGATGATGGGCCGCGGATCGCCGCCCTTGCGCTCGAAGGCTGGGACACGCACGCGAACGAGGGCGGTGCAACGGGCCGGCTTGCGGGTTTACTCGGAAGCCTCGATGGAGCGCTGGCGGGGGTCGAAGAGATCCTGAAGCCGCGCTGGGCCGATACCGCCATTCTGGTCATGACGGAGTTTGGTCGAACAGCCCAGGTCAACGGAACAGTCGGCACGGATCATGGCACTGGGACAGTGGCCTTCCTAGTGGGAGGGGCCATACGCGGTGGCCGTGTCATCACGGACTGGCCAGGCTTGTCTGCCAGGGCGCTTCACGAGGGACGGGACCTGAAGCCGACCACCGATGTCAGGGCTGTGGCGAAGGGTATTGCGACCGATCTGTTCGGCGTGTCGGCTCAGGTTCTGGCGCGTGATGTGTTCCCAGACACAAATACAGTGCCTCCGATTCGTGGTCTGATTGCGTGACTACAGTTTTACAATACGTGTATTTGATCTCCATCATTAACACTCGGCAGGCGGTCTAAATCTGGCAAATGTGCTGCATACAGCGAGTGGTTAAGGCCACCAAACCTTCGCGGCCATGCAAGGCACGACTAGCTCTCTCTTGTTCGGTATCCGATCGGATAAACGACATATCCGATGGTAGGACGGCGGTCTTGTCTGTCGTTCGTGGCAGCCGGAGAGCTGCGCGGGCATCGGGGACGTATCCACTGCCGATCACGTGGATCTATTTCGGCTCGCCAGGCGTCTGAGACCGAGAACGTCATCCAAGCATAGCGCCCGTCGCGCTCGGCTGGCTGATGGTGGAGATGAACCGGTGACCGTCGCAATCCAGGCAGGTGAAGCGCAGCTCCCGGCACGAACCGCCTCCGTCGCCCTGTCCCTCGGCGCGCTCGGCATCGTCTATGGCGATATCGGCACTAGTCCGCTCTACGCGCTCAAGGAGACCGTCAAGGTCGCAGCTGCAGGCGGAACCCTCCAGCACGACGCGGTGCTCGGCTCCGTCTCCCTCATCCTTTGGTCACTGTTCCTCATCGTCGCACTCAAGTACGCGATCTTGATCCTGCGCGCGGACAATCACGGCGAGGGCGGCATCGTGGCCATGCTCGCCCTGCTCGGTGCCCGGCACGCACCGCCGCGCTCGTGGCGCGCCATCCTGCTCGTCGTCGGGCTAATCGGCGCCGCGCTGCTGTACGGCGACGGCGCGATCACCCCGGCCATCTCGGTGCTCTCAGCCGTCGAGGGCCTGAAGGTCGATGCCCCCGGCGTGACGCCGTTCGTGGTGCCGGCCACCGTCGTCATCCTGATCGGCCTGTTCTCGGTCCAGCGCAAAGGCACCGGCTTCATCGGGCGTCTGTTCGGGCCGGTCATGCTGCTGTGGTTTGCCACCATCGCGGCTATCGGCGCGGCCGGCATCCGCCAGAACCCGGAGATCCTGGCGGCCCTGAACCCGTTCCACGCCGTCCATTACCTCATCACCGCGCATCTGCCGGTCAGCTTCGCCATGCTGGGCGCGGCCTTCCTGGCGGTCACCGGCGGCGAGGCGATGTACGCCGATCTCGGCCATTTCGGGCGTGCACCGATCCGGCTCGCGTGGTTCGCGGTGGTGCTGCCGGCCCTGGTGCTAAACTACCTCGGCCAGGGCGCGCTGCTGCTCTCGAACCCGGCCGCGGTCGACAACCCGTTCTTCCAGCTCGCGCCGAGCTGGATCCACTACCCGCTCGTGGCGTTCGCCACGCTGGCCACCGTCATCGCCTCTCAGGCCATCATCTCAGGCGCGTTCTCGTTGACCGAGCAGGCGATCAAGCTCGGCTTCTTCCCGCGCATGCGCATCGTCCATACCTCGTCGCACGAGGCCGGGCAGATCTACGTGCCCATCGTGAACTGGCTCCTGGCCATCGCGACGCTGGGCGCGGTGCTGGCCTTCGGCTCCTCGGACGCGCTGGCGGGCGCCTACGGCATCGCAGTGTCGCTGCTGATGGTGATCACGACCGTGCTGGCGGCGCTGATCGCGCTGCATTGGGGCTTCAACCTCGGCCTCGTGCTCGCGGTCAACGGCGCATTCCTCGTCATCGACCTGACCTTCTTCAGCGCCAACACGCTGAAACTGTTCGAGGGTGGCTGGTTTCCGTTGCTGCTGGCGGCGGGCGTGGCCTTCCTCATGCTGACCTGGCGGCGCGGCACACAGCTTGTGGAAGCGGCTCGGGTGCAGCTGCGCATGCCCGAGGACGAGTTCCTGCGCCAGGTTGAGGCCAAGCATCTGCCGCGCATCCCGGGCACGGGTGCGTTCCTGACCTGGGCGGATGAGGGCATGCCGCTGCCGCTGATGAACTTCGTACGTCACCTGCACGTACTGCACGAGCGCGTGCTGCTGGTGACCATCCAAGGCCTGGACGTGCCGCACGCAACGGAGGCCGAGCAGATCGCGGTGGTGCCGGTCGCCCAGGATGTCACGCGGGTCATCCTGCGCTTTGGCTTCATGGACAACGTGCATATCCCGCGCGCCTTGCGGCAGGCCGTCGAGCGCGGTCAGCTGCCGGATGTGGATGTCGAGGCCCTGGCCTACTTCATCAGCCACGAGACGGTGGTCGCCTCGGAGAAGCATCCCGGCATGGCGAGCTGGCGCGAGGAGATCTTCGCGCTGATGCAGCGCAACGCCGAGGAGACGGCGAGCTACTTCTGCGTGCCGGCCCCGCAGGTGATGGAGGTTGGCACCGAGGTCGAGGTGTGAGGGGAGGCTCTCATGGGATCGATCGTATGCCCTGTGTGCGGCCTGGCTGACTTCGAGGTCGGGCCGCATGCGGACGATGGGCTTGCGGCGGCTGCAATCTGGACGGACGCGTTCGTGCGATGCTGCCAGCACGTTCAGGAACGCAGGCACCGCGCTGATCTCAAGTCCCACACCTGTCCGCATTGGGCACGCGCGGTGCAAGATGCCGCTGAGCAGGTCAGTCGGGAGGCATCTGTTTGATCCTGTTCAGGAGGGTATGCCGCAGAAGACCGACGAGTGGGCTCCGTTGCTCCAGTCAGCACCGATCAACGTGCTGTGGCGTTGTCCTTCATGAAGTTTTCGATCGTCGACCTCACTGGTCCGGCGCACCACGACAGGGTTCTGCTCCGCTCCACTGCAGGATCCGAGGCATTCAAGACGCCGACTTCCTGCAAGGCGATGGCGCGAGCAGCGTCTGCTGCTCGGCGCAAGACCGAGAGCAGCTGGCCTTCGCTTAAGCCCTTGCTGACTTGGTCCTTGACCCGCTGCGCCTCCGCACGAACGGCTTCCGGTGAATTTCCCCACGTATGCGAGGACGAGGGATCGGTGGCCTCGCAGACGTTCGTCAGCATGAGGGCCAAGTCGGCGGAAGTCAGCCGCGTTACGCGCAGACCGTCATCGTCGGCGTGAGCGGACGGCGTCAGACCCAGCGCGACCGCAAGACCGAGCATCCGCACGCTCGCAGCTGAGGAGGTCAATGTCATCGCGGAAACTCGCTGTGGCGCAGTCGGCAGGGTACCGGTCGAATAGCGTGGCATGGGCGAACACGGGCGCCGAAGCCGACGCCTCACTGCGGTGTTCCAGACGTCCGAATGATGTAACTGCGCAACCCGCTCAGTGAGGTGGTACTCAGGAGCCTGTGACTTCCCTGCAGCGGAACGGTAGATTCCTCAGCATAGAGATTGCCAACCCGCAAAGGCCAAGCTAGCTCGCGAGAGCAAGGTATTTATCGCCTCGAATGAACATGTTTGCGGGAGCGATCGGCCGCGACTGGAAGATCATGAGCGCCGAAATCTGGAGGCGCATATATGCCGGCTAAGCATCGCCAGCTCGTGCTCAGATTGGCGGCTTCTGGCACAAGCCTGTTGGCCTATGCTGTCCTCCAGGCGCACGGGGCAGACCTCGTCCCGGAACGCGTAGGACGGGCCGAGCAAGTCGATTTCGCGGATTGGTCCGGTGCGTCTATCGGCCTTCAGGGAAGCGCGGGTAGCTCCTTCGGCAACTTCGGTTTCGGCGCCGGCGAAATTGGTCGTCGATCGGTGCCGAATTTCCGTTCTGGAGATGCCACAGGCCGTAACGATCCGGGCCGTAACGCGACGACGGCGCTCGGCGGCGTTTTCGGCGGTTATTCCTGGCAGACTGGTCCCTACGTATACGGCTTCGAGGCCGATATCTCTGGTTCCAACCTGAAGCGGCCGGTCTCCTCGACCGCTCAGGGCTTCGGGTTCGAGAACGCCGACAGCACCTTCAGCTTGATCCGTGCCCAGACCAATCTGTTTGGCACCGCTCGTGCCAGGCTCGGCTATGCCTTCGAGCGATATCTCGTCTACGCGACTTTCGGCCTTGCGGGCGCTCAAACGCGCTTCCTGGCCACCTTTCCCGACCCTTCCACGGGACTGGCAAGCAGCGCGAGGGCGGACCGATCCTTTGTCGGCTTCACCCTCGGAGCGGGCGTTCAGTACGCCATTACGCCCAATCTCGCCCTCGGGCTGGAATACCGCTACCTGGACCTCGGCTCCACTCGGCTGGCTTTGGGTAGCGTGCCAGGTGAGACCGGCGGCCCGTTCTCAACCCGGGCCTCGTTCACCTCCAATCAAGCCATGGCACGGCTGTCATGGTTTCCTGCGGGTCTGACGCTTCCTCCGGATGTGGTAGAGGTTGCGCCGCACGATCCGGACAACGGCGACACGGGCCGTTTCTCATTACACGGGCAGACCACCTTCGTTGATCAAGGGGTCACCGGCTTCCACTCGCCCTATCTCGGACCGCAAAGCCTCGTGCCTCATCAGGCCCGGGGCACTTTGACGGCGACGGCCTTTCTCGGCTTCAGGCTCACCGACAGCACCGAGCTCTACTACAATCCTGAATTCGACCAGGGCTTCGGCCTGAGCCGCACGACGGGTGTAGCAGGCTTCGTCAACGGCGAGGCGCAGAAGGCCGGCTCGTCGAACCCGAAGTTGCGCTCTCAGCGCTACTATGTACGCCAGACCTTCGGGCTCGGTGGTGAGACGGAGACCGTTCCGGACGGCCCGAACCAGGTTGCTACGACCCGCGACATCGAGCGGATCACCGTGATCGCCGGCAAATTTGCCATGGGCGACTTCTTCGACGGCAACATCTACGCGCACGACCCGCGGGTCGACTTCATGAACTGGGCCCTTTGGGAGTCTGGCGGGTACGACTTCCCTGCAAATCTGCCCGGCTTCACGCAGGGCGTCATCGCCGAGTACAACCGCAAGGAGTTCGCGATCCGAGCCGCTTACACGCAGGTGCCGAAGCTACCCAGCACGGACCCCCTCGACCCGCGTATTACGCGACGCGGTGGCGCAACGCTGGAGTTTGAAGAGCGGCACGTTCTGCCGTTGCTGGATCAACCCGGCAAACTGCGGATCGGCCTATACTCGAACGAAGGTCGGACTGCCAGCTTTAGGCAGGTCCTCACGCTGACAGCGTTCGATCCAGTCGCGTTCTCGGACATCAACACCACGACTGCCTTGACCCGCAAGGACCGCAACAAGAGCGGCGCTTACGTCAACCTTGAACAGGCGCTCACGCCCGAACTCGGCTTGTTTGCGCGGGCAAGCACGTCGGACGGGCGCAACGAGAACTTATCTTTTACCGACATTGATCGCAGCGTTTCAGGCGGCCTCTCGTTGAAGGGTGTGGCTTGGGACCGTCCGAACGACACCGTTGGTATCGGCACCTTCGTCAACGGCCTGTCCCATGCACATCGCGAGTTTTTTGCTGCGGGTGGGCAGGGGCTCGTGATCGGGGATGGGCAGCTTCACTACGGTCTCGAGCGTGGCGTTGAGGCGTATTACTCTTTGAACGTGACCAAGGCGGTAGCAGTCTCATTCGATTACCAGCTTATCGCCAACCCCGGCTATAACAAAGATCGCGGCCCGGCTAATTTCTTCGGAACGCGTATTCATGCTGATTTCTGAGCGCAGAATATAAATATCCTGACGTAAATTTACTTATTGTCAGTGGACAGCCATGGGGAAACGTCTCACAATTTCATTGCAGAAGGTTTCCTTGCCCTGCATTGAAGCACGTTGCTCGAACTCTTTCGCGCCCAACACCATCAGCGGTGCTGCGATTTTAGAGCCAAGCTGTTCATAGCATTTCCTCGCTTCTTCGACGATTGCAGGATTGTACTGGCTCAGAGAGCATCGATTTTCCGCCCAGCGCAACATGCCGTGCATTCGCAGCAATCCCTCGCAATCCGAAGTCTGAGCCGGCATTAATGAGCAGAACGATCGCGACAGCGGTTCCCTTTTGGGCCAGGCTCCCCCACAAGAGCGAGTCACAGCAACATGAGGACCGACGAGTACAACACTGGTTGGCGAGTACTCATCGGGGCGCCGATGCAGTGTATCGTGTGGCCCCGCATGTGCGGAGAGGATCCAGTTTGCCAAGATCAGGGAAAGCGTTAAAGATCGTACCAATTGATTGCCGCACAAGATAGATTAGATAACTATAGATTGGCGCTTCGATTTCTGTCGATTAAAATTTGCGTCATCAAAGGTCATGGCCGACCTTTATATCCCGATTGTGTGTCGCCATGGTTGATACATCATGCAGCGGCTGGATTTCGAATATCTAAGGAGCAACGGGCTCGCCGCCGGCGTCATGGCCCGTCGGATAATGACCCGTCTCGGCGCTGAGAGCCCGGTCGGATAGAGTTTTCTTCAATTTGTTGAGCAGGCCATTGGCGTCAAGGGCACTTTTGGAATAGGCGCTGGTCAGCAACTGGCCTTGGGGCGTGTCAAGGAGGCGGGACGGCTCGCGTCGTGCCAGCGGAAGCGTCCTTCGGTTCCAAAGTTGCCGCCCGCACACAGGCTTCCTGACAAGCCCACCCGCCCACAGGGCCCTACCACAAAGCTCAAGAATGTAAGCGTTGACTTGGCTGGATAGGGGTGTATCCAACCGCCGTGCACCCGAGCCGGCCTTCGACACGGCTGCATACCTCAGGAACGATCCGTCCCATGCCAAGCGACAGTCATAGTCGATTGACCGCGCCGTTCGCGCCGGCCACCTCTCGCACGGACGCCTGACAGGGCGCGCCTCCGAGACCCGGCCGCACGGACGGCCGGTCTTCAGAGAGGTGAGCCATGAATATCCTTTTCGCACAGCGTACTTGGGTCCGGTCCGTGCCTGCCAAGGACGGGAACGTCGTCTCGACCGTCCGCCGTCATCCCACCGCCTCCCGCGGTGCCGGCACCCAGACAGGGCAGCACGGCTCCGGAACGCTGCGGGCCGTTTGGACCGTCAATCCGGCGACGGGCCGGCTGGCATGCCGCTGGGCGCCCGATGAAGAGGTGTCGGACAGTCGGCACGGCTCTCTACGCCCTTGGCAACATCGCGAAATCCAGGGCGCGGATCTCGCATCGTTGGCTGCGTAGGGGTCCTAGCCGGCGGCCTGTGTTCGAGCGGATCGCTGCGTCGCATGCACGCAAGACCTGAGACGACGCGCTGGGCCGTTCGCCTGCGTCGTGCATCATGAGGCGCCCGAAATAGGCGTGCAGCGGGAGCCATTCGCTCCATGCGAGGTCCAGCATGCTCGATGCCCGCGCGATCCGTGACATCACCCGCCGCGTTCCCCTCGGCGTCGGCCGGCTCGGCGTCTCCCTGGTCCCGAATGGCTACGACGTCGCCGCCTTCGTCATCGTCATCGGGACGCTTGTCGCCCTTACCCACGGCGTGCACGAGATGCACGCACCGCTCGCCGCGCTCGATGCCGACCCGGTTACGCTCGATCTATGGCACCTGCCGGACTACGCCCTGCGCACGACGTTGCGCATGTTTGCCGCCATGGCAGCATCCCTCGTCTTCACCTTCGTGGTCGCAACGCTCGCTGCCAAGAGCCGCAAGGCCGAACTCGTCATCGTCCCGGCCCTCGACATCCTGCAATCCGTGCCGGTGTTGGGCTTCCTGACCTTCACAGTCCTGTTCTTCCTGCACCTGTTCCCGGCCAGCCAGCTAGGTGCCGAATGTGCGGCAATCTTCGCGATCTTCACGAGCCAGGCCTGGAATATGGCTTTCTCGTTCTACCAGTCGCTGCGCAATGTGCCCCGTGACCTAAGTGAGGTCGCGTCCGGCTACGGTTTCTCGCCCTGGCTCAAGTTCCTGCGCCTCGAAGCCCCCTACGCCGTCCCGGGGCTGGTCTGGAACGCGATGATGTCGATGTCTGGCGGATGGTTCTTCGTCGTCGCATCTGAGGCGATCTCGGTCGGCGACAGCCGGATCACGCTGCCCGGTATCGGTGCGTGGCTGTCGTTGGCTATCGAACGGCGGGACATCCCCGCGATTGCCTGGGCGGTGTTCGCCATCGCCCTCGTCATCCTGCTCTACGACCAGCTCGTGTTCCGCCCTGTCGTAGCTTGGGCCGACAAGTTCCGCTTCGAGCAGGTCGCCGCCCAGCGACGTCCACAATCCTGGGTCTACGACCTGCTACGCGGCACGCGTCTGACCAAGGTCGTCGTCTCGCCGCTGCGCTGGCTTGGTGGTCGGATCGCCCTGGTACGGTGGCCCCTCCGGAGGGCAATCGCCCCTGTCGGAGCCGCCCATCGAAGGAAGCCCCATGCCAGCACCCGGCTGATCGACAGTGCCTGGTTCGGGCTGATCCTGATCCTATCGGCCTATGCGGCGTGGCATGTCATCACCTATGTCCGTACGACCCTCGGCCTCGGCGACGTTCTGGAAGCAATCGAGCTTGGAGGTCTGACGCTGCTGCGCGTCATGGTGTTGATCGCGCTGGCCTCGCTGGTCTGGGTGCCGGTCGGCGTCTGGATCGGTCTGCGCCCCGCCGTCGCCGAGCGCATTCAGCCGGTGGCGCAGTTCCTCGCTGCGTTCCCGGCCAATGTCCTGTTCCCGTTCGCGGTCGTGGCCATCGTCGCATTCCGGCTCGACGCGAACATTTGGCTCTCGCCGCTGATGGTACTCGGCACCCAGTGGTACATCTTGTTCAACGTCATCGCCGGGGCGAGCGCGTTCCCGACTGACCTGCGGGAGGTGGCGACGATGTACCGCCTGCGATCCTGGCAATGGTGGCGGCAGGTCATTCTGCCGGGGATCTTCCCCTACTACGTGACCGGCGCACTCACGGCTTCGGGCGGCTCCTGGAACGCCAGCATCGTGGCCGAGGTCGCGAGTTGGGGCGACACCAAGCTGCGGGCGAACGGTCTTGGCGCCTACATCGCCGACGCGAGCGAGGCCGGCAACTTTCCCCGCGTGGTGCTCGGCGTGGCGGTGATGAGCCTGTTTGTAGTGGCCTTTAATCGCCTTCTCTGGCGCCCGCTGTACGCCTACGGAGAGCGTCGTTTCCGCCTGAACTAGGCGGCAAGGCCGCCGTCGTCATAGCCCCACGTCGGAGAGTCTTCCGCATGGATGCCCAGGTCAGCTTGCCACACCCAATCGCGCAGGGGAGCGCCACGCTCGTCTCCGTGAAGGGCGTGAAGCACTTTTACCACAAGGGTGGGGCGCCGGATCTGCTCGTGCTGGACGATGTCCAGGTCGACCTTCAGGCTGGCGAGATCGTGTCGCTCCTCGGTCGGTCGGGGTCGGGGAAATCGACCCTCCTGCGCATCATCGCCGGGCTCATGCCGCCGAGCCGCGGCAGCGTATGGATTAACGACGAACCCGTCTCCGGCCCTGCGCGCCAAGTTGCGATGGTGTTCCAGTCTTTCGCCCTGTTCCCGTGGCTGACGGTCCTCCAGAACGTCGAGGTCGGGTTGGAGGCGCAGGGAGTCCTACCTGGTGAGCGACGCAAGCGGGCGCTCGCCGCCATCGACCTCATCGGTCTCGATGGCTTCGAGAGTGCCTATCCGAAGGAGCTCTCGGGTGGCATGCGCCAGAGGGTCGGGCTCGCCCGGGCTCTCGTGGTGCAGCCTGAGATCCTGCTGATGGACGAGCCGTTCTCGGCGCTCGACGTCCTCACGGCCGAGAACCTGCGCACCGACCTGCTCGATCTCTGGATCGAGGGCCGGATGCCGACCCGCTCGATCCTGATGGTGACGCACAACATCGAGGAGGCGGTGCTGATGAGCGACCGCATCCTCGTGTTCTCCTCCAATCCCGGGCGGGTGGTAGCCGACCTTCGAGTCGAGTTGACCCAACCACGCAATCGTCTCGACCCGACGTTCCGGACCATCGTCGACGACATCTACGCCCGCATGACCGCCCGTCCGGCGCCGAACGCGAGCTTCGGTGCGCCAACAGCCGAGCCGGTCGCCCAGGCCAAGGACGACCTGTTTCCCGGCATGGGCATCGGGATGATCCTGCCACCGGTCTCGACCAACCTGCTCGCCGGCCTGATGGAGGCAGTCAACGGCGAGCCATATCACGGCCAGGCTGACCTGCCGCCACTCGCCAGCGCGCTCGCCCTGGAGATCGACGACCTCTTCCCGATCGCCGAGACGCTGCAGCTCCTGCGCTTTACCGAGCTGGAGGGTGGTGACATCCGCCTGACACCGGACGGGCGTCGCTTCGCCGATGGGGAAGTGGACGAGCGTAAACAGCTGTTTGGGCGGCACCTGATCGCGCACGTTCCGCTCGCGGCTCATGTCCGGCGCGTTCTCGACGACCGCACTTCCCACACCGCGCCGCGCAGCCGCTTCCAGGTCGAATTGGAGGATTACATGTCTGAGGAGTACGCCGATCAGACCCTGAACGCCCTGATCTCCTGGGGCCGCTACGCGGAGGCGTTCGCTTACGACGAGGCCAGCGGAACCTTCAGCCTGGAGAACCCCAGTTGAGCTCCCGGGGTATACGACGCCCCCGAGGCTGGCGTTCTAGGGCCGCTCACGGCTTTTTCTCCTTATCCAAGACTGTCCGACATCGGACCATCGCCGCCTATTGCGCAGGACGCTTAAGTCGGCGGATGGCCTACCTAGGCCTCTCAGCCGGAGAAATTCTGACTCGGTGGGCCGTTCAACTCCTGATCCTTGATCAGGACGGCGAGTCCGCGACGCCTTCTCGCTGGCGGATACCGCGTATGATGAACACGGAGCGATCAACTCGATCTGGTGTAGGAAACGTTCTAGCGATCTCGCGCACTTTGATAAAACTTGCTGCTCTCGGCGCGCTGTCGACAACTCAATTGGTCGGGGAAAGCTTTCTACACGCCTTTTCGGGTTTGCTGATCGCCTCCGCTATTTTGGACGTGATCATCGCCGCTTATCGCGCGCAGAGTATAACGTCACCGATCTTCAACCACTGGGATGAGGCTGCTTTCTTCATCGTTTGTGCAGAGTGTGTGGGTTTCGTCGCTTGAGTGCATGAATGCATTCCACTGACTGAGAAAGTCAACGATGGATCGGTCGCTAAAGGCCGCGCTTGGCAGCTTCGACGTCGGTTTCATATTGATCACTGTCAAGTACGCTGCCCACATGCCATCAGGCCGTATAGTGTTCTACTCAGAGGGTCTCAATAACGTCGTCAACGTCGCCGGGGCAGTAACCGCAGTCATCGATATCCGCTTCGTATCTTTCATAAGACCACGTAATGCGCACGACCCAACGTCGGGATAACGGTCGGTTTGACGACAGTCGCGGCTTATACCGTGGCTGCAGAGCTACGGGGCGGACGTGGCGAACTCGGCGTGCGAACCGCCATCAGCCTGGTTCGCATGGTCTACATGCTGTCGGTCTGGCCTGAACGGTCAGACGCCACCTATGGCGTTGAGCGGCCGACATCGCCGTTCACTGCCTCACCAATCAGGTCTCCTCGACCACCTTGAATGACGCTTGGACAATCTTCATCTCGGTGATGGATATGTCGATGCGGTAAACGTTTTTGAGCCGCAGCCTCACATTCGGCTTGAGCCACATCCGCTCCAGTGCCGAGCAGCGGACGTGCAGCGTGCCGTGAGCGATGACGCGGCTCGGTGATCCTCCCAATAGTAGCTCATACGAGACCTTCGTGGGCTTGGTCCCTGGTGCCAGGACACTTCCCTTGCCCGTCATGATCTTCGGCAATCCACTGCGTGCGGCGATCTGGAGGAAGCGAGACTGAGCTGCCATGGAAGGGTCGATGTCCCCCGAGGAAGAGGCTGAGCTAATCGCCGGATTATAACCGCATCGTGGCGTCCGTCTTTGCCAGATCCTCCCACGATTTTTGCCACAGGCTCCTGTAGGTCGCTGATAAACATAAGTTTTCGTGACTTTGCTGCCACGATGCAGGCGAATTGAACGCCGAAGCTGCTGAGAGGGTGGAATAAGCGGCGAAGGCATATTGAGCTTGAACCCCGATCCCGCATGAGTGCAGCCGGCGTAGCCGACAAGAAGCGGCCCGTGTTTAAGAACCTGGGTTGGGGGGAAACATGCGAGCCCTTCGTGGCAGCCTGATCGCGTCCGTGGCGCTGCTGCCCGGCATCGCGCAGGCGCAGCAGTCCGTCACGCTTGGTGAGATCAGTGTGGTTTCCACCTCACCCGTCGGGGCTGGTGGCGGCAATTCCAGTCCGGCTCTGAACCTCGACACGGCAGCTCAGAGCGCGCTGACCGTGCCGGTCGCGCCCGGCAGCGTGCGTCTGCGCGGATCTGAGCAGCCGCTCAACAAAATCCCGAGTACCGTCGAGACCGTCACGACGCGGCAGATCGAGGTCGACCGCGGCACCGACAACATCGTCGCCACGTTTGCCCGGGAGACACCTGGGGTGAGCCTCAGCGACTCGCAGGGCAATTCAAACCGTCCCGACCTGAACTACCGCGGCTTCACCGCCTCGCCCGTGCAAGGCGTGTCGCAGGGGCTGGCGGTCTACCAGAACGGTGTGCGCATCAACGAGGCTTTCGGCGACGTCGTCAATTTCGACCTGATCCCGCCGCAGGCGGTCCAGCGCATCGACGTGGTCACAGGCAATCCGGTCTTCGGCCTCAACGCCATCGGCGGGGCGATCAACTTCCAGATGAAGAACGGCTTCACCTGGCAGGGCACCGAGATCAGCGCCTGGGGCGGCTCCGACGCCCGCACGGCCGGCTACTTTGAGTATGGCAAGATCTCTGGTCCATGGAGCTTTTACTTCACGGGCGACGGCCTCAACGACCGAGGCTGGCGCTACGAAAACCCGAGCACGATCGGCCGGCTCTATGCCGACCTGGGCTACCGCTCGCAGGACTCGGAATTCCACCTGATCGGGCTGGCCGCGCGCAGCTTCTACGGGGCCGCCGCGGCGACCCCGGTTGACTTCACCCATGTCGACCCGCGGGCGATCTTCACCAACCCACAGACGCAGACAACCCAGGTCAGCTCGATCCAGCTCACCGGCCGGGTCGACATCTCCCCGACCTGGGATCTCGCTGGCAACGCCTACTACCGCCGGTTCAGCGAGCGGTACAACGACGGCAACCAGGGCAACTTCGAGAATTGCAGCAGCCGTGGAAGCTTTCGTGGTTTCCTATGCTACCAGAACGATGCGTTTCTGCAGCAGCCGGGCCAATCCGCCAGGGCCTACAACAATCAATTTCCAATCGTCGGCCTAAATGGTCAAACGATCCCCTTTCGGAACGTTCCCTACGGTACGATTGACACGACCAAGACAGAGTCGGAGGCTTACGGCGGTTCGCTTCAGGCGGCCAACCGCGACAAAATCTTCGGCCTGCCGAATACCTTCGTCGTGGGTGGCAGTGTCGATGCGTCCACCTTTTCGTTCAAATCGTCGAGCACGCTGGGCGTCATCAACCCCGACGTAATTACCCACCCCGGCAATTGCAGGGTTTAGGCGCCCACGGTCTTTAGGATGGTGCCGAAGGGATTGTGGCCTGTGAGGCGTGCGGTATCGACGACGGTTCGGATGGCGGTCTCGCCCTCGGCGGCCCACATCGCGCGGTAGCCGTTGGTCATCTTCCGCTGGATGACCGCCGGGCGCAGCAGCCTCTCCGAGCCGTTGTTGGTCGGCTCGACCGCCCCGGGATGGGCGAGGAAGACGAGGAGCTGAGCGCGGGCTCGGCCGATCTTAGCCTGCAGGTCGCGGGTCAAGTCGCAGCCGCTCGGCGTGGCGAGGATGGCCCCGAGTTGTCGGTCAAGGCTCCGGCGCTTGGCTGCCAGGGTCGAGGTGGCCAAGGTGGTGACGCGCTCGGCCAGGGCGAACACGGAGGCCAGCCAGAGCTGCAGACGCCAGGGCACCGGATCGTCGCTCGCCTCGACGACGTAGGCGACGTCGCGGGCGAGATGGGCGAGGCAGGTCTGGTGTTCGGCCGCATGGCCCTGCTGAGCCGTGTAGCGGTCCGAGATCCACACCGCGGGCCGGTGCCTATCCATCATCTCCCGCACCACGATGGCGCCCCGCGTCGGCGAGGCCGTGTGCACCACGGCATTGGCCGCGTGGAACACCCAATGATAAGCGTTCGAGCCCTCGATCCGCACGCCGGTCTCGTCCGAGGCGACCACCGCGGCCTTGCGCAGGGCGGACACGGCGGCCTCGTGACCCGGATGGAAGCGGCTCTGCGCGCGCTGGAGCAGGTTCATCAGTCCGCCTTGGCTGAGGGTGAGACCAAACAGATCCGACAACGCCGCCTGCAGCCGCTCGTAGGAGAGCGCCTGGAAGGTCTTCAGATAGGTCGCCACCGCATGCAGCCGCGGGCCGAAGGGTGTGCCACGGGCCGCCTCCGGCACCGGTGCGACGACCCGAGCCCCGCAGGTCGAGCACTGCACGGCCAGCCGTCGATGCTGCGTCACGACCGGGGCCACCTCCGGCAGCTCGATCCGCTCAGACACGCTCACGAGTTCGGAAGGAAGATCTCCGTGCAGGGCGCCGCCGCAGCACGCGCAGCGATCAGGACGATGCTCGACGACGGCGTCGGGATCGTCGCTCATCACCCGGCTGTGGCCCTCGTGGCCGGGCTTGGCCCCGCCGGGCTTGGAGTGCTCGCGCCGCTCCTTGCGGTCGGTCGCCGGTGGCTTCGAGGAAGTGCGCGAGGTCTTGTCTGGACGCTGCAGCCGCAGCACCAGCTCGATCAGCTCCTCGCGGCTCAACCGCTCAAGATCGCCGCGCCCCATCCCACGAGGGAATCAGCGAAACCCAACCCGCGCAAGGGCCTGGGTAATTACACCCCGACCTATCGGTCACGGTTGATCCGAATAACCCCTACTACGGCACGATCCCCGGCCTCGGCACGACGGACATCCGTTCGCTCGCAGCGATCGGTGTCGCTCCCAGCTCGGTCAATGGGTCCACACTGTACCTTGGCCTCTACGCCACCGACACGCTCGATCTGACTGATCGTCTGTCACTCACGGCCGGCTTTCGCCTCAACTACGCTCGCATCCAAACGCGCGATCTCACCAATTTCTCACCGGACGTGACGGGCACAAACGATTACTTCACGGTCAACCCAATGGCTGGCCTGACCTACCAGTTCGACCCAACCTTGAACCTGTACGGCAGCTACTCGGAGTCGAACCGCGCGCCGACGCCCCTGGAACTGTCCTGCTCGAACCCGAACCAGCCGTGCCTGCTGCCGAACTCGCTCGTGTCTGACCCGCCGCTGAAACAAGTGACCGGCCAGACCTACGAGGTCGGTTTCCGGGGTGTGATCCCGAACTTCCTTTCGGGTGGCAACCTGACCTACAAGGCCGGCGTCTTCCGCACCGACCTGACCAACGACATCATCCCCATCGCCGTCGCTGGCAACGCAGCGCGCGCCTACTACACCAACGTGCCTTCGACCCGGCGTCAGGGCATCGAGGTCAGCGCTGAGTACGTCGTCACCCCGATCCTGCTCGTCTACGCCAACTACGCGCTGATCGATGCCACCTTCCAGTTCGATCAGACGCTGTCCTCGCGCAATAACCCGCTGGCGAATGACGACGGCTCGATTAACGTCCGCAAGGGTGACAAGATCCCGCTGATCCCCGATCACCAGGTCAAGGCCGGCTTCGAATACAACATCAGCCCGGACTGGCGCTTCGGCCTCAACGTGGCGGCGTTCTCGTCGTCCTACTTCCGCGGCGACCAGTCGAACCTGAACCGCAAGCTGCCGGCCTACTACGTGATGAACCTGACCACGAAGTACCAGGTGACCAAGAACCTGGAGATCTTCGGGCTGATCACCAACCTGACCAACAATCGCTACGCCACGTTCGGCACCTTCGCACAGCCGGGCGCGGTGGCCGGTACTCTATCGATCAACGACCCGCGGACAACGACGTTGGCGCAACCACTCTCAATCTACGCCGGCCTGACGTACAGGTTTGGCCCCGATCCAGTGCCGATGGCGCAGGAGCCGGTCATACGGAAGTACTGACCCTCTTCCCTCAGTGCGACGGAGACTGATGGGGTCGCCCACCATGCGACTCCTTTTTCGTTTGAGGATCGTTCCGAAAGCTCGCGTTATGCGAGCGACTCTCAACGTCGGGAAAACGGTCGGTTTGCCTACACACTAGGCGATAGGCTCAAAGTCCTTTTCTAAGATAATCGGTCCAAGATCCTCTAAAACCGCTTCTCCTTTCCTCTGTGACAGCCGGAGAGCTGCGGGGGCATCGGGGGCGTATCTGCCACCGATCACGCGGATCTGTTTCGGCTCGCCAAGCGTCTGAGACCAAGAGAGCTACCGAGCATAGCGCCCGTCGCGCTCGGCTGGCTGTGGATGGAGATGAACTGGTGACCGTCGCGATCCAGGCAGGCGAAGCGCAGCTCCCGGCACGAACCGCCTCCGTCGCCCTGTCCCTCGGCGCGCTCGGCATCGTCTACGGCGATATCGGCACCAGTCCGCTCTACGCGCTCAAGGAGACCGTCAAGGTCGCAGCCGCAGGTGGCACCCTCCAGCACGACGCGGTGGTCGGATCCGTCTCCCTCATCCTTTGGTCGCTGTTCCTCATCGTCGCGCTCAAGTACGCCGTCTTGATCCTGCGCGCGGACAATCACGGCGAGGGCGGCATCGTGGCCATGCTTGCTCTGCTCGGGGCCCGGCATGCACCGCCACGCTCGTGGCGCGCCATCCTGCTCGTCGTCGGGCTGATCGGAGCCGCGCTACTCTACGGCGACGGCGCGATCACCCCTGCCATCTCGGTGCTCTCAGCTGTCGAGGGCCTGAAGGTCGATGCCCCCGGCGTGACGCCTTTTGTGGTGCCGGCTACCGTCGTCATCCTGATCGGTCTGTTCTCGGTCCAGCGCAAAGGTACCGGCTTCATCGGGCGCCTGTTCGGACCGGTCATGCTGCTGTGGTTTGCCACCATCGCGGCCGTCGGCGCGGCCGGCATCCGGCAGAAGCCGGAGATCTTGGCGGCCCTGAACCCGTTCCGCGCCGTCTATTACCTTCTCACCGCGCATCTGCCGGTCAGCTTCGCCATGCTGGGCGCAGCCTTCCTGGCGGTCACCGGCGGCGAGGCGATGTACGCCGACCTCGGCCATTTCGGGCGCGCACCGATCCGGCTCGCGTGGTTCGCGATCGTGCTCCCGGCCCTGGTGCTGAACTACCTCGGCCAGGGCGCGCTGCTGCTCTCGAACCCGGCCGCGGTCGACAACCCGTTCTTCCAGCTCGCGCCGAGCTGGATCCACTACCCGCTCGTGGCGTTCGCCACGCTGGCCACCGTCATCGCCTCCCAGGCCATCATCTCCGGTGCGTTCTCGCTCACCGAGCAGGCGATCAAGCTCGGCTTCTTCCCGCGCATGCGCATCGTCCATACCTCTTCGCAGGAGGCCGGGCAGATCTACGTGCCCATCGTGAACTGGCTCCTGGCCTTCGCCACCCTCGGCGCGGTGCTGGCCTTCGGCTCGTCGGACGCGCTGGCGGGCGCTTACGGCATCGCGGTGTCACTGCTGATGGTGATCACGACCGTGCTGGCGGCATTGATCGCGCTTCGCTGGGGCTTCAACCTCGCCCTCGTGCTCGCGGTCAACGGCGCGTTCCTGCTCGTCGATCTGACCTTCTTCAGCGCCAACACGCTGAAGCTGTTCGAGGGCGGCTGGTTTCCGCTGCTGCTCGCGGCGGGCGTCGCCTTCCTGATGCTGACCTGGCGGCGCGGCACACAGCTCCTGGAGGCGGCCCGGGCCGATATCCGCATGCCCGAGGCGGAGTTCCTGACCCGCGTCGAATCCAAGCACCTGCCGCGCATCCCGGGCACGGGCGCGTTCCTGACCTCGGCCGAGGACGGCATGCCGTTGCCGCTGATGAACTTCGTGCGCCACCTGCAGGTGCTGCACGAGCGCGTGCTCCTCGTGACGCTGCAGATCCTGGACGTGCCGCACGCGGCAGACGCCGAGCGGATCGAGGTGGTGCCGGTCGCTCCGGACGTGACGCGGGTGCTGCTCCGGTTCGGCTTCATGGACACGGTTCATGTCCCGCGCGCCCTGCGACGGGCGGTCGAGGACGGCCGGCTCAAGGGCATCGACTGCGACCACCTGAGCTACTTCATCAGCCACGAGACGGTGGTGGCCTCGGAGAAACGTCCCGGCATGGCGGGTTGGCGCGAGGAGATCTTCGCGCTGATGCAGCGTAACGCCGAGGAGACGGCGAGCTACCTGTGCGTGCCGGCCCAGCAGGTGATGGAGGTCGGCGCCGAGATGGAGGTGTGAACGGAGGCTCTCATGGGATCGATCGTATGCCCCGTGTGCGGGCTCAAGGACTTCGAGGTTGGGCCGCAGGCGGACGGTGGGCTTGCAGCGGCCGCAATCTGGACAGACGCGTTCGTGCGACGCTGCCAGCACGTTCAGGAGCGCAGGCACCGCGCTGATCTTAAGACTCACACCTGTCCGCACTGGGCATGCGCTGTGCAAGATGCCGCTGAGCAGGTCAGTGATCCTCCGCCTCCCGGTTGCTTGAGACACCCCGTTAGCGGACGGTCGCCGCGACAGGGGTGAGGATGATGAGCACGGATACGAGGGCAGATGCAGGCGCAGTCGGTCCTGGTCGCGGCGGGCGCATGTCCCGGCAGCGCAAACGGGATGCAGTGCTGCGGCTGCTACGCGGCGAGGACCTGGAGAGCGTCTCGCGCAGTCTGGGCGTGACCGCCGCGACCCTGTCGGGCTGGCGCGACGCGTTCCTGACGGCGGGCGAAGCGAGCTTGGCGACCCGGCCCCTTGATGCGGACGCGCTGGAGAGCGGGCGGCTGAAGGCCAAGCTCGGTGAGATGCTGATCGAGCGCGAGTTGCTGGAGGCCAAGATCGCCGCCCTGGAGGCGCGCGGCCCCGGCCCTTTGGCCCGCAGGCGGTCGCGGCCATGAGCCGGGCCGTCTCGCCTGCCAGCGGCAAAGTTTACGGACTGGCCCGGGTGTGCCGGATCTGGCGCGTGTCGCGCGCTACCGTCCACCGGCACCTCTCACCCGCCCGGCTCGTGCCGTCGCGGCGTCCCGGCCCAGTCGGGCCGATGCCGGATGCGGCGCTGCTCACGCAGATCCGCGCCATCATCACGGACTGCCCCTTCCACGGCGAGGGTCACCGCAAGGTCTGGGCGCGGCTGCGCCTCAAGGGCGTGCGCACCTCCAAACGCCGCGTGCTGCGCCTGATGCGCGCCCATGATCTGCTCGCCCCCTCTCGCGTCGGCACACCGCGCGGCCCGCGCAATCACGACGGCACCATCATCCCGGAGAGGGTGGACACGATGTGGGGCACGGACTTGACCACCACCTGGACGGCTGAGGGACAGGTCGCGGTGTTCGTGGCCGTCGACCACTGCTCGGCCGAGTGCGTGGGCATCCATGCGGCGCGTCGGGCCACACGGTTCGAGGCGCTGGAGCCGATCCGCCAGGGTGTGCGGCAGCGCTTCGGCGGCTTTACGGCCGAGATCGCCTCCGGCCTGAGTGTCCGGCACGACCACGGCAGCCAGTACATGTCGGACGATTTCCAGGCGGAGCTGGCGTTCCTGGGTATCGCGAGTTCGCCCGCCTTCGTGCGCGCACCGGAAGGAAACGGCTGCGCCGAGCGCTTCATCCGCACGCTCAAGGAGAACCTGCTGTGGGTGGAGCACTTCGACACGGTCGAGGACCTGCGTCGCGCGCTGCTGGCGTTTCGCGACCTCTACAATGAGACGTGGCTGATCGAGCGGCACGGGTTCCGACCCCCAGCCGCCGTTCGTGCCGCGCAGCTTCCACCCGCGGCCTTGGCCGCGTAGGCTTCAGATCGGTGTCTCACAATCCGCGGGCGGTACAGTGAGGAGGTATCCGCTTGATTCTATTCAGGATGGGATGCTGCAGAACTACTCGACGAGGCCGCGCCAGCCGAGGAATTCGCGGACGTCCTCGAGGTGATCAGGCTTCATGAGGAGAGGGCCGTTGAAGCGTATACCCTGAAGACATGCGATGCGGGCAAGACCATCTTTGCGACTTCGACGCCGTGGTCCCGAGACTGTGAACATCAGGCGATCACACAAGCTACGCAAACGATCCGTAGCAACGCAAAACTGATCGTTTTATCGACAAAATAAATCCATAGATAATCCTATCATTCTAACTCGTTGATATGCTCTTAGACATGAGGCTTATCAGAGCTCAACTTGACCGCCCGCGACCCCGTTCAAGGTTTTGGAACCTGCCCCGCCGTACTCTGCTCCGAGCGGTATTGGGCGAGGTAGCGTGCAAGCACTGGAATGTGCTCATCTTTGATGTCTCGTGAGACCTCGTTCATCGCCGGCTCGTAGCCAGGGCGTGCGTTGCTCTTGTAGCCCTCAAGCGCGGCCGTCAGATAGTCCTCGCGCTGCCCAGCGACCCTTGGGATCTGTCCCTGCCCCGCGAGGTCGGCACCGTGGCACGAGCCGCAGCGATAGCGCGCGATGAGTGCGCGCGCCTCTTCGGCCGCTTTAGCTTCGATCGGAGCAGAAGTTTCCGGCGCGGGCAATTTGGAGATTGCCTCGGCGAGCGACTGTAGATCATCATCCGACAGGTTTGCCGCCATATCGTTCATCGGCGGAGCAATTCGCTGCTTCTCGCGGAACATCAGCAGCTGCGCGACTACGTAGTCGCTCTTCTGGGCGCCGAGCGACGGCACGTGCTCCGCTTGGGACGTGCCGTTTTCGCCGTGGCAGCTGAGGCAGATACTCAACTGCTCCGTGGCCGGCTGCGCACACACCGGCACGCCGATGCTATCGAGCAAGATCAAGGCTGATAGACCAACAAGCAGGCGCACGGCGGGTCCGATGGCGGGCGAGGGTGATTAAGCCGGGGCGAGGAGGTCTCACCTCGGCCAAGTCACTTAGGGCTCTTTGTAGGTGATGCGCCAGATAGCGCCGTTCCAATCGTCGGATACCAGTAGCGATCCGTCCGGCATTGGCTGCACATCGACGGGCCGGCCCACGTAGGCATTGTTCTGGAGAAAGCCTGTCAGGAACGGCTCGTACGATGCGATAGTGCCGTCGTCCTTGAGCTTGACGACCACGACATCTCCGCCGAGCTTCTTCGTACGATCCCACGAGCCATGACGGGCCAGGAAGATCGCATTCTTGTAGCTGCTCGGGAACATATCGCCCGTGTAAAACCGCATCCCCAGCGTCGCCACGTGCGGGCCCATCAAGCCGGCTGGCTTGGCAAACTCGTCGCACGAGTGACCCCATCCAAATTCAGGGTCGGTGAAGTTGCCCTGATGGCAATAGGGATAGCCGAAGTTGGGCGCCGTCGTCGTTCCCGCCTTGACCACGTGCAGCGTGTCGTTCGGCAGATCCTCCGACATCCAGTCGCGGCCGTTGTTGCTGAAGTAGAAGTCTTTGGTAACAGGGTTCCAATCAAATCCAACTGAGTTGCGCACGCCGGTCGCGACCAGTTCCACGTTCTTGCCGTCCAGGTCCATGCGCCGGATCTGCGCGTGGCGCGATGACGGCATGACGATGTTGCCGGGCGCGCCGACCGGGACGTAGAGCTTGTTGTCGGGGCCGATGGCGATGAACTTCCAGCCATGCGGCTCGTCCGTTGGCAGATCTTCGTAGACCAGCACGGGTTTGGGCGGGCTGTCGAGGTTCGCCTCGATGTTGTCATATCGCCAGATCTTGGACAGCTCCGCGACGTAGAGCGCGCCGTCGTGGAACGCGAGGCCGTTCGGCCGATGCAGACCGCTGGCGATCACCTTGACCACGTTGCCGTTCGGGCCTGGCACGACGGCGTACACCTTGTCGCGCACGCGCGAGCCGACGAACAGCGTTCCCTTGTCGCCCAGGCGCATGGATCGGGCGTCCGGCAGCCCGCTGGCGAACACCTCGACCTTGAATCCCTCGGGTACGTGCAGCATCGCCGTTGGCAGCTTGTCGGCACGGGTGGGCAGAACTGGGCCAGATACCGGAGCCAGCTTCATCGCATCTGGATTATCCGGCTGCCCGATCAGAGGGTCGCCCGGCGGCAGCTGTTGGCCGCGCTGAGTGACAGTCGACGGCTGAGACGGTGGGGTGGTTTGCGCCAGCGCCGTTCCAGCCCACAAAATTGCCCCAGCTGCGATAGTAGCTGGCAGTCGGCGTCTTTCGCCTAGCATGTCATCCTCCCTGACACTCATCGCGCCCACTAACATGTGCTGAACGAGACTGATGTCTAGCTGCAACGATGCCTCAGGCCGCGGCAGTGACCAGACGGTGACGGGCTGTGTCCCGAAGCCGGTTTGATAGTTTATCTACGATTGCGCTTGATCTGACTGAGCAGACCTCGGGCGTTCGAAGCGCAGTGTCTAGCGGAAAACTGAATACGATGAAATTATTGCCCAGCCTAATGTTTATCGTTGATATGGCTCACCTTCATGAATTTAACAGAGTCCGGTGAGATAGATGATTGTGAGCGAGATGTTGCGGCAAATATCTAATTTGATTATGCAGATGGTCGGAGGTAAGTTTCAAATCTGTATTATGAGATTTCTACTTGAATTCGGAGGAAGATTGCGTCATTTGTGCACTTGATCTCCAAAAAGGATTACTTCATGAACGAGAAAGCGGTCACACTGCGGAATGATCATATTCGGCAGACAGTCAAGGTCGTTGCAGCATACATCTCGAACAACAGCCTGCCGGCGGCTGAGCTGCCAAGCTTGATCTTCGGGATCTACTCCGCTCTGTCCGGCCTCCGCCAGGGTGGCGCATCAGAAGCTCCGATGGTCGAGAAACCAACCCCAGCTCAGATCCACAAATCGATTACGCACGACGCGCTAATCTCCTTCATCGACGGCAAGCCGTACAAGACACTGAAGCGGCATCTCACCGGCAATGGTATGACCGTCGCGCAATACCGCGAGCGCTACGGTCTGCCCCGCGACTATCCCACAGTAGCAATTAGCTATTCTCAGCAACGCTCGACTCTCGCCAAGAGTTTCGGTCTCGGCAGTCAGCGCCGAGAGACCACGGCTAAGGCAACAATTACGGTCGGCGCTGAAGCTCCTAAGAAGCGCGGCCGGAAGACCACTTGAAGCCGTCTGCCGTGGCTCCGCCGGCAACCGCTGTAACGGGTTAAGGCCATACTAGATACAAAACTCGGACGGCCCTGTGCATCCGCGCAGGACCGTCGATCCATCGCTGAACTGAATCGTGCCGAGTTCAGCTACACTTTGCGAAAACTAATTTAGAATGCGAAAATCCTCGATGACGCTACCTGACGTAACACACCGCCTCACCGGCGGACCGATCGCGCAGTTCAGGGCGCAGCCGGTGTTCTCCTCGCAGAACCACGTCAGCAACCCGCTCTTCAGGCATGCGCCGCCGCACTGGTGATAGGTACCGTAGGTGGGCCTGATATAGACCGGTTCGATCGATTTCCGCAGCTGCCCCGAGTTGTACTGCGCAGCGCATGACTCAGTGTGAAAAGCAATCCCTGATATCAAAAATAACAGAGTTAGCCCTCGATAATACATGGATCCGATACCGCGCATGATTTTTCAGCACGATTTATTCATTGTCCTCATCAGAATCGAGTAAATAATATTTCATGCAAAAATATGTAAGGCCTGTAGCTGACGGCGTGAACCGCCCTTATGCATCAACGAGACTGAACGCAGGCTGCCAACCTGTGTCCGCCTCTGAGAGTCTGTCCGGCATCATGATGTTTTCTGACAGAGCTTTCGGGTCATGAGGCGGATGGAGGCCAAGAGGACGAACGCTCGTGCTTTCCGGCTTTTGCATTCCCAATCCTTTGCGAGACGGCGGCAGCGGTTGAGCCAGCCGATCGTTCGCTCGACGATCCAACGCTTGGGCAGCACAGCGAAGCCTTTGGCCTGATCGGAGCGCCTGACGATCTCGACCGTGAGGGTGCGGCAGACCTTGCGAAGGCCATCTTGGAAGGCCGGTCCCTGGTAGCCGCCGTCGGCGAAGAGCTTGAGCAGGAACGGGTAGAGGCCAAACAGCGTGGCCATCACCAGCACGCCGCCATCCCGATCCTGAATGTCGGCGGGATGGACGAGCGCGTGCATCAGCAGGCCCTGCGTGTCGACCAGGATGTGGCGCTTCTTGCCCCTGATCTTCTTGCCCGCATCGTAGCCGGGCGGGTCGATCGAGCGCCCCCCTTTTCCGCGCCCTTCACGCTCTGGCTGTCGATGATGGCCACCGTCGGGCTGGCCTCCCGATCCATCCGTTCCCGGCAGGCGACGTAGAGCGTGTGATGGATCCGCTCCAGCGTGCCGTCATAGTCCCAGAGGTCAAAGTAATCGTGAACCGTCGAGCGCGCCGCCAGATCCTTTGGGATCGCCCGCCATTGGCAGCCGGTGCTCAGCACGTACATCAGGCCGTTCACCACCGCCCGCATGTCGACACTGCGCTTGCCGCCGCCACGCTTGGCTGGAGGGATCAGGGGCTCAATCAGCGCCCACTCGTCATCCGTCAGATCGCTCGGATACCGAAGCTCGCTTCGATCGTAGCGGGCCCGGTTCTCGGTCGTCCACATCAGCAGCCTCCACACAGGCCGCCTTGAATCACAAACCCCTTACATCACTCAATATGTCGCCGGACAGACACTGAGTGATCGATGCCCAGCTCCGTCAGCGTTCGTGCGCAGCCGACCATGAAAGCTGCCTGGCCGAATGCGACCAGTCGGAGCTGGACGAACGTCACACTCTGACCTCGACCTTATCGACACGTTGAAGCGCGACGCATTTCGTCTTCATCCTCTTGCACTCACGTCGGCTTGGGCTGCCGAGCCTGGGCGTTCGCCGATCGGGCCTCGCCTCACACGGCGCTTCCATCGTGTCGGACGCACCGTAGATCCTCGAAACGAGCTGGGAATGCGCAAGCGTTTGGGATGTCAGACTTTCGACACGCCCGGACTCAAGCTCTACCTTATCCCTGCAATAAAATCCAAGCTGTTTCTCATAGTCCCCGGGAAAGGCTATGCATACTGTCAGATCTGACAGGACGATTAGCGCCGACCGATATTATCCGCGCTACGCACAGGGTTAATTTTTCGTTGAGCGCTGGATTGCCGCCGGCGCGTCGGCGTGAGAACTTCCGTTAACGAAAGCTTAACGGTTGGGTCTCGGCGATGCGGTTTGCGGCTTTCACGAGGCGGAATGCGGTCTCGGTCCACGCCGCGCGTCGCCTCAGGCCTGCCCTCGCGGCAGCCTTCTCCATCGGCCTCGGGATCGGCGCCGTGCAGGCTCAAACCCTCGCGTCGCTGCCGAGCGCCCCGAGCGTGGCGCAGCCTCTGGGAACGGCCCGACCGATCGCGGCATGGGTGACGTTCTGCGAGAACTATCCGGCCGAATGCGTACTCGACCGCACGGAGCCTGCCCGCATCACCCTCACGCCCGCGACCTGGTCGACCATCGTTTCGATCAACCGCCGGGTGAATAAGGCGGTGCAGCCGATGACCGACATGGACCACTGGCACGTAGCCGATCAATGGAACCTGGCCGAGGACGGCTTCGGCGACTGCGAGGACTATCAGCTCCTGAAGCGCCATCTGCTCGCCGAGGCGGGTCTGCCGCGCCGGGCGATGCGGATGACCGTGGTCGTGGACGCCAACGGCGAGGGTCACGCCGTACTCACCCTGCTGACCGATCGCGGCGACCTCGTCCTGGACAACAAGACCAACGACATCTTACCCTGGCACCGGACCGGCTATGTCTTCGTCAAGCGCGAGAGCCAGGACGCCATCGCCTGGGTGTCGCTGGGCGGGGTCACCTCGCCCGTCACCACGGCGAACCGTTGAGAGGGGATAGTCGCTCGACCGGGCACAGCCTCGGCGAGGATGAGGCGACCGTCGGCTCGATGCCGTTCGTGCCCGTGCTGCGATGATTACCCCTCATATCATGCGCAGGGAACTCCGATGCGGCTAATTTCGGTGATGGTCCTCCCGCTCGTCATGTTTCTGACAGACGTGTCTGCCGAGGCACGTGTGCGCGGCGTCAAGGCTCACCATGATCACAGGGCTTCACGCGCAAGTGACATGGACCTCACGCTCAGACGCAGGGCCGCCGCCGATCGTGCGCGAGGTTGGATGGACTGGGAGGTGCACAGGCCGCTGTCCAGCTACCTCCCGCCTGTGACCAAGCAGCGGGTATCCGCTCCGCCGTTCACAGGTTGGGGTTATGGCGAGACGATCCCCGGTGCGTGGCCCGGCTTCTGATCGTACGATCCTGCACCGTGCGCAGCGTTTGCCGCGATCGTGCGCCCCATCGTGTCGTCGCACGCCTCGCTTTCGGCATCGGCATGCTGGCGGTGGCCGTCACGGCGCTGACAAAGGCTTCGATGAGATATGGGATGCGGCTACCGACATCGTGAGAATCCCCGATCTCGGAACAGCGCCATCCCCGGTCCGGTTGGCTCGATTGCAGCGCGTCTCGAACGCGCCGTCCACGCCATGACCGGAGGCAAAATGAGAGTCGATATCCGCACGCCGCTGATCGCGGCCTTGATGGTCATCGGCATGGTAGCCGGTGTAGCCGCCGCGGGTGGCGGAGCCGGCGGTGGCGCGGGCGGAGCTGGGGCGGGCGGCAGTGCCGGCGGCTCTGCTTCTGGAACCGGTGGTACGGGCTCCAGCGGCGTCAGTGGCACGGGCGCCGTCAACGGGGCGACATCACCGGGTACCTCAAGCACGAGTTCTGGGCTGCCTGCGGGCAGCACCGGCAACTCCAACATCTCGCAGGGGGGCAAGTCGGTCACGCCCGGTACCGGTTCGACATCTGGTACAGGTCGGTAAAGCGCCGGCGTCGCGCGACGTCCGAAGCCGTTCGAACCCCACACCGGACCGGAGGCGGCGAGCGCGATGGGTTTGCCGTCAGCGCCAGTCGTAGGGATTGAGCGGCTCGAGGACCCGACGCAACGCCTGCAGCGGGGCCGGCTGCTGTTGGTGCTCCGCTTCGCGGGCGAGGGCCCGTAGGAAGGCCTGGGGACCCTGCTCGAGGTCGCGACCGATGCCGTCGAACCGGTCGGCCGGCTCGACGTGCGGCGGATCGCGAGTCACGAGATAATCGATGTTGCAGATCGGCGCCGTCGATCGGTCGCCGAGGCGGTAGCAGATGTGAACCCGGGTATACGGCTCACCGAGCCGGTGCTCGGCGTGCACCCGCTCGACCGCGAAGGCTCCGTTGCTCGCGCGCTCGGCGTAGCGCAGGGTCTGAGCCACCGTCGTCAGCGCTTCCGTGCGCCGGCTCAGCACCAGTTCGACCGCACCTCGCGCGGAGGATAGGCGAGGTTCATCGTGGACGAACGATGATCGCGCGGCGGCGTCGATGCTCGCGCGCGGATCGGTTAGCGGACAGGCAGCGGGCACGACGCTGATCACGACCGAGCTTGGGCACTGGCCTCGGCAGCCCGAAGCCGCATCGATCTGATCTCGACCGCAGGCGTCGGCGTAGCAGGACCGCGCGAGAGTCTCGCAGGTCGCCAGGAACCGACCGACGGGCTCTGAGACGATCAGGTCGGCGGCCGACGCGGTCTTGAGGCCGGCCATTCCAACGAGAAGGCCGAGTGCCGTCGCGCAGACCATTCTCGCAACCCTCGCGGCTCGCCGATGATCGTCGGCGGAGGTGGGCGTAAAGTCCCGGCAGGCGAGACCGACCTGATCCAGCGCTTCAGAGAGCCTGCCGGACTGGTCGTACAGTAGTCCCTCGCCATCATGGGAGGGACCGATCCGATCGATGCGAGGTCGTCGATGCCGCATGTGCTCTGTGCCCTTGTATTCACTGGATCGGGTCGTTCCGAGAACAGCGGACGGGTTCGACGAACCAACACTGCCATCGCCTCGGGTTACGGAGAGATGCTGGATCACAGGAACTTCAGCGGATCCTTCTCCGGGGGCGGCGGCGCCACGTCGGCGCGGTTCCACCAGCCGCCGCCCAGCGCCACGAACAGCGCCGCGGTGTCGGCGTACTGGGTCGCGCGAGCACCCGCCGCGGTGACCAGCGCCGACAGGTAACCCTGCTGGGCGATCAGCACTTGCGTCGAGGTCACCGAGCCGGCCGTGAACTGCTTGCGGACCAGCTCCAGGCTCTGGTTCGTCGCATTGACCGCTGCGTCGGCGGCGGCCACCGCCCTGGCGTCGGCCTGCAGCGCTCGCAGCGCGTCGGCGACGTTCTGGAAGGCGGTGATCACCGTGGCGCGGTACTGCGCCTGCGCCTGGGTCAAGCCTTCCTCGGCGGCCCGCTGGCGTCGGAACAGGGTGCCGGCATCGAAGATCGGTGCCGTCGCCTGGCCGACGATCGTGAAGAACGAGGCGGCCGGGTTGGTAATCTGGGTTATTTGCGTCGCGCTCGATCCGCCCGTGGCCGTCAGCGTGAACTGGGGCAGGCGGTTGGCGACCGCGACGCCGACGCTGGCGCTCGCCTGCTGCACCATGGCTTCCGCCGCCTTGACGTCGGGGCGCTGCTGCACGAGCCGCGAGGGCAGGCTCACCGGAAGCCGGGTCGGCAGCCTCAATGCCGAGAGACGGAAGGTCTCCGGGACCTCGTCGGAGGGCAGACGCCCGGCGAGTGCGGTGAGCAGGTTGCGCTGCTGCGCGAGCGCCTTCTCCAGCGGTGGCAGCAGCTGCTGCGACAGGGCGAGCGCCGCCTGCTGCTGCACCACGTCGGCCCCGGCGATCTGCCCGAGCGACAGCTGCTTGTTGTACAGCTGCAGCACCTCGATCTGCGCCTGGATCACTTTCTGCGTCGCATCGATCTGCGCGCGCAGGGATGCCTCCTGGATGGCGGCGGCGACGACGTTGGCGGTCAGACTTAGATAGGCCGCCTCCAGCTGAAAGCGCTGGTTCTCGGTGGCGGCCTCCAGCGACTCGATCTGCCGCCGGTTCCCGCCGAACACGTCTGGATTGTACGAGACCACCGCCTGCGGGGTAAACAGGCTGTAGAGGTACTGGGTCTGGTTCTGCAGCGGCGATTGCAGGTCGAGGCCCGGGGCCTGGATGCCTTCGGCCTGAGGCGTCGCGGTCAGGCTCGGATAGAGCGTGCCCTTCTGGGCGAGCGCGTTCTGCTGCGCTACCCGCAGGGAGGCCTGCGCGGCCTCCAGCGTCGGGTTGTTGGCCAGCGCCTGCTCGACGAGGCGGTTGAGTGCCTTGGAATGGAACAGCGTCCACCACTGGCCGGGGATGTCGGCGCCCGAGGCGAAGCTCTGGTCGGCCGAGCCGCCTTGCCGGGTGCGAATCTTGTCGGCGGCCGACGGGTTCTTCAGCGGCTCCCTGGTGTAGCGGCTGACCGGCGGATCCTCCGGCGGCATGAAGTTCGGCCCCACCGCGCAGGCGGCGACGCTCCAAGCCAGCAGTATGACGCCGCCATACCGAGAGAGACGACCGAGGGCCATCGTCAGCGGGATTACCCATCCTTCCGACACGCGGACGAACATCCCGTCCCGCACCGGATATCGCGCGGCATGATGATCGAGATCGGGACGCATCGAGGCACTTCTGCAGGCGTGGTCCGTCGAGCGACGGCAAGCATCTGAGCTTGACCGTTCTCTATGGCGATTGCGGGACGTTTAAGGGGCGGACACGGCCTGTACTTTGGGTCGAACCTGCGTGCTCCTGGCCGGTCGCCGCCGCGAGAACAGCGAGATCAGGATCGGCATAACGACCAGGATCAGGGCCGGCGCCAGGAGGATGCCGCCAACCACAACCAGCGCCAGCGGCTTCTGGACCTGCGAGCCGATGCCGGTCGACAAGGCGGCCGGCAGCAGGCCGACGCAGGCCGCGACGCAGGTCATCATCACCGGGCGCATCCGCACCGTCGCGGCCTGGAACACCGCGTTGCGGCGCTGCCAGCCGTCTTCGACGAGCTGGTTGTAGTAGGCGAGCAGGATCACGCCCTCCATGGTCGAGATGCCGAACAGCGCGATGAAGCCGATCGCCGCCGAGACCGAGAACGGCGTCCCCGTCAGCACGAGGGCGAAGATGCCGCCGATCATCGCCATCGGGATCACCGACAGCGTCAGCAGCATGTCGGTGGCCGATGAGAAGTTGATGTAAAGGAGCAGGGCGATCAGCGCGAGCGTGATCGGGACGACGACCTTCAGTCGGGCGATCGCGTCCTGCAGGTTCCCGAACTCGCCGACCCATTCGAGGTGAGAGCCCGGCGGCAACTGGACCTGCTGGGCGACCCGGTTCTGCGCCTCGATCACGGCGCCGCCGAGGTCGCGTCCCCGCACCGAGAACTTGACCGGGATGTAGCGCTGCTGACCCTCGCGATAGATGAACGAGGCGCCCGAGACGAGCTCGACCGTGGCGATCTCAGAAAGCGGCACGGGAATCACGCCGCCGCTCGGATTCTGGGCGCCCACCGTGATGTTGCGGATCGTGGCGAGGTCGCGGCGGTACGCCGAGGCCAGGCGCACGCGCATCGCGAAGTGCCGATCCGAGCCATACTCGTACACGTCACCCGCGGTCTGACCGCCGATCGCGGCCTGAACCGTGGTGTTCACATCCCCGGGCGCCAGCCCGTACCGGGCCGCCTTCTCGCGATCGACGGTGATGCGGACCGTCGGCTGACCCAGTGAGGTGAAGATCGCCAAGTCGGTGATGCCCTTCACCTCGGCCAGGGCCGCCTTGATCTGCTCGGCCGCCTGCGAGATCGCGCTGAGATCGTTGCCGTACACCTTGACGGAGTTCTCGCCCTTCACGCCGGAAGCCGCTTCCTCGACATTGTCCTGGATGTACTGGGAGAAGTTGAACTCGACGCCGGGGAAGTGCTCCTCCAGCGTCTTTGACATATCCTCGACGAGCCGCTCCTTGGTCAGCCCCGATGGCCAAGTCTCCTCGTCGGTCAGCGGTGCGAAGATCTCGACGTTGAAGAAGCCGGTCGCGTCCGTGCCGTCGTCGGGCCGGCCATGCTGCGTGATCGTGGTCTCCACCTCCGGATACGCCTTGAGCACGGCGCGTATCCGGTTGACGTAGGTGTTCGCGGCCTCGAGCGAGATCGAGGGTGGCATCGTCCCGCGGATCCAGAGATTGCCCTCCTCGAGCTTGGGCAGGAACTCCAGGCCGAGCGAGCGGACCATCGTGCCGGCGACGAGCAGGACGACGAGCATGGCGCCGAGCGTCAGGATCTTGTTGCCCAAGGCGAAGCGCAGGAAGCGCGTGTGCCCGAAGTGCAGGAGGCGCACGATGAGCGTGTCGCGCTCCTCCATCTCGTTCGGCAGGATCAGGGCCGACAGGGCCGGCGAGACCGTGAAGGTCGCGAGCAGGCCGCCGATCAGCGCGTACGCGTAGGTCTTGGCCATCGGCCCGAAGATGTGCCCTTCAACGCCGCTCAGCGTGAACAGTGGCAGGAAGCCGACGATGATGATCGTCGCCGAGAAGAAAATCGCCCGGTTCACCTCGGACGCGGCGAAACTGATGGTGCCGAGCTTGCCCGTCAGGGCCGACCCCTCATCGCCAGCGTCATCGGCGTGCGTGATCGGACCGCCGGGATGCTCCGACAAGTGTCGGAAGACGTTCTCGACCATGATCACGGTCGCATCGACGATCAGGCCGAAGTCGATGGCACCGAGCGACAGCAGGTTGGCCGACTCGCCGCGGATCACCAAGATCGCCACCGCGAAGGCGAGGGCGAACGGGATCGTCGCCGCCACGATGATGGCGCTTCGCAGCGAGCCCAGGAACAGCCACTGAACCACGAACACGAGCGCCACGCCGAAGACGAGGTTGTGCATCACCGTGTGCGTGGTTTTGCCGATCAGCCCCGACCGGTCGTAGAGCGGCACGATGCGCACGTCGGGCGGGAGAATGCCGCTCGCGTTGATCTTCTCGATCTCGGCTTCCACGCGCTGGATCGTCGGCAGGCTCGGGCTGCCGCGGCGCAGCAGCACGATGCCGAGCACGATGTCGTCCTGATCGTCGTGGCCGACGATGCCGAGCCGGGGTGCGTTCGAGACCCGCACCTCGGCGACGTCGCGCACGAGCACGGGCGTTCCGTTCACCTGCGTGAGCATGGTGTTGCGGATGTCGTCCGGATCGCGGATCAAACCGATGCCGCGCACCACGGCCGCTTGCTCGCCGATGTTCAGCGTCTGACCGCCGACGTTGATGCTGGAGTTGTTCAGGGACGTGACGAGTTGCACCAAGGTCAGGCCCTGCCCTTGAAGCCGGGCGAGGTCGACGGCGATCTCATATTCCTTGGTCTTGCCGCCGAAGCCGGTGACGTCGATGACCCCGGGGATCGCCTTGAACCGCCGCTGCAGGATCCAGTCCTGGAGCGTCTTGAGGTCGGTGGGCGAGAACCCCTTCGGTCCGACCAGCTGATAGCGCATGATCTCGCCGATCGGGCTCACCGGCGAGATTGAGGGCTGGGCGCCGTTCGGCAGGGGGCTGAGCTGCGACAAGCGGTTGAGGACCCGCTGCTCGGCCTCCTCATAGGTGAAATTGTAGTTGAACTGGACCTTCACGTCGGAGAGGCCAAACAGCGAGATCGTCCGCACGACGGTGGCATTCGGGATGCCGGCGAGCTGCACCTCCAGCGGGATGGTGATGTAGCGCTCGATCTCCTCGGCCGATTGGCCGGGGTTCTGGGTAATCACGTCCACGAGCGGCGGCACGGGGTCGGGATAAGCCTCGATGTTCAGTTGGGCATAGCTGGCCGCGCCGACTACCAGCGTCGCGAGAAACAGCAGGAGGACGAGGACGCGCTGGCGCAGGACGAAGGTGATGACGCCGGTCATGACAACTTCCCGCGGTCGGTTGCGGTGCAAGCCGAAGCTCGTCGATCGGTGATCATGAAGCCTTCTCTCCGCTCGCGGCCCGATCGATGAAGAGGGCGCCGCGCGAGACGATCCGTTCGCCGGTCTGCAAGCCCTCGGTGACCTGCAGAAGATCACCGTCACGCAGCCCGAGCTTGATCTCGCGGGCCTCGACCGCGCCGTCCGGGCGCAGCACCCAGACATGCGCGCGGTCCCCCTCCTGAACGACCGCGCTCTCTGGGACCGCCGGGCCGCTCACGGCGTCGCCGGTGATGATCGCGAACCGCGCGAACATCTCAGGCTTGAGTTCTTGATCGGGGTTCTCGACCTCGCACCGGACCGCGAGCCGGCGCGTCGCCGGATCGAGGCTCGCGGCCATGTAGGTGACACGCGCGCGGAAGGTGCGGTCGCCGAAGCCGTTGACGGTCGCCACGGCCGGCTGACCGAGCCGGATGCGGGGGATGTCGCTCTCGCGCACGTTGGCGATCAGCCACACGGTCGCGAGATCGCCGATGGTGAAGACCGGATCGCTGCCGGTGCCGAGGTACTGGCCGAGGCCGACCTTGCGCTGCACGACTGTCCCGGCGATCGGCGCTCGGATCACCGTCTCCGGACTCATGCTGCTGTTCTTCTGGAACGCGGCGATCTCCGCGTCGGTCTTGCCCAGGATCCGCAGGCGGTTCTTGACCGCCTCCAGGGCCGCCTCCGCGGTCTGTTTGTCGCTCTGGGCCGAGATGACGTCGTTCTCGGCGCTCTGATAATCCTTGAGCGCGGCGGCTTTGGCCTGGAATAGCACCTGCTGGCGCGCGGCGATGATCTGGTTGAGCTTGAGCTGCTCCTGGGCTTTGTTGAGGGCGTTGATCGCGCTCTGGAAATCGTTCTGCGCCTGGACCATGTCGGTCACCTCGACGGTGAACAGGGGCTGGCCCGCCCTCACGTCGTCACCTGCCTTGGCGGTGATCTTGGTGACACGCCCAGCATAGGGAGAGTAGACCGGCACGTTGTCGTCATCGTTGAGCGCGATGCGCCCTTCGGCCAGTCCTTGCGGTCGGAACTCGGTCGCCTGAACGCTCGTGATCCCGAACGACGCGAGCTGCATCGGCGTCGGCCGAAAGCTGCGCTCGACCGCGATTGTCGTCGCCGGTTCGGAAGCATCGGCTCTGTCCGCGCGGCGGCCGGACAGGCCGGTGACGAGTGCTGCCGTCCTGCCAGCGACGTCGCGTGCGGCGTCGGGCCAGATGGCAACCGCCGCGACGGTGCCGATCAGAAGCATAGACGCGGCGGCGATCTTCAGCGTCGGCGAGCCGAATGGCCTCAGCGGTGTCCCGGCTTCAGCATCGAGAAGATCAGGCCGGAGCTGATTACGCACATCCATGCCGCGACCTTTCTAAACGACTGCCGCGCATACTTTTGCAGCTCGATGCATACAGAACTAAACATTGCGAACAGGAAGCATCAGCGTGTATCGCGCTGGCTTGTCGCGGGCACCGACGCCCGAGCGGCCGGCTCACACAGGCGCAGCTTCGCGGTAGAGCGTTGCTCCTCCTTCGGCAACTGTCAGTTCTGACAGGCGCACACCCTCGGAAGTTGAGCTTAGCAACCTAGTGTTAGGGTTTTTATATCGGACCGTGGCAAGTGTATGATGATTTTTACAAGCGGTGGGCGGCGTGCGCGGGTCGTCTAACTGTCAGGTTTGACAGGTTGCAGGTCGGCGCGATCCTCGCTCTACTACCCTAAGTTCCGGCGAGAATGTCGCAGCTCAGGTTCTGTGAAAGATTGGTAGCGGCGATCCGTCCCGAGCTTTCAATCGGTGTTGGGTTACGTCGGTAAGGAGGGTAAAGCGTTGGCGAGCGCGCACCATACGGGAACCCGAGCGTTACCCAAGCGCGCCGCTAGCCCTGTCGGTCTCATGCGCGCGCGCCCTCTGCTCATCGAGCCGAGTCGCGCGGCGCGACGAGCGCTCTTCCAAATTACCACGTTGCCGATGCTTAGTCTCAAGCCGAGGCTCGCCCTCGCGCTCCTCCTCGTGGTCGGCGTGTTCACGGCTGATCTCTTCGAGCCCGCCGACAACGTCTCGATCTGCTTCGCCTACACGCTGCCGATCCTCCTCGGCGTCTACATGGGTCCCGGCAGCACGTTCCGTCTCGCCGCCCTCGCCACCGCCGCCTCGTTGGTCGGCTCGTTCATTCGACCGCCGGAGGGCGGGATCGTCCTCAGCTTCGTCGTCAACCGCGTGATCGCGGTCGCCGCGCAGTGGCTCGTCGCCTTCCTGGTCGAGCAACGACGGCGCAACCACGCCCTGGTCGACGCACGTCTGACCGAAGAACGGCTGGTGGCCGAGACCGGACGGCGGTTCGTGCAGATCCTGACTCACGAGATCGCGACGGCGCTGACTGCGATCGACGGTCAAGGCTATCGCCTCGGCAAGCTGGCGCAGACGATCGAGCCGATGGACATCATCGCTCGCAGCGAGAAGATCCGACACGCCGCGACGCGCCTCAAGGGTCTGGTCGAGCGCGTCCGCCTCGCTGCCGAAGTCGGCCGTGGAGAGATCTTGCTGAACCGCGAGGCGATCGAGGCAGTCCCTTTCCTCGAGGCGCTCGTGGCCGAATATGAGGCCGCGCATGTTCACATCGCCGTGTGCGTGGCCGAGCCAACCCTGCACGGCGACCGCGTCCTGATCCATCAGGCGGTGTCGAACCTCGTTTCGAACGCGATCAAGTACTCGCCGCAGCCTTGCGCGATCAGCATCCACGCCGGCCGCTCGGCCCTACTCGACGGAAGCGAGATCACGGTGGCCGACCACGGCGTCGGGATCGCCCTGGAGGAACTCGATCGGGTCTTCGAGCCTTACTATCGCGCCGCCAACAGCGGCGGTGTTCCTGGCCTCGGCATCGGCCTGCATCTCGTGCGCCATTTCGTCGAGGCGCATGGCGGCCAGGTTCGCATCGAGAGCCAGGTCGACCGGGGCACGACGGTACACCTGCATCTGCCCGGAGCGAAGCCGTGACGCGGCGCATCCTGTGCATCGAGGACGATCCCGACATCGCCGAACTCACCAACGAGGTGCTCGCAGAGGCGGGCTTCCGTGTCGATCTTGCGATCACCGGCATGCAAGGTTTGGCGCGGTTGGGCGAGGCGCACGACGCGATCCTCTGCGACATCGACCTTCCGGGCCTGAGCGGGCTCGAACTGCTGCGCGCATTGCGCAAGACCGGCTCGCGGACCCCGTTCGTGCTGCTGACGGCTTTCGCCGGCCGGGAGAACCAGATCGAGGCGCGCCAGCTGGGCTGCGACGACTTCGTCGCCAAGCCCATCGACTTCGAGCTGCTGCTGGCCGTCCTGCACAACGTCCTGCAGCGGACAGCGCCGGCCGTGGGGGACACCGAGCGCCCGACGCTGACCGAACGCGAACGGGAGGTCCTCGCCCGGGTGGTGGAAGGCAAATCCTCTGTCGCCATCGCCGCCCTCCTCGGTATCAGCGAGCGGACGGTGAACTTCCACGTAGACCGCGTGATGCGCAAGCTGAACGTGACGACGCGCACGCAGGCCGCGATTACTTGCGTACGCCTCGGGCTGATGTCTGCCTGAACGCGCGGATCCCACGGATCGGTTAGATCGAGATATACATGATAGAAATAATGATTCAGAGTATGTGAGGCATATACATCTGGACTGGTTGTGAATTTCAAAAATAGAAACTAAAAATCGATGTGTAGACGACTACTGAAAAAATTGGCTGGGCCGCGATCCTTATTGTAACCAGGATTGTCGATGAACTGATAGTCGAACGACACTGTCACCGTGTTTGTCAAACCCAGCGCATAGTAGGTCTCGATGCCGCGCTCTGGCCCGTAACGCAACTGCCCGTCACCGATCACGAGGCCGAGGCCGCCTGCGGCAAAGTAGTCCCGATGCGCGCGCGACAGGCCGTTGATCATCGCGCCGATGCCAATCGTGTCGCTCGGTCGCTCCCACAGGGAGCCCTTGAACGAGAACCCACCGGAGGCGCTCCGATCGACATCGGTGAAGGAGAGGTTCTCATTGCGGCCATCGGCGGCGCTGACCCGGGCGAACAGGCCGATCTCCGGCGTGAGCGCCTGTTCGAGATTGATGTAGGCGCCCCGTTTGTTGCGGGTTCTCCGGCTGAGGTTCACGGCCGTGTTGACGTCGGGGATGTCGATCGAGTCCGCGAGCGCGACCACCTGCCGGTAGTTGGCGGTACGTCCCTCGTGCGAGAACGCGCCGATCCTCAGCCTTCCCGGCTGGTCGAGGATCGGGAGCACGTGGCGTTCCTCGAACTCGACCACGGCCCCGCCCCGGCGCGGGAAGCGCGGATCGAGCGGATCCGTACTCGGGAGCTTGGGGACCTGGGTATAGGCTGCGCGCAGCGCGAACTCGCGACGGTTGTACTCGACCACGATGCCCTGGGTGTAGCCGGGCAGGTTGGCCGGGAAATCGTAGGCCGCCGACTCCCAGAGCGACCAGTTCATGAAGTCGACGCGCGGATCGTGGGCATAAATGTTGCCGTCGAAGAAGTCGCCCAGCGCGAATTTGCCCGCCACCACGGTGATCCGCTCGATATCCCGTGTGGTCGCGACCTGGTTCGGCCCGTCCGGCACGGTCTCGGTCTCGCCGCCGAGCCCGAAGGTCTGACGCACGAAGTAGCGCTGCGAGCGCAGCTTCGGGGACGACGAGCCGGCCTTCTGCGCCTCGCCGTTGGGAAAGCCGGCCACGCCGAGCGTGCGGCTCAGACCGAAGCCTTGGTCGAACTCAGGATTGTAATACAGCTCGGTGCTGTCGGTCAGCTTGAACCCGAGGAAGGCGGTGGCGGTGAGCGTGCCGCGCGCCTGATGCGGCACGAGGCTGTTGTCGCCGCGGTAAGGCGAATGGAAGCCCGTCACCCCCTGGTCGATGAACGTCGTCTGGCCGTGCAGCGAGAAGCGGCCGGTGTCGCCGTTGTCCGGATCGTGGGGGGCGAGCTCGTCGGGTTCGGGAGGTAGTCGCAGTCCTCCGGGAACCCAGAGGAGCCGCGCCATCACCTGGTTCGAGGTGAACGAGGCCTGGGTCGAGAACGCCCTGCCGTCCGGACCCATAACGCTGCCGAGACCGAAGCGAGCACTCCGGCCGTAATCGGCATAGCGATAGTCGATGCCCAGGGCGAGGTTCTCAGCGATCGCGAACTGCACGCCGGCCCCGAGTGTGAAGCCGAGATAGGAGTGGTCACGCCTTGCGATCCCGGCGAAGCCGGTATCCAGGTCGGGAAACGTGGAGCGGAAGCGTGTCTCGGCGCCCGCGAGGCCGAAGGTGGCGTAGACGAGGTTGCGTTCGAACGCGTAGCCGATACGGGCGCGGGCAGCGCCGAACAGATCTGCCTGAGCGCGGATGAGACTGAAGGAGGCGTCGCCGTTCTCGAAGCCGAACCCCGGCACGGTCGACGACACGGGCCGCTTCAGGTTTGCGCCGTAGAGGTCCGCCTCCAGGCCGTAGACGTACGGACCGGTCTGCCAGTTGTAGCCGCTGACGACACCGCCCAGCACCGTCGTGGCATTGCGTCCCTGATCGCTGCGGCCAGTGCTATCCCCGCTTCGAAACGCCGGCACGGAGCGACGCTCGACCGAGCCCGCGTCGAAGTTGAAGCTGCCGTAGGCGTCTCCGGCGCTGCCCTCGACGCCCAGATACCCGCCGGACCAGTCTGCGACGGTCGGGCGATCCGACGATGAACCTCTCCATTCGGCGGCCCGCGCTTGGTCCAAGCATAGGATCGCGACGGCGCCACCCAGAAGCGATAAAAGCTTCTCGATCGGCGATAAGATCTGAA
The DNA here is from genome assembly GCF_009806555.1 of Methylobacterium sp. 2A. Classification (GTDB taxonomy): domain Bacteria; phylum Pseudomonadota; class Alphaproteobacteria; order Rhizobiales; family Beijerinckiaceae; genus Methylobacterium. The sequence goes on along the minus strand of NZ_VUOK01000056.1, from coordinate 30,218 downwards.
TTTGCAGATATCTCATGGCATAGCCTCAATTTTTACTGTATGAATTTCATCTTTTTGTGCATCTACGATAAAACGAATGTTTGATGAGATCTCGGATCCATTCGGGAGCTTGGATCACGCGATATGTTCATGACGGAGCATGGCAAAACCCACGTCGCCCAGACCGGCAACGGCGAGGCGGATCAGCAGAGCCGTCCCGAAACGGCGTGAGCGCATGATCCGCGGCAGGATCGAGAGGACGTGCAGTGCGTGTTCGAGGATATGCACCAGCACCGGAAGCTCGGCTGGCCCCGCGGTCGAGCCTCGCTCCGTCCCCGGCCCTGCGCGGGGTGGCCGCGCGAGCGGCCGGTGGTCGAGCGCGACCTGCAAGCCCATTCGGCTCAGCTGATGCGCGACCTGCGTCCCGATCAGGGCGCCGCGCCGCCCGATCAGGCCGGCGCGGTAGGCCCGCATCGTCAGCCCGAACGCCGATCGACCGAGGCCTGAGAGCAGCCTCGCGAGGTTGGGATGCCGAACCACGATGATCTCCCTGTGTCGGTCGATGTTCAGATGTGCAGCACGATAGCGCGCTGGCTTCGAAGCCCGTTCGAGCGATCTCGACCCGGCGGCCCGTCCGCACGGTCGAGGATCGTCTGGGCCGGCACGTCGCGCTCGGGCACCTCGTAGACGGCGAGCCGTGCCCGAAGGGCGCATCGCACGAGATCCAGCGTGTGCGGGCCGCCGGGGAAGGCCGCCACTAGATCGGGTCGGGCGTCCTTCAGCATGAATCGGTTGCGCACCGCCTCCGCCGTCTTACCGTAGCGAACCCAGTTCGGCGGGTAGCGCACCACGTGCACACCGGCCCGCCGCGCCCAGTCCTCGGCCGCCGCGCAGACGCCGCCCAGACCGCCGTGGATCAGGACCATGACTCGGCAGCGGCGGTGCAGCTTCGCCAACTCGAAGCTCACGAGATCCCGGTATTCCAGATGACCGCTGCCCCCAATGACAAGCCGCATGGTCGTCTCCCGCTCAAGCTGCCGGCCGGAGGCTCGACGCCTCCTGAACCGGATCCTCGCCGTCGCCGCCCGGACCGCCGGCCGAGATGGTCTCGTCCTCGCCGCCGAGCACCGCCTCGTGCCGCCGTTCGAGCAGGGGCGCGCACAGCGCGGCGACGTGCGAGTGCACCCGGCGCAGATCGCGCAGCGTCCGCAGGAACAGCGCATTCGCCTCCGCCATCGCGGCCGGATCGGCGTCGTGCGGCGCATCGCGCAGGCGCGCGACGTGCCGGTCGATGGCCGCGCGCTCCAGCGCGCGCAGGAGACCCTTGCGCCGGGCCACCGACCGCGCGGCGTCGAGGTCGTCGCGTAGGAACGCAGCGAGCGCGAGCTGCAGGCTGGTGAGCGCCTCGGCGTGGAGCCGTTCGATGTCGGCGAGTTCCTCGACGGAGAACGGCTCGCCGGTCCGTTTCAGCCGCCGGCTGGCGAACGCGACCAGGTTATGGGCTATGATGTCACCGACGTGCTCGAGGTTGAGCACGAAGGTCAGGATCTCCTGGGCTCGCGCCTGCGCATCCGCCGAGACGGTGCCGACCTCCTCGCCGCCGAGGTCGGCCAGGTAACGCCGGATCGCGAGCCCGATCCGGTCGATGGCCGCGTCCCGCCGCCCGGCTGCACCGGCCAAGGTCCGATCTCCGGTGCGGAACGCCTGAAGGGCATCGCGCAGGGCTGCGCCGGCCAGATCCGCCATGTGCAGGGCTTCAAGGGCGGCGTTGGCGAGGGCCAGGCTCGGGGTCGCCAGGGCGGTGAGGTCGAGGTGGTGCGGGAGTTCCGCGATCGGCGCGTCTTGCCGTGCGCTCTCAGGCATGATCGGCGCGGGCAAGAGACGCGTGGTGAGGCGGCCAAGCGCGGCCGTCCAGGGTAGGACGAGGATGGCGAGCGCGAGGTTGAGCGCGAGGTGGAACGCCATGGCTCCGCGCGCGGGGTCAGCGACGCCGAACTCGGCGAGACCTGCGGTGATCGGGTCGAGGAGCGGCAGCGCGGCGGCGCAGCCGGCCGCTCGCACGAGCAGGTTGCCCAGGGGAAGCCGGCGCGCTGCCGGCGCACCGGCTGCTTCAAGATAGGGCGGCAGTGCCGCGCCGAGGTTGGCGCCGAGCACGAGGGCGAGGGCACCCTCAAGGGTGATCACGCCTGCACCCCCGAGCGAGACGATGAACAGGATCGCCGCCACGCTGGAATGAGCCGCCCAGGCGAGCATCGCCGCCGCCAGGACGGCCAGGACCGGCTCGGCCGCAAGCGCCCCCACGAGGCTGCGTAGGATCGGCGTGGCCTCGACGGCGGTGAGGCACTGTCCGAGCAACGCGAGCGCCGTCAGCATCAAGCCGAGGCCGATCAGTGCCCGGCCGAGATTGCGCGGTTTGGACCGATCCGCGCGCGCGCGGAACAACAGGAACCCGAACAGGATCAGGATGGGGGCGGCCGCGGCCACGTCGAAGGACAGCACCTGCACGATCAACGCCGTACCGACGTTGGCGCCGAGCATGAGGGCGAGGCCGGCCGAGAGGTCGAGGGTGCCGCTCGCGGCGAAGGCGGTCGCCATGAGCGCGGTGGCGGTGCTGCTCTGGAGCACCGCCGTGACGAGCAGACCCGCGAAACAGGCGCGTGCTCGGCCCTTGAGCCCGCGCCCGATCAGGTCGCGCAGCTCCGGCCCGAAGCCGCGGGCGAGGCCGGTCGTGACCATGTGCGTGCCCCACAGGAGCAGCGCGACGGCGCCCGCAATGTGCAAGAGGGTGAGCGTGCCGGTCATGGCGCCCGTCCGCATCGGCTCGAGGCCGCAGTGAAGTCGCCCAGGGCGTCACTCAGGATCCGGTCCGCGAGGGCAGCCGAACCCTGCGAGTCGGCCGTCAGCAGATCCGGCCGGCGATCGCGCAGGCACGCGAGGATCGCCGCGCGCCGCCACACAGCCGGGTCGTGCAGGCCGAGGTGGAGCGCGGCCAGGTCCGACCTGAGCCACCGGAGCAGGCCGGCTCGGACGGCGGCCGGGATGAAGCGCCGCCGCACCGGTCTAGCCCTCGCCGCCGAGGGCGAGGCCGACGATGCGCATCAGGACGAGGCCGCCAGCGACGACGAGGTAGGCGCGCAGCACCACCATCCACACGCGCGCCGGCAGCGACAGCTTGGCGAGCGGGAGCTGATCCAGCGGCGGCATCCGCCAGCGCTCGCGCGGCAAGGTTGCCCGGTCGCCGGCCGCGGGATCGACGGCCAACCCGTCGGCGCACGTGCGCCGACGCAGGAGCGCGAGCGCGCCCGCGGTGACCAGCGCGACGAGGCTGCCGCCGACGAGCACGCCGACGATGACGGTCTCGTTCGTGGCGTCCGGGAACAGGACGGACGCGGTCAGGATCAGCGAGAGCATCACAAGCACGGAGATCACCGCGCCGGTGAACAGGTTCATCGCGCGCCCGTTCACCCACGGCCCGAGCACGGCCCTGTCGTTGCACAGCAGGAGCAGGAACACGCTGGCGCTGGGCAGGAGCACGCCGGCCAGCGTCTGCACGGCGTTGGTGAGCAGGCCGAGCGGCGTGCCGGGCGTCAGCACCAACCCTGCGGCCAGTGCAATCAGTCCGGCGTAGACCAGGAAGAAGCCCTTGGCCTCGCCGGGCTTGCGATGCAGCGAGTGCCGCAGGGCGAGGACGTCGCCGATGGCGTAGGCGGTAGCCAGCGACACGGCGGCCGCGCCGATGATGCTGGCGTCGATGAGCGCGAGCGCGAACAGCACCGCCGGCACCGGGCCGACATACCGCTCCAGCCCCGCCGCGACCCCACCCGCGTCGCCGAAATTGCCGAACTCGGGCCTTCCGGCGAAGGTCGCGGCGCAGAAGGCCATCATCGCTACCGCGCCGACGATGACGAGCACGATGCCGAGGCAGAGATCGGCCTTCTCGTAGCGCATGAAGCGCGGCGTGATCCGCTTGTCGATGACGTAGCTCTGCTGGAAGAACAGCTGCCAGGGCGCCACCGTGGTGCCGACGATGGCGATGATCAGCAGCATCACCTCCGAGAGCTTGGCGCCCGCGGGGAGCCGCGGCACGAGGAAGTCCCGGGCGATCTGGCCCACCGGCGGGTGCACGATCAGCACCACGGGCATGAGCAGGAGGCTGCCGGCGACGAGCGCCAGCGCGAAGCGTTCGAAGCGGCGGAAGTCGCCGGTGCTCGCGGCCGCGATCACGAGGATTGCAGCTCCGAGCACGCCCCAGAGCTTTGGCACACCGAGATAGTCGAGGCCGAGGCTGATGCCGATGAACTCGGTGACGAGCGTCAGGGCGTTGAGGAGGAACAGGTCGATGACGCTGAACGCGCCCCAGAACCGGCCGAACCGCTCCAGGATGAGGCGGGCGTGCCCGACGCCCGTGACCGCGCCGAGGCGCAGCACCATCTCCTGGTTGACGAACAGGACCGGGATCAGCAGCGCCAGCGTCCACAGCAGCGCCGTGCCGTAGTTCTGGCCGGCCTGGGTGTAGGTGCCGAAGGCGCCGGCATCGTTGTCGCCGACCATGACGATGAGCCCGGGACCGAGGATCGCCAGGAGCGTCTTGAGGTGCGCCCCCCAGCCGAGCCGGGGGGCGTGATCGCCCTCGGCGATGGTGCCGAGCGCGCCGCGAATGTCGCCGCGATGGGCCTCGTCCAAGACGGCCGTGGCGGGAAGGCTGGACGCGTCGAGCGCCGAGGTGTGAGAGATCATAGGTGTCGTCCGACGCCGAGGATCAGGTGAAATCGTCGGCGGTGCGAACGCCGCCCGCTTCAGAGCTGCCCTTGGGCAGCTTCTCGGCGATGCCGAAGCGCTCGGCGCGCCGGTGCATCTCGGCCCAGATCTCGTCCGGGGCGATGCCGCACTCGCGCCAGAGCACGACGAGGTGGTAGAGCAGATCGGCGCTCTCGCGCACGGTGGCGCGAGCGTGCTGGCGCGACGCCTCGAGTGCGACCTCGCCCGCCTCCTCGATCAGCTTCTGCGCCATGCGCTTGGCGCCGGCCGCGAGCAGTCGCGCGGTGCGTGGGTTGGTCTGCGGGGAGACCAGATCGAGCGCGGCGTAGAGCCTGGCGATCTCATCGGGCCCTGTCGCGCGGGCACCCTCGAGCTCGCCGGGACAGGACGGGGCAAGCCGGCCTCCCGGGCCGGCATCGCCATCCGCCGCCGCAAAGGACGGCACGCCGCGACGCGGCGGCAGGGGATCGCGGACGAGAGAAACCATGCCTGATGACTCCGAGCTTGGGTCGCGTGCGACCGGCTGGACTCGGGCAGGGCATTCCGGTGCGGTTCAGGCCGCTCGCGAGGAGAGGTTGTCGCGCCAGGTGACGCCGTGCTCGCGATCCGAGCCGGGGCGGGTGTGGTAGATCCGTCGGTCGCGCGCGCGACTAGGAGGCTCCACGGTGGATGAAGATCGGCCTGTCATGGTGCTTTCACGGCGCGGAGCCGCCGATACCTGAGCGGGTATCGGCGGCTTGTCGGATCAGCGGGGTGCGAGTTGCCAGGCGCAGACGAGACGATCCGCTTCGTCGCGTCGCCAGACGGCGACGACGTGATCGGCCGCCCACTTGGCCGGTGCCAACGTGTCACCGGTGACGGGACGCGTCGATGTGGGAGCGGCCGGGCTGGCGCCGCTGCGCCGCTGAGGGAAGAGCCCGGACCGCAGCGCGTAGGGCAGCGCGGGCGCGAGGGCGTGGACGAAAGCCATGGTCACCTCCTGTTCGTCGGGTGGTTGCGGATGCGACCCGAGAGGAGGTTGGAGCGCCAGCTGACGGAGCTGGCGAGACGAGGTCTTGCCGGCTCAGACCGTCAGATGATGGCGCCCCGCTCCGCGCGGGTCGACCATCCCCCGCCGGCGCGAGCCCGCACCGGACGGTGCGCGGCCTTCACCGATGGAGGACGAGGGTCTAGATCGAGGGTTCATCGGTCCCGAGGCGTTGACATCGGACCCGGCGCGCGGCCGGATACCTGACCGGGTATGGTGACGGGGCTGACGGCTGTCAAGCCGAGTTCTTTAGAAAAGTTCTAAAATTGAAAGGTTGGACGAGTTCGATGGCGAGACGGGATGACGGCGTCGACGCGGGAGCACAGGCTCGGAGTGACACGCACGTACTGCGGGACAAGCGCGGGCTGGTGAACCGGGTGCGGCGCCTGCGCGGTCAGGTCGACGCCATCGAGCGCGCCTTGCAGGGCGAGTCGAGCTGCTCCGATCTTCTGCAGCGCATCACCGCCGCGCGGGGTGCGATCAATGGTCTGATGGCCGAGGTTCTGGAGGAGCATGTCCGCGAGTATCTGATCCCGCAGGCCGACTTGCCCGAGGGGACGCGCGAGGACGCCGGCGAGGAACTGATCGAGATTATTCACTCATATTTGACTTAGATCACGTTAATAATATGTATAGATTTTTTTATTAGATCTAAATAAATAAATTATAGTAATAATCTTTTCAAGATATGTAAAACTATGATTCTTAGTCTTGGTGTGTTGAGCCCGAGCCGATCGCTTGATTCGTTCGATACCGGTTACGCCTGCCGAGTGCACTGTCCGGCAGCCTCTAGCTCGGCCGCCATCTGCAGGGTTTCCCACGGGCGCTGCTCGGCCAGACGAAGTAGTAGCGTCATGGTCTTGGTCACGCAGGAGAACGCAGCAAGCGCTCACATCCGTTGTTGATGATCTCGACCGTGCCGGGATGATCGAGGACGACCAAGAGCTGGTTGCGGGCGTAACCGATTTTAGCCTGCAAATCACGCGTCAGGTCGCAACGGCTCGATGCAAACAGGATCTCGGGCAGTCGCCGCTCGAGCGACCGGCGCTTGGGAGGCCAGATTTGCAGATTTGTGTAAATTTTTCTTGACGTAGTTCGATCAAGCTTCAAAGTACGCGTTGCAGAAAGCTGGAGTGACTCGGGTGCAAATCATCGCGGTGGCCGCGCGCAAAGGCGGCGTCGGCAAGACGACCCTTGTCACCCATCTCTCGGTAGCTTCGTGGCAGGCCGGCTTGAGGACAAAAGTGATTGATCTAGACCCGCAGACCACAGCGTCTGAATGGGCGGACGCCCGAGGTGATGACGCTCCCGACGTGATCTCAGCTCAAAGCAATCGCCTATCAAAGATTCTGGAGGCAATTCGCGAGGACACAGACATCGTCTATCTCGACACGCCGCCAGCAGCCGGCGACGCCGGTGCAGCGGCAATCGAGGCGGCCAACCTCGTCCTTATCCCTTGCCGCATCCAGGCTGCCGACCTTGCGGCTGTCTTGCGGTCCTACGACAGCGCGAGAGGTCAGGACCGGCGTGCGGTTGTCGTATTCAACGATGAGAGCCCGCAGCGAAGAAAATCGATCGTGGACGAGACAAACACCGTACTGGCCATGAAGGGGATTGAGACGGCGCCGGTGGTGATCCATTCGCGGATCGCCTACGGCGAGAGCCAGGATCAAGGCCGAACCGTTTTAGAAACGGATCCCAACAGCGTGGCGGCCGACGAGATGCGCCAGCTTTACACCTGGGTCACAAAGCAGTTAAATCAGAAAGGTGCAAAGGCGGAAAAATCCGCTTCGAAAAAGTGATAGCTTATGGCACGCATTTCCGGGGATGATTTCGCAAAACGACTGGAAGCGAAGACCAGACCCGTTGAGCCCCAGCGCATCGATCCGCCTGCTCATCGGCCAGATCGCACTGCGGCTCTTTCCAGAAAGGAGCAGTTAAGCCGTCAGGGCCTGTCGTTCACTGGCTATTACGTGAACGAAAAGGCGCGCGAACAGCTACGCGACCTCGCCTATCGGACCCGCCGAGACAAGCAGGATCTATTCAGAGAGGCGATGAATCTCCTATTCGAAAAATACGATATGGACGCCGTTTCCTACGACTAATCGGGGACCCGGACGCCAAGGTGCTTTTGCGCAACGCAAGATTTGTAGATTTGCAAAAATTTGGAAAGGCATAACTTTGCAAAAAGATTAATACCAATTTGTGCCGCCGGATAGCGGCTCGCCGTTTTGCCTTTCTGCCTCCTTCGCCGCGGTCCGGTCGCCCTACATCGAGGCGAATGCATCGTGGACTGCCTTCAGGGCTGGCGGCCCAGGAAAGGCTGCGGACTTCTCCGGAGCCGCTTAAGCCAGCGCGGCGCACGGCAGTGCGGTTCCAAGACACAGACCAACGAGGAAGGTCGCGAGTCGCCACGAACCTCCAGCAGCAGCGCTCAACAATCTGGCTCCGCTGCCGTTCGCCTACGCCAACACCTTACGTCGGCTTAAATCGATGACGGCCGCGGAGACGCCAACGTTGACTTAAGCGTGGCGTCCGGCCGACATGCGCAATCCGGCTGACGCGCCTCGCGCGAGTCGCTGGCACCATAAGGAGACCACGCCGCCGCAAGTCGACCCCTGAAAAGGCAACGGGCCCCCGGTCGCCAAACCGAGAGCCCGTCAAAATCGAAAAAGTGGCCGCGAGGGCCCTCAACCATCCCTCACAAGCCATGAGACGCCCCTGGGCGTCAAGCGGGAATGATAATTCCCGCGATGATGAGGCTTTGCCTTGTGGACCGGACGCCATCGCGGTGGCCCGGAACGACCTGTTGCGGCCCGATGAGGGTCGAGAGACGTGTTTGCAGACGAAATCCGCCGCGCCATCGAGGCTGCGAGCCGAATCACCCTGCCCCAGGTCACAGCGCTGCTCTGGCGCGCCTATGGGGAAGGAAAGGTCACGGAAGCCGAGGCCGAAGCGCTGTCAGGGCTAATCGAGACGCGCACAGACGCGCCTGCAGCTCGCCGTCTACCGGCAGATTTGCGACTCAGTCCCGAGGCTGAATTCCCACCCACGACCCAGGATCGTGCAGGATCACCCAGGAGGGCCGTCGGCTCGCGCCCGCGCACGGACGCTTCGCTGGAGCGCCGTCGCCGCTGGGCTGCCTCGGGGCGGCTCCCGCCGGGGCTCGCGGCCCGGTTCACGCTGGCCGAGCAGGCGGTCCTCGCCCTCGTGGCGGCCGAGACCGTACGGCGGAAGGACTGCCGGCTGTCGATCGAGAACATGGCCGCGGTGGCCGGCGTGTGCCGCTCGACCGTGAAGAACGCGATCCGTGAGGCATGCCGGCTCGGACTGCTGACCGTCGAGGAGCGGGCGATCACCGGCTTCCGCAACGACACCAACATCGTCCGCGTTATCTCGGCCGAGTGGCTGGCGTGGCTGCGGCTGGCGCGGCGCGGCGACACCCTCCCGAACCGGAGAGGTCAGGCGGCTCCCGTCTTCTCTCAAGGGGGAGGGGTCAAAAGCGTGACCAGCACGGATACTCAAGTTCTAGACCTGTCAGAATCGAGGAAAACAGAACCGTCGCAATGCTGCCGGAGGGCAGCGGGCGACCTCGACCGGAGCGCGCGCGCAGGAATCCGCGCGGATCGTGGCGGGGCCAGAGCCATGCGGTGATCGCATGCGACAGGGCCGCGACGTCCGTCCTGCCGAACGCACCGTCCGACCGAGCGAGCCCGGGTGGCTCAGGATGGCGCTCAGGACCCGAACGCTTCCGTCGTGCCGGAAACATCACCTTCCGCGCGGGTCGGAGATTCTGAACCGAATACGGTGGAGAGCCGTGAGGCGGCGCCCGCCGGTTGCGCCTCACGGCGTTGATAACAGTTATCCATCCATGCCAGAATGCTCGGAGGAGGAGCCGTCATGCCCAGCAGCGCCGATCTCGGTCCCCGGCTCGAACGGTACGTGACCAGCCTGGTGACGACCGGACGCTACAACTCGCGCAGCGAAGTGCTGCGCGAGGGCGTGCGCTTGGTCGAGGAACGGGAAAAGCGCCTCGTCGCGCTCGATGCCGCGATCGCCCGCGGCTTGGCCGACGCCGACGAGGGGCGGGTCACGCCGGCCGAGCGAGTCGCTGAGCGCCTGACGGCCAAGTATCGGGCCCGGGCGGAAGCCGGGGAGGCATGATCGTCGTCTTTACCGAAGAGGCGGAGGTCGATCTTGAGCACATCGCGAACTACATCGCCGAGGCGAATCCCCGCCGTGCGGTGAGCTTCGTCGACGAGCTGGTCGACTGCTGCCAGCGGCTGGCCGAGGCCCCGCAAGGATACCCGCTGGTCCCGCGCTACCGGCACAGCGGCGTGCGCCGCCGCTCCTATGGCCGATACCTGGTGTTCTATCGGGTCGGCGCGGACCGCATCGATATCCTGCACGTCCTCCACGGGGCCCAGGATTACGAGGCGATCCTGTTCCCGGGTGATTGAGCGGCGCCTTCGCACCCGGCCGGTATGGCTGAGCCGCCCCGGTCTCCCTCGCGATGGACACCGCAAACAGCGCGTAGCGGATCAGTCACTCACAACCCCACGACCCAGGCGCGTTCACGAACGTCAGTGCGTACGATCGGGCGACATCGGGAAGCGAGTCAGCGCGCAGGCCGATCCTGCGGAAGCCCGCACGCTCCCCGGCGGCATGCCGCCGGGGAGCGTGCGAGCAGGGCGTAGGGCCTGTGGCGGCCGCCGATCAGGGCCTCGACCAGCAGCCGCTCGACCTCCGGGACCGTGTTCGGTCGCGGCCGGCCGAGGATGCGGGCGACGCCCGCGGCATCGTCGGCGCTGCGGGTGAGGCGCGTGAAGAACACGCCTTTTCCGCGATGTCGTCCCGGTCGTACAGGCAGAGCTCTCTAGCATAGCCGAACAGGACGGTGATCCGGTCTTCGCGGCTGAGGCCTGCGGCGTCGACCGGCACGGCCGGCAACGCGGCGGCGTTGGCCGCATCGAAGCGCTCCAGGCCGAGCGTGACGCATGACGGGCCGAGGCCGAGCCGCTGGCTGGTCACCGCGTCCGGTCCGCCTGGATGGACCGAGCTGGCGGGAGGCTGACCGACGTCGAACCCTCGAACTCGTCCGTGGTTGTTTCGTACGATCCAACTACCGATGGTCCCCAAGCGGACCGGACCATATTGTTTCGTACGATATGTCCAGATCGCCGACCGACCCGACCACCCGGACCTATTCCGGGCTGACCGACGCCTACGCGTTCTTCAATGCCCGGCTGTTCACCGGCCGGCTGCCTGCGTGCCTGATCACCATGCAGCGCAAGTCCAAGGCCTACGGATATTTCGCCGGCCGCCGCTTCACCACGCCCGACGGCGTCGAGGTCACCGACGAGATCGCGCTCAACCCCCGGCACTTCGCCGAGCGCTCGACCGAGGCGACGCTCGCCACCCTGGTGCGCGAGATGGTCCACCTGCAGCAAGCGCATTTCGGCACGCCGTCCCGTCCCGGCTACCACAACCGAGAATGGGCCGAACTGATGCGCACGGTCGGGCTGATCCCGACCGCGACCGGCGAACCGGGCGGCAAGCAGACCGGGCAGCAAGTGGGTCACACGATCGAGCCGGGCGGCCGGTTCGCCCTGGCCTGCGCCGAGCTGATCGAGGCGCAAGGCTTCAGCGTGCCCTACGTCGAGCTCCGGAACGAGGCCGAGCGCGAGGCGCGGGAGCGGAAGGCGGCGAGCAAGACCCGGTACACCTGCCCGAGCTGCGGGGCGAACGCCTGGGCCAAGCCGGGGACCCGGCTCGCCTGCGAGGTCTGTCATCGATCGATGGAGGTGCGACGGCGTTGACGCGCGATGGCGCTCTGTTTGTTTCGTACGATCGATAGCGCGTCGGGGCGATCACTCCAGCAGCCAAGCCACGGGCCGCCACGCGAACACCCGGCGCAGCAGGCGGCGGCCGAGGAGGGCCGCGAGCCCGGCCCCGAGCATGAGCCAGGCCGGGCCCCAGGCGATGAGCCTGTCGCGCAGCGTCAGGTAGATCACCGCGGGAACACCCCCGACCGGCGCGACCGTCCCCTCCGTCCAGAGCGGGAGCTCGCAGTACCGCCGATTCGACGCCGCATCCGTCTTGAGCTGCGACGGGGTGCAGGACTGGCTCATCTGGCTGCGCAGGTCGGGGTTGGCCGCGACCAGGGCGAGCCACGCCGGGCCGTCGGAGCGCTGGGTCAGGCCCGCCCACTTGGCGTCCAGGCCGAGCGTGTCCCTGCGCCCGAGCCAGTAGCCCGCGCCGCCGCACAGGATGGGGTGCCGACATAGGACGGGCACAAAACCACGCTAAGGAGACAAACGAGGAACGAAGTTTGGGTTGGAGCGATGCTCAGGGGCCCAGTTCACCTGAGAGAAGGTACAGCTCCCATGTGGCGCGGCCCCGGGCGCTGATGGTCAACCTCTCGGGACTGCTCGGGGCGCTCTCCAGCAGGCCCAATTTGACCAACGGTCGGATCGAACTGGCGCTGATCACATCCTTGAGCTCGGGTTCGTAACCCTCGACGACGAGCCGCCAGCCCTGGGTTCCCCGTTCGGTCAGAGCGGGTTCGAGATGCCCGAGGCGCAGGCGATTGCCCTGACGGCCAAGGATGAACAGGCAGCAGGACCAGAATGCGTTCCTAGGACGCGGCGGAATGAACCCCCATTCGAGCGGGCCAGCCGTCGGCTCGGTCACCGGCGAGGCCGATCGGTGCGGGTCCTGGGCATCGGCGAAGCCTTGCTTGTAGGCGCGCTCCAGGGCTCGGGCGATCGTGCCGGCGGTATCGACGGCCCGGCCGTATTTCCGATCGTACCGATCCTTGAAGACGATCGCCCGAGCCTCCTCGCGGAAGTCGACCTTGCGGTAGGCGTTGGCCGGGGGCTTGCGCGGCGGCCGGCTCACGGGCGGACTCCGGCCACCGGTTTGCGATGGCGTTTGACGATCTCCGCCACTGTGTTCTTGCTGAGCCCGAGTTCGCGGCCGATCAGCCGGTAGCTCCGCCCGGCCTCGATCAGGGCCAAAACCTTCGGGGCGAGACGGTCGGATTTCGGCCTCTGGCCGGTCTGCCGCCCGAGCACCCGGCCCCGTGCCCGGGCCGCCGCCAGGCCCGAGCGGACACGCTCGCGCAGGAGTTCGCGCTCGAACTCGGCGATCCCGGCCAGCACCGTGGCCATCATGCGGCCGGTCGCGCTCGCCAGGTCGAAGGTCATGCCGCTCATCGCCACGACAGAGACGCGCCGGGCTTCGAGTTCACGCAGGGTTTCGAGAAGGTCGAGGGTCGAGCGGCCCCAGCGCGACAGCTCCGTCACCAGCACCACGTCGATCCGGCGGGCTTGCGCCAGCGCCATGACCTTGCGGCGCTCGATACGGTCGAGCTTCACCCCCGAGCCGGTTTCCCTGAACACGCCGACCACCGCGTAGCCGGCGCGCTCGGCGAAGGCACGCAGATCGCGCTCCTGACGCTCGCAGGATTGGTCCGCGGTCGAGACCCGGCAATAGATCGCCGCGCTCTGTCCCAATTGAACCCTCCCGGCCCTGCGCCCGCCAAGTCCTTGTTCCAGCTTGGCCTGCCGGCATCGCAAATAGCCATTACTCCAATTGGGACAGAGCCGCCATGCCACGCCGCCGAGCCGTGACCCGAACCCAACTCGACGCGTTGCTCGCCCTGGCGACGGACGAAGCCGACCTCGTCCGTTACTATACCCTGTCTCCAGCCGACCTCGCGGTCATCGCCCGGCGGCGGCGGGCTCACAATCGCCTCGGCTTTGCCGTCCAGCTCTGCGCACTGCGCTATCCGGGGCGTCTGCTCCATCGCGGTGAAGTCGTGCCGCGGGAGGTTCTGACGTTCATCGCCGACCAGCTCGATCTGCCCTCGGACGCTCTGGTCGACTACGCCATCCGGTCCCAGACCCGCTACGACCAACTCCAGGCCCTCTACACCGCGTTCGGGTTCAGGACCTTTGCCCGGCCCGATCGCATCGCGATGGCCCGATGGCTGCTGCCCCAGGCCCTGGCCACGACGAGTGGCACAACGCTCGCCCGGCTTCTCATGGAGGAGCTTCGCCGCCGGGCCATCGCCGCACCGGGTCCCACGGTGATCGAGCGTCTGACCGCCGACGCCTTGTCTCAGGCGGACCGGTATGTGGACCGTCAGATCGATGCCCGGCTCGACAATCGCCGGCGTGCCGCATTGGACGCCCTTCTGGACGTTCCCGCCGAGGCTGTGCTGAGCCCGCTCGCCTGGGCGCGTCAGCCACCGGGAGCGGCAGGACATCGCGCGTTGGTGCGCCTTCTCGGCCAGCTCGGGCGGCTTCGATCCCTCGGGCTCGACGCTACGCTCGTCGAGGCGATCCAAACCGATCGCCGCCAAGCCCTGGCCCGCGAAGGAATGCGCCTGTCCGCACAACACCTGAAGAGCCTGTCGCCCCTCCGGCGGCACGCCGTCCTCGCCGTCACCGCGCTGGACGCCATGACCCGCCTTACCGACGAAGCCGTCGGCCTGTTCGACCGGCTCGTGGGAGGGCTGTTCCGGCGGGCCGAGCGACGCGCCGCCTCCGAGTTGCAGGCCAACGCGCGGGCCGTCAACGACAAGATCCGGCTCCTCGCCCGCGTCGGGCATGCGTTGATCGCGGTGCGCGACGCACGAGGCGACGCCTTCGCGGCGATCGAGAGCGTCATCTCCTGGGACGGCTTCATGCGTGCGGTCGCCGAAGCGGATCGCCTGTCCCGTCCGGACGGAGCCGACCATGCCGCCCTTGCCGCCGCCAGTCACGGGCTCGTGCGCCGGATCGGCCCCCTGTTCCTCGACAGCTTCGCGTTCCATGGGATCGCCAGCACGGATGGCCTCCTGCGGGCGGTCGAGCGCATGCGCGTCTTCTATCGCGGGACGCGCCGCACGCTCCCAGGCGACCTACCGACCGGGTTCGTTCGGCATGGCTGGCGGAGCGCGGTCCTGCGCGGCGGTCACCTCGATGCCGCCGCTTACGAACTCTGCCTCTTCGCAGAGTTGCGCGACAGGCTGCGCGCCGGGGATGTCTGGGTCGCCGGCAGCCGGCAGTACCGTGCCATCGAAGACCAGATGATCCCGCAGGCACTGTTCACCACGATGCGGCAGGCAGGACCGCTGCCGCTCGCCGTTCCGGACGATCCGTCCGTCTATCTGCAAATGCGCAAGACGCTCCTCGGAGAGCGCCTGGACCAAGTGGAACGGCGTGCCGACCGCAACCTCCTCGCCGACGTCCGCATCTCCGCGACCGCCTTGCGGATCACCGCGCCACAGGCGATCACCCCCGAGGCCGCCGAAGATCTGGCCGCCCGCATCCAGGCCCTGATGCCGCGGATCCGGATCACGGATCTCGTCGCCGAAGTCGACGGCTGGACCGGTCTTTGCGACCACTTCACCCATCTCCGGACGGGCTTGCCGACGTCCGATCGGCGCATCGTCCTGACGGCGGTGCTGGCCGACGCCACCAATCTCGGTCTCACCCGCATGGCCGACGCCTGCGCGGTGGCCAGCTACCGCCAGCTCGCCTGGACGGCCGGATGGCATCTGAACGAGGACAACTATGGCCGGGCGCTGGCCGCGGTCGTCGCCGCTCAACACGCTCATCCCCTGGCCGCCGCGTTCGGGGCTGCGGTCGTGTCGAGTTCCGACGGGCAGCACTTCCCGCTCGGTGGGCACGCCGAGGGCGCCGGGACGATCAATCCGCACAAGGGATCTCACCCCGCCGTCTCGTTCTACACATTCATCTCCGGCCGCTATGCCCCGTTCCACACGAAGGTCATCTCGGCGACCGAGGGCGAAGCCGCCCACGTCATCGATGGCCTTCTCTACCATGGCGGCGGCGTCGACATCGCGATCCACCACACCGATGGCGGTGGCGTCTCGGACCATGTGTTCGGGCTCTGCCATCTGCTCGGCTTCCGCTTCGCGCCGCGCATCCCGAACCTCTCCGATCGCAGGCTCCATGCCTTTGCCCCGGCCGGGCGATGGCCGACGCTCGAACCGTTCCTGGCCGGCCGGATCGACGAAGCGTTGATCACGCGCCATTGGGACGACCTCCTGCGCTTGGCGACCTCCGTGCGCGTGGGCAGCGTGCCCGCCTCGCTGATGTTGCGGCGCCTCGGATCCTATCCGCGCCAAAACGGGCTGGCCCTGGCGCTGCGGGAGCTGGGGCGGATCGAGCGCACCCTGTTCACCCTCGACTGGCTGGAGGATCCCGGCCTGCGCCGACAGGCGAGCGCGGAACTGAACAAGGGCGAGTCCCGCAACGCGCTCGCTCGGGCGGTCTGCTTCCATCGCCTCGGGCGCATACGGGATCGCGACGCGGAGAGCCGTCAACATCGCGCCAGCGGCCTGAACCTGGTTGTGGCCGCGATCATCCTCTGGAACACGGTCTACATGGACCGCGCCATCCGTCAGTTGCGCCGCCAGGGCGAGCCCGTTCCGGACGATTTGCTCGCTCACCTGGCACCGCTCGGCTGGCAGCACATCAACCTCACCGGCGATTACATCTGGACCGGAGAAGCGGCGATCGGGCTCGATGGCTTCAGACCCCTCAACCGCAAGCACACTGACAGGTCCGATGTTCTTGCTCTGTCCGCTTAGCGTGGTTTTGTGCCCGTCCTATGTCGGCCCCCCGAGAGGCGTTATCGGACAGGGTCTTCACGGCTGAGCCACGACTACGCACGAGGTCAGAGCTGCGCTACAGCGATCGAAAGCTCCGCTCAAAGGCCTCGCCACGCAGCCATCAAGCTCTACCGCGCACGGAGCGCGCTAAGTCCATATGTCTGTTGAACGGCGTCTAAAGCAAAATGTTCTAACAAATCAGGTGACCAGCCGAACGCATTATATTCGCCACTGCTAGTATCCTGATAGTACTTACCCTTGTATTCCCCAATTGATATTTTCTTTAGAGCCTCGACGAGCTTATCGACCTCACTGATCGTGTTGTAATAGCCAAAGCTTACACGAACCAGACCTGGTACGGCGCTGCGATCGCCTGTTGTTATGCTGGATCGGACTTTCTGCACGTCGTCGTATGTCAATCCAAGCAGACGGATCAGATATGGGTGCGCGCAAAAGCAGCCGTTGCGCACCCCGATGCCGAACTCCGTTCCAAGCACTGCCGCGACCAGGGCGTGTGAGTGTGGTTCGAGGTTGAACGCGATCACACCCAGCCGTTGCGACGCTCGCAGCGGATCGGTGTCGCCGTAGATGCGCAAGCCCTCAATGGCGGTCAGTCGTTCCAGAGCGTAGGCCGTGAGCTCGGCCTCATGGCGGGCGATGGCCCCCATGCCGATACCGCCCAACGCCTGCATCGCAGCGGCCAACGCCACGGCTCCCACCACGTTTGGTGTTCCCGCTTCGTCGCGATCGGGCGCGTCGGCCCAAGCGACCTCGTTGTGAGAGACAAATGAGATCGTGCCGCCGCCGCAATACTCTGGCTCCCCGCGCTCGAACGTGTCTCGGCGACCGATCAAGGCACCGGTGCCGAACGGTGCGTACATCTTGTGTGCCGAGAGGGTCACGTAATCCAGGTGGGCTGGATCGTCGAGGGATCCTATGTTGAGGTCACGGTGCGGAGCCAACTGAGCGCAATCGACTAAGATTTGCGCTCCGACAGCGTGTGCCTTCACCGCCAAGCTGCGAAGGTCGGGCATAGCTCCGGTGACGTTGGAGCCGCCAGTGACAGCAACCAGTTTGATCCGGCCCGCGTGCGCTTCGAGCAGACGATCGAAGTGATCCTCGTCCAGCTGACCCAGTGCATCGACGCCGATGTGCTCAACCTGCGCTCGCGCTCGCCAAGGCAGGTCGTTGCTGTGATGCTCCATTTCTGAGACCAATACCACGTCGTCGGAGCCAAGTGGCAAGCGGTAGGACAGCTTGTTGATGGCTTCGGTCGTGTTCTTGCCGAAGATGACAAGGTGCTGGTGCGGATCGGCGCCAACGAACCGTGCCACAGTCGCGCGCGCATCTTCGTAGGCTTGGGTAGCGACGCGACTCTTGAAACCCGTACCCCGGTGAACCGAGGCGTACCATTCCATGAAGTGATTGACGGTGTCCAAAACATCGCGAAGCACGGGTGTGGTCGCGGCGTTGTCTAGGTTGATGTAGCGTCGCAATGATCCATCGAGCACCGGCACGCGGCGGTCGATGCCAACG
This sequence comes from Methylobacterium sp. 2A, assembly GCF_009806555.1. Taxonomy (GTDB): domain Bacteria; phylum Pseudomonadota; class Alphaproteobacteria; order Rhizobiales; family Beijerinckiaceae; genus Methylobacterium. Next base: position 12,291 of record NZ_VUOK01000056.1, on the reverse strand, counting down.
ATCCGCTCGCGCAGGGCTTCAGGCCGGATCAGACGCGGGATATCAGCCGCAACATTCATAGAGAAGTTCTCGCGTTAGCGCTTTCGGTCGCGCAGGCGCCATGCGCGCAGACCTCAATGGTCTTATCTCTCGTAGCCCAGCCGCGCCGGACCATGACGCGATGGAATTCGCAGCCCAGACACAGGCCAAGCACGGCTTCGAGCCACATCAAGCTTAAGCAGATAAGGCAGATCGTCAGGGGCAGCACACCGCGGATGCCACTGTTCGTGATGATCACCATGGCCAGCGACATGAGCAGGCCGAGCGTCCAGGCGAAGCGCTTCGGCTTGGCCGAAACCCAGTGAGGCGGCTGGCGCTGTGTTATCCAGCCTGCGAGTACGCCAATCGGGCTGTACGTGAGGCCCGCCGTGATGCGGATCAGAAACTCGATGAAGAACACCGTCGTGACAACTTGAATTGGCACGTATACCTTGTCAAAGTAGGCGTACACGAATGCAACCGCGCCCAAGACCATCGTCAGACCTGCCGCGGCGCGCACTTGGTTCTCATTAACGAATGCCGTCTGCGGTCGATTACCAGCCGTGAAAGGATCAGCAGCACCGACGCTGCGCTCCTTTTGAGTGTTGCTCGAGGCTAAAAGATCTGAGGATATCGCCATCTAAGCTCGCCTCCGTTGTTCAGATGCATCAAAAATTCGTGGTAACTCAATAAACTTTTGTCCCGGCGTTCATAGCTCATACTGGCAGCATGCCTCTCAAACCATCTGAGCAACGCCATCGGTGGGGACGACCAGACATGCTCGGGCCGGCAAAGCCCAGTCGAGCTAGCGATCGGAAGAGGGGAACCCAGCAGAGCAGAAATTGTCGGTTGCCGCATGATTCAGGTAGCCTTCAGCCCGATCAGGAGACGCAGCTTCATCATCGCGGCCTCTGAAGATTCGCCCTGGGCAATCGTACCCTTGAAGCGACCCTGGCGATCCATCAAGAACACGCTGGCCGTGTGGTTCATCGTGTAGTCGCCACCGGCTCTCGGCACTTTTTCCGCGAAGACCTTGTAAGCCTTCGTCACCGTCGCGATCTCCTCCGGTGTTCCAGTCAAAGCTAGGATGCGGGGGTCGAAGGCCTGCATGTACTGGGCGAGCGCCACTTGCGTATCCCGCTCGGGATCGACGGTGACAAACACCGCCTGCAGCCGGTCCGCATCAGGGCCGAGATCGCTCAAGGCCTGTGACAACGATGCCAGCGCCGTCGGGCAGACGTCGGGACAGTGCGTAAAGCCGAAGAAAACGATCAGAGGTCGGCCTTGCAGATGGCTTGAGTCGACGACCGCCCCTGTGTGCGCGACCAGCCTAAAGGGACCACCGATCGCCGGCAGGCCAACAGCCGTCACCCGGGGTTCCGTCGGACGACCAAGCAGGATTGCGGCGCCACCTGCGAGCGCCAGCGCACCCGCGGCTGCTAAGGCACCGTAGCGGATGACCTGGAAAACCCTCACTGCGACTGAACTCTGACGCGATCATGGGATGCTGCAACGGCGTGGCGGTGAGAAGGATCGGTGCGTTGGCCATTCATATGTCTTGCCTCAACCACAAAAAGGCCCCGACCGGCGGAGGTCTACCGGTCGGGGCAAGCGAGCCGGGTTGATCGGAGAGACGGGCTATACCTGTCTGTTCCGGTCAACCCGCACGAGACGAACGATCGGGGGAAGTCCCTCTCGGCGCCGCTTGGGAGTGCAAGGGCGAGCTCGACCGCAAGCGCTTAAAGACGCTATTGCCCTTCTAACGCTCGCGATTTCAAAGATTTGAATACGATCAAGGTGACGATGCACAGCGCTGTCTCACGGAGGATCAGCCGCACCTGTCCTCATGCTGTCAGCCAACACTACCTTGGTCTTGCCGATCCACCATGGCTTGCATCACCGAGTTATGCCCTTCCATAATATCAGACCTTTTCTGAGATGCCGGCAACCCTGACCGGTAATGCGATGATCGAGGCGCACAGGACGCCGCAGTCGGCTCGACGTATTCGTGGTGTCACTCCCCGTGAGTTCGGGGCAGATCGGAAAGAGGTTACAAATTCGTTCTGGCGTGCCGGTTGGCGAAGGGCTGGATGGGCGCGCAATGTAACGAACAGTGGACGACGCCCGATTTTTTGACGAAGTGACCATGCCCAGAGAGTGATCGTGACATTCGACTGCCTCGATTTGGTCCCGTGAAGGCGATGCGCAACTTCCTCGGGTCCTTGGCATCTCAACATCCGACCTTTCTCGCGACAATGACCATGGATATTCAGATTTACCATGTCCTTGGCAGTGCGCGTCACGCAAGGTTCTGGCAATCCGAGAGAGATCGGGCGATGGGTTTCTACAGGCGCCGTGTGTTTCCCTTCCTCGTGGATAGGGCCTTGCGTAATCAGGACGCCTCGGTGTGCCGCTCGCGAATCCTCCCGCTCGCGGCGGGCAAAGTGCTTGAGATCGGCATCGGCTCCGGCTTGAACCTGCCTCACTACGGTTCCGGCGTCACCGGGCTCATCGGTATCGATCCCTCTTCGACGCTCCTGAGTATGACGCAAGAGCAAGCGGCTTTACTCTCAGTGAGAACGCTTCTCGTCCAAGCCTCTGCCGAGGCCATCCCGCTCGCGAGCGAGAGCATCGATACTGTCGTGATGACATGGACCCTATGCAGCATCCCGGATCCGCTCAGGGGGCTCCGCGAGATGAGGCGGGTGCTTCGCCCCAACGGACGCCTGCTGTTCATCGAGCATGGCCTGGCACCGGATCGCCGGGTCGCGCGCTGGCAGCGATGGCTCGATCCGCTTTGGGCGCGGATCAGCTGCCACCTTGAGCGACCGGTGAACCGTCTCCTCGAACAGGCAGGCTTTGTCATTGAGGAGTTGACGACTGGCTATGTTGGGCAAGGTCCACGCTTAGTGACCTACCTTTATCAAGGCTCGGCCAGACCTGGAGGTGAGTCATCGGCGCCTGAGATCCCAACGTAGACTAACAAGCATAAAATTGAGACGCCGCGACGGTTGGAAGGCTTTGCTGCTTTTAATCTGGCCAGATCTTCTACCACAAAATCAAGTGATCCGTAGTTTCATTTACAGCAAGGGACCGTTACGAGTTATCCATGATGGTCTACGGATCATGTCTCCGCACTGCTATACGCTTACCCTGTGCGGCTGCGCCTTGGTCGCAGGCCCGGCACAATGCGGGCGAGGGTCTCGTCCTTATAGAAGACGTGGTGGACCAAGGCTGCCGATGCATGCAGGGCGATCACGCCCATGACGATCCAAGCCAGAGCAGAATGGATGGCAAACGCGGTTGCCCGATCTGGAATGGGGGCTGGATCGAGGCTCGGCAACAGGAATTGGTCGAAGACGAAGGGGTTGATATGGCAGCAGCCCGGGGCCGAGACGATGCTCCACCCGGCCAGCGGTAGAGCGATCATCAGGACGTAGAGGGCGATGTGCGTCGCGCGTGCAATCAAGCGCTGCCATAAGGGAGTATGAGCCGGTAGAGCTGGCCAAGGGCGCAGCAGCCGCACCAACGCCCTCAGCGCCACGAGAGCGAGCAGGGCTAAGCCGAACGAAGCATGAAGATTGTAGACCTCCCAGTGCCCAGCCGTGCAACAGGATGAAAGCCGGTGGACGTACAGCCCACCCGCGAGGGCGCCAAACAGGGCTGCCGCGGAGAGCCAGTGAAGGATGACGGACAAGGTCGCTGGCCACCGGGGACCCCGAGGTGCAGGTTCGGCCCGCAGCTTACTCGCGCTCGCATCGACGTCACCAGCTATCATCACAGGGTCCGAGAAAGTTGTAGGAGAAGAGCTGAGATCGGCCCTGCATCAGCAATTTGCCGAAGCCTTCGGGGCGGCCAGAAGGCGAGGGATCTGCACGAATAGACCGGCGCACCATCGTGCGCCGGTCCATGACACGAAACCCAACCGCGACTCGCGATCGGTAGAGTAAAAGTCGTTGAGACTATTAGGGCTTGGCTGAGCCCTGCCCGGCGTTGAGCCGCTGCTCCAACTGGTTGATCCGCTCCTGCAGCGCGGTCACATCGGCCCCCTGCTGTTGGCCCATGCCGCCGCCCTGTTTCCCCATTCCCATCATCCCCATCATCCCACAACCGCCGGCCTGTTTGCCGCCGCCCATGCCGCCACCCTGCTGCTGGCCCATACCTCCCATACCCATACCTCCCATGCCCATGCCCATGCCGCCTTGCTTGCCGCCTCCCATGTTCATACCGCCCATGCCACCACCCTGCTGCATCTTCTGATCGCCGCCCTGGGAAGAGGGCTGCTCGTTCATACCCTGGGCGAGGGCCAAACCCGCCGTCAGGAAGAGACCGATCGCGGCCGAAGTTGGGAGTATCGTCGAGAACTTCATCGTGTGTCTCCTTTGTGGTGAGGTGTGAATGCCAACGCCCTTCCTTGAGCGCTGGCGGCTGGCGGCCGGATCACGCATGTCCCGCCATCAACGTCTTGATCAGGCGGGGGCACGCCGTGACCGCCAGAGCCGACCGAGGAACCCGACCAACGCCCGTGCCAACGCGGCACTTGCCATGATGAGCGCGACGACCGCCGTGAGCCCTAGGAACACGAAGAGCCAAGTGATGGGGCTACCTTGCATGAGCCAGTCCCACGACAAGACGTTTCCGCCATGCATCATCCCGCACATCTATTTCCAACCGTCATTGGCCGCCCTCGTTGCATCTGTCGCGGTAAACCTGCTCAGTATCGCAGTCGCGCGGCGGTGCGCCGTTGATGCCGAGCTTCTGGATGTCGGCCAAGTCCCCGTGAGGGCACCAGCCTTGGCGTCGCGTGCTACTCGCGCGCGAAGATCTTGGGTTCGCCTTCCCCGATCTCGTAGATCGTGAACGGCTCCGCCTTCACGCCGTCCATGCCGGGTGAGCCCGCGGGCATGCCGGGCAGCGAAATGCCCTTGATGGCTGGCCGCTCGGTAAGCAGGCGCTTGACTTGTGTCACCGGCACATGCCCCTCGACGACGTAGCCATCGATGAGCAGGGTGTGACAGCCCTGAAGCGGCCCGGGCACGCCGTGCTCGCGCTTGAGCGCGGTCAGTGTCGAGGTCGCCTTCACGGTGACTGGGATGCCACTGCGTTCGAGCACCTTGGCGTAGGCGTCGCAACACTCGCATTGCGGGTTCTTGTAAAGAATGGCGGTCTGGGCTGCTTGCGCAGCGGCCATTCCGGGCGTGGCTAATGCAAGGAACACCGCCAAAACCCTGCGTTGCTTCATCATCGGATGAATTCCAGACTGGATCCGGTTCATGGCATTGGGGTCAGGGACTGGACGGTGTAGGATCCCTTGGTGCTGCTGAGGGTGAACTGAACCTTGGCGCCGGGCTTGATCTTCGTGAGATCTACCGACGGGGCCGCCGCCAGCTCCATTTCCATCGCAGGCCAGCTGAGCGCTGGGATTGGCTCATGATTGAGCGTGACCTTGTTCTGCCCCGCGTTCACGGCCGTGACCGTGCCCGTGCCATTGGCAGTCTGACTCTTGGCGTTCGTCGCGCCGGCGTTGCCGCTCATGCCCGGCATGTCGCCCATGGGCGAGGGCTTGCCCGTCTGGGCCTGTGCAGCGCCCGCCAGAAGCAGTGCCGCCGTGGCGAGGAGTGTCCGCGTTCCGGCCTTCGGGCGGAGATTAAACATCTGCATTCCTTTTCCTCTTGCGTCTGCTGGATCGCGCCCAAGTGCGGGCGCCTCTGGGGACAATGAACCCGGTGAGGGGCGTGCGCCGTCAGACAAAACTTCGAACCTCACGGAGAGAAGGTTACAATTCGCGTTCAGTTCTTGGAGCAGCACTCTGTCCATGAACGCAGGCTGAGAGTGTTTGAGGTCGGCACCGGTGCGACCCCCGCGATGGCTCGTGGCCAAGGGAAGCGAAGGCGAGACCAGCGCCGAGGCGAGTCAGATGGAGTTTGACCAGGTGCAGAGATCCTGGGGCGAGAACGATAAGGTATCGTTGGGTGAGCCCTTCGGAGCGGGCATTCCCCGCAGTCGGTTGTGGATCGCTGTCGCCGCGATGGCAGCCTGGCCCATCGCGACGCTGATCTGGTCGAGGCTCCGCACCACGTCGCCGGCGGCGAACAGGCCGTCGGTCGAGCTCCTCTGATGCGCGTCCGTCACCACACAGCCCTTGTCGTCCACGTGGGTGCCGAGGCTGCGCACGAGGTCGGACCGGGCGTCGCTGCCCAGGGCCGAGTAGAGCGCATCGAACGACCGAGGGTCCCCCTCACTCATGGCTAGCGCACGGATCTGGTCACCCTCGATGACGACGCGCGCGACTGGCTCCTCGACCACCCTGATCCCGGCCTCCGCCGCCTGGCCCCGCTCATCCTCCGACAGGCTCAGGGGACAACCGAGCGACAACAGCGTGACGTCGGAGGTGTAGGTGCGCAGGAACAGCGCCTCGTTTATCCCGCTGCTGCCGTGCCCGATCACCGCAACGCGTCTGCCGAGAACCTCGTAGCCGTCGCAGATCCCGCAATGGCGGACCAATCCGCGCTGGATCGCGTCCGGCACGTCGGGTAGCGCGGGCTCACGGTCGACGATCCCAGTTGCCAAAAGGATCGTCCGTGCCGCGATCTGCTCGGCATCAATGGTTGCGAGGAAGACGCCATCCGACCGGCGCACGAGCTGTGTCACGGTATCCGCGGCGATGTGAGCGCCGTACTTGCGCGCCTGCTCCGCCATGCGGGCGAGAAGCGTCTTGCCGTTGATGCCCTCGGGAAAGCCGGCGTGATTGTGCGAGGTCGGGATCAGGGCTGCTCGGCTCCGGCCGGCATCGATCACCTGGAAACGTCGGCGAAATCGAGCCAGATAAATCGCGGCCGTCAGGCCACCCGGCCCACCACCAATCACGAGGAAATCCAAGACTCTTCCCGGCACGGTTTCGGCTTCTTTCCGTCGTCGATGATGGAGGCTGCTCGCCCTAGCTGGGGACGCCCTAGGCGACTGGCTCGTGTTCACTCAGCGGCGGGCCTGACGAGCCGGGGCGGCACCTGTGCTTGGCCCACCGTGGCCGTACTCGACTGGCTCTGGCTGCGATGCGGGAGCCCCCGCGCTTTGACCAGGCCGTAGATGGCCGGGATGACCACGAGGGTGAGCACCGTCGAGGAGATCATGCCGCCTATCATCGGCACCGCGATGCGCTGCATGATCTCAGAACCCGAGCCGGTGCTCCAAAGGATCGGAACGAGACCGGCCATGATGGCGACGACAGTCATCATCTTCGGCCGCACACGCTCGACAGCGCCCACCATGATCGCCCGGTAGAGATCCGCACGGGTCGGCACCCGTCCCGCAGCGGCAACCTCAGCCCGTTGCTCGACCCAGGCATGATCGAGGTAGATCAGCATGATCACGCCCGTTTCCGCAGCGACACCAGCCAGAGCAATGAAGCCGACCGCCACGGCGACGGACATGTTGAAGCCCATCCACCACATCAGCCAGATCCCACCGACCAGCGAGAACGGGAGCGACAGCATGACGATGAGCGTCTCGGTCAGCCGGCGGAAGTTGAGGTAGAGCAGCAGAAAGATGATCAGCAACGTCAACGGCACCACGATCTTCAGCCTCGCCTCTGCCCGCTCCATGTACTCGAACTGGCCGCTCCATTGCAGCGTCGTGCCCTGGGGCAGCTTGACCTCACTCGCCACTGCCGCCCGCGCCTCGGCGACGTAGCCACCCATGTCGCGACCCGCGATATCGACGAAGATGTAGACGGCGAGCTGACCGTTCTCGGTGCGGATCGAGGTTGGCCCGCGGTTGAGCTGCACCTTCGCTACTTCGCCGAGCGGTACGGTCCCGCCGTTCATCATCGGCACCTGGACCTCATTAGCGATGGCCTGTGGGTTGGAGCGGAAGGCGCGGGGATAGCGCACGTTCACGGTATAGCGTTCGCGGCCCTCGACCGTGTTGGTGACGCTGTCGCCGCCCAAGGCCATCGTGATGACGTCCTGCACGTCGCCGACCGTGAGGCCATAGCGCCCCAGCGCCTCGCGGTCGGGCGTGATGTCGAGGAAGTACCCGCCGATCACACGCTCGGCGTAGGCGCTCGACGTACCCGGCACCGCCTTCACTACCGCCTCGACCTGGCGGGCCACCTTCTCCATCTCGCTCAGGTCCTTGCCGTAGACCTTGATCCCGACCGGCGTGCGGATGCCGGTGGCCAGCATGTCGATGCGGGCACGGATCGGCTGGGTCCAGGCATTCGAGACGCCAGGGAACTGCAGGGCCGCGTCCATATCGGCCTTGAGGCTCGCTAGCGTCACGCCGGGGCGCCAATCCTCCTTCGGCTTCAAGGCGATGATGGTCTCGAACATCTCGGTCGGCGCCGGGTCCGTCGCGGTGTTGGCGCGTCCTGCCTTGCCGTAGACCGAGGCTACTTCTGGGAAGGACTTGATGATCCGGTCCTGGGTCGCGAGAAGTTCGCCGGCCTTGGTCACCGAGATGCCTGGCAGCGTCGTCGGCATGTACATGAGCGTGCCCTCGTTCAGCTCAGGCATGAACTCAGACCCGAGCTGGCGCGCGGGCCAGACCGTTGCTGCAAGCGCCACGAGAGCGATGAGGATCGTCAGAACCTTGGCCCGTAAGACGACCTGGATGATGGGTCGGTACAGCCAGATCAGCAGGCGATTGAGCGGGTTCTTGTGCTCCGGGATAATACGGCCGCGCACGAACAAAATCATCAGGGCAGGAACGAGCGTCACCGACAGGATGGCCGCAGCCGCCATGGCGAACGTCTTGGTGAAGGCCAATGGCCCGAACAAGCGCCCTTCCTGGCTCTCCAACGTGAAGATCGGCAGAAACGAGACCGTGATGATGAGGAGCGAGAAGAACAGCGAGGGTCCGACCTCGCTAGCCGCCTCGATCAGCACCTCAGTGCGGGGCTTGTCAGGCGGGGCCCGCTCCAGGTGCTTGTGGGCGTTCTCGATCATCACGATGGCCGCGTCGATCATGGCGCCGACCGCAATGGCGATGCCGCCGAGCGACATGATGTTGGCGCCGAGCCCGAGGAACTTCATCGCGGCAAAGCTCATCAGGATGCCGACCGGCAGCATCAGGATGGCGACGAGCGCGCTCCTCAGGTGCAGCAGAAACACGACGCAGACGAGGGCTACGATGACGCTTTCCTCGATGAGCGTGTGCTTGAGCGTCTCGATAGCCGAAGCGATGAGTTGCGAACGGTCATAGACCGGTACGATCTCGGTTCCGGCAGGCAGGCTCGCAGCCACCTCAGCAAGCCTCGCCTTGGCGCTCTCGATGACGTTGAGAGCATTGGCGCCGAAGCGCTGCAGGATGATGCCACCGGCAACTTCGCCCTCGCCATTCAGCTCGGTGATGCCGCGGCGCTCGTCGGGCCCAAGCTCGACCCGGGCGACATCGCGCACCCGTAGGGGCGTGCCCGCATCGGTCTTCAAAACGATGCTCTCGATGTCGGCGATGTTCTTCAGGTAGCCGCGTCCGCGAACCATGAATTCGAACTCGCTGAGCTCGACGGTGCGACCGCCAACATCCGCGTTGCTCGACCGGATCGCGTCGCGCAGCTTGCCCATCGAGACGCCCTGGGCCCGCAAGCGGTTGGGGTCGACGACGACGTTGTACTGCTTGACGAAGCCGCCGACGCCCGCGACCTCGGCCACTCCCTCGGCGCGCGAGGCGCCAAAGCGCACCACCCAGTCCTGAAGCGAGCGCAGTTCGGCGAGCGTCTGCTGCTTGGCTAGGATGGCGTATTGGAAGACCCAGCCCACGCCGGTCGCATCGGGTCCGAGCGTCGGCGTGACGCCGGCCGGCAGTCGTTTGCTGGCTGCGCTGAGATATTCAAGTACCCGCGAGCGGGCCCAGTATGGGTCGGTGCCGTCCTCGAAGATGACGTAGACGAACGAGACCCCGAAGAACGAGAAGCCTCGTACCACCTTCGACTTCGGAACCGTCAGCATGGCCGTCGTGAGTGGGTAGGTAACCTGGTCCTCAATCACTTGCGGGGCCTGGCCCGGGTACTCGGTGTAGACGATGGTCTGCACGTCCGAGAGGTCGGGGATGGCGTCGAGCGGCAGGGTCCGCAGCGTATAGAGGCCGACCCCAACCGCGAACACGGTGCCGATCAGCACCAGGACGAGATTGCGGGCCGACCAGCCGATGAGGCGCGCGATCATGGCTTCGGGTCCCCGGCCGCAGCTTGCAGATCAGGTGGCGCCGCGGTCGCCAGGCCCTGCAGGGCCGCCTTCAGGTTGCTCTCGGCATCGATCAGGAAGTTGGCCGAGGTCACCACGCGGGCACCGGCCTCGATCCCCTCACGGATTTCCGTAAAGCCATTGCCCCGCGCACCGGTCGTAACCTCTCGCGGCTCGAACCGGCCCTCGCCCTGATCGATGAGAACGACCTGCCTTGCGCCGGTGTCGAGGACGGCATCATCGGGCACCGCAACCACTGGCTTAGCCGCCCCCGTCGCGATCTCGATGTCAGCGTACATGTCGGGCAGCAGCACCCCGTCCGGGTTCGGAAGCTCGATCCGTACACGGGTGCTGCGGGTTTCCTTGTTCACCTGCGGATAGATCAAGCCGACCTTGGCGTTAAAGGTGCGTCCCGGCAGTGACCGCACGCTTATGGTGACGGGCTGGCCCACCCGCACGCTGCCGAGCTCGTGCTCCGGCACGTCGGCCAGGACCCACATCAGCGAGATGTCGCCGATGCGGAAGAGGGTATCGCCGGCCGACGCCTTCATGCCCTCGACCGCACTCCGCTCCAGGACTACTCCATCGCGGGGCGCCGACCAGGTGATGGCCATCGGGACCGTACGGGTGCGTTCCATCTCCGCGATGACCTCGGTAGGGACGTTCAGGTTCTGCAGGCGTCGGCGCGAACCCTCGAAGCCGGGGTTGGCGATGAGCTGCGCCGCGGCGGCATTGATCTCGGGCGAGTAGACGTCGACCAGGGACTGGCCCTTGCGCACGCGGTCACCCGTTGTGACGTTTGCGACCTTGTCGACGAAAGCGTCGGAGCGTGTGGCCACGACCGTGACCCGTCGCTCGTCGAGCTGGATCGAGCCGGGAACCCGGACGAGGCGGGAGACAACCCGGCGCTCAACCATCTCCGACCGCACCCCCGTGCGCTGGATCTTGCCGGGCGAGATCTTGACGATGTTCCCCTCGTCGGCCTCGCCGGCGTGGACGGGGAGATAATCCATCCCCATCGAGTCCTTCTTCGGCACCGGCGAGGTATCCGGTAGCCCCATCGGGTTACGGTAGTAGAGGATTTTCTTTGCGCCTGTGTCAGCCATGCCTGGCATTGCGGCGCTGGCCGCTTCCGCCGGCTTGGGGTCGAAGCCCACGTCCTCTCCGACACGGACGGGGCGGTAATCGCGACCATCATCGGTCTTCGTGGGAACGAGAGAGAACAACGCCTTTCCGTCCGGATCACGGTAGTAGATCGTGGCGGCGTCCGTCGCCGGACCCGACTTGTCCTTGACCAGCAGCGCGGCTACCGGCGCCGGGGTCCATGACGGTAGGGGCCAACGGGCTTCCCCAGCCTTCAGACCAAGCATCAAGGCACTGACGAGCACAACCGGCGCCAGAAGTCCGCCGCCGAGTTGCCTTGCGAGGCGTCTGCGGGCGCTCCGCCGGCCTTGGACCTCACCGATCTGGAATGGCGTCATCTGATCCATCACGGCACCGCCTTGAACACGATCTGACTCTGAACGGTGCCGGTCTCGCCCGGCACCTTCGCCGCTAACGAGAACTGCCAGTCACCCGCCATCGTAAGATTAGTCTTGAACCGGTAGAGGCCGGGCTCGGTCGCAGGCTGCGGCTCTAGCTCCGTCGTCATGGTCGGCATGCCGGCCGGCGCCATGTCGAGACGACTGGCGAAAACGACCGCATCGGGAACCGGTTTGGCGGTCGGCTTGTGCGAGAGACGGACCGCCAAGATCGCCTCGCCCTGCTTGACCTCCTGGCCGACGAGTTCGAAGGCGTAATCCTTGAGTGCCGCTGTTGTATTGTGGGTCAGAAGGCCCCGCCTCGTAAAAACGCACGTTAACGACAGCCGTTTGGAGCGATTTCGGGTGCCGATGGGCCGGACTCTGCTCATTTTAGCGTGATTTCGATCCATTCCTCGTTTTGTTGCGTGCAATAATGGCGTGCAATCTGCATTGGCTGGATTGTTGCTGCTCGCCGTGGCATCTTGCACGCAACAAACGGGGTGGCTAACGCGGGGGATGACTTTGCGTGCAATACATGCAGCGGACGCGGAGGCCCTTGACGAGGCGGA
>NZ_VUOK01000036.1 GCF_009806555.1 Methylobacterium sp. 2A | reverse complement strand
AAACCCCGCTTCCGTTTGCCCGCGCCCTGGGCCTATGCCCTTTGCCACGCCGCATGATGGGCCAAAGTCGAGCTAAGCAGGACCCATCCGCGCCCCGGGGCTCTCGACGCCCGCGCCGGGCGTCCCCACATGCTCTTCACCGACGGAAGGGGCACCCGGAGCGTTTTCCGGAGATCGCGCCCGCCTCGGCATCGGAGAGACGCTGCCATGATCGCCCTTCGTCCGCTCGCCGCGCTGCTCGCAGGGAGTCTGGTCCTGGCCGGTCCGGCGCTGGCCGAAAGTCCGGCGAGCCGATCCAAGACCGTCGCTCCCGGCAAGACGGTGCGGCTCGAGATCGCCCCCAACCTCAAGAAGGACTGCTCGCCCGGCCCGATGCCCGAATTCAAGGTCTCCGGCCCGCCGAAGAACGGCTCGGTGATCACCAAGGTCGGCAAGCTGAAGACGCCGGCGAGCTACCGCTGCCCCAACAAGGAGGCTGCGGTCCAGGCGTTGTTCTATCAGCCCAATGCCGGCTTCACCGGCTCCGACGAAGTCACCTTCGAGGTGAAAGCCTCCGACGGGCAAGTTCAGACGCAGACCGTGAAAATCACGGTCGGTGGAACCGGCGGCAAATCCGGAGACGATGCCAAGAAAGAGGGCACGGATTTGTGAGTCGCGTCGAACATCCGCGACGCCTGCGCAGTTTTGCAGCTCTCGACATGCGCCCCGAGGCGGCTCAGACTCTCGTTTGCGCCGCCCTCAGACGCGAGGAGTGTTGCATGCAATCGACATGCCGGGCGACATGCTCGCCGCACTGCGACAAAAGCGGGCCTGTCGGTTGCATCCGAGCCGAGACAGGATGAAGCTGTCACGGTCTGAGAGGGTTATCGAATGCCGATGCATGCGACGAACGACCTTTTCCAGAGCTTCGCCCGAGGGTACGAGGCCCGCCGCGACACGGAGATGACGCTCTCCGAGTATCTCGAAGCCTGTCGCGACGAACCCTTGATGTATGCCTCGGCCGCCGAGCGCATCCTGGCGGCGATCGGCGAGCCCGAATTCGTCGACACGTCGAAGGATTCGCGCCTCGGCCGGATCTTCATGAACCGGACGATCCGGACCTATCCGGCCTTCCGCGAGTTCTACGGGATGGAGGAGACGATCGAGCGGATCGTCTCGTTCTTCCGCCACGCCGCTCAAGGGTTGGAGGAGCGCAAGCAGATCCTCTACCTGCTCGGGCCCGTGGGCGGCGGTAAGTCGTCGCTGGCCGAGCGGCTGAAGCTCCTGATGGAGGTTCACCCCGTCTACGTATTGAAGGCCGGGGACGAGGTTTCGCCGGTCTTCGAGAGCCCGCTCGGCCTGTTCGACCCCGAGACGATGGGCGAGGAGATCCAGCGGCGCTACGGCGTGCCGCGCCGCCGCCTCACCGGCCTGATGAGCCCCTGGGCGCTGAAGCGGCTCGACGAGTTCAACGGCGACATCTCGCGCTTCAAGGTGATCAAGGTCCGGCCCTCGCGGCTGCGCCAGATCGCCATCGCCAAGACCGAGCCGGGCGACGAGAACAACCAGGACATCTCCTCGCTCGTCGGCAAGGTCGACATCCGGCGGCTGGAGACCCTGTCGCAGGCCGATCCCGACGCCTACTCGTACTCCGGCGGCCTGAACCGGGCGAACCAGGGCATCCTCGAATTCGTCGAGATGTTCAAGGCGCCGATCAAGATGCTGCATCCCCTGCTCACGGCGACGCAGGAGGGCAACTACGTCGGCACCGAGAATATCGGCGCGATTCCCTTCACCGGCGTGATCCTCGCCCACTCGAACGAGGCCGAGTGGCAATCGTTCAAGACCAACAAGAACAACGAGGCCTTCATCGACCGGATCTACGTGATCAAGGTTCCGTATTGCCTGCGCGTCACCGAGGAGCAGCATATCTACGAGAAGCTGATCTCCGGCTCGGAGCTGTCGGACGCGGCCTGCGCGCCCGGCACGCTGGAGATGCTGGCGCGGTTCTCGGTGCTGTCGCGCCTGCGCGAGCACGCCAATTCCAACGTGTTCTCGAAGATGCGGGTCTATGACGGCGAGAGCCTGCGCGAGGTCGATCCCCGCGCCCGCTCGATGCAGGAATACAAGGACACGGCCGGCGTCGACGAAGGCATGGACGGGATCTCGACCCGCTTCGCCTTCAAGGTGCTCGCCGCGACCTTCAACCACGACACCACCGAGGTCTCGGCCGACCCGGTCCACCTGATGTACGTGCTGGAGCAGGCGCTCAAGCGCGAGCAGCTCCCGCCCGAGACCGAGAAGAAGTATCTGGAATTCATCAAGACCGAACTGGCCCCGCGCTACGCGGAGTTCATCGGCCACGAGATCCAGAAGGCCTATCTCGAATCGTATCACGATTACGGGCAGAACCTGTTCGACCGGTACATCGACTACGCCGATGCCTGGATCGAGGACCAGGACTTCAAGGACGCCGAGACCGGCCAGCTCATGAACCGGGAGCTCCTGAACCAGGAACTCACCAAGATCGAGAAGCCGGCGGGCATCGCCAACCCGAAGGACTTCCGCAACGAAGTGGTGAAGTTCGCCCTGCGCTCCCGGGCGCAGCATGGCGGCCGCAACCCGAGCTGGACCTCCTACGAGAAGCTGCGCGAGGTGATCGAGCGGCGGATGTTCTCCCAGGTGGAGGAGCTGCTGCCGGTGATCTCCTTCGGCTCCAAGAAGGACGGCGACACCGAGAAGAAGCACGGCGAGTTCGTCGAGCGCATGGTCGCGCGCGGCTATACCGAGCGGCAGGTCCGCCGCCTGGTGGAATGGTACATGCGGGTGAAGCAGGCCGGCTGAGGGGCGACGGGGCTCGACCGGTCCGACCGACCGGCCCGGCCCCGCACCGACCCTCCGCCGCCACAGTTTCGGACGACCGGCCGGTGAGGATGGCGGCCTTGCTGCGAAGGAGGGATCCATTCCTTCCGCAACAGCATGGTACGACAAGGGTCGGGACCCGGCCGGCACACGCGGACGAGGGTTTTCGCAGCGGATGCACATCGTCGACCGACGTTTGAACCCGGGCGGCAAGAGCCTCCCGAACCGCCAGCGCTTCCTGCGCCGCGTCAAGGACGTGGCCCAGCGGGCGGTGCGCGAATCCGCCCGCGAGAAGGACATCAAGGATCTGGGCAAGGACGGCCGGGTGACCGTGCCGGCCGATGGCGTGCGCGAGCCGCGCTTCTCCCGCCAGCCCGGCACCGGCCTGCAGGACCACATCCTGCCCGGCAACAAGACCTACGTGGAGGGCGACACGATCGAGCGTCCGCCGGGCGGCGGAGGCGGGCGCGGCTCCGGCGAGGGCGGGGAGGGGGGCGAGAACAGCGAGGACGCGTTCCGTTTCGTACTGACCCGCGAGGAGTTTCTGGAACTCTTCCTCGAGGATCTGGAATTGCCGGATCTCGCCAAGCGGCGGCTGGCGGTGGTGGAGACGGAGGGGCTGCGCCGGGCCGGCTACACGGTCACCGGCTCGCCGGCCAACCTCGCGCTGACGCGGACCTTGCGCAACTCGATGTCCCGGCGCATCGCCCTCAAGCGGCCGAAGCCTGACGAGGTCGCGGCCCTGGAAGCCCGGCTCGCCGAGCTGGAGGAGGGCGATCCCGCGCGGCTCGATCTGGAACAGGCGCTGTTCAAGCTGCGCGAGCGCTCGAAGCGCATCCCTTACGTCGATCCGATCGACCTGCGCTTCCGCCGGTTCGAGCCCTATCCGCGGCCGATCGCGCAGGCGGTGATGTTCTGCCTGATGGACGTGTCCGGCTCCATGACCGAGCACATGAAGGACTTGGCCAAGAGGTTCTACATCCTGCTGCACATCTTCCTGACGCGCCGCTACCGCCACGTGGAGATCGTGTTCATCCGCCACACCGACCGGGCGACCGAGGTGGACGAGGAGACCTTCTTCGGCTCCCGGGAGACCGGCGGTACGCTGGTCTCGTCCGCGCTGGTGGAGATGAAGCGCATCATCGCCGAGCGCTACGACCCGAACGACTGGAACATCTACGCGGCCCAGGCCTCGGACGGCGACAACGTCTCCTCGGACGGTCCGACCTCGACGGAGCTCCTGCGGTCGCATATCCTGCCGGCCTGCCAGCACTTCGCCTATCTGGAGGTGGGCGACGAGAACGGCCCCCGCGCCGGCTTCGTCGAGCACCGCACCACCCTGTGGCGGACCTACGAGGCGATCGCCAAGGCGGGCGGGCCGATCGCGATGCGCAAGGTCAACCACCGCCGGGAGATCTACCCGGTCTTCCGCGAACTGTTCGGCCGCAAGGACGCGCGAGCGGAAGCGGAGGCGTGAGTTTGTCCCCTCCCCCTTGCGGGGAGGGGTAGGGGTGGGGGTGGTTCAGAATGGATCGCAGCGGTGCCGCCTGCACCACCCCCACCCCCGGCCCCTCCCCGCAAGGGGGAGGGGAGGATGCGATGAGGGTTTCATGGTGACCAGCCTGAACCGATCCACGGTGCGTGCGCCGGCCGTCAAGGTCGACAAACCCCTGTTCACCGGCAACGACTGGGATTTCGACACGATCCGGCGCATCCACGACG
Organism: Methylobacterium sp. 2A; assembly: GCF_009806555.1. GTDB lineage: Bacteria > Pseudomonadota > Alphaproteobacteria > Rhizobiales > Beijerinckiaceae > Methylobacterium. Next base: position 119,137 of record NZ_VUOK01000036.1, on the reverse strand, counting down.
CCTGTGAGGCCGTGGCCGGCCCGCAGCTCGGCCTGTCCTGGTACCCGAACCAGATCGAGATCATCACGGCCGAGCAGATGCTCGACGCCTACGCGTCGATCGGCATGCCGCTGTTCTACAAGCACTGGTCCTTCGGCAAGCACTTCGCCCAACACGAAGCCGGCTACCGGCGCGGCCTGATGGGGCTCGCCTACGAGATCGTCATCAATTCCGACCCGTGCATCTCCTACGTGATGGAGGAGAACACGGCGACCATGCAGACGCTGGTCATCGCGCATGCCGCCTTCGGCCACAACCACTTCTTCAAGAACAATTATCTGTTCCGCCAGTGGACCGACGCCGAAGGTATTCTGGACTACCTCGACTTCGCCAAGGGCTTCATCGCCCGCTGCGAGGAGCGCTACGGCCATCAGGCGGTGGAGCAGGTGCTCGACGCCGCCCACGCGCTGATGAGCCAGGGCGTCCACCGCTACCCGCGCAAGAAGCGGCCGGACCTCGCCTCCGAGCAGCGGCGCGAGCGCGAGCGGATCGAGCACGGCGAGCAGATCTACAACGACCTCTGGCGCACCCTGCCGCAGAAGACCGGCACGGCGCGGCCGGACGCGGCCGCCGAGCGGCGCAAGGCGCTGCTCGAACTGCCGCAGGAGAACATCCTGTATTTCCTGGAGAAGGCCGCGCCCCGACTGCGCCCCTGGCAGCGGGAGATCCTGCGGATCGTCCGTCTGGTGGCCCAGTATTTCTACCCGCAGCGCCAGACCAAGGTGATGAACGAGGGCTGCGCCACCTACTGCCACTACCGGATCATGAACGCCCTGTCGGAATCGGGGCAGATCACGGAGGCGGCCTATCTCGAATTCCTGCAATCCCACACCAACGTCATCCGGCAGCCGAACTACGACGACCGCTCCTATGGCGGCCACAACCCGTACGCGATCGGCTTCGCCATGATGCAGGACATCGCCCGCATCGCCGAGCAGCCGACCGAGGAGGACCGCGTGTGGTTCCCCGACATCGCCGGCACCGGCGACGCCATGGCGGTGCTGCGTGACTGCTGGGAGAATTACCGGGACGAGAGCTTCATCCAGCAGTTCCTCTCGCCCAAGCTCATGCGCGACCTGCGCCTGTTCCACGTGGTCGACGACCCGGAGGAGCCGGAGCTGCGGGTCGAGGCGATTCACGACGAGCGCGGCTACCGCAAGCTGCGGCGGGCCTTCGCGCGGCAGTACGACGTGGCGTGGCTCGATCCCGACATCGAGGTGGTGGACGTGGATCTGGAGGGCGACCGGCGCCTGATCCTGCACCACAAGGCGATCAACAAGATCACCCTGCAGAAGGACGACGCCAAGCGGGTGCTCCAGCACCTCGCCGACCTCTGGGGCTACGACGTGATCCTCAAGGAGGTCGAGCCCGCCACCGGGACGGTGCTGGGCGAGATCGCCGCCAGCGCACGGCCGATCTTTTTCTGAGTGGGTCGTCCTATCCCTCCCCCTCATCCTGAGGTGCGAGCGCAGCGAGCCTCGAAGGAGCCCTCCAGAAGTCGCCGCGATTCCTGGAAACTTTCTTCGAAGCCTGCGCTTCGCTCCGGCACCTCAGATGAGGATGTGGGTGGGTTCGATATGGTTGGCCCGCGACGTCGATCCTGTTGCAAGCACGCATGACCACGACAGCTCTGACCCTCGCCGAGACGAGCGACTTCCTCGACCGCGAATTCCCGCAGATGCAGGCGGGCGGCCGGGCCTATTATCTTGAGGCGGTCGGGCCGCTCTCGGCGCGGATGCGGCTCGAAGCGCACGCGCGCTTCCTGCGCCCCGGCGCGACCATTTCGGGGCCGGCCATGATGGCGCTGGCCGATTACGTGCTCTACGCGGCGATCCTCGCCAATATCGGCCCGGTCGCGCTCACCGTGACCACGAGCCTAACCTTCAACTTCCTGCGCAAGCCCGCCGCGGGCGACCTCCTGGCGGAATGCCGGCTGCTCAAGCTCGGCCGACGCCTCGCGGTGGGCGAGGTGCTGATCACCGCCGCGGGCAGCCCGGATCTCGTCTGCCACGCCACCGGGACCTACTCGATCCCGCCGCGCTGAGCGTCAGGCCCGCGCCTCCGCGAGCCGGGCGGCGTAGCGGGCGATCAGATCGACTTCCAGGTTGAGCCGGTCCCCGGCACGCCGCTCGCCCCAGGTGGTGACCTGAAGCGTGTGGGGGATCAGCAGCACCGAGAACAGGTCGTCCTGAACCGAATTCACCGTGAGCGAGGTGCCATCGAGGCAGACCGAGCCCTTCTCGGCGATGAACTTTTTCACGGCGGCCGGCGCCCGCAGGGCGAAGCGCTCGCTGGCCCCCCAGGCATCGGCCGTGACACGCGTGCGCTCCACGATCTCGGCGAGCCCGTCGACATGGCCGGTGACCAGATGGCCGCCGAGTTCGTCGCCGATCTTGAGCGAGCGTTCGAGGTTGATCCGCGTCCCCGCGACCCAGGATCCCACGGTGGTGCGCGCCAGGGTCTCGGCGGCGGCGTCCACCGCGAAGACGCAGCCGCCCTGGACCGGCTCCACCGACACCGCCGTGAGGCACGGGCCGGAACACGCGATCGAGGCGCCGAGCGCGATGCTGGCCGGATCGTAGGTCGCCTGGATGGCGATCCGGCGCAGGTCGCCTTCGCCCGCCACCGAGACCACCGTGCCGACGTCGCTGACCAATCCCGTGAACATCGCTCAGATCCCGTTGCGTTCGTAGGTCACGGCCGTGTCGGGGCCGAGATGGAGGCGCTCGGCCTCGCGGAAGCGATCGCCCGCCAGGGCCTGCGTCAGGGTCGGTCCCAGGGCCGGGAGGCCACCTTCCGGCCCCAGCGCGACAGGCCCCGTGACCAGCGTGCAGGTGTCGATCAGATCGGCCCGCGCCAGCGCCTCCGCAAGGCGGGGGCCGCCCTCGCTGCACAGGCGGGTCAGGCCGCGCGCGCCGAGATGGGCCAGGGCCGCCGGCAGATCGATCCCGCCGGCCGGATCCGCCGGGACAATGGCGACCTCGACGCCCAGCGCCTCCAGGGCGCGCCGCGCATGGGCCGGGGCGGAGCGGGTGGTCAGCACCAGGGTCGGCGTATCGCGGGCGGTCCGGGCCAGCACGCTGGCGGGCGAGAGCCGCAGATGCGTGTCGAGGACGATCCGCAGGGGCGAACGGCCGGAGAGCCCCGGCAGCCGCACGGTCAGCGACGGATCGTCGGCCCGGGCGGTGCCGATGCCCACCAGGATCGCGTCGGCATGGGCCCGCCAGAGATGGACCGCGCCATCCGCCACCGGCCCGGTGATCCGCAGGCGCTCGGGACCGGCGGAAGCGCAGAAGCCGTCGCGGGTGCGGGCGAGCTTGAGGTGCAGGGCCGGGCGGCCCCGGGTCACCCGGGTGACGTGGCCGATATGGTCGCGCGCGGCCTCTGTCCGTAACAGCCCGGTCTCGACCGCCACGCCGCCCTGGCGCAGGAGATCATGGCCCCGGCCGGCCACGCGCGGATCCGGATCCTCCAGGGCGCTGACCACACGGGCGATCCCGGCCGCCAGGATGGCATTGGTGCAGGGTGGGGTGCGGCCGTGATGCGAGCAGGGTTCGAGCGTCACGTAGAGGGTGGCGCCGCGGGCGGAATCCCCGGCGGCGGCGAGCGCCAGGGGCTCCCCGTGCGGCCGTCCCCCCGGCGCCGTCGCCCCGGTCCCGAGGATGCGCCCCGTGCCGGGCTCGACCACGACGGCACCCACCGACGGGTTCGGCCAGGTGGTGCCGAGGCCCCGCCGGCCCAGCGCCAAAGCGAGGCGCATGAAGTGCGTGTCGTCGCTCATGCGCGTCCGGTGCGTCGGCGCGTCGGCTCAGGCTCCGGCTCGACCTCCGGATCCGGTGTGGCCGCCGTCAGCAGGGGGCCGTCGCCGAGGGTTCCGAGCAGATCCTCGAAATCCTTGGCCTCGCGGAAATTCTTGTAGACGGAGGCGAAGCGCACGTAGGCGACGTCGTCGAGACCTTTGAGCGCCGCCATGACCAGTTCGCCGATCGCCTCGGAGGTCACCTCCGGCTCACCCGCGCTCTCGAGCTGCCGCGTGATGCCGCTGATCAGCCGCTCGACCCGCTCCGGATCGACGGAGCGCTTGCGCAGGGCCACGTCGATCGAGCGCTGGAGCTTGTCGCGGTCGAAGGGCACCCGCTTGCCCGAGCGCTTGAGCACCACGACCTCGCGCAGCTGCACGCGCTCGAAGGTGGTGAAGCGGCCGGCGCAGTCCGGGCAGACCCGGCGACGCCGGATCGCGGCGCCGTCCTCGGAGGGCCGCGAATCCTTCACCTGGGTCTCGGAGCCGCCGCAATAGGGACACCGCATGGATTTCGATACTCGGACATGGAAACGGCCGCGGACCGATGATCCGCGGCCGTTCCCTAATCCACCGAAGGCCGGCCCGGAAGACCGGCCCCGCGCGCGCCTCAGCCGTAGATCGGGAACCGGTCGGTCAGCGCATGGACGCGGGTCTTGACGTCGGCCTCGACCGCGCTGTCGCCCGCCTCGCCCTTGGCGACGAGCCCGTTCAGCACCTCGACGATGAAGCCGCCGATCTGCTTGAACTCGGCGACGCCGAAGCCGCGCGACGTGCCGGCCGGGGTGCCGAGGCGGATGCCCGACGTGATGGTCGGCTTCTGCGTGTCGAACGGAACGCCGTTCTTGTTGCAGGTGATGTCGGCCCGCGACAGCGCGGCTTCCGCCGCCTTGCCGGTCAGGCCCTTCTTCTGGAGGTCGACCAGCATCAGGTGGTTGTCGGTGCCGCCCGAGGTGATGTCGTAGCCGCCCGACATCAGCGTGTCGGCCAGCGCCTTGGCGTTCTCCACGACCTGACGGGCGTAGATCTTGAATTCGGGCTTCAGCGCCTCGCCGAAGGCCACCGCCTTGCCGGCGATGACGTGCATCAGCGGGCCGCCCTGGAGACCGGGGAAGATCGCCGAGTTGAATTTCTTCGCCAGAGCCTCGTCGTTGGTGAGGATCATGCCGCCGCGCGGACCCCGCAGGGTCTTGTGCGTGGTGGTGGTGGCGACATGCGCGTGCGGGAACGGCGACGGATGGACGCCGGCCGCCACGAGGCCCGCGAAGTGGGCCATGTCGACCATGAAGTAGGCGCCCACGGAATCGGCGATCTCGCGGAACCGCGCAAAATCCCAGTGGCGCGGGTAGCCCGAGCCGCCGGCGATGATCACCTTCGGCTTATGCGCCTGCGCGAGCTGGGCGACCTGGTCCATGTCGATCCGCTGGTCCTCGCGGCGCACCGTGTAGGAGACCGGCTTGAACCACTTGCCCGAGACGTTCGGCGGGGCGCCGTGCGTCAGGTGGCCGCCGGCCGCGAGGTCGAGGCCGAGGAAGGTGTCGCCGGGCTGCATCAGGGCCAGGAACACGCCCTGGTTGGCCTGGGAGCCGGAATTCGGCTGCACGTTGGCGAAGCCGCAATCGAACAGGCGCTTGGCGCGCTCGATGGCGAGGTTCTCGGCGATGTCCACGAACTGGCAGCCGCCGTAGTAGCGCCGGCCCGGATAGCCCTCGGCGTACTTGTTGGTCAGCACCGAGCCCTGCGCTTCGAGCACGGCGCGGGACACGATGTTCTCCGAGGCGATCAGCTCGATCTCGTGCTGCTGACGGCCGAGCTCCTTGGCCACCGCCTCGGCGATCTCGGGATCGGCTTCCGTGAGGGGGGCGGCGAAGAAGCTGTTGGAGAAGTGCTTGTCGGCGGCGGTACCGGCGCTCATGGTCTGCCTCTGTTCTGGTAGGGGCGATGCCCGGCCTTTCGTCGGCGTGCACGGGCGGGCGTTCGAACGGGGATTCCTACACGCGCGCGGCCTTCTGGCCAAGCACAGGCATTTTGGGCAGCACCCAAGAATAATTTGCCGCAGGTGGGTGGCCGCCCCGCTCGTTGGCATTGGCGCGCCAATCTACCCGTGCCACGAATCGCCTGACAATATGAAAAAATTCATAGAATAAAAAGTGAACGTTTGGCAAACGAGGGGCCATGCAAAGTCAAGATCGTGATCTGGCTTTGAATTATGCCATTGCTGAACTTAGACTTAGTATCGCTTTCATTACTTTGCATCTTCTTGAAATGAAAGCTGGCTTCAGGGAGGATCAACCGCGCGGCAGCGATGGTCGATGGTCTGGAGGTGCCGGAACCGTTATCGTTACGCGAAAGGATAAAACAGGCGATCCAAAGATCGATCGGTATACCGATACGATAGTTGATGTTGTAAAAGAAATTTTTGAAACTACTGACCCTGGTCGGGACGCCCTGTACGGAGTTGTCATTCACACAAAGGTTGCGGCACGGTTGCGAGAACTAAGAGCCTCTCACAAAACTCCCGCTGCGCTGTCGCGGCCAGAGGGAAATGTCCGGTGCCCGGGAGTTTTGTGAGGAGCTCTAAATCTGCCTGGCATCGGAAGACATGGGATTGAGCAAAGCTTCAGCGCTGGCGACCTTGTACGATACGGGCTGGATGGAAGCGTCCGCACTGATGTGATCCTTCGTGATGGCCGAACAGCGACGGCACCCATCCGAGCGATTTGGGACCTCAAGACCGGCAATGCGCGATTGACGCCTGCTCGTGCGCGCGAGTTGAGAGAAGCTGCTGGAGTCGATGATAGCGTTCCCGTAATAGAAGTACATGTGAGCCGTGGAATCACAGTCAAGAACTTGTCGCTCTCTTCAGTCATGATTGAGGTCGTCATCCCATGACCATGGAAGCTTACGCGCTCTGTACAAGACCAATGTCTAGCGTCACAGAGTGGCAAAGCGCTATCAATGCGCTCGGTTTTGACTTGACGCTCCAAGTAGAGCAAATCCCGCCGGTCACACGTGGCCATTTGCCGGCCACATGGCAAGGTCGCCAAGCCGGTTTCGAATGCTCGGTGATTCCACTCTCGGATCTGACCGAAACCTATCCGGATATAAATTTCGGCGGTCCATGGGCTTGTATCTACGCATTTTATTTCGCAACCATTTCCAGCTGTGCCGGTGTTTGGATTGCAGTTGCTGCCTGCGTGCGACAGTTGGGTGGCATCGCCTTTGACCCGCAAGAGGGCCATCTGCTCGCCGGCGAAGACGCCATTCGTTATGCCCACGAGACACTGGCCAGTGCCACGATGCTCGAGGCACAACTCAGCGGCCCACCGGCTGGTTAGCGCCGGATGTACTGCGCAGTGACCGAACCTTTGTCAGCCCTTCGTTGAGAGGTTCGTTTCGATCAGCACCGTCTCGGTCTCGAATGCGGCGGCGTGCCACGCCCCGGCGGGGAAGTGAAACACGCTGCCGGCGGTGAAGGGCTTGCGGCCCTGCTCGGTCTCCAGGGTCCCTGAACCCGAGACGACCTGCACGAACTGCTCGTGATCGTGGCTGTGACGCGGCGCCGAGACGCCCGCCGGCACCACCACCCGCACGAGGCTCGCGCCCAGGCCCGGGATCGCACGCTTGGCGACGCCGTTGGCCGCGACGCTCTCCTCCTGGTCGTCCCAGGCGGTCAGGTGGTCGGTCATCGTTGCCTCTCGCTGGCGACAGAACGCAGCCGGTCGGCGACGAAATGCGGCGTAGATCCGCCGGGTCAACGGCCGCGGAGGCCTCGTCCGTGCGTCACCCGGTCCCGCCCTGGGGCGGGCGCCCGCGCTTGGCCTTCCCGGCCTGCGGCTCGGGCGGCGCGGCGGCCTGTGCGTCCCGGGGGCCGTCAGCCGTCGCGCCTTTCGTCGGCCAGAAGGTCTCGAACAGATCCTGCATCGCCCGGATGTTGTTGCCCTGCACCTCCGCCCCGGTGCGCAGCATCTGCTGGAGCATGTCCGAGCCGGCCTCGCCCGGCTTCGCCTCCGGCGGTTTGGGGGCCGGTTTGGCCGCCGGGGCCTCGGCGGGCAGGAAGGCCCGCGCCATCTCGGCCCAGGCCGGGCCGAAGGGGAACGGCACCGGCGGGGGCGGCGCGCTGGCCCGCGCCTGGGCGGGCGCGGGTTGCGGCTGGTTCAGCAGCACATGGACGATGCTGGCCACCACGGCGCCCGCCATCATCGGCAGCATCTGGCGCAGCACCTGCGCGCCGACGCCGCTCGTGGCCGAGGCCTGCTGCAGCACCGCCTGCAGCAACTGGGCCGAACCGAACATCTGGCTGAGGGGGTCGAGCCCCTGCGGCGCAGCGGGGCGCGGCGCCTCGGGCAGGCCGAACATCCGCCCGAGGCTGCCCGGATCCATGCCGACGCTGCGCTGGAGGCCGAGGGTCAGGGCCGGCATCAGGGCCTCGAAGGCGCGGGCCGTCTGCTCGGTCGTCAGGCCGAATTGCTGGCCCAGAGCCTGGAACCCGGCCTCGCCCTGAGCCTGGAACATCTCGAGCGGGTTGAACATGACGCCTCGTTCCTGGCCCGGCCGGACCCGGGATGGGGCATCGTGACCCGTCGCGCGGGGAAATACCAGTTCCCACCCGCGGAACTTGTGTTCAGCGCGGCCCGACCGTCGCGTTCAGCTTGCCGGACCGGGTTGGGCATGGCCCACCGGCAGGGGCGCGGCCCGGTGGGGCGCCTCCGGCGCGCCCGCGACCGGCAGGCGCTGCGGCCCCGCGCCCTCCAGCCGGTCGACCGTGCGGCGCGCGAGCAGGAAGCCCAGCACCCCGAAGACCAGCGAGCCGAGCCCCATGCCGGCGACGACCCCCCGGGGGCCGTAGAGCGCCGCCCCGATCAGGCCGGGCGGGATCGTGCCGAGCGTCGCCCGCCCCCAGTTCAGCAGCGTCGAGCGCAAGGGGAAGCCGAGATTGTTGAAGGCGGCGTTGCCCAGGAACAGGAGGCCGTTGAAGAACCAGATCGCGCCGCCGACCTGGCAGAAGAAGCCGAACAGATCGGCCGCGATCCCGTGCAGGCCGAACAGGGCGGCGAGCGGCGCGTGGGCGAGCGCCAGGACGAGCCAGACCAGACTCACGTAGGCGAGCGTCACCCCGGCGGCCTCGCGCAGGACGCCGCGCATCCGGTCGAACCGGCCCGCGCCCCAGTTCTGCGCGAGGATCGGCCCGATCGCCCCCGACAGGGCGAACAGGCCGCAGAAGGCCACCGGCGTCAGGCGGTCGATCACCGAGGCGGCCGCGACCGCCTCGGCGCCATAGCCGGCATAGAGACGCGCCAGGAAGGCGCTCGCCGCCGAGGGCGCGAGGTTGGTGAGGATGGCGGGCCCGGCGACGACCGCCAGGGCGAGGGCGTCGGCCCGCAGATCGGCGGCGCGGGGGCGGCCCAGGAGCCCGTGCCGCGCGACGTCGCGCAGGCCCACCACCACGAAGGTCAGCCGCGCCACGCAGACGGTGATCGCCGCGCCCTCGACGCCGAGGCCGGCGGCGAAGATCAGCAGGGGATCGAGGAACGCGGTGATCAGGGCGCCCGCGAGCGTGACCCGCATCGCCTGCCCCGCCGCACCGACCGCCCGGAGCAGGCCGGTGAACAGCATGCCGGCGGCGAGCAGCGGGTTCGATGCCAGGGTGATGTGCAGGAACAGGGTGGCGACCCGCAGGGCCTCGCCGCTTGCGCCGATCAGGGTCAGGAGCGGCTCGGCCGAGAGCCCGATCAGGACCGCGATCAGGGCGGACAGGCCGGTGCCCAGCGCCAGCGCCGAGGTCGAGAGGCGGCGGGCCGAGGCCGGATCATGCGCACCCACCGCCTTGCCCACCAGGGCGCCCGTGGCGATCATCAGCCCGATATTCACCGCGGTGGCGAAGAACTGCACGATGCCGGCGAAGCCGACCGCCGCGGTGAGGTTCGGGTCACCGAGCGACGAGACGTAGAGCAGCGACAGCAGGTCGACGGCGAAGATCGCCACCAGCCCCACCGAGCCGGTGGCGCCCATCACCACCACGTGCCGCAGGATCGAGCCGGTGACGAAGCGGCCCGTTTCCGGTGGAGGCGGGCCGTCAGACATCGTGTGCGTCACGCATCGGGATCGTCACGCATCCCGGACGCCGCCTTCCGTCTCCAGTTCGGCCTCCGGATCGCCCTCGACCTCCGCGGCGTCCGCCTCCTGCGGGGCCAGCGCCGGTTTCTCGAGCAGGCGCTCGGCCGCCTCGCGCCGGTCGCTGCCCACGAGGTCGCGGGTCTCGGCGCTGAGCGCCCGGGCCGGGCGGATCGGAACGGTCAGCGGCTCCGGCTTGAGGCCCGCGGTCCCGCGCATCCAGCTGGAGCCGTCCGGCAGGGCGCCAGCCTGCTGCAGGACGAGGCGGGCGATGTCGCGCTTGCGCACGTCGTCGGTCCGGGCCGCGGCGGCCTCCGGCGACAGGCCGAGCCCCTCCAAAGCCGCGCGCCCGAAGGCGAGGGCCGATTCCGCGGTCTCGCGGATCTGGTAGTCGACGTCCCGGTTCATCAGCTCCACCGCGTGCAGGCGGTCATAGGCCCGCACGAAGGTGCGCACGCTGGAGAATTCCTCGTGCACGATGTCGACGATCTTCAGGGCGCCCTCCCGGTCGTCGACGCAGATGCAGACCAGCTCGACCCGGCCGATCCCCGCGGCGCGCAGCACGTCGAGCCGCGTGCCGTCGCCGTAATAGATGCGGAAGCCGAAACGTGAGGCGGCGCGCAGCTGTTCCACGTCCTTGTCGATGACGGTGGCGGTGATGCCCTCGGCGAGCAGCACCTGCGTCAGCAGCTGCCCGAACCGGCCGAAGCCGATCACCAGGACCCGGGCGTCGCCGCTCTCGGCGAGTTCGGTCGAGGGCGCCTCCAGCTCGTGCGTGGTCCGGGCGTTGCGCCGCTCGATCAGCTTGTCGAGCCCCTTGGCGGCGATCGGCCCGATCAGCATGGTCAGCGCCGCGAGCGCCACTGCGAAGCGCGTCGCGGTGGCGCCGGTGAGGCCGAGATCCGCCGCCTGCGGCAGCAGCACGAAGGCGAACTCGCCCGCCGGCGCCAGGACGGCCGCGCCCCGCAGCGCCCCGAGCGTGTCCGAGCCGAACAGCCGGAACAGGGCCGCCACCAGGGCGACCTTCACCAGGATGGCGGCGAGCGTCGCCCCGAACAGGGCCGGCCAGACCTCGCGCACGAGGGTGCCGTCGATCGACATGCCGACGCTCATGAAGAACAGGCCGAGCAGCATGCCGCGGAACGGCTCGATATCGGCCTCGAGCTGGTGGCGGAAATTCGACTCGGCGAGCAGGATCCCGGCGAGGAACGCGCCCATCGCCATCGAGAGGCCGACCTGCTCCATCAGCAGGGCGGTGCCGAGCACCACGAGCAGCGCCGCCGCCGTCATCACCTCACGGGCGCCGCTCGCCGCGAGCAGCCGGAAGAACGGGTTCAGGCCGTAGCGGCCGATCAGCACCACCGTCAGGATCGCGGCCAGCGCCTTGCCGGTGGACAGCGCGGCCTCGCCGAGCCAGGATCCGCCGGTCCCGCCGCCAGCCGAGGCGAGCAGCGGCATCAGGGCCAGGATGCCGACCACCGAGAGATCCTGGAACAGCAGCACCGCGAAGGATTTTGCGCCGTAGGCGCTGTTCAGGTCGCCCCGCTCCTCCAGGAGTTGCAGCGCCACCGCGGTGGCCGAGAGGGCGAGCGCGAGCCCGATCACCGCGGCCGCGCCGAGACTCAGGCCCGCCAGCATGCCGGCGCCGCCCAGCACCAGGGCGCAGACGACGAGCTGCGCGGTGCCGAGGCCGAAGATGTCGCGCCGCATCGAGACGAGCTGCGACAGGTGCAGCTCCAGCCCGACGATGAACAGCAGCAGCACCACGCCGATCTCGGCGACGCTGGCGGCGGTGTCGGGCTCGGCGATCAGCGACAGGCCGGACGGCCCGATCAGAACGCCGGCCACGAGGTAGCCCAGCACGGCACTCTGGCCGATCAGCCGGAAGATCGGCACGCCGATCACCGCTGCCGACAGGAAGGTCAGGACCGGCGGCAGGAAGCTCGCATGTTCGACGGGGCTCGCCATGAAGATCGTCCCGGCGGTTCTTCCAAGATGCGTGCGAAGCACCCGCTTAGCGCGGCCGGCGCCGGGATGCGAGCCGCAAGCGGGTGCCGTTCGGCACCGACAGGGCTTCGTCGGGCGATCAGCCCAGCAGCCGCGGCCGGGCGGGGCGCGAGCCGTCGATGAATTCCAGGCCCCCGGCCGCGCTCAGCATGTGCAGGCGCGAGCCCGGCCAGGCCGCCCCGGGCCCGAGGCGGGTCTCGACTCGCTGGGCGTAGCCCTCCTCGTCGAGGCGCAGGATCCGGGCGAGGCCGAGCGCCGCGCCGTAGCCGCCGCGGCAATCCTGCACCGGCCGGATCAGGGCGCCGCCCCGCGCCACGACCGGCCCGGCGGCCCGGGCCGAGCCGACATCGATCAGGACCGGGTTGCGCCGATGCGGCGTCCAGGGGCCGCGGAAATGCGGCGCGTGCCAGAGGTGCAGCGTGTCGGAATAGCTGCCGCCGCCGGCCCGGACCGTGGCGAACAGCCACCAGCGCCCGCCGTGCCGCAGCAGCGTCGCGTCGCTGGCCACGATCCCGTCCACCAGCACCGCCTCGTGGACCCAGCCCCGCGGGAAGGCGGTGGCGCGGTACAGGTCGATCGTCCCGGAGGCGTGGGATTCCGGGATCATCCAGGCCTGCCCGTCCGCCTCGAACACGAACGGGTAGGAGAGGTGTGTTTCGAGTTCGAGCACCGGCTCCGGCCGGCCCCGGGGACCGCTGGCCTCGAAGCCGACCGCCGAGATCACCCCCTTGCCCCGGCGATAGTCGAATTCCTCGACGAACAGGGTCACGGCCCCGGCCCGGGCGATGGCGAAGGGGTCGGCGTAGAAGCGGCGTCCGTCGTCGGGCAGGTCGTTCCAGCCGCCCTCCGGGTGGCGGCGCAGGTCGATCAGGTCCGGGCCGACGACCTGCCGCCAGCCCACCCGCCATTGCGGACCCTGGAAGCAGAGGGCGTAGAGCCGGCGGGCGATCTGCCGGGCGAGGCCCCCGGCGGCGCGCCGCCCGGCCCCGAACCCGTCGAGGTCGAAGACCCGGCTCGGTTGCAGCGGCGCCTCGGCGCCATCGGGCAGCGTCGGCGATCCGGCCCCGTCGAGGGCGGCGGCGATCAGCGTGATCGTCCGGGCGAGGTAATCCTCGAAGGCGGCGAGCATCACGGTATGCGATTCCGCCCCGAGGCGGCCGACGGCCACCGGCGCGCCGTCCGGCCCGCGCAGGGCCGCCACCGGCGCCCGGCGGGCGAACAGGGCGGCGAGCAGGCCCGCTTCCCCGGGCCGCCCGTCGAAATCGAGCCGCCAGACAGGCGCGGCGGTCGAAGAGGCGGTCGGCGCGGCGGACGCGCCCGAGAGGTCGAGGACGAGGTCGGTATCGGCCCTCACCGCCTCGTCCGGCCGGACCTCGTAAGGCGCCAGGGCGACCGGCTCGGCCGCGGTGGCGAGCCCCGGACGCGGCAGCCCATGAATCGCCGCCTCCAGGCGGAACAGCAGTTCGGCATTCGCCGGCAGGCCATCGCCCTGCGTCACCCAGGCGATCCGGACGCGCCTGTCGGGCCGCTGCCCGAGCTGATCGAGGAGGCGGATATGCCAGCCGCGCAGGGACTGGCGGTCCAGGCGGACGGTGATGCATCGCGCGACGGCGCCCGGGCCGTGCGCCTGGGTGGCGGGAGCCCGACCGCCGACCGCCGACCGGTCCGAGCCGCCGATCACACGCTCCATCAACCGAACGATCTCGCGCTCGGCCTGTCGTATTGCGTCACGACGCGCACGGTGTGGGGCCCTGAAAAACGCCTTGGACGGCCGTCAATACGGTCGATGCGGGCTCGGAAGCTGTTGCTTGGCGGTACGATCCAGCAAGACCGACCGGTTGTCCACCAGAACAATCCGGCCATGCCGGGCGATTCCTGTCGACGTCATCAAAAATTGATGCGTTTCATCCGGCATCGTAAACCTCTGTTGCGCGGCCGTGATACCGTGTCACGCGGCTGATCCGGGGCTATCCGGGAACTCCCCGTTCGGCTGTGCCGTTCGCCGAGTCAGAGGTTTTGGAGACAGGACATGACGCGCAAGACGCTGACGCTCACGGCAATGCTCCTCGTCGCCCTGCCCGGGACGGCCTTCGCCTGGGGCGGCGGTGGTGGCGGTGACAGCGGCAGCGGGCTCTCGCCCTACGCGGCGCTGAGCGGCAACGACCGTTCGGCCGGCGTGAACAACGGTAATTACCGCGACCCGGCGCTCGATCCCTACATCCGGACCTACGATCCGGAGGCCGCCGCCCGCTACGTCGCGCCGCCGGCCGCCCAGCCGCGTCTGCGCATGCGGCCCTATTACGGCTATCCCTACTGAGCCGTCCCCCCTGCGCCGGCCCCCGCACGGGGCCGGCCGTCATCCGAAGCGTTCGGACCCTTCGCGGTCCGGATGCGCGTGAGCGTCCAGGCGCCGCCCGAGGGCTTGCAGCCGGTGCCGCGCACGAAGCGGCTGCGCTGCGGGGCGACCACGGAGGCCAGGAAGTTGCGGCAGATCAGGTCGTCGGCCACGTAAGGCAGGCCGGTCGGGTTGACGGTGCCGTGCAGGCCCGTCTCGGGGTTGTCCCATTTCACCGGACGCCCGTTGCCCTGCGGATCCAGCGCGACCGTCAGAGCCGCCCGGGCTCGCCGCCAATCCTCCTCGGCGAGGTCGTTCCCGAAGCTCAGGGGCCGTTTCTCGATGCTGCCGGTGACGGTGGGCTCCGCGGCCACGCGGGGCGCCTCGTCCGCCCCGTGGAAGACGAGCAGCGGCTGGCTGCAGCCGCACAGGACCAGCATCATCGACAGAGACAGCACGGACGCGCCGAAGCGCGCCTGCCGCCGTGCCTCTTTACACGCGCATCGCCGCATTACACCTGACTCACGACGGGCTTTCCGCTCGACCGAACATGCCGATGTCGGTGCCCCCTCAGGCCCTGGACGCGGCAGGCAGGAGTCTTGGCGTGGATCAGTTAAGGACCGATGACCCGCGAGGCGCGGACTTCACCCAGAGCGACGACCCGCTCGCCCTGTTTTCCGCCTGGATGAAGGAGGCGGAGGCCGCCGAGCCCGAGGACCCGAACGCGATGGCGCTCGCCACCGCGGGATCCGACGGGCTGCCCGATGTCCGCGTGGTGCTCCTGAAGGGTTTCGACGCGCGCGGCTTCGTTTTTTACACCAACGCGCACTCCGCCAAGGGCGAGGAACTGGCGCAGAATCCGCAGGCCGCCCTGGTGCTGTACTGGAAGAGCCTGCGGCGGCAGGTGCGTGCCCGGGGTCCGGTCTCGCCGGTGACGCCGGAGGAGGCGGATGCCTATTTCGCGAGCCGCCGCCGGGAGAGCCGGCTCGGCGCCATCGCCAGCCAGCAATCGCGCCCGCTCGCCGACCGCGCCACGCTGATGGACGCGGTGGCCGACCTCTCCGCGCACTACGGGGACGGACCGATCCCGCGGCCCCCGCACTGGACCGGCTACCGCATCACGCCGGTGAGCATCGAGTTCTGGCAGAACGGCGACTTCCGTCTGCACGACCGGGTCCGCTTCACCCGGACCGGCGACGGCTGGAGCCGGGCGCGGCTCTATCCTTGAGCCCCGGCCCCTGAAACGAAGAGAGCCCCGACAGGGCCGGGGCTCTCGATCGCGCTGGACGGTCCGACGCGGCTCAGGCCTCGTCGCCGTCCTTCTTCTCGCCTTCGGCAGCCTCGGCCTTCTCGTCGGCGGCCTCGCTCGCCTGTGCCTCGGCGACGGCGGCCTCCTCGGCCTCCACCTCGGCACCGAGCACCGTCGGCGGCACGATGTTGGCCACCGGGTCGGTCGCCTCGCCGGTGTAGGAGCCGGCCGGGATCTTGATGTCGGAGACGTGGATCACGTCGCCGATCGCGCGGCCG
Source organism: Methylobacterium sp. 2A (assembly GCF_009806555.1). Taxonomy (GTDB): domain Bacteria; phylum Pseudomonadota; class Alphaproteobacteria; order Rhizobiales; family Beijerinckiaceae; genus Methylobacterium. The sequence continues at coordinate 103,316 of NZ_VUOK01000036.1, read as the reverse complement.
GTCAGGTCGACCTCGATCGCATCCGGGATCTGGTCGGGGGCGACGTCGAGGCTCAGGGTGTGGGCCACGATGTTGAGGGTGCCGCCGAGCTTCTTGATGCCGGGGGCCGCGTCCTCGTTGACGAAGTGCACCGGCACCTCGACCGTGACGGTCTGGCCCGAGACGACCCGCAGGAAGTCGACGTGCAGCGGCACGCCGGTCACCGGGTCGAGCTGGAAGTCGCGCGGGATCGCGCGGATCTTCTTGCCGCCGGCGTTGATCTCGAACAGCGTGGTCTTGAAGCCGCCGGCGTAGATCAGGGTGCGGGTGCGGATGAGGTCGACCGCGATGGATTGCGGCGGCTGGCCGCCCCCGTAGATGACGGCGGGAACCTGGCCCTGGCGACGAACGGCCCGGGCGGCCCCCTTGCCGACCCGGTCGCGTGCCACGGCCTCAAGCGTCTTCACAGCGCTCATGGCGTGATCCTTTCGATGGCTGGAGCCGGAACGCGAAAAAGCCGCCCGCTACGGACGGCTCAACCCCTTCCCGGCGCGCCCCTGCCTCCAAGGGTGTCTCGGGGGCGCGGGGTGCGCATACACGGACGGGGGTGGATTGGCAATGTTCGGGTGGCGCCGCTATGGGGCTGCGAGCCCGCTCCGGAGGATCATGCCGATGGCTTCCTCTCGGCTCGGCCGCTCCGGCCTCGACAGGCGCCACGCATCGATCGCGCCCAGGACATCGCCAGGGATTGTCGATGCCTCGACCGGCTGGGGCGCGGACGCGGCCGCACCGAACTGGCTCAGGGCGAAAGGCGAGTTGCCACTCGGCGTCAGGTGCAGGGTCACATAGATCCGCTCGCCGCTCGCGAGGCGATCGACAGTGTCGTGCGCGTCTCGCAAATCCAGACCGAAGTCCATCAGGGCTCGCACGAGGCTGACGGGTTGCTCGATCGGGCTCGAGGCCTGGAGCACGAGCTCAACGGGGAGACCGGACGGGCGGTGGTCGGCGCCCGCGCTTCGGTCCCGCTCCCGTCGTTCGAGCGCCTCCTTCAATGACGATCGCATCGACTTCAGCCTCTCTCAAGATCGCCGCACCGATCGCGTTGAGACCAACCCGCCCAAGGGCACCCCTATGCCGCCCCTGAATATGGGCAGGGCGAAATACAATGTTGGGCCGATCTGCTCAGCTCGCCGACTGCCTGCAGCCGCCCGACCGGCGTTTCGATCTCGATCAGGACCGTATTTCCGCGGCCATCATCGAGGATCGTGATCGCAACGGAATCGGCCAGCCACACAAGCGAACCTCATCGACTCGCATGCGGGCATGGTGAGAAGATCGGTGCCTCGCCGGAACCCTGTTGGGCAACGGCGGACCCCATCCACCGCGGACATCCGGCTCTGCGTGCGAGCAAACCCATCACGGCCGCCCTCGGCGAGCCGCGAGCCCTCGACCGCGAGAAGGCTGCGCTGGAGGCCATTCTGCGGCAGCGGGTTCAGGAAGCGCTGGACGATCCGCGCCCTGCGATCCTGGCCGATCAGGTCTTCGCGGATCTGCATGCCCATCATGCGCAGCGCATGAGAGCGGCCAAGCGTGGCGCATAGCGTAATGGTTTTCTTCTCGACTACGGCTACAACCCCGCCAGCGCCCGCCGCGCGCGGCGCTTCTGCAGCCATAGCGTCAAACCGAGCGCCGTCCCGATCACCAAGCCTGAGACCGCCGTGGTCACCGTGCCCAGCGCGTAGATCTCCGGCGTCGTCACCGTGGTGGTCAGGCCCTGCAATTCCAGCGGCAGGGTGTTGCGGCCGCCGATCGCCTGGCTGGTGCGGGCGAGCTCGTCGAACGACAGGGTGAAGCCGAACAGCGCGACGCCGACGAGGGCGGGCGCGAGGATCGGCACCACCACGTGGCGCAGCGTCTGCGGTCCGCTGGCGCCGAGGTCGCGCGCGGCCTCCTCGTAGGCCGGGTCGAACCGGTTGAACACCGCGAACATGATCAGCAGGCCGAAGGGCAGCGTCCAGGTGAGGTGCGCCCCGAGCGCCGAGCTGTAGAGGCCCATCAAGGTGCCGTGATCCTGCAGGAAGCCCCAGCCGGTGGCGGCGGCGAGCGCCTTGATGGCGTCGTCGAGGAGCCGGAACTCCAGCCCGATCCCGAGGGAGACCACGATCGACGGCACGATCAGGCTCGACACCGCCAGGGCGAAGACGAGGCCCGCCCCCCAGAACCCCTTCCGGAAGGCGAGGCCGGCGTAGAACGCGATGCCCACGGTGAGCGCCATCACCACGAGGCCGAGCGCCAGGGAGCGGCGCAGCGCCGCCCAGATGTCGACCACGCCGACGCCCTCCCACAGCTTGGCGAACCAGTGGGTCGAGATGCCGTTCATCGGGAAGGTCAGGCCGCCGGACGGACCCTGGAAGCTGAGCGCCAGGATCGTCAGCGTCGGCCCGTAGAGGAACAGGACGTAGAGGGCGAAGACCGCCGCCAGCAGGTAGAAGGCGCGGCCCCGGGGCTGGTCCATCGCTACAGCTCCCGCCGGAGGTCGATCATCCGGGTGAGACCCAGGATCATCAGCAGCACGGCGGCGAGCAGCACCATGGCGTTGGCGGCCGCCGCCGGGAATTGCAGGTAGGCCATCTGCACCTGGATCACCTTGCCGACGCTGGCGATCTGCTGCCCGCCCATGACGCCGACCGTGACGAAGTCGCCCATCACCAGGGTCGTCACGAAGATGGTGCCGATGGCGATGCCGGGCTTGGCCAGCGGCAGGATCACGGTCCAGAGGATCTGCGCGCCCGACGCGCCGCAATCCCGCGCCGCCTCGATCAGCCGCCGGTCGATGCGGGCGAGGCTGTTGAAGATCGGCACGATCATGAACACCGTGTCGAGGTGCACGAAGGCCAGGACCACCGCGAAGTCGGAGTAGAGCAGGCCCTCGATCGGCTGCCGGATCAGGCCGAGCGCACGGAGCGTGTCGTTGATCAGGCCGTTGCGGCCGAGCAGCGGGATCCACGAGATCATGCGGATCACGTTCGAGGTCCAGAACGGGATCGTGCAGAGCAGGAACAGGCCCATCCGCACCGTGCCTGAGCGGATATGGAAGGCCAGGAAATAGGCGATCGCGAAGCCCAGCGGCAGGGTGATCGCCAGCGTCAGGGCGACGAACTTCACCGTCGAGAGATAGGTGCGCAGAGTCGTGCAGAGGTCGGCCGACAGGCAGCCGTCGAACACGTCGGCGTAGTTCTGGAGGGTGAGCGCCGGGATGATCTCGTACTCGTTGTACTCCCAGAGGGAGACGATCCCGGTGAGCACCAGCGGGATCACCAGGAAGATCAGAAAGATCAGGGCGAGCGGCGCGGCCTGGAGATAGGCGAGGGCGCGGCGCGGGCGGAGAGGCGCAACGCGACTCTCCTCTCCCCGGGGGGGAGGAGCCGGAGGTGGGGGTGGTGCAGGATCGAGCGGTGCGGTGCCGTCTGCACCACCCCCGCCCCTGCCCCTCTCCACAGGGGGGAGGGGAAAGGTGAGCCCGCTCACGCCGCGATGAACTCGTTCCACTTGCGCACCATGTAGGTGTTCTCGTCCATCACGGCGTTCCAGCAGGCGACCGCGCCCATCCGCGCGTCGAAGGAGCCGCCGTCGCGGGTGGCGCCGGCCTTCTCGATCAGGGTGCCGTCGGGGCCCAAAATGTCCTTCTCGGCGGGCTTGCCCTCCATCCAGAAGGCCCATTCGTAGGGCTGCATGTTCGCCTGGGCGGTCTCCAGCACCGCGGAATAGTAGCCCTGCCGGTTGAGATAGGCCCCGCCCCAGCCGGACAGGAACCAGTTGATGAAATCGTAGGCGGCGTCGAGCTTCCTGCCGCTCAGGGTCTTCGGGATGCCGAAGCCCGAGGCCCAGGCCCGGTAACCCTCCTTCAGCGGCTGGTAGGTGCACGGCACCCCCTGGGCGCGCACCTTCGTGACGGCGGGCGACCACATCGACTGGATCACCGTCTCGCCCGAGGCCATCAGGTTCACGGATTCGTTGAAGTCCTGCCAGAAGGCCCGGAACTGTCCGGCGCGCTTGGCCTCGATCAGCACCTTGATGGTCCGGTCGATCTCGGGGCGCGTCATGTTGCCCTTGTCGCCATAGGTGTAGTCGCCGGTGGCCTCCACCACCATGGCGGCATCCATGATGCCGATCGACGGGATGTTGAGGATCGAGGCCTTGCCCTTGAAGGCCGGATTCAGGAGCTCCTTCCAGCTCGTGACCGGGACCTTGATCAGGTCCGGCCGGATGCCCAGCGTGTCGGCGTTGTAGACGGTCGGGATCAGCGAGATCCACTGGGTCTGTTCGCCGGCAAATTTCTTGGAGTCCTGGCCCTCCAGGTAGAAGACCTTCCTGGGCGCCGTGCCCTGGTCGCCGATCTTCTTGCCCGCGACCTCACCCTTGGTGAAGACCGAGGAAATCTTGTCGGCGAGCTTGATTCTTTTGGCGTCCATGCCCTGCAGGTTGCCGGAGGGCAGGATCTTCTTGAGGCTGAAATACTCGGTGTCGATCAGGTCGAAGGAGTTCGGCTGGGTGACCGCCCGCTTGGTCACCTCGTCGGTCACCACCGGAATGTATTCGAGGGTGATGCCGAGATCCTCCTTCACCTTCCGGGCGATGTCGGCGGACTGGTTCACCGCGGTGCCGAGATAGCGCAGGGTCACGGGCTCGGCGGCGTGCACCGCCGGGAAGCCGGTGACCGGCGTCGCGGCGAGCGCGGCGGCGCCCTTCAGGAGCGTGCGGCGGCTCGGGGAAAGGTCCATGGTCGTCTCCGTCCTGTTACGCATCGAGGCGGTGGGCGGCGGCTTCGTCCCAGCCGACCGGAACCGTGTCCCCCGGCCGGAGCGGGCGCGCTGAAAAATCCGCGTCGCTGAGGATCGCCGTGAGGGCTGCCGGGCTCTCGGGCGGGCGCTCCAGACCGTCTGCATCGAGGCCGACATGGACGCTGGTGCCCTGGTACTCCACCGCCACCACCCGGGCCGGCACCGCGGAGGGGCCGGCCTCGGCGCCGAGCCGCATCCGGTCGGCCCGCACCGCGACCAGCCCGTCGGGCAGCCGGATGACGTTGTGGCCGCCGATGAACCGGGCCACGAAGGCGGTGGCGGGCCGCTCGAACACCGTGCGCGGGTCGGCGGCCTGCTCGATCCGGCCGGCATTCATCACCACCACGAGGTCGGAGAGCGCCATCGCCTCCTCCTGGCTGTGGGTGACATGGATGAAGGTCAGGCCGAGTTCGGTCTGGATCCGCTTCAGCTCCACCCGCATCCGCACCCGCAGGAACGGGTCGAGGGCCGAGAGCGGCTCGTCGAGGAGCAGCACCTTCGGGCCGGTGACGAGGGCGCGGGCCAGCGCCACGCGCTGCTGCTGCCCGCCTGAGAGCTGGGCCGGCAGGCGCCCGGCGAGGTGGCCCATCTGCACGAGGTCGAGCATCGCCATGGCCTTGGCGCGGCGCTCCGCCTTGCCGATTCCGCGCATCTTCAGGCTGAAGGCGACGTTGTCCCGCGCGTCGAGATGCGGAAACAGCGCGTAGCTCTGGAACATCATGGCGGTGCCGCGCTCGGCCGGAGGCGCATCGCCCACCGCCTTCGGGCCGATCACGACCTCGCCCGCGCTGACGCGCTCGTGGCCGCCGATCATCCGCAGCGTCGTGGTCTTGCCGCAGCCCGAGGGCCCGAGCAGGCAGCAATAGGCGCCGGACGGCACCTTGAGGTCGATACCATCCACCGCAATGGCCGCACCGTAGCGCTTGGTCAGGCCGATCAGCTCGACATTCATGTGAGGCTCCCCCCGGAGATCACGCAAGCGGCGGGCCAGCGGGGCCGTCAGGCCTCCCGCCGCTCGGCCGGATCGACCGCCCGGTCGAGCACCCGCCCGTGCCCCGGCGCGGAGAGAACCTTGCCGTCCTCGGCGATTACCTGCCCGCCCGCGATGGTCATGACTGGCCAGCCGGTGACCTCGAACCCCTCCCAGGGCGTGTAGTCGGAACCGTGATGCAGGTTCGCTTGCCGGATGGTCTCGCGCTTGTTGGGGTCCCACAGGGTCAGGTCGGCGTCGAAGCCGGGGGCGATCGAGCCCTTGCGCGGATAGAGCCCGTAGAGCTTGGCGTGGTTGGTGGCGGTCAGCGCGGCGAACTGGTTGAGGCTGATCCGCCCCTTCGAGACGCCCTCAGAGAAGAACACCGGAAGCCGCGTCTCGACGCCCGGGATGCCGTTCGGGATCCAGCGGAACGAGGTCTTGCCGCGCGGGTTCAGCTTGCCCTGCGGGTCGTCGTAGCGGAATGGGCAATGGTCGGAGGAGACCACGTCGAAGATCCCGCGCCGGATGCCCGACCACACCGCCTCCTGGCTCGCGACGTCCCGCGTCGGCGGTGAGCAGACGTATTTCGAGCCCGCCATGGGATCGTCGAGGCCGAGCCCCTTCATGTCCTCAGCCGTCAGCGTCAGGTATTGCGGGCAGGTCTCGGCCCGGATCTTCAGGCCCCGCGCTTGCGCCCAGGCGATCTGCTCGGTCGCCTCGCGGCCCGAGACGTGGACGATGACGATGGGCAGGTCGATCAGCTCGGCGTGGCTGATCGCCCGGTGGGCCGCCTCGCGCTCGACCACCTCGGGGCGCGACAGGGCGTGGCCGTAGGGCCTGGTCTCGCCCGCCCGCTCCAGCCGCTCGCTGAGATAGCGGATCGCGTCGTAGCCCTCGGCATGGACCATCACCCGCGCGCCCTGCCGCCGCGCCACGTGGAACACGTCGAGGAGCTGGCGGTCGTTCAGCACGAGGTCGTCGTAGGTCATGAAGACCTTGAACGAGGTGTAGCCGTCGGCCACCAGAGCGGGCAGCTCCTGGCCGAGCACGGCTTCCGTCGGGTCCGAGATGATCATGTGGATCGCCACGTCCACGTGGCACTGGCCCTCGGCCCTGGCCCGGTAGGCATCGACCGCCCCGCGCAGGGAGGCGCCCCGGGGCTGGAGCGCGAAGGGCATCACGCAGGTGTTGCCGCCGGCCGCCGCCGCCCGGGTGGCGCTCTCGAAATCGTCCGCCATGACGATGCCGGGGCCTGAATCCTGGGCGATGTGGACGTGGCTGTCGATGCCGCCGGGCAGGACCAGCAGGCCGGAGGCGTCGATCACCCGGGCAGCATCCGCGATGCCCTCGGCCACCGCCACGATGCGGCCGCCGCGCACGCCGATATCGGCCCGCACCGTGTCGCTCGCCGTGACGACGGTGCCGCCGCGGATCGCCAGATCGTATTCGGGCATGCCGCTCCCTCCTCTGCGCCGCCGGGCCGATGCATGGTCCGCGCCGATTCGGGCGACCGTCATCGCGGCGGCAGGAGGTCACAGCCGATCGTCGGGGTCCAGCGCCTCCCCGTCATGGGTTTCCAAAGGGCGTGCCCTTTGGCGGGGAATCGGGGCGGAGCCCCAATATCGGGCTTCGCCCGAGCCCATCAGGGCTCCGCCCTGAACCCGCGAAAGGGCACGCCCCTTCGGATCCGGGTTCGTGGCTCGGAGCATCGACGGCGCCGTCGCGTGGAACTGCGCCCAGACCCGTCGCATGTGCCGGGCCGAGGCGAAGCCCGCCCGCTCGGCGACCTGTTCGAGGCCGAGATCGGTCTGCGCGATCAGGTCCCCGGCCCGCGCGATCCGGGCGCGGTTCACCGCCTCCGTCACGGTCATCCCGGCATGAAGCCGGAACAGCCGCGCGAGGTTGCGCGGGCTCGCCCCGACCAGCGTGCCGAGCGCGGCGGGTGACCAATCCCGCACCGGGTCGGCCGCGATCGCGTCCTGCGCCCGGTGGACCACCGGATGCAGGTGGCTGCGGCCCTCCAACCAGGGGGAGAGCTGCGGATCGTCCGGACCGCGCCGCATGTACACGACCAAAGTGCGGGCCACCGCGACGGCCGTCGCCGGGCCAGCCCACTCCGCCACGAGGTGCAGCATCAGGTCGATGCCGGCCGTGACGCCGGCGCTGCTGAACCGGTCGCGGTCCTGCACGAACAGCCGGTTCTCCAGCACGTTCGCGTGGGGCGCCGCCGCCCGGAGGCGGACGCAGCTGCCGTGATGGGTGGTGCAGGCATAGCCATCGAGCAGGCCGGCCCGCGCCGCCAGCAGCGCGCCCTCGCAGACGGTCGCGACCGTGTGGCCCGGCCGGATCGCCGCGCGCAGCCAATCGACGATCGCGGCCTCCGCGGCGGCCTCGGCGGCCCGGTCCCGGTCGGGGCCGAGCGGGTTCTCGGTGGCGCCGGGCAGGAGCACCACCGTCCCGGGCGGGATCTCCCGTGGCAGCGGGCCGGCGCCGCCGAGATCGAGCCCGATCGAGCTGCGGATCGATCCCGGCGGCGCCGCGTAGCTCACGTCGAAGGCGATCCGGTCCTGCACCGCACCGGCGATCCGCAGCACCTCCACGGGGCCGGCGAGATCGAGCAGCAGCGTCCGGGGCGGCAGCACCACCAGGACCGGGATGCGGCGCCCCGGCCCGGTCATGCGGCGGCAGGCAGCGCCCGGCCGGCCAGCGCCTGGTCCACCGTGGCGATGCGGGCGAAACGGTCGGTGAGCACCAGCTCGGTGCGGGCCTTGATGTCGTCCGCCTCGAAGCGGCGGCCATCCGGATGGGTCATGGCGAAGGTCAGGGTCGCCTCCGTGACGAAATCCACCTGCCAGCCGCTGTCGGAGGCGTGGCGGGTGGTGGTCTCGCAGCATTGCTCGGTCCGGATCCCCGACACGATCAGGCGGCGGATGCCGTGCTGCGTGAGCCAGCCCGCCAGGCCGGTATCGACCAGGGCGCTGTGCCGGCGCTTGTGGAACACGGCCGCGGGCGCGATCACGACGGGATCGAGGGTGCGGACATGGCCCGATTCCAGGGAGAAGGGACCCGTCTCGGCCAGGTGGAACACCTGCACCACCGGGATGCCGCGCGCCACGGCGCCGTCGATGAGCGCCTGCAGACGCTCCGCGAAGCGCGGGAGATCGGCGTCGGTCCAGAAGGGCCTGTGCCGGAAGGAATCCTGGACATCGATGACCAGCAGCGCAACATCGGACATTTCCTGCCTCCGCAAGGGTGGATGCAGGGCCAGCATCCGTCTCCCGGCCGGCGCGTGAAAGCAACCGCGTGGCCAACGAGCGGACATTTCCGGCCATCCGGAGCACGGGCATGACGCGGCATCCCCAAAAGATCTTCGTGCTGACCGGGGCCGGCGTCTCGGCCGAGAGCGGGCTCGGCACGTTCCGGGACCGGGGCGGGATCTGGGCGCGGTTCGATCCCATGAAGCTCGCCACCCCGGAGGCCTACGCGGCCGATCCCGACACGGTGCTCGACTTCTACGACCATCGCCGCCGGGGCGTGATCGCGGCCGAGCCGAACGCCGCGCATGTCGCCCTGGCGCAGGCAGAAGCCCGACTCGCCGACCGGGGCGGGCGGCTGTTCCTGTGCACGCAGAACGTCGATGACCTGCACGAGCGGGCGGGCTCCCGGGCGGTCGTCCATATGCACGGCGAGCTGCTGAAGGCCCGCTGCTGTGCCTGCGGTTCGGTCACGCCCTGGCGCGCGGACCTGACGCGTGCGGATGCCTGCCCGGCCTGCGGCGCCGCGGGCCGGATGCGGCCCGACGTGGTCTGGTTCGGCGAGATGCCGATGCACCTCGACGCGATCGAGGCCGCGCTGGCGGAGGCCGATCTGTTCGTGGCGGTGGGCACGTCGGGGGCGGTCTACCCGGCGGCCGGCTACGTGCGGCAGGCCCGGGCCCTCGGCATTCCGACCTGCGAGATCAACCTCGACCCCTCCGACAACGCCGACGTGTTCGACGCGGCGCGGTACGGGCCGGCCAGCGAGGCCCTGCCGCGCTATCTCGCCGAACTGGGTCTGTGACCGCACCTAAGCCGGCAACACACTGAGAAATCTGTGTATTTCGGCCTAAAAGGCGTTGCGACAGACAAGGATCCATGTCCTAATTCGCGCGAATCACTTCGTTGCGAGCTGTCAAGAACTGTTCGGATAGTTGCCTACCGGTTACAACGGTCAAGCTCGGGCTCGGCGTCGCGGCCCTCCCGGGCGTTCGTTGAAGCCACAGGGGAAGCTACGACCCATGCAGCACTTCACCGTAACCGACCGCGAGCGTGACACCGTCCTGGCGGCGTTGCGCTATTATCAATTCTACCGGATGCAGGGACATCCCTTCGACCCGCGCCAGGACCACCTGATCGACACGATCGCCGGCCAGACCGGCGAGGCTCTGAACCTGACGGAGATCGACGATCTCTGCGCCGGCCTGAACGGCCACCGGCACGCTCTGGCGGCCGCCGCAGCCTGAGGCTGCAACGCGGGGCGGCTCGACCGCCCCGGGTATCCTGCGGGAAGATCCCCTCCGAGATGAGCGCGAGCGCCGCCGGAGCGGGATCCTCCCCGGTTCGGGAGGCGTCCGATGCCTCCCGCCCCCCCGAAAGGCCGGTCCCGGTTCCGGGCGAGAACGATGTGGTCATCGAGATCAGCGCGCCCGGCCGGTGAGTTGCTGGCCTGACGGGGTTTCCAAAGGTCGTGCCCCAGCCCTTTTAAGGTGTTTGCGGAAGCAACGAGACAGGGGCCAAGCGCACTCTCCTCCCCCTTGTGGGGAGGAGTTGGAGGTGGGGGTGGTGCAGACGGCACCGCTGCGCCTCATCCTGCACCACCCCCACCCCTGGCCCCTCCCCACAAGGGGGAGGGGAAAAGGCGGTGCTCTTTCAGGATGTTAGAGCCACGACTTGCGATTTTCGCAGCTAGCCCAAACACCTTAAAAGGGCTGGGTCGTGCCCTTTGGCGGGTTGCCAGGGCGCCGCCCTGGCGGAGCTTCATCGCAGCGCGCTGCCCTGCACCCGCAAAAGGTCCCAGACCTTTTGAAACCCTGACTCTGGATCAGGGCGCCTTCTTCAGCTGCTGCTCGGCCCGCGAGAGGGCCGCCTCGCAGCCCTTGGCGTCGCCCTTCGAATCCGCGGTGCGCGCCTCGTCCAGGGCGACCTTCGCCTGCTGGGCGGCATCCGCGCCCTGGCCGGCCTGGGCCGCCTTCTCGGGCGGCGCCTGCGGCGACTCGTTCGCCCGCTGGCCCTCCGTGCCGGTCAGGCCCTCGCCGCCCCGCTTGGCGGCGTTGCCCTGGCCGCTGGTATTGGCCGAGATCGACTGGCTGACCTCGGCCTGGACGCGCTTCGAGACGCTGTCGATCCGGTCGCCGCAGGGCGAGGCGAGGGCGGGAGCCGCCGTCAGCATCAGGGTCAGGCAGGCGGTCAGGGCGGGACGCATCATCGGGTCGGGTCACTTTCCAAAAAGAAGGGGCCGCGGGTTCCCCCACGGCCCCAACGTCTCGCGACGCGTGACGGTTCAGGCGCTCAGCTGATCGCGGATCGGCAATTGCCGCACCCGCCGGCCCGTGGCCGCGAAGACCGCGTTCGCGATCGCCGGCGCCACCGGCGGCACGCCGGGCTCGCCGACGCCGCCGAGCGGCCCGTCATAGGTGCCGGTCGGCACGAGATGCACGCGGACCACCTTCGGGGCGGCGTCGATCCGGATGATCTCGTAGCCGTCGAAGTTGTTCTGCACCGCCCGGCCCTGCTTGAAGGTGATCTCGGAGGTGAGGGCGAGCCCCATCCCCATGACCACCGCGCCCTCCAGCTGCGAGCGGATGCGCTCCGGGTTCACCTGCGGCCCGCAATCGACCGCGATGTCGACCGCCTTCACCTGGACCTGGCCCTTGTCGTCGACCTCCACCTCGGCCGCCACCGCCGTGTAGGTGACGAAGCTGTAATGGCCGGCGATGCCGAGACCCCGGCCCTTGGGCATCTGCCGGCCCCAGCCGGCGCCCTTGGCGGCCGCCTCGATCACGCCGCGCAGGCGCCCGGTGTCGATCGGGTAGCGCTTCGGGTCCTCGCCGTAGTTCCAGACATCGCCGATGGCGGCCGGATCGATCTTCCGGTCCGGGCCGATGAGCTCCAGCAGGTAATCCTTCGGGTCGCGGCCGGCGGCATGCGCCAGCTCCGACACGAAGGACTGGATCGCGAAGGCGTGCGGGATGTTCGAGACCGAGCGGAACCAGCCGATCCGGACATGGGCGGCGGCTTCCGGGTTCTCGAGGCGGAGATTCGGCACGTTGAAGGGCGTGTTCACCAGCCCCATGCCGAGCTCCAGCGGCAGCTCGTGCTTCGGATCGGGTGCGAAGATCGAGCCGATCGTCGGCGCCGCCGAGCGGTGCAGCCACGCCACCGGCATGCCCTTCTCGTCGAGGCCCGCCTCCAGGTGCTCCACCGAGATCGTGTGGTAGAAGCCGTGGTGGAGGTCGTCCTCGCGGGTCCAGGCCAGCTTCACCGGCGCGCCGCCGACGGCCTGCGAGCAGAGCGCGGCCTCGACCACGTAGTCGGGCTTGGACTTGCGCCCGAACCCGCCGCCGAGCAGCGTGACGTTCACCTTGACCTTGTCGTCGGGCAGCTTGAGCGCCTTCATCAGGCGGTCATTGGCCGCCTGCGGACCCTGGACGCAGGCCCAGGCCTCGCAGAACCCGTCCTTGACCCGGGCCACGGCGGCCGGGGGCTCCATGGGCGCCTGGGCGAGGTGGGGCACGAAATACTCGGCCTGGACCTTGGTCTTCGCCTTGGCCATGGCGCCATCGACGTCGCCCTGGGTGCGCACGACCTTGCCGGGCTTGCGGGCGGCGGCCTCCAGCTCCTTGCGGAACGCGTCGGTGTCGTAGCCGGCGTTCGGGCCGTCGTCCCAGGTGATCTTGAGGGCGTCGCGCGCCTTCATGGCCGACCACGTGTTCTTGGCCACCACGGCGACGCCGCCGAGCGGCATGAACTCCGTGGGAATCGGGGTGGCGTCGATCTTGAAGATCTTCACGACGCCGGCGACCTTCCTGGCCTCGCTGTCGTCGAACGACTTCACCGTGCCGCCGTAGACCGGCGGGCGGGCGACGACCGCGTAGAGCATCCCGTCGAGCTTGGTGTCGAGGCCGTAGATCGCCTTGCCGGTGGTGATGTCGAAATTGTCGATCAGCCCGATCTTGCCGGTGCCGATATACCGGAAATCCTTCGGGTCCTTCAGCTTGACCTCGGTGGGGACCGGAAGCTCGGCCGCCGCCTGCGCCACCGCGCCGTAGCCGAGGGTGCGGCCCGACTTGGCGTGGGTGAGCGTGTGGTTGACGGCCGTCACCTCGGAGGCCGGCACGCCCCATTGCTTGGCGGCGGCCTGGATCAGCATCAACCGCGCGGCGGCGCCGGCATGGCGGAAATGCTGGAAGAAGTGGCGGGTCGAGCGCGAGCCGTCCGTGTCCTGGTTGCCGAAGCGGGTCTCGTCGCCCCAGGCCTGCACGACCTTCACCTTCGACCAGTCCGCCTCCAGCTCGTCGGCGACCGTGAAGGCCACCGAGGTGCGGATGCCCTGGCCCATGTCGGAGCGGTGGTTGGTCACCGTGACGGTGCCGTCCGGCGCAATGGCGACGAAGATTTTTGGATCGTCGCGCCAGCCATGCGGCATGGAATCGGCGCCGAATTTCTGCGCCTCCGCCTTGGCCTCCTCGGCCCGGGCCGGGCTCCGCAGGCTGAGCGCCAGCACGAGGGCGCCGGCGCCGCCGAGGATGCCGCGGCGGCTGACATTGTCGAGGGCCGGCTTGGCCGTGGCGATGTCCGCCATCATCTTCGCGTCGTGGATCACAGGCGCTCTCCCTTGCTGGCGGGCGCCTGACCGGCGGCCTGGTGGATCGCGGCGCGGATGCGCGGATAGGTGCCGCAGCGGCAGATGTTGCCGCTCATCGTGGTGTCGATATCCGCGTCGGTGGGCTTGGGCGTGTCCTTGAGGAGGGCGGCGGCCTGCATGATCTGGCCACACTGGCAGAAGCCGCACTGGGCGACGTTCTGATCGCGCCATGCCACCTGCACGGGGTGGTTGCCGTCCGGCGACAGCCCCTCGATGGTGACGACCTCCTGGCCCTCGGCCGCCGAGACCGGCGTGATGCAGGCGCGGGTCGCGGCGCCGCCGAGATGGATCGTGCAGGCCCCGCAGAGCGAGACGCCGCAGCCGAACTTGGTTCCGGTGAGCCCGAGCTCGTCCCGCAGGTACCACAGCAGCGGCATGTCGGGGTCGCCGTCGAAGCTGCGCGCAGCCCCGTTCACGGTGAGTCTGATCATCGATGCGTCCTGTCTGGCGGCGCCGGAGCGGCGTTCAGTCGGGTCCGAGCCGGGCCGGGGGCCGATGCTGGCTTTGCCGGATCACGTTCGCCGATGCGGGCATGCCGCCGGGCGAGCGCTCAGGCTCAGAATAATAACTGTTCTAAAGCACGCCGCGCGGGCGGCGCAACGCAGGGATGGGGTGGGTCATCCCTACCTAGCTGCGCTCATGGCATGCCGCGTGCGGTGGCGCACATAGTCGGATTACCGGGGGTGACGGTCGCGAAGCCGGGGCCGAGTGGGAGCGTCGGTTCGTTGATCCCCCCGAGATAAGAGACTGCTCTCGAAAACCGATGTCTTTAAGGGACCGTCTCCAGATCCGTTCTGCGAAATTCGTCAGCTGTAGCAAGAATCGGCATGCGGAAGAACCGCGCCGCCGCATAGTGGAGGCAATCGCCGAGATTGAGTCCGTGGCGACCAGCCCGGTATTGATGCGCGGCCGACAGGGCGAGCGCAGTCGTCTCACTGGCAGGCGGGAGATCGCAGATCTCGATGCCTCCGGCGTCCAAAAATTCGAGGACGATCGGTCCGACCGCTTCGACCGTCATGTCGAACTTGTCGGGCCGCGCGAGCGCCAGCACCGTTTCCAGAACCGCTACAGGCGAGGTCCGACGCTGGCTGGCCGAGGCGAGCGCTGCAGAGATCCGGTCGGCCTCGGGTTCGTCCGCCAGCAGGGCGACGATCGCGGAGGCGTCCACGAACATCAGCGGCTTCCCCACATAGCGTCGTAGACCTCCCGCGGCAGAGGTTCTCGGGCGGTCTCGCCGAGCGTGATCCCATGCTGCGCCCGCAACCGGGCCGCGGTCTCCCGCGGCGTCTCCGCTCGGTGCCTGCGCTCGATCGCTTCCCGCATGGCGATGACGATCGCCTCGGTGATGCCGACGCCCGCCATGGCGGCGAAGCGGCGCGTCAGCGCATCGGCTTCGGGATTGTTGACGTTGATCGGCATGCGGATTCGCCCTCAATCCCCAGCGTAGATAATCCCGTGCGCCGATCTACACCAGCGGCAGGCGAAACACCGTCACCTGCCTCACCCCTCGAAGACTTCGTCCATGCCGATCAGCAGATCGCGGCCGTTCTTCGGTAGGGGAAAGCCGTACCCAGCACCGGGCTTATCCCACATCAGGATGCCGGCCTTGTGGGCGTCGCTGACGTAGAGGTCGATGCCGATCTTCTGCATCGTCAGATGGAGCGCCTGCAGCGCGTCGACGCCGGCTCCGAAGCTGTCCCGCGGCTGCTCGGGCCAAGCGATCGTGTCGCGGCAGATCCAGTGCCCATCCGCGTATTCCGGCGCGCAGAGTTGGATCGGGACGGGGATGTCCGCGTCCGGGCTCCGGATCGTCAGGACGCGGGTGCCGATGACCATGGCGGCGCGATCCTCACACCGTCACCTGCGTCCCCACCTCCACGACGCGCCCGGTCGGGATCTGGAAGAAGTCCGTCGCATCGTTGGCGTTCTTGGCGAGCGTGATGAAAATCCGGTCCTGCCAGAGCGGCATGCCGGAATGCGCCGCCGGCCGGATCGAGCGACGGGACAGGAAGAACGACGTCGCCATGATGTCGAACTTGAAGCCCTGGCGGCGCAGCAGCACCAGCGTCTTCGGGATGTTCGGCGTCTCCATGTAGCCGAACTTCATCACGACCTTGTAGAAATGCGGGCCCACCGGCTCGATCCGCACCTTGTCGGCCTCGTTCGAGCGCGGCGTGTCCACCGTCTCGACGGTGAGGATCACGTTCTTCTCGTGCAGCACCTTGTTGTGCTTGAGGTTGTGCAGGAGCGCGGCCGGGGCGATCTCGGGATCGCTCGTCAGGAACACCGCCGTGCCGCGGACGTGGTGGGGCGGGCTCTTCTCCAGCATGCCGACCAGCTCCACGAGCGGCACGTCGTTCTTGCGGGTCTTGTTGAACAGGATCGTCACCCCGCGCACCCAGGTCCACATCACGATGACGAGGGCGCCGGCCAGCAGCAGCGGCACGTAGCCCCCCTCCACCACCTTGATCAGGTTGGAGAGCAGGAACAGGAATTCCAGCACGATGAAGGGCAGCATCACGGCCGCCGCCGCCACCGGCGACCAACGCCACATGCGCCACATCACCAGGAAGGTCAGCGAGGCGGTGAGCAGCATCGTGCCGGTCACCGCGATGCCGTAGGCCGAGGCGAGCGACGAGGAGGTCTTGAACAGCACCGCCAGCAGCACGACGCCGATCATCAGGAGCGAATTGATCTGCGGCAGGTAGATCTGGCCGGCATGCGATTCGGAGGTGTGGCGGATCTCCAGCCGCGGCAGCAGGCCGAGCTGGATCGCCTGCCGGGACAGCGAGAAGGCGCCGGTGATCACCGCCTGGCTCGCCACCACGGTGGCGATCGTGGCGAGCAGCACCATCGGCAGCAGGCCCCAGGCCGGCACGAGCTGGAAGAACGGATCGGCCGTGTCGGGCTTCTCCAGCACCAGGGCGGCCTGCCCGAGATAGTTGAGGGCGAGCGCCGGGAAGACCAGGCCGATCCAGGCCACCTGGATCGGCTTGCGGCCGAAATGCCCGAGATCGGCGAACAGGGCCTCGGCCCCGGTCACCGCCAGGAACACGGCGCCGAGCGCCACCAAAGCCCCGGTGCCGTGGCCGAGGAGGTACATCACGGCGTGAACCGGGTTGAGTGCCCGGAACACCTCCGGGTGCAGGGCGATATGCGGCAGCGCCGCCAGCGCCATCGCGACGAACCACACGATGGTGACCGGCCCGAAGAAGGCCGCGACCTTGCCCGTGCCGCGGTTCTGCACGAGGAACAGCGCGACGATGATCACCACGGTGATCGGCAGGACGTAATCGTCGAGGGTGGGGGTGACGAGCTTCAGGCCCTCCACGGCCGACAGCACCGAGATCGCCGGGGTGATCACCGCATCGCCGTAGAACAGCGAGGCGCCGAGGAGCCCCAGCATGAACACGATGCGGGAACCGCCGAGCGCCTTGCGGGCCAGCGCCATCAGCGAGAGGATGCCGCCCTCGCCGTTGTTGTCCATGCGCAGCAGAATCGCGACGTACTTCACCGTCACGATCATGAACAGCGCCCAGAGGATCAGCGAGACGGTGCCGATCACCTCCTCGGGCAGCAGGATGCCGTCGGTCCGCGCCGGGACCAGCGCCTCGCGGAACGCGTAGAGCGGGCTGGTGCCGATATCGCCGTAGACGACGCCGACGGAGCCGACCAGCAGCGTCCAGAAGCCCGCATGCCCGTGCCGGGTCTCGGCCTTCTCGGGGGCGTCGAGGGTGCCGGAGGCCGCCGGTCCCGGGACGGGGCTCTCGCCCTCGGCCGCCGGGGCGGTCTCGCGCGCGATGTCGGACGCCGCGGGCGTGGGCTGGGCTGCTACGCCGGGTGCGAAGGTTTGGCTCATGCGATTGTCGGAAGCTCGGGCGTGGCCGGCGCTTCGCGGTTCGGCTCAGGGGCCAATCGGGGCCGGGCAGAAAACGCGAAGACTCCGCCGAACCGCGCGGGCCGGCCACCGGGCCGACCGCTCACGGGATCGTGCGGCCTTGCTACCACGGCCGGGGGCGGGCGGAAACCGTGTGCGGCTGCGAAGGCCGGGGGCTGGGTCCCGGTGGGGGGAGGTCGATCGACGCGGATGGGTGAGAGGCGCGTCTCTCTTCCCGGCAAAGGTGAGGAGGGGAAGTCGCGGCCCTCACTCCGCGGCGGTGCGCGTCCCGCCCTGGCCGAAGCGGCGCTGGATGTAGTCGATCACGATGCCCTCGAAGTCCTTCGCGAGCGTCGGGCCGCGCAGCGTCATCGCCTTCTTGCCGTCGATGAAGACCGGCGCGGTGGGGGTCTCGCCGGTCCCGGGCAGCGAGATGCCGATATCGGCATGCTTCGATTCGCCCGGGCCGTTCACGATGCAGCCCATCACGGCGACGTTCAGCCCCTCGACCCCCGGATAGGTCTTCTTCCATTCGGGCATCGAGGTGACGATCCAGTTCTGGATGTCGCGGGCGAGTTCCTGGAAGGTCGTCGAGGTCGTGCGGCCGCAGCCCGGGCAGGCCGCCACCATCGGCACGAAGGTGCGGAAGCCCATGGTCTGCAGGAGTTCCTGGCTGGCCTTCACCTCCAGGCTCCGGTCGCCGCCGGGCTCCGGCGTCAGCGAGTAGCGGATCGTGTCGCCGATCCCCTCCTGGAGGAGCACGCCGATGGCGGCCGAGGCGGCGACGAGGCCCTTCGAGCCCATGCCGGCCTCGGTGAGACCCAGATGGATCGCGTAATCCGAGCGGCGCGCCACCTCGCGGTAGACGGCGATCAGGTCCTGCACCGCCGAGACCTTGGCCGACAGGATGATCTTGTTCTGCGGCAGGCCGAGTTCCACCGCGCGGTCGGCCGAGCTGATCGCCGAGCGGACCATCGCCTCGCGCATCACCGCGCGGGCATCGATCGGCCGCAGCGCCTTGGCGTTCTCGTCCATCAGGTGGGTGAGGAGTTCCCCGTCGAGCGAGCCCCAGTTGGCGCCGATCCGCACGGTCTTGTTGTGCTTGATCGCCTGCTCGATGATCGCCGAGAACTGCGTGTCCTTCTTGTCCTTGAAGCCGACATTGCCGGGGTTGATCCGGTACTTGGCCAGCGCCTCGGCGCAGGCCGGATGGTCGGCGAGCAGCTTGTGGCCGATATAGTGGAAGTCGCCCACCAGCGGCACGTTGACGCCGATCCGGTCGAGCCGCTCGCGGATCTTCGGCACGGCGGCGGCGGCCTCGTCGCGGTCGACGGTGATGCGCACCAGCTCCGAGCCGACCCGGGCGAGCTGGGCCACCTGCGCCACCGTGGCGTCGATGTCGGCCGTGTCGGTGTTGGTCATCGACTGGACGACGATCGGCGCGCCGCCGCCGACCGTGACCGCGCCGGCACCCTCGCCGACCGTGACGCCGACCGTGCGGTGGCGGGGGGCGGGGCCGGCGATCTCCGGTCCGCCGCCGGCCAGCGGGTTCTCGGCGGCGGGGATGTCGGAGCGGGTGGTGGCTTCCATGACTTCCATCGTGGACCTTCGGTGCGCGCCTCGCGAGGCGCCGGCGCCCGTCAGGGCCGTCGGGCCTGTCCCGGGGACCGCCGCACGGGAACCTCCGCACGGGAACCTCGGGGCTGCCGCAGGTGAGGTGCGGACGCCCCGGCGCGGCGTCAAGCCGGCGCCACGCGGGACAGCATCGCGCTGGACAGCATACGCGGCTCTCATGTCGTATCTGTGCGCGGATGTCGAGTTTGCCGTGTGGGCGGCGGGGTTTTCGTCCGCCTCTGTTGCCGATCCGCCCGGCCGGCCGGAGGGCGCCGCGCGCGCAACCCTGCCGCGCCGTTGATGCTGCACCGCAACATGCCCATCTTGTCGGCCCTGACAGGAGGCTGAGATGAGCGAGCAGTCCGGCGGCGCCGAGCCGCACAATCCCGTCACCGCCGTACCGGAGACCCCCGTCTCCGACGCGATCGACGCCCAGTCCGCGCCTGCGTCGGGCCGCATGCTGGCGGGTCCCCGGGCCGAGAAGCCGGTGGCCCTCGCGCTTCAGGGCGGCGGCGCGCACGGCGCCTTCACCTGGGGCGTGCTCGACGCCCTGATCGAGGACGGGCGGCTCGGATTCGAGGCCGTCACCGGGGCGAGCGCCGGGGCGATGAACGCCGTCGTCCTGGTGGATGGCTGGCTCAAGGGCGGCCCCGACGGCGCCCGGGAGGGCCTGGAGCGGTTCTGGCGGGAGGTCAGCCTCGACGGCGACCTGGGCCCCGCCCAGCGCCACTTCGTCAGCGGCCTGTTCAGCCTGTGGAAGGGCAATCCGGTGGCCGAGTTCTGGTCGAAGATGCTCTCGCCCAGCCCCTACGTGTCGAACCCGCTCAACATCAACCCGCTGCGCAAGGCGCTGGCCGAGCAGGTCGATTTCGAGCGCCTGCGCGAGGCCGAGACGGCGGGCCTGTTCGTCTCGGCCACCAATGTCTGGACCGGCAAGCTGGCGGTGTTCGAACGCGAGCGCCTGACCGTCGATCACCTCATGGCCTCGGCCTGCCTGCCGACCGTGTTCCAGGCGGTGGAGATCGACGGCGTACCCTATTGGGACGGGGGCTATCTCGGCAACCCGCCGCTCTATCCGCTGCACCGCGGCGCCCAGACCCGCGACATCCTGCTCGTCCAGATCAATCCGGTGGAACGGCGGGAGACGCCGCGCACCGAGAGCGAGATCCGCGACCGGCTCAACGAGATCACCTTCAACGCCAACCTGATGCGGGAACTGCGCGCCATCGACTTCCTGGACGGGCTGATCGAGGAGGGCACTCTCGGCCAGGGGCAGTATCGCCGGGTGCTGGTGCACCGGATCGACGGCACCGACGCCCTGGAAGACTACAACGCCGCCTCGAAGCTCGACGCCCGCTGGACCGTGTTCAAGCGCCTGCGCGACAAGGGCCGCGCCGCCGCGCAGGCATGGCTCGCGGAGAATTACGGGCGGGTCGGCCAGGACTGCACGATCGACTTGCAGCAGGCGTATCAGTGACAAGCGATCCGTGATGTCGATCTGTGAAAGCTTATTGGTCGTTATCGCCGCAGGGGTTGATCGGGTTTATATCTGGCGTGAACAGAACTGGCCACCGATCCGAGCGCGTATGTTCTGGATAAATTGAACATAATCTGTATATTTGTTGATCTGGACAGCATGATTTGAAAAACTATACCTAGCGCATCGCGGACTTTGTCTCCGCGTGACGATGATGTTCTCAGGGGGGCAGGGCATATGACAATTCGGTGGGTGGATTTGAGGATCAGGATCAAGATCGCGCTCGTCATGGGGATGATGCTCGTCGTGACGCTCGTCGTCGCGTCGGTATCGCTCAGGAATATCGGTGCGATTCAGGAGACCGAGACCTGGATCGAGCATACGCAGGCCTTGCTTGCCGAGGTCGAGCGGATGCGCATCGCGATGGTCGACCGGGAGACCGGCCTGCGCGGCTACCTGCTCTCGGCGGATCCGAGTTTCCTGGAGCCGCAGCGGGCCGGCCGGGAGACATTCACGGTGGCCCTCGCGGCGGCGCATCGGTTGACGGCCGACAATCCCGACCAGCAGGCACGCCTCGCGGATCTGAAGACCTTCGCGGACCGCTGGACCCATGATATCGCGGACCGGGAACTCGCCCTCATGCAGGACGAGGCGACACGGGAGGCGGCGCGCCGGATCGAGACTTCCGGAGCCGGCAAGGTGTCGATGGACGGCCTGCGCGCGAAGCTGGCCGAGATCGCGCAGGTCGAGCGCACGCTCATGGAGGCCCGGTTCGCGAATTCTGCGGCGGCCGTGATCGCGACGCGCTCCGCCAGCCTGATTGGGCTGGGTGCGATGACGATGATTGCCCTGGCGGCGCTGACCATCCTGCAACGGGGGATAGCCCGGCCGATCCACGCGATAACGGGCACGATGACCCGGCTCGCCGCCGACGACCTGTCGGTCGTGGTGCCGGGCGTCGGCCGCCGCGACGAGGTCGGGGCCATGGCCGACGCCGTGCAGGTCTTCCGGGATAAGCTCGCGCGGGCCAAGGAGCTGGAAACGGAGGCGGCCGAGGCGCGGACGGCGGTCGAGAGGCAGCGGAGGGCCGCCATGCACGAATTGGCCGACCGGTTCGAGGCGGCGGTCGGCGACGTGGTGCGCGCCGTGGCGGCGGCGGCGACCCAGCTGCAATCCACTGCCGAGAGCATGAGCGCGGCCGCCACGCAGACCGCGCAGCAATCGGTCACCGTGGCCTCGGCGGCCGAGGAGGCGGCCTCGAACGTCGGCACGGTGGCGGCGGCGGCCGAGCAGCTCGGCGCCTCCGTCTCGGAGATCGGCCGGCAGGTGCAGGGCTCGGCGAGCTTCGCCAACGCGGCCGTCGCGGAAGCCGAGAAGTCCGCGGACCTGATGCAGACGCTGCGCGCGGGTGCGGCCCGGATCGGCGACGTGGTCAACCTCATCTCGGGCATCGCCGCACAGACCAACCTCCTGGCACTCAACGCCACGATCGAGGCGGCGCGCGCCGGGGAGGCGGGCCGCGGCTTCGCCGTGGTGGCGACCGAGGTCAAGGAACTGGCCGGCCAGACCGCCAAGGCGACCGAGGACGTCGCGCGGCAGATCGGGGAGATCCGGTCCTGGACCGGGGATGCGTCGGACGCGATCACCATCGTCGTGAACCGCATCAGCGAGATCAGCGTGCTGGCCAGCGGGATCGCCGCAGCGGTCGAGGAGCAGGGCGCGGCGACGCAGGAGATCGTGCGCAACGTCGGACAGGCGGCGCTCGGGACCGGTGAGGTCACGAGCAATATCGCGGGCGTTGCCCGCGCCGCCGAGGGAGCCGGAGCCGCCGCCGCGCAGGTCCTGGGTTCAGCCTCCGGCCTCTCGACCCAGGCCCAGCGGCTCGACGCGGAGGTCCGTCGCTTCCTCGATACGGTCCGCGCGGCTTAGGGCCGTGCCCGATCGCGTTGCACACGGGACACGACACGAATTCGGACGCTTTGGGTCGGTTGTCCAACCCACCCCCTCATCCTTAGGTGCCGCAGCGGAGCGGAGGCCTCGAAGGAGCCCTCCAGATGGACCTGCGATTCCTGGAGCCCTCCTTCGAGGCCCGCTCCGCGGTCACCTCAGGATCAGGGGATTGGATCGGATCACCCCGGCGCGATGCGCTGTCGTGTACCGATCGCGTTGCAATCGTGCGCGGCTCTAAGCCTTTGTTTCGATGCGCTCTCTTGCGCCGAACCAGTGTCCTCTTCGGTGGAGAGCGCTCTAGGGCCAGCCCTTTTAAGGTGTTTGGGCTAGCTGCGAAAATCGCAAGTCGTGGCTCTAACATCCTGAAAGCGCACCGCCTTTTCCCCTCCCCCTTGTGGGGAGGGGCCAGGGGTGGGGGTGTGCAGGATGAGGCGCAGCGGTGCCGTCTGCACCACCCCCACCTCCAACTCCTCCCCACAAGGGGGAGGAGAGTGCGCTTGGCCCCTGTCTCGTTGCTTCCGCAAACACCTTAAAAGGGCTGGCTCTAGGGCCTCGTCCCGAGCCGCGGCTTCTGGCAGACGATGATGCGCGGCACGGCCCTGCGGCGAATCGATCGCCCCGGCGGACGAAACGTAGGACCCGCTGCCGCGTTCCGCGACCTGCGTTCGGGGAGGCTGACGTCATGATGCTGCTGCGCCGCGAGGCCCTGATCCTGATCGGCGCCGGTCTGGCCGGCGGCGCCCGCGCTGCCGAATCGGCCCGGGCCGCCGATTTCGCCTTCGAGACGCCGGAGGGCGGACCGATGCCGCTCTCGGCCTATGCGGGCAAGCCGATCCTCGTGGTCAACACCGCCACGGCCTGCGGCTATGCCGGGCAGCTCTCCGGCCTTCAGGCCCTGTGGACCCGCTTCGGCGGCCGGGGCCTGACGGTGATCGGCGTGCCGTCCCCGGATTTCGGCAACCAGGAGCCGCTCGACGGTCCCGCCATCGCGGAGGCCGCCCGGAAGAATCACGGCGTCACCTTCCCGCTCACCGCCAAGACCCACGTGAAGATGCCGGGCGCCCATCCGTTCTACCGGTGGGCCGCCGCCGAGCGCCCGGCCGAGACGCCGCGCTGGAACTTCCACAAGTACCTGATCGCCCGGGACGGCACCCTCGCGGCCGCCTTCGCCACGCAGGTCGAGCCCACCGACCCGCGGGTGATCTCGGGCATCGCGGCCGCCCTCGATCGGGCCTGAAGACCGCAAGACAGTCGAGCGGGATTAAGGTGCCGGGGCGACGCGTTCACGTTCCATGGCATCGGACAAGCAGAAGCGCCCTGATCTCCTCGACCTGCTGGTGCCCCTGCGGCGCTACGCCCGGTCGCTCACCCGCGACGCGCTGCGGGCCGACGATCTCGTGCACGACACGCTGGTGCGCGCCCTGGAGATGCAGGGCACGCTCCGCCCGAACACCAATCTGCGCACCTGGATGATGACGGTGCTGCACAATGCCTTCATCGACGAGCAGCGCCGCCGGCAGGTCGAGGCGCGCCACGCCGACACGCTGGTGCGGATGGCCGAGGACATGGCCCCCCCGGCCCAGGAGGGGCAGGTGCGCCTCGCCCAGATCCGGAAGGCCTTCCTCACCCTGCCCGAGGAGCAGCGCGCCGCCCTGCACCTCGTCACCCTGGAGGGCATGGCCTATGCCGACGCGGCTTCGGTGCTCGGCATCCCGATCGGGACGCTGATGTCCCGCCTCGGCCGCGGCCGGGCCGCCCTGCGGGCCTTCGAGGAGGGCGCGCGGACCGAGCGGGCCTCCGGCGAGGCGCAGGACGGCGAGCGGGCTCCGGAGACCCGGCGCGGACCGCCCTCCGCCCTCAGGCTCGTCGTGTCCGACACGCCGCCGGGCCGGTCCGTCTGGCCCCTCCGGCGCGCGGCCGGGGAGGGCTGAGGCCGGGTTGTTGCGAATCGGTCAGTCCCCGGCGCCGGCGCGGACTGACGACAGCGACCGGCGGATCGCTCTGCGGCCTGGTGCGGGAACGCGGCATCCGGTTTTCCCAATCCACCATGCGGTCATTGAGGTTCCGGGGCCGCCGCCGTTGAAGGGCGGCGCAATCCCGGGCACGCTGGCACCGAGGACTTCACGATGATTGATCCGATCACGGACGACGATCTCATCGCCTTCGTCGACGGGCAGATCGACCCGATGCGCCGCCTGGAGGTCGAGGCCCATCTCGCCGCCGATCCGGCCGCCGCCGCCCGGGTGATGGCCGAGATGCACGATCGCGATGCCCTGCGGGCGTGCTTCGAGCGGGTTCCGGGTCCCGGACCCGACCGGACCGTCGCGCTCGCCCGCCGCTTCGATCGCAACCTGCGCTGGCGCCGGGTCGCCTCGCGCCTCAAGCGGGCCGCCGCCATCGCGGTGCTGGTCGGCGCGGGCTGGCTCGCCCATGACGAGATCGGCCGGTTCGGCGTGCCCGACACCCTGGCGGCGACGCCGGACCCGGCCCTGATCGCCGATGCCCGTCAGGCCCGGGCGGTGGCGCAGCTGCGCAAGAGCATCAGCGGCGAGGCCGACGGGCCGGTCTACGACCGGGCGCGCCTGCGCGCCGTCACCGGCATCGACCTGCCCGCGCTGCCGGAGGGCTGGCGGGTGCGCGACATCCAGATCTTCCCGGCCCGGCACGGCACCGGCATCGAGGTCGCCCTGGAGGCGGGCGCGTATGGCGAGGCATCGCTGTTCGCCACCCGCGGCATCCGTGGCGGCCCGGCGGCGCTCACCGGCTCCGAGGAGGGCGACATCGTCTCCTGGAATGCGGGCGACACCGCCTACGCGCTGATCGGCCCGCGGGACGACGCGGCCCTGCAGCAGGCGGCGGGCCTCCTCGGCGCAGGGCCGGCGGCGCGCTGAAGCGTTGATCTCAGATGTCGTAGTGCCATCGACACTGGGCGATGCCGAGCACCTGCTCGTCCCCGACGCCCTTCACGCGATAGACGAGGCGGTGTTCCCCCGTGATCCGGCGTGACCACCACCCTTTGAGATTGCCCTCAGAGGCTCGGCCTTCCCGATGCCGGCGAACGGCGTTCGCAGGCTGGCTTTGATCAGGTCATCGATGCGGGCAGGCGTGTCCCGGTCGGTCGGCTGCCAGTGCAGGTAATCCTCCCAGGCGTTCGCCGACCAGACGAGCTTCACGGCTCGATGAGGCCATGCTCGGCACCGGCCTCGGCCTCAAGCTGTGCGACACTGTCGAGGAGACGCTGGGCGTTTGTGGGCGTCGAGAGCAGGTGCAGCGTCTCGCGGAGGCTGTTCAGCTCGGCCAGGGGCATGATCACCATGTCCGGGCGGTTCTGCCGGGTCACGATCAGCTCTGCCCGATCTTTCTCGACACGATCGAGGTACGTGGCGCGGTGCGCACGGAACTCCGTGTCGCTGATCTGACCCATGCGCATCCCCTGCCGTACAGGGTTCTGTACATAATCCGCGGCCACGCATTCATGAAGGCTGGGACAAGCCCCCATTGCGATGGCGTGCTCCGCGAGCCCGCCACGACCCTCGACAGGCCGCCCCGGCGGGTGCCAAAGATCGGCCATGCAGGCTTTGGATTCGGCACGGGCGGATGATCGGGTGGCCCTGCTGGCGGCTGCCCGGGCGGTGCGCGAGCGGGCGCACGCGCCCTATTCCCGCTTCCGGGTCGGGGCGGCGCTCCGGGACGAGCACGGCGCCATCCATGCCGGCTGCAACGTCGAGAATGCCGCCTATCCGGTCGGGACCTGCGCGGAGGCCGGGGCGATCGCCGCCATGGTGGCGGCCGGGGGGCGGCGCATCGCGGAAATCCTCGTCTGCGGCGAGGGCGCGGGCCTCGTGACACCCTGCGGCGCCTGCCGCCAGCGCATCCGGGAATTCGCGCGCGCGGACACGCCGATCCACGCCGCCACCCCGGACGGCATCGCGAAGAGCTTCACGCTCGCCGAGCTGCTGCCCGAATCCTTCGGGCCGGAGACGCTCGGTGAGTGAGGCGGCCGCCCTCGCTACCCTGCGCGCCGCCGGCTTCTCGGGGGACTACGCCTGCGCCCTCGTGACCGGCACCGGCCTCGGCGGGATCGCGGAGGGCCTGGAAGAGGCCGTCTCCATCCCGTATGCGGCGATTCCCGGCTTCCCGGGGGCGGGGGTCAGCGGCCATGCGGGCCGGCTCCATCGCGGAACCCTGGCGGGGCGACCCGTCCTGATCTTCGAGGGGCGGGCGCACGCCTACGAGCGGGGCAACCCGGCCGTGATGCGCCTGCCGCTCGCCTGCGCGCGACAAATCGGGGCGCGGCGCCTGCTGCTCACCAACGCCTCCGGCTCGCTGCGGCCGGAGACCGGCCCCGGAAGCCTCGTCCTGCTCGCCGACCACATCAACCTCTCCGGCCTCAACCCGCTGATCGGCGAGGCGAGCGACGCCCGCTTCGTCCCGATGACCGACGCCTACGAACCGGACCTGCGCGCGCGGCTGCACGCGGCGGCCGGGACCTGCGGCGTACCGCTCGGGGAGGGGGTCTACGCGTGGTTCTCCGGCCCGAGCTTCGAGACGCCCGCCGAGGTCCGGATGGCCGGCATCCTGGGGGCGGATCTCGTGGGCATGTCGACGGTCCCCGAGGTGATCCTGGCCCGCTTCCTCGGCCTGCCGGTGGCGGCCATCTCGGTGGTGACCAACCTCGCCGCCGGGATCGCCGGGGGCGCCCCGCACCATGCGGAGACCAAGGCGGTGGCGGCCCGGGCCGCGGAGGATCTCGGCCGCCTGATCCGGGCCTTCGTGGCCGATCTGCCCGACGGAGATGCGCCATGACCGATTCCGAGACCGGCGCGGTCGCCCGCCGGGCGCTGCCGCTCCTCGATCTCACCGACCTCGGCGAGACCTGCACCGAGACGAAGATCGACGCCCTGTGCCGGGACGCGAAGGCGGGTTCCGTCGCGGCGATCTGCGTCTGGCCGCGCTTCATCGAGCAGGGGGCCCGGGCGCTCGCCGGAACCGGGATCCGGGTCGCCAGTGTGATCAACTTCCCCGAAGGCGGCGCGGATTGCGCCCGGGCCACCGACGACACCGCCGAGGCCCTGCGCGACGGCGCCGACGAGATCGACCTCGTCCTGCCCTATCGCGCCCTGATGCGGGGCGAGGCGGCTTTGGCCCGCGACATGGTGGAGGCCGTGCGCGACGTCTGCGGCACCGCAACGCTCAAGGTGATCCTGGAGACGGGCGAACTCGGCGACCCGGAGACGATCCGGGCGGCGAGCCGCCTCGCCCTGGAGGCGGGCGCCGATTTCCTGAAGACCTCGACCGGCAAGAGCCCGGTCTCGGCGACCCCGGAAGCCGCCGAGGCGATGCTGACCGAGATCAAGGCGCGCAGCCGTCCCGCCGGCTTGAAGGTGTCGGGCGGCCTGCGCAGCGTCGCCGACGCCGCCACCTATCTGGCGCTCGCCGACCGGATCATGGGAGCAGACTGGGTGACGCCAAAAACCTTCCGCCTCGGGGCGAGCAGCCTGTTCGGCGCCCTGATGCAGGCCCGGGGGCTGTGAGCATGCGTCTCCCGCAGGAGATCATCCGGGCCAAGCGCGACGGCCTGCCGCTCGAACCGGAGGCGATCGGAGCCTTCATCGCGGGCCTGACGGACGGCACCGTGGGGGAGGGGCAGGCGGCGGCCTTCGCGATGGCGGTGTTCTTCCGCGGCCTCGCGCTGCCCGAGCGGGTGGCGCTCACCCGGGCCATGGCGGATTCGGGCACGGTGCTGAGCTGGGCACTGCCGGGGCCCGTGCTCGACAAGCACTCCACCGGCGGCATCGGCGATACGGTGAGCCTCGTGCTGGCCCCGATGGTGGCGGCCTGCGGCGGCTACGTGCCGATGATCTCAGGACGCGGCCTCGGCCATACCGGCGGCACGCTCGACAAGCTCGGCAGCATCCCGGGCTACGACGCGGCCCCGGGACTCGACACCTTCCGGCAGGTCGTGCGCCGCGTCGGCTGCGCGATCATCGGCCAGACCGCCGACCTCGCCCCGGCCGATCGGCGCCTCTACGCGATCCGCGACGTCACCGGGACGGTCGAGTCGCTGGACCTCATCACCGCGTCGATCCTGTCGAAAAAGCTCGCCGCGGGGCTCGACGGGCTGGTGATGGACGTCAAGCAGGGCTCCGGCGCCTTCATGGCGACCCTGCCCGAGGCGCGGGCGCTCGCCGAGAGCATCGTCACGGTGGCGGAGGGGGCGGGCCTGCGCACGACGGCCCTCATCACCGACATGGACGCGCCGCTGGCGAGTGCCGCCGGCAACGCCGTGGAGGTCGCGTACGCGATCGATTACCTGAAGGGCCTGCGCCGGGAGCCGCGCTTTCACGCGGTCACGCTGGCGCTCGCCGCCGAGATGCTCGTGGCGGGGGGCCTCGCCCGGCATGCGGCCGGCGCCGCCGAGCGGCTCGAAGCGGTCCTGGCCTCGGGCCGCGCGGCCGAGACTTTTGCGGAGATGGTGGCGGCGCTCGGTGGACCGGCCGATCTCCTCGACGAGCCCGAACGACATCTGCCCGCCGCGCCGGTGCGGCGGCCGGTCCATCTGGCCGGGACGGTGGCGGGCATCGCCACGCGGGCTATCGGCCTGGCGGTGATCGAGCTCGGCGGCGGGCGCACCCGACCGGAGGATGCCATCGATCCCCGGGTCGGCTTCACGGATCTTGCCGGTCCCGGTGATTCGAATGGTCTGCTCGGGATCGTCCACGCGGCTGACGAGGCCGCCGCGGATCGGGCAGAGGCGGCCCTGCGGGCGGCCTACCGGATGGGCGAGGCGCCGGCGGCGGAACGTCCGGCGATCCTCGACACCGTCGGTGTCGGCAGGCCGCCATCGGAGCGTTGACCCAACGCCTGACTTGACCGGCGCCGCTCGCCCCAGGCGCTATCCGCGCTGGTGCGGACCCGCCAGATGGGGCTTGTTAACCGTCCGTTAAGGGTCGAGTCGCGAGCTTGCTAACGATTTCGTGAACGCGTCGCACGCCTCGCGCTGACCCCGCGCCACGGAAGGGGTGACCTTGCCTGTCGGGCGGAGGATGTGATGGCTCGAACGTTCCGCCGCGTCGCGGACCTTGCGCGCACGTTGACGCGATCAAACCGGCCCCCCGCGCGCAATCGGAACGCGCCGCCCCCGCCTCCCCCGTTCGTGGTCGATGCCGACATCCCCGTCGATATCGGCTGCATCAAGGTTTTTCGGGCGGAAAATTTCCCGGAATCCGGTCCGAGCCCCTGGCTCGACCAGCCGGACGCGCAGGCGATCATCGACCGCCGCGTCGCGCGGCGGGAGATCACGCCCAGGCAGGCCGAGATCTGCCGGTTCTGGGAGGCGCACGGCTATTACGTGCTGCGCGGGGCCATCGATTCCGAGACGATCGACGAGACCTGGGGCGCCTACGAGGCGGCGATCGCCCGGGGCGACGTGACCCTCGCCCCCGAGAAGGCCGCCGAGGACGATCCGCATCCCGGCCGCTATCTCAACCCCCACCTGAAGGTCGAGGCGATCGACCGGCTCCTCAAGCACCCGGTGCTGGTCAACTTCAGCAGCCTGGTGCTGGGCCGCCCGGCAATCCCGTTCCAGACCATCGCGTCCCACAAGGGCAGCCAGCAGGCCGAGCATTCCGACTCGATCCATATGACGACCTACCCGGTCGGCTATCTCGCCGCCTGCTGGATCGCCATGGAGGACATCCATGCGGATTCCGGGCCGCTGGTCTACTATCCCGGGACGCACCGCCTGCCGTACCTGTTCAGCCACGATGTCGGCATCTCGCCGGAGGATTTTAAGCAGCGCGGCTACGGCGCCTATGTCGAGCACTACGAGCCGGCGATCCAGCAGGAGATCCGGGCGCACGGGGCGCAGCCGGAATACTTCACGGCCCGCAAGGGCGACGTGCTGTTCTGGCACGCGAACCTGCTGCACGGCGGCTCGGCCCGGGCGGACATCACGCGCTCCCGCAAGGCGCTCGTGCACCACTACTTCGCCGAGGGCTGCGTCTGCTACCACGACCTGTCGGCGACGACCTCGGCGGTCCACGGCCCGGTCGAGAGCC
Organism: Methylobacterium sp. 2A; assembly: GCF_009806555.1. Taxonomy (GTDB): domain Bacteria; phylum Pseudomonadota; class Alphaproteobacteria; order Rhizobiales; family Beijerinckiaceae; genus Methylobacterium. The sequence goes on along the minus strand of NZ_VUOK01000036.1, from coordinate 72,643 downwards.
TGCCGACCTGCGGCGCGTCGAGTCCGGATATCAAGGTCCGGGAGCAGATTGCGCTGTAGGGCGTCGGGTCGAAGGCTTGCGCCTGGGACGGGACGCCTGAAGGATTCGCGCGTCTCCCTCCCCCGCAAAGGGGGAGGGAGGGGTCGGGTGCTGCGGGGGCCAGGATTTTTCCGACCGGCCGTCGTGTGACCTTACCAGCGGCCGTAGCCGTGGCGATGCCCCCAGCCGCCGTGATGATGGTGCCGCGGCCCGAAGCCGCGATGACCCCAGCCGTAATGATGCCCGCGCCCCCAGCCGTGATGGCGTGGGCCGAAGCCGCCATGGCCGCGCCAGCCGTGGTGACGGGGGCCGTAACCGTAGCCGTACTGGACGGTCACGACATCGCCGGCACCCCGATGCAACCCGGCGTCGATCCCGAGCGGCGCGGCCATCGCCGGCGCCGCGACGGCCAGTCCTCCGACCGCCAGAGCGGCGGCCAGACAGGTGCGTGCGGTCTTGGTGAACATCGGCGTCCTCCTGCTCCACGCCGACCGCGATGTCGCGACCGGCCGTGCCCCAGGTGTTACACCCGGCAGTTGACGCAAATGTGAGCCGTTCGCTCAGGCCGTGTTCAGCTCAGGGCCGGCGGTAGACCCAGACCCGCGCCGGCGGCAGGTTCAGCCAAACCCGATTGGACCGGTCGGTCGTGTAGCTGCCGGCTTCGCAGCGGGCCGGGATCGGCGGCACCACCGCGTAGGTGAACTGCACGAACGGCGCGCCCGGCTGCATCAGATCGTGCGCGGTGTTGAGCAGGTCGAGCCGCTGCTCCAGCGGCTTGGTGAACAGCGGCAGGCTCGAGATCGTGGCTGCGGCGGGCTGTGTCAGCACGTCCCGCAGGCTTGCCCGCATGTCGTAGGCATCGCCGCGGATCACCGTCACGCCGGGGAAGCGGCGGATCAGGAGGCTGCAGAAATCGGGGTTGAACTCCACCAGGATCAGCCGCTCGGGCGCGATGCCACGCCGGATCAGCGCCTCGGTGACCGGACCGGTGCCGGGGCCGAGCTCGACCACCGGGCCCTCGCGGCGCGGATCGACGTAGGACGCCATCGTGCGGGCGAGCATCTTGCCGGAGGGCGTCACCGCGCCGGTGACGAGCGGTCGCTCCAGCCAGGAGCGCAGGAACCGCGCCTCGTCCTCCAAGGGGTCGCGCCGCGGCCCGAAAATCGCGCTCCGGGTGGCAGGAGCCTTCGCGGTGGAACGGCGCAGCGGCGGCAAGTCCTGATTCCTTGATGCCGAATGAGAATGAATGGCTAGGGGAACGCGCTGTCTTACAGCCAAGCCACGGCGGCGCCTAGGGTAAGTGTGCCACGCTGGGGCCGCATGCATAACGGGCCGCCGGGGTTTCGGATCCGGCCCCGGAGCGCTCTCCACCGAAGTGGATACCGGTTCGGCGGAAGAGAGCGCGTCAAAACGAAGGCCTGGAGCCATGCCCCTCGCAGCGCGATAGGCATGGCGCTAGGGGCGGACCGCCCCCCCGAAGAAGTCCCGCACCTTCGAGAAGAAGCCCGCGGATTCCGGGTGATTCTCGGGCGAGGCCGACTGGTCGAACTCCTGCAGGAGTTCGCGCTGGCGCTTCGTCAGGTTCTGCGGGGTCTCGACGAAGACCTGGATGTAGAGGTCGCCGACCTCCCGCGAGCGGAGCACCGGCATGCCCTTGCCCTTGATGCGGAACTGCTTGGCGGTCTGCGTGCCCGCGGGGATGCGCACCTGGGTCTGCGAGCCGTCGATCACCGGCACGGTGATCTCGCCCGACAGCGCCGCGGTCACCATCGAGATCGGCACCCGGCAGAACAGGTCGGCGCCGTCGCGCTGGAAGAACTCGTGCTGCTTGATCGACAGGAAGACGTAGAGGTCTCCGGGCGGGCCGCCGCGCAGCCCGCTCTCGCCCTCGCCGGCGAGCCGGATCCGCAGCCCGTCATCGACGCCCGCTGGCACGTTGATCGAGAGCGTGCGCTCGCGGTTGACCCGGCCCGCGCCCTGGCAGGCGGTGCAGGGATCATCCACGATCTCGCCGCGGCCGTGGCAGTTCGGGCAGGTGCGCTCGATGGCGAAGAAGCCCTGCGCCGCCCGCACCCGACCGTAACCCGCGCAGGTCTGGCAGGTCCGGGGCTTCGAGCCCGGCTTGGCGCCGGAGCCGTCGCAGGCCTCGCAGGTCACCGAGGTCGGGATCCGGATGGTCTCGGCCTTGCCGTTGAAGGCCTCCTCCAGGGTGATTTCCAGGTTGTAGCGCAGGTCGGCCCCGCGCTCGCGGCCCGGCGCGCCGCCGCGTCCGCGGGCGCCGCCGGCGCCGCGGCCGTCACCGAAGAAGTTGTCGAAGATGTCCGACATGAAGTCGCCGAACTCGTTGCCGAATCCGGGGCCGCCCCCGCCCTGGCTGAAGGCCGCGTGGCCGAACCGGTCGTAGGCGGCACGCTTCTGACCGTCGGAGAGGCACTGGTAGGCCTCATTGATTTCCTTGAACTTGATCTCGGCGTCCTTGTCGCCGGGATTGCGGTCGGGATGATAGGTCATCGCGAGCTTGCGGAAGGCGACCTTCAGCTCGCTTTCCGTGGCGGTCTTGGTGACCCCCAGGATCTCGTAATAGTCCCGCTTCGACATCCGACCCCGTCTCCGGACAATCCGACCCGCGCGTCATCGGGGTTTCCAAAGGGCTCAGCCCTTTAGGTGGGGTGTCGGGGTGAAATCCCGACGCCTCGGGCGTTGCCCGACGGCAGGGCTCTGCCCTGCACCCGCGAAAGGGACTTGTCCCTTTCGAAACCCGTGACCGCGCGACAGCGAACGAGGCCGGATCGCTCCGGCCCCGTTCCCGAACCACGCGTGCCCTTATGCGCGCTTCTTCTGGTCCTTGTCGTCGACTTCCTGGAAGTCGGCGTCGATGACGTCGTCCTTCTTCTCGGCGGCATGCGCCTCGGCTCCGGCCTCGGGACCCGCCGCCTGGTTGGCGGCGTACATCGCCTCGCCGAGCTTCATCGATGCCTGCATCAGGTCCGTCGTGCGGGCCTTGATGGTCTCGGCGTCGTCACCCTCCAGCGCGGTCTTGAGCGCGGTGATCGCGGTCTCGATGGCGCCCTTGTCGGAGGCCGGGACCTTGTCGCCGTACTCGGTCACCGACTTCTCGGTGGCGTGGATCAGGCTCTCGCCCTGGTTCTTCACCTCGACCAGCTCGCGCCGCTTCTTGTCCGCCTCGGCATTCGCCTCGGCGTCCTTGACCATGCGCTCGATATCGGCGTCCGAGAGGCCGCCCGAGGCCTGGATGCGGATCTGGTGCTCCTTGTTGGTCGCCTTGTCCTTGGCGGTCACGTTCACGATGCCGTTGGCATCGATGTCGAAGGTCACCTCGATCTGCGGCATGCCGCGCGGGGCCGGCGGGATGCCGACGAGGTCGAACTGGCCGAGCAGCTTGTTGTCGGCCGCCATCTCGCGCTCGCCCTGGAAGACCCGGATCGTGACGGCGTTCTGGTTGTCCTCGGCCGTCGAGAAGGTCTGGGACTTCTTGGTCGGGATCGTGGTGTTGCGGTCGATGAGCCGGGTGAACACGCCGCCCAGGGTCTCGATGCCGAGCGACAGCGGGGTCACGTCGAGGAGCAGCACGTCCTTGACGTCGCCCTGGAGCACGCCCGCCTGCACGGCGGCGCCGATCGCCACGACCTCGTCGGGGTTCACGCCCTTATGCGGCTCCTTGCCGAAGAAGGACTTCACCACCTCCTGGATCTTGGGCATGCGGGTCATGCCGCCGACCAGCACCACCTCGTCGATCTCGGAGGCCGAGACGCCGGCATCCTTGAGCGCCTTGCGGCAGGGCTCGATCGTCCGCTGCACCAGATCGTCGACGAGCGACTCGAACTTGGCCCGGCTGAGCTTCAGCGCGAGGTGCTTCGGGCCGGTCTGGTCGGCGGTGATGTAGGGCAGGTTGATCTCGGTCTGGGTCGCCGAGGACAGCTCGATCTTGGCCTTCTCGGCGGCCTCCTTGAGGCGCTGGAGGGCGAGCTTGTCCTTGGTCAGGTCGATGCCCTGCTCCTTCTTGAACTCGGAGGTCAGGTACTCGACGACCCGGTTGTCGAAATCCTCGCCGCCCAGGAAGGTGTCGCCGTTCGTGGACTTCACCTCGAACACGCCGTCGCCGATCTCGAGGATCGACACGTCGAAGGTGCCGCCGCCGAGGTCGTAGACCGCGATCGTGCCGGACTTCTTCTTGTCGAGGCCGTAGGCAAGCGCCGCCGCGGTCGGCTCGTTGATGATGCGCAGCACCTCAAGGCCCGCGATCTTGCCGGCGTCCTTGGTGGCCTGACGCTGGGCGTCGTTGAAGTAGGCGGGGACGGTGATGACGGCCTGCGTCACGGGCTGGCCGAGATGGGCCTCCGCGGTCTCCTTCATCTTCTGCAGCGTGAAGGCGGAGATCTGCGAGGGCGAATACTTCTTGCCGTCCGCCTCGACCCAGGCGTCGCCGTTGTCGCCGCGGGCGATCTTGTAGGGGACGAGGCCCTTGTCCTTCTGGGTCAGCGGATCGTCGTAGGTGCGGCCGATCAGCCGCTTGATGGCGAAGAACGTGCGCTCGGGATTCGTGACCGCCTGGCGCTTGGCCGGCTGGCCGACGAGCCGCTCGCCGTCATCCGTGAAGGCAACGATGGACGGCGTGGTGCGGGCGCCTTCCGAATTCTCGATGACCTTGGGCTGCGTGCCTTCCATCACGGCCACGCAGGAATTGGTGGTGCCGAGGTCGATACCGATAACTTTACCCATGGTGGGATCCCTCTTTGTGTCGCGTTCAAGCAGACCGCCGAGCCCCGAAGCAGCTCGGCCCATGGCGGTGTACGGGGGTGATGTGAGTATGGGACCCGGGCCGGATCAAGGGCCGTGAACGGCTGAAATCCAGCGCGCAATCCCGCGTCGAGGGCGATATAAGAAGCCCGCCACGGGCTCGCAAGGCGAAGTCTGCCTGTCGGCGCCGACCACGCGCTTCCACGCTAACGCATTCGACGGCCTCGATAATCCTTCCGTGATCCGCGGATGCGCCGGATGGCGTGGTTGCATTTTGTTGCTTCGCTGCCACGTCGGCGCCATCGACGGCGTGTTAACACTTCGACAAGGGGTTGCGCGTGGCCCCGCCAATTCGTGTCCCCGTCGTAGAGCCCGATGCGCCCGACCCGCAGCCTCCTGCTCCCCGTCCTGGCGCTCGCCGTCGCGGCTCCCGCCCTGCTCGCGGCCCCGCCGGCGCGGGCGCAGAACTTCTTCGAGCGCCTGTTCGGCATCAGGCCCGAGCGGCCGCCGGTGCCGCCCCGGGGCCTGCCCGAGGCGCCCCCGGCCCCGCCGCCGGGGGCTCCCGGAGAGCCGGGCCAGCCGGCGGCCCCCGAGGCGCCCCGGGCGCCGCCGGCCCCCGCCCGTCCGGTGGTGCTCAAGGCACCCTCGGAGGAGGGCGTGATCGGGCAGGATCTGCAGCTCAACGGAACCTCGGGGTCCCTGAAGCTCGAACGGTCGGGCAACGCCGTCACGGCCCGGATCACCCTGCCGGGGACCAAGATCTCGCAGCCGACGGAATCCTGCACGGTGCCGCTCGGCGGGGGCAATCCCGTCACGCTGAGTTCCGAGGGCAAGCCCGACGGGGTGCCGCGCTACGAGGCGGCCGGGGCGGAATGCCCGCTGCGCCTCGACGTGGCCGAGGGCGGCGTCCTGGTCTCGACGCTGGGCTCAGGGCCGGTCTGCACCTTCTCGGCCGCGGATTGCGCGACGACTCCGATCGGCCTGTGGGGCCCGGCCCCCGCCGCGCTGATCCCGCGGGCCGGCGAGTTCGACACGGCGCGCGGCGTGGCCGACAAGGCGGTGCGCGACAATTACAAGCTCATGACCCAGCGCGCCCGGCGCGAGGACGTGCGGCCGATCGTGACCGAGCAGGCGGCCTTCTCGTCGGACCGGGAGCAGTTCTGCCGCGGCTACGCCCGCGAGGGCACGCACGGCTTCTGCCACCTGCGCTTCAGCGAGAACCGGGCGCTCGCCCTGGCGACCCGGCTCGGCGCCAACACGGCGGTGCCGACCGCGGCGGTGGCCCCGCGCAGCCGGCCCCGGTCCAGGCCGGCGGTGGAGGGCATGAACCCCGACGCGGCCGGCGGCGGCGACGCCGTTCCGGAGTAACCGCCGGCCGAGCCGGTCAGGCCCGGCCGGCCGTCGTGGACAGCATGGCGGGATCGATGCCGTTGGCCCGGAGCGCCCGCTCGTACTTGGCGTCGAGGTCGGTGTTGAAGATCAGCTCGGGGTCGGCCGGGCAGTTGAGCCAGCCATTGGCCATGATCTCGCTCTCGAGCTGGCCCGCCTGCCAGCCGGCGTAACCCAGGGCCAGCACGGCGCTCGCGGGGCCCTCGCCGCTGGCGATGGCGCGCAGGATCTCGACGGTGGCGGTCAGGCAGATGCCGTCGTCGATGATCAGCGTCGATTGCTGGATGTGGAAGTCGTCGGTGTGGAGCACGAAGCCGCGCCGGCCCTCCACCGGCCCGCCCATCAGCACCGGCATGTGCCCGACCCGCTCGCGCAGGCGAATCGCATCCGCCTCGGGGGCGACGTCGAGCTGGACCAGCAGGTCCGGCATGCTGATGTCGGTGGCCGCCTTGTTGACGATGATGCCCATCGCCCCGTCGGCGGAATGGGCGCAGACATAGATCACCGAGCGGGCGAAGCGCTCGTCGACCATGCCGGGCATCGCCACGAGGAACTGCCCGTCGAGGAAGTCGGGGCCGGAGAGCGCGGAGCGCGTGGGCGACGCTGGCTTCTGCATGTGCCCATGCTACGCGCCGCCCCCGGCTTGTCCAGCGGACAAAGCGCGCGTCCTCCCGGCCCGGCGGAACCGGGAAGCCCCTGTCGACTCTGCGGACGGGCGGCTCCAGTATGTGCCTGCCCGCGCGTTGAGCCGTCCGCCGGCCTGAACCGGCGAACACTGAAGGAGCCATGCCGATGGGAGATGCCGCCACGCCGGCCGCCTTCGACATCGAGGCGCAGCGCGCCCAGATCCAGCGGGCGCAGGAGGAGACGAACAAGTTCGTCGCCGAGCAGCACAAACTGATCGCCGACGCGGCCAAGCTAGCCGCTGAGCAGCTCAAGATGTCGGCTGAGGCCGCAAGGCGCCGAAGCCGACGATCAGGGCGCCGACCGGGAAAGCGGCTACGGTCGCAAGCTGGGGCCAAGTCATCGAATCCTCCGGAGGAGATAGCTCGCTCCGAGATGTGGGCCGAAGCTGGCTAGGAGGCAAAGAAACAGCTTCACGACGAACAGCCCGATCTCCAGATCGCTCATCGTTTCGAAGTGATTTTGCGCGCTCGGCGACAAGCCGCCGATGGCGATCGCTGCGATCGCGACGCCGTTCATGTAGGGCGCGGACAATTTTGTTCGCTCGTTGTGAACGGCTTTCAGCCGGTCGGCCTCGGCTTTGTCCTCAACTGAATCGTGAATCGCTCACGCCGTCCACTCCAAAAATCGGGACCCGGCGCCTGTGCCATGCCCGAAAACAAGCGCCGAGCCGATCGTCTCAAGCGTTTTTCGTACGGTCTGGCCGAGGGCGGCTGCCGCGAAGCATAGAGCGGTCTCGGACGTATCAGGCGCGTCGGAAGACCGATTGCTCGACAGGCCCGGCCGACCACGCTAGGTCAGGCGCGCGAACGCATCTGCGCAGCAACGAGGGACCCGCGATGATCCAGGTCGGCGACCATCTGCCCCAGGCCACGTTCCGGGTGAACAGCCCGGAGGGCCCGATCGCCCGCACCACCGACGATGTGTTCAAGGGCCGCCGCGTGGTGCTGATCGGCGTCCCGGGCGCCTTCACGCCGAGCTGCCACCGCAACCACCTGCCGGGCTTCGTCACCCACAAGGACGAGATTCTCGGTCGCGGCGTCGATGCCATCGCGGTCACGAGCGTCAACGACGTGTTCGTGCTCGATGCGTGGGCGAAGGCGAGCGGCGCCGAGGGGCTGGAGTTCCTGGCCGACGGCAACGCCGATTTCGCCAAGGCGATCGGCCTGGAGATGGACGGCACCGGCTTCGGCCTCGGGATGCGTTCGAAGCGCTACTCCATGCTGGTCGAGGACGGGGTCGTGAAGATCCTGAACGTCGAGGAGACGCCCTCGAAGGCCGAGGCTTCGGGGGCCGAGGCGCTGCTCAAGGTGCTCTGAGCGCGGTTGCCCGGCGAACCGGCCTCACGCCTGCGCGAGGTCGATGGCGTCGAGCCCGTCATGGTGCAGCAGGAGCACGCCGGTCGCCGCCGCGAGCCGGCGGGCGGCCGGCGTGAAACCGGCATTCGACACCACCGCGGCGCGGTCGCCCGCCCAGTAGCGTTGGGCCGCGGCCGCCTCCTGCACCGCGGCGTTGCCCACGGGCTTGGTCAGGCGCTTGCACTGCACGACGAGGCGCAGGCCGTCGCGATCCGCCACGATGTCGGCGCCCTGATCGCCGCTCGCCGGGGTCCGGTGCGCCCGCCAGCCCGCCCGGGCGAGGCGCTCGGCGCAGTAGCGCTCGTAGTCGAGCCCGTCCTCCGGGGCGTCCTCCTCCTCGGGCAGGTCGACCGCAGCCGCCTCGGCCTCGACGATCGCCAGCATCCGGTCCCGCTCGGTTATCGCCAGATCGGCGTCGCGCGGGCCGATCTGAGGCAGCACCGTGCGGTCGAGGAAGTAGTCGCGCTCGCGCAGCCAGCCGTCCTCGATCCAGTTGCCGTAGGCGTCGCGAAAACTCTCCTGCCGCCGCCGCAGGGCCAGCGTCTCCCCGTGCGCCCGGGCGATGCGGCGCACCCGGGCGCGGAACCGGCGCGGCCGTCCGAGATGGCGCAGCCACACGCACAGCAGCGCGAACCCCGTGGCCGCCAGGGCGGGCGGACCGTACCAGAGCGCGAGCGGGCCGCCGATCACGGCCGTCCAGAACAGGCGGGCGACGGGGCTGGGCTTGCCGGGCATCGGGTCTCGGGGGCGTGGACGCGTTCCGAACCCTCGCAAGCGCCCCTTGCCCGATACCTAACCGGCGCCGGAAACCTGTGGACCGGGGCGCGCCCTCACCCCTTCCGGCGCTGGTGGCCGAGGCCCATGCTCTTGGCGAGGCTCGACCGGGCCGCGGCGTAGTTCGGCGCGACCATCGGATAATCGGGGGGCAGCCCCCATTTCTGGCGGTATTCGTCCGGGGTCAAATTGTAGTGCGTGCGCAGGTGGCGCTTGAGGGATTTGAACTTCTTCCCGTCCTCCAGGCAGACGATGTAGTCGGGCTGGACCGAGCGCCGGACCGAGACGGCGGGCCGCAGGTCCTCGGCCGGCGCGGACGCGGGCCGGCTGAGTTCGTGCAGGGTTGCGTGAACCTTGGCGATCAGTCCGGGCAGCTCCGGTGGGGGGACCGGATTGTTGCTCACGAAGGCCGACACGATGTCGACCGAGAGCGTGAGAAAATCCGGTTGCCCTTCGACCGTGGAATCCATTCCCTTGAACCTCCTGGCGATTCCGGGCTCGCGCCATCACGCGGCAGGATAATCGGAATCTGTTTCCGGCTCGCCTGATACAGGCGACTGGGGCGCAGTTACTATTGTGATAGGACTTTCATGGCAAGAACAAATTACATGTGGTCATAACGGCGGTCTTGAAGTCGATAAAGCGTGCCGGATATTTGATCTGCTCGGAGCCCGCAGGGCCTCCGGGTTCCAGGTGATCGCATGGGGACGATTGAGCGTTGCCCGGGCGGCCGGCTGCGCCATGTGGTCGGGCCTGTGGTAGAACGGTGGTCGCCCGGGATTGCGCCCGATCCCGACGTGAGCGAGGGACACCCCATGCACGCCGGCTCGACTGGCCCGCGGGACCCGATCCCATGATGGCGACTCCGTGAGCACCTACCGGTTCGACAAGCTGCTGGCGCCCCGCGCGATCGCCCTGGTCGGGTCCGTGGCGCGCGCGGGTTCGGTGGCGCGCAGCGTTCTGGACAGCCTGCGGGCTTCGGGCTTCCCCGGTGCGATCCTGCCCGTCCAGCCCGACCACGCGGAGGTGGACGGCCTGCCGTGCGTCCCGCAGATCGCGGATCTGCCAACCGCCCCCGACCTCGTCCTGATCGCGGTTCCGCCGCCGCGGGTGCCCGAGGTCGTCGCGCAGGCGGCCGCGGCCGGGGCGGGCGCGGCCGTGATCCTGACCGCCCGGCTCGGCTCCGCGCCGGACGATCCGGGGCCGACCGCGCACCGGATCGCCCGCGCGCACGGCCTGCGCCTGCTCGGGCCCGACAGCGCCGGCCTCGCCGTGCCGGCGGCCAAGCTCAATGCCAGCCTGTTCGCCCACGCGCCTGCCGCGGGGGATCTCGCCCTCGTCTCGCAATCCGGCACGGTCGCGGCCGCCATCGTCGAGTGGGGGGCCCGCCACGGGACGGGGTTCTCGGCGGTGCTCTCGCTCGGCAGCGTGCTCGATATCGGCGTGGCCGATTGTCTCGACCATTTCGCCGCCGATTACCGCACCCGCGCGATCCTGCTGTGCCTCGACCGGGTCGCGGATGCCCGGCGGTTCATGTCGGCCGCCCGCGCGGCCGCCCGCGCCAAGCCCGTGGTGGTCCTGCGCGCCGGGCGGCACCGGCCCGACACCCGCGCCCGCGAGACCCATACGGGGGCTTTGGCCCGGCCCGACGCGGTCTACGCCGCGGCCTTCCGGCGGGCCGGCCTGCTGGCGGTGCAGGATCTCGACGAGATGTTGTCCGCCGTCGAGACGCTGGGGCGCCAGCGCCCGTTCCCCGGCGACCGGCTGGCGATCCTGTCGAACGGCCGCGGCATCGGCCTGCTGGCCGCCGACCGGCTGATCGAGCGCGCGGGCACCATGGCCGAAGCCGCCGAGATCGAGGGGCACCCGGCCGGCAACCCCCTCGATCTCGGCATCGACGCGGCCGGCCCGGCCTTCGCGGCCGCCCTGGAGCCGATCCTCACGGACCGCATCAGCGACGCCGTGCTGGCGATCCACGTGCCCACCGTGCGGTCGGACGCCGGGGAGGTCGCCAACGCGATCGCCGACACGGTCAAGCGCGTCCGCGCCGGTCAGACGCGCAAGAAGCCGCTCTTCGCCGTCTCCCTGGGGGATGCCGAGGCGGCGCGGGAGGCCTTCGCGCGCGCGGGCCTGCCGCATTTCGCCACCGATTCCGAGGCGATCGAAGGCTTCCTGCACCTCGTGCGCTACCGCGAGGCGCAGGACGACCTGATGCGCACGCCGGACTCGCTGCCGCGCGACTTCTCCCCCGACACGGCCCGCGCCCGCTCGATCATCGCGGGCGCCCTGCGCCAGGGGGCGGCATGGCTCGATCCGATCGCGGTGAACGGCCTCCTCGAGGCCTACGGGATCCCGACCGTGCCGATCACGCTGGTCCCCGACAAGGACGCGGCGGCAGCGGCCGCCTGGCCGATCATCGCGGCGGGGGGAACGGTGGCGCTCAAGGTCGTCTCCCCCGACATCGTGCACAAATCCGATATCGGCGGGGTCCATCTCGATCTCACCAGCGAAGCCGATGTCCGCGAGGCCGCGCGCAGCATCCTGATTCGGGCGCGGCGCGAGCGGCCGGATGCGCGCGTCACCGGTTTCGCGGTGCAGCCCATGGTGCGCCGGGGCCAGCGCCGGGAGCTGATCGCGGGCCTCGCGGAGGATTCCGTGTTCGGCCCGGTGGTGGTGTTCGGGCGCGGCGGCACGGCGGTCGAGGTGATCGACGACCGGGCGCTCGGCCTGCCGCCGCTCGACCTGACCCTCGCCCGCGACCTGATCGGCCGGACCCGGGTCGCCCGGCGGCTCGAAGGCTACCGGGACGTGCCCGCCGCCGACCAGCCGGCCATCGCGCTGACGCTGGTGAAACTGTCCCAACTCGCCGCCGACCTGCCGCAGGTGCGCGAACTCGACATCAATCCGCTGCTCGCCGACGAGACCGGCGTGCTCGCCCTCGACGCCCGGGTGCGGATCGGGCGCTCGGAGCGGGGACGGCACGGGCGCGGCCATCCGCGCTTCGCGATCCGGCCCTACCCGGCGGAATGGGTGAGGACGCTCAACCTGAAGAACCGCACGATCCGCGTGCGGCCCGTGCGCCCGGAGGACGAGGGCCTGTTCCTCAGCTTCTTCCAGGGGCTCGACCCGGAGGATCTGCGCCTGCGCTTCTTCGGGCCGGTGCGCGCCTTCAGCCACGCCTTCCTGGCCCGCCTGACGCAACTCGACTACGCCCGCGCCATCGCGTTCGTGGCCACCGAGGTGGATGCGGGAGGAGCCGAGCGCATGCTCGGCGCCGTCCGTCTCCACGCCGACGCCAACCACGAGAGCGGCGAATACGCCATCGCGGTGGGGCGCGATGCGCGGGGCACCGGACTCGCCTTCGCGTTGATGCGCCTGATGATCGACTGGGCGCGCTCCGAGGGGATCGGCCGGGTCGAAGGCTCGGTGCTGGCCGAGAACCGGCCGATGCTGGCGGTCTGCCGGCGCCTCGGCTTCACGCAGGGGCGCGATCCGGAGGATCCGGGCCTGATGAAGGTGCAGCTGCCGCTGGCGGGTGGATCACCGGCCGGGGGGTAGGCCGGCGCGCCGTCTTCGCGCGTGTCGCGTCGTCGGGTCCGGTCGGAACCGCGGCTTGCCGGCCGCCCAGGCGTGGGGATCGATCCGGTCGCGCACGGTAAGAAGGAAGCGCAGGAACGCGTCCGGGTCGGTCCACACGCTCCGCATCGTGTCGCCTTCCGTCTCCCGCCAGATCGCCTGCGCCTCCGCGAAGGTCACGGTGCCGTCCGTCAGTTCGGTGATGAACGCCGCGACGAGGCGATGCTCCGCCTTCTGCAGCCGTGCGAGCGCGGCTTCAAAAATCGCCCGACCATCATCCCCGACCTGCCCCATGGCCGGCCTGAGACCGGCATCCGCGAAATAGGCCTGCCAGTGCAGGGCGTTGCCGAAGCGGATGAAGGCCGCCCGCGCCGTCGTGGCCGGCGGCCCGAAGATGGGCTCCTTGACACGCGCCGGCGGGCGCGGCCGCCGGGCCATTCACCCCTCCATGTGCTGCTTGAACGCCTCGGCATGATCCGGATGCCAGCGCGAGAGCGCCGGCCGGTTCTCGATGATATCGCCCGCCGCCCAGGCGATCCGCTTTTCGTCCTGCGCCCGGGTGGTCTCGTTGTCCGGGCAGAGGATGTAGAAATCGCCCGCCGCCAGCCGCTCCAGCAGGAACGACACGGTCTCCTCCGGCGTCCAGGCGCCGGCCGGCTTCTCGGCGACGCCGCGAGCCCTGGTCAGCCCCGTATAGACGAAGCCCGGGATCAGCAGATGCGCGGTGGTCCGGCAGCCCTCGCGGTTGCGCAGCTCGTGGGCCAGCGCCTCGGTGACCGCCTTCACCCCCGCCTTCGAGACGTTGTAGGGCGCGTTGCCGGGCGGCGTGGTGATGCCCTGCTTCGAGCCGGTGACGATCACGGCCCCGGGCTTGCCCCCCTCGATCATGCCGGGCGCGAAGGCGTGGATGCCGTTGACCACGCCCCAGAGGTTGGTGCCCAGAATCCGCGTCCAGGTCTCGGCGTCGGAGAACAGTTTTCCGCCGGCCTCGATCCCGGCATTCAGCATGACGATGGCGGGCGGCCCGCCCCGCGCGACGGCGCCCGCCAGGGCCTCCACGGCGCCCCGGTCGGAGACGTCGGTCGGCACCGCGCGGACCTCGACGGCGGCGAGTCCGGCCACGGCGGCGCGAGTGGCGTCGAGGGCCGGTCCGGGCAGGTCGGCGAGCCAGACATTCATGCCCGCCCGCGCGAAGGCCTGCGCGGCGGCGAGCCCGATGCCGCTCGCGGCCCCCGTGACGACGGCGCTGCGGCCGGGGCTGATGGCGGGATGCTGGCTCATGGGAAATCCTCGGCTGGATGGCGCCCTTCAGATGGGGCGAGCCCCGGATGAAGGCGAGTTGATGCACCGGATCGGATGGAGGCCCGCAGACTCAGCGGATCGTAACCTCCGCCGCCGCATGCTCCGATGGCGGCGATCCCGCCGAACCCGAGGATGCGGCATGCCGATCCGTCCGAGCCGCCGATCCATTCTGACCGGGATGGCCTGCGCGGGGCTCGCCACGGCGGCGCGGGGGGCCACGCCCGGCGGGTTCGGGCCGCCCGGCCGCCCGTCCTGGTCGGCCGACAGCCTCCAGGCCGCGGCCGCCGCGAAGGGCCTGCTCTACGGCTGCGAGGTGCCGTTCCACCGCTTCGATTCCACGCCCGCCTACCGGCAGGCGGTGGCGCGGGAATGCGGCATCCTGGTCTGCGGCACCGAGATGAAGATGGAGGAGGTAATGCCCGCTCCGGGCAGGACCGACTTCGCCCGGGGCGACGCGATCCTGCGCTTCGCCAGGAGCAACGGCCAGCGCATGCGCGGCCACACCCTGATCTGGCACGCGGCGCTCCCGCCCTGGGTCGGCCCCCTGCTCGGACGGGCGAGCGCGGCGCAAGGCGAAGACTTCATGCGGCGCTGGATCGAGACCGTGGCGGGCCATTACCGCGGGCAGATCGTCGCCTGGGACGTCGTCAACGAGATTTTCGGCAACGAGGCCGACCCAGACCGCGGCGGGGGCCTGCGCGACTCGCCCTGGCTCGCCTCGATCGGACCCGGTTACGTCGATCTCGCCTTCCGCATCCTGCACGAGACCGATCCGGCGGCCGCCGGCACGTGGAACGAGGATGCGGTCGAGCAGGGCGCGCCCTGGATGGAGGCCAAGCGCACCAGGGTCCTGCGCCGGCTGGAGGCGATGCGGTCGCGGGGCGTGCCGATCCGGCGCTTCGGCTTGCAATCGCACCTCACCAGCACGATCCCGATCGACCAAAGCCAGCTGCGGCGCTTCCTGCGCGAGATCGGCCAGATGGGTCTCGGGATCGAAATCACCGAGTTCGACATCGACGACCGCGCCTTCCCATCCGACGTGCCGACCCGCGACCGGATGGTGGCCGACTTCGCGCGGCGCTACCTCGACGTGGTGCTGGACGAGCCGGCGCTGCTCGACGTGCTGACCTGGGACATCTACGACCCGGACACGTGGCTGAACGACCACCCCTACCGCAAGCGGCCCGACGGCCTGCCCCAGCGCGCCCTGCCGCTGGATTCGCAGTTCCGGCGCAAGCCCCTCTGGCACGCGATGAAGGCCGCCTTCGCGGCGGCGCCGGACCATACAGCCGCGCGGGACAGGCTCAGGCGGCCGTGACCCCGGCCTGCCGCCCCCCGTCGGCCAGGATCGGCTCGGGCGGTCGTTCGGTCAGGAGCCGGCGGCGCAGGCGGGCGCAGGGGCGCTCGACGAGATTGTACATCCCCCAGCACCAGAGCAGCGTCGGCGGGAAGGCCGCGAGCATCAGCGACAGGCCGTGCAGGCTGGGCCACAGGTGCAGCACCAGCGCCACCACGGCCATGTGGGCGAGGTAGAAGCTGTACGACCACAGCCCGAGCTGGCGCATCG
This sequence comes from Methylobacterium sp. 2A, assembly GCF_009806555.1. Taxonomy (GTDB): domain Bacteria; phylum Pseudomonadota; class Alphaproteobacteria; order Rhizobiales; family Beijerinckiaceae; genus Methylobacterium. The sequence goes on along the minus strand of NZ_VUOK01000036.1, from coordinate 57,196 downwards.
GCCGGCCGGCCAGCAGCCGCACCGCGGGTCCCTCCCCGTGCAGCAGGTAGGCGAAGGGCACGAACAGGGCCGCGCTCTGGAGCGTGTAGCGCAGGGTCTCGCGGAAGGCGGGCGCCCGCAGCGCCAGGGTGGCGAGGATCACCGCAAGGCTGAAGCCCACGTGCCACCCCTTCGGCCGCCACGCTGCGTCAGCCGGGATCACCGGGTTGTTCCACAGGCCGAGGCAGCAGCCGAACAGGATCGCGTCGATGCGGGTATGGGTCCAGGAATAGTTCAGGCTGTAATCGGCGAGCCGCCAGACGTTGACGCAGCGGATCGCCAGGACCGCGGCGCAGATCCCCAGGCAGGCAAGTGCGGCCCGACGCGGTCGCAGGCGGCCCAGCCACAGGCTGAAGGCCAGGGGGAAGATCAGATAAAAATGCTCCTCGATGGCGAGGCTCCAGAGGGGCACGGGCAGCACCGCCTCGGTACCGAACAGGCCGGGATAGTTCGTCAGGAACGTCGCCTGCCCGAGGATCGCCGCCGGCTCGACCGGCATCCAGTCGAGCAGCCCCAGCGCGTAGAACCCGCCCGCGGCGAGCAGGGTCAGGTACATCGGCGGCAGGATGCGCAAGCTCCGCCGCAGGTAAAAGGCCGGGAGCGAAACCGCGCCGGTCCGCGCCCGCTCGATCCGCAGCAGGGTGGTGATCAGGTAGCCGCTCAGGAAGAAGAAGACCGTGACCCCGAAGCCCCCGGGGACGACGTGGCTGTAGCCGCAATGGGCCGCGAACACGATCAGGATGGCGAGCGCCCGCACCCCGTCGAGCTGCGGCAGGTAAGGCATCACCGCGGGGACCTGCTTCCCGGGATCCGGCATGACGAGGCCGCTTCTCCTGTCCGGCAGGGATGACCCTGAGCCGAGCACTAAGCGATATTTCCGGCGCCGCCGACATCCGTAGACGCCGCGGTGCTTGGAAGGACATCGCAGGATGGTGAATCTGCTCTTCGGGGCGCTCTCCGGACGGGAGGAGATTGGTAACCACGCCGGCCCATCATGCCGCCGATCCGCGCCGAGTCGGGCGCCGTCGGGAGTGTTGCGTATGGGCCCGGTCCGTTCCCGCCGTCATGCTCGCCCGGGGGCCGCGCTCGGCGCGGGCCTGTCGCTGCTGACGCTGCTCGGCGCCCCCGTCGATGCCCGGGCGCAGGGTGTCCCCGCGCCGGCCAGCCCGGCACCCGTTCCGCCAGCCGCTTCCCCGGCCATCGCGTTCCCGGTCGCACCGGACGGCGCGGCTGCGAAGGGGCAGGAGGTCAAGGCTTCGGAGCCCAAGTCAGCGGAGAAGTCAGCGGAGCCGAAGGCAGCCGACGCGAAGGCCGTCGAGCCCAAGCCCACTGCATCCGGATCCGACGATCCGAAACCCGTCGAGGCTGCGGCACCGGACATCAAGCCGGCTCCGGGCAAGCCGCAGGAGGCCGCCAAGCGGTCGCGCGAGCCGGCCCCCCTGGTCTACGCCAAGGTCTCGGCCGATCCGAGCCCGACGCTGACCCCACGCACCTTCCTCGATACGCTGCGGGCCGCCGAGCGCTACGCGGCCTTTGCGGAGGCCGGTGGCTGGGAGCGGCTGCCCGACGACCTCGCGCGCCTGAAGCCCGGCGAGCGCAGCCCCGCGATCCCGGCTCTGCGCCACCACCTGACCCTCACCGGCGACCTGCCGGCGGATGCGCCCCCGAGCGACCGCCTCGACCCGCCGCTGGTCGCGGCGATCGCGGCCTTCCAGGGCCGCCACGGCCTGCCCGACAGCGGCATCCTGGGCCGGCTCACCCTCAACGCGCTCAACGTCCCGGCGACCGTGCGCCAGAAGCAGCTCTCGGCTTCGGCGGCCCGGCTGATGGGCTCGAAATTCCCGTTCGGCGAGCGCTACGTCGTGGTCAACATCCCCTCGGCCGCCGTCGAGGCAGTGGAGAACGGCACGGTGGTGCGCCGCTACGTCGCCGTCGTCGGCTCGCCCGACAAGGCGACGCCCCCGGTGGAGACCCGGATCACCGACATCAACTTCAACCCGACCTGGACGGTGCCGGCCTCGGTGGTGAAGAACGAGATCATCCCGCAGATGCGCAGGAACCCGGGTTATCTCGCCAAGAACCACATCCGTATCCTGGGTCCGACCGGCGAGGTCGACCCGACCAAGATCGACTGGGCGGGCGAGAAGGCGGTCAACTACACGCTGCGCCAGGATTCCGGCTTCGACAATTCGCTCGGCCAGGTGCGGATCGACATGCCGAACCGCTTTGCCGTCTACATGCACGATACGCCGGCCAAATCGCTGTTCGCCGCGAGCGTGCGCTTCCACAGCCATGGCTGTGTCCGGGTCGGTCAGGTGAAGGAGCTGGTCGGCTGGCTGCTGCAGGGCACGGAGGGTCCGAACGGGCCGGGCAGCAGCTGGGGTCCGATCGAGATCGAGACCGGCATCGCCGACGGCGAGCGCCGGGACATCAAGCTGCCGAAGCCCGTGCCGGTGACCTTCGTGTACCTCACGGGCTACGCCACCCCGGACGGGAAGGCGCATTTCCGGGACGATATCTACAAGCTCGACACGCCGGCGCCCGAGCCCGCCGCCACGGGGGCGATCCCGCCGGCCGGCGCCGCGGCCACGCCGCCCGCGGTGAAGCCGGCGGCCGCCAATCCCCCCGCCCGGAAGGCCGCCGCGCCCGCCCTGGCGAAGCCGGTCCCGGCGGGCGAGCCTCAGCCGATCAGGAAGGTGGAGCGTCGGCCGCCGGAACAAGCGGCCCGCGTGGACTGACCCGGTCTCCGTCAGGCGGGCGGCCGAAGGCTTGCATCGCGGCGGCGCGGGCGTCATCCGCTTGCCCGTCATCCCGGAGCCGCCATGGCCTTTGCCTGCACCATCCCCGCCACGCCCACACTCCAGCAGGACGACGCCACCGTGCGCATCACCCGCTGGGACTTCCCCCCGGGTGCGGTGACCGGCTGGCACGAGCACGGCTGGCCGTATTTCGTGGTCATGCTGGTGGACGGGGTGCTCCGCGTCCACGACGGCGCGGCGGTCAGCGAGACGGCGCTCGCGGCGGGCCAATCCTACATGCGCCCGGCCGGCATCCGGCACGACGTGATGAACGGGTCCGAGCACCCGATCGCCTTCATCGAGATCGAGGTGAAGCGCCCGGACGCGCTGGTGACCCTGCCCTGAAACGCGAAAGGGCCGACCAGACGGCCGGCCCTCACGCGAAAGTCCGAAAACATCAGCGCTGGACGACGACCTTCGTGCCGACCTTGGCGCGGGTGTAGAGGTCCATCACGTCCTCGTTGGTCATGCGGATGCAGCCCGAGGAGACGGCGGTGCCGATGGTCTCCGGCTCGTTGGAGCCGTGGATCCGGTAGATCGAGCCGCCGAGATACATGGCGCGGGCGCCGAGGGGGTTCTCGATGCCGCCCTTCATGTAGCGCGGCAGGTCGGGGCGGCGGCGCAGCATGGTGGACGGCGGACGCCAATCCGGCCATTCGCGCTTCATCGTGATGGTCTGCACGCCGCCCCAGGTGAAGCCCGGCCGGCCGACGCCGACGCCGTAGCGCAGGGCCTGCCCGCCGCCCATCACGTAGTAGAGCCGCCGCTCGGCGGTGGAGACCACGATCGTACCGGCGCCGTACGGGCCGTTATACGCCACGATCTCGCGCGGGATCGCCGACATCTGCGGCACCGCCGCATCGGGGTTCATCGGGTCGGCGGGGTTGAGGGAGGCGTTGGCCACCGGCACCGCGACGGTCTCGACGGCCTGCGGGCGCACGCGCACGCTGAGCGCGTCGTTCAGCGGCTGGCGGGTCAGCGGGTCGATCTCGTAGGCGAGGGCCGGCGCGGCGCAGGCGGCCACGCCGAAAAACCCGATCAGGGCGGGAAGAAAACGACGCATCAAAGCCTCTCGGGGCAGGCGCGGACTTGGCGGGAACGCGGCGGATACCGCGGCACGATGCCGTGCCGATCCTCGCCAAGGGGTAAACGCTCACGCTCCAAAGCCAAGTCTGAAACCGGCTCAGCAGGCCGGTTCCGACCGCCCGTGACGCGATGGCAACACTGTGGCAGCTTGGCCGTGGCACCCGGGATGATGGGCGCCGCGTCGCCGTTCAGGCCTCGTCGGCGGCGAGCCAGATGGCGGGTTCCAGCGGCGCCGGGCGGACCGGGGCATGAACCGTCCCATGAACCGTCCCATGAACCGTCCCATGAACCGTTCCATGCGTCGGCAGGCCGCGGATCTGCGCCAACTCGGCGAGTTCCGGCGCCTGCGCGGTGTCGTCGGCGTTCAGGAACAGGCCGCGCGCCCGGGCGAGGCGGCCGAGATCGGCCCGGCTGGTCCAGACGCTCTGGGCCCGGCTGGTCCAGACGCTCTGGGCCGGGCTGGTGACGAGCGCCAGGGCCAGCGGCGCCAGCCAGAGGGCGAGCCACGCATCGCCGACGAGCCCCAGCGCGAAGGCGATCAGCGCACCGACCACCACGGCATCGGCCTGGAGCCGGAACGCCTCGCCCCAGGAGACCTGCCGGTCGTCGCGATCCTGCGTCTCCCAACGCACCACCCGGCCGAAGAAGGTCGCCACCACGGCCCCGGCGGTGAACAGGGTCAGGACCGGCCAGAGCACGACCCAGGCGGCCTGTTCCAGGGCGGCGCTGGCGAGCAGCGAGCGGGTCCCGCCGAAAGCGGCCCGGCGCTGCCGGGAGGCCAGGACATGGCCGAGGCTCAGGAGCTTCGGCAGGGCCAGCACGGCGATGCTGAGGGCGGCCAGCGCGTGGGCGGCGGCGCCGTGCCCGGTCAGCCCGTAGGCCAGGAGGCCGAGATCCCCGGTCCGGGCCGCCTGCCAGGCCGCGAGCCCGAGGAAGGCGACCCAGAGGGGCAGCACCCCGTAGGAGAGGATGCCGACCAGGAAATGCCAGCGGCTGGCGGCGCGGAGCCCCGCCCAGGGCAGCACCCGCAGGTGCTGGAGGTTGCCCTGGCACCAGCGGCGCTCGCGGCCGAGGAGGTCGACGAGGTTGGTGGGCATCTCCTCCCAGGTGCCGCCGAGCTCCGGCAGCAGCCGCACCTCCCAGCCGGCGCGCACCATCAGCGCGCCCTCGACGATGTCGTGGCACAGGATCTCGCCGCCGAGCGGCTCCCGGCCCGGCAGCCGCGGGAGCTGCGCGTTCTGCGCGAAGGCCTCGATCCGCAGGATGGCGTTGTGGCCCCAGTAGCTGCCCTCCGGCCCCTGCCAGGTCTCCAGGCAGCGCAGGGCCAGCGGCGCGTAGAGCCGCACCGCGAATTGCTGGATGCGGGCGAACAGCGTGTCCCGGCCCGCCGCGTACGAGACGGTCTGGATCAGGCCGGTACGGGGGCTCTCCTGCATCAGCCGCACGAGGCGGCCCATGGTGGCGCCGGTCATGAGACTGTCGGCGTCCAGCACGATCATGAAGGCGTACTCGCCGCCATAGGTGCGGCAGAACTCGCCGATATTGCCGGCCTTGCGGCCGACATTCTCGGTCCGGCGCCGGTAGCGGATCCGCGGCAGGGCCGGATCGCCCGAGGCCCAGGCCTGGATCCGGGCGTATTCGTGCTCCTCGACGGCGGCGATGGCGCCGTCGCGGGTGTCGGAGAGGACGAAGATGTCGATATCCCCGGTGCCCGCCTGGGCCAGCGAGCGGGCCATGACCCGCAGCCGGGCGAAGACCGCCACGGCGTCCTCGGCGTGGATCGCCATCACGGCGGCGGTGCGGCCCGCTCCGGCGGGGACGGCGCCGGCCATCTCGGAGCGGCGCTCCAGCGCCGACTTCGCCCGGTCCCCCAGCAGGGCGGCGACGAGCCCGTAGGCGTACTGGCAGGCCGTGAAGGCCTGCCACGCCATCACGAGGCTGAACAACCCGAGCACCGCCCAGGCGAGCGGGCTGACGCCGGCCGGGTAGGCAAGGGCGGCGAGCCACGCGATACCGCCTGCCGCGACGAGGCTCGGGACCGCCAGGGCGAGGCGCCGGGTGCGCAGCACCCGCCCGGGATTCCGGCCGCTCCAGACCTCACGGGCGGCGGACGTCCCGGAGGGATCGGGCATGGCCGGACATGCGTTCCGCTGCGATCGCTCGGCGGCGGCGTCGACGCGTGAGGCGGTGGCGCGAGGAGGTACGGCGCGTGACGACATGGCGCGAGGAACTCGACCGTGGAAGGCTGCCGGCCGCCCCGCCGCCTGAGGCCGGGAGCCGATGACCGTGGACACCGATGGGCGGGGCAACGACACGGAGCCGGCCCGGCCCGATGGGCGGCCGGAAGCCGAACGGATCAATCCCCCCTCCCGGCGCCGCGTTCTTCGAACCGTCCTGACCGCGGCTGCCGGCACGGTTCTACCTAGCGTAGCCGAGCTGAATGGGTCCAGAACGTGGGCCGGCCCGGCGCTTCCGTCGCAGGGCGTAAGCCAGGACACGGCGCAGGATGGCCGGATGACGTTCGAGGCGCTGGCCGAGGCGGCGGCAGGCCGGGCCGCTGCGCCCTACGCCGCCCCGCCCGAGGATCTGCCCCCCGCCCTCACGGGCCTCGACTACGATGCCTACAGGGCCATCACGTTCCGGGCCGCCGAAAGCCTGCGCCTCGGCCCGCTGTTCAGCGCGCAGTTCTTCCACCGCGGCTTCCTGCAGCGCAAGCGCGTGGCCCTCCACCTCCAGCCGCTCGACGGGCCGGCCCGCCCGATCCCCTACGACAGCCGGCTGTTCGATCTGGGCGCGCGGCTCGCCGGGCAGAGCTTCGCGCCGGATCTCGGCTTCGCCGGCTTCCGCCTGCACTACGCCTTCCCCGATACGCCCTCCTGGCGCCCGAAGGGCTTTCAGGAGGAGTTTTTGGTCTTTCTCGGCGCCTCGTATTTCCGGCTGCGCGCCGCCAACCAGGAATACGGGCTCTCCGCGCGGGGCCTCGCCATCGGCACGGGGGCGCCGGAGGGAGAAGAATTTCCCGATTTCGTCGCGCACTGGATCTGCGAGCCCGAGCCGGGCGCCCGCACCCTGACGGTGCTCTCGCTGCTCGACAGCCCGAGCGTGGCGGGCGCCTACCGGTTCGCGATCAGCCCCGGGGACCCGGCCCGGATCGCGGTCACGGCGACGCTCCATCCGCGGGTGCCGGTCGGCCGGTTGGGGCTCGCGCCGCTGACCAGCATGTTCCTGTACGGCGAGAACGGGCCCGGCGCCCGGGGCGCCAAGCCGTTCGACGATTTCCGCCCGCAGGTCCACGATTCCGACGGGCTCTGCGTCGCCTCGGGCGGCGATCCGGCCCGGCCCGACCGGCTCTGGCGTCCCCTGGTCAATGGCCGCCGGCAGCCGCAGATCTCGGCCTTCGCGGGCAAGCCGCTCGCGGGCTTCGGGCTGCTGCAGCGGGAGCGGAACTTTGCCGCCTATCTCGACGTGGAGGCGCGCCAGGAGGCACGGCCCGGCCTGTGGGTGAGCCCGGATCCGAGCGGGGGCGCCTTCGCGGCGGGCGCGGTGCAGCTCTACGAGATCCCCTCGGGCGAGGAGTACATGGACAACATCGTGGCGGCCTTCGTGCCGGATGCGGCGGCGCAGCCGGGGACGGCCCTGCACCTCGCCTACGGGTTGACCACGGTGGGGGCCGAGCCGGTGCCGGCGATCCCCGAAACGGCCTTGGCCCGCGTGACATCGACCCGGTTCGGTTCGGCGGAGCGCCTGCGCCCCCTGACGCCGCCGCGTCCCGAGCGGCGGCTCTGCGTGATCGATTTCGCGGGGCCGAGCCTGCCGGGCGGACCGGACGAGTCGGTGACCGCGGAGGTCTCGGCCAGCGCCGGCACGCTGCACGCGCCGGTCTCGAACTTCGTGCCGCAGACCGGCGGCTGGCGGATCTACGTGGAATGGCGCCCGCCGGAGCCGATGCCGACCGGCGACGTGGTGCTCCGGGCGCGCCTCGTTCGCGGCGGGGTGCCGCTCAGCGAGACCTGGGACGCTGCTGTCTAGAGTCAGGGTTTCGGAAGGGCGTGCCCTTTCGCTGGTTCAGGGCAGAGCCCTGGTGAAGCTCTCAGGGCTCTGCCCCGAGACCCCGCCAAAGGGCGAGCCCTTTGGAATCCCGGGTCAGAAAGGCCCTCAGGCCGTGCGCTGCTCCTGCTCCCGGCGCCGGGCGAGGCGGGTGGCGCCGTAGACCTCGCTCAGGCGGCGCCGGGCCGCGGAGACCGGCGGGGCCCGCCGCTCGTCATGGGCGGCCGCGATGATGCGCAGGGTGGCGGCGACCGAACGCTCCAGGCGGCGCTCGGCCAGGGCGACCGCGTCCCGATCGGTGTCGAGCATGGATGATCCCTCGGGCAAAGCCGTGTCCGCCCTCTGGCGGGGCGGTGTCCGGCAGCATCGGCAGAGTTCATCGCCCGCTTGACGGTATGATGGCAGCTTGGCCGTAAGCTGGGGACAGGGCCTCAGCGCAGCTCCTCGTGCCAGGTCCGGCCGTCGCGCTCGATCAGCGCGATGGCGGCGGTCGGGCCCCAGCTGCCGGCCGGGTAGGGCCGGGGCGCCTCGGGCCGGTCGGCCCAGGCCTTGAGCACGCCATCCGCCCAGGCCCAGGCGGCCTCGACCTCGTCGCGGCGCATGAACAGGGTGGCGTTGCCGCGGACCACGTCCATCAGCAGGCGCTCATAGGCGTCCGGGTAGCGCTGCTTGAAGGTCTCCTCGAAGGAGATGTCGAGGTCGGTCGGGCGCAGGCGCAGGCCGCCGGGGCCGGGATCCTTGGTCATCACCTCGAGCTTCATGCCCTCCTGCGGCTGCAGGCGGATCACGAGCCGGTTCGGCTCCCGGCCGAAGGCCTCCTCGGGGAAGATCGAGAACGGCGAGGCGCGGAACTGCACCACGATCTCCGAGAGCTTCTGGGGCAGCCGCTTGCCGGTGCGCAGGTAGAACGGCACCCCGGCCCAGCGGCCGGACTGGACCTCCACCTTCATGGCCACGAAGGTCTCGGTCCGGCTGTCATGGCCGAGCTCGGTGAGGTAGCCCTCCACGGGTTTCCCGTCGACGGCGCCCGCCACGTACTGGCCGCGCACGGTCACGGTCTGGATATCGTGGGCGGTGATCGGCTTCAGCGCGCGCAGCACCTTCAGCTTCTCGTCGCGAACCGAATTGGCTTCCAGGTTGAGCGGGCTCTCCATCGCGGTGAGGCAGAGGAGCTGCAGCATGTGGTTCTGCAGCATGTCGCGCATGGCGCCCGACGTGTCGTAATAGCCGGCCCGGCCCTCGACGCCGACGGTCTCGGCGACCGTGATCTGGACGTGGTCGATCACGTCCGCGGTCCAGAGCCGCTCGAAGATCGTGTTGGCGAAGCGCAGGGAGAGGAGGTTCTGGACCGTCTCCTTGCCGAGGTAGTGGTCGATCCGGAAGATCTGCGATTCGGGGAAGACCTCGCCGACCGCGTCGTTGATCGCCTTGGCGGATTTCAGATCCTTGCCGATCGGCTTCTCCAGCACGACCCGGGACTTCTCGCCGACCAGACCGTGGGCGGCGAGGTTGCGGCAGATCGAGCCGTAGAGGTCGGGGGAGGTGGCGAGGTAGTAGGGCCGCACCTGTCCGGGCCGCTCGTCGAGCTTGGCCACGAGGTCGTCCCAGCCGCTGTCGCCGGCGCCGTCCACCGCCACGTAATCGACGTGGTCGAGGAAGCGCCGCAGCATGTCCTCGGTCAGGTCGGAGGCCGGCACGAAGCGCTTGAGGGCGTCGCGGGCATGCTCGTGGAAGGCGTCCCGCGACAGCTCCGAGCGCGAGGCGCCGATGATCCGGCTGGTCTCCGGGATCTGCCCGTCCCGGAAGCGGTAGAACAGGGCCGGCAGAAGCTTTCGTGCGGTCAGATCGCCGGTCGCGCCGAAGACGACGCAGTCGAAGGAAGCGACGGGGATGATCGTGGCCAAGGGCGGCTCCCGGTTGTCGTGCGCTGATCCCGCGCGGCGCGTGCGCCGCACACACCTAACCTGGGAGCCCGCTCTTCGCCAGACGAGGGGCACCTTGGCGGGGTTCGGGCCGTCGGCGGGAACCGGGCGCGGTCAGCCCCCCGTGACGCTCATGTGCCGCGGCACGGCGGCCGGGCGCTGGCGCTCGATGACGAAGTCGTGCCCCTTGGGCTTGCGGGTGATCGCCTCGACCACGGCCGCCGCCAGAACGGCATCGTCCTGCGAGGCGCGCAGCACCGCCCGGAGATCGGCCGAATCCTCCTGGCCGAGGCACATGTAGAGCTGGCCGGTGCAGGTCAGGCGGACCCGGTTGCAGCTCTCGCAGAAATTATGCGTCAGCGGCGTGATGAAGCCGAGCTTCCCACCCGTCTCCTCGACCCGCACGTAGCGCGCCGGGCCGCCGGTCCGGTCGGGCAGGGGGGTGAGCGTGTAGCGGGTCTCCAGCCGCTGCCGGGCGACCGACAGGGGCAGGAACTGATCGGTCCGGTCCGCTTCGATCTCGCCGAGCGGCATCACCTCGATCAGCGTCATGTCCATGCCGAGGCCGTGGGCCCAGGCGATCATGTCGGGGATCTCGTCGGCGTTGAGGTCGCGCAGCGCCACCGCGTTGATCTTCACCTTCAGGCCGGCGGCCCGGGCCGCCGCGATGCCGTCCAGCACCACCTTGAGGTCGCCGCGCCGGGTGATCGCCCGGAATTTTTCGGGGTCGAGCGTGTCGAGCGAGACGTTGATCCGGCGCACGCCGAGGCTCGCCAGCTCGTCGGCGTAGCGGGTGAGCTGCGTGCCGTTGGTGGTCAGCGTCAGCTCCTCCAGCGCCCCCGAATCGAGATGGCGGGAGAGGCGGCGGAACAGGTGCATGATGTCCCGGCGCACCAGCGGCTCGCCGCCGGTGATCCGGAGCTTGCGCACGCCCCGGGCGATGAACACGCCGCAGAGCCGGTCGAGCTCCTCCAGGGTGAGCAGGTCGCGCTTGGGCAGGAACTGCATGTGCTCCGCCATGCAGTAGGCGCAGCGCAGGTCGCAGCGATCCGTCACCGAGATGCGCAGATAGGAGATCGCCCGCTGGAACGGGTCGATCAGGGGCGCCGGCCCGGCGGGCGCGCCGTCCGCGATGGTCTGCGGCGTCAGGGAGCTGTCATCGAGCATCGTCCGGCATATGATGCCCCAAATGGTTGCGGGCAAGCAGGCCCCCGGCCGCAGCCCCGGATTGCGTGAGGAGTGTGACCTGTGAGCGAGGATCTATGGCCGACCGAGATCCGCCTGTCGGCGGACCGGCGGAGTCTCAACGTGGCCTTCGAGGACGGGGCGCGCTACGCCCTGCCGGCCGAGTACCTGCGGGTCTCGAGCCCGTCCGCCGAGGTTCAGGGGCACTCGCCGCTGGAGCGCAAGGTGATCGGCGGCAAGCGCTCCGTGGCGATCCTGGCGGTGGAGCCGGTGGGCAACTACGCGGTGAAGCTCGGCTTCGACGACATGCACGATACCGGCATCTACGGCTGGGGCTATCTGCACACGCTGGGTCGCGAATACGAGACGCGGTGGAACACCTACCTCGCCGAACTCGCCGAGCGCGGCCTCGACCGCGACACGGTGCGCCATGCGCCCGCCAAGGGCAGTGGCGGCGGGGGCTGCGGCTCGGGCTCGTGCGGGTGCCATTGAGCCGAGGTTTTTCCGCGGGGGCGCAGGGGATCCCGGGGCCTTGTGCGTCGGAGGATGGGCGCGAACGGTTGAGGGCGAGGCGCCTCAGACCTCCTCGTCGGCGTAGCGCGACGGCGCCCGCCCGCGCTGCCCGGATCCCCTGCGCGGCGCCCCGGCGCTGATCCCCGCCACCAGATCGGCGATGTGGCGCAGCGTTTCGACGGACAGCGCCTTCTCGCCCTCGCCGCGGCCCTGCGGGATCAGCGCCTTCGCGAAGCCGAGTTTCTGGGCCTCCTTCAGCCGGGAGCCCGCCTGGGCGACCGGCCGGATCGCCCCCGACAGGCCGATCTCGCCGAAATAGACCGTCTCCGGCGGCAGCACGGCCCCCGACAGGGACGAGACCAGGGCGGCCGCAACCGCGAGGTCCGCCGCCGGCTCGGTGATGCGCAGGCCGCCGGCCACGTTCAGATAGACGTCGTGGCTGCCGAGCCGGATGCCGCCATGGGCCTCCAGCACGGCGAGCACCATCGACAGCCGGTTCGGATCCCAGCCCACCACCGCGCGGCGCGGCATGCCGAGCGAGGAGGGCGCCACCAGCGCCTGGATCTCGACGAGCAGCGGCCGGGTGCCCTCCATGCCGGCGAAGACCGCGGTGCCGGCCGCCTGCTGGTCGCGCCCCGCCAGGAACAGGGCCGAGGGGTTCGGCACCTCGCTCAGGCCCGCATCGGTCATCTCGAACACGCCGATCTCGTCGGTCGGCCCGAACCGGTTCTTCACGGCGCGCAGGATGCGGAAATGGTGGCCCTGGTCGCCCTCGAAGGAGGCGACCGCGTCGACCATGTGCTCGACCACCCGGGGGCCCGCGATCTGCCCGTCCTTGGTGACGTGGCCGACCAGGATCACCGCCGTTCCGGTGGTCTTGGCGAAGCGGATCAGCGCCTGCGCCGAGGAACGCACCTGCGTGACCGTGCCGGGGGCCGATTCCACCGTCTCGGTCCACATGGTCTGGATCGAGTCGATGATGGCGAGCGCTGGCGGGCGGCCCTGGCTCAGGGTCTCGACGATGTCCTCGACATTGGTCTCGGCGGCGAGCTGGACCGGGCGGTCGCTCAGGCCCAGCCGCTCGGCCCGCAGGCGCACCTGCCCCACCGCCTCCTCGCCCGAGATGTAGGCGACCCGCTCGCCCGTCCCCGCCATGGCGGCGGAGGACTGCATCAGCAGGGTCGACTTGCCGATCCCGGGATCGCCGCCGAGCAGGATCACCGAGCCGCGCACGAAGCCGCCGCCGGTCACCCGGTCGAGCTCGCCGATCCCCGAGGGGATGCGCGGCGCCTCCTTGGCCTCGCCGGTCAGGCCTTCGAGGGGAAACACCCGGCCGCGGTTGCGCGACGGCCGGGTGGCGGCCGGGCCGGACTGGCCGGAGGCGGAGGGCGCCTCCTCGACGATCGTGTTCCAGCCGTTGCAGGCCTCGCAGCGCCCGCGCCAGCGGTTGTAGACCGCCCCGCAGGACTGACAGACGAAGGTCTGATGGATCTTGGCCATGCGGGTCCGAGCGCCGGCCGGCCGGCGTTCCAGGGAAGAATCGGGTCAGTCTACATAGGTTCGAACATAACGAGAACCCAGCCCGGTCAGGATCTCGTAGCCGATCGTGCCGGCGGATCGCCCGACCCTATCGATGTCGAGGTCGTCGCCGATCAGGACCGCCGTAGCCCCCCGCCGGGCCGCTGGCGCGTCGGTCACATCGAGGATGATGAGATCCATCGAGACGAGGCCGAGAATCGGGCAGGGCACGCCGCCGACCAGCGCTTGGCCCCGTCCGCTGATCGCCCGGGGGAATCCGTCGGCGTAGCCGAGGGAGAGCGTGGCGAGCCGGCTCGGCCGGGGGGCGGTCCAGCGGCCGTTATAGCCCGCGGTCGCTCCGGCCTCGACGTCGCGCACCTGCGCGATCAGCGCCTCCAGCCGCACCACCGGGCGCATCGGGTTGGCGGCCCCCGGCGTCGGATTGCCGCCGAACAGGGCGTAGCCCGGCCGCAGGAGGTCGTGCCGGGCACCGTCGAGGAAGGCCCCCGACGAGTTCGCCAGCGAGGCCCGGATCCCGGGATAGGCCGCCCGGACGCGGGCGAAATCGGCGATCTGCCGCGCATTGACCGGATCCTCCGGCTTCTCGGCGCTGACGAAGTGGCTGAGGAGCAGGTCGATCCCGGCCGCGGCGATGCGCGCGTCGCCCGCGAGGTCCAACGCCTCCAGCACCGGCAGGCCCAGCCGGTTCATGCCGGTATCGACGTGGAGCGCCGCCGGCAGGCGGCCGGCCGAGAGCGCCGCCCATTCCGACAGCTCCTCGACGCTGCCGAGAACGGGGCGCAGCCCATGCGCCGCGAAGGCTTCGGCTGCGCCCGGGGGCAGGCCGTTCAGGATGTAGATCTCGGCCTCCGGCAGGGCGGCGCGGGCCGCGATTCCTTCGGACAAATGGGCGACGAAGAACGTCCGGCATCCGGCCGCCCAGAGGGCCGGGCCGACCTGGCCGATGCCGCAGCCATAGGCGTCGGCCTTCACCACGGCGGCGCAGGCGGATCCCGGGCCGCGGGCGGCGAGAGACCGCCAGTTCGCCGCGATCGCCCCGAGGTCGATCGTCAGCCGGGCGCCGTGGGCGCCCATCTCCGTCGCTGGTCTGGCCTCGGCCACGCAGACCGTCTCCGTCCGTTCGCCACCGGGCTTCCGGAAGCACAAGCCGGACCCATACACCGGGGCGGGTTCTTCGTGGAGCCAAGCCACCCGTGGGCTGGCTTGCATACCGGGTGGGGCAAGGCCGAAGCCCCCCGCTGATGCATGGACGGCACAGGGTTCGGCCGAGGACCGTGCGCCAGGGTGACGGCCGAGGTCGGGCTTGGTATAAATCCACCGCGGTCCGGGGGAGCCGCACGGGCAACGCGCCATCCCCTCGGGTACCAAAAGCATAACGATGCCGTTTACCGTCCTGGATCTCGTCGTGCTCGGCATCGTCGCGGTTTCCGCGTTGCTCGCGGCCGTGCGCGGCGTCACGCGCGAGGTGCTGGCGATCGTCGCCTGGGTGGCGGCGGCCGCGGTCGCCTGGACGCTCTATCCGATGCTCCTGCCCACCGTGAAGCAGCACGTGAACAGCGACACCGTGGCGCTGGTCGCCTCGATCGCGGCGATTTTCCTCGGCACGCTGATCGTCGTCTCGCTCATCACGGTGAAGATCTCGGACGTGGTGCTCGATTCGCGGATCGGCGCGGTGGATCGCTCCCTCGGCTTCCTGTTCGGGGCGGCCCGCGGCTTCCTGATCTGCGTGATCGGCTGGGTGTTCCTGTCCTGGCTGGTCCAGGGCAAGGTGCCGGACTGGGCCGCGCAGGCGCGCACGCGCCCGATGCTGGAAAAGTCCGGCGACGCCCTGGTGGCGCAGCTGCCCGAGAACCCGGAAGGCTTCCTGAAGCAGTTCAAGAAGCCGAAGGCCCTCACGCCGCCCAACGAGGCGGCCGACGCCCCCGCCGAGACCGACCCGGCGCCCCAGCGCCGCACCGAGACCGCGCCGAGCCCGACGCGACGCTGATCTGCGGTATTCGCCGTAGGCCGACGCGCGTGGAACGCCTAGATAACGGGTCCGGTAGCGAACGGATCGTATCCGCGACGACCGGCGCGCCGGCCCGTCGCCGCCGGGACTCGTGAGTGATCGACCGCCGCATGTCACACGCCACCAATCCCAGCGCCGATTTCGATCTCGACGGCGACACGCTCCGCGAGGAATGCGGCGTCTTCGGCATCTTCGGGCACCCGGAGGCCTCGGCCATCGTGGCGCTCGGCCTGCACGCCCTGCAGCACCGCGGCCAGGAGGCGGCCGGCATCGTCTCCTTCGACGGCTCGGTGTTCCATTCCGAGCGGCGCCCCGGCCTCGTGGGCGATTCCTTCTCGGACGGCGACACCATCGCCCGCCTCAAGGGCCGCGCCGCGATCGGCCACGTGCGCTACTCGACCACCGGCGGGACGATCCTGCGCAACGTGCAGCCGCTCTTCGCGGAACTCGCCAGCGGCGGGCTCGCGGTCGCCCATAACGGCAACCTCACCAACGCCCTGTCGATCCGCCGCGACCTCGTGCGCGACGGCGCGATCACGCAATCGACCTCCGACACCGAGGTGATCCTCCACCTCGCGGCCCGCTCGCGGAAGCCGCGGATCATCGAGCGATTCATCGACGCCCTGCAGGCGATCCAGGGCGCCTACGCGATCGTGGCGCTCACCAACAAGAAGCTGATCGGCGCCCGCGACCCGCTGGGCATCCGCCCGCTGGTGCTCGGCGAGCTCGACGGCCGCTACATGCTGGCCTCCGAGACCTGCGCGCTCGACATCATCGGCGCCCGGTTCGTGCGCGACATCGAGAACGGCGAGATCGTGGTGATCTCCGAGGAGGGGATCGAGTCGATCCGCTTCGCCGACGCCGCGCCGATGCGGCCCTGCATCTTCGAGTACATCTATTTCGCCCGGCCGGATTCCGTGGTGAACGGCAAGAGCGTCTACGGCGTGCGCAAGGCGATCGGCCGGGAACTCGCCCGCGAGGCGCCGGTCGCCGCCGACGTCGTGGTTCCGGTGCCGGATTCCGGCGTGCCGGCGGCGCTCGGCTTCGCGCAGGAGACCGGCCTGCCCTTCGAGATGGGGATCATCCGCAACCACTATGTCGGGCGGACCTTCATCCAGCCGACCCAGTCGGTGCGCGAACTCGGCGTGCGGATGAAGCACTCGGCCAACCGCGCGGCGATCGAGGGCAAGAGCATCGTCCTCGTCGATGACAGCTTGGTCCGCGGCACGACCTCGGTGAAGATCGTGCGCATGATGCGCGAGGCCGGCGCCGCGGAGGTGCATTTCCGGATCGCCTCGCCGCCGATCACCTACCCGGATTTCTACGGGATCGACACGCCGGAGCGGGAGAAGCTCCTCGCCGCGACCCACGACCTGGAAGGCATGCGCAAGTATATCGGGGCGGATTCGCTGGCGTTCCTGTCGATCCCGGGCCTCTACCGGGCGATGGGTGAGGACGAGCGGAATGCGGCCTGCCCGCAATACACCGACCATTGCTTCACGGGCGAGTACCCGACCGGCCTGACCGATCTCTCCATCGCCGGCCCGAAGCGCTTCGCCATGCTGGCCGAGGCGGACTGAGGTTTCGGGTTCCCAAAGGGCGAGCCCTTTGGCGGGGTCCAGGGGCAGCGCCCCTGGGTCCTTGCAGGGTTCCACCCTGCACCCGCAAAAGGTCCCGGACCTTTTGAAACCGATTCCTCGACCCTTCGGGTGAGAATGCGCTAGGTCCTGCGCATGGCTGAATCTCAGAGACCCTTGGAAGGCCGCGTCGCGGTCGTTACCGGCGCATCCCGCGGGATCGGGCGCGCCGCCGCGCTGGCGCTGGCCGGGGCCGGCGCGCATGTCATCGCGGTCGCCCGCACGGTCGGCGCCCTGGAGGAACTGGACGACGCGATCCGCGCCGCGGGCTCCAGCGCGACCCTCGTGCCCTTCGACCTCGCCGATTACGAGGCGATCGACCGCCTCGGCGCGGCGATCAACGAGCGGTGGAAGCGGCTCGACATCCTGATTGCCAATGCCGGCATCCTCGGCGCGCTCATGCCGATCGGCCACATCACCCCGAAGATCTGGGCGCAGGTGATGGACGTGAACGTCACCGCCAACTGGCGCCTGATCCGCTCGCTGGATCCGCTGCTGCGCATGTCGGATGCCGGACGGGCGATCTTCGTCTCCTCGGGGGCGGCCTCGAAGTGCCGGCCCTACTGGGGACCGTATTCGGTCTCCAAGGCCGCGCTGGAGGCCCTGGTGCGCACCTACGCGGCCGAGAACGAGAACACGGCCATCCGGGCGATGCTCGTCAACCCGGGTCCCCTGCGAACGGGCATGCGCCGCTCGGCGATGCCGGGCGAGGATCCCGAGACGCTGCGGACGCCGGAGGAGCTCGCGCCCCATTTCGTGCGCCTCGCAGGCCCGGACTGGACCGAGACCGGCGCGCTCTACGATTTCCCCACCGACCGGGTGCTGCGGTTCCGCGCACCCGAGTAAGAGCCTCTCACAAAACTCCCGCTGCGCTGTCGCGGCCAGAGGGAAATATCCGGTGCTCGGGAGTTTTGTGAGGAGCTCTAAAGGGGTCCGGGGCCCGCGGGGTTTGGGATTTACGATGATCGACGTCCGCTGCATCTGTGCGATCGGCCTGCGCGGCCAGCTCGGCCTGAACGGGCACCTGCCCTGGGAGGGCAACACCGACCCGCTGTTCGTGGAGGACGTGACGCGCTTCTTCGCGCTGACCATGGGCCACGTGCTGATCGCCGGGCCGAAGACCGTGGCCTCGGTCCCCGACTTCGCCTTCAAGGACCGCACCATCGACGTGATCCGCAGCCACGAGGACCCGGAGCAGGTGCTCAAGCGCTATCCGGGCCGGCGGATCTTCGTGGGCGGCGGGATCGCGGTGTGGAACGTCTACGCCAAGTACATCCAGAACTGGGACATCACGCGCCTGCCCTATGACGGCGAGGCGGATCGCTGGTTCGATCCGGCCTGGCTGGTGGGCGGGGCGCTGCGGGCGGGCTGAGGGCACCTTCGCCTGGGCCGGCGCGTTGCCGCACGCGTCGCGTTTGCGGAGATCACGATGAGCGCCCACAGCTACCGCTTCGGCATCGAGGAGGAATACTTCCTCGCCGATGCCGAGACCCGCGGGACGCCACGCGGCGACCTCGCGGCCTTCCATGCGCGGGTGAAGGCGGAGCTGCCCGAGACCGGGCGCGAGTTGGTGGCCGCGCAGGTCGAGGTCTGCACGCCGCCGCTCACCGAGGCCGCCGCGGCCCGGGAAAACCTCGGGGGCCAGCGGGCGCAGCTCGCCGGGATCGCGGCGGAGAACGGTCTGAGGCTGCTCGCCTGCGGCACCCATCCCCTGGCCCGCTGGTCGCGCCAGACCGCCACCGACGGGGAACGCTACCAGGGCATCCTGTCGGATGTCGGCATCGCGGCCCGGCGGGCGCTGATCTGCGGGATGCATGTCCATGTCGAGGTGCCGGATCCGGAGGCCCGCATCGACCTGATGAACCGGCTCCTGCCGTTCCAGCCGCTGCTGCTCGCCCTCTCGGCCTCCTCGCCGTTCTGGCAGGGGGAGGCGACCGGGCTGATGGCCTACCGGCTCAGCGTGTTCGGCGAATTGCCCCGCACCGGCCTGCCGGAGATTTTTTCGGACTCGGCCGCCCATGCGCGGTTCGTGGACATCATGACCCGCTCGGGCGCCATCGCCGATGCGAGCTTCCTGTGGTGGTCGCTGCGCCCCTCGATCAAGTTCCCGACCCTGGAACTGCGCATCGCCGATGCCTGCACGCGGCTCGACGATTCGCTCTGCATCGCCGCCCTGTTCCGCTGCCTCGTGCGGCTCTGCGTGCGCCGGCCGGACCTTCATGCCGGGCTCGACGGCGTCTCGCGGGCGCTGGCCTCGGAGAATCTGTGGCGCGCCCAGCATAGCGGCGTGCGGGCCACGCTGATCGACGAGGCGCGGGGCGAGGCGGTGCCGTTCCCCGAGGCGCTGGAGGCCGTTCTCGCCCTGGTGGAGGAGGATGCGGATGCCCTTGGGTGCGCTGCCGATGTCGCCCGTGCCAGGGCCATCGTTGCGGAGGGGACCAGCGCGGACGGGCAGATCACGGCCTACGAGGGAGCGCTCGCCGCAGGGCAGGACGAGCGGGCGGCGCTAGCGGCGGCCGTGGACTGGATCGTCGAGGCGGTCCGCTGACGGCGAGACCGTCAACTCACCAGCGATAGGTCAGCGTTCCGAAGACGCTTCGGCGGAACCCCTCGAACACGTAGCCGGTGTAGAAGCCCGCCGTGTGGTATCGCTGATCGAACAGGTTGGTGGCGTTCACCGACAGGGTCGCACCCTTCCAATCCGCATTGAGCCGGGCGAGATCGTAGCTGAGCGAGGCATCGACCAGCGCGTAGGACGGGATGAAGTCAGTGTTGGTCGCATCCGTACGGGCGCCAACATAGCGCACGCCCGCCCCGGCCTGGAATCCGCCCAGAGGCGAGGCGAGCGGGAACGCGTAGCCGGCAAATAACGAGACGGTGTCGTTTGGCGCATTGGCCAGCCGCTTGCCGACCAGGGACGGATCGGACGGGTTCTTGGTGACCCGCGCGTCGAGATGGGCATAGCCGAAGACGAGGTTGAAGCCCTCGAACAGGTTCGCCTTGCCTTCGAGTTCGAAACCCTTCGAGGCCGCCGCGCCGGTCTGGATCAGGAAGCCGGGATTCTGCGGATCCGCGACGGCGATGTTGGTCTGGTTGATCTCGAAATAGGAGGCGGTGAACAGCGCGTTGCTGCCGACCGGCTGCCACTTCACGCCGCCCTCGATCTGGTGCGCTTCCCGCGGATCCAGCACGCTGCCATTGGCGCGCTGCCCGCCGATCTGCGGATTGAAGGACGTGGAATAGGCCGCATAAGGCACCACACCCGCACCGAGTTCGTAGCCGAGGGCGGCCCGGTAGCTCAGGGCAGAGAGTTTCAGCTTGTCGTCCGTCGCGCGATTGACGGCCACGGCGGGGAGATTGAACGCCGAGCGGACGCTCTGGTCGACCCAGTCGTTGCGGACGCTCCCGGTCAGGATGAAGCCGTTCCAGGTCATCTGATCCTGACCATACAGGCCAATCTGCTGCAATGCTTCCCGCTGGGCCACATTCGGGCTCCGTGGGAAGGCGATCGTCAGATCGTAGACGGGGTTATAGAGATCGATCCGGCGGTAGGCGTGCCCGAGGGGATAGCCGTCCGGGAATGTCCGCGTGCCATGGGCATGATAATCCTGGATATCGAAGCCGAGGATCAGATCGTGCCGGATGCCGGCTGTATCCACTTGGCCGTTGATGTGGTTGTCGGCGAGCACGGCGTGGCTCGCTTGATCGCGGAGATACGGGGCGACCGAGACCGACAGAGCATCGTCCGGCGTGTCGGCCGGTGACGCGCCGACGACGTGGAACTTCGTCTCGGTCGCGTAGGCGCGGAACGCCGAGTGGAACAGCCAGCCGGGCGCCAGCGTCTGATCGAAGATGTATCCGGCCTCGGCGTTCCGGACGATCTCCGTGTTGAAGTTCGGCTGGCCGACGAAGATGTCCCGCGGGTAGAAGCCGCGTGAACTCGGGATGAGCGAGCCGACGATCGGCAGGCTCTGCTCCGAGCCGCCGCGGCGATACTCGGCGAACTTGGCCAGCAGGGTCAGGGATGTGTCGGCATCCGGCCGCCAGGTCACCGCCGGCGCGAAGAAGGTGCGGTCGTTCGGCGTGTATTTAACCTGGCTGTCGGCGTTGCGCGCGAGGCCGGTCAGGCGATAGGCGAACTGGGGGGCTCCTTCGACCGGGCCGGACAGGTCGAAACCGCCCTGGATCCGACTGTAATTGCCACCCTGGATGTAGATCTCGTTGACGGGCGTGAAGCTTGGCCGCTTCGAGACGAGATTGATGATGCCCCCCGGCTGTCCGGCGCCGTAAAGCACCGAGACTGGACCTTTGATGACGTCGATGCGCTCGTAGGCGTAGGGCTCGATGTTCTGGTCGTACGCGTTGAAGCCGTAGCGCAGGCCGTCCTGGTAGACGTTGTCGAAGCTGTAGGAATTGAAGCCCCGCAGGGTGAAGGACGGGCTGCCCTGACCGCCGGGATAGTCGATCGCCTGAACGTTGGGCGTGTAGGCCACGGCCGTCTCGATATCCTGGACGCCGCGCACGGTCAGTTCCTCGCGGGTGATGACGCTCACGGTCGCGGGCGTCTCGAGGATCGAGTCGTTCCCCTTCATACCCGCGGTGGAGCGCGTCGCCACGAACGCGTCGGTCCCATAGGTCGGGCTCTGCGCCGCCACGGAAAGCTCATCCAGCGTGACGGCCGCGCCGTCCGGTGCAGGCGCGGCGCTGCGCGTCTTCGCGGCTTGCGCCTGAACATGCGCCGGGATCACGAGGGCTGCAATGACAGCGCTTCCCACCATGATCCGCGCGCATGAAGTCATGGCGGAACGCTCGGTCGTGCAAGTCATGGCAGGCATTCGTCTCAAAAATAAAGACTATCGCGCGTGGATCTGCGCCGACGCGGCGAATCGGTCCGGCGCTTTGCTATCACGCGAAGTTAATGACTCCAAAACTTTCAGTATAAATTCATTATAAATCGAAAAACGATCTGCAGATTATTCCGTATTTGATCTAGCGATGACGATCAATTTGACCGCCTAAGCCTTGAAGATCCTCGGTGAGAGAAGTTGAGGCTTGCAAATAGTCAATGCAGAGAGATTCGGGACTCGGATTCGCATCGTGCCACGCGTGGCAAAGGCCGCAGTCTCATCGGACCGTGCGCGATCCCGGGCGCCGAGCCGCAGATGCGACGGCCCGCGCTTCGCGGATGGATCAATCGCTGTCTCGCGCCGCCGTCCGGGCCGGCGCCGTTCCGGGCTCAGCCCTTGTCGAACGGGTTCTGCGAGGTCCGCAAACTCAGCCGGATCGGCGTGCCCGGCAGGTCGAACGCCTCGCGCAGGCCGTTCACGAGGTAGCGGGTGTAGGATTTCGGCAGGGCGTTGAGCTGGTTGCCGAACAGCGCGAAATGCGGCGGCCGGCTCTTCACCTGCGTGGCGTAGCGGATCTTGATCCGCCGGCCCGACACCGCCGGGGGCGGGTTGCGGGAGGTCGCCTCGTTCAGCCAGTCGTTGATGCGCGACGTGGAGATGCGCCGGTCCCAGACCTCCGAGGCCTGGACCACCGCCTGCATCAGCTTGTCGATGCCGTCGCCGGCCAGCCCCGAGAGCGGCACCACCGCGACGCCGCGCACCTGCGGCAGCAGCCGGGTGCAATCCTCGCGCAACTGCTTCAGAAGGCCCGGCTGATCGGCCACGAGGTCCCACTTGTTGAGGCCGATCACCAAAGCGCGGCCCTCGCTCTCCACGAGGTCGACAATGGTGAGATCCTGCTTCTCGAACGGGATCGTGGCGTCGAGGAGCACCACCACCACCTCGGCGAAGCGCACGGCGCGCAACCCGTCCGAGACCGCGAGTTTTTCCAGCTTGTCGTCGATCCGGGCGCGGCGGCGCATGCCGGCGGTGTCGTGCAGCTTGATCCGCCGGCCGCGCCACTCCCAGTCCAAAGAGATCGAGTCGCGGGTGATGCCGGCCTCGGGGCCGACGAGCAACCGCTCCTCGCCGAGCATGCGGTTGATCAGGGTCGACTTGCCGGCATTCGGCCGGCCGACGATCGCGACCTTCAGGGCGCGGCCGCCGGGGGCGTCGGCCTCGTCGGCGTCGTCATCCTCGTCGGGCCGGGGGAGGGCGGCGACCAGGGCCTCGTGCAACTCGCCCAGTCCCTCGCCGTGCTCGGCCGAGAACGGGATCGGGTCGCCGAGTCCGAGGGTGAAGGCCTCGTAGGCCCCTGCGAGGCCGGTGCCGCCCTCGGCCTTGTTGGCGATCAGGATCACCGGGCAGCCGGCCCGGCGCACCAGCTCGGCGAAGGGCTGGTCGGCCGGCAGCACGCCGGCGCGGGCATCGATCACGAACAGCACCACGTCGGCGGCCAGGATCGCCGCCTCGGTCTGCATCCGCATCCGGCCGGTGAGGGTCTTCTCGTCCGCCTCCTCCAGCCCGGCGGTGTCGATCACCCGGAACCGGAGGCCGCCGAAGGTGACGTCGCCCTCGCGCCGGTCGCGGGTCACGCCCGGGCGGTCATCGACCAGCGCGAGCTTCTTGCCCACGAGGCGGTTGAACAGGGTCGACTTGCCGACGTTCGGCCGTCCGACGATCGCGACGGTCGGCATGTCCATGGTCGTTCTCTAAACGGTTCGTGCGTGGGTCAACGCGTGATCGGCGGGGGCGGTGCGGCGGGCTCGGGCTTGGCCTCGGTCACCGTGACGGGGCCGCCCGCCACGATCGCCGCGTAGACCTCGATCCGGTCGCGCAGGGCGCGCGGAGTCTCGGGATCGGCCACGATCTGGTCGAACCAGCGGCCGGCCTCCTCGTAATCGCCCTTCTTCAGGGCGGCCAGACCCAGCATCTCGCGGGCGGTGTGGCGGAACGGCGTGCCGGCGGCCAGACCCTGGAGGTTGGCAAGCGCCGGATCCGGGTTCGGCCCGTCGAGGCGCAGGAGCGCCGCGCGCAGGCGCGCGAGGTCGCGCAGGCCATCGCCGAGGCCGGTATCGTCGGCGAGCTTGTCGAACTCGGCCGCGCCGGCCGCCGCATCGCGCTTGCCGGTCTCGGCCGCCGCGCGGAAGCGGGCGAGCAGCCGGTAGCCGGCGGGAGCCTGCGCCTCCAGGGCGTCGAACGCCTTGTCGGCCTCCGCGCCCTTGCCGTCCTTGGCGAGGCGGTTGGCGTCGTCGAACTGGACGGAAGCCGCTTCGGCGGCGGCGCGCTGCTGGGCCTGCCAGTAGCGCCAGCCCGCGACCCCCGCCACGAGGAGCACGGCGAGCGCGATGATCACGCCGCTGTAGCGCTTCCAGATCTGGAGGATCCGGTCGCGGCGGTAATCCTCGTCGACTTCGCGGAGGAACTCGTTGTTCTCGGCCATTCAATCCCGGGCCGCCTAAGCCGGCGACCCACCTCGTACCTCGATCGGGCTCCGCGCCTAACACACGGGCGCCGGGTTGGCGACAGTCAGGCGGTTCCCGGCCAGACGGGAACGCCGATCACCGGGTAGTGCAGGTAGCGGGCGAACACGAACCACGCCGCCGTGCCGATCACCACCGCCAGGATGTCGTTGCGCCATCCATGGGGCGCGACGGCCGGGCCGGCATGCTGGGCCGCCACCGCGCCGGGGGCCAGGGCCCGGCGCTTGGCGCTGATCCGGGCGGTGACCGCCCAGGCCAGGAAGCCGCCGAACAGCAGGATCGAGCCGAGATCGCCGTTGGCGAGGAGATGCGCCGTCGCCCAGATCTTCACGGCGAGCAGCATCGGGTGCTTGGCCTTGGCGCGGATATGGCCCGGCAGGTAGGCCGCGGCGAGGCAGATGAAGGCCAGCCACACCAGGGTCAGCGCGAGGTGGCGCGTCCAGACCGGCGGATCCCAGACCGGGATGTAGCCATTCAGCCGGTAATCGTGGAAGCCGACCGCGATCAGCACGAGGCCCAGCAGGGAGAGGGCGGTGTAGCCGAGCTTGTAGCGGCCCTCGCCGATCCGGCCGACGATTGCGGCGCGCCGGGCGCGGGCCATCGAGAAGGCGTGCGTGCCGAGGAACAGCACGAGCCCGAGGATCAGGAGAAGCATGTGGGACTTCCGGACAGGGAGCGGAGCGGCAAGCACTCCGTAATGGTTCTCAAGCGAATTTGGCCCTGTTTGTCCAGGCGCGGCCAGGACATAGCCGGATGGCGGTGGTGAACTGGACAATCAGGATTGCCGGGCGGAGCGACGGACGCAGGGCCGCGACATCCATTGAATCTGAAGGAACAGCGCCGCGGGATCTCCCGCCCCCCTCTGCGGGGGAGGGTGGCCCCCGAAGCGGGTCGGGTCGGGACGAAGTCCCGCAAGGAGGGAGCGACGGTGCAGGAAAAGGCCGTGGCCTTCATGCAGGTCGCGTGCTCTCCGGACGCCGCGCTCCCCTCTCCCGACCCCTGCTGACGCAGAGGGCGCCCATCGGGCCACCCTCCCCCGCAGAGGGGGGAGGGAGGGCGTCGCGCTTCACTGCCGCGGTGGTGCTTCTGGTCCTAACCCTGATTCCTGTTCCAGCTACCGCCGCGTCCGATCCCCCGCTCTCGGCCCTGACCCTGGTCGGCCCGCCGTCGATCGTCTTCAAGGCGGGCCGCGACGCCTGCGACGGGGCCGACGTGCCGGACGCCCCGGCCCGCGCCTTCCGCGACGCGTCGGGCGCGGTGGCGCTCTACGGGATGCATTACCGCAACCGGGCGCTCCGGGGGCCGGATCTCGGCCATCTGAAGCTCGACTGCACGGTCGTGCTGGATTCCGGCGAGAAGTCGGACCCGGCCACCTACGACGACCGCTCCTGGATCACCGCCACCTGGACCGAGGACGGCACCCGCGTCGCGGCGCTCCTGCACCACGAGTATCAGGCCAACGCGCATCCCGGCCGCTGCCCGGCGGGGACCTACATGGCCTGCTGGTACAACACGATCACGGCCGCCGCCTCCGCGGACGGCGGCCGCAGCTTCACGCGAAGAAGCCCGCCCGTCGTGGTGGCCGGCGCCCCGTTCCGCCAGGAGATCGACCAGGGTCGCCACCGGGGCTTCTTCAACCCGTCGAACATCGTGGCCGACGGGCGCTGGCGCTATTTTCTCGCCTCGACCACCGGCTGGACCCGCCCGGGACGCGACCAGGAGGCCGGCGTGTGCCTGTTCCGCAGCGGCGATCCCGCCGACCCGACAAGCTGGCGGGCCTGGACCGGCGCGGGCTTCACCGCCGCCTTCCCCGACCCCTACCGGCGGCCCGCCCCGCAACCCGCCACCTGCCGGCCGGTCGGGCCGTTCCCGGGGCCGGTCGGCGCCGTGGTCCGGCACCGGGGCTCGGGCGCCTGGATCGCGGTGTTCATGGCCAAGGCCGGCGACGGGTTTTCGCGCTCGGGCTTCTATTGGACCAGCTCCCGCGACCTGATTACCTGGGACCAGCCCCGCCTGCTCCTCGAAGGCGCGACCCTCTACGACGATCCCTGCAGGGCGACGGGACCGCTGATCGCCTACCCGTCGCTGCTCGATCCGGACGCGCAGGGGCGCAACTTCGACGATGTCGGCGACCGCGCACTCCTGACCTATGCCAGCCTGCGGACCGAGGGCTGCACCGTCACCTCCGACCGGGACCTGCTGCGCCGCCCGGTGGCGATCCGGGTCTGGCCTTGACGCGGTCGCGGCCGCCGCGCGAATTCGGGGGCCTGCGCGACGAGGTATCGATGGACGCCGAAACGCCCGCTTCCGCCGCGGCCTGTGATGAAGCGGACCTGCGCGCGCAGTTCGGCCCGGTCAAACCCCTGGCCGCCCTCAAGGTGCTGGACCATCTCGACGCCTATGCCCGGCGGTTCATCGCCCTCTCGCCCTTCCTGGTGGTGGCGAGCACGGATGCGGCCGGCAACGTCGATGCCAGCCCCCGCGGCGACGCCCCCGGCTTCGTGGCCGTCCCGGACGAGCGCACCCTCGTGATCCCCGACCGGCGCGGCAACAACCGGATCGACACGTTCGTCAACCTGCTCGAAAACCCCGGGCTCGGGCTGATCTTCCTCGTGCCGGGGATCAACGAGACCCTGCGGGTGAACGGCACGGCCGCGATGACGCGGGATCCGGCCCTGCTCGAACCCCTGGCGGCCGAGGGCAAGGTCCCGGCGGCCGCGCTCGTGGTGCGGGTGCGGGAGGCCTTCTTCCACTGCGGCAAGGCGATGATCCGCGCGCAGCTGTGGGATCCGGCGCGGCACGTCGATCGCAGCACCTTCCCGAGCCTGGGCCGTATCCTGGCCGAGCAGACCGCGAGCGCGACCGTCGCGGAGGCCGATGCCGCGATCGCCGAGGGTTACCGGACCCGACTCTACTGACCGATCCGCTGGCAGAGCACGGTGCCCAGCGTCACGCTCAGCATCAGGGCGGTGGCCGAGAGCAGCATCGTGGTGGCGCGGGCATAGGCGCGGCCCGCATGGATCAGCAGGCAGCCGCAGGCGAAGATCGCGAGGGGCTGGAACAGGTGCGACACGGGCGGCGTCCTCTCGGGCCAAGCGGATGCGCGGTCGAAGAGCTGCCAGCGTCGGCCGGACCGCGTGAAAACCCGGTTAACGTCGGCTATACGGACCCTTCGACCGAGCGCGAGAGGAGCCCGCATGCGCGCATCCAGGATGCCCGAGGGGACGCGTGAGGAGAGGCGCGGGCAGGCGGCCGCGCCTCTCGCCGGAGACGCGGTGGTGCGCGGGACGGGCGCCGTCGGGGCCGGGGCGATGGGCGCTTCGGCGCTGGGTGCGCTCGCGCTCGGGGTCGCGGCCTTCGGGGCGGTGGCGATCGGGGCCTTCGCGATCGGCCGCCTGTCGGTGGGCCGCGCCCGCGTGGGGTCGCTGGAGGTCGGGTCGCTGGAGATCGACACGCTGACGGTCCGGTCGCTGCGCCTGCCGGACCGGGATGACGGGGGAGAGCCCTGATGACCGATGCAAAACCCCCTTTCCGACCCGCGGACGCCGTGGACGTCCTCGGCGAGGCGGAGGGCGATTTCGTGCTGCCGCTCTGCCTGCCGAAGCCCAGCCTGCTGATCGGCGAGGATCTCGCCATGGTCGTGCTCGACACGATCCACGGCCAGCGGGTCGGCCTGCCGCTCAGCCCGCAGGGCGCGGCCGATCTCCATGCGGTCCTGGCCGAGGCGATCCGCCTGCTCCAGGCGCGCGACGGCGGCCCGGTTCAGTAAGCGCAGCCGGATTTCAGGTCCCGTCCGCGTCCGGTTCGTGGCCGTCCGAGCGCGGGCCGCGGGCGACCTCCCGCATCGCCGAATCCGGCAGCGGACGCTGGAGACGAAGCGCCTCCGCGGTCGGGGCTTCCAGCCAGGTCGCCCATTCCTCCGGCTTCGTGAGCAGGACCGGCATCGCCTTCGGGTGAACCGGGCCGACGACGCCGTTGGCCTCCGTGGTCAGGAAGGCGAACAGTCTGTGCTCGGCCTCGATGCGGTCCGGGTTCTCGCGCTTCGTTCCGCGCACGCCGGTCCAGGGCCGCCAGATCCCCGCGAAGGCGAAGAGCGGCCGGTCCTCCCCCAGGGCGAACCAGACCGGGGTCTTGCGCGGCTTCGTGTCGGCGTATTCGCTGAACGCGGTGGCGGGCACGAGGCAGCGATGGGCGACCCCGAGCCAGGGGCGCCAGTGCGGGCTCGCGACGTTGCGCACGTTGGTGATGGGCTGCTCGCCGAAGGCCTTCGGGCCGGGCAGGCCCCAGCGCAGCATCGCGAGCTCCCGACCGTCCACGCCGTTGCGCACGACCGGGGCCATCTGGTCGGGGAAGATCGCCGGCAGGGGCGGCAGGTTGCCGGTGCGGTCGTCCGCGATCCCGAAGGCACGGCGCAGAGCCGCCGGGCCGGTGCGCAGGCTGTAGAGGTTGCACATCGCGCGGCCTCGCCCGTCCCGGTTTCACAGCCGGGACCCCGCGCCTTCTCGGCGCGGGCGGTAAGGCCGTCAACACCGGCGGTTGCGCGGCTTGCGGTTACGTGAGGCTCTGGGCGGCGGCGCGCAGCTTCTGCGTGGCTTGGTCCGTCTCCGCGGCCGATTGGGCGATGAGGCCGAGGCCGCTGGTGATCGCGCCGACCCCCTGCGCGGCCGTCTGCATGTTCGCCGACATCTCGCGCGTGACGGCGGATTGCTGCTCCACGGCCGTGGAGATCGTACTGGCGACCTCGTTGAGCCGTACGATCGTGGCCTGGATCGCGCCGATTGCCCCCACGGCCTCCCGGGTGGCCTCCTGGGTTCCGGAGATGTGCGCGCCGATCTGCTCGGTCGCCCGGGCGGTCTGGTTGGCCAGTTCCTTCACCTCGGCGGCGACCACCGCGAAGCCGCGGCCCGCCTCACCGGCCCGGGCCGCCTCGATGGTGGCGTTGAGCGCGAGCAGGTTCGTCTGCGCCGCGATGCTCTGGATCAGCGCCACGACCTCGCCGATCTGCGTGGCCGCCTCGCTGAGGCCGCCGATGATCGTCTGTGTCGTCTTCGCCTGATCGACCGCCTGCCCGGAGATCTCCGACGCCTGCAGCACCTGCCCGCTGATCTCCGCGACCGAGGCGGCGAGCTCCTCGGCCCCGGAGGCGACCGCCTGGATCTCGCTGGAGACCCGCGTCGAGGAATCGGCTGCCTGTCCGGCCTGCTGCGAGACGTTCGACGAGGCGTCCGCGATGGCGTTCAGGTCGCGGACGATCGCGCCCTGCAGCTCTGCGCGGCGCTCGCGGTCGCGCGCCAGGGCGGTGACGTCGGTGGCGAACTTGACGATCTTCAGGAGGCGGCCGTCGCGGTCGAAGACCGGGTTGTAGGATCCTTGGATGTGGACGATATGGCCGTCCTTGGCGACGCGCCGGAATTCGGCCAACTCGTACTGGCCGCCGGCCAGGCGGCTCCAGAAGGTTCGGTACTCGGCCCCGTCGCGCGCTGCGGCCTCGATGAACAGGCTGTGGTGCCGGCCCACGATCTCCTCCAGCCGGTAGCCCATCACGGTGAGGAAGTTCTCGTTGGCGGTGAGGATCGTCCCGTCGAGTCCGAACTCGATCACGGCCTGCGAGCGGTTGATGGCCTTGATCTGGCCTTCATAGGCGATCGTGCGCTGCACCTGCGCGGTGACGTCGCTGGCGAACTTGACGACCCGGAACGGCTTGCCGTCGCGGCCGAGGATCGGGTTGTAGGTGGCCTGAAGCCAGATCTCGCTTCCGTCCTTGCCGATGCGCTTGAACTCGCCTGCCTGGAACGTGCCGGTCCGCAGGGCCGCCCAGAACGCCCGGTAGGCGTCGCTGTCGCGATAGGCCGGATCGACGAGTTGGGCGTGCGACTTGCCGCGGATCTCGTCGAGCCGATAGCCGATCGCGTCGCAGAAATTCTGGTTGGCCGTGAGGATCGTGCCGTCGAGGTTGAACTCGATGACGGCTTGGGAGCGGTCCAAAGCCTGGAGCTTGGCTGTCATGCTCCGATCAAACACCATGGCCATTCTAATTCGTCCTCCCCTCGGCGGCGCTGGCTCAGTCGAGGATCGCGTCAGATCCTCGCGGCGAGGATTACCGTACAAGATCGGGATCTGAGTTTTAGATCACATTCTGAGGAGGGTGGTATTATAAGACTAGAAATGGTGCCAAATTGATTTGGATCAATTTGTGATCTGCTTATGCCGTCCGAAGATATTCAAGAAAACTAGATATTTTTTAAATTTCAATGATTCTAAATTAAATTTGAGATTGTTCTTTCAATTACAGCCTGCATGCATTCCTAGTCGATACACGCTATGAGAGAACGAAAGGCAGCCATGCACCAGACGCTTGTCGCTTCCGTGAGCTAGAATCGCGCCGCTGGAGGAACCGCCGCTTCTGTTTGTCGACCGATTCGGTCCAGCTTTCCGCAGCAGGCGGCACGCGCACCGGAGGCGTTCCAGTCGGGGGATCACGGAAATCCGATCTGGGTTAGACGGCGACAGGGACATCCGGGCGGTTCATCGCCGCCCGGACTGCGCAACGGTTCCTCGCTGGAGCGAAGCCGTTTCTGTCGGCTCAGAGGTGGAACACCACCTTCACGCAGCCATCCTTCTTGTCGCGGAAGGCCTTGTAGAGGTCCGGCCCCTCCGCAAGGTTCTGCGAGCGGTGGGTGATCAGGGAGGTCGTGTCGATCTTGCCCTCCTGGATCAGCTTGGTCAGCGGCTCCAGGTAGCGCTTCACGTGGGTCTGGCCGCTCTTCAGGGTCAGACCCTTCTGCACGATCGAGCCCATGTTGACCGGGACCGGGCCGCCGTAGACGCCGGGCACCGAGACGATCCCGCACGGGCGCACCGCCTTGATGGCCTCGGCGAGCGCGTAGGGCCGCTCCGTGGCGGTGAGCTTCTCCTGCACCGTGGAGAGCACGCCGGTGATGCCGCCATGGCCGGCGCTCGCCTCCATGCCGACGCAGTCGATGACGCCGTCGGCGCCGAGGCCCTTGGTGATCTCCTTGATGCGCTCGAACACGTCCTCGTTCATGAAGTCGATGACGTCGGTGGCGCCCGCCTTCCTGGCGAGCGCGATGCGCTCGGGCACCGTCTCGATGGCGATGATGCGCTCCGCCCCCATGATCTTGGCCGACTGGATGGCGAAGATGCCGACCGGCCCCGCACCCCAGATCGCGATGGTCTCGCCGCCCTGGATCTCGCAATGCTCGGCGCCCTGCCAGCCCGTGGGCAGGATGTCGGTGAGGAACAGGACCGACTCGTCGTCCATCCCGTCCGGCACCTTCATGGGCGCGACGTCGGCCATGGGCACGCGCACGTACTCGGCCTGGCCGCCCGCGTAGCCGCCGGTGAGGTGCGAGTAACCGAACAGCCCCGCCGTCGTGTAGCCGAACTGCGCCGCCGCCATCTCGGCGTTCCGGTTCGAGCGCTCGCAGACCGAGTAGTTGCCGAGCTTGCATTGCCGGCATTCGCCACAGTTGATGTTGAAGGGCACGATGATCCGATCGCCCTTCTTGAACTTGGTGAAGCCCTGCCCGACCTCGACGACCTCGCCCATGAACTCGTGGCCGAGCACGTCGCCGCTCTCCATGGTGGGCATCAGCCCGTCCATCAGGTGGAGGTCCGAGCCGCAGATCGCGCAGCTCGTCACCTTGATGATCACATCGCGCGAATCCTCGATCTTCGGATCCGGGACCGTGTCGCAGCGGATGTCGTTTCGGCCGTGCCAGCACAGTGCCTTCATGGCAGAGGATCTCCGAAGATTGGCTGATTTTGAGGGCCGAGCGCCGCGGTCCCTGGGATTTAAACCCTGCGCGACAGGGCGAAGTTCCGCCTGACACCGGCCGGGATCGGTCGGGCATGGCTGCTACGCTCTGGACGCATCCGGGGCGGAACCCACGCCCGGGCCTGCGCGGTTGTCGGCCTGCGCGGTTGTCGGCTTGCCGGGCGGCCTCGGCGCCGCGAGCCGCAGGCTGCCCTATATGATGTGGCGCCGCGACCCTGGTCGCCCTTTCTTCCAGCCCCGTGAGTCCCCATGCCGATGAGCCCGATCCTTCAGCCCGTCACGATCGGCGGCCTGAACCTCAAGAATCGCGTCGTGATGGCGCCGCTCACCCGCAGCCGTTCGAACAATGACGGTGTGCCGCCGGATTTCGCGGCGGACTATTACGGCCAGCGGGCGAGCGCCGGCCTGATCATCGCGGAGGCGACCAACATCTCGCCCCAGGCGGTGGGCTACGCCTACACGCCGGGGATCTGGTCCGACGCGCAGGTGGAGAGCTGGTCGCGGATCGTCCGGACCGTCCACGCCAATGACGGGCTGATCGTCCTTCAGCTCTGGCACACGGGCCGGATCTCGCATCCCGACCTCCAGCCGGGCGGGGCGCTGCCGGTCTCGGCCTCGGCGATCAAGCCGGAGGGCACCGCCTTCACCCGCGAGGGCATGAAGCCCCATGTGACGCCCCGCGCCCTTGAGACGGATGAGATCCCCGGCATCGTGGCCGATTACCGGCGCGCGGCGGAGAATGCCAAGCGTGCCGGGTTCGATGGGGTCGAGATCCACTCGGCCAACAACTACCTGCTGGAGCAGTTCGTCCGCGATTCCACCAACCGGCGGACCGATCGCTATGGCGGCTCCATCGAGAACCGCCTGCGCTTCCCGCTGGAGGTGGTCCAGGCGGTCACGGAGGTCTGGGGCGGCGGCCGGGTCGGCATCCGGATCTCGCCCGCCACGACTCAGCCCGGCGAGACGCCGCTGGATTCGGACCCGAACGCCACCTACGGCGCCTATGTGGACGCGCTCAACGGGTTCGGGCTTCTCTATGTCCATGCGATCGAGGGGGTGACGCAGCAGACCCGCGACGCGCCGGAGGGCGTCGATCTCGCCGCGCTGCGCCATCGCTTCAAGGGCGCCTATATCGGCAATAACGGGCTGACCCTCGAGCTGGCCGAGACGGAACTGGCCGAGGGCCGGGCCGATCTCTTCAGCTTCGGCCGCCCCTATCTCGCCAATCCCGATCTCGTGGAGCGGTTCGCCACCGGCGCGCCCCTGGCCGAGGCACCGAAGGCTTACTGGTACGGCGGCGGCGCCAACGGCTACTCCGACTGGCCGGGCATGAACGGACCGGTTCCCGTGCACCGATGAACGGGTGTCGACCCGTAAGAACGGGATGCGGAATTCGGTTTAGAAATGTTTCACGTGAAACATCGGGCTTAACCGAGGCTTCACGATTGAGCGGGAGCACCTGGCGGGCCGCTGCGCTGGCCTGTCTATCGGTTGGCAGCCGCGGCGTTCGTCGGCGGACCGATGGCGACAATCCAGCACCCGGATACCAGACCGGGTGCTTCTGCTCGGCCCGCCGGCCCTTCACCGCGGAATCGCGTGGAGGGCCGGCGGGCGCAAACGCCGCGAACACGCCGGCGGCGCGTGTTCGTCACGCCTCGTCCGGCAAGGGATCGCCGGTCCAGGTCGTCGCGAAGGCGGCAAGCTCCCGCGCCTGCGCGAAGGCCATGACGCTCACCGCCCGCTCGGCCGGCTCCGCGCCCGGATGGGGCGCGAGGCGGATCCTCACCCGCGCGAGGCGACCGCCGGGGGCATGGTCCGACAGCCAGGCCTGCGCCTCCGGGGTCAGGTGCTCCGGCCCCTCCAGAGCCCGCGAGTCGCCCCGCAGCACGATGACGTAGGTACCGAGGCTCGGGTCGGCCTCCTGCACCGCCTTGACGATATCGATCACGGGCTCTCCGCGAAGTCGTTGATCTGAACCTGCGCCTGGGCCTGGGTGAAGTTCGGGATGTCGGCGAAGATCTCGTTGCCGTGGGCGGCCACAGCCTTCTGAAAGGCCTCCGCGGACGCGAAGGTCAGCAGCGCCATGACCTGGAACGGCGCTGTGCCGCCGTCCGGTGTCCCGGTGCCCTTCACCACCTTGGCGTCGTGCAGGCCGAGCGCCGACCAGCGCTCCCGCACCAACGGCATGTGATGGCCGAGATAATAGCCCATGTCGAAGCTCGGGCCGGCCGGGTACATCACGCTGATCAGGATCATGGCGTTCCTTCTCCCTGAGCGGGTTTCGGTCTGCCCATCATGCGGCAGGCCGAGGGTCTTCACAAAGCGTCCCGGCGGCCGCGCGGCCGGGACGGAGCGCCCCGGTCGCTATCCGGAAGGCTCGGTTGCGTCGATCGCGCAGCGGCCCGGATCTAGGGCAACGCCGCCGGGAAGCGAGGGTTTGCCGGGCGCCATGATCGGGGCCGTCCGGGCCTGTCACCCGGGAGCGGATATCCCGTGACGGGAACGTCCGGTCCTCGGCCGTTCCGCCCAGCGGGCCCCATCCGCAGCGCCGGCTATGCCCATCTACGGGGCGCGCCGGGGCAGGCCGACATCCCCCACCGGGACGAATTTCTGCGCCCGCTTGCCGGTATCGACCTCGGTGGTGAAGACATCCCCGTGCGAATCGACCGCGAGGTTGTGGATCCAGTGGAACTGGCCGGCCATGCGCCCGTTCCGGCCGAAGGCGCCCACCACCGCGCCGGTGGCGCGTTCGAGGGTGCGGACCTCGTTGTTGGCCCCGTCGGCATTCAACAGGTAGGTCTGGTCCGCGTCCGGCCACAGGGCCAGCTCCCAGACCGAGCCGTTGGCCCGCGTGTTCTTCTCCACGAAGAACTCCGTGACGAAGCTCCCGTCCTTCCTGAATACCTGGACGCGATCGTTGGTCCGGTCGCAGACATAGACCAGCCCGTCCTTGGCGATGCGCACGCAGTGGACCGGATTGGCGAATTGCCGGGCCGGGGCGGCTGCCGGATCGTAGGGGCCGAGCTTGTCGTCGGTGGGCGGCTTGCCGTAGGCGCCCCACATCCGCTTGAACGCGCCGGTGTCCCGGTCGAACACGATGATGCGATGGTTGTAGTAGCCGTCCGCCACGTAGACTTCGTTCGCCGCCATGTCGAAATCGACATTGGCGGGTTTGCCGAGACGGCTGGTGTCGCGGCTGTCGGTCTGAGGTCCGGCCTTGCCGATCTGCAGCACGAACTTGCCCGCG
Source organism: Methylobacterium sp. 2A (assembly GCF_009806555.1). Taxonomy (GTDB): domain Bacteria; phylum Pseudomonadota; class Alphaproteobacteria; order Rhizobiales; family Beijerinckiaceae; genus Methylobacterium. The sequence goes on along the minus strand of NZ_VUOK01000036.1, from coordinate 22,008 downwards.
GGCGTGAATTTCAGGAGCTGCCCGTCCGTGTCGCCGTTGCCGGCGATCCAGACGAAGCCCTGGCCGTCGATCTGGATGCCATGCTCGTTGGTCGGCCAGTCATAGCCGGTGCCGGGGCCGCCCCAGCTCCGCAGCAGGTTGCCGGCCTGGTCGAATTCCAGAACCGGCGGCGCCGGCTTGCAGCATTTGGTCCGGGGCGGATCGAGGCTCGCGGCCTTCTCGTCGTCGGTGAGGGTGCGGGGCCGCTGGATCACCCAGACATGGTCCTGCGCGTCCACCGCGACACCCGCGGCCTGACCCAGGATCCAGTCGTTCGGCAGCGGCTTCGGCCAGGATGGATCGACCTGGAAGCGCGGCGGCTCCGCGGCCGGCGCGGGGTGGGCGAGGGCGAGCAGGCAGGCGAGCGCCGGCAGCGCGGCAGAGATCCGGGTCGCGATCATCGGGGCGTGTCCTCCCGCGCCTGTTCCGGCGCTCGGCGCCAGCATGGCGCCGCGATCCGCCGGGATCCAGCCGCTCGGGGCAGGCTTCGGTGACAGAGGCGGGTCGGCCAAGGGGCCGGACAGAAAAAAGGCCACCCCACGAGGGGGCGGCCCGAAGTCTAGGGAGGAAACGCCCAAGAAGGGCTGCGGGACCGCGACGCCATCGCCATCCCGCGCTGCACAATCTGCGCGTCGGGCTGAAATTTTCAAGGCCATCAGGACAGCACCCCTGTCCTTTTATGCGGCCGCACACGTATCTCCGGGGATCTGTGTTGAAAATGCCGCAGGCGCCTGAGGGACGGTCGAAGTCAGATTAGCCGGCTCCGAAAGGCGTCGATCGATGCGTAAGTCGCTGACCTGATGCACGTTTGGGTCGCTGATCCCGGTCGCATCCCTGCGGTTCGACTATCGCTGCGCGTGTTTGCACCGCGGAGAGACGAAGACGCAATCCGCTCTAGCTCTCCGGCCAAGTCTTCGGCGCGCGGCGCAAAGAGTCTTCGGCGCGCGGCGCAAAGCGGGAATCAGGGTCAGCATGGCGATCCAGGGCGAGCGGATTCGGGTTCTCAACGATGTCGCGCCGCGTGAAGACGGGGCCTACGTCCTCTATCTGCTGCAGCAGGCCAACCGGGCGACGTTCAACCCGGCCCTCGAACTCGCCATCGAGGAGGCGAACCGCCTGAACCTGCCGGTGGTCGCCTGCTTCGGCCTGCTCGACGGCGCGAGCGGCTTTCCCGAGGCCAACGCCCGGCACTACGCCTTCCTGCTCCAGGGTCTCGCGGATGCGAAGGCGGGCCTGGAGGCGCGCGGAATCGGCTTCGTCATGCGCAAGGCCTCACCCGCGCAGGTCGCGATCGATCTCGCCGAGGAGGCGGCGCTCCTCGTCCTCGACCGCGGCTACCTCGCCATCCAGAAGGGCTGGTACGCGGAGATCGCCAAAGCGGTGAAGACCCGGATCGTCCAGGTCGAGGGCGACGTGGTGGTGCCGGTCGAGACCGCCTCGAAGAAGCACGAATTCGCCGCCCGCACCCTCCGGCCGAAGCTGAACCGGCTGTGGGACCCGTTCATCGCCGAATTGAAGCCGCGCAAGCCCAAGCACGCCGCCGGCCCGCTCAAGCTCGAGAGCGCGATCGACGTCTCGGATCCCGAGGCGGTGCTCGCCGGGATGACCCTCGACCGGGTGGTGGGGCCGGTGAATCGCTTCACCGGCGGCGAGACCCAGGCCCGCAGGCGCCTGAAGGCTTTCCTGAAGGACGGGTTCGCGGGCTACGGCGCGGACCGCAACATGCCGGAGGCGGCCGCCGCCTCGCATATGAGTCCCTACCTGCATTTCGGGCAGATCTCACCCGTGGAGATCGCCCTGGCGGTGCGCGCGGCCAGGACGGGCGACGATGACGACCGCGGCGCCTATCTGGAGGAGCTGATCGTCCGGCGCGAGCTCGCGATGAACCACGTCTTCTACACGCAGGGCTACGATTCCTACGAGAAAGCCGTGCCGGACTGGGCGCGCAAGACGCTCGCCGAGCACGCGGAGGACGAGCGTCCGCACGCCTATTCGGAGGAAGAGCTGGCGGCCGGCGAGACCCACGACCGCTACTGGAACGCCGCGATGCGGGAGATGCGCGAGACCGGCTACATGCACAATCAGCTGCGCATGTACTGGGGCAAGAAGATCCTCGAATGGTCCCCCTCGCCCGAGGAGGGGTTCGCCCGCACGCTCCGGCTGAACAACCGCTACTTCCTGGACGGGCGCGACCCGAATTCCTTCACCAACGTCGCCTGGGTCTACGGCCTGCACGACCGCCCCTGGCAGAAGCGCAAGGTCTTCGGCACCGTCCGCTATCAGAGCGAGAACTCGCTGAAGAAGTTCGACGCGAAGGCCTATGTGAAGGCGGTGGAGAAGCTTTGCGCCGCGGAGGGGTGAGGGAGGCGCGCCGAGCGCGGTGGGGTCCGGTTTCCGGGTCCGAACCTGCCGCACCCCGCGCGCGATGCACCCGTTCGGCTTGGCTGGAGCGGGGGCAGGGCCGGCCGTGCCGTGCCCTTCGGAAAGGCGGACGAACCGCACGCTTGCCGACCGGATATGCAACCTGTGAATGTAATCGCTCAACGCATGATGTTTATCGTTTAAGCTCCGGATAATATCTTATATTCGATCCGGTTCAACGTTTCTTAAGTCCCGACAATACATCACGACTAGGGGTATTCATGCTCCCTGGCTGGGCTCAGCCGCAGCCGCGGTGGCATGGCCCGCCCCGCTTCCCGCGATGCCTGCGCGCCCTCTTCCGGGGCGAAGGATGACAGCCCTCCATGACCGTCCGCATCGGCGCCCGCATCCAGGGCATCACCCTCGTCGCGCTTCTCGGCATGGCGGCCCTGATCGGCTTGGCGGTCTGGGGCCTGTCGCAGGCCGTCACCGAGGCGCGGGAGCTGCAGACGCGCAACCTCGTCGAGACCGCCCACGGCGTGCTCGGCTATTTCGAGGGCGAGGAACGGGCCGGCCGCATGAGCCGCGATGCCGCCCAGCAGGCCGCGATCGCCGCCGTGCGAAGACTTCACTACGCGGGCAACGAGTATTTCTGGATCCAGGACATGCAGCCGCGCATGGTGCTGCACCCGAAGGCGGAGCTGATCGGCAAGGACATCGCCGGGATCACCGACGCCAACGGCAAGCACCTCTTCACCGACGTGGTCGAGCAGGTGAAGCGGTCCGGCGGCGGCCTCGTCCCCTACCAGTGGCCGAAGCCCGGCGTCGATGCGCCCGCCGCCAAGATCTCCTACGTCCAGGGCTTCGCGCCGTGGGGCTGGATCATCGGAACCGGCATCTATGCCGACGACACCGCTGCCCAGCTGCGTCCCACCCTGGTGACGCTCCTCGCCGGCGCCGTCGTCGCGGTGGCCGCCATCGCCCTGCTGGCGATGCTGGTCGGCCGCGGCGTCGCGCGCCCGATCCGGGGGCTGACCGAGGCCATGACGGGCCTCGCGGCGGGCGATCTCGACCGGGTCGTGCCGAAGGCGGCGCGGGCCGACGAGATCGGCCGCATGACCGACGCCGTGCATGTCTTCAAGGACAGCCTGCTGCGCACGCGGGCGCTGGAGAGCGAGACCGTCCAGGCGCGGCTCGCCGCGCAGGAGCAGCGCCGGATCGGGATGCGCCAGATGGCCGACGGCTTCGAGGGTGCGGTCGGCACCATCGTCGGGCTCGTCTCCGCCTCGGCCACGGCGCTGCAGGCCACCGCCCAGAAGATGACGCTCACGGCCACCGCGACGGCGAGCCAATCCACGATGGTCGCTGCCGCCGCCGAGGAGGCCGCCTCCAACGTCGGCACCGTGGCGGCGGCCGCCGAGGAACTGGGCTCTTCGGTCCAGGAGATCGGGCGGCAGGTGCAGAACTCGGCCAGTCTCGCGCATCGCGCCGTCCGCGAGGCCGACGAGACCGGCGCCCAGGTTGAGGAACTCAGCGCCGCCGTGTCCCGGATCGGCGACGTGGTCGGGCTGATCTCGAAGATCGCCGGGCAGACCAACCTCCTCGCCCTGAACGCCACCATCGAGGCCGCCCGTGCGGGGGCGGCGGGGAAGGGCTTCGCGGTCGTGGCCTCCGAGGTCAAGGAACTCGCCGAGCAGACCGCCAGGGCCACCCACGAGATCTCGGGGCAGATCACGGGGATCCAGGCCTCGACGGAGCAGGCGGTCACGGCGATTGCGTGCATCACCGGGCGCATCCGCGAGATCAGCGACGTGGCGACCTCGATCGCCGCCGCCGTCGAGGAGCAGGGCGCGGCCACGCAGGAGATCGTCCGGAACGTGAGCCAAGCCGCTTCGGGCACCGGCGCCGTGACCGGCAACATCGCGGGCGTCGCCGGCGCCGCGGAGGAGACCGGGGCGGCGGCGGGCGCGGTGCTGGGTGCCGCCGCGGAACTGTCCCACCAGTCCGAGCGCCTCACGGCGGAGGTCGGGCACTTCCTCGCCACCGTCCGCGCGGCCTGATCCCGACCGGGGCCGCGGTTGCCGCCGAGACGGTCGCCTGCGCGCCGCGACCTGGGCCATTCCTCGCGTGTTGCGCTATACGTCCCTTCCGGCAGCGCGGGTGCAGTGCTCAATCATGGTGGAAATGCGCGACGACGTGCGGGATATGACCGGCTCCCCCCGCCCGCGGCGCTCCCGCTATCGCCGCTCGATCATGCGCCTGCGTTCCGCCTCGCTGGAGGCCTACCCGCTCTGGCGCGGGCGTCTGCTGTTCCTGGCGGGGGGCATCTGCGTCGGCCTCGCCGCCGTGCTGATGGCCAAGGGGGCCGATCTCGCGCAGGAGGGGTTCCGGCGGCTCCTCGCGATCTCCCCGCTGATCGCCCTGGTGCTGACCCCCGCGGGCTTCGCGCTCGCCGCGCTGCTCGCCCGCACGGTGTTTCCGAACTCGCAAGGGTCGGGCATCCCGCAGGTGATCGCCGCCCGGCATGCCCGGGACGCGCGCTTCCGCTATTCGCTGATCTCCCCCCGGGTGGCCCTCGGCAAGGTGCTGGTGCTGTTCCTCGGCCTGTTCTGCGGCGCCTCCGCGGGCCGTGAGGGGCCGACCGTGCAGGTCGGCGCCGCCATCATGGCGGCCTTCGGCCGGTTGACGCCGGACCGCCTGCCGGGCCTGCTGCTGGCGGGCGGCGCGGCCGGCGTCGCGGCGGCTTTCAACACCCCGCTCGCCGGCATCGTGTTCGGCATCGAGGAGCTGGGCCGGGCCTACGAGGCGCGCTCCTCCGGGCTGATCGTGGCCGGCATCGTGGCGGCGGGCCTGACCTCCCTGTGGCTCCTGGGCAATTACACCTATTTCGGCACCACCCAGGCCGAGCTGCCGCTCGATGCGAGCTGGGTCGTGCTGCTGATCGCCGTCACCGGCGGACTCGCCGGCGGCCTGTTCAGCCGGATCGTGATCCTGTTCGCCCGGGGGCTGCCCGGGCGGGCGGGCCGCTTCGTCCGGACGCGGCCGATCGTGTTCGCGGCCGCCTGCGGCCTGTGCGTCGCCCTGTGCGGCCTCGCCTCCGGCGGGACGGCCTACGGCACCGGCTACGAGGAGGCCCGGAACATCCTCCACGGCGAAACGGCGGCCGGCTTGTCCTATGCACCGCTCAAATTCGCCGCCACGGTGCTGAGCTCGATCAGCGGCATCCCGGGCGGGCTGTTCGCGCCCTCGCTCGCGGTCGGCGCCGGCCTCGGCGGCACGGTCCATGGCCTCCTGCCGGCCATGCCGGTCGGCGCCCTCGTGCTGATCGGCATGGTGGCCTACCTCACGGGCGTGCTCCAGGCGCCGATCACCAGCTTCGTCATCGTCACCGAGATGACCCAGAACCACGCCATGATGATCCCGCTGATGATCGCGGCGCTCCTCGCCGACGCCGCCTCGAAGGCGGTCTGCCGGGGCGGGCTCTATCACACGCTCGCCGAGATCATGCTGGAGCGCGCCGACGTGCCGGCGCAGCCGGTCGCGAAAACCGCCTGACCGGGCTTGAGAAAATAAGCGGCTCGGGCGGGAATCGGCGGAACGGTCTCGCTTGGCGCCGGTTGAGGCAACGAAACGCGGCCCGCTCGTCGGGCGCCTGTGGAGCGACGCCATGACCCTCCTGAAATGGGCCCTCATCTGCTTCGTGATCTCGCTGATCGCCGGTGGCCTCGGCTTTACCGGCATCGCCTCGGGCGCAGGGTCGCTCGCCCGGATCCTGTTCGGCCTGTTCCTGCTGATCGCCATCGTGATCGTGGTCATCGCCTTCGCGGTCGGCCAGGTGGTGTTCTAAGGCGGTCTTCGGAGGACAGCGTGATGCGCGGCAAGGTCTGCCTCGTCACTGGGGCGACCAACGGCATCGGCTACGAGACCGCGCTCGACCTCGCGCGCCTGGGTGCGCGGGTCGGCCTCGTCGGGCGCGATCCCGGGAAGACCCGGGCCAGCGCCGAACGGATCCGCGCCGCGGTCCCGGGGGCGGCGGTCGATCCGCACGTCGCCGACCTGTCGGCCCAGGCCGAGATCCGGCGGCTCGCCGGGACCCTGCGTGCGGCCTATCCGCGGCTCGACGTGTTGGTGAACAATGCCGGCGCGATCTTCGACCGCCGGACGCTCACCGTCGATGGAATCGAGCGCACCTGGGCGCTCGACCATCTGGGCTATGTACTGCTGACGCTCGAACTCCTCGACACCCTCAAGGCCTCGGCGGCGGCCGGCGGCAAGCCGCGCATCGTCAACGTCGCCTCCGCGGCCCATTACCGGGGGCATGTCGATTTCGACGATATCGAGGGCGCCCGGCGCTACGGGGCCATGCGGGCCTACGCGCAGGCCAAGCTCGGCAACGTGCTGTTCACCTACGCGCTCGCCCGGCGGCTGCGGGGCGAGGGCATCACCGTGAACGCCCTGCATCCGGGGGTGATCAACACGGGCTTCGCCCGGAACACCGGCGGCCTGTTCGGCACGGCGTGGTCGCTGATGCGGCCGTTCCTGACCACGCCGGAGAAGGGCGCGCAGACCTCGCTCCATGTGGCGAGCGCCCCGGAACTCGACGGCGTGACCGGCCGCTACTTCTCCCATTCAAGGCCGAAGACCTCCTCGGCGGAGAGCCGCGACGAGGCGGTGCAGGAGCGGGTCTGGACGCTGAGCCTGAAGCAGGTCGGGCGGAGTGCGTAGGTCAAGCCGGCGTCGCGGGGGCCGACCCGTGTTGGTCGCCGGCGGCCTGACACCGGCGCGTCCATGAGCGCGGGCAGGATCGCGTACCGCGCCTGCCCGCGCGGCCTCGCCGGAACGGGACGGGGGCGCAGGGCGACGATTCCGGGACGACACGGCTTCCGCCTCCGGTCGGGCGCATCACCGCACGCGAAGATTCCGCCGGCCCCGATCCGCGACGGCCTCCACGAACCTGCCGCAACCCGGCCGCCGGCTTCGCGGACGCGCACCGCCGATCCTCTCGAGGCGCTATTCCCCGCCCTCGTAGAACAATTCCAGGGGCTGCCCGAAGACGGACTTGCCGATCCAATCCCGGGCGATGACGTTCGACGGACCCATGGCGATGGCCGCCCGGGCATCGCGGAAGGCCCGCTCGATCGGGCCGCTGCTGTAGCCATAGCCGCCCGTGACCGTCAGGGCCGCGGCCGCGGCCGTGTTGGCGACCTCGGCCGCGTGAACCTTGAACTCCGTCAAGGCGATGAGGAGCTCGCTCTGCGGTTTGCCGGCCGCCCAGAGAGCATCGAGCTGGGTGGCCAGATGCCTGCGCCAGGGTCCCAGGGATTCGGCCAGCACCTTGGCCTTGGCGATTTCCTGGCGGATCGCCTGATACTCGGACAGGCTCCTGTTCTTGTCCTTGTGGACGAAACCCTGCGTGTGGGTGATCGCCCTGTCGAGCACGCCCCGTGCCACGCCTTCCCAGACCGCGCCGAGGCCGATGAGATAGACGGGCGAGAGGCCGTTGTAGATGATCTCCTTCCCCTGGTTCTCCGCGCCAAGGCGGTCGCGGGCCTGAACCTTGACGCCGTCGTAGCGCAATGCCCCGGAGTGGTTGGCCCGCACGCCGAGCGCCGACCAGGGACCCGGCACGATGCCGGGCGCCTTGCCATCGACGATGAAGAACGTGATATCGCCCTGATCCCGCGCCTCCGGTGAACGGGTCTGCAGAATGTAGAAGTCGGCGTGGCCGGCGCTGGTGGTGAACGACTTCTCGGCATTGATCAGATAGTCGGCGCCGTCACGCGCGGCCTGCGAGAAGTTGAACCACCAATGACCGCCGGTGGCCCGCTCGCTGCACGAGTAGGTTCCGAGCGCCGCGCCGCGGGTGTCGCGCAGCCAGCGTTCCTTCTGATCCTCCGTGCCGTAGAGGTTGATCGTCTGTGCGGCCCCGACATGCATGACGTAGATCAGGCCCGTCGAGGCGTCGGCCTGACCGATGCGATAGGACGCCTCGGCGAAATCGACGAGTCCGAGCCCAAGTCCCCCGTGGTGGGCCGCGTTGAGAACGCCGGTCCAACCGGATTCCGCCAGTGCCGCGATCGACTCGGTCGGGAAGCGGCTCTCGCGGTCGTTGCGGTCCGCGTGGACGCGTACGGCGCTGTCGATGGCAAACTGAAGGCGGTCGTCATCATTCACGCCGCTTACGCGCGCGAGGGCCGTGCCCGTCATGGCTTTCTCCGGATCGGTCGAGGGGGGCGAGATGGGATAGAGCGAGATCAGTACCGGGCCTTGAGGACGGGCGCCGGCGCGGGCGGTGCGGGGTTCCAGAGCGGGAGCGTGATCCGGCCGTAGACGCGCGTGTCGTAGCCGCCGGCGACCTGATTGACCGCGACCACGCTGCGCGTTGCCAGCAACTCCACGTTGACGGGGCCGAACTGATAGCCGACGAGCCCACCCAGGGAGACCTGCCTGGAGCGGGCCGCACCGTACCGGTTGCGCGCGGTGTCGGTGAGGTCGGTCGTCGCGCTGCCGACGAGGCCGACCTCGAATCGATCGATGTGCCTCACGATCGCGAAATCGACATCCGCCGTGTCAGGCTGCAGCTGAATGCCCGTCGATCGGTCCGCTCCGCTGTGAAGGTAGATGAAGTTCGCGTTCAGGCTCCAGTCCCCGTTGTTGAAGGCGAGCGCTGCGATGTCCGCGAAAGTGAAGAAGTTGCCGCCGAGGCCGATGTTGTTGCCGATATCCGTGCTGACCGGGAAGAAGCCTCCCGCCCAGTTGGCGAAGGACCAACCGGATCCGAGCGGCCAAGCCAGACCGACGAGGGCGGCCGGATTGTAGACGCTGACATGGGACGATGACGTGCCGCTGCCGGCGCCGGGGTTGATGCCGAGCCCAAGCGCGGGGGCGAAACCCACCGCTTCGAGATGGCCGCCGAGAATGTCGACCGGCGTCGACCAGAGGAGCACCGGGATATTCACGAAGGCGTCGACCTCCCGGATCCCGGGGGCGAGATGCGGTCCGGTGCGCGCGACGAAATACGGCTCGTCGACGAAATAGAGGCCCTCGGGAAGGGGCAGTCCGAGCGGCAGATTCGAGGTCCACCCCGCCGGGCTGACCGGGTCGGCTATGGCGGGGGTGCCGTAGCCGATCGAAAAGACCGCCATGACGCTCATAAGGCGAAGAAGTGACGTGACGCGCATCGTTGCGGAAATTCCAATATTATACTGAATGAATTCGATGATTGACCTCGCGGTCGACAGGTTTCAGGATGGCACGACGTTCCTGCAAAGAACAGCGAAGCATCTTTCCTTTTGGTTTGACTTGGGAGATGCATGATTTGCGGATTGGGCCGAGAGGCTCACAATTGTATTCCCGCTGTCCGGCAGCTTTCGCGGCGGCGTCTGGACCGGGCATGATCTCGCGGATCGAGGCCGCCTCCGGCGCGACTCGACGAAGGGTCGCCGTGTGGGTCTGGCGGCCTGCTCGGGGTGCTTCGGATCACGTCGGGCGGGGCGTCGTCCGGAACGGCGGTTGCCGGCTTCGAAAACAGGAGGAGGCGTGATCGAAGATCCGGCCCGCCCTCGTCCCATCTGCGATCACCGTGGAGGCGCCGCGGCCCCGGGGCGGCAGCCTGCGTCTGGGCCGCCGGCGGGGATCATCGCGCCGGGTTCAGCGGATCGCGGGGCGGCCTCGTCGCGGCGTCCCGGGTTCAGGCCGCCCGCCGCACCACGTGATCCCCCTGCTGCTGGATCTCGATGAACACCCGGGTCACGTCCGGATTGCGTTCCTTGAGCGCCCGGTCGAGGCGGGTCACGAGGCCCTCGACCTCGCCCGCGCTCAGATCATCGGTCATGTCGATGCTGAGATTGACCAGGATGTCGGCGGGGCCGAGATGCTGCGTCAGCACCTCGTTGACGTGGAGCACCCCGGGCTCGGCCCGGGCGCGTTCCGAGATCGCCGCGACGACCTCGGGATCGGCGGCCTCGCCGATCAGGAGGCCGTGGGTCTCGACCATCAGGAACACCGCCATCCCGACCAGCACGAGACCGATGCCGACCGAGGCCCAGCCGTCGAGACTCGGCATGTCCAGGAGATGGCCGAGCCCGACCCCCGCGAGCGCGATCAGGAGGCCGATCAGCGCGGCGGTATCCTCGGCCAGCACCGTGAACAGGGTCGGGTCCTTGCTGCGCCGGATCGCCCGCACGGCGGAATGCTTGCCCTTCTCGGCCCAGAACTGCCGCATCGCCACGAAGAACGAGGTGCCCTCGGCCGCGATGGCGAAACCGAGGATCGCGACGTTCACCCAGATCCCGGGCAGCCGGTAGCCGAAGAGCTCGGCGTCGACGTCGGGCTCGGGATGGCGGACCCGCGCGATGCCCTCGTAGATCGCGAAGACGCCGCCGCCGAGGAAGATCATCAGCGCGACCACGAAGGCGTAGAAGTAGATCTCGCGGCCGTAGCCGAACGGGTGGCGGTCGTCGGCCGGCCGCTCGGACCGCTTCATGCCGACGAGCAGCAGCACTTGGTTGGCGGTGTCGACCAGCGAATGCACGCCCTCGGCGAGCATCGCGGTCGAACCGGTCAGCGCCCCGCCAAAGAACTTCGCTGCCGCGATGGCGAGGTTGGCGCCCGCCGCCGCGTAGATCGCCCCCGTGCTCTCATGCGCCATCCGGTAACCTCTGCACGCCATCCGCTCCGACCGCGGCGGTGCAAGCGTTCCCGGGCGCGGCGGGTTCCCATGTGGACGCGGCCGGGCGGCCCGTGCAACCTGTCGCCGCCCAAGGTTTTCCGGAGGCGGCATGGCCGACGCGCACTACGACCCCGACAACGTCTTCGCCAAGATCCTGCGCGGCGAGATCCCCTGTCACCGCGTCTATGAGGACGCGCAGACGCTGGCCTTCATGGACGTGATGCCCCAGGGCGAGGGCCATACCCTGGTGATCCCGAAGGCGCCGGCCCGGGGCCTGCTCGACGCCGAGCCCGAATCGCTCGCGGCCCTGATGGCGAGCGTGCAGCGCGTCGCCCGGGCGGTGAAGGCGGCGTTCCAGGCGGACGGGCTGACCCTGTTCCAGTTCAACGAGCCGGCCGGCGGCCAGACCGTGTTCCACCTGCATGTCCACGTCATCCCGCGGCGCGAGGGCGTGCCGCTGAAGCGCCACGAGGGCGGCATGGCCGACAACGCGGTCCTGGCCGAGCACGCGGCGCGCATCCGCGCGGCGCTCGACGCGCAGGGGTGAACGATCAGGCCGCGCTCGCCGAATCGCCCTGGGCCATGCTGGCGAGCAGCCGGCGCAGGGCGGCGTTCTCGGTTTCCAACTCGCTCACGCGCCGCAGCAGCATGGTCACGGAGGCCTCGGTCGCCGCCGGATCGGGCGCCGCCCCGGCCGGGGCGCGGGCGGGCTCCTCGAAGGTGACGCCGATCCCGTCCTCCCGCCGCCAGCGCAGGGTCGACCGGTAGGTGCGGTCCTTCTGCGGGATGTAGAGGTCGAACACCTCCGGCAGCGTCGTGGCGTCGCTCATGACGAGGCGCGCGCCGGACGAGGACATGTCGCGCACGAGGCAGTCGAAGCTGGACGATCCGTTGTTGAAGACGATGCGGCCCTTGAGGAAGACCCTCTGGCGCGTCTCTCGGCGGTGCTCCGACATCGGGCGGCTCCGGAAGAATAGCGATCCGGGAAGGTCTGCACGCCAGCCCTTAAGGAATCTTCGCCGGGATACCGGACTCGGGGCCTAAGTCGCGGGTGGATACCGGTCGAGAGGGACGGGGAGACAGGTTCATGCCCGAGGGCTGCTGGGGCAGTTAACGGCTCCGCACGTCTCCCTCCCCCGCAGAGGGGGGAGGGGGAGCTACGGAAGCGACTGCTCCCGTTCTCGAACGATGATCTGCGAACACGCAGCCCGCTCACGCCACGAAGCGTCGGTCCACCGTCTGGAACAGGTAGAAGCCGTTGAACCGCACCGCCGTGTCGGCGGCCCGGTCGTCGAAGCCGAGGGGCTGGCGACTGCCGTCGCAGAGCTTGCCGCCGAAGGTCCAGCGGCCCGCGCCGATGAAGGGCGGCACCGTGCTCGCCTCCGGAACCGCGCAGCAGAGGCCCTCCTCGCCCTTGAGCTGGAACAGGTTGTAGCTTCGCATACGAAGTCCTCCGCCTGGCCGCCCGCGAAGCCGATTTTCCAGTCCAAAAAACTTGCACTGCGAAGAATCGGCTTGACCGTGCTTATAATGGCACAATCCGTCGAGTTTGTGACGGTCAAGTTTCGGGGACGTTTCGGGCGAGTTCGTCGAGCCAGATCCGCGCCGACCCGTCGGACGGCGCGCGCCAGTCGCCCCGCGGCGAGAGCGAGCCGCCGGCCGAGACCTTCGGGCCGTTCGGCAGCGCCGAGCGCTTGAACTGGCTGAAGCCGAAATAGCGGCTCAGGAAGACCCCGAGCCAGCGGCGGATCTCGGGGAGGTCGTAGGCGACCCGCTTGGCCTCGGGGAAGTCCGGCGCCCAGAAGCCGCGTTCCTTGTCGCCCCAGGCATGCAGCGCCAGGAAGGCGATCTTCGAGGGCCGGAACCCGTGGCGCAGCGTGTAGAACAGGTTGAAATCCTGCAGCGCGTAGGGGCCGATCGTCCCTTCCGTGCTCTGCGGGCTGTCGTCCTGGTCCATCGGCACCAGCTCGGGGGAGATCTCGGTATCGAGGATCGCCTGGAGGGTGCGGGCCTCCTCGGGGCCGACCTCGCCGTTGCCGATCACCCAGCGGATCAGGTGCTGGATCAGGGTCTTGGGCACGCCGGCATTGACCGCGTAATGGCTCATCTGGTCGCCGACGCCGTAGGTGCACCAGCCGAGCGCCAGCTCCGAGAGGTCACCGGTGCCGACCACGAGGCCGCCCGCATGGTTGGCGAGGCGGAACAGGTAATCGGTGCGCAGGCCCGCCTGCACGTTCTCGAAGGTCACGTCGTAGACCGCCTCGCCCTTGGCGAAGGGGTGGTCCATGTCGGCGAGCATCTGCTTGGCGGCCGGGCGGATGTCGATCTCGGCGGCCGTGCAGCCGAGCGCCTTCATGAGGGCGTGGGCGTTGGTCTTGGTGGCGTTCGAGGTGGCGAAGCCCGGCAGCGTGTAGGCCAGGATGTCCGAGCGCGGGTAGCCGAGGCGGTCGAAGGCCTTGGCGATCACGATCAGCGCGTGGGTCGAATCGAGGCCGCCCGAGACGCCGATGATGGCCTTTCGGGTGCCGGTGGCCTCCAGCCGCTGGGCGAGCCCGGCCACCTGGATGTTGTAGGCCTCGTAGCAATCCTGCGCGAGGCGCGTCGGGTCGGCCGGGACGAAGGGGAAGCGCTCGATCCGGCGGATCAGCCCGAGATCCGCCTCCGGCGGGTCCAGCCGGAAGGGGACGCGGCGATAGGCGAGGGCGTGGCGGCGCGCGTCGTCGTCGAAGCTGCCGGCCTGGAGGCGCTCCTGGGCGATCAGGTCGAGGTCGATATCGGCCATCGTGGCGACCGGACCCTCGGGGAAGCGCTCGCCCTCGGCGAGGCGCACGCCGAGCTCGTCGATGCTGGTCTGGCCGTCCCAGGACAGATCGGTGGTCGATTCGCCCTGGCCCGCGGCGGCGTAGACATACGCGCAGGCGCCGCGCATCGAAGCGGCCCGCGACAGGAGCGCCCGCGACTCGGCCCGGCCGACCGTGATCGGGCTGCCCGAGAGATTCGCCAGCACCGTGGCGCCGGCCAGGGCCGCGCGCATGCCGGGGGGCTCGGGCACCCACAGGTCCTCGCAGATCTCGACGCCGACCACGAGGCCCGGCAGGTCCTCGGCCGGGAACAGCAGGTCGGTGCCGAAGGGCGCCTCGTGGATGGTGCCTTGGCCCGCGACCCGGATGGTCTCGCCCACGATCCCGGCGCCGGAGGCGAAATGGCGCTTCTCGTAGAACTCCCGGTAATTCGGCAGGAAGGTTTTGGGCACCACGCCGAGCAGGCGGCCGCCCTGGATGGCCAGCGCGCAGTTGTAGATCCGGTGGCGCCAGCGCAGCGGCGCGCCGACGAGCAGCAGCGGGCGCAACGACGCCGATTCGGCGATCACCCGGGCGGCTTCCGCCTCGACGGCATCAAGCAGGGTCTGCTGCAGCAGCAGGTCCTCGATCGCGTAGGCCGAGAGGCCGAGTTCGGTGAAGACCGCCAGCGCCGCGCCCGCATCGTGACAGGTCTGGGCGAGGGCGAGCACCGCGTCGGCGTTGCGCGCGGGCTCGGCCGGATGGCTGCGGCCCGTGCAGGCCGCGACCCGGGCGAAGCCGTGGCGATAGAGGGAGCGGAAGCCGGCCGGTCCGAGACCCCGGGGATCGGCGGGAGAGGGGGGAGGCGGCTGGGTCACGGGCACCTGTCCGGGCGAGGGGGCGTCGCGTTTATATGGCGTTCGGGGGCGGGACACGACATGGCCGTCCGGGAATAACCCCGCGCGTGGCGCACCCATGTTCTCCAAGACCTTGCGGCCCGGGAAGCGGCGCCCGGCGGTGTGCGTCAGGGCCGGTCGAACCGCCGCGCCGAGCGGGCGTCGCGTTGGGCGTTCACGCGGGCGTTCTCGTCGCGCCAAGCCCGCTCGCTGTCGCGCTGGGCCTGCCGGCGCAGGATCTCGGTCTGCTGTCGCTGGCTGGCCGCAATATCGTTCAGCGCGTTGAGTTCGCGTTGCCGGGCGAAGTTTTGGGCGAACTCTTGGGCGAGGGCCGGGGCGGAGGCCAGAATGCCGACGGTGAGAGCGATGGCGGTGAGCGCGCGCATGATCGATCCGGCTTGCCGATGCGGAATCATCCTCAGCACAGACGTCATGAACGCAGGCAGCATGACGGCGCAGGAGATGCGGATGTCATAGGGACTCGTCCCGAAGCGGTCTGATTGAGCGGGGCGCGGCGGCTTTCCCGCAGGGCGAGAATCCCGTTCCGGAAGCCCCCCGTCGCGCCAACGAAAGCCCATAGGGTTGCCGCCAGATCGGCCCGCGGCAAGCCTCCATTAACGACGAATGGCCTAACTCAGGGCAGCCCGCCGCGCACCGGCGGATCCCTGTTTCGAGTATCGTTCGAGAACCCATGCGCGCATCGGGACGGCCTCCGTACTCCCACCGTGACCCCGCCCGCCCGGTGCGCGGCGGCGACCGCTCGGGCCTCTCTCTGGGAGCCCTGGCGCACCGGCTGATGGCGCTCCGCGCGAGCCTCACCCGCCGTCTCTCCGGGTCGACCGCCGGGCTACCGGTGCGGCCCGCCTATGGTGCCCTCGCGCGCCGGGCGGAGCCGAGCTGGCTGACCGCGCCGGCCGCGATGGTCGGGCGCGACATGCCGGAGCGCTCGACGCGTCCGCGCACCGCCCCGCCCGAGCACGTCTGGCCGGACGCGGTCTTCGACGACCGGGCGAGCCTCGATGCCCCGGAGGCCCCGGTGTTCGAGAGCCGGATCGACCGCAGTGCCTCCACGCCGGGCGTGCTGGTGCGCCAGCCGCGCCGGCCCGCCGCCATCGCGCCCGACCACGCCCCGGAAGCCGCTCCGACGAGGGCCCCCATCGCCGCGCCGCTTCCGGCCATGACGCCCTCGGCGGTGCGCTACACCCGCACGCCCGATTCGGTGCTGCAGGAGCGCCGCCAGCGCGCCCTTGAGGCCGAGCGCGTCGCCCTGGAGCGGGCCCGCGCCGAGGCGCAGGCCGCAGCGCTCGCCCTGGAGACCGAGCGGGCCGCCCGCGAGCAGGCGGAGCAGGAACAGGCCGAACGCGCACGGATCGCCGAAGCGCAGGCCGAGCAGGCCGCCGCCACGGACGTCCTGTCCGGCCCCGCGCCCGACGCCGAGGTGGTGCCCCTGTGGCGCCAGCCCTTCGTCGCCCCGCCGGGAGTCCGCTTCTTCCGCACGCCGGATCGTCGGCCGGTCCGGCCCGCCGTCGAGCTGTCCGCCTCGACGGCCGCGATCGCCCCGGTCGCCGTCGACTCCGTCGCTCTTGAGCCGGCTATTCAGGAGGCCGTCGCCCAAGCGGTCGAAGCTCAAGCGGCCGGAGCAGAGGCGGCCCAGCCGAACGGGCTCGCGGCTTCCGCCGAGGTTCCGGCCCAGGACTGGTCCGACCTGCCGGATTGGTCGGAGGTCCAGCCCTGGTTCGGCGGCGGCGACTGGTCGTCCGTCGAGGCCTGGGCGGCGCTGGAGCCGCAGGCATCCGAGGCCGCTCCGGCGCCGGTCGCCCCCGAGGCCGCCGAACTGCCGCCGCGCCCGGTCTACGTCCTCGACCGGCTCGTGCGGTTCGACCAGCCGCCGCGCCCCGCCGACGGGCAGGATAACGGCCGGACGCAGGCGCCCGAACCCGCCCGGAGCGAGGCCGCGGACGCGGCGATCCGCAGCGCCTTCCTGCCGGCCGCCCCGGTGTCGGCTCCCGCGCCGGCCGGCCTGTCGCTGGTCTTCGGCCCGGGCAGCGCCGCGGCCGAGCCTCCGGCCGCCCCTGCGCCCGAAACGCCGCGCCGTGCGCCGATGCTCAACGCCATGGCGGCCCGGGCGGCGATCCGCGCGGCCGGCCAGCCGACCCCCGCGCCGGCCGCTGCGCCGGTCCAGCCCGTGGCTGCGCCCGCACCGGTCGCGTCCGGCCCCGCGCGCGCCGAGGCCGAGCGGGTGGTGATCCCGATGACCCCGCGCCCGGTCCTGCTCCGGGGCAAGCTGGCGCCCCAGCCCGAGCCGGCCCCGGTCGAGATCGAAGCCGAGGCCGAGATCGAGGCCGAGGTCGAAGCCGCGCCGATCCCGTCGGCGATCGAGCCGGTCGCTCCCGAGCCAGTCGCCGTTCCGGCCGCGCTCCCCGTGGTCGCGCCCCGGGCGCACCTGATCCCGGCCGGCCGCCATCTTGAGATCGCGCCGATCGAGAACGCCGATTACGAACTGCCCTCCCTCGAACTGCTCGCGCTGCCGGCGCCGGGCGGCAGCGAGGAGGTCGATGCCGACGTGCTGGAGCAGAACGCCCTCAACCTGCAGCAGACGGTCCAGGATTTCGGCGTGCGCGGCGACATCCTGGCGGTGCGGCCCGGCCCGGTCGTCACCCTGTACGAGCTGGAGCCGGCGCCCGGCACCAAGTCGAGCCGCGTGATCGGCCTGTCGGACGACATCGCCCGCTCCATGTCGGCGGTCTCCGCCCGTGTCGCGGTCGTGCCCGGCCGGAACGTCATCGGCATCGAATTGCCGAACGAAACCCGCGAGACCGTCTACCTGCGCGAACTCCTCGCCTCGGCCGACTTCGCCGAGAGCAAGCACAAGCTGGCTTTGTGCTTAGGAAAAAACATCGGCGGCGAGCCGATCATCGCCGACCTCGCGCGCATGCCGCACCTGCTCGTTGCCGGCACCACCGGCTCGGGCAAGTCGGTCGCCATCAACACCATGATCCTGTCGCTGCTCTACCGGCTCAAGCCCGAGGAGTGCCGCCTGATCATGGTCGATCCCAAGATGCTGGAGCTGTCGGTCTACGACGGCATCCCGCACCTGCTCTCCCCGGTCGTCATCGATCCCAAGAAGGCGGTCATCGCCCTCAAATGGGCCGTGCGCGAGATGGAGGAGCGCTACAAGAAGATGGCCAAGATCGCGGTCCGCAACATCGACGGCTACAACGCCCGGGTCGCCGAGGCGGCCGAGCGCGGCGAGGTGCTGACCCGGACCGTCCAGACGGGCTTCGACCGCCATACCGGTGAGGCGATCTACGAGGACGAGGCGATGGACCTCGCGCCTCTGCCGTACATCGTGATCGTGGTGGACGAGATGGCCGACCTGATGATGGTGGCCGGCAAGGACATCGAGGGCGCGATCCAGCGTCTGGCCCAGATGGCGCGGGCGGCGGGCATCCACCTGATCATGGCGACGCAGCGCCCGTCGGTGGACGTGATCACCGGCACGATCAAGGCGAACTTCCCGACCCGGATCAGCTTCCAGGTCACGAGCAAGATCGACTCGCGCACGATCCTCGGCGAGATGGGCGCGGAGCAGCTGCTCGGCCAGGGCGACATGCTGTTCATGGCCGGCGGCGGGCGCACGACCCGCGTCCACGGGCCGTTCTGCTCGGACAGCGAGGTCGAGACCGTCGTGGCGCATCTCAAGCGCCAGGGCCGCCCCAGCTACCTCGACGCCGTCACGGCCGACGATGCGCCCGAGGAGCCCGTGAAGGAGAGCGGCCGGGGCCGGGGCAAGGCCGCCGCCGACAAGGCCGAGCGGTCCGACGAGCCCGCCGAGGAGGCTCCCGTGTTCGATATCGGCGCTTTCGCGGCGGCGACCGGCGGCGAGTCGGACGACCTCTACAAGCAGGCCATCGAGGTGGTGCTGCGCGACGAGAAGGCCTCGACCAGCTACATCCAGCGCCGCCTTCAGATCGGCTACAACCGCGCGGCCTCGATCATGGAGCGGATGGAGATCGAGGGGATCGTCGGCCCGGCCAACCACGCCGGCAAGCGCGAGATCCTGGTCGCCGGCGTGCCGCACAGCTCGGCCGGGATGTACGACGACGAGTGAGTCGCTGCCCGGGCCGCTTCCCGCAAGGCGGCCCGGGCGTCGCATCTTCGCCACAGGGCGGGGTTCTAAGAGCCTGTCACAAAACTCCCGCTGTGCCGTTGCGGTCAGCGGGAAAACTCCCGGTGCCCGGGCGTTTTGTGAGGAGCCTAAGCCTCGTCCCGCCCTCGTTTGCCGTCGGAGCCCGCCTGCGGGCACCCAGGAGACTTTGCCGATGATCGGCCGCCGCATCCGCACAGCCGGCTCCGTGTTCGCCGCCGGGCTGTGGCTCGCGACCGCCAACCCGGCCGAGGCGCAGGTCGGCGCCTTCATCGACAGCCTGTTCGGCCACAAGGAGGAGCCGGCCCAGCAGCCGGAGGCCGCACCGGCTCCCGCGCCCGCCAAGAAGGCCGCGCCCAAGAAGGACGCCGCCAAGGACGCCGCCAAGGACGCGAAGGCCGGGGCCAAATCCGCGAAGACCGCCGAGAAGGCCGAGCACAAGGCGCCCGAGTCGAAAACGGCCGAGTCCAAGGTCGCGGCCGTGGGTGCGCCCGCTTCGGTCGCCCCCGCCGAGCCCGCGGATGCCGCCACCCTGCTGGCCCAGGCCAACGCCTACTTCAACGGCATCAACACCCTGACGGGCAACTTCATGCAGATCGGTGCCGACGGGCGCCGGATCGGCGGCAAGCTGACGCTCGCCAAGCCCGGGCGCCTGCGCTTCGATTACGACCAGCCCTCGCCGCTGGAGGTGGTGGCCGACGGCACCTCGGTGGCGGTGCGCGACCGCAAGCTCAACACCCAGGACCTGTACTTCATCGCCCAGACGCCGCTGAAATTCCTGCTGCGCGAGAAGATCGACCTCGCGCGCGACCTCACTGTCACCGACGTCGCGAACGACCCGACCGGCGTGCGCTTCGACCTGGAGGATCGCGCGACGCTGGGCGGCACCTCGAAGATCCAGCTGTTCTTCGATCCCGATGTGAAGACCCTGTCGCAGTGGCGGATCACCGATCCGCAGGGCTACATCACCACGGTGACGCTCTCGAACCTGCAGAAGGGCAAGAGCGTCGACGGCAGCCTGTTCTTCATCAATTACGGACGGGCCGAGGACAAGGCGATGCAGCAGCAGATCCAGCAATCGCAGCAGTAGCGGGCGTCGTCACGCCGCCGTGGCGTCGAGGCCGGCGCCGCGCCAGCGGTCGAGTTCCCGGTCGATCGCCCCCTCGGTGCCGCGCAGGAACTCCGCGGCCGGCAGGCCCGGCGCGACGGCGGCGAGGTAGCTCACCACCACGGTCCCGGCCCGGGTCGCCGCGCCGCCCGGCCAGAACAGCCCGGAATTCAGCGCCACCGGCACCACCGGCAGGCCGAGCCGCCCGTAGAGCAGCTCGACGCCGCGCTTGAAGCGCAGCGGCGCCGCGATGCCGCCGCGGGTGCCCTCGGGGAAGATCAGCACCGACCGCCCGGCCGCCACGGCGGCGCGGCCCTCGTCGATCATGGTGCGCAGGGCCTGGGTGCCGTTGCCGCGGTCGATGACGATCATCGGCGAGCGCCGCAGGAACCAGCCGACCACCGGGATCGCCAGGAGCTCCCGCTTGGCGACGATCGCCACATCCGGCACCAGGACCAGGAAAGCCAGCGTCTCCCAGGTCGATTGATGGTTGGCGACGATCAGGCAGGGCTCGGCGGGCAGGTGCTGGCGGCCCTCCTCGACGTAGCGCAGCCCGACGATGCGCCGAAGCCCGGCCAGGATCCCGCGCGCCCAGAGCCGCGTGGCGCCGCGGATCGGCCGTTCGGGGGATCCGCTTAGGAGGAAGATCACCAGGGGGATGAGGAACAGGGTCGTCCAGGCAGCCCAGTAGGCAGCGAACAGGAACGAGCGGGCATGGGCCATGGCAGGGCCTCCACGAGGGGCCCGGGACAGGGCAGGGGCCGGGCATAGCGCGTGCCCGCCGGGCGCGCACGGCCTTTTGCCCCATCCACGGCGAGCGGACTGTCGCGGCCTGCGAAATCCGCTATCGGATCTGGACCCGATCCGAACCCCGGCGCCGCCCGTGCAGCTCACCGTCACCACCTGGAACATCAACTCGGTGCGCCTGCGCATCGATCTCGTGCTGCGCTTCCTCGCCGAGCAGAAGCCGGATGTGCTCTGCCTGCAGGAGACCAAGTGCCCGGACGACGCCTTCCCGCTGAAGGCCCTGCGCGGCTCCGGCTACGAGCACGTGATGTTCGCCGGCCAGAAGGGCTACAACGGCGTCGCGATCCTCTCGCGCTTCCCCCTGCACAGCCGCGCCGTGATGGGCTTCTGCGAGCGGCAGGACGCCCGCCATATCTCGGCGGTGCTGGGGCCGGAGGCGGGGGCCGCCGCCGGGATCGTGCTGCACGATTTCTACGTGCCGGCCGGCGGCGACGTGCCGGACCGCGATCTCAATCCGAAATTCGGCCACAAGCTCGACTTCCTGTCCGAGCTGCGCGCCTGGGGCGGCAAGCGCGTCTCGGGCCCGGCGATCCTCGTGGGCGACCTCAACGTCGCGCCGCTCGAACACGACGTCTGGTCGCACAAGCAGCTCCTCGACGTGGTGAGCCACACGCCCGTGGAGACCGAGGCGCTGGAGATCCTGCGCGGCGAGGCCGGCTGGATCGACACGGCGCGCCACCTCACCCCGGAGCCGGAGAAGATCTATACGTGGTGGAGCTACCGCTCCCCCGACTGGGCGGCGGCCAACAAGGGCCGGCGCCTCGATCACCTCTGGGTCTCGCCCGACCTCGCCGGCACGGTCCGCAAGGTCGAGGTGTTCCGCGACGCCCGCGGCTGGGAGCGCCCCTCCGACCACGCGCCGGTCACATTGACGCTGGCGCTCTGATCCCGAACCCGCAGCGGAACCGCGGCTTGGGCCGGGCATTGCCCGCTCACGATGCCGTGACGCGAGGTGACCCGATGCGCAAGATCCTGATCGCCTTCCTCCTTCCCCGAGTCGTTTCGTTCCTCCGCGATCGCTACGGCAAGCCGCACGCGGCCCGCGGACGGGCTTTCTAAGCTGGCAAACGGCCTGCGCGCGGCTGTGACGGCCGGGCGCAGGCGGTGCGTCCGGTCCTGGCCCTAGGGTGTGAACCGAACCAAGCTATTGCAAGGTTTGTGGTTTTGTGATTCCAGGCGGCCGTTTTGCGGCCTGGAGG
>NZ_VUOK01000026.1 GCF_009806555.1 Methylobacterium sp. 2A | reverse complement strand
CTCAACCCAGACTACCTCGAGGCCCTCATCCGACAGACCCCAAAATCAGCAACAAAAAGCTGAAGCGATTCCCCTGGCTCTCAGCCTTTGTCTCGACGCGCTCTCTTGCGCCGAACCGGCGTCCACTTCGGCGGAGAGTGCTCTGAAAGGGGTTCCAGCGCTCTCGCCCGGCAAGGACACTGCGCCGGGGCATCCGAGCGGGCCGGGCGCGAACGCCGCGTAAGGTTCGTCGGGCTGCCGGGGTTCAGCGGGGCGGGCGCGCCATCGGTCGGGACACCCGGGTCCCGCGGCTTCTGCAGGCAGAAGGAGGGGGCGCCCTCGGCCTTCGGGGCGAAGTCGCCGTCCGTCGCTCTGTGCCCAACGTCCTTGGCGCCAAGGAGGTTGGCGATTGTGCAACTCGACCGCGGTCGCGGCCGAGCGAAGCCTCTCGCATCCCGGTCGCGCAGAGCGACGGCCGATCCGCGCAGAGGGGGCGAAGCGCGCATCGGCCGTCCATCACCCGGCCGAAGTCGGCGGGTGATCCGGTGAAGCAGCGGTCTCAGTGAGCCTCGATGGGGCCCGAGGACCGCTGCGGTTTCTTGAGGATCGCCACCACCGCGAGGCTGAGGACGAGGCTGACGCCGACGAGGTAGAACCCGTCCGCGTAGGCCATGACGGTGGCCTCGCGGCGGACCTGTTGCGCCAGCAGGCCGATAGCTGCCCCCTTCGCGGCGATCGGGTCGGCGATGCGGGCGTGCATCCCCGCCGCCAGCGCCGCGAGCCGGTCCTGGGTCCGGGTGGCGTTGACGGTGATCGCCTCGGCCAGCACCGAGAAGTGCATGTGCTCGCGCCGGTCGATCATGGTCGACAGCATCGCGATGCCGATCGAGCCGCCGAGGTTGCGCATCATGTTGGACAGGGCCGAGGCGTCCGCCGTGTCGCGGGGCGCGAGACCGGCGGTCGAGAGCTGCGAGAGCGGGATCGTGAACAGCGGCTGCCCGATGGCCCGCAACAGCTGCGGCAGGATCAGCTGGTCGGCGCCGACGTCGTGGGTGAGCGCCACGTTGATCCAGCAGCTCGCGATGAAGAACAGCGTCCCGGTGACCACGAGCAATCGCGCGTCCACGGCGCGCATGAGCAGGGGCATCATCGGGAACAGCACGAGCTGCGGCAGGCCCGACCACATCACCACGTAGCCGATCTGCTGGGCGTTGTAGCCCTGGATCTGCGCGCAGTAGACCGGGATGATGTAGATCGACCCGAACGAGACCGCGCCCAGCACGGTCATCAGCACGCAGGCGCCCCCGACCGACCGGTTGGCCAGCACGCGCAGGTTGATGAACGGGCGCTCGGTCGTGAGTTCGCGGAGGATGAACCCGGTAATCCCGAAGACGGCGAGCAGCGACATGTTCACGATGATCTGCGAGCCGAACCAGTCCTTCCGCTGGCCCTCTTCAAGCACGTAGGTCAGGGCCGGCAGCCCCATCGCCATGAGGCCGATGCCGATCCAGTCGCCCTTGAGCAATTCGCTCCAGCGGGCCGGCACGCTGTCGAAGGCCCCGAGCTGGATCGCCGCCGCCATGGGGCCGAAGACTAGATTCAGGTAGAAGATGTAGTGCCACGACAGGTTGTCGGTGAGCCAGCCGCCGACCGTCGGCCCGATGGCCGGCGCGAAGGTTGCCGTCAGGCCGAACATGGCGATGCCGATGGGCTGCTGCGCCTTCGAGAGCCTCGTGCGCACGATGACGATGGCGGTGGGGATCAGCACGCCGCCGGTGAAGCCCTGCCCGGCCCGGAACAGGATCATCTGGCTCAAGGTGGTCGAGAGCGCGCAGGCCAGCGAGAACCCCGTGAACAGCATCGTGTTCGCCGCGAGGTAGCGGCGCAGGCCGATCACCGAGGACAGCCAGCCGGTGAGCGGGATCACGATGATCTCGGCCATCAGGTAGGCGGTGGAGATCCAGCTCCCCTCCTCGGTGGAGGCGCCGAGCGCCCCCTGGATGTCGGCGAGCGACGCGTTGGTGATCTGGATGTCGAGGATCGCCGTGAAGGCGCCGAGGATCGCACCGAACACGGCGAGCCAATCCCGTGCGCTCGCCTTCTCCGGCGCCGGCGTTGCCACTGTGGCGGCACTCATTGCGGCAGCGCCTCGCTGACGAGGGCCGGCGAAGCCTTGCCCTGGCGCGGCCGCCCGTGTTCGACGGGGTCCTGCGTGTGGACCGTCGCCTCGACCGACAGGCCGGGCCGCAGGCGCGCGAGCAGCGGATCGGTGTCGTCGAGGGTGACCCGGACGGGCACGCGCTGCACCACCTTGGTGAAGTTACCGGTGGCGTTCTCCGGCGGCAGCAGGGCGAACTGGGCGCCGGTTCCGGGCGAGAAGCTTTCGATCCGGCCCTCGAATTCATGGTCACCGAAGGCGTCGACGGTGAACGTGACGCGCTGGCCTTCGACCATGTGCCCGGTCTGGGTCTCCTTGAAGTTCGCCACGAGGTAGATGTCGCGGCCCATGGGCACGAGGGTCAGGAGCCCGGTGCCGGCCGAGACGAACTGTCCGACCCGGAGCGAACGGTCGCCCGCGACGCCGTCGGTCGGCGCGGTGATGGTCGTGTAGGTCAGGTTGAGCTTGGCCTGCTCGACCTTCGCCTGCGACGCCTCCAGGCTCGCCCGGGCGCTGGCCTCCAGCGCCTTCAGGGCATCGACCTGCTTCCGTGCCGCTTCCAGGGACGCGATGGCCTTGTCGTGCGCCGCCCGCTTCTGGCGCAGGTCGGCATCTGCCTGCTGCTGGCGCTGCACCGTGCCGGAGCCGGTCGACAGCAGGTTCTGGTAGCGGGTGTATTCCTTGCCGGCGAAATCGAGGGCGGCATCCGTGTTCTCGACCTCGGCTTGCGAGGATTGGACCTGTGCCAGCTGCTGCGTGATGGCGGCGGCCGTGCCAAGGAGCTGGGCGCGGCTCTTCTCGACCTCGGCCTCGGCCTGCTTGAGCATGACCCGGTACTCGCGGTCGTCGAGACGCGCGATCACGTCGCCGGCCTTCACCGGCTGATTGTCGGCGACCATGACCTCGGCCACGTGGCCGGCGATCCGCGGCGCGACAGTGACTTTGTCCGACTGCAGGTAGGCGTCCTCGGTGGTCTCCAGGAAGCGGCCCACCGTCCACCAGTGCCAGCCATAGGTGCCTCCGCCGCCGAGGGCGGCGAGGAGGACGAGCGGCAGGATCACGCGGCCCTTCCTGCGCCTGCGCACAGGGGCCGCGGCATCCGCCGACGCGACGGGGTTCGTGCCACCCGCCGGAGCGGGTGCGGCGCCCGGTTGGGGAAGGTCCTTAGGACGAGCGTCCATGGTGGTAGCCAACATCAAAACGATACGGTAAAGTATGGATACATGACCGGCGGGGCCGAGGCAAGGAGGCATACGATGCAAACGGTGGCAGAGCGGCCGGCCGCGCCGAAGCGGGGTACCGGCGGGCGTCCGACGCGGGAGGAGGCGGTGCGGCGGGAGGCGCGCATCGTCGAGGTCGCCATGCGGCTGTTCATCGAGCGCGGCTTCGACGCCACCTCCATCGACGCCGTGGCCGAGGCGGCGGGCGTGAGCAAGCCGACGCTGTACGCGCGCTACCGCGACAAGCGTGCCCTGTTCGAGGCCGTGCTGAACGAGCGGGTCCGCGAGTGGCTGGCGCCGCTCTCGGCGGCGGCCGAGGTGCAGGCCCTGGAGACGGAGCCCAGGGATGCCGGGCTGGTCCTCGACGAGTTGAGCCGCAAGTTGCTCGCCCGCGCGCAGGATCCCGGTGCGGCCGCGCTCAAGCGCTGCATTGTCGCCCAGGCCCTGCAGTTTCCGGATCTGGCCAAGCTCGCCTACGAAGAGGGCTGGCTGCGTGGCGTGCGAGCCGTCGCCCAACTCCTGGAGGTGCTGGACGCGCAGGGCCAGCTCGAGATCGACGACTTCGAGATCGCCGCCGACCTGTTCCTCAACCTGATCCTCGGGCGCAGTTCGAAGCAGGCCCTCTACGGCATCCAGGTCGACCCGGAGGCGCAGGAGAGACGCCGTCGCGCGGCCGTCGCGCTGTTCCTCGCGGGCATCCGTCACTCCGGCACGACTCGATGACGGGTCCGAATGGGAGGAGCGGTGAGCCGGCGACCAGTCCGCCTTCGAACGGCCCACCGACGGGACATGTCTGGCCCCGGTGACCAGTCGGCGCGATGCTGGATGCGGGCATTCTCGTGGCGCCCCAACCTCATTGCGATCCCGACCTGGAAATCCGAGGCTGACAACGATTGTCTGCTTGCACACGCCCCATGAAACAGGACCGCAGGGCGACGGTATGCTCTCGACCGAGGAGCGACGGCGCGCAACTACGGCACCAAGAACGCGCGCATCCGCGACGTGGTCGTCAAAGGTAACGCCCTGCACAGGGCCGACTTCTTCCGCTCCGGTCCGACGATTCCCGAGCCGCGGCTCGCCATTGAGCGCGAGGTTTTCAAGCGCTTGGAGATCCTACGCCCGAGCATTACCCCGTCCCGAGGCAAGCCCCTGTTGCGCTGATGCGGGATACGGTCACGGCTCAGACGGTCCGCCGGGTCGCGAAGGGAGCCGCCTGATTCGCACTGACGGCGGTACGCTCGCTCTTCGGCGTAGCACGGACCGGCGCTAAGAGATTGAAAGATATGGAGCGGGCGATCGGGATCGAACCGACGACATTCAGCTTGGGAAGCTGACGTTCTACCACTGAACTACG
Source organism: Methylobacterium sp. 2A (assembly GCF_009806555.1). Classification (GTDB taxonomy): domain Bacteria; phylum Pseudomonadota; class Alphaproteobacteria; order Rhizobiales; family Beijerinckiaceae; genus Methylobacterium. The sequence goes on along the minus strand of NZ_VUOK01000026.1, from coordinate 119,462 downwards.
CCCGCCGACACAAACTGCGTCCGAGGCGGCGAAAGCGGTTCAACCGCTCGACCCGAACCCGGCGCGCTCATGCTTGGGCATGATCTAACAGCCGGACCGCGGTTGCGTCAAACGGATCGTCCACGTTTCCCCGCGCCGCCATCCGCGCGCGGCACCACTGAGACCCTGTGCGCGCCGGCCGGATCAGGCGACACGCGAGAGGCTGCCGGTCTGCGGTTTGTGCGTCTCGCGTGCGGAGTCGTAGGCCCGGTTCCGGAGCGCCGTCTCGCTCGGTAACTGATCGATCACGGTGCCCGAGGCAGGGTCCACCACCTGGAAGACGATGGTGCTGGTATCGGGATCCTGGACGAAGCGCGCCTTTCCGTCGGTCGTGCCGATGTCCAGCTTCACCGCAGGTTCCAGTGCCGCTGAGCTCGCAGGCGCGTCGGACGTCTGCTGCGTGTCGGCCGGGGCGGCCGGGGCAGCTGTGGCGCCGAGGGCGTCGAGTCCTTGCGGTCCCGGCGGCGGCGCCGCCAGCGGGCGGATCTCCATAGCTCATCTCCTGCGATCCTATGATCGAACGATTCAGCCGGCACGCCGCCTAAGCGTTCCTTAACGCTCGCCGCCCGTCCACCGGCTGCCTCACGGCAATGCGCCATGCACTGAACATTCCGTTACCGCGCCGACACAAATGCATGCTGATCTAACCGGCCCGCGCGCAGCCGCCGCATCCCGGCCGCGGCCGCCGAGGGTAGGAGCCACGGATGCGCCGCGCCTGCGTGCTGTTTCTGATGGCGGCCACGTCGCCGCTCGCCGCGGTGGATCCCGGTGGCACGGCGGCAACCCGGGCGCGCTTCATCGCGCGGCACCGGTGCGCGATCGTGGCGCGCCTCGATGCCATGCACAGGCGCGGCCCGGTCGGGGAATCGCGGGACCGGTTCATCATCGTCGCGCTGCGCGGTGAGCGGCAGCGCTACGTCCAATGCATCTTCCACGCTCGCGACACGCGGATGTTCTGCGAGGCCTCGTCCGGCGCCTACGGCCCTGCCGGCGACGGCCGGCTGCGGCTCGGCGCGGCCGAGCAAGCGGCCCTGCGGGCGCTCGGCTACGTCCAGGCGAGCCCCCGGGAGAACTTCGCCCGCGACGTCGAAATGGGCGATCCGCCCGACTTCACGATCGTGGCGGATCAGATGCTTTCGGCGCTGCACGACGGTTACGGCGCCCGACCGGAATCCGTGATCGAGATCACGGCCCCCCATGGCGGAGATCCGGGCGCCATCTGCAACACGCCCGAATCCTGAACGGACCGGGCGTGCCGTCGCTTCACTCGGCGGCGTCGACGTAGAGCTTCCCGCCCTCGGCCAGGAATTCCTGCGACTTCGCCTTCATCCCGGCCTCGGCCTCGGCCTTCGACATCGCGGGCGCCGCGCCCACGACCTCGCCGGCTTCCTCCATCGCCAGCACCTCGGCGCGGAGATCCTGCGTGATCTTCATCGAGCAGAATTTCGGCCCGCACATCGAGCAGAAATGCGCGACCTTGTGGGCGTCCTTCGGCAGGGTCTCGTCGTGGAAGCGCCGGGCCGTGTCCGGATCTAACCCTAAGTTGAACTGGTCCTCCCAGCGGAAGTCGAACCGGGCGCGGCTGAGCGCGTCGTCGCGCAGCTGCGCGGCCGGGTGGCCCTTGGCGAGGTCGGCGGCGTGGGCGGCGATCTTGTAGGTGATGACGCCGGTCTTCACGTCGTCCCGGTCGGGGAGCCCCAGATGCTCCTTCGGGGTGACGTAGCAGAGCATCGCGGTGCCGAACCAGCCGATCATCGCGGCGCCGATGCCGGAGGTGATGTGGTCGTAGCCCGGGGCGATGTCGGTGGTCAGCGGGCCGAGTGTGTAGAACGGCGCCTCGCCGCACTCCTTCAGCTGCTTCTCCATGTTGACCTTGATCTTGTGCATCGGCACGTGGCCGGGGCCCTCGATCATCACTTGGCAGCCCTTGTCCCAGGCGACCTTGGTCAGCTCGCCGAGCGTCTCCAGCTCGCCGAACTGGGCGGCGTCGTTGGCGTCCGCGATCGAGCCCGGGCGCAGGCCGTCGCCGAGCGAGAACGAGACGTCGTAGGCCCGCATGATGTCGCAGATCTCGTCGAACCGCTCGTAGAGGAACGATTCCCGGTGCCCGGCGAGGCACCAGCGCGCCATGATAGAGCCGCCGCGCGACACGATGCCGGTCACGCGCCTTGCGGTCAGCGGCACGTGGGCGAGCCGCACGCCGGCATGGATGGTGAAGTAGTCGATGCCCTGCTCGGCCTGCTCGATCAGCGTGTCCTTGAACACCTCCCAGTCGAGCTTGAGCGGGTCGCCGCCGACCTTCTCCAGCGCCTGATAGATCGGCACCGTGCCGATCGGGACCGGGCTGTTGCGGATAATCCACGAGCGGATGTTATGGATGTTGCGGCCAGTGGACAGGTCCATGACCGTGTCGGCGCCCCAGCGGATCGACCAGACCAGTTTTTCGACCTCTTCGGCCGCCGAGGAGGTCACGGCGGAATTGCCGATATTGGCGTTGATCTTCACCAGAAAGTTCCGGCCGATCGCCATCGGCTCCAGCTCGGTATGGTTGATGTTGGCCGGGATGATCGCCCGGCCGCGGGCGATCTCGTCGCGCACGAATTCGGGGGTGATGAAGGGCGGCACCGAAGCGCCGAAGCTCTGGCCATCGGCGAGGGCGGCCTCGGCGCCCTCCAGCATGGCCTCGCGACAGGCGTTCTCGCGGTGGGCGACGTAGATCATCTCCTCGGTGATGATCCCGGCCCGGGCGAATTCGTACTGGGTCACCATCTGGCCCGGCGCGGCCTTGCGGATTGTCCGCTCGGCGGGGCAGGGGGCCACGAGCTTGTCGCCGGCAAAGCCATTATCCTCGGGCTTCACCGCCCGGGGCTCGATGGCGGCGTAGCCGCGGGACGCGATCCAGGGCTCGCGCACGCCCGGCAGGCCGGCATTGAGGTCGATGCGCGCATCGGTCTCGGTGTAGGGTCCCGACGGGTCGTAGACCCGCACCGGTTCCTCCTTCGGATCGGAGAGGACGATCTCGCGGTAGGGCACGCGGATGTCCGGCCGCCCGGCCGGGCTCGCATAGACCTTGCGCGAGCCGGTGACCGGACCGGTGGTCACGGCCTCGGGGTTGCCTGTCACGTCCTTGGGGCGAACGGGTGCGTTCATCGTGGGCCTCTCCTCGTCCTGGAGCGGTCCGGTCCACGCGATGGGTGAGATGAGAGAGCCGGCCGCAAGGCGCGCGGCCGCAGGTTCCCGTCCCTCCGCCGGTATGAGCCGGATCAGGTTCAAGGGTCAGGGCCGGATGCCCAATCTCAGCCCCCTGCGGGGCCCCCCTCGGAACGGTTCAAGACTCACGGTTGCTGCGGGCTTTGTCAATGCTGCGCAAAAGTCCCGAACGATATCCGCGCACGATGGTCTGAAGGCGTTCCGAGCCGGACTCAATTGCAAGATTGACGGAGGCGGTCTTAGGGAAGGGCTCCGCGCGCGTCGCTTCCTCCCGCCGATCCGAATGCGCCTCCTCGCCGGCCTCGTGCTTGCGGCCCTCCTCCTGTACGGGCTGGCGCTCGCCGCGCTCGCCGTGGGACAGCGCCGTTTCCTGTACCCGGGCGCCTATCGGCCGCCGCCGCTGGCCCCGGTGCCGCCGGGGCTTGAGCAGATCGCGATCGCCACCGCGGACGGCGAAACGCTCCATGCGCTCTGGCACGCCCCGCAGCCGGGTTGCGGGATCGTGATCACCTTCCACGGCAATGGCGGCCGGCCGGAGCCGCACGCCGCACGCTTCGTCGCCGATCCGTGGCGCGCGGCCGGCTGGGGCGTACTGGCCCTGGCCTATCGCGGCTATCCGGGCTCGACCGGCAGTCCGAGCGAAGACGGTTTGATCCGCGACGGCCGCGCGGCTCTGGCGGAAGCCGCGGCCCGGGCGCCGGGGGCTCCGATCCTGCTGCACGGCCATTCCCTCGGGGCCGCCGTGGCGGTTGCGGTGGCCGAGGGGGCATCCGCGATCGGACTCTACCTGGAGGCGCCGTTCGACTCGATGACCCGCACGGTGCGGCTGCATGCCCCGCTGGCACCGTCCTGGCTCCTGCGCGACACCTACCGCTCGGATCTCCGCATCCGTACCGGGACGGCGCCGGTGCTGATCGTCCAGGGCCGCGACGATCCGGTGGTGCCGGCCAAGCTCGCCCTGGCGCTCGCCGCCGCGGCCGGCCCCCGGGCACGGATCGAGCTGGTGCCGGGCGATCATGTCTCCATCCTCGGCCTCCGGGACCGCGAGGCGGAGGCTTTGTTCGGCGCGCGCGTCGGCGTGGGCTGCACGGCGGTCGGGACGGCGGAGTAACGGGCGGATGAAGGAGGACGTGCGTGGTCGGACGGCGGTCCCGGCGCTGGAGCGCCGATGATCCCGATCAGCCGGGCGTCGCCCCCCGAGCCGATCCGGTCTGCCCGCTCTGCGAGCGGCCGATTCCGCCCCGCGCCCGGTCGAGCCTCCATCACCTGACGCCCAAGCTGAAGGGCGGCACCCACCGCGGCACGGTGCGGCTGCACCAGATCTGCCACTCGGCCATCCATGCCCGCTACAGCGAGGCCGAGATCGCCAAGCGCCTCGCCGATGTGTCGGCGCTGCGGACCGATCCGGAGATCGCCCGGTTTCTCGCCTGGGTCCGCGGCAAGCCCGACGACTTCCACGCCGCCACGCGCATGACCCGCGACCGGCGGGCATCAAGACGCAAAGTCTGAGCGGTGGCCATTTACTGACTCTTTGCCAAATTGGCAGAACGATTTCAATTTGAGTCTTGCCGGCAACCAGAGCAAGCCCAGGATCATCCCAGTATCGGGGTGCGATGATGGCTGGCGCAGGGGACGCACGGGACCGACTTGCCTGGGTTGATATCGCCAAGGGGATCTGCATCCTCCTGGTCGTGATGATGCATTCCGTGACGGGCACGGGCGCGGCCATGGGCGGCGAGGGCTTCCTCCACCCGGTGGTCGCCTTCGCGAAGCCGTTCCGCATTCCCGACTTCTTCCTGCTGTCGGGCCTGTTCATAAGACGGGTGATCGATCGCGACTGGCGCCTCTTCTCCGACCGCCGGGTGGTCCACTTCGCCTACTTCTACCTGCTCTGGCTGGTGATCCAGTCGGCGGCCCGATACGGGCAGATCGTCGGCGATGGTGGTCCGGCGGATTTCGCCGCGCATCTCGCGCACGCCCTGATCGAGCCCTATTCCAGCCTGTGGTTCATCTACCTGCTGGCGGTGTTCTCGGTGGCGACCAAGGCGCTGCGCCGCGTACCCGGCGGCGTGCTGCTCGCCGCGGCCGCGCTGCTGCAGATCGCCGACATCCGCAGCAACTCGATCCTTATCGAGGAATTCTGTGCCCGCTCCGTCTATTTCGTAGCCGGATATCTGTTCGCCGGCCGGATCTTCGCCCTGGCCGATGCGGCCCGGCGGCATGTCGGGCCGGCGCTTTGCGGCCTCGCCCTCTGGGCCGCCGTCGAGGGATGGCTCGCCCTGACGCCCTCACCCAGCCCCGTCCATCCGAGCCTGGCGAGCCTGCCCCTGGTGAGCCTCGCCCTCGGCGCGGCCGGCGCGCTGGCGATCGTGGTGGCGGCCGCCCTGATCGGCCGGGCGGGCGGCCCCGTCGCCGAGGCGCTCCGCACCTGCGGTCGGCGCTCGATCGTCATCTACCTCGCGTTCTCGCTGCCGATGGTGGCGACGCGGGAGATCCTCGTCCGCACCGGGCTCATCGCCGATATCGGTGCCGCGAGCCTGATCGTCATGGTCGTCGCGGTGCTGCTGCCGCTCGTTCTGGAGCGGGTCGTACGCGGCGCGCCGCTGGACGTCCTGTTCGTCCGGCCCGCCCGCTTCCATCTCGCGCCGGCCCGTCTGCCGCGACGGCCGGCCTTGCAGGCGACCTGACGGGACGCTTCAGCCCTCGAAGGCGATCCCGATCCGCCGGCTTCGCCGCCACGCGACGGTGGCTTTCCGCGGATCGCCGCCCGCCGTGAGACGCAAGGGGAATTGATCCGGCACCGGCTGGCCGTCCTCCACCTCGATCTGGGCGCCCGCCTCGGTCGCGTCCCAGATGAGGCAGCCGACCTCGCCATGCGCGAGGAGCAGGGAGCCGAACGTGAAGGCGTTCCTCCGGAACGTGCCGCGGCGGTCCTCCGTCATGAGCCTCTCCATCGATCGCACCCGCGCCGGAGCCGGGCTTCGCGGCCCGGAACCATGCCGAATGGTCGTTAACGGGCGGAATACGGATAGTGCACGCCGCATCCCGGAGGAGATCAGTAATCGTCCCTGTAGTCTCGGTAGCCCCGCGGTGCCGGCCGGTCGTAATCATCGTCATAGGGGCGGCGGACCGGCGGGCGGTCGTAATCCCGGTCGTAGCCGCGATCGTCGCGGTAATCGTCGCGGCGGCGGTCATAGCCGTCGTCCCGGTAGCGGTTGTTCGATCCGCCCGCGGAGATGCGCGGCGCGTACCAGCAGCTCTTCGGCTGGCCCGGGGCCGGATCGCCGAAGCTCTGCACGTTGCAGGCGACCACGCCGCCCTGCGGGAACGGACGGCCATTGGTGCGTCCGGGGACACCGAAATAGACGTTGGTGGGATAGGGCATCCGGCAGACACCCCCCTCCTGAGCGCAGGCGACCAGGTTCACCGTGTCGAGCTGGTAGGCCTGGGCCGCGGTGAGCCCCATCAGGCTCGCCCCCAGCAATCCGGCCGCGACGGCCGAGACAATCCGATTCCTCACGTCCCTGATTCCCCCGTGATGCGTCATGACGGGGCCGATTAATCCGGATGGCGGCTTCCGGCCAGCGGCCGCGCTCGCTATGGCGTCGCATGACGAGAACAACCGCATCGATCGGGCGGATCGATCAGCATGGAAAGGTCGCGCTCCGGTCGCCGGATTGCGGCGCAGCGGGAGGGCTGAGTGAGAGATTCGTCCGCGCATGAGCTTCTGCTGCTCAGCGCCTTGCAGGAATGCCGGATCGCGCTGGAGGCCGCGCGCGCGGACGAGGCCGCCCGGGCGCTTGTCCGCGGCGAGCTCGAAGCCGCGCTCCGGCGCGAGGAGGCGCTCAAGGCCGAGATCGTCCTGGAACGGGAGCGGACGGAGGCCGTCCGTCTGGTGCTTCAGGCGCTGCTGATGAGCCTCCGGCGCTTCGGCCTGCGCCGCCGCCTGTTCCTGTCGCGCGTCGCGCGGCTCGGCCGGGAGACACCGGATTCCGGACCGCAAGCGGCCCGGCACCCGGTGCTGCTCGCCGAGGCGCGGCGGGTGATGGGCGTGGCGCAGCCGCCGGACCTGGCGCCCGGGGCGTAGAGGTTGATGCGTCCTTAACGGATTGGCGAGCCTTCTCGTCCAGCTTTACCGCGATGCGGTCACAAACGGATTCGACAAGGCGGGCGCGCGGCTGCCCTTGTCCTGTTTCGTATCGGGGCCGAGGCCGCAGCGGGACGCGGTAACCGTGCGGCGTCGCCTGGGATGGGCGCGCCGGTCCGGATCAATCGAAGACGGGATGCATGGCCAAAGGTCGGGGCAGGATCGAGCCGAACTTCGACGTGCCGGAAGGGCGCGCGCGGGATCGCGGCGATCTCGACCTGCGCCTGTCCCGTGAGGACCGTCCCGGATCAGGAGAGCGCGTGGCGAATCGAGCGGGTGGGCCGTCACGCAAGCCGGCGAAGGCCTCGGCACGTCCGGCGGGCGCGGGCCGGAAGCGGCGGCGCCGCTCGTGGCTCGGCCGGATCGTCTACGCCACGGTGGTGCTCGGCCTCTGGGCCGTCATCGGGCTCGCCGGGCTCATCGCCTACCACGCCTCCCAGCTTCCGCCGATCGACCAGCTGTCGGTCCCGAAGCGGCCGCCCAACATCGCGATCCTGGCGAGCGACGGCACCTTGCTCGCCAATCGCGGCGAGACCGGCGGCCGGGTGGTCTCGATCAAGGAATTGCCGCCCTACCTGCCCCGGGCCTTCGTGGCGATCGAGGACCGGCGCTTCTACCAGCATTTCGGCGTCGATCCGGTCGGCATCCTGCGGGCCATCGGCCAGAACCTGACCCGGCGCGGCGTCGCGCAGGGCGGCTCGACGCTGACCCAGCAGCTCGCCAAGAACCTCTTCCTCACCCCCGAGCGCTCGGCCTCGCGAAAAATCCAGGAGGCGATCCTCGCGCTCTGGCTGGAGCACAAGTACACCAAGGACGAGATCCTCGAACTGTACCTGAACCGCGTCTATTTCGGCGCCGGCGCCTACGGCGTCGAGGCGGCGGCGCAGCGCTATTTCGGCAAGCCCGCCAAGGAGGTCTCGCTCGCCCAGGCCGCGATGCTCGGCGGCCTCGTCCAGGCGCCGTCGCGGCTCGCCCCGAACCGGAACCTGCCGGCCGCCCAGGCTCGCGCCGCGCAGGTGCTCGCCGCCATGCAGGAGCTCGGCTTCGCCTCCGCGCAGGACGTGAGGGTGGCGCTCGCCCAGCCGGCGAAGCCCGCCAATGCCCGCGGCGGCGGTTCGGCCAACTACGTCGCCGACCTCGTGATGGACGTGCTCGACGATTACGTCGGCAAGTTCGACACCGACATCACGGTCCAGACCACGGTGGATACCGGCCTCCAGGCCGCCGCCGAGAAGACCCTGACCGAGGAGCTGAACGCCAAGGGCGCACGCTTCAATGTCGGCCAGGGCGCGCTCGTGTCGATGCGCCCAGACGGGGCGATCCGCGCGCTGATCGGTGGGCGCGACTATGCGCAGAGCCAGTTCAACCGCGCCACCACGGCCAAGCGCCAGCCCGGCTCCTCGTTCAAGCCGTTCGTATACCTGACCGCGGTCGAGCACGGCGCCACACCCGATACGGTGCGCGACGACGCGCCGATCCGCATCGGCAATTGGGCGCCGGAGAACTATTCGCACCGCTACGAGGGGCCGGTGACCCTGCGCACGGCGCTCGCCCACTCGCTCAACACCGTGGCGGTGCGGCTCGGCCAGGAGGTCGGCCCGAAGGCGGTGGTGCAGACCGCTCAGCGCCTCGGGATCACCTCGCCGCTCCAGGCCAACGGCTCGATCGCGCTGGGCACCTCCGAGGTGACGCTGATGGAGATGGTCGGCGCCTACGGCGCCTTCGCCAACGGCGGCACCGGCGTGATCCCCTACGTGGTTACCGCCGTGAAGGGGCAGGACGGCAAGGTGCTCTACAAGCGCGCCGAGAGCGGCCTCGGCCGGGTCATCAGCGCCGATGCCGACGGCATGATGAACGCCATGATGCACGAGACCTTCGTCAGCGGCACCGCCAAGAAGGCCGACATTCCGGGCTGGGACCTCGCGGGCAAGAGCGGCACCACCCAGGATTACCGGGACGCGTGGTTCATCGGCTATTCGGGCAGCCTCGTGACCGGGGTCTGGCTCGGCAATGACGACGGCGAGCTGACCAAGAAGGTCACGGGCGGCACCCTTCCGGCCGAGGTCTGGAGGAGTTACATGATCCAGGCGCTCAAGGGTCAGAACCCGGTTCCGCTGCCGAACATGAACCGCTGGCGGAGGGCGCCGGAGACGACCGCCTCCGTGGCGAGCGCCGGTCAGGAGGCGCCGGGCGGGGTTCTCGGCCAGATCTTCGGCGCGCCGGAGGCTCCGGCGCCGCGCCCAACCGCCACGGCCCGGCGGGCGCCGAAGGATGACCGCAACTTCATCGAGAAGCTGTTCGGGATCGGGGACTGAGAACAGGGACCCGGCCAATCCCCGAATCGCGGCCGGGCGCCGACCCGCGTCGCCTCCCGACCCCGACTATCGCCGAGGGCAGACGCCGCTGCGGCCGCGGAGCAGCCGCGCGGTACACGGTATCCGCCAACCGATAAACCAGTTTTGCGCAACCCAAGTAACGGTGCTTAAAATCTTTAGGTGCCACGCTGGGCATCGATCATTGATCCGGCGACGCGCGTGCGATCGACCGCGGCCTAATCGACGCGATGTCCATGGTTCTGCGATCGTCCGTTACGGTCTGGCGTGTGCATCGCGCCGTCCCGGCCTCGCGCCTGACCGAAGCCGTTGGCGCGATCCTGCTGCTGTGCCTGACCCTGCTCGGTGTCTGCCTCTGTATCGACCTGCGCGACATCGCTTGGCAGAATGCGCGGCGGAACGCCCTGGCTCTCCTCTCGGTGATCGAGGAGGGCGTCGGACACAACATCAAAGCTTACGACCTGTCCCTGCGCGCCGCCGCGCGCGCGGCGGCCGGGCCGGACGGGGCCGTCCTGGCTACCGAACTCCGACGCTTGGCGGCGTTCAATGCCGCCGCCGCCGGGGCGGGACTCGGCCCCATCGCGGTGTCGGACCGGGATGGGCGCGTCATCGCGGCGAGCGATCCCGGCGCCCTGCCGACGCCGGATCTCGGCGCCCTTCCCGAATTCCAGGCTCTTCGCGCCAGACCGGATGCAGGCCTGATCCTGATGGGGCCGAGCCGCTCACCGCTGACCGGGCGGCAGATCATCCGCATGGCCCGGGCGGTCCGGAGGCCGGACGGATCCTTCGCCGGGATCGTCACCGGCTCGCTCGACGTCGGTCAGTTCCAGGCGCGCTTCGACCGCCTGCGCTTCGATGACGGGCTGATCGTCAACGTCTTCCATCAGGACGGGACGCTGCTGATCCGCGTGCCGGCCAAGCTCGATACGCTGGGCCGCAACATCAGCGCGAGTCCCGGATATCGCGCCTACCGGGCCAGCGCGCGCGGCGAATTCGTCGGCCGTTCCCATCTCGATGGCGAAAGGCGCCTGTACAGCTTCGCCAACCTCCCGGATCTCCCGCTGATCGTCACGGTGGCGACCAGCGTCGAGAGCATCCGCGCCTACTGGATCTTCAAGGCGGCCATCATAGGCGCGCTCATGCTGGGCCTCAATCTCCTGAGCTTCGGCTTCGTGATCCTTGCCAAAAGGGAGGTCGGCCGGCACGCGGCCGCCGAGGCCGCCACGCGCGAGGCCAACGCGGCGCTCACTGTCCTGGCCCGGACGGATGGCCTCACCGGACTGCCGAACCGCCGGAGCTACGATGAGCATTTTGCGCAAGCCTGGACTCAGGCCGCCGGTTTGAAGATGCCGCTCTCTCTGCTGATCATCGATGCCGATTATTTCAAGCAGTTCAACGACCGTTTCGGACATCGCCGCGGCGACGATGTCCTCAGGGCGATCGCCGATTGCCTGCGTCGGACACTCCCGGCCGGCGGCCTGGGCTTTCGGATCGGCGGAGAGGAATTCGTCGCGCTCCTGCCCGGCCTCGACGCCGCGGAGGCGGGCGCGATCGCCGAGACGATCCGCCGGGCCGTGGTCGATCTTCAGATCGGGCACGCGCCGGAATTCGGCGGCATCGCCTCCGTCAGCATCGGGGTTGCCAGCGCCGACCCGGGATCCGGCGACGCCCTCGAAATGCTGTTCGTGTCGGCGGACGCGGCGCTCTACGCCGCCAAGACTGCCGGCCGCAACCGGGTTCGGATGGCGCCCCGGACGAGGCGGGTTGTTCCGGCCGCCGTGGCGTAGCGCGCGGGATCCTCAGAGCATCGGCAGCATCCGCGGGCGCGGACCCCGCGGGAAATGCGCGTCGATCATCGCGATCTCGGCGGAGCCGAGATGCAGGTCGGACGCGCCGGCATTCTCCACCGCGCGGCCCGGGCGCCCGGTCTTCGGGATCGTGAAGGTCCCGGCCATGCGGGTCAGGAAGGCGAGGGCGACCGCGTGCGGAGTCGTGCCGTGCGCGGCGGCGATCCCCGCCAGAACCCGCCCACCCGCGCTGGCGGGATCCGGGAAGTCGCCGCTGCCGAAGGGCGAATAGCCGACCATCGCGACGCCGTGCTTCTCGCACCAGGGCAGCACGGCGTGCTCGATCGCCCGCTCGTTGAGATGGTAGAGCACCTGATTGCAGGCGATCCGGTCCGGCCCGGCGATGGCGAGGGCCTGGTCGAGATCCTCGACGTCGAAGTTGCTGACGCCCCAGGACAGGATTTTCCCGGCCCGGCGCAGATCCTCGAACCCGGCGATCGTTTCCTCCAGCGGGTGCTGGCCGGGCCAGTGCAGCAGGTAGCTGTCGAGCCGATCGGTGCGCAGTCTCCGGAGCGAATCCTCGCAGGCGCGCGCGACGCCGCGGCGGGTCGCGTTGCCGGGCACCACCTTCGACACGAGGAAGACTTCCTCGCGGCAATCGGCGATCGCCTCGGCGACGATCGCTTCCGCATCGCCGTACATCTCGGCCGTGTCGATATGGGTCATGCCGGCATCGATGCCGGCGCGCAGCGCGGCGACCGCGTCGCCGCGGTCGGACCGGTCGATGTGCCAGGTCCCCTGTCCGATCACCGAGACCGGAACGCGGGCTGCACCGAAGCTCCTCGCCTGCATCGCGTCGTTCCCTTCGTCGTCCCGGCGCTTTCAAGACGCCGGCCGTGGCGACAGGCGTGGCATCACGCCCCTGCCGTTTCGCGCCTTACTCGCGCCATCATGGATTGATGAGCAAGGCATGGCGCGTGAAGGCGGCGCTGCACTGTAGGCCATGGCCTGCTGTCATGCGGGGCGGGCCCGCCGGGTCCGCGCTACAGGGTCGAACCCGTGAAACCCGGTCCGGTGCGCGGCCGCTCGGTTGGCCATGCTGGAGTTGCGCCGATGCTGCCCGCTCACCGCATGTTCTGGGTCCTGATCCTGCTGGCGGCCGCGGGCGCCGGGCTGCTCTACAACATCATCTTCGCAGCGGGCGCCTCTCCGCTCGCCGGCTTCACCTACGGCCTCTGCATGGGCGCGACGGTGCTGGCCTTCGACCGCGGCCTGATCCTGGCCGGCCTCCAGGCGCGGATCCGCCGGTTCCCGGCCTGGCTCTACGTGATGGCGGCCGAACTCGCCTACGTGCTGATGATCATGGCCGGCAACGCGCTCGGCGGCCTGCTGGTCTGGACCTTCGCGCTGACGCCCGACGACCTCACCTCGGCCACGCGGATGACAGCCCGGGTGCTGGCCTATGCCCTGGCCGTGTCCGGCCTCCTCGTCTTCGTCATCCGGATGCGCGACCTGATCGGCGGCGAGGTGTTCGTGAACTTTATGATCGGCCGCTATCACAAGCCGGTGGCGGAGGAGCGGGTCTTCCTGTTCCTCGACGTGGTCGGCTCGACGGCCTTCGCCGAGGCGCATGGCGACCTGCGGGCCCAGGAATATCTCGGGGCCGTCTTCGCGACTTTGGCCGAGCCGGTGCGCCGCAACGGCGGCTCCGTCGACGATTATGTCGGGGATCTCGCCATCATCACGTGGCCGATGGCCCGCGGGCTCAAGGATGCGCGCTGCGTGACCTGCCTGTTCGAGGTGCTCGACCGGATCGAGGCGGATGCGGCGGCCTGGACGGCCCGGTTCGGGACGGTTCCGCGCTTGCGCGCCGCTCTGCACGGCGGCTCGGTGGTCACGGCCGAAGTCGGCGTCGACCGGCACAAGATCGCGTATTTCGGCGATGCCGTGAACGTCACCTCGCGGATCGAGGCCCTGTGCCGGCCGCTGGGCGTCGGCATCCTGATCTCGCAGGATCTCCTCGACCGCCTGCCGAGGCTGCCGGCCGGCATCCGCGCGCGCTCCCTCGGCGCCCACGCGCTGCGGGGCCGCGGCGCGCCGCTGGCGGTCGCCACGCTCGAGCGCGGTCAAGCCGATACAGCGCCGGTTACGGAGCTGGAGCCGCGCCGCGTGGCGGTCGCCCGCTGATGGCCCACACCGAGCCGCCCCGAGCCGCCGTGCTGACGGCCGCGAAAATGGTGCTGCGCTTCGGCTTTCCGCTGCTCGGATTGCTGGTCTTCGGACATGCCGTCCTGATCTCGGTCGGCGGCGATATCGAGCACTGGCAGTTCGCGCTCGGCGTGTTGCTGATCCTGGCGGGCTTCACCTCGAAGCTCGTGCCGCGGCCATGAGCGCTGAGGCGGCGGGACCGCCGATCTACCTCGATGCCGATGCCTGCCCGGTCAAGGACGAGACCTACCGGGTGGCGGCCCGCTACGGGCTCACCGTCCACGTGGTCGCCAACAGCATCCTGAACCTGCCGCGCGAACCCTGGATCGTGCGTGTGGTCGCCGGTTCCGCCCTCGACGCGGCCGACGATTGGATCGCCGAGCGCGCGGCGCCCGGGAGCATCGTGCTTACCGCCGACGTGCCGCTCGCCGCACGGTGCGTGAAGGCCGGCGCGACGGTGCTGGCCTTCACCGGCAAGCCGTTCAGCGAGTCGTCGATCGGCATGGCGCTCGCGACCCGCGACCTGATGCAATCCCTGCGGGAGGCCGGGACGATCACCGGGGGGCCGAAGCCGTTCTCGCGGGCCGACCGGTCGGCCTTCCTGTCGGCGCTGGACCGCGCCGTGAACCGGATTCTGCGCGAGCGCCCGCGCGACGCGTGAGTGCGGCGGCGCGATCGTCCGTCAGGCCTGATCGGCGGGGATGAGCGCCTTCAGCGCCGCGTTGATCCGGTCCTGCCAGCCCGGCCCATCCTTCTGGAAGTGGGCGAGCACCGCGCTGTCGAGGCGCAGGCTGACCACCTCGCGGGCGCCGGGGGGCGCCGCAGCCGGTCTCGGGACCGCCTGCTGGGGTGGCGCCGCCGGTTTGGGAGACGTCGCGGCCCGGAAGGCGGCTTCGGCGGCCGCGCGCGGATCGCTGAAGCGGCGGCGATTGCGATCGTCGGCCATCGGCCTCTAATCCTTTGCGGCAGTCTTCTTCGGCGCGGCCTTCTTGGCGGCACCCTTGGCCGAGCCCTTCGCGGCCGCCTTGGCTTCCTTCTCGGCCGCCTTGGTCTGGGCGTCCGCGGCCTCCTTGGCGAGCCGAAGCGCCCGCAGCTTCACGGTCCGCTCATCGACGGCCTTGATCGCCGCGTGATGCTCCGCCATCGCCTGCGCGCCCTCGCGAGCCATCCGCTCGGCGCGTTCGGCCCGCTCGGCGCGGTTCTCGGCCCGCGTCTTCGCCTCCGCTTCCGCGTCGCGCGTGGCATTCTCCTCATCGAGGTCGAACTCAGTCTCGTCGCTCATTCTATCCCTTTCGCCCCGGCTCAGCCGATCCGGCCCCTCGCAACCCGCGCGGGACGGCAACTGTGCGGGTCCGGCCTGTGCGCGGAGACGGGCAAGGCTGGAAGACGTGCACTTGTGTCCCGCCGATGAGGCACACAGGCGCGTGTTCAGGAAGGCTTTAGCATGCTCGTCGGGTCGATGGCGAATCTGCGGCGCTCGTCCGGTACGCCAGCGCACAATATTCGCGCACCTTATAGGACGTGCAGACTGGTCGAAGCCCAGGCGTTCTTAGCCGAGCGTTGTGAGGCTTAATCTTATCTCACTCTAAAGTTGAGCGGTATGGAGACGGACAGGCTCGGCTGCGTCACCCCTGCCGGGGCGGCCGGGAGGCTGCCGCGGACGGCCGAGAGCGCGGCGCTGTCGATCTGGCCGACACCGCTGGAGCGCGCCACACCCGCGGCCGTCACCTGGCCCGAGCGCAGGACGGTGAAGCGGACCACGGCGGTCCCGCCGGCCGTTCCGTTGGCGGCGCTCGCATTCATCCGGCCATGGATGGCCGCGCTGATCGCCCCGGTCCATTGCCGCAGAGCGCTCGGATCGCTCCCCGCCGCGGCGCGGCCGGCCGCGTTCTGGCGCGAGGCCGAGGCGGAGTTGCGCGCCTCGGCACCCTCCTGCGCCTTGGCCTGATGGGCCTTGGCCTCGCGCGCGGCCTTCGCCTTCGCCTCGCGGATTGCCTCCAGGCGTTCCTGGCGGGCCTCCTCGCGCTTCTGCTCGCGGAGCTTCTCCTCACGGATCTTGCGCAGCTTCGCCTCCCGCTCGGCCTTGATCTTGGCGGGATCGGGCACGGGCTTCGGCGGCTCCTCGGTCTTGGCCACCTCCGCCGGGGGCGGAGCCAGCGGCTCGGCGGCCTCCGAGGAGGAGGTGATCACCTGGCTCGGCGTCTCGACCGCCTCGGCCTGTGGCGGAGGCTCGACCACCGGCGTCTCATCCGGCTTGACCTCGGCCGTCTCGGCCGGCGGCGGAGGCTGGACCGCCTCGTCCGGCGGCAGGTCGACGGGCTTCGTCTCCGGCGGTGCCGCTTGGCTCATCTGCTGCTCGGAGGGCGCCTCGGTCGGCGCTTCGGTCATGACCGGCGCCAGATCCACCGTGATCTGCTGCTCGCCGGGGGGCGTCGGCGGCGCGAGCCGGAGGAACATCACGGCCACCAGCACGAGGGCGTGCAGCCCGAGCGCGACCAGGAAGGCAGCGACGAGCCCGGTCGGGCGCCGTCGCCCGAAACCGTCGGGCCCCTCTGTCGAAACGAACGTGTTCATCGGCTCAGCGGGCGGTCCCAGCTGGGGCGGGCGCGGATGCCGGTGCGGCACCGCCGGGGGCCTGCGCGATCAGCGAGACCTTGGTGAAGCCGGCCTGACCGACCAGGCCCATCACCTCCATGACCTTGCCGTAGGGCACGTCCCGGTCGCCGCGCACGAGGATGACCTGATCCTTGTCGGCCGCCGCCATCTCGCGCAGGCGCGGCACGAGGCTCTCCATCGTGAAGACCTCCTTGGCGATCGACGGGTTGCCGTCCTTGTCGACCGTCACCTCCTGGGGCTTCTTCGATTGCGCCACCTTGGGGGCGGCGGTCTTCGGCAGCTGCACCGGCACGCCCGTGGTCATCAGCGGCGCGGCGACCATGAAGATGATCAGCAGCACGAGCATCACGTCGACCATCGGGGTCACGTTGATCTCGGACATCGGCATGTCGTCGAGATCGTCGTCGTCGCTCGCGCGAATGGATCCCATCGCCATCGGGCGTCTCCGGTTCCGGTGCGTTCGGCCCGCCGGGCGGGCGCTGGAATGGATTACTCGGCGGCGGCGCGGTGTGCGGTGCCGGCGCGGTCGCGGGCGAGGCGGTTGCCCAGCAGCGAGATGTAGGACGAGAAGGTGCTCTGGATCGCGCTCACGTCGCCCGACAGCTTGTTGAAGGCCATGACGGCGGGGATCGCGACGACGAGGCCGATCGCGGTGGCGAACAAGGCCTCCGCGATGCCCGGCGCGACCACGGCGAGCGACGTATCCTGGCTGCGCGCGATCGACGAGAACGAGTTCATGATGCCCCAGACCGTGCCGAACAGGCCGACGAACGGCGCGGTCGAGCCGGAGGTCGCCAGCAGGGACAGGCCGGTGCGCAGGCGCTTCACCTCCATGGTGAGCGCGCCCTTCATCGCCCGCTCGATTCGCTCGCGGCGTTCCGCCCGGGTCTCGGAGGCGTCCTGATCGCGCCACGCATCGATGCCCGCCCGCGCGACATGGCCGGCGATGCCGCTGAGCTCGCCGTCGAGCTTGCCGCCGGACTGGACCAGCGTGGCGAATTCCTTGGCCTGACGCCGGGCGGCGGCGAGGCGGATGATCTTCTCGAACACCACCGTCCAGCACGCGATGGAGGCCACGACCAGCAGGATCATCACGCCCTTCACGATCGGATCGGCCTGAAGGAACAGGCCGAGGAACGAGAAGTCGTGGGTGGCCTCGATCGGCGCTTGTGTCGGGTCCATCGCGGGCTCCTGGCGTCCTTGTCTCACGCGGCCTTGCGCCGCCGTCATATCGGGGTGCGGGCAAGGCCGCTGACCGCCCGACAGCGTATGTTGCCGGACGGTTTCACCGCTTCGCCCGTCGGGTGGCCGCGATCAGCGGTCGAACGGGATACCGGCCTTCGACTCCGTCTCGGTCCGTTCGAGGCAGGCTTCGCGGGCGGCGTCGCCTCCGTCGCAGGCCAGGACGTCGTTCAACAGGACCCGTCCCACCTTGTTGCAGGCGATCCCGGGGAAATCGAAGATCTTCACGATGGTCTTCCGGGGCGGGAGCGGCCCGAGTTCCACCGCGACGCGCTTCTGCGCGACGCCGTCGGTGTCGAAGGCGAAGAGATCGACCTTGTAGGATTTGAGGCTCGTCCCCTTGGTGTTGTCGATCACCATGGTGATGCGGCAGGCCTCGCCGGCGGTCTCGACCTTGTTGAGCTGCAGCTTCAGCGGCCCGGCCTTCTCGGATGCGTCCTGCGCCAGGGCCGTGACGACGAGGAGCGCCGAGAGCAGCATGCAGGCCACCGTGTCGAGGGCGATGCGCCCGATCCGCCGGCGGTACAGGGGAACGCTCAAGGCTAGCACCGAACCGTTATCCTCTTCCTCGTCTGCGGGGGCCTGAGCCCACCGCCCTGTCCGATCGACGTGATCCCGGCGAGGATCAATGAAGCATGACGCCGCCGCGGCAGCATGCCGGCGCCAGACGCTCCGCCGCCGCGTCGAGCGGTTCGACCGCGGCACGAACCGCCGCCACGAGTCGCGGCGCCGCGTCGCGTCCGGTGATCTCCGCCGCGGCCGCTTCGAGATCCGCCCAGAGCCGGCGCCGGCCCCGGTTGATCAGGGTGACCAGGGCGCATTCGTGGCCGGTCACCCGGCAGCAGCTCGCCGGCATGAACGACCAGTCCTCATCCCGCTCCACCCGCAATGCCCGGATGATCGCGACGACGCAGGCCACGAACCGGCAGCCTTCCGCCGGCCCCAGCAGCTGCTCGGCGCCGTCGAAAGCCGCGTTCCAGCAGGCCACGTCGCTGGTCATGTAGCCGGCTGCGACGAATCGGGCCACCGACAAAGCCAGGATCTCGGCCTCATCGCCGCACACGTCGACCACGCGCCGCATCGCCGCACGGTCCGGGAGGGTCTGGGGCGCGTCCATGGGCTGCCTTGCCTAGCGTCACAGGAGAGATCGGTGCAATCGTCCAATCGGATCGTCCGATCGCCTGACGCGGCAGTAAGCCACCAGCGGCGCCCTGATCAAGGGCAGGCGGAAAAATCAGAGCAGTTCCAAACTGTTAGGACGAAGCGCGGCGGTTTGGAAACTTGCCGATATTGCCCGAGATCTGTTGCCGAATATTCCTGAATATGCCTGCGTCGGCGGTGAAGATTGGTCGCGTACGAAACGGCTTGCGTCCCTTGATGGTCGGCGCCGCCGCGGCCATATCGTCGTGTTGCCGGCGTCGTCTCGTCCGGCGGAGCGCTGCCCAGGCGGGCTCCCTGTCGACGAGGTGCTCAGGCATCGCGGGGCGGCGGCAAGCCCCGGGGGCGGAGGCCTCGCTTTCTGGATGACGGCCGCAATGACGCGTACTTCGCCCTTCGGGCATCCGTTCCTGCTCGGGTTCGACGAGATCGAACAGGCCCTCGACCGGGTCTCCAAGGCCGCCAACGACGGCTACCCGCCCTACAACATCGAGCGCCTGCCCCGGACGGAGAGCGAGCCTGAACGGTTACGCATCACGCTGGCGGTTGCGGGTTTCACCCGCGAGCAGCTCGACGTGATGCTGGAGGAGAGTCAGCTCGTGGTGCGCGGTCGGCAGGTCGACGAGCGCGAGCGGCATTTCCTCCACCGCGGCATCGCGGCGCGGCAGTTCCAGCGCACCTTCCTCCTGGCCGACGGCATGGAGGTGCTGGGCGCGGATCTCGCCAACGGCCTGCTGTCGATCGACCTCGTCCGGCCGGAGCCGGATCGGATCGTGCGCAAGATCGATATCGGCGCGCGCGGCTGAGAGCGAAGAGATTGATCGGACGGCAGCAATCCCCACATGCGTATCGTGCCGCCGGTGCCTTCGGGACCGGCCGCGGACGCTCTGCCACCCCAGGAGGGCTTTGATGACCGATCTGAACCCGTCGCCCCTGACCCCCGCCGATCTCGATCCCGCCGATTTCCAGCCGGCCGATCTCGCGGCGCTCGGTGAGGGGCACATCGCCTACGTCCGGCCGATCCGGTCCGACGAGGTGCGCCGCTTCTTCCCGCAGGCCCCGGAACTGACGCCGGGCCTCAATCTCTTCGCGCTGCTTTCGGCGAGCGGTGCCCCGATCATGCTCGCCGATTCCCGCGACGTCGTGCTCGCCAATGCCTTCGCGCACGATCTGCAGCCCGTCAGCCTGCACTGAACCGGGCGTTGTCGCCCCTCAGACCATCTCGGCCACCGCCGCCACGAGCCGCTTGATATCCTGCGGCCGCGACAGGCGGTGGTCGCCGTCTGCGATCAGCGTCATGACAGTCCCCTTCGCCGGCAGGCGTCCGAGGATCTTGAGGGCGTGGGCATAGGGCACGTCGGTATCGCGCATCCCCTGCAGGATGTGGATCGGGCAGGCCGGATCGAACGGAGCCCCGAGCAGGCAGTTCCGGCGGCCATCCTCGATCAGCGTCAGGGTGATCGGGTCCGGTTCCGGCGCGTAATCGCTGGGCCTGCGCAGGACGCCGTCGCGCCTCAGCATGGCGCGCGCCGCCTCGCTGAGGCGGGCCCAGATCAAGTCCTCCGTGAAGTCCAGGGCCGGGGCGATCAGCACGAGGCCCGCGGTCTTGTCGCCGCGCGCCGCCCGGTCGCGGGCCGCGAGGCAGGCGATCCATCCGCCCATCGACGAGCCGACCAGAATCGGGGGCTCGTCGATATAGGCGCTCAGCACGGCCTGCGCGTCCTCCAGCCAGGAGGTGATCGTGCAATCCGTGAAGGTGCCGCTCGATTCGCCGTGGGCCGCGTAGTCGAACCGGATGAAGCGGCGTCCGGCCTCAGCCGCCCATTGATCGAGGGCGCTGGCCTTCGTGGCCTTCATGTCCGACCGGAAGCCGCCGAGCCACACGACCGGCGGACCCGAGCCTAAGCGCTCGCGCACCGCGATGCGCCGCTCCATGCCGCCGGCACCGACCGTGAGATAACGCGGCTCCGTATCGGGCATACTGATCTCCGATATCCCCATCCACGCGCGAAGAAACGCTGTCCTTGAGACGGTTCGCTTCAACATCCGTTTACCGGACCGTAAAGCGCGACGGGGATGCTGAAGCAATGGCAGCGAGCATGTGGCAGATACCGGCGGGCGGCATGCGCGTCCTCGCCGAGGGACCGCGGACGGGCCAGGAGCCCCGTGGTCTGTCGGGTTTTCCCGCCGAGATCGGGGTCCTGGCGGGCGCGCGGATCCTGCAGATCATCCCTGAACTCGATGCCGGGGGCGCCGAGCGTACGACGGTCGACGTCGCGGGCGCCCTGGCGTCGGTCGGGGCCCGTGCCCTGGTGGCGACCGAAGGCGGACGGTTGGTCGGGGAGCTGCAGGCGAAGGGCGGCCATTGGCTGCGCTTCCCGGCGGCTTCGAAGAACCCCGCCGCGATGGCGGTCAACGTCCTGCGGCTGATGATGCTGTGCCGCCGCGAGGGCGTGCAGATCATCCATGCCCGTTCGCGCGCGCCCGCCTGGGTCGCGCTCGGCGCCGCGCGCCGGCTCGGCCTGCCCTTCGTGACGACCTATCACGGCAGCTATTCCGGACGGACGAGCGTCAAGGTGCTGTACAATTCCGTGATGGCCCGCGGCGACGTGGTGATCGCCAACTCGCACTACACCGCCGATCTCATCAAGCGGATGCATGCCGAGCAGGCGGGTGACCGGGTGAAGGTGATCCACCGGGGCACCGATCTCGCCGTCTTCAACCCGGTCGCCGTGGGAGCGGGCCGGGTCGAGGCGCTGCGCCGGGCCTGGAACGTCGCGCCCCACGAGCGGGTGGTTCTATTGGCCGCTCGCCTCACCGCCTGGAAGGGGCAGCGCGTGCTGATCGAGGCGGCCGCCCGCATGCGCGACCAGGGCGTCCGCGACTTCGCCGTCGTGCTGGCCGGCGATGCCCAGGGCCGGACCGCCTACGAGCGCGAGCTCGACGGGCTGGTCGCAGCCCGGAATCTCGGCGCCGTCGTGCACCGGGTCGGGCATTGCGCCGACATGCCGGCCGCGTTCCGGGCCGCCTCGGTGGTGGCCGTGCCGTCCATCGAGCCGGAGGCCTTCGGGCGATCGGCAGTCGAGGCGCAGGCGCTCGGGGCACCGGTGGTGGTGTCGGATCTCGGAGCCGTTCCCGAGACGGTCCTGGCGCCGCCGGATGTGCCGCCCGGCCAGCGCACCGGCTGGCGCGTTCCGCCCGGGGATGCGCCCGCCCTCGCGGCGGCGCTCACCGAAGCCCTGTCGCTCGGGGCGAGCGCCCGGGACGCCATGGCGCGTCGGGCGCGCAGCCATGTCGAGGCGCATTTCTCGCTCGATCGCATGGTCGGGGATACGCTGGCGGTCTATGCCGGATTGCTGGGCGGCGCTCGTTGACGGGCTCCGGTCCGGAGGCCCTGCGGGCATCCGGCGACGGCCCACGATTATTTTCAGTCCCCGCCTCGGTCAGCCGTTGACTCTGGCCGCGCTTCCCCCAACGTAGTATGTCCGGATGAGACCGGAGCGGCCGGCGGCCGGGTGATCCTCGCGAGGGTCGTCCGATCCGCCATTTCGTCGTTGCAGCAGGAGACCTAAGCCATTCGTAGACCGATGAGAGCCATGCCGGCCCCGCAGAAGGACGGGCCGCGCGCCAACCGCGACATCCGCGGGGTGCGGGAAGTGCAGCTGATCGACGATACCGGCCAGAACCGCGGCGTCGTCCCCTTCTTCGACGCCCTGAACCTCGCCGAGGAAGCCGGCCTCGATCTCGTGGAGATCGCGCCGAACTCCGTGCCGCCCGTCTGCAAGCTGCTCGACTATGGGCGCTTCCGCTTCAACGAGCAGAAGAAGCAGAACGAGGCGCGCAAGCGGCAGAAGACGGTCGAGGTCAAGGAGATCAAGCTCCGCCCCGGCATCGACAAGCACGACTACGACACCAAGATGAAGTCGGTGCACCGCTTCTTCGAGGAGGGCGACAAGGTCAAGGTGACCCTGCGCTTCCGTGGCCGTGAGATGGCTCACCAGGATATCGGTCTGCGCCTCCTGGAGCGCGTGAAGAACGAGACGGCCGAGATCGCCAAGGTCGAGAGCGAGCCGATGCTCGAAGGCCGGCAGATGATCATGATCCTGGCGCCGCGCTGAGCGTCGCCGCGTCTCCTTTTCCGCTGCTGATCCACGGCTCTGGGGCCTCTCCGCCCCAGCGCCGATCCTGACGACCCGCCTCGCGCCGCTTCCGTACGCCGTCGCGAAGGCCTATGGGCTGCGGCATGGCCCTCTCTTCCGACGAGATCGAACGCTACGCCCGCCACCTCGTCCTGGCCGAGATCGGCGGCCCGGGTCAGGCGCGCCTCAAGGCCGCCCGGGTGCTCGTCATCGGCGCTGGCGGGCTCGGCGCACCGCTGATCCAGTACCTCGCTGCGGCCGGGATCGGCACGATCGGCCTCATCGATGACGACACGGTCTCCCTGTCGAACCTGCAGCGGCAGGTGATCCACGGCACGCCGGATCTGGGGCGGCCGAAGGTCGAGAGCGCCGCGGACGCCGTCGCGCGCCTCAACCCGCACGTCGCGGTGATCCGCCACCCGTTCCGGATTGATCCGGCCAACGCGGTCGATCTGATCGCCGGCTACGACCTCGTGGCGGACGGGTCCGACAATTTCGCCACGCGCTACGCCGTCTCGGATGCCTGCTTCCACGCCCGCCGCCCGCTGGTGACGGCGGCGCTCGGGCGCTTCGACGGCACGCTCACCACGATCCGCGCGCATGAGACCGGCCGGGACGGCAGCCCGAACCCGACCTATCGCTGCCTGTTCCCGAACCCGCCGCCACCCGGCAGCGTCCCCCCGTGTGCGGAGGCGGGCGTCCTGGGTGCGCTCGCTGGCGTGATGGGCTCACTGATGGCCCTGGAGGTCATCCGCGCGGTGACGGATTTCGGGGAGCCGCTGGTCGGCCGCCTCCTGATGGTGGATGCGCGCTCGATGCGGTTCGAGACGCTGCATTACGGCTGGGATCCGGAGAATCCGCTGAGCGGCAGGGGGAATTCAGCCGAATAGCGGTCCCGGCGGCATCCAGGGTGCTTCGGCCTGCTCCTTGCCGAGGCAGCATTTCTTGAACTTCTTGCCCGAGCCGCAGGGGCAGGGATCGTTGCGGCCGACATCCTTGAACGGGTTGCGCTGCGGCTCGCCCGCCCCCTCGACGGTCCAGTCGAGGGCTTCGACCGCATCGTCCAGATAGCCGTACTGATAGGGGCCGAGCCGGTCCCGGTCGTGCGGTTTCGTCTCGGCCTTGCGCAGGGTCTCCTTGAACCAGTCGGCGTCGCTGACCTCGTCGGTGATGCGCCCGTCGGCGCGGGCCGCCATGACCCGGGGCGCGAGGTCCCGGAAGCCGAGATGCGCGATCGTCTCCTCCCAGCCGGTCCAGGCCGGCGCCTCCTCGACGGCAGCCTTGGCGTCGTCGAAGCGGACGAGAAGGTCGTGCATCGCGGCCCGATCGATCCGGCCTTCCAGGGTCAGGAAGGTGCAGGCGCAGAGCAGCGCCATGCGGGCGAAATCATCGACGGTGCTGTCGAGGATCAGGCGGAACAGCGGCTGCGGATCGCCGTCGAACAGGCTTGCCAGCACCTTGGCCAGGGTCGCCGTGAGGGCATCGCCCAGCACGGCGTCGAGGCTCTCCTCGTCCTGCCGCAGGAGGCGCAGCAGCGGCGCGAGGGCTCGCGTATCCCGGGCCTGCGCCATGACGTGCAGGCCCCAGAAGAGCAGGTTTCCCTCCTCCGGTGTCAGCTCGCGTTCATCGGCTGCCGCCTCGAGCAGCGGCAGGGTCGCCGCAGCGATCGCGGCCAGATGCTTTACGGCCTCGCGCAGCGCCGCGGTCGGCCGGTGCTCGGCCGCCGCCAGATCCGCGATGAGCAGGGCGGTCCGATCCATCCGGTTCCCCTCAAGCCCTGAGCGTCGCGCCGGTCCGGCGCGAGACCTCGGCGACGATCTTTGCGCTCACGGCCTCGATTTCGGCATCGGTCAGGGTCCGGTCAACCGGCTGCAGCCGCACCGCGATCGCCACCGACTTCGCCCCCTCCGGCACGCCCGGCCCCTCGTAGAGATCGAACACGTCGACGCCCGTGACCAGCTTGCGCTCGGCGTTCTGGGCGGCCTTCACGATATCGCCGGCCGGCACGTCGCGGCCGACCACGAAGGCGAAGTCGCGCGCCAGGGGCTGGAACTCGGAGAGCGCGAGCGCCGCCTTGGCCTTCGTCGGCTTGTGCTTGGGCAGCGGCAGGGCGTCGAGCACGATCTCGAAGGCGACGAGGCTGCCCTTCAGATCGAGGGCCTGCAGCGTCCGCGGATGCACCTCGCCGAACCAGCCGATCTCGGTCTTGGGCCCGAAGCGCAGCGTCCCCGAGCGGCCGGGATGCAGCCAGGACGGGCCGCCGGCGGTCACCTGCAGGCCGCCGGTCGGCACGCCGAGGCTGCCGAGCAGGGCCAGCGCATCGGCCTTGGCGTCGAACACATCGACCGTTTCGGTCGCGCCGTCCCAGTGGCGGCCGGCCCCCGCGAGGGTGGCGCTGCCCCGGCGCACAGCGGCGGCGCGGATCGTCTGCCCCTCCGGCTGGTCGGAGGCGAAGCATTGGCCGACCTCGAACAGGGCCGCATCCGGGTAGCCGCGGTCGGCGTTGCGCTGCGCGGCGCGCAGGAGGCCCGGCACGAGGCTCGGGCGCATGTCCGACAGGTCGGCGGCGATCGGATTGGCCAAGGCGAGATCGGCGCCGCCGCCGCCGAACAGCACGGCGTCGTCATGCGGCACGAAGGACCATGTCACGGCCTCCATCAGGCCCCGACTCGCCAGGGCGCGCTTGGCGGTCCGTGTCCGCTTCTGCATCACGGTGAGCAGGGCGCCGCCCACATCGGCCAGACGCGGAAGGGGCCTGGCGTCGATCCGGTCGAGGCCGGCGATCCGCACGACTTCCTCCACGAGATCGGCCTTGCCCTCCACGTCGGGCCGCCAGGACGGCGTGAGCACCTTCACCCGGTCGCCGGTGCCCGAGACGTGGAAGCCCAGCGTCTCCAGGATGACCTTCATCTCGACCCGCGGCACATCGAGGCCGGCAAGGCGCCGGACTTCGGTCCAGGGGAAGTCGATGATCCGCCCGGCTTCAGGCAGCTCGCCGGCGATCCGCGCCTCGGTGGGCGTGCCACCGCAGAAATCGACCACGAGGCGCGTCGCCAGATCGAGGCCGGGCAGGGTGAAGGCCGGATCGACGCCGCGCTCGAACCGGTAGCGGGCATCGGTGATGATGCCGAGGCGCCGGCCCGATTGCGCGATGTTGGCCGGATCCCAGAGGGCGGATTCGATCAGCACGTCCGTGGTGGTCTCGTCGCAACCCGACGCCTGACCGCCCATGATGCCGGCAATGGATTCGACCCCGTTCCGGTCGGCGATCACCACCGTGTCGTCGGTCAGCGCGTGGGTGCGCCCGTCGAGGGCGAGAAGGCTCTCGCCGTCCCGGGCGCGGCGCACCGCGAGGCCGCCCGACACCTTGGCGGCGTCGAACACGTGCAGCGGCCGGCCGCGGTCGAAGGTGACGTAATTGGTGATGTCGACCAGCGCGTTGATCGGGCGCAGGCCGATGGCGCGCAGGCGGGCCTGCATCCAGGCCGGGGAGGGGCCGTTCTGCACGCCGCGGACCAGCCGCAGGGCGAAGAGCGGGCAGAGGTGCCGGTCGGCCGGCTCGAAGGCCAGCTCGACCCCGACGGGGCAGGGGCCCTCGCCGCGCACGCCCGGCAGGGTCTCCCGCTTCAGGGAGCCGATCCCGGCCGCCGCGAGATCGCGGGCGATGCCGTGGACCGAGGTGCAGTCCGGGCGGTTCGGCGTCAGGTTGATCTCGATGACCGGATCGTCCAGCCCGGCATAGAGCGCGTAGGGCTGGCCGACGGGCGCGTCCGCGGGCAGTTCGAGGATGCCGTCATGGTCCTCGCCGAGGCCGAGCTCGGCGCCTGAGCACAGCATGCCGTGGCTCTCGACGCCCCGGATGGTGCCGACCGACAGGGTGATGTTCTTGCCCGGGACATAGGTGCCGGGCGGCGCGAAGACCGAGACGAGGCCGGCGCGGGCATTCGGCGCGCCGCAGACCACCTGCACCGGCGCGCCGGCGCCTGTCTCGACCGTGCAGACGCGCAGGCGGTCGGCATTCGGATGCTGCTCGGCCGTCAGGATCTTCGCGACGACGTAGGGCTTGAGCGCGGCCGCCTTGTCCTCGACGCCCTCCACCTCCAGGCCGATCCGCGTCAACGTCTCGGCGATGGTGTCGAGGGAGGCCTCGGTGTCGAGGTGGTCCTTGAGCCAGGAGAGGGTGAATTTCATCGGAGCCGTTCTTGTCGCATGCGTCAGCGCGTCTTCGTAACCAGAAGGATCGCGAGTTTCAGTCGGTCGTCCGGCGTGAGCGCTTCGATGAGCTCGACAATCCGCCGGGCCTCCGCAATCTGGCTGAGCGCCCAGTCCCGGCTCACCGTCATGGCGGAAGATTTGTAGTCGGCGCTATGGCGCGCTTCCTGGAGATCCCTGAAGAGCGTGCCGATCTGCAGAATGTCAGAGGAGATCGCGGCCGCTTCCTTGCCGATGAGGCGGCTGCGCGCGATCCCGTGGTCCAGCAGGCGATAAACCGGCTCGCGCAGATCGTTCGCCTTCGTCCACACGCCCAGTTGGTCCGCGCAGATATAACAAAGCTCGTGGAACACCGCATAGTAGGCGCTGCTCACCGCCCGGCGCATCGCCGCCTTACGGAGGCTCGGACGCCCCTTCTGGGCCGCCAGCTGATCGGCGATGTCGAGCAGATCGGTGACCAGCGTGTTCTTCGAACGCGCCATCAGGGCGTCTCCGCCCCATCATCGCCTAAGATCTCGTCGTCCGCGAAATGTTTGCGGAGGTAGGGGAAGCGCTCCTCATCGAGGTCGAGAAGGCGCTGCCTGAGATCCGCATGGGCATTGGATATGTCGGCCACGTCGCGCGGATCCACGCCCGGTCGGAAGTACAGCGCCACGAAGAGCGACGGATCACCGTAATGATCGGGACCGACCTCGACATCGAGGTGATCGAAGCGGTCTGGCCCGAGGGCGCGCGAGAAGATCTCGTTGGCGACGGACCGGACGTCGGTATCCTTCAGCATCGTTCGTCTCCTGGACCGGAGCGCGTCTCCCGCCTTACCCCGTCAGCCCGCCCACCAGACTCGGCACGTCGAGCGGCCGGAACCCATAATGGTCGAGCCAGCGGACATCCGCCTCGAAGAACGGCCGCAGGTCCGGCATGCCGTATTTGAGCATGGCGATCCGGTCGATGCCGACGCCGAAGGCGAAGCCCTGCACGGCGTCCGGATCGAGCCCGCAATTGCGCAGCACGTTCGGGTGGACCATCCCGCAGCCCAGGATCTCCAGCCAGTCCTCGCCCTCGCCGAAGCGGATCTCGCCCCCCTTGCGCGAGCACTGGATGTCGACCTCCGCCGACGGCTCGGTGAACGGGAAGAAGGACGGGCGGAAGCGCATCTTCACGCCCTCCACCTCGAAGAACGCCTTGCAGAACTCCTCCAGCACCCATTTCAGGTTGGCGATGTTGGCGCTCGTGTCGATCACCAAGCCCTCGACCTGATGGAACATCGGCGTGTGGGTCTGATCGGAATCGTGCCGGTAGGTCCTCCCTGGGATGATCACCCGGATCGGCGGCGTCTGCGCCCGCATCGTGCGCACCTGCACGGGGGAGGTGTGGGTGCGCAGCACCTTGCGCTTCCCGTCCCGGTCGGGGGCCAGGAAGAAGGTGTCGTGCATCTCGCGGGCCGGGTGGCCCGGCGGGAAGTTCAGGGCGGTGAAGTTCAGCTCGTCCGTCTCGATATCCGGCCCCTCGGCCACCGCGAAGCCCATATCGGCGAAGATCGCGGTGATCTCGTCGATGACCTGGGAGATCGGGTGGATCCGGCCGCGCACCTCCGGCGCCTCGCGGACCGGCAGGGTGACGTCGACCCGCTCGGAGGCGAGGCGGGCCTCCAGGGCCGCTTCGGCCAGTTCGGTCTTGCGCGCGGTGACGGCGCCTTGAACCCGGTCGCGCAGGCCGTTGATCAGGGGCCCGCGCTCCTTGCGCTCCTCCGGAGTCATGCTGCCCAGGGTCTTCAGCAGATCCGAGACGCTGCCCTTCTTGCCGAGCGCGGCGACGCGCACGGCGTCGAGGGCCGCCTCGTCGGAGGCCGCCGACACCTGGGCCAGGAGGTCGCGTTCGAGGGTGTCGAGATCGGTCATCGCGGTCATCAAACAGGGTTGGCGGAGAAGGCCATTGCGGCGTGCTCTCGCGCGTTGTGCGCTCCGGCGCAAGCTAGGGGCGTCTCAAACGACGAAGGCGCGGCTCCCGGGGGAACCGCGCCTTCGTTAGGTCTCGCCTCGGGCCTGGATCAGGCGGCCTTGGCGGTGGTCTGGGGCAGCGCGGCCTTGGCCTTCTCGACGACGGCGGCAAAGCTCGCCGGCTCGTGGATCGCCAGTTCCGACAGGGCCTTGCGGTCGACGATGATGCCCGACTTGGCCAGGCCGTCGATGAAGCGCGAATAGGTCAGGCCGTGCTCGCGGACCGCCGCGTTGAGGCGCTGGATCCAGAGGGCGCGGAAGGTGCGCTTCTTGTTCTTGCGGTCGCGGTAGGCATACTGCATGCCCTTCTCGACCGCCTGCTTGGCGATGCGGATCGTATTCTTGCGCCGGCCGTAATAGCCCTTGGCGGCCTTCAGAACCTTCTTGTGCTTCGCGTGACTGGTC
The DNA here is from genome assembly GCF_009806555.1 of Methylobacterium sp. 2A. Taxonomy (GTDB): domain Bacteria; phylum Pseudomonadota; class Alphaproteobacteria; order Rhizobiales; family Beijerinckiaceae; genus Methylobacterium. The sequence goes on along the minus strand of NZ_VUOK01000026.1, from coordinate 89,969 downwards.
ACGCCGCGCTTGACGCGGGCCATCGGTTATCTCCTGGATTCGACGAAAGACAGTGGCAACGGGTGTCGAAGGACTTACCGCGCGTTCGGCAGGAAGTACTTCTTCACGTTGGCGGCATCGCCCTCGAACAGGGTCGTGGTGCCGCGCAGGTTGCGGATCTGCTTGGTCGTCCGCTTGATCATCCCGTGGCGCTTGCCGGCCTGGGCATACATCACCTTGCCGGTGCCGGTGATCTTGAAGCGCTTCTTGGCGCCCGATTTCGTCTTCAGCTTGGGCATTTGGCTCTCCGTTGGCGAAACTCCGTCCGGCCGACCCGCGAGAGTCGGAGGGGGAGTGCGCGCTGATGCTTCTGGTGGAGCAGCACGAGCCGCCACGGCAGCCCTATCGGCCGGGCGGTTCGACGCGGGGCGGCTTATGACAGAAAGCTGACGCGCCGGCAACGTCCGCGCTGCGGGGCGGGGGAGATCGCTCGCCTGTGCGCGCTCGAGACGGAGCGGAGCGAAGCCGTGGCTGTTCCGGTCCGTCCTGACCGCGGCGGTGATTCGGAGGAATTCGGGGACAGCTTGCGCACCGCACAAAACGGCGCGCGACAGCGGCGGCGCCAGGAACCATAACCTTGGCCGCCAGTTTCATTCATGTCCCGCTCAGGCCGGCAGGGTTAGACCCCCCGTCAAATTCGGCCAACCAGGAGACACTTCGTGCGCATTGCCCAGATCGCTCCGTTGTCGGAGGCCGTTCCTCCGAAGTTCTACGGCGGCACCGAGCGCGTCGTCAGCTGGATTACAGAAGAACTGGTCCGCCAGGGCCACGACGTCACGCTCTTCGCCAGCGGCGACTCGCAGACCTCTGCCAAGCTGGCCTCCTGCACGCCGGAAGGCCTGCGCCTGCTCGGCTACCGGGACCACACCGCCAGCCATCTCGCGATGCTGCATCAGGTCCACCGGCGCGCCCACGAGTTCGACATCCTGCACTTCCACATCGACCTGCTGCAGTATCCGATGTTCGAGGACTTGAACCACAAGTGCCTCACGACGATGCACGGCCGCCTCGACGTGCCGGACTTCATGCCGGTCTACCGCACCTTCACGGGCATGCCGCTGGTCTCGATCTCCGACAACCAGCGCCTGCCGATGCCGCCGACCTCGAACTGGCTGGCGACGATCCATCACGGCCTGCCGGCCCAGAACTGCCCGTATTACGCCGAGGCCAAGGGCGGCTACCTCGCGTTCCTCGGCCGGATCTCCCCCGAGAAGCGGCCCGATCGCGCGATCGAGATGGCGATCCGCTCCGGCACGCCGCTCAAGATCGCCGCGAAGGTCGACAAGGCCGATCAGGATTACTGGGACGAGGTCATCGAGCCGATGATCCATCACCCGTTGGTCGAGTTCATCGGCGAGATCAACGAGGAGCAGAAGAAGGATTTCCTCGGCAACGCCCTGGCGCTCGCCTTCCCGATCGACTGGCCGGAGCCCTTCGGCCTGGTGATGATCGAGGCGATGTCGGCCGGCACCCCGGTGATCGCGTTCCGGAACGGCTCCGTGCCGGAGGTGATCAAGGACGGCGTGAGCGGCGTGCTCTGCGAGAACATGGACGATGCCGTGGCGGCCGTCGCCAAGGTGAAGACCATGAGCCGCGCCGGCGTGCGCCGCCACTTCGAGGGCGCCTTCACGGCCGAGTGCATGGTCAAGAAGTACGTGGCCGCCTACGAGGAGCTGCTCAGCCGCGGCGCGGACGTGATCAAGCTGCCGAGCTCCGGCTTCAAGCCGCATTTCGGTGAGGTGAATGGCTCGGCGCGGCCGTCGATCCCGGTCGCCGCCATGCCGGCCTGAGCCGCGGCATCGGGCTTGCGAGGCCGGTCGCGACCGGCCTAGCGTCTTAAAGGCGACTCATCCGTCAGGTGAACAAGGGCCGCTGCATCAGCATTGATGCGGCGGCCCTCTCGATTCGTACCCTCAAGCACCCGGAGATGCCCTGCATGGCGGACAACACGGCAGCGGCCCAAGCGGCAACGAATCACGCGGTGACGGCCCGGATGGCGGTCGGGGGTTTGGCGCACGGCTTTCAGGACGCGGATGACGTGCTGCCGCCCTACCACATCGAGGCGCAGACCTCCCTGGTTGAGCGGCCCCTCCGCTCCCTGAAGTTCGGAGAGGCGTTCGGGGTCCTCGATTCCTACGGCGATATCGGCGTCCAGCCGGGGCCCGAAGGCCTGTATTTCCAGGACACGCGCTACCTGTCGCGCCTGGAGGTGACCGTCGAGGGCCAGCGCCCGCTGATGCTCTCCTCTGTGATGCAGGACGATAACGGCGCGCTGAGCGTCGACATGACGACGCCCGACATCCGCCTGGACGCGCACGACGAGACCTCGATCCCCCGCGAGACGATCGCGATCGAGCGCACCAAGTTCCTGTTCCGCGGCGCCTGCTACGACCGGATCGGCCTGCGCTCCTTCGACTCGAAGCATCGCCGCCTGCGCATCGCCGTGACCTTCGATGCGGACTTCCGCGACCTGTTCGAGGTGCGCGGCACCGACCGCAAGGAGCGCGGCAAGCGCGGCGTCCTGGTGGCGAGCGACCGGGAGGTCCAGTTCCGCTACGTGGGCCTAGACGAGATCGTGCGGACCACCGCCCTGCATTTCGGCCCGAAGCCGGATCTCATCGAGCCGGGCCGCGCGGTCTTCGACGTGTCGCTGCCCCCGGAGGGCAAGACCTCTCTGTTCATCCGCGTGACCTTCGAGGCGCACCGCGCCTTCACCAAGCCGCCGACCGACACGATGGTCGGCGAGGATGCGGCCGCCAGGCTGACGCTCGCGGCCAATGCCGGCGGCGCCCGGCGGGAGCCCAAGGATCTCGGCGAGGGCATGATCTTCGCCCGGGCCTACCGCGATTCCCGCCGCGACCTGCGGGCGCTGACGGCGGGCATCACCACGATCATCTCGTCGAACGACCAGTTCAACGAGGGCCTCTGCCGGGCCACCGCCGACCTCTACATGCTGGCGAGCCGCACGCCCGAGGGAATCTACCCCTTCGCCGGCATCCCCTGGTACTCCACGGTCTTCGGCCGCGACGGCATCATCACGGCGATGATGGCGCTCTGGATCGACCCGAAATTCGCCCGCGGCGTCCTGCGCTACCTCGCCTCGACCCAGGCCAAGGCCGTCGACCCGGCCGCCGACGCCCAGCCCGGCAAGGTCCTGCACGAGACCCGCCGCGGCGAGATGGCGATGCTCGGCGAGGTGCCGTTCCGGCACTATTACGGCACGATCGACGGCACGCCGCTCTTCGTGATGCTGGCCTGGGAGTACTATGCCGTGACGGGCGATCTGGAGACGATCCGGGCGATCTGGCCGGCGCTGGAACTCGCGCTCGAATGGATGGACCGCTACGGCGACCGGGACGGCGACGGCTTCGTCGAATATGCCCGCGACACCGACAAGGGCCTGGAGAACCAGGGCTGGAAGGACAGCCATGATTCGATCTTCCACGCCGACGGCCAGCTGGCGAAGGGGCCGATCGCTTTGTGCGAGGTGCAGGGCTACGTCTACGCCGCCAAGCACGGCATGGCGAAGCTCGCCGCCCTCCTCGGGCACGACCCGATGGCCGAGCGCCTGATGCAGGAGGCCGCCGCCCTGCGTGAGCGGTTCGACGAAGCCTTCTGGAACGAGGAGATCGGCACCTACGCGCTCGCCCTCGACGGCGCGAAGAAGCAGTGTGCCGTGCGCTCGTCCAATGCCGGCCACGCCCTGTTCACCGGCATCGCCAAGCCGGAGCGGGCCGCGCGGGTCGCCGACACCCTGCTGTCGAAGGACGGGTTCAACGGCTGGGGCGTGCGCACGATCGCCAAGGGTGAGGCGCGCTACAACCCGATGTCGTACCACAACGGCTCGATCTGGCCGCACGACAACGCGCTCGTCGCCATGGGTCTCGCCCGCTACGACCGCAAGCACGAGGCCGCGCGCATCTTCCAGGGGATGTTCGACACCTCGCTCTATCAGGACCAGAAGCGGCTGCCGGAGCTGTTCTGCGGCTTCATGCGGCGCAAGCAGCGCGGGCCGGTCTCCTACCCGGTGGCCTGCAGCCCGCAGGCCTGGGCGGCGGCGGCACCCTTCGCGTTCCTGGCGGCGTGCCTGGGCCTCGAACTCGACCACGCCCGCAACAGCGTCCGGCTGAAGAACCCGATCCTGCCGGGCTTCCTCGACGGCGTGACGCTCTACAACGTCCGGCTCGGCGGCTCGCACCTCGACATCCGCTTCCAGCGCTACGACGACGACGTCACCGTCTCGGTCCAGCGCCGGCACGGAGACGTGCAGGTGATCGTCACCAAGTAGGGGATCGAGGTTGGGACTCCCCTCGGCGGCCCGCTTCGGGGTAAGCGGGCCGCGCGGCGCCTTCCGCCGCCGAGGACGGGTTGATGCCGGCTGATCACGACGCCCCGCAAGCTTTGCGCCTCGCGCAGGCTCTGATCCGCTGCGCCTCCGTCACCCCGGAGGATCGCGGCGCCCTCGACGTCGTGGCCGACGCACTCCGACCTGCGGGCTTCACGATCGAGCGGCCGGTCTTCGCCGAGCCCGGCTATCCCGACACGCCGAACCTGTTCGCGCGCCTCGGCGACCGCGGCCGCTGCCTCGTCTTCGCCGGCCACACCGACGTCGTGCCGGAGGGGGAGGGCCCCTGGCGCCACGGTCCGTTCGAGGGCGCGGTGGCCGAGGGGATGCTGTACGGCCGGGGTGCGGCCGACATGAAGGGCGGCGTCGCCTGCATGCTCGCGGCGACGCTGGCCTTCCTGGAACGCCGCGGCCCGGACCTTCCGGGCTCCATCGCGTTCCTGATCACCGGCGACGAGGAGGGTCCCGCGGTCAACGGCACCGTGAAACTGCTCGATTGGGCACGCGCCCGCGGCGAGCGCTTCGATCATTGCATCCTCGGCGAACCGACCAATCCGGGCCGATTGGGGGAGATGATCAAGATCGGGCGGCGCGGCTCACTCACCGGCAAGCTGACCGTCATCGGCCGGCAGGGCCACGTCGCCTACCCGCACAAGGCCGAGAATCCGATTCCCGGCCTGCTGCGCCTCGCCTCGGCGCTGATCGCGGAGCCGCTCGACCAAGGGACGGCCCATTTCGACGCCTCGAACCTCGAATTCACCACGATCGATGTCGGCAACCCCGCCACCAACGTGATCCCAGCGACCGCCCGGGCGACGTTCAACGTGCGCTTCAACGACGACTGGACCGCCGAGAGTCTCGGCGCCGAGATCCGCCGGCGGTTGGAGCAGGCGGCCGGGAACGCGGTGCGCTTCACCCTCGATCTCCAGCCCTCGAACGCGCCGGCCTTCCTGACCCGGCCGGATGCCTTCGTGGATCTCGTCTCGGAGGCGATCCGGGCGGAGACCGGGCTGACGCCGATCCTGTCGACCACGGGGGGCACCTCGGATGCCCGCTTCATCAAGGATTCCTGCCCGGTGATCGAGTTCGGCCTCGTGGGCGAGACCATGCACCAGACCGACGAATGCGTGGCGGTCGCCGATCTGGAGCGGCTGACCGCGATCTACGAACGGGTGCTCGAAGCCTATTTCCCGGCATCGTAATCGACGCCCACGAAGGTCAGCCCGGCGGCCGGCGCCAGGGGGCCGCACCGGCTTTTCTCGCCCGAGGCGAGGATGTCGGCCACATCGTCGGCCGAGAGCCGGCCGCAGCCGGCGAGCATCAGCGTCCCGACCATCGCCCGCACCTGATGGTGGAGGAAGGAGCGCGCCGCTGTCGCCACCACGATCTCCTCGTGCAGCGCCATTGTCCTGCGGGTGACATCGAGCTGTTCCAGCGTGCGGATCGGGCTGTTGGCTTGGCATTCCGCCGCGCGGAAGGCCGAGAAGTCGTGACGGCCGACGAGGTGCTGGGCCGCCGCATGCATCAGGTCCGCGTCGAGGGGCCAGGGCACGTGCCAGACATGGGCGCGGGTCAACGCCGCGGGACTGCGCCGGTTCAGGATCCGGTAGCGGTAGTGGCGGCGGATCGCCGAATGGCGGGCGTCAAAACTCTCCGGCGCGATCTCGGCCGAGAGGATGGCGACGGGCTGCGGCCGCAGATGGGCGTTCAGGGCATCGCGGACGGTGTCGGTCCGCCAGGGTTTGGCGAGATCGAGATGCGCGACTTGGTGGATGGCGTGCACGCCGGCATCGGTCCGCCCGGCGCAGGTGAGCCGGACATCCTCCCCGGAGAACCGCAGGATCGCGGCCTCGATCGCGCCCTGGACGGTGGGATCCTCGGCCTGCCGCTGCCAGCCGCAGAACGGTCCGCCGTCGTACTCGATGACGAGCTTGTAGCGGGGCATCAGCCGAGGCGGGCGCCGGACGTCAGGCGCGCCCCGCGCACGAAGTCGGCCCCACTCGCGCTGCCCCCCTTGCCGGCGCGGCGCAATTCCAGCAGCCGCACCGCACCCTCGCCGCAGCCGACGGTTCCATCGGGATCGAGGAGCGTCCCCGCGGCGCCCGAGGCGTGGACGGGGGCGGCTCGGAGCACCTTCACCCGCTCGGGCCCCTTGCCGAGATCGGTCTCGAAGAACGCCCCCGGAAAGGGCGACAGCCCGTTGATGTGGTTGGCCACCTCAGCGGCCGGGCGCGACCAGTCGATCCGCGCCTCGTCGTTGGTGATCTTGCGGGCGTAGACGACGCCGTCCTCCAGCTGCGGCGTGAAGGCAAGCGTTCCCTGCTCCAGGCGGGCGAGGGCCTGCGCCATCAATGCGGCGCCGACCGGCATCAGCGCGTCGTGCAGCTCGCCGGCGGTCATGCCGGGGGTGATCGGCACCCGCGCCTCCAGGGCGACGGGACCGGTGTCGAGCCCGGCTTCCATCCGCATCACGCCGACGCCGCTCTCGGCATCGCCCGCCATCACGGCCCGCTGGATCGGCGCCGCCCCGCGCCAGCGCGGCAGCAGGGAGCCGTGGAGGTTCAGGCAGCCGTGCTTCGGCGCGTCGAGGATCGCCTGCGGCAGCAGCATCCCGTAGGCCACCACCACGGCGACGTCGGCTCGGTGCGCGGCGAAGGTCTCCGCGGCCTCCGGCGTGCGCAGCGTCGTCGGGGTGAGCACCGGTACGCCGAGCTTTTCGGCGAGCGCGTGGACCGGCGATGGCCGCAAGCTCATGCCGCGGCCGGCCTTGGCGGGCGCGCGGGTGTAGACGGCCGCGATCGCGTGGCCGTCCTGCGCCAGCCGTTCCAGCGTCGGCACCGCGAAATCCGGGGTGCCCATGAACACGACGCGCATGGCCGGTTCAGGCCGCGTCGCGCTTGGCCGCCTTGGCGAACTTCTTGATCACGCGGTCCCGCTTCAGCTTCGACAGGTGGTCGATGAACAGCACGCCGTTCAGATGGTCGATCTCGTGCTGGATGCAGGTGGCGAGCAGGCCGTCGGCCTCGATCTCCTGCTCCCTGCCGTCGAGGTCGCGGAACTTGACGCGGACCCGGTCCGGCCGCTCGACCTCGCCGTAATAGTCGGGGATCGACAGGCAGCCCTCGTCGTAGACGCGCTTCTCCTCGGAGGACCAGACGATCTCCGGGTCGATGAAGACCTGCGGCTTGCGCACGCCCTCTTCCTTCGAGGTGTCGATGGTCACGACACGCTTCGGCACGCCGACCTGGATCGCCGCGAGGCCGACGCCCGGCGCGTCGTACATGGTCTCGAACATGTCGGCCACGAGGGTCTTGATCTCGCCGGTGATCGGGCCGACCGGGTCGGAGATGCGGCGCAGGACGGGGTCGGGGAGGATGACGAGCGAACGGATGGTCATGGCGGCAACCGGCAGGGACAGCGCCGGGTCGAGTCCGGGCTTTTCCGTCGAATAGGATGCAGGTCGAGACCGGTCAAATACCGCGCCGCGGCCTCAGAACGCGGTGCGGCTCCGGATCGCCGCCGTCAACGTCCCCTCGTCGAGGTAGTCAAGCTCCCCGCCGACCGGCACGCCGTGGGCGAGGCGCGTGACCTTCACGTCGCAATGGCGGATCGAGTCCGTGACGTAATGGGCCGTGGTCTGGCCGTCGACCGTGGCGTTGAGCGCCAGGATGACCTCGGTCACCACCGGATCGGCCGCGCGTTCCACGAGGCTCGCGAGGTTCAGGTGCTCCGGCCGCACGCCGTCGAGCGCCGAGAGCACGCCGCCCAGCACGTGATAGCGCGCCTTGACGGCCCCGGAGCGCTCCAGCGCCCAGAGATCGGACACGTCCTCCACAACCACCAGTGTGGTGGGGTCGCGCTCGGCGTCGCGGCAGATCGTGCAGGGCTCGGAGGTGTCGACGTTGCCGCAGCTCGAGCAGACCACGATCCGCTCGGCCGCGACCCGCATCGCGTCGGCGAGCGGTCCGAGCAGCGTGTCACGCCGCTTGATCAGCTGCAGCGCCGCGCGCCGGGCCGAGCGCGGCCCGAGCCCGGGCATGCGGGCGAGGAGCTGGATCAGACGTTCGATCTCGGGGCCGGCGACGGCTTGGGGCATCGTGCCTCTGTGGAGACGCTGGGCGTGGGACGGGCGTGCCGTCCGGCATCGGCATAGCCGTCGCCGATCAGCATGCAAGGTCGGATGGATGGATGACTGGTATATGGGTATTCCAGAGCCGTTCCGCTTGTCTCGGGCGGCCCGACGATGCGGGTGACTGCTGACAGACGGGGGTTCCTGCTTCCGGGACTGTGGTCTAACCTGTTTGTCCACATTGCGGGCTTTGAACGAAGTCCATAAGGACAGTGAAGCTTCGCCGCCTACCCAGCGGTGGGTCGAAAAGCGGCCGGGGAGCGGAGATCCTGCGTGCGGCGGACCTGTACGACCGCACGGACGTCCCCCGGACCATTCCGGACGCGGACCGCGTCCGGCTCAGTCGCGTCGACGGTCGAACAGGGGCCCGGGAGATACGCTCTTGACCAACATCGGTGATCACAACGCGGCCCACGGCGCCGAGGCGGCCGGCTTCCGCGACCTCAAGGCGGTGCACTGGAACTTCGAGGCGCCGCGCCTCTACGAGGAGGCTTTGTCCCGCAAGGAGGCGCAGCTCGCCCGCGGCGGCGCGATCGTCGCCACCACCGGCAGCCATACCGGCCGCTCGCCCAAGGACAAGTTCGTGGTGCGCGACGCCGCCACCGAGAACGAGGTCTGGTGGGACAATAACGGCGCGATCACGCCCGAGCAGTTCGAGACCCTGCGCCAGGATTTCCTGAAACACGCCGAGGGCAAGGAGCTGTTCGCCCAGGACCTCTACGGCGGCGCCGACCCGGCCCATCGGGTGAAGGCCCGGGTGTTCACCGAGTTCGCGTGGCACTCGCTGTTCATCCGCAACCTGCTGATCCGGCCGGACCGCTCGGAGATCGCCACCTACGTGCCCGACATGACGATCATCGACCTGCCGAGCTTCCAGGCGGACCCCGCCCGGCACGGCTGCCGGTCCAAGACCGTGATCGCCATCGACTTCTCGAAGAAGCTCGTGCTGATCGGCGGCTCGGCCTACGCGGGCGAGATGAAGAAGTCGGTCTTCACCTACCTGAACTACATCCTGCCCGGCCAGGGCGTGATGCCGATGCACTGCTCGGCCAACGCGGCGCTCGATGCCGAGGGCGGCTCGGCCATCTTCTTCGGCCTCTCGGGCACCGGCAAGACCACGCTGTCGAACGATAGCTCCCGCCAGCTGCTGGGCGACGACGAGCACGGCTGGTCGAACGAGGGCATCTTCAACTTCGAGGGCGGCTGCTACGCCAAGACCATTCGGCTCTCGCGCAACGCCGAGCCCGAGATCTACGCCACCACCGAGCGCTTCGGCACGGTGATGGAGAACGTGGTGATCGATCCGGTTACCCGGGTGCCCGACTTCGACGATGCCTCGCTCACCGAGAACACCCGCTGCGCCTACCCGCTGGATTTCATCGCGAATGCCAGCGCCACCGGCCGGGCCGGGCATCCGAAGAACATCGTGATGCTGACCTGCGACGCCTTCGGGGTGATGCCGCCGATCGCCAAGCTCACCGGCGCCGAGGCGATGTACCACTTCCTCTCGGGCTACACCGCCAAGGTGGCGGGTACCGAGCGGGGCCTGACCGGGCCGGAGGCGACCTTCTCGACCTGCTTCGGCGCCCCGTTCATGCCGCGGCACCCGAGCACCTACGGCAACCTGCTGCGCGACCTGATCGCCAAGCACGACGTCGATTGCTGGCTGGTCAATACCGGCTGGACCGGCGGCGGCGTCGGCACCGGCCGGCGGATGCCGATCCGCGTCACCCGGCGCCTGCTCTCCGCGGCGCTCGACGGTTCGCTGTCGCAGGCCGAGTTCCGGCGCGATCCGTATTTCGGCTTCGCGGTGCCGGTCTCGGTCCCGGGCGTCGAGCCGCACATCCTGACCCCGGTGAAGACCTGGGCCAACAAGGGCGCCTTCGTGGAGACGGCGGCGCGGCTCGTTAAGATGTTCGACGACAACTTCAAGCGGTTCGAGGCTCATGTCGACGCCGACGTGCGCGCCGCCGGGCCGACCGCGCAGGCGATCGCGGCCTGAGCGGGGATCACGGCGGCGGCTCGTGAGGCCGCCGCCGTGACGGGATCGGTCCATGCTTCGCGCACGACTTGGGCTCGGCTTTGACCCTGTCCGAGCTCATGATGGCTCGCCGCGCTTATGCCCTGCGGACGTCACGCGGCTGTCTCAAGGAGCCGCATTCTCACCACCCGTCGGCGTCTGTTCGAGGCATGCTGAACGGTGTGCCCTAACCATTGTGCGGTCGAGCTTTGGAGTAAGCCCCGAATCGAATATTGCACGGGCGCATTCTATTGTGCGGTCCGGTCACTGAAGCGACGAAGTCGTTGGGTGATCACATATTTCATCTCGATATTTATGGTGCTCGCGAAGACAAGGCACCCCGTTTTTCGATTCGTCTATGGCTGAAAGAAAATTTCAGTGGCCGGATGAACTGTAGGGCTTTTCTGCGCCGCCGCGGAACTGGACGCACAATAAAAAATCGATATCCTTCGGTCAGACGAGTGCCGAGGGACGGGGCACGATGCCAACGATTGTTGTTCTACTGGCCTCGGTCATCGTTATGACTTTGGTGCTGCTTGACGAGGGGCGTGCCAATCAAACTCGGACGCCGCTTCCTCCACCTGCCGAGCGCTTGGTTCTCGATCTGCCGGGTGATCCCCGGCGTCCCGTGAAGCTCCGGGTGCCGGTGGTCTTCCCGCCCGGCTCCGGCCCGTTCCCCCTCGCGATCTGGAACCATGGCAGCAATGGCAGCGGTGGCACCATGGATGAAAACACCGTCAGCCAGAACATGGGTGTCTACTACCTGCTGTCGCGGGGATACGCCGTTGCCATGCCGTTGATGCGCGGCTTCGGTAATTCTGGAGACGGGATCCATAATACGGGCTGCCGCCTCGATGATCTGGGACGCGACGCGGCGGCCGATGTCCTGGCCGTCATCGATCCGCTCGCGAAGCAGCATAAGATCGATGCGAGTCGGATCGTCGTAGCCGGTTCGAGCTTCGGAGGCTGGAATGCCCTGGCGATCGGGACGTTCCGCGATGCGCGAATCGCGGCCATCATCAACTTCTACGGCGGCGTACATTCGAGCGCATGCCGGGATCATCAGAAGCCGCTGATCGAGAGCAGCCGCCGGTTCGGTCAATCGAGCCGCGTACCGTCGCTCTGGCTCTATGGCAGCAATGACCAGATCTTTCCCAAACCTCTCTGGCAGGCCATGTACCGGGCCTATACAGAGCAGGGGGGACGGGCGGACATCGTCGATTTTGGACAGTTCAGGACCGATTCCCATAAGTTGCTCGGCGATCCCTCGGCGACCGAGTTGTTCGCCGGTCCGGTGGATCGTTTCCTGGCCGGACTCGGCCTGCCCGGCAAGAAGATCAACTCCGAATACCTGCCGAGCGAGCCGCCGCCGGCGACGCACTATGCTGCAATCGACGACATCGGCGCCGTGCCGTTCCTGAACGCGCGCGGTCAGGAGATCTACAAGAAGTTCCTCAGTGCTCCGTCCCCCAAGGCATTGGTCATCGCACCGAAGTCGTTGATGGTCGCCGAATACGGCGGATTCGATCCGTTGGCGCGTGCCATGGCGGCCTGTCAGAAGAACGGCGCGACGTGTTGGCCCTACGCCGTCAACGACATCGTGGTTTGGGCGCATCCGACGCCATCGCCGCCGCCAACGCATTTCGCGCGCCTCGAGGATACGGCCGCGGTTCCGTACGTGGATGCGGCCGGGAAGACCGCTTATGGACGGTTCCTGACTGCGCCCCGTCCCCGCGCCTTCGTGATCGGCCCCGATGGCAGCTGGTCGATGGCCGTGGGTGAACGCGATCCGGTTGCCGCGGCCCTTGCGACCTGTGGGGATCCGAAGCGCGTGACGTGTCAGCCGTATGCGGTCGATGGGACGATCGTGTGGCCGGCATCGGAAGCGGCCGCCCATTGAGGATGGCTCTCGCGCGTCATCGCTTCTGGATCCGCACCGAGCTACGGGGCGTTACCGCGGCGGGTGTGCGATCAGGATGCCCGCCAGCGTCAGCGCGACGACGCCTAAGACCAGCGACAGCAGCCGCCAGAACAGGAGCGGGTCGCGCTCCAGCAGGGCCGGCCGGCGGTCCTCGGTGAAGGTCGGGTTCGGATAGCGCAGGTCGTGCACGAATTCCGACAGCGTCTGGTAGCGCTTGAGCGGATCCACATGCACGGCCTTCCGGAGCGCCCCGTCGACCCAGACCGGGAGCAGCGGCCGCACGGTCAACGCCGACGCGTAGCGCAGCCGACGCTGGGCTGAGGCCGTACGCGCCCGCGGCACCGCATCGCCGTAGGGGAGCCGCCCGGTCAGCATCTGATAGGCGATGACACCGACCGAGAAGACATCCGAGGCGGCGGTGGACGCGACACCCAAAAAACATTCCGGTGCCGTGTACTGCACCGTTCCGAGGATCTCGGCGGGATCGATCCGCGGATCGCCCTCGACGACGCCGGCCACCTTGGTGGCGCCGAAATCGATCACCTGCACGATTCCGCTCGTGTCGATCAGGACGTTGTCGGGCCGCAGATCCTGATGGACCATCTCCTGACGGTGGAAAGCCTGCACGCCCCGGGCGAGCTGCTCCACGAGGCCGCGCACCGCCTCCAACTCGGGCGCGGTGTGGTCGCGCATCCACTGGGTCAGGGTCTGGCCCTCGACGTAGCGCATGACCGTGTAGAGATGGCTGCGGCGCCGCGCCGGCGGCTGGGCTTTCAGCACGTGCGGATTGTCGATCCGCCGGGCGATCCACTCCTCCAGGGCGAAGCGTTTGCGCTGGGCGGGATCGTCGCGCAGGTCGAGGGACAGCACCTTCAGGGCGACCCGCGCCCCGGTCTCCGCTTCGACCGCGAGATAGACGCGGCTGCGCGGGCCGGAATGCAGGATTTGCAAAAGGCGGTAGCCGTCGAACTCGGCCGGCGGGTCGAGGAGCGGCGCGGGATCGAGACCTCCGACATCGCCGAGCCGGTCGGCGGCCTCGCCCTCCGGCACGGCATCGATTCGGACGATCTGAATCGTCAGGTTGTCCGGGCTGCCGGCTGCGAGCGCCGCCTCGACGATCGTGCGGGCCGCGGCATCGAGATCATCCGCGGCCATGATCGCGGCCACGATCTCCCGGGGGCGTACGTGCTCGTGGACGCCATCCGTCGTGAGCACGAAGATATCGCCGGCCGCGATGGTGAGGCTGTGGTAATCGATCTCCGCCCGGCCGGTCACGCCGAGCGCCCGGCCGAGGTAGGATTCTGCCGTCGAGACCACCACGCGGTGATCCTCGGTGAGCTGTTCCAGGGAGCGCCCGGACACGCGCCAGATCCGGGCATCGCCGACATGGAAGAGGTGGGCTGTCCGCGCCTTCAGGATCAGGGCATCGAAGGTGGTGACGTAGCCCCGGTCGGCATCGTTGGGGTCGCGGCCGCGCCGGGTCTGGGCGTAGAGCCAGGAATCGGCCGCTGCGATCACCCGCTGCGCCGCGTTCTTCACCGACCACGTGTCAGGGGTGGCGTAGTAATCGCTCAGGAAGCTCTTGACCGCGGTCTCGCTCGCCGCCGCGCCGGCCGCGCTGCTGCTGATCCCGTCGGCGAGGGCCACCGCAATGCCCTTGAGGCCCAGCGCCGGCTGTTCCGGCACGAGGGACCCGTGAAAATCCTGGTTCTCGGGCTTGCGGCCGGCGGCGCTGTGCTGGCCGATCGTGACCGCGAGAGCGCGAGACGGGCCCACGCTCAAGCGGCAGCCGCCGCGCTGTCGCCCCGGCCCCGGTAGGACAGCGCCTCGGCGAGATGCAGCCGGCGCACCTGCGCCTCGCCGTCGAGGTCGGCCAGCGTCCGGGCGACGCGCAGCGTCCGGTGGAAGCCGCGGGCCGAGAGCCGCATGCTCTCGGCCGCCTGCCGGATCAGCGCCGTCCCGTCCCTATCGGGGCTCGCGACCTCCTCGATCAGGTTCGCCGGACAGGTGGCGTTGGTGGTCGCCGGGGGCAGGCCGCGCGCGCCGAAGCGCGCCGTCTGGAGTGCGCGGGCGGCGGCCACGCGGCCGGCCGCCTCGCGGGAGCCCTCCGCGGGTGGCGGCAGGATCAGGTCGGCGGCCGTGACGGCCGGCACCTCGATGCGCAGATCGATCCGGTCGAGGAGCGGGCCGGAGATCCGGGCCTGATACTGTGCCATGCAGCGGTCGTTCGGCCCGCGCCGGCAGGCATAGCCCGGCTCCAGGCCCTGCCCGCAGCGGCATGGGTTCATGGCGGCGACCAGCTGGAAACGGGCCGGATAGGTCACCCGGTGATTGGCGCGCGCGATCATCACCTCGCCGGTCTCCATGGGCTGCCGGAGGCTGTCGAGCACCTGGGGGGTGAATTCGGGCAACTCGTCGAGGAACAGCACGCCGCCATGGGCGAGGGAGACTTCGCCGGGCCGCGCACCGAGCCCCCCGCCGACCAGCGCCGCCATCGAGGCGGAATGGTGCGGCTGCCGGAACGGCCGGCGATTCGAGAGCGCGCCGTCCTTCAACTCGCCCGCCACGGACTGGATCATCGAGATGTCGAGCAATTCGCGGAAGCCGAGCGGCGGCAGGATCGAGGGGAGACGGGCCGCCAGCATCGACTTGCCCGAGCCCGGCGGCCCGTTCATCAGCAGGTTGTGGCCCCCGGCCGCCGCGACCTCCAGGGCGCGCTTGGCGCCCTCCTGCCCCTTGATGTCGGCGAGGTCGGGCAGCGGCCCGGCCTGACCCGCCATGGAGGGCTCCGGCCGGGCCATGACCTGACTGCCCTTGAAGTGGTTGGCCAGCTGAATCAGCGAGCGCGGGGCGAGCACGTCGAGATCGCCCCCGGCCCAGGCCGCCTCCGGCCCGGTGGCGGCCGGGCAGATCAGCCCGATGCCGCGCGCCGCCGCCGCGATGGCCGCCGGCAGCACCCCGTTCACCGCCGTGATGCTGCCGTCGAGGGCGAGTTCGCCCAGCACGCAGTAGCCGGCGAGCGCGTCCGCCGGGATCGCGCCGATCGCCGCCATCACGCCCAGCGCGATCGGCAGGTCGTAGTGCGAGCCCTCCTTCGGCAGATCGGCCGGGGCGAGATTCACGGTGATGCGCTTGGCCGGCAGCGCGAGGCCGGAGGCGATCAGCGCGCCGCGCACACGCTCGCGGGACTCGCCCACCGCCTTGTCGGGCAGGCCGACCACGTTGAACACCACCGAGCCCGGGATGATCTGGACCTGCACGTCCACCGCCCGCGCTTCGATGCCCTCGAAGGCCACGGTGGCGACGCGGGTGACCATGAAGGCGTGTCCTCGGCTTCACGAAGCCCGAGGCGCGATGCCGGGCGGTGCAGGGTGTTCGAAAAGCGGCCTCGCCTCAAGGGGATCCGTGCGAGGATCCGCCGTGGCGGGGCCGATTGAGGCGCCACGGCACCGTTCCCGACGGGCCGGGGCGTCAGCGGACCGTGATGACGTAGCGGATGTTCTTCACCGAACCGCTCGAAGCGATCTCGTCGATCAGGACGTTGTCGGTGCCGGTAAAACCCGGCTTCGGGTGATAGGTCAGTCGCTTCCCGTCGTACTTTTTCTTGTTGCACGCAACGCGCTCGTTGGGCGGCCTGAAATAGGGATAATCTCGGGCGTTCGTGACCGTGACCGAACCGTTCAACGGTGCTTCCAGCAGCTGGATCAGGGGGGTGCCGCGCCGCGTGCAATCCGGATTGAGTTCGACCGTGAAGTAGAGCGAGAGGGCATGGTCGCGAACAGTCGTCAAATGGATGGTCGCATCCGATCGGTTGTTATAAGTTGCGGCGCCTGAACTCTGACTTACGCATCCGCTCAAGGCACATGTGGCGATGGCAAGAATCCGTTTCTTGATTGCCATATGCTCTCCAGACGATAAAGAAACTATCGATTCGCCGGTGAGGCGGTGGCTTTTCTACATCGCTATGCTTCGAATGTCGCCAGATTCGGCAGGCGTCGGACACGGTGTGGCGAGGCATGCAGGCTTGAAGTCTGCCGGGTGTCCCGAAAGCGGCCTCGCGACGCCGCGGTCCCGCGCTTCGGGCGCGGCGCGAGGCTGATGCGGGCGGGACCGGGGCGCCGGCACGGAACCGGGGCACAGTCGTCAAGTTCACACGTATTCTTCAAAAAATTCGGAAACGCTCATGCGCCTTGCCCCATCCCTCCTCGCCCTCGCCCTTCTGGCGGCGACCAGCCTCGCAGCGCGCGCGGACGAAAAACTGCCGCCCGATCAGCAGGCCAAGGTCGAGGCCCAGCTCAAGCAGGAGGGCTTCACCCAGTGGAAGGAGATCGAGCTCGACGACGGGATGATCGAGGTCGATGACGCGATCGACGCGAACGGCAAGAAATTCGACCTGAAGCTCGATCCGAAGACCCTGGCGATCGTGAAGCGCAAGGGCGAGTAGGCGACGCAGAGACGCAACGCTTGCGTTCGGCGGGCGGCCCGGCCATATAGCCGGCGGGGGGTTGGCGAGGGACGTTTCACTCGCCAACCGGGTCAGGTCCGGAAGGAAGCAGCCCTAACGAGACCGAGCGGGTCTTCGTCCAGCCTCCCACCTCATTCTCAGCGCGCGGCAGCCCGATCCCGACCCGGCATGGACGCTTCGACCGGCACGCCTGACGACGAGCCGGGCCTGCCCGGGTTTCCGGCGCCGCAGGCGGCGGCGACGCCCTACCGGGTGCTCGCGCGCAAATACCGCCCCACCCATTTCGGCGACCTGATCGGCCAGGAGGCGATGGTCCGCACCCTCGCCAACGGGTTCGCGGCCAACCGCATCCCGCAGGCCTGGATGCTCACGGGCGTGCGCGGCGTCGGCAAGACCACGACGGCGCGCATCCTCGCCCGGGGCCTCAACTATGCCCGGGCCGGTCAGCCCGATACCGGCCCGACCGTGTCGATGCCGGAACTCGGCCTGCATTGCGCGGCGATCATGGAATCCCGGCACATGGATGTGCTGGAGATGGATGCCGCCTCGCATACCGGCATCGACGACGTGCGGGCGATCATCGACGGTATCCGCTACGGCCCGGTCTCGGCGCGCTACAAGGTCTACATCGTGGACGAGGTCCACATGCTCTCCGAGAAGGCGTTCAATGCCTTCCTGAAGACGCTCGAAGAGCCGCCGCCCCACGCCAAGTTCGTGTTCGCCACCACGGAGATCCGCAAGGTCCCGGTGACGATCCTGTCGCGCTGCCAGCGATTCGACCTGCGCCGGGTCGAAGCGCCGACACTGCACGCGCATCTCGCCAAGGTCTGCAGAGCCGAGGGGGTCGAGGCCGAGGACGAGGCGTTGGGCGCCATCGTGCGCGCGGCCGAAGGTTCGGTGCGCGACGCGCTCTCGCTCCTCGATCAGGCGATCGCGCACGGGGCCGGGTCCGTCACCGCGCAGAGCGTGCGCGACATGCTGGGGCTCGCCGATCGCGCCCGGATCCTCGACCTGTTTGAGGCGGTGATGCGCGGCTCCGTCCCGGCGGCCTTTTCGGAATTGCGGGCGCAGTACGATGCCGGCGCCGACCCGTCGGTGGTGCTCTCGGATCTCGCGGCCTTCACCCATCTCGTGACCCGCCTGAAGGTGGTGCCCGAGACCGCCCAGGACCCGACGCTCAGCGAGACCGAGCGCGTGCGCGGCGGTCAATTCGCGGAAAAGCTCTCGATCCGCGCTTTGTCGCGGGCGTGGCAGATCCTGCTCAAGGCGATCCCCGAGGTACAGGCCGCGCCGCGCCCTCTGGCGGCGGCCGAGATGGCGATCGTGCGCCTCGCCTACGCGGCCGACCTGCCGACACCGGACGAAGCTTTGCGCCAGCTGAAGGCCGAGGCCGCAGCCGAGCCGGCAGGCGAACCGGCCCCGTCGGGACGTCCCGCATTGCCGCCGATCCCGGATCTGCGCGGCGGCGGCTCGGCCGCGTTGGCGGCTGCGCCCCGGACGATGCCGGCAGAGCCGATGCCGGCCGCGGCCCCGGTGGCGATGGCCGCGCCCGTTGCGCAAGCCGCCCCCGTCGCAGCACCGACCCCGCGGCTCGGCCGGTTCGAGGATCTGATCGCCCTGGCGGATGCCAACCGGGACATCCTGCTGCGAACCGCCCTGGAGCGGGACGTCCATCTGGTGCGCTTCGAGGAGGGGCGGATCGAGTTCCGCCTCGCCCAGGGCGGACGACCGAGCCTCGCCACCGACCTCGCGGCGGCGATCGAGCGCTGGACCGGCCGGCGCTGGTCCGTCGCCCTTTCCAAAGAGGAGGGCGCGCCGACCCTCGACGCGGCCGCCCGGGCGGTGGTCGAGACCCGCCGGGAGAACGCCGCCGCCGATCCGTTCGTGCGCGAGGTGCTGACCCGCTTTCCCGGCGCCGAGATCGTCGATGTCCGCGAGACCGTCTCCGAGGCGCTACCCACCGCCGAGCAGGAGATTTTGGGCGAGGGCGACGCGGCCCGGGTGGACGAGGTCGAGGACGACGACCGCTGAGGCTCGCTCCGGCCCAGCCCGATGTGGCGGGCGGGCTGGCACGTACCCAGATCAGACCACGACAGAACGGGGAGAGATCCGCATGCGCGACCTGATGGGCATCATGAAGCAGGCCCAGGCCATGCAGGAGAAGATGGCCAACCTGCAGGCCGAGATGGATCAGATCGAAGTGACCGGCGCCTCCGGCGGCGGCTCGGTCCAGGTCACCATGACGGCGAAGGGCCAGATGAAGGGGATCACGATCGATCCGTCGCTGATGGTCGCGGATGAGCGCGAGATCCTGGAGGATCTGATCGTGGCCGCCTGCAACGATGCCCGCGGGAAGGCGGAGGCGACGATGCAGGAGCACATGGCCGAGCTGACCAAGGGGTTGCCCCTGCCGCCCGGGATGAAGCTGCCGTTCTGAGCGGACTCCGTTCTGTCGAGCGTGGAGCGTAAGGGCTCCCCGCGTCTCCCTCTTCCGCAGAGCTACAGGCGACGCAGGTTTGAGGCACGCGGCTGATGACAAAGCGCGAGGTGCTCCCGCTCCCGGGCGGGAGAGGGCTGGGGTGAGGGACGGGAACGCTCAGGATCGAGCGCGCTCACGCGTTCTCGTCGAAGGGTTCGCGCGAGAACGCGCTAATCGTCGAGCTCGGGATAGCGGCGGAAGATGCCGTCCTCGTTGAACGGGATCCGCCGACCGCTCGCCAGGTAGGCGGCGATCCGCGGTCGGAGCGCCACGGCGTCGTGCAGGTGCGCCACGTGCGGCGCGGCCCGTAACGCGGCCGCCGTGGCCTTCGGGAAAGCGTAGAGCAGCCCGTCGACAAGCTGGAACAGCGACAGGTCCGCATAGGTCAGGTCGGTGCCGACCAGTCGCTCACCGCCGTTGGCCGCGAGGACGCGCTCGAAATAGCCGAGGAATTTCGGCATCCGGGTCTTCCGGAACCCGGCGGCCCGGCGCAGCGCCTCGGGCTTCTGGTCCGCGTAGTACAGGTCGACGCCGAGCGGATGGTGGGTGTCGTGCACCTCGTCCACGGCATCCGCGATGGTGAGCTGGAGCTGATGCGTCCAGATCCGGTCCCGGTCGCCGGTGCCCGCCAGTCCGAGGCGCGGGCCGAGGTGAAGCAGGATCGCGGCGCTCTGCCCGATGACGAGATCGCCGTCGCGCAGGAAGGGCGGCGCGAAGGGCGGGCGCGGGTTCGCCGGATCCGACAGGCGATCGAGCATCGGGCCGATGCCGCCCGCATCGTCGTCCTGGCGGGCGACGTCGATGTAGTCGGCGCCCGCCTCCTCCAGGGCGAGGCGGACGAACTCGCCGCGCCCCTGGATCATCGGCCAGTAGTGAAGCTCGTAGGGCATCGCCGGCCAGCTCCCGGCCTGCAGGACCGGCTCAGTTGCCCGCCGCGCTGTCCTCGGTGGCCTTCTCGGCCGGCGGCTCGGCGCTGGCGACGGTTTTGCGGGCCAGCACCGGCTGGAGCCGTTCGGCCAGCTGCTGGTCGAGGTGCTTGGCGTAGGCGCCCTTGAAGTAACGTTCGCCGGTCTTCGCCCCGTAGATCCGGTCATGCGCCTGGATCATCGCGGCAACCTCCGGACGGCAGAGGAAGCCGGTGATGCCCACCGCCTCGTACCAGCGGCCCGCGCGCGCCTCGGCGGTCGCCTTCGGGTTCGACAGGACCGTATCGGCGAAGCACGCGGTGGCCGCCTGCTGGAGCGGGGCCAGCACCTTCTCGGCCTCGGCCTGATTCACCGTGTGGGCTGCCGGGTGACGATGCGGACGCGCCTGCGCCGTCGAGACGAGCACGAGGACGGAGAGGGACGCGAGGATCGATGTTTTCATACGGGCGGCCTCGTGTGGGATCCGAACCGTGTTCAGCATTCCCTCATGATTGCGTCGGGAACGGGGCTGACGACGCATCGTCTGGGCCGGTTTTCGGGCAGAAGCGCGGTTGTTCCGAGACGCGAAGTCGCAGCCTCCTCGGCTGCCCCTCAGCTGCGACGCTCGGCGTTCCAGTGCCCACGACATTCGAGTGCGCCGGAGGCGACCCAGGTGCCGGCCCCGAAGCCGTCGAGACCGAGGCGCCCGCGCACATTCGCCGTCGCGGTGCCGTTGGATATGGAGCCGCGGACGGCCCCGTTGCCGGCGACGCTGCCCTGGACCGTGAACGCCGTTCCGATGAAGCGGGCCTGCCCGTGCTCGATCCGGACGGGGTAGCGGTAGGCCCGGTCGCACGTACCGGCCTCGGTGATGATCTCGACGCTCCACGTCCCGTCGTAGCGGTCCGGGACCGGCACGCCGCGGGAAAGCGCGAGGGCCGGAACGGTGCCGGCGAGGATCAGGAGGGCGGCGATCAGGCGCGTCATGCGGCTTCGATTCGGCTTTCGGAGGGCGGCTGTATCAGGCGGTCCGCTGCGGCGATGGGGCTCGCATCGCCGCGCGCAACGCACCGTTGAGCAAGGCGAGCAGGTCGCAGCCGACATGCAGGAAAGCCTGTACCCCCGCCTGCTTCAAGGGCTCGGCGAGGTCCGAGGGCTTGCCGGCGAGGTAGATCACCCCAGCACCGGCCTGCGCGAGCGCTTCCGCCGTCTGGACCGCCCGTTCCGCGTAGATCGCGTCCGTGGAGCAGATGCAGGCGAGCGCCGCGCCGGAATCCCGGAACGCCGCCGCGACAGCCCCGGCATCGGCGAAGCCGTCATTCGACAGGGCCTCGATGCCGCCGGCCGCGAAGGCGTTGGCCGCGAAGGTCGCCCGGGCGTTGAATGCCGCGACAGCGCCGAGATTGGCGAGGAACACGGCCGGCCGCCGGCCGGTCTTGGCCTGATAGGCGTCGGAGGCGTCGCGCAGGGCCTCATAGGGCTCGGCGAGGCGCTGCGACGGCAGGGCATCGCACGCGACCGCCGAGCCGGGACCGAAATTGGCGCCGCGCGGTGCCGCGACCTTCGGCACGTCGAGCACCGTGACCGGCTTCTCGGCGAGGTTCGGGAACTCGCTGGCGCCCGTGAGGGCTTCGCGGCGGGTCGCCACGGCCTTCATGCGCGCCTCGCGAATCAGCTCGATCCGCCGCTGCAGCTTGCCGACGCTGAGGGAGGCGACGATCCCGCCCTCGGCCTCGATCGCCTGGAACGCGGCCCAGGCGGCCTCGGCGATCTCCGCGGTCAGCGCCTCGAAGCCGCCCGCACCTGCGGCGGGGTCGCTGACCCGGGCGAGGTGCGATTCCTCGATCAGCACGATCTGGCTGTTGCGGGCCACGCGCCGGGCGAAGGCGTCGGGCAGGCCGAGCGCCTGCGTGTAGGGCAGGACCGTGACGCTGTCGGCGCCGCCCATCCCGGCCGCAGCCGCCGCCATGCCGGTGCGCAGCATGTTCACGAACGGGTCGCGCCGGGTCACCATCCGCCACGCGGTCTCGGCGTGGAGACGCAGCGGCTTCGGCTCCAGTCCGCAGGCCTGCTCGACCCGGGCCCAGAGGCGCCGCAGGGCGCGGAATTTTGCGACCGTGACGAACTCGTCGGCGTCGGCCGCCAGCAGCACCGCGATGCGCGAGCGGGCCGTATCGAGATCGTGACCGTCGGCCTCCAGGGCACGCAGATAGGTCACCGCGGTCGCCAGCACCGCGCCGAGTTCGGCCGCTTCGCCCGCTCCGGCTTCGTGGTACGGGCGCCCATCGGCCAGGAAGACCCGCCCCCGGAATCCGGCCGCCTCTAACTCTGCCGCGGCTCCGGCGATGCGCGGTGCGATCTCGTTCCAGACCGCGCCCAGGCTCCCGGTCGCCGCCAGAACGCCGACCGGATCGATCCCGAGGTCGAGATCGTAACTCGACAGATCCTCGCCCCGCCGCTCCGCCAGCGCCTTGACGAGCCGAGCCGCTTCGAGGCCCCGGCCGCCGGCATCGAGGCGCAGGTTGATCAGGGGCAGCGTCACACCCTTCAGCGCGGCGTCGAGATCCTCGACGCTCGCCGCATTCAGGCCGTAGCCGCGGGCGCCGGGCGCACCGGCGAAGGCCAGGACGAGGGCGTCCGCGCCGCCTTCGAGATCGGTCAGCGCCTGGGTGTTGGCGGCTGCGAGATCCGGATGATCCATCCGCTGGGCGATCCGCCACGGTCCTGGCTCGCGCACCGGCTGCGCGGCCGGCTCGGCCGGGCCGTAGAGCGGCTCGATCCGCAGGCCGTCCGCCGTGCGGGAGACCAGCCGCTTCTCGAAATCCGCCCCCTTGAGGACACCCTCGACGAGGCCGAGCCAGCGCGCCCGGTTCGCGGGTTCGAAGAGGTCGGCGAGCGGTCTGTCTTCCATCGGAGCGTCCCAGAGCGCGGTGTCTCGTGCGCCGCTTTCATGCGATTGCCTCGCACGCCGCTCCGCCGCTGGCAATCGCCCGATGGTTGAGGAAAGCTTGAGTGTTGCGTGCCTGCGTTTTGAAGTGCGCAGATCTCAGCCGGTGAGGCGATGAGCCTCCTCCTCCCCGGTCTGCATCCGAGATCCTGAAAGAGGCACGCGGCTTACGACAGAGCGCGATGCATGCCTTCTCCCGTGCGGAAGAGGGGACCCGCGTCCCTTCAGGCTGGGGGGCGAGCCCGTGGAAAGCTCAACCCTGTGTGGCCTGGAGCCATGCTGAGCGAGGAGAGAACGATCAGCCGAAGATGATCAGTCCCGCGAAACCCAGCGCGCCGACGATGATCCGCCACCACGCGAACAGCCAGAAGCCGTGGCGGGAGACGTAGTCCAGCAGCACCCGCACCACGAACAGCGCCGAGATGAACGACACGATGAAGCCGATCACGATCAGGCCGACATCGTTGCTCGACAGGTATTTGTAATTGTCCAAGAGGTCCTTGGCGAAGGCGCCCGCCATGGTGGGCATGGCGAGGTAGAACGAGAATTCGGTCGCCGAGCGCTTGTCGGCGCCCATCAGCATCGCCCCCACGATGGTGGCGCCCGAGCGCGACACGCCCGGGATCATGGCGAGGCACTGGAAGATGCCGATCTTCAGGTCCATCGGCAGGGAGAAGTCGTAGACGTCCCGCTTGCGCACCTTGAGGTCGGTGTCGTCGATCACGAGCAGTACGAGGCCGCCCGCCACCAGGGTCGCGCAGACGATCCATGGGTTGAACAGATACGCCTTGATGACCTTCGAGAAGAGGCCGCCGATGATCGCCGCCGGCAGGAACGCCACCAGGATGCCGAGCACGAAGCGGCGGGCGTTCGGATCGTTCGGCAGCGCGGTGGCGATGCCGAGCAGGCGGCGGAAATAGACCAGCAGGATCGCCAGGATCGCGCCGAGCTGGATCAGCACCTCGAAGGTGTTGTTGGGCGAGTGAAAGCCGATGAAGTGGCCGACGAGCAGCTGGTGCCCCGTGGAGGAGACCGGGATGAACTCGGTCGCGCCCTCAACCAGCGCGAGCAGGACTGCCTTGCCGATGCTTGCCGGATCCATCGTGACGTCCTGTGCCGCAGGCGCGCGCCGGCCCGTGCCGGGCATGCCGCACCATGTGAAGGGTTGGCCGGAGGGTTCGCCCATCAGAGTTGACGGGCGGTTACCGATACCGGCTGCGCGTGTTAAGGGCTCGGCAACGGTCGGGCAATAACGCTCGGTCCGAAGTCCTGCGCGCTGAAGACCCGCGCTT
This sequence comes from Methylobacterium sp. 2A, assembly GCF_009806555.1. Taxonomy (GTDB): domain Bacteria; phylum Pseudomonadota; class Alphaproteobacteria; order Rhizobiales; family Beijerinckiaceae; genus Methylobacterium. The sequence continues at coordinate 65,427 of NZ_VUOK01000026.1, read as the reverse complement.
CAGGATCCTCGACGAGCGCGGGACCGGCCGCGCTGCCCGACCGAACGTCCCGCACGGCCTCGATGGCGACCCTCTATCATTTCCCCTTCTGCGCGAATTCCCGGTTCATCCGTCTCGTGCTCGCCGAGATGGGCATGGAGCCGACGCTGTTCGAGGAACGGCCCTGGGAGCGCCGGGACGATTTCCTGCTGATCAATCCGGCGGGTCTGACGCCCGTGCTTCTGGAACAGAACGGCCTCGTCGTGCCCGGTGCGGGCGTCATCGCCGAATATCTCGACGAGACCCGGGGGCTGGGCCTCTCGGGGCGCCGCCTGTTGCCGGAGGATACGGTGGAGCGCGTCGAGGTGCGGCGGCTGCTCGACTGGTTCCTCGTGAAGTTCGAAGCGGAGGTGACGGGCTACCTCGTCAACGAGAAGATCTCGAAGCGCTTCATGTCGACCAACCAGGGCGGCGGCCCGCCCGACATGAACGCGATCCGGGCCGCGCGGACGAACGTGCGCTACCATCTCAAGTATATCGGCTACCTGATCGCCCGGCGGCGCTGGATCGCGGGCGACAACCTGACCTATGCCGATCTCGCGGCAGCCGCCCATCTCTCCTGCGTCGACTATCTCGGGGATGTGCCCTGGGACGAGGACGAGATGGCGCGGAACTGGTACGCGAGGGTCAAGTCGCGGCCCTCGTTCCGGGGGCTGCTCGCCGATCGGGTCGCCGGCATGCCGCCGGCCGCCCATTACGCGGATCTGGATTTCTGAACACCCGACGGACCTATTTCGGCGCCGAGCTGCGCCGCCTCGTCGAGACCCGGGCCCGGGCGCTGGGCTTCTGCGGCCTGCGCGTGACCCGGCCCGACCGCCTGCCGGACCTGCCCGGACGGCTCTCGACTTGGCTCGCCGAGGGCGCGCACGGCACCATGGACTGGATGGCGGAGCGGGCCGACCAGCGCGCCCGCCCGACCGGCCTGTGGCCCGGCCTGCGCAGCATCCTGGTCGTGGCGATGAGCTACCGGCCCGAGCATGATCCCCTGGCCCTCGTCGCGCAGCCGGAGCGCGGCGCCGTTGCGGCCTATGCCCAGCGGCGGGATTATCACGAGGTTTTGAAGGGCAAACTGAAAGAACTCGGCGGCTACCTGTCGGCGAAGGGCGACGCGCGGGTGAAGGTCTTTTGCGACACCGCCCCGGTCATGGAGAAGACGCTCGCCGAGGCGGCCGGGCTCGGCTGGCAAGGGAAGCACACGGTTCTGATCTCCCGCGCGCACGGCAACTGGCTCCTGCTCGGGGCGATCTACACGAGCGCGGAGTTCGAGCCCGACGCGCCCGGCCGCGACCATTGCGGCTCCTGCCGCGCCTGCCTCGACATCTGCCCGACGGACGCGTTCCCGGCGCCCTACCGCCTCGATGCGCGGCGCTGCATCGCGTACCTGACCATCGAGCATGCCGGCCCGATCCCGGCTGAATTCCGGCCCGCCATCGGCAACCGCGTCTTCGGCTGCGACGACTGCCTCGCGGTCTGCCCCTGGAACAAGTTCGCCCGGGCGGCCGCCGAGACCCGCCTCGCGGCCCGCGCGGATCTCGCGGCACCGCCGCTCGCCGATCTCGCCGCCCTCGACGATGCGGCCTTCCGGAGCCTGTTCGCCGGCACGCCGGTGAAGCGCACCGGCCGCGACCGGTTCCTGCGCAACGTGATGATCGCGGTCGGCAATTCCGGCGCGCCCGACCTTGCCGGGGTGGCGGTCGCGCGACTCTCCGATGCCGCGCCGCTGGTGCGCGGCATGGCGGTCTGGGCCTGCGGGCGGTTGCTCGAGCCGGAGGCCCTCCGGACCCTGCATCGTCGGCACGGGTCGGGCGAGACTGATCCCCATGTCCGCGACGAGTGGCGGGCCGCTCTCGGCTTGACGGAAGCCTATGCCGGCGAGACATCGGCGGCATGAATCTCTTCGTCTTCGGCCTGGGCTTCACCGGCCGCCGCTTCGCCGAGCGGGCGCGCGACCGGTTCGACACCGTGTGCGCCACCGTCACCGAACCCGCCTCCGCCGAGCGCCTCGCAGCGGAGACCGGCTTCGCCATGCGCGCCTTCGGCCCGAAGGCCGACGATCCCCGCATCGCCGCCGACCTGGCCGAGACCGACGTGCTCCTCGTCTCGGCGCCCCCCGGTGAACACGGCGACCCGGTGCTCGCCCGCTACGCCGACGCGATCGCGGCGAGTCGGATCGGCTGGATCGGCTACCTCTCGACGATCGGCGTCTATGGCGACCAGCAGGGCGCCTGGATCGACGAGGCCACGCCCGCCAGCCCGCGCAGCGTCCGCTCCAAGATCCGGCTCGACGCGGAGGATGCGTGGCTGGCGCTTGGCGCCGCGACCGGCAAGGCGGTTCAGATCTTTCGGCTGTCGGGCATCTACGGGCCGGGGCGCAACCCGATCGTGAAGCTGCGCGAGGGGCGCTCCCAGCGGATCGTGAAGGCCGGGCAGGTGTTCAACCGCATCCACGTCGACGACATCGCCACGACGCTGCTGGCCTCGATCGACCGGCCCCGGGCGGGGGCGATCTACAACGTCACCGACGACGAGCCGACCGCGCCTCAGACCGTCACCGAGCACGCCGTCGCCCTGACCGGCCTGCCGCTGCCGCCCGCGATCGACTTCGAGACCGCCGACCTCTCGCCGATGGCGCGGAGCTTCTATGGCGAGAACAAGCGCGTGCGGAACAGGCTGATCCGTGAGGAACTCGGCGTCGATCTCGCCTATCCGACCTACCGGGAAGGACTGGCGGCTTTGAAGGACCAGCCCTGATCAGGCTTCGAGGTGGCGCCCCCGCACGAGGCGGCGCAGCAACCCGCCGCGCGGGCCCACGAGCATCGAGGCGAGGTAGAGTACGCCTGCGGCCAGCACGATGGCCGGGCCGCTCGGCAGGTCGAACTGATACGACAGGCTCAGCCCCGTCACGCTCGCGAGCGCGGCGACCAGAATCGAGACCGGGATGAGGCCGCCGAGGTCCCGCGTCCAGAACCGCGCCGCCACCGCCGGGAGCAGCATCAGGCCCACCGCCAGCAGGGTTCCCAGCGCCTGGAATCCGCCCACGAGGTTGATCACCACCAGGGCCAGGAAGGCGAGATGAACCGGCCCGCCGCTGCGGCTCACCGTCCGCAGGAACAGCGGATCGACGCATTCCATCACGAGCGGCCGGTAGATCACGGCAAGCGCCACGAGGGTCAGCGTGCTGATGCCGCCCAGCAGCCATAGGGCGGGATCGTCGAGCGCCAGGACCGAGCCGAACAGGAAGTGCATCAGGTCGATCTGCGAGCCGCGCAGCGAGACCAGCAGCACGCCGGCGGCGAGCGAGATCAGGTAGAAGGCCGCGAGGTTGGCATCCTCCCGCACGACCGTGGCGCGGGTGGCTGCGCCGGCGAGCAGCGCCACCGCAAGGCCCGCCACGAGGCCGCCGAGAGTCATCGCGGGCAGCGACAGGCCGGCGACCAGGAAGCCCGCCGCGGCACCGGGAAGGATGGCGTGGCTCATCGCGTCGCTCATCAGGCTCATCCGGCGCAAAGTCAGGAACACCCCCACGGGCGGCGCCGAGACCGACAGAGCGAGGCAGCCGGCCAGCGCCCGGCGCATGAAGCCGAACTCCACGAACGGCGCGACCAGGGACCCGAACGGATCGATCACGCGGCATCCTCGTGGTGGTGATGGCCATGGGCGCCGTGATCACGTGCGCCGTGATCGTGCGCGCCGTGATCGTGTGCCACGCCGCCCCGCGGCCCGGCGCAGACCGGCGCCTCCTCGTCCCAGGCCTCCGAGAGGTTACGGGCACGGGCGAGGTTCTCGGATGTCAGCACCCGGGCCGTCGGCCCCCAGGCGATCGGCGTGCGGGCCAGCAGGAGCGTGGTCGGGAAGTGGGCGCGGACCTGCGCGAGGTCGTGCAAAGCCGCCACGACCGTGCGGCCCTCCCCGTGCCAGATCCGGATCAGGGCCAGCAGATCGTCGACGGTGCGGGCGTCGATCCCGGTGAACGGTTCGTCCAGGAGGATGACGGAGCAATCCTGAAGGATCAGCCGGGCGAACAGGGCGCGGCGGAACTGCCCGCCCGACAGGGTGCCGATCGGGCGCGCTTCGAACCCGTCGAGGCCCACCGCGGCGAGCGCCGCCTCGATCCTGCGCCGCTGCCGGCCCAGGCTCCGCCACGCGCCGCCCCGACGCCAGAGGCCCATCCCGGCGAGATCCGCCACGCTCACCGGGAAGCTCCGGTCGATCTCGTCAGCCTGCGGCATGTAGGCTAGGTCGCCGCTCCGCTCGATGCGTCCGTCGAGGCAGGGAATCTCGCCAACGATGCCCTTGAGCAGGGTCGACTTGCCGGCCCCGTTCGGTCCGACCAGCGCGAGCAGATCGCCGGCGCGAACGGACCCGTCGAGGTGGTGGATGGCCGGATGCCGGTCGTAGCCCAGAGTCAGGCCGACGAGGCGGATCGGATCGGGGCTCGGCTGGCCGGTGCTCATGCCGTGAGTGCCCACGCGATCATGAGCCACACCAGGGCGGAGAGGCCGCCCGCGAGCGCGAGGCGCGGGCCAAGCCCGCTCTGAAACAGCGATCGCCGGGCCGCACGTCTGGGACTGGAGGTGGTGGGCAAGGCGTCCTCGTCGCGCTCGGGCCGGCGTGGAGCGGGTTGCGCGCACGGTGCGGGAGACTGGTGCGGTCCGGGGTCGAGGTGATACACTGTAACAAACCCGCGGGACAACCTGCGGATCTGTCGTGGGAGCCATCATGCACCGCCAGGACGGTCACGACGTGTGTCCGACCGATGCCCGTGACATGGTCGCGCGGGCGGAAGCCGTCTGCCGTGCGCGCGGCCTCCAGTTCACGCCGCTGCGCCGCGAGGTTCTGGAGGCGGTCGCCGAATCCGGCAAGGCCCAGGGCGCCTACGACATCGCCGAGCGCCTCAGTGTGCCGGGTAAGCGCGTGGCGCCGGTCTCGGTCTACCGCGCCCTCGACTTCCTGATGGAGCAGGGGCTGGTCCACCGGATCGCGAGCCGCAACGCCTTCATCCCCTGCGCGCATGATCATGCCCCCGGGGAGGGGGTCATCTTCCTGATCTGCCGGACCTGCGGCGCCGTCGACGAGGCGTCCACGGAGGAGGTCGAGGGCGGCCTCGAGCGCACCTTGAAGCGGGCGGGCTTCACGCCGACCCACAGCATCCTCGAGGTCGAGGGCGATTGCGGCCTCTGCCGGGGACAGAAGCGGGCGCCCTGACCGCGTTCCGGCCTCTCAGAACGCGTTCTGGTAGGCCCGGCGCGAGATCAGCGTCTGGATCATGATCTGGATGTCGAACCAGATCGACCAGTTGTCGATGTAGTGCAGGTCGCAGGCGACGCGCCGCTCCATGTCGAGGTCGGTCAGCGTCTCGCCCCGGAAGCCGTTGACCTGCGCCCAGCCGGTGATCCCCGGCCGCACGTTGTGGCGGCGGGCGTAGAGGGCGATCCGCCGCTCGAAGCTCCGGTCGTGCGCGAGGGCATGGGGGCGCGGTCCCACCAGCGACATCTCCCCCCGCAGGACGTTGAGGAGCTGAGGCAATTCGTCGAGATTGGTCCGCCGGAGGATCGCGCCGACCCGGGTGATCCGGCTGTCGTTGCGGGTGGCCTGCCGGAACACGGCGTTCGTCTCCGTCCGCATCGAGCGGAACTTGAACACGCCGAAGGGCTGCTGGTTGAAGCCGTAGCGCTTCTGGCGGAAGAAGACCGGGCCGGGGCTGTCGAGCCGGATCGCCAGCGCGATCACGGCGAGCAACGGCGAGAGCGCGGCCAGCGCGATCGTCGCCACCGTGAGGTCGAGCGCCCGCTTCAGCATGACCTCGCCCAGGTTGAGCGGCCGGCGGCCGATATTGATGCCGGAGATGCCGCCGACCCGTGCGACCTGCAGGTCGGGGAACCGGTCGAGCATCGCGCCGGGCCGCAGGTGCAGTGCCGAGGGCACCCGCAGGAACGCGTCGATGCAGCGCTCGACCTCGGCGTTGTCGGTCCAGGGTACGAGGACGAACACGTCGTCCGGGCGCAGGAAGCGTACCACCGAGACGGCGAGATCGAGATCCTCCTGCAACTGGTCGTGGCGAGCGGCTTTGTCCGCACCCGGATCGACGCGGCGCAGGTAGCTGGTGCCGACGATCCGAAGGCCGAGCTGATCGATCGCGTTGCTGGCGTAGAACCGCGCGATGTCCTCCTCGTAGCCGACGAGATGCACGCGGCTCACCGAGGCCGATCCCGCCGCCAGGCGTCGCCGCACGAGACGGACCATCGCCGCACGGGTCAGGATCAGGACCGGCAGGCCGGCGACAAAGGACCCCAACGAGACGAGGCGCGAGTATTCGCCGGTGGTCTTGGTCATGAAGCCGACGACCAGCACGGCGGCCCAGGCCACCAGCCACAGCGAGGCCGCCCGCTGCACGTTCGGCTTCTGCGCGATCACGGTGTCGAGGCTGTACTCCGTGCGCAGGGCGTTGGTCGCCACGATGACGACGCCGAGGAGCGCCGTGAGCTGCAGGCCGCGCGCGAGGCCGGCGACCAGCATCCCGTCTGGATAGGCGATCTCGTAGGCGAGTTCCATGAACAGGGTGACGGCGAGGATCGCCGCGAAATCCGTGGCGGCCAGCGCCGACGACAGGGCGACGCGCGCGACCACCCGCCCACGATGGGGCAGCAGCCCGGACCAGACGCTGCGACGGCGCTCGGCCGAGTTCGGCACAGGCTGGAACGCTTCCGGGATCCGTTCGTGAAACATCTGACGCGCCACGTCCCGTCTTGATCGGACTTTGTACCAGTCTGAAACATGAAGCGTTTCAGTGCCGGCCTGTACCGGTAACGGAGCAAGCGGCGGACCGAGGAGATTGCAAACCCAATCCCTCCGGAGTGCCTCGATCTAGTACACGTCGCACAAAGCGGCAATGAAAGGGCAGTTGAAAACCACCCTTCTCCGCCTTCCAGTCTACAGGGTTATGGGCGGCTCCTTTGCCCGCCTCGCCGATCTCAATCTAGACGAGTTGCTTTAGTCGTATTTACAACCAAGAAGCGGGCGTGTGGCAGTCAAGCTTGTGGGTGGGGCCGCCTTGGCCCACGTCGTTCCGCCACGAATCGGGTTGCCACCGGGCGCGTATCGAAGCGGTCGTGCCGAAGACTTGCGGGGCGGGCGAGCCTCCACCATGGCAGCCGTGCTACAGTGACCAGCGTCATGGCGGAGGCCGCGCACGGCCGATCAGACGGCGTCGGCGTGTTCCCGCGGGCTGCTCGATCCGCCGACGGTCTGAATCGCCTCGAAACCCTCGAAGTGCGGATGACCCAGGTAGAGCGGCTTGGTCGTGGGAACGCGGCCATGCGCCTTCCGGAACTGCTCAGAACGGGTCCAAGCCTCAAAATCGGCGCGTGAGCGCCAGATCGTGTGCGATGCGTAGAGCACGTGGTCCTCGTATTCGGGGCCGCGCAGGAGATGGAACTCGACGAAGCCTGCCATTTCACCAAGGTGGCTGTCGCGTCCAAGCCAGACGGCCTCGAAATCTGCGGTCGCATCCTTGACGACCTTGAAGCGGTTCATCGCGATAAACATGAGACTCTCCTCTGCCGAGGCGATCCTAATAGCGTTTCTTCTGCCCCAGCGAGCCCGGGCGCGGCCACAGGGCGCACCCCCTAAAAACGCTGCAGTGATACTGAACGACATTTGAGCAACAATGTTGCAAAGTTGTGCGTGCTTAAACTAGAAGATGTGATCCCAGACTTGCGAACCCTGATAACTTGGTGTCCTACTGCGGCGCGGCCCATAAGTCCGGCAGACCGGCCTTTTGCCGTCTGCGCACTTCGCGCCGAACGAACAAGGTCTACGGTCTTGGAAGGTGGGGCGGACGGTGAAGCGGCGCGACGGCGAGGCGAAGATAGCGCATCCGCAACAGGACGCACTCTCCCCCGGCGATAAGGATACGTCTGGTCATCCGATGCCGAAGCAGACTACGGACGTCGACCGCCTCGTCGGGATCCGGATAACCGCCCTGCGCAAGGCCCGGGGCATGAGCCAGACCGCCCTCGGCAACGCGGTCGGCGTCACGTTTCAGCAGGTGCAGAAATACGAGAAGGGCCAGAACCGAGTCGGTGCTGGTCGACTTCGCGAGATCGCGCGCCTTCTGGATGTTCCGGTCTCGGCCTTCTTCGAGGAAAGCGAGCCGCGCGCTAAGACGCAGGAAGACGTGTTCGGCTTTCTCAGCGGCCACGGCGCCATCGAATTGCTGCGCGCCTATGCGCAGATCGAAGACGAGCAGATGCGCCGCGACGTCCTGGCCCTGGTCCGCAGCGCCGCGCGCCTCGCACAGGTCCGCGAAGTTCTACCGCCGAGTGATCCGGCCTGAACGGCCGACACGGTTGGAAGACTTGCTCGGTGGTCCTGACACGAGAGTCAGGCCTGATCCTCGGCGACGAGGTGGAAGAAGCTGCCGCTCACGATGCCGATCCGATGCCCCGCGAAGCCGAGATCGGCGCCTTCCGCATCGGTGACGTGGGCGAGGGCGTCCGGTTCCGGGGCCACCGGCGACAGTTCGCTGGCATAGTGGAATTCGTGGCCGATCAGGCGCGTGCCGCGCCGACCGAGCAGGCTGGGACCGCACAGGCGCGCCACCCTGTAGCCGAGATGCAACTTGCGGCGGTGATACGAGGTTTCCACGGGCAGGAGGCCAGCCATCGCATGCGTGACGCCCGCCGCATCCTCCAGGGCGCGGCCGAGAACCATGTAGCCGCCGCACTCGCCGTGGACCGGGCGGGTGCGCGCGAAGGCACGCAGTCCATCCAGGAACCGCTTGGCATGTGCGAGCCGGCCCGCATGCAGCTCAGGGTAGCCGCCGGGTAGCCAGCACACGTCGCATGAGTCGGGCGGCGGCTCGTCAGCCAGGGGCGAGAACGGGATCAACTCGGCTCCCGACCCGCGCCAGCCCGCTTCGAGATGCGGGTAGAGGAAGCTGAAGGCCTCGTCCCGCGCCACCGCGATACGCTGGCCGGGCGGCTGGGGCAGGGTGCCTCCCGCCCCCGTGACGCCGCCACCGGCCGCGGCAACGACGGCGTCGAGATCGATGCCGGCCTCAGCGAGATCGGCGACGCGGTCGAGCCGCGTCTCCAGATCGGCGGTCTCACCGGCCTGGACGAGGCCGAGATGGCGCTCGGGCAGCACGAGCTGCGCGTCCCGCATCAGTGCGCCGAGCACCGGGAGCCCCGCGCGCGCCATCCCGGCCTCCACGAGGCGGCGATGGCGGGCACTGGCCACCTTGTTCAGGATCACGCCCGCGATCGTGATCTGCGGATCGTAGAGCCGGCAACCCAACGCCACCGCGGCGGCCGATTGCGCCGCCCCGGAGACGTCCACCACCAGCACCACGGGCCAGCCGTAGCGCGCCGCGATATCGGCATTGGCTCCGGTCCGGCTCTCGGCCGCCCTGACGCCGTCGAACAGGCCCATCGATCCTTCGGCGATCACGATGTCGGCATCGGAGACGGTCGCCTGAGCCAGGGCATCGAGCAGGGGCGGCGCCATCGCGAAGCTGTCGAGGTTGAAGCTCGGCCGGCCCGTCGCCGCCTGATGGAAGGCCGGATCGATGTAGTCCGGGCCGCATTTGGCGGCGCGCACGCGCAGGCCCCTCCGCGTCAGGGCTCGCATCAGGGCGAGGGCCACGGTCGTCTTGCCGGAACTCGACCGCGGCGCCGCGACGAGGAGACCGGGGGCGCTCACGTCCGCACCCCGACCGCGCCGCCGGGCCTGTAGCGTCGGTCGTAATCGACGGCGTAGAGCGCGCTCTCGCGAAAATCCTCTGCCCCGAGCGCCGGCCCGACGAGGATCAAAGCCGTGCGTTCGAGACCCGCCTCCGCCACACGGGCCGGCAGGGAGGCGAGATCGGCCGTCAGCACCCGTTCGTCCGGCCAGGAGGCGCGGAACACCGCGGCCGCCGGACAGGACGACCCGTAGAACGGGATCAACTCGGCCGCGACGCGCTCGACCACGTGGATCGAGAGATGGATCGCCAGCGTGGCGCCGGTCGCCGCGAAGGCCGCCAGGGTCTCGCGCTCGGGCATGGCGCTCGCGCGGCCGGAGGTGCGGGTGAGGACAACCGATTGCGCCAGCCCGGGCACGGTCAGCTCCCGCCGCAGCAGCGCCGCCGCCGCCGCGAAGGCCGGGACGCCGGGCGTCACCGTGTAGGGGATGCCGAGACCGTCGAGCCGGCGCATCTGCTCGGCCAGCGCGCTCCAGATCGACAGATCCCCCGAATGCAGCCGCGCGACGTCCTGACCGGCTTCGTGCGCCGCCGCGATCTCCACCATGATGGCGTCGAGGTCGAGGGGTGCGGTGTCGACGATCCGGGCGCCGGGCGGACACCAGCCGAGGATTTCGGGCGCCACCAGGGAGCCGGCATAAAGGCAGACCGGGCAGGACGCGACGCGGTCGCGGCCGCGAACCGTGATGAGGTCGGCCGCGCCGGGGCCGGCGCCGATGAAATGGACGGTCATGCTGCTTGCATCGTGCTCTGGCCGCGGGCGAGCGCGCAGGTGGCGCCGCCGCTGGCGATCCGGGGGAGGGCGAGGCGGCTCCCGGGACCGGCCGCTGCAAGCGCTGCGGCCTCTGCCAGGGAGCCCACCCCGCGCAAATGTTCGATCCGCGCCGATCGCGTCACGAGTTCGGCGTCCCGGGCCGCCAGAGCCTCCGAGGTAACGGGGTGCGGCGCCAGGCCGAAACGCGCCGCCGCGTCGGCGAGGGCCGGCTCGGTCGCCCGGTCGGCCACGGTGGCGATGGCGATGAGGTCGCCGGGCACGGCGCCGACCCGCCCGAGAGCCTGGGTGATCAGCGCCGCGATCTCGTCGGCTCCGGCGCCGCGGCGGAACCCGATTCCGGCGGCGAGGAGACCGGTCATGGCTTGGTCCAGGCCCATTGGGTCACCGGCATGGCCGGCCGCCAACCGTGCAGGCCGCCCACGGGGCTCGCCCGTTCCACGGAGAAGCGCCGCAGGCTGCCGCCCTGCGCCGCGAAGGCGGCGAGCAGGGTCGCTTCGCCCTCCAGTGTCACCGCGTTGGCGATGCAGCGCCCGCCCGGCTTGAGGGCCGCCAGGGCCGCCGACAGGACGCCCGGCTCCGAGACGCCGCCGCCGATGAACACCGCATCCGGCCGGGGCAGCTCAGCGAGGGCCGCCGGCGCGGCCCCGGTGACCACGGTGAGGTCCGGCGCGCCGAGCTGTTCGGCATTGCGCCGGATGCGCTCGGCCCGCTCCGGCCGTTCCTCGATCGCGGTGGCGCGCAGGCTCGGATGGCGCAGCATCCACTCGATGGCGACCGAACCCGCGCCGGCCCCGATATCCCAGAGATGCTGGCCCGGATGGGGCCGCAGGGCCGCGAGGGTCAGCGCCCGGATCTCGGCCTTGGTGAGCTGTCCGTCATTCTCGAACAGCGCGTCGTCGAGCCCCGGCGCCAGGGGCAGCGCGCGGCCGGCACCGGCCACCGCGATCGCCACGGTGTTGAGCGGATCGATCTCCGCGATGTCAAAGCCGTCGGCGCGGGCCGCGCGGATCCGCTCGCGCGGGCCGCCCATCGCCTCCAGGACCGTCACGATGGATTCCCCGAAGCCGCGCTCGGCGAGCAGCCTCGCCAGCGCCCCCGGCGTCTTCCCGTCCCACGACAGGACCAGCAACCGGGCGCCCGGCTGGAGATGCGGCACGATCCGCGCGAGCGCCCGGCCGTGCAGGGTGACGAGGCCGCATTCGGCCAGCGGCCAGCCGAGGCGCGCGCAGGCGAGGCTGAAGGCCGAGGGTTGCGGGAAGACCTGGATCTCGTCTGCTGGCACGATCCGGGCGATCTCGGCGCCGATGCCGTAGTGGAACGGATCGCCGGTGGCGAGGATGCAGGTCGGCTCGCCCCGGCGGGCGAGGATGTCCGGATAGGCCTCATGGATCGGGCTCGGCCAGGGCCGGCTCTCGGCCGCGAGGGGGCCGGCCAGCGCGAGGTGGCGGCGGCCGCCATAGACGACGCGGGCCGCGTCGAGCGCCGCGGCGGCGGCGGGTGCGAGGCCGGAGCGCCCGTCCTCGCCGATGCCGACGATCGACAGCCAGCGTCCCGGTGCGTCCCGGCTCGACAGGGCCTCACCGCTCATGGACAAGGCGCCCATGACCGATGGTGCGATGCGGATCCTGATCCTCGGTGGGACCGGGGAGGCCAGCGCCCTGGCGCGCGCGCTCGCCGGGCGGCACGACCTGTCCGTGATGCTGTCGCTGGCCGGCCGAACCGCCGCGCCGAAACCCGAGCCCGTCCCGACCCGGAGCGGCGGCTTCGGCGGCGCCGAGGGCCTCGCGCAGTACCTGCGGACGGAAAAATTCGACCGCCTGATCGATGCCACGCATCCCTTCGCGGCCCGGATCTCGGACAACGCCGCCCGCGCGGCAGCCATGGCCGGGGTGCCGCTGCTCGCGATCCGCCGTCCGGCCTGGAGCCGTGAACCCGGCGACAGCTGGACCGAGGTCGAGAGCATCCCGGCCGCCGTCGCGGCCCTCGGCCCCGAGCCCCGGCGCGTGTTCCTGACAACCGGCCGGCAGGAGGCCGGCGCCTTCGCGGCGGCCCCGCAGCACGCTTACTGGGCGCGGACGGTCGAGCCGCTCGGCGCGACGCTGCCGGTGCCCCGTCTCACGGCCATCGAGGCCCGCGGGCCGTTCGACGCGGAATCCGAGGCGAGGCTGATGCGCGAGGCCGGCATCGAGATCGTGGTCAGCAAGAATTCCGGCGGGGCGGCGACCTACGGCAAGATCGCGGCGGCGCGCGCCCTGGCGATCCCGGTCGTCATGGTGCGCCGGCCGGATAAGCCCGACGTGCCGTGCGTATCCGGCGCGGCCGGGGCGCTCCGCTGGATGGATGCCGATATTCACGCCGCTTCGACCTTGCGCGACGTGTAGACGAAGGGCTGCCGCCCCTCCCGGGGGATCAGCCGCGTCGTCGAGGCTCCGATGATGACCACGGTCGCCATGTCGGCCGGGGCAGAGGATGCCTCGGCCAGGGGCGTCACCCGGATCACCTCGTCGGGCCGGCTGATCGCGCGGGCGAACATCACCGGCGTCTCCGGGGCGCGGATGCCGGCCGCGATCTCCAGGGCGGCGCCGAGCTGCCAGGGCCGGGCGGACGAGATCGGGTTGTAGAGGGCCACGACCAGATCGGCGCGCAGCACCGCCTCCAGCCGGGCGGTCACCACCGGCCAGGGTTTCAGGTTGTCGGAGAGCGACAGGGCGCAGAAATCGCCGCCCAGCGGGGCGCCGAGTCGGGCGGCGGCGGCCAGCATGGCGGTGATCCCGGGCTCGACCGTGATGGCGAGGTCGCGCCAGCCGGGCTCGCCGTGTTCCACCGCCTCGAACAAAGCCGCCGCCATGGCGAAGACGCCGGGATCGCCGCCCGAGACCACGGCGACCCGACGTCCGGCGGCGGCGAGCTGAAGGGCGTGGCGCGCGCGGTCGACCTCGACGCGGTTGTCGCTGGCGTGCCGGGTCAGGCCCGGCCGCTCCGGCACGCGGGCCACGTAGGGGTAATACCCGACGATGTCCTCCGCGGCGTCCAGCGCCCGGCGGGCGGATCCGGTCAGCAGACTCTCGTCGCCCGGGCCGAGGCCGATCACCGTGAGAGTTCCGCCTGCACCGGGATTCACCGCGCGTCCGCCTCTGAGGTCAGCAAGAGGGCAGGGATTGCCTGCGCACCCATTCGTTTAATAGCGGTCCTGTCGAATGACACGAAGGTCTCGCCACCGAGGCGACGTGCTTCAAACGCGATGATGCCATCCGCGAAATCGCCACCGTCTTCCAGCATCGCCAAGCCGGCCTCGACCGCCGCCCGATCGGTCACGACGTGACGGGCCGCGATCAAACCTCGTATCGCCGCGGCGATCTCCGCGCGGGGCATGCCGTAGCGACTGCGAAGGACCCAAACCAATTCACACAGGGCATGGACGCTGATCGCGACCTGTGCCGCGGATTCCAGGATCCGAAGGGCCGCCAGCCCCTGCGCCGCCTCGTCATTGACGATCAGGCGGAGCAGGACGTTGGTGTCGGGCGTGACCTTCACGGCTTGCTGAGACCGGACATCCCGGCTTCTGCCCCGGCCTGTGCGATGGCGTCGCCGATCGCCTCGATGGAGCAGTGGGCGTCGTTGCCCTTGCCCGCGAGCATCCCGTGCAGGTGACGCCACGAGCGCTCAGGCTGATCGGCCTTCAGCTCCGCCCGGCCATCCGGCAGGAGTTCGAGCCGGATCTTGTCCCCCGGCCGAATGCCGAGGTGCTCCAGGATGTCCCTTCGGAATGTGACTTGGCCCCGGGCCGTCACCGTCAACGTCGTCATGCGTCGCCCCCGCCGACCCAACGTAATGGGCGGCTGCGGGACCAACAAGGATCCGTCGCATCGCTCACGGCCGGCGCCCCTCGCCTGGCAGCAGCACCATGGAGAAGTACGGGGCGTCGTCGTCGGCCTTGTCGGCCAGCATGACGACGCGCTCGCCCGCCATGGTGCCGCGCTCGACATAGACCGCCCGCTCGAGCAGCCCCGCTTCGGCCAAAGCCGCGCGCACCTTGGGCAGGTGGCGGCCGAGCTTCATCACCACGGCGGCATCGGTGCCGCGCAGGCGCTCGGTCAGGCTGTCGAGCGACAGGGTCGCGGGCAGGATCGTCAGGACGTCGTCGCCCCAGGTGATCGGCGTCCCGGCCCGGGTCCAGCAGCCCGACATCCCGGTGACCCCAGGCACCACCTCCACGGGAAAGCGGTCCTTCAGGCGCCGCCACAGGTGCATGAACGAGCCGTAGAAGAACGGATCGCCTTCCGACAGGATCGCCACGTCGCGCCCGGCGCCGAGATGGTCGGCGAGCCGGCCGGCCGCGTCGTCGTAGAAACCGGCCAGAGCCGCCACGTAGTCCGGGTGCTCGGGGTGGATCTCGGTCGTGTAGGGATAGGCGAGCGCCAATTCGCGGGCGGGATCGCGCAGGACCGCATCCGCGATGGTGCGGGCGTTGCCGCGTTTGCCCCGCTTGCAGAAATGAACCAGCACCGGCGCCCGCATCAGGATCCGCTGCGCCTTGACGGTCAGCAGGTCCGGATCGCCCGGGCCCATCCCGACGCCGTAGAGCGTGCCGGTCACCGCGGCCGCGGGCAGCGCCTCGGCGGGCGCATCGAGCCGTTCGAACCCGTCCATCACTCGATCTCGCTGGCGAGGGCGTTGACGGCGGCGGCCGTCATGGCGCTGCCGCCGCGCCGCCCGTGGACGACCACGAAGGGCACCCGGCCGTCCCGGGCCAGAGCCTCCTTGGATTCCGCAGCGCCCACGAAGCCGACCGGGATGCCGATCACCGCGGCGGGGGGCGCCACCCCGGCGTCGAGCAGTTCGAGCAGGCGGAACAGGGCGGTCGGCGCATTGCCCACCGCCACGACGCTGCCCGGCAGGTGCGCGCGCCACAGCTCCATGGCGGCGGCCGAACGGGTGGTGCCGAGCTCCTTCGCGAGATCCGGCACGCGCGGATCGCCCAGCGTGCAGAGCACCGGATTGGCAGCCGGCAGGCGCGCCCGGGTGACGCCGTCGGCGACCATGCGGACATCGCACAGGATCGGCGCCCCGGCCTGGAGCGCGGCGAGGCCGGCCTCGGCAAAGTCGTCCGACATCTCCACGTCGGCCGGAAGGTCGGTCATGCCGCAGGCATGGATCATGCGCACGACCACGCGCTCGGCGGCGCCGGACCAGCGGGCGAGATCGGCCTCGGCGCGGATCATCGCGAAGGAGCGCGCGTAGATGGCGCCGCCGTCGCGGATGTAATCGTAGCGGGAGGGGGGCTCGTGGGCCGCCTGTTCCGATCCTGCCGGGCGCAGGGCATTCTGGCTCGCGCTCATGCCGGTCTTCCGTCCCTTCTGTCGTCTGCTCGGGCCGTATCCGACGTGAATGCGGCGGAAAGCCCGACAGTCTTGGCCCTTCCTAACCGCTCCAGAACGGCCTCGATAGGGAGGTGAATCGCCGGCTCATCGCCGGGCGCGCCGCCGATGACGATGCCGTAGCGGCCCTGCGCGCCGACGAGAGTCAGGTCGGCGGGGCCGGGCCTAGCGCAGCCCTTCGTGCAGCCGGAGACGTGCGCCGTGTAGCCCTGCGCCGCCAGCGGCTGGAAGGTCTGGGCGAGCCGCTCGGCATCGAGGAGCGTCGGTGTCGAGCCGGAGGCGCAGCCGGGGGCCCCCGTGCAGGCGTCGACGCTGCGTCTCGGATCGTCGGGCGCGACGATGAAGTCCGATGCGAGGTCCGGCAGCGCCGCGGCCGCCGGCGCGCCGACCGGGGCGAGCAGGACGAAGCCGCGCGTCGGCGACAGGCGGAGCGCATCCGCGCCGACAGCTTCCGCGGCGGAGACGAGGCGGTCGAGGGCATCCGCGGTGCAGCGGCCGAAGGGGGCGTCCAGGGCGAGGATGTGAGCGCGTCCGCTCTCATGAAGGCCAGCCGCCGGCGCGAAAGTCCCTCCGCGCATCTCCCTCCCCCCTTTGCGGGGGAGGGTGACCCCCGAAGGGGGGCGGGAGAGGGGAGCCCCGCTTCCGGAAGGGGCGTGGCCTACATGAAGGCCGGAGCCTCGATCTGCACCGTCGCTCTCCTCTCCCGACCCCTGCTGACGCAGAAGGAGCCCATCGGGCCACCCTCCCCCGCAGAGGGGGGAGGGAGCGCGCGCGGGACATCCGGGTTGCCGATCCTGTCCCCGCGTTGAAGCGATCGGTGCCTCTGCCAAGCGCGTCCGCTCATCCTCCGACAGATCGCGCATCCGCCGGCGGCCGGTGCGGGCGAAGGCCGTGAGCAGCGCGGCTACGACGGCGGGGGCTTCGGTCGCGGCACAGTCCGTCACCCTGTGCATCTCGTCCGCCGCGGCGATCGCGACGTCGACCTGTGCGGCATCGATGGCCGTCACGAGACAATCGGCCTCCGGCGCTGTCACGTCCCGGCGCCCCTCCACCACGACCAGCGTCTTGGCGGGCAAGCCGGGAATATCGAGTGCCGCCGCCTCGATCGCCCGGGCGAGGGCCGGCACGTCGATCAGCTCGGCCGGATCCTGGCCCGCGAGCGGTTGCGTGAGGGTCAGGCGTTGCGGGCCGCCATCGGCCCGCCGATCGCCGAGGCCGACCTGAGCGAGCAGCCCGGCCAGCGGCGCGCTGCTCGCCTCGGAGACACCGCGGACCTGCAGGTTGGCCCGGGCCGTGAGGTCGAGATGGCCGTTTCCGTAAAGCCGTGCGCCCTGCGCTACGGCACGGGCCTGATCCAACGACAGGATTCCCAGCGGCGGGTGGACCCGCGCCAGCAGCCCGTCTCCCGTGGGCATCGGGCGGGCGAGGCCGGGGCACCAGCCTCTGCGTTGGGGCGCCTCGGGCAGGACGCGGCGATGCGCGGGCGCGTTCACGCGGCCGCCTCCCGCAGGAGCGCATCGGCCGGCAGGGCGTTGCGCCGGCTGTGCCAGAGGCCGCGGTCGCGGGCCTCGTCGAAGCGTTTCAGGATCGCCCGGGTCGCCGCCGGGTTGGCCGCGCGCAGGCGCTCGAACACCTCCGCGTCGGCGATCCAGGCCGCGTAGAGCCGGTCGAAGCCGGCATCGGT
Organism: Methylobacterium sp. 2A; assembly: GCF_009806555.1. Lineage (GTDB taxonomy): Bacteria > Pseudomonadota > Alphaproteobacteria > Rhizobiales > Beijerinckiaceae > Methylobacterium. The sequence continues at coordinate 47,809 of NZ_VUOK01000026.1, read as the reverse complement.
CACGGCCTCGCTCGTCGCCGCGAGCACGAAGACCGCGTCGAGCCCCTGGGCCAGCTCCTGCGCCCCGCGGTAGCCGTGGCGCAGCTGCGCGGCGATCCAGCGGGGATCGGCGAGACGGCCGCCGATCAGGCGTGCCGCGTCCTCCCGGGCGGTGCGGGCCTTCGGGCGTTCCGGCACCGAGACGTCCAGGCTGTAGAGCGCCGGCCGGGCCTCCTGCAGCGCCGCCGCGGCCGCGAAGCCGCCCATCGCGTCGACCGCGGCGTCGCCGTCGAACAAGTCGCGCTCGGCCGCGTCGAAGGCGTGCAGATAGGCGTCGGCCGCGGCGACCCGCGCGGCGAAATCCGAATCCGGCCCCTCGCGGTCGCCATAGGCGTGGGCGCTGGCGGCGAGATAGGCGCGGCCGAGATCGGCCCCGCTGTCCCAGGTGCCGTCGAGCGCGGTGGCGGCCGTGCCCGCGCCGTAGCGGCCCGGCGCCGCGCCGTAGACCCGGGCACCCGTCTCGCCGCGCCGTCGGGACGCCGCCAGGGGGTTCTCGTCGTCGGCCTCGTCGCGGTCGGCCACCGCCCGGGCGGCGCGGTCGATCAGCGCCAGCGTGTCGGGGAACGTGTCGCGGAACGCGCCGGAGACCCGCACCGTCACGTCGATGCGCGGCCGATCGAGCAGGGCCAGCGGCAGCACCTCGAAGCCGGTCACGCGGGTGCTGGCATGGTCCCAGACCGGGCGGACGCCCATCAGGGCCAGCGCATGCGCCACGTCCTCGCCGCCGGTCCGCAGGGTCGGCGAGGCCCAGAGATCCATCACGATCCGGGCCGGATAGGCGCCCTCATCCTGAAGGTAGCGCGTCACCACGGCCTCGGCGGCCTTCGCGCCGAGGAGCGCGGCGGCGCGGCTCGGGATCGCCCGCGGATCGAGGGTCGCGAGGTTGCGTCCGGTCGGCAGCACGTCCGCCCGCCCCCGGGACGGGGAGCCGGACGGGCCGGGCTGGACGAACCTTCCGTCGAGGGCGGCGAGGAATCCGGCCCGCTCGGCGGCCGCGCTCGCCGTCACCGGGGCGGGGACCCCATCGGGGGCGCGGCCGAAGACGTGCAGCCCGTCGCGAAAACTGGTCTCGCCGAGGTCGCAGAGATGGGCGTCGAGCCGGGTCAGCGCCTCGTCCATCGGTGTGTCGGCATCGATCCCGGCGCCGTCGAGCAGACCGGAATCACGCGCTTCTTCCAGGATGGCCTGGGCGATCAGGGTGGCGCGGCGCGGATCGAGGATGCTGGCGGCGGCGTATTCCTCCACGAGTTCGCGCAGCCGCGCGGCCTCGGGCGAGAGGTCGTGGGCGGCGGTCTGCGGCGTCAGATGGCCCAGCGCGACGCCGCCGAGGCGGCGCTTGAGCGGGGCGGCCTCGCCGGGATCGTCCACGATGAACGGATAGACCACCGGCAGGGCGCCGATGCAGAGCGCCGGGAAGCAATCCGGCGACAGGGCCACGGCCTTGCCGGGCAGCCACTCGGTCGTGCCGTGGGTGCCGAGCTGGACCAGCACGTCGAAACGCTGCCGCAGCCCGAGATGGAAGGCGAGATAGGCGTGGGTCGGGACGCGCTCGGGATCGTGGTAGCCGACCTTGCGGTCGGGATCGCGCCCGCGGTCGGGCTGGAGGAAGACAGTGAGGCCGCCGCTCGGCGCATCTGCGGTGCCGGCCCTCACCATCCGGAAGCGGAAAGCCCCATCCGCGCAGGCGGCGTCTTTCTCCGGCGCGCCCCGGGCGTCGATGAGCGCACCGCGGATCTCCTCCGGCAGGACGTCGAGCCACGCTTGGTAGGATGCGAGCGGCACGCAGAACTCAGGCGGCCCCTCGGTGAGCGCCGTCATCAACGCGCCGGCCTCGGGCAGATCACGCCCGGCATAGCCCGCGGCGGCGAGGTCCGCGGCGATGGCCCGGGCACTCTCCGGCGTGTCGAGGCCGACCGCGAAGCCGGCCCGGCCGCCCCGCGCGGGGTAATCGGACAGGACCATCGCGATGCGCCGCTCAACCCGGGGCAGGGCGGCGAGCCGCAGCCAGCCGGCGGCCCGCTCGGCGAGCGCCGCGATCCCCGGCGCGTAGGGCACGGCCCGCCGCTCGGCGAAGCCCTCGATCTCGGGCGCCTCTTCCTTGAAGGAGATCGGGAAGCCCGAGAGGCGGCCGTCGAATTCCGGCAGCGCCACCTGCATGGCGAGATCGGCCGCGCCGAGCCCCCGGGCCGAGGCGTCCCAGGCTGCGCGCGGGGACCCGACCGTGAAGGCCTGGAGCACCGGGCAGTCGGCGCCGTCGAGCACGAAGTCGCTGCCGTCCTCACGCGCCGAGAAGGCGGTGGCGGCGATGACGAGGTCCGGCCGCCGAGCGCGCACGGCCTCCGTGACCGCGGTCGCAGCCGCGGGCTCCTTCAGGCTCGACACCGCCATCGGCAGGACGCCGATCCCGCGGGCGCGCAGGGCCGCCATCAGGGCGACGAACGGCGCGGTATCGCCGCCGAGCACCGCCGAGCGGTAGACCAGCAGCAGCGCGAGGGGCTCGGCCCGAGCGCCCGCGAGCGGAATCGCGGTCCTCGCCGCCGCGACGGCCCGATCGAGGGGCGGCGTGCAGCAGCCCGGGCACCAAGCGAAGCCGCGGGGCAGCGGGAGCGGGGGCTCGACCGGGAGATCAAGGCCCGTCCGGGCAGCGAGCAGCCGCAGCATCCGGCGCAGGTTCTCGGACCCGCCGGCGCGGAAATAGCGATCGAGCTGGTCCGCCAGCGCCGGATCGGTGGAGAAGGCGGCGAGGCGCGGATCGGGCCGGTCGTCGCCCGGCAGCACGGCCAGCACCACCCCGTGCGCCCGCGCCGCCTCGGCGCAGCGCTCGACGCCGTAGCGCCAGTAATCCAGGCCGCCGAGGCAGCGGATCACCACGATCCGGGCGCGCGCCACGATGCGCTCGACATAGAGATCGACCGACAGCGGGTGGCGCAGCTTGGCGAGCTTCGCGAGGCGCAGGCTCGGGAGGCCGGCCTCAGCGGCATGCGCCCGCGCGAGTCCGGAGAGGTCGCTGTCGGTGAAGGACAGCACCACGCAGTCGCCGGGCTCCTGCCCGAGATCCAAAGCCGCCTCGCCCTCGTCGAGGGAGACGGCATCGATGCGCACCAGATGCATCGAGGCGCCGTCTACGCGCCCGTTCCCGGCTCGTCGGCCAGGAGGCGCGGCCGGGCCGGGAAGATCACGCCGTCGTAGATCTCTGCCAAAGGCAGGCGCAGCTTGAGGGCGTGCAGGTCGATGGCGCCGTCGAGGCCGGCGATGCGTATCTCCTGCCAAGCCCCTTCGGCGCCGCGGGACCATGACCGGACCTCGGGGGCATTCGGCTCGATCAGGAGGATATGGGCGAGGCTCGCCATCGTCCGGTATTCTGCCAGCTTGGCGAAGGTGTCGAAATCGCGCGTCGTCGGCGACAGGATTTCCGCGACGAGGCGCGGCTCCGCCGCCATCAGGCCCGCGGGATCCCGCGCGCCGCAATCGACGCCGACATCCGGACGGCGGACCTGACCCGGCAGGGTCTCGACGCTGCCGTCGGCGGTGAAGGGACGGCAGCCGCTGCCGCGCAGATGCGTGCGCAACAGGGTGAGCAGGTTGACCACGATATCGTCATGGACGTTGCGCGCACCGGCCATCATCCGCACCGGCACGCCGCCGACGAGTTCGTAGCGGTCGGCCTGCCCTTCCGCCCAGGCGAGAAAGGCCGCGACCCCCATCGGCTCAGGCTTGCGATCCAGCATGGTTCGAGGCTCTCCCTCGGCCCCAGCACCCGTCATCCTGCCATGCGCGGCAGGAAATCCCTAACCCGCCAGCGCTGCCGCCACCGCGTCCCGGTCGAACCCCTTCAGGCCGATCACCACGAGCGTCCCGTCGCGGGCCTCGCCCGCCCGCCAGGGCCGGTCGAAATGGTGAGTGACGCGGCGGCCGACACCCTGCACCACGAGGCGCATCGCCTTGCCCTCGACATCGGCGAAGCCCTTGATCCGCAGCACGCCCGCGGTCTCGGCCGCCTTCTCGACCCGTGCCGCGAGATCGGCCGCCGTCACCGCCGGGCGGATCGGCAGGGCCACGGTCTCGAAATCGTCGTGATCGTGATCCTCGCCCTCGCCGTGATGCGAGGGGCGGGCGTCCAGATCATCCTCCGCCGCGGCGCCGAGGCCCAGCAGGACCCGAGGATCGATCGCACCCTTCTCGGTCTCCACCACCTTCACGGCGCGGGGCAGGTGCCCCTCCACCTCGGCGCGGACCCGGGCGCGGGTGTCTGCATCGATCAGGTCGGCCTTGTTGAGCACGACGAGGTCGGCGCAGAGGAGCTGGTCCTCGAACACCTCCTCCAGCGGGTTGTCGTGATCGACCGACTGATCGGCGGCGCGCTGGGCGGCCAAGGCCTCTGGATCCTCCGCGAAGGCGCCCGCGGCGACCGCCGGCCCATCGACCACCGCGACCACGCCGTCCACCGTGACCCGCGAGCGGATCGCCGGCCACTGGAACGCCTGGACCAGCGGCTTCGGCAGGGCGAGGCCGGAGGTCTCGATCAGGATGTGCTCCGGCGGCTCGGCGCGGCCGAGAAGGGTCTCAAGCGCGGGCACGAAATCGTCCGCCACCGTGCAGCAGATGCAGCCGTTCGGAAGCTCGACGATGGATTCCTCGGTGCAGCCCTCGACCCCGCAGGCGGCCAGGAACGACTTGTCAAAGCCGACATCGCCGAACTCGTTGACCAGGATGGCGAGGCGGCGGCCCTTCGCGTTCTCGATGACGTGGCGCACGAGCGTCGTCTTGCCGGCGCCCAGGAAGCCCGTGACGATGGTGCAGGGGATCTTGGCGACGCGGGTCATTCGGCGGCCTCCAGAGTGCCGGCCGGAAGCGGGCGCGGTGCGGGAAACGGGGGGATCCGGGCGATCACGCCCTTCTTGAACTCGGTCGGGCGCTCGCGCCAGGGCACGATGCCGTCCGGCGTCGCGGCGTAGGCGGCGAGCCCCGCCAGGATCATTTCCGCCGAGGCGGATGGGTCCATGTCGCCGTACACGTAGGTCCAGCGATCGGCCGAGGCGACCGCCACCGTGCAGGGCCGCTTGCAGACCGACAGACACTCCACCGGCTCGACCCGGAGATCCGGAGCGCCCCCGGCGCGATCCCGCAGGGCGTCGAGCAGGCGGGCGCCGGCCCGGGGTCCGTCCGGATCGTCGTCCTCGCGGCGGCAGGTGGTGCAGACGTAGAGGATTGTCTCAGGCACGGGCCATCCCCCGCGCCGTCTCGCGTCCGAAGACCTGCCACGCCCGGCCGAGCCCAAGGCCGAGCAGCATCCAGAACACGAAGCTGATCGCAAGCGAGCGCGCCGCGAACTGCGCGGCCAAAGCCGCCGGCAGCGCGGACGTTCCCTCCGGCGCCTGGGGCGCGCCGACCACGTGCGGCGCGATGATCAGCACGAGGCCGCCCAGGATGGCGATCAGCGACCGCCGCACGGCGATCAGGTAGAGGCCCATGCCGGTCGCCGCCGCGGTCATCACCCACCAGGCTTGCCGGACGGCCAGAGGCGCCGCCTCGCTGCCCGGCAGTTCCGGCGGCAGCCCGAGGCCCGGCGCGAGGGCGACACTCGCGAAGCCCGCCATCGCGAAGGCGAGGGCGACCTGCGGCGTCGGCTCCCGCCCGCAGGCGAGCATCACGGCGCCGAGCAGCAGCGCGTAGCCGACGGCGCCGACCAGCGTCGCCAACCCGGTGAACGCCATGCGCGGCAGGCCCGGGCCGGGCTGCCATTCCGGCGCGGCGTCGGGCGCCGCGTGATCGTGCCCGGCATGCGCCAGGACGATCGGCAGCGCGCGGGCGGCCTGATGGCCGGGCTCGGCCTGTTCGTAGCGCTCGGCCGCCACGATCAGCGGCGAGGTCAGCGTCAGTTCGAGGCCCGTCACGACGACGGCCGCGAAGAAGCCGGCGGCCAGGGCCGCCGACAGGAGCCGGATGATCATCCCTGTGACGATGGCGTCAGTGGCAGGGGAAATTCTGGGTGTGCCGGAAGTCGTGGGCCGCGTTGTGGAACGCGATCGCCGGCGAGAAGCCGACCATGAACAGCAGGCCGAGGCCGAGAACAGCCGCGAGCGCAACGGCCAGCGGGCGCTCCGACGAACGGGTACCGACGGCGACGGCGAGGGTCGAGGTGGTCATCAGTCTGTCTCCAGCCGCCCCACCGGCGGCAACACGGGATCCTGTCGTGACGGCAGGTCTCCTGGCTCGCGGCTCGACGCCCCTGCCGCCTTCCCGGATCCCTCCGGTGGCCCTCGGCAGGCGCTCGCCGCTCACAGTTGCGGGGGCAGCCGCGGATTCGAGGCTCGCGCCCCTCACCGCATTCCCTTTTCACCCCGTCGCCGGGGCACCGTCACGCGATCGTTGTAGACGCATGACAGCCCTCGCACAACGGAGGCGCAGCGGAATCATGTCCGCCGCCTCGCAAATGGCGGGATCGGCGGGCGAGACGGATGTCCACACGGTCGCACTGGCCATCCGGTGACGCACGGCCCCGAACTTTGACGCGTGAACGTGATGAAGATTCTGTCGCTGACCCTTGCGCTGACCCTCGCCTTCCTCGCGGCGGCATCCCTGCCGGTCCGGGCCGACGACACCGAAGGCGCGCTCAAGGCGGGGGGGCTCGTCCTCGAACCGGCAGGCGCGATCACGCTCGTGTCGGAAGACCTCTATCTCTCGGAGCGGGACGTGAGGGTCGACTACCAGTTCCGCAACCCGACCGGCGCCGACATCGAGGCCACCCTGACGTTCCCGATGCCCGATCTCGTCGGCGCGCCGACGCTGGCGGTTTCCATCCCCGATCCGGCGCAGGCCAATTTCCTCGCCTTCGAGGCTACGGTCGACGGCCAAGCCGTCCCGTGGCAGCTCGATCAGCACGCCTTTCTGATGCGCGAAGGGCAAGCGTTCGAGATCACCGACGAACTCAAGAGCCTGGGAATCCCCTTGATACCGACCGTCGCGGCGACGGCGGTTCCCCTGCGCCGTCTCTCGGAGCAGCGCCGGAAGGCCCTGATCGAGGCCGGCTTCCTCGACCGGCAGGTGCATCGGGACGGGACGATCTCCGACGTCCCGCTCTGGACGCTGAAATCGCGGTATGCACGTCGGCAGGTCTTCCCGGCCGGACGGGGGCTCGCGATTCACCAGAGCTTCACGCCGAGTCTCGGCGGCCAGTCCAGCCTGTCGTTCGGCTCTCCGGATCTGGGACCGGCGCAGATGGCGCGCTACGCGGACAAGTTTTGCACGGATCCCGCCTTCGCGCGGACCGCCCAGGCCCTGTATCGGCGGGCAAGCGCGGATGGCAGCCGCTTCTTCCAGGCCTACGAGCAGTACCTCACCTACGTGATGCCGACAGGTATCGGGGCGATCGGCACGTTCAGGCTGATCGTGGACAAGGGTGATCCGGCCACGCTGCTCGCGTTCTGCGCCAGCCCCCTCAGGAAGACCGGTCCGACCACCGTCGAATTGGTCGTGAAGGACTACGTTCCGCGGCGCGATATCGACGTGCTCTTCCTGAAGAGCGCGCCGCGCGTTTCAGCCGCGCCCCCGATCTGACGGCCGCCCCGACGGAGCGATCCGCCGTCAGGGCTCGACCTTCGCGCCCCCGGGAGCCGCATCTCCCTCGCGCGCCTTGAGGGCATCCGCGTAGAGCCGCGCCACGTCCCGGTGGAACGCCGCCCGCGAATCGGGCCGGGTGTAGAACATGTGCCCACCGGGATAGACCGCCAGATCGAGGCGGCCGGCCGCGTAGGCGGGGACCTGCGCAAGCAGCAGCTTCGAGGCGAAGTACGGGGTCACGAGGTCCGTGAAGCCGTGCGCCACGAGGACGCGCAGGCGCCCGTCGAGCGCCAGTGCCCCCTTGAGGTTGGAGAGCACCTCCGGCGCCTGCCGGCCCGAGCCCCAGCTCCAGCCGTGGTTCACGGCGTTGCTCAGGAGCTCGTAGCGCATGTTCGGCACGGGCCATTTCAGCGTGCGGGCGTAGAGATCGAGCATGGCGCTCGTCAGGGGCGCCTGGAGCGCGGTGAGCTGCGGATCCTCGAAGCTGGACTGTGCCGCGTCCGGATTCGGGTCCCAGCCGGTGATTCCGGTGTCGTAGGCACTGGCGACCCGGCCCTCGGCCCGGTCGATTTCGCGCTGGACGCTTCGGGTGGACAGCCGGGCCGCCTGAGCCCGCACGAGCGCGGCGTCGAGCCCCACGAGTGGCGCGACCTTGTCGGTCATGCGCGCCACCGCGCCGGCGTCGGACGGGCCCTTCAGCAGGTCCGTCAGGTAGGGGCCGGAGGCGTAGGCCTCGGCCTCCCTGAGCAGGGCGGGCGTCGGCACAGTGCCCTTCCGCTCCAGCGCGCCGGCCGCGAGCGAGGGAAGCTTGAGCACGTAGCCCCAGGGATTGGCCCTCGGCGTCTCCAGCCAGCCGAAGTCGAGCACGGGCGAGAGCAGCACCATCCCGGAGAGGCCGACGCCGATCTCCTCCTGCAGCTTCTCGGCGATCAGGGGCCCCCGGAAGCCGCCGTAGCTCTCGCCCACGTAGAATTTCGGGGCCGCCATGCGATCGTTGACCCGCAGATAGCGGGCGATGGCGGCCGCCAGGGTCGAGGCGTCGGAATCGATCGACCAGTAGGCCTTGCCGTTGCCGTCCGCCGCGCGGCTGTAGCCGGTCCCGACCGGATCGATGAACACGAGGTCGGTGAAGTCGAGCCACGTGCCGTCGTTGGCGGTGAGCGCCACGGGTTGCGACGGGCTGATGCTGTCGCCGCCCGTGGGCAGCCGCCAGGGGCCGATCGCCCCGATGTTCAGGTAGGCCGAGGCCGCACCGGGGCCGCCATTGATCGCGAAGGTGACGGGGCGCGCGCGCCCGGCCTCCGGCGCCATCGTGTAGGCCACGTAGGCGATCTCGGCCTGGAGCTTGCCGGATTCATCGACGAGCGGCAGGCTTCCCGCGGTGGCGGTGAAGGCGAGGTTCCGGCCGTCCGGCAGCGTCACGCTCTGCTGCGTCACCGAATCGGGCGGCAGGCGGCGCCCCTCCGGGCCGCGGGGCGCCTGGCGGGCCTCCGGCTGGGGATGGCCGTGCGCCGCGTCCTGGGCGCTGAGCGACAGAGGCGCGCCCAGCGCCAGGACGAGGCCGAGGGCGGCGGCAAGACGTTTGCTGAGGTGCACGGTCACGCCTTCTTGTTCCAGCGGCCCGAATCGTCCTGCTGCCAATAGGCGACCGCGTGACCCGCCGCCTTGGCCTGCTTCCACTGCTCACGGGCACGCAGGAGGGCGTCCTGATCGGTCCCGTCGAACAGGATGCAGATCCGCTCGTAGGACCCGGCATCCGGCGGCAGGTCGGCGCCCTCCACGAGGAAGCGGATCGAGGCCGCATTGGGGTTCACGTCCCGCAGGGTGAGCACCACCGGCTGGCTTCCCGCGTCGGGCTCCCGGTCGGTTCCGTGGGGCAGGAAGCTCTCGTCGGAATAGGTCCAGAGATGGTCGTCGAGCGCCTGCAGGCGCTCCTCGCTGGCCGCCTGGATCGCGGCCTGCCAGCCCCGGTCGAGCGAACGCTCGACCAAGTTCGGCAGCACCTTCTCCAGGGGCTGGCGCTGCATGTGGTAGAACAGGATCTCGGTCACGGCGGCAGGCATATAGGGTCCCGCGCGTCGGCGCGAGGAGCGGCGCGCCGCCGCGGCCTCACACCAGCCGGCTCTGCTCGATCGCCGCGCCGACAAAACCCTTGAACAGCGGGTGCGGCTCGAAGGGGCGTGACTTCAGCTCCGGGTGGAACTGAACGCCGATGAAGAACGGGTGCCCGACATGCTCCACCGTCTCGGGCAGGAGCCCGTCCGGTGAGACCCCGGAGAAGCGCAGGCCCTGGGCTTCCAGCCGTTCGCGATAGGCCATGTTGACCTCGTAGCGGTGGCGGTGCCGCTCCGAGATCTCCGTGCTCCCGTAAATCTGCGCGATCTTCGATTCGGGATCGAGCTTCGCGTCGTAGGCGCCGAGCCGCATCGTGCCGCCGAGATCGCCCGCCGCCGCGCGCCGCTCCAATTCGTTGCCGCGCAGCCACTCGGTGAGCAGGCCGACCACCGGCTCGGCGGTGTCGCCGAACTCGGTCGAGTTGGCCTCCGGAAGGCCGGCCAGCGACCGGGCCGCCTCGATCACCGCCATCTGCATGCCGAAGCAGATGCCGAGATAGGGAATCCGCTTCTCCCGGGCGTAGCGCGCCGCGCGGATCTTGCCCTCGGCGCCCCGCTGGCCGAACCCGCCCGGCACGAGGATTCCGTTCAGGCCCTCCAGGAACGGCGCGGGATCCTCGCGCTCGAACACCTCGGCCTCAATCCATTCGAGGTTGACCTTCACCCGGTGGCTGATGCCGCCATGGATCAGCGCCTCACTCAGCGACTTGTAGGCGTCCTTCAGCCCCGTGTACTTGCCGACGATGGCAATGGAGACTTCGCCCTCGGGGTTGCGCACCCGCTCGGCGATGGTGCGCCAGCGGCTGAGATCCGGTTCCTCGCCGTGCTCCAGGCCGAAATGGCCGAGCACCTCCCGGTCGAGGCCGGCTTTCCGGTAGGACAGCGGGACCTCGTAGATCGAGGCGACGTCCCGGGCCTCGATCACCGCAGTCTCGCGGACGTTGCAGAACAGGGCGAGCTTGCGCCGCTCGTCGGCCGGGATGTCCCGGTCGCAGCGGCAGAGCAGGATGTCGGGCTGGATGCCGATGGAGCGCAGCTCCTTGACGGAATGCTGCGTCGGCTTGGTTTTCAGTTCGCCCGCCGACGGAATGTAGGGCAGCAGCGTCAGGTGGACGTAGCAGCAGGTGCCCCGCGGCAGCTCCTGGCCGAGCTGGCGGATCGCCTCGAAGAACGGCAGCCCCTCGATGTCGCCCACCGTGCCGCCGATCTCGACGAGCACGAAGTCGAACACGTCGTTGCCGTCGAGGACGAACTCCTTGATGGCGTTGGTGACGTGGGGGATCACCTGGATGGTGGCGCCGAGATAGTCGCCGCGCCGCTCCTTGGCGATGATGTCCTGATAGATCCGGCCCGTGGTGATGTTGTCGGCCCGGCTCGCCGGCACGCCGGTGAAGCGCTCGTAATGGCCGAGGTCGAGGTCGGTCTCGGCGCCGTCGTCGGTGACGAAGACCTCACCGTGCTGGGTCGGGCTCATCGTGCCCGGATCGACGTTGAGATACGGGTCGAGCTTGCGCATCCGGACCCGGTAGCCGCGCGCCTGGAGCACTGCCGCCAGGGCGGCCGAGGCCAGCCCTTTGCCCAGGGAAGAAACCACGCCGCCGGTGATGAAAACGTACCGCGTCATGGGCCTCGATCCATAGAGAAGGTGCTGGCGTTTGCCAAACGCCGAATGCCCCGGCCCGTGCCAGGGCTGGGGATTGCTGGACGCATGGACGGGCCGGCCGGGGCCGGTCCGTCAGGGCTCGCGTGAGTCGCGGGTTCGCGCCGTCAGCGCGATTGCGGCGCGTCAGGCACCGCCGGCTGTATTGGGGCGGGCTTGGCCGGGGCTGGCTGCGCCGGCGCCGTGGCGGGCGCCCGGTCCTGCTGCTGGCGCAAAGTGTCGAGCAGGTTGTCGGCCCCGGTCGGCTGCTTGGCCGGCTGGCCTGCGCCCTGCGGAGCGCCGGTGTCGAGGATCGACTTCGGCGCCTGCGAGCGGTGCGACAGGACGGCGAGCAGCAGACTGGTGGCGAAGAACAGGGCCGCCAGGATGGCGGTGGCCCGCGTCAGGGCGTTGGCTTGGCCGCGGCCGGTCATGAACCCGGCGACGCCGCCGCTGCCCCCGCCGCCGAGCCCGAGGCCGCCCTCGGAGCGCTGGAGCAGCACGACGCCGATCAGTGCGAGCACGATGATGAGGTGGACGACGATCAGGACGGTCTGCATCGGTGTTCCGGACGTGAGCTTCCAGCGACGCGCGTCGATCCCGGAAAGCCGGTCCGCAGGACCGAAGGCGGGCACGCGATAGCCGGCGCCCGGCGGCGCCAGCTCGAAATCTGCGCAGGCCCATACACCACCCGGGCGCCGCCGCCAACTCGGCGGCCGGGCGTTCACGCCCGCGCCACCCGGTCGGGAGCGGCGGCAGAGGCAGGCGGAAAGGTCCTCAGAAGATACGTCGATCGAGACACCCCATGGACATTCCCGGACAAATCCCTGCAGTTTGCATTCGAGCGGCCAGAAGACTTTCGGATCTCCTGCATGTCGATCGCGCGAAAATTCGCCATCCTATCGGCGCTGAATTTGATTCTCGTGGTCCTGTTGCTGGTATCGATTTATCTTTACGAAAATGCGGTCAGGGATATTGATGGATCCAACACGAATCGACTCCGATCCATCCTTCTGGCGAATGAGATCCGCCAGAGTTCGGACGACCTGACGCGGCTCGGTCGAACATACGTCGTCACCGGGGATCCGCGTTACAAGCAGCAGTATCTCGATGTCATCGACATCCGGGCGGGCAAGAAACCGCGGCCCCGGGAGTACTACCGCATCTATTGGGATTATATCTCTGCCGGCTTGCCGAAGCCCCGCCCCGATGATGAAGCCGTCTCGGTCCAGGCCCTGATGACGCGGCTCGGCTTCAGCCAGCAGGAAACCGATGCCCTCGCAGAAGCGGTGCGCAACTCGGACGGACTTGTTCAGCTCGAGGTCGAGGCGATGAATCTCGTGGAGGGGAAGGACGCCGCGGGTCACCCCCTCGCGGCGGTTGACCCGGAGCGGGATCGCATGCGGGCCATCGGGCTGCTTCATTCTCCGGACTATCACGCCTACAAGGCGAAGATCATGAGGCCGCTCGACGACCTCTACGGGTTGATCGAGCACCGGATCGATGCCGCGGTCGCTGCGCTCCAGGCGCGGGCGCGCTTCCTCTTCCTCATCCTGATCGCCGCCCTGGCGGCCAGCGGCGCCGGCGTTTTGACCCTGGCCGGATTCGCCTATCGGGCTCTCCTGAAGGGCTATGCCGGGATCGGAGCCGCGATGGACCGGGTGGCCGCAGGCGATTACGCCGCGCCGGTTCCCGGCCTCGGCCGGAGCGATGAGGTCGGCGCGATGTCCCGCTGCCTCGAAGCCTTCAAGCTGCGCCTGTCCGACGACGCCGCGGCCCGCGCCGCCGCGGCCGAGGCCAGCCGGGAGCGGGAGCGCCGGGCGCAGAACGAGGCCTTGGCCGATGCCTTCGAGGCGGCGATCGGCTCGGTCGTCCGGACCGTCGCCAACTCGGCGGTCGAACTGCGCCAGACGGCCCAATCCATGTCGCGTCTCGCGGAGACGACCACCGGGCGCTCAGGGAATGCCGCACGGGCCGCCGAGGAGGCATCCAGCGCGACGGCTGCCGTCGCGGCGGCAGCCGAGGAACTGGGCGCGTCGGTCAGCGAGATCGCGCGCCGCGCCACGGAGGCCGCCGCCCTGACGCGGGCCAGCAGCACCGAGGCGGAGCATACGGCGGCGCTTATGCGTCATCTGAGCGAGGCGGCGACTCGCGTGAACGATGTCGTGACGATGATCTCCGCGGTCGCCGGCCAGACCAACCTTCTCGCGCTCAACGCAACGATCGAGGCCGCCCGGGCAGGCGATGCCGGGCGCGGTTTCGCGGTCGTCGCCGGTGAGGTGAAGGAATTGGCCAACCAGACCGCCAAGGCCACCGACGAGATCGCGACGCAGATCGGCGGGATCCAAGCGGCGACCCGCGAAGCGGTCACCGCCATCGGTGAACTCACGTCGCGCTTCAACGATCTCGACAGTGTCTCGACGGCCATCGCGGCGTCCGTGGAGCAGCAGGGCGTCACCACGCAGGAGATCGTCCGGAATGTCGGGCAGGCGGCGAGCGGCGCCGATGCGGTCAGCGAGACCGTCGAGGGCGTGGCCAGCCTCGCAGCCGAGACCGGCGCCGCCGCGAACCGTGTCCTGGACATCGCTGCGGGCGTGTCCCGCCAAGTGGATGATCTGAGCGGGGAGGTCGAGCGCCTGCTTGCACGGCTTCGCGCGGCTTGAGGGCGCCGGCCCCACGCCTTCGGACTGCGGCGCACCGGGGACGAGGGAATCTGGCGCGCGCGGAAAGATATGGCGAATTGGAAAAGCCGCGGACGGTTACGGTCTGCGGAATGGTGCGTTAAGACTTCGCACGTTCGACAAAAACAATCGCGACGGCGGCTCATCCCTCGCGCCGCCCCGCGCCGGGAGTTCAAACGCCATGATCATCGCACGCCGTTCGGCGCTCGCCGCTGCCCTCGCTGCGCCGGTTCTTCTCCACACGATGCCGTCCAAGGCCGTTGAGCAGGATGCGGCGGGGCAGGGGGCCGCCGTCGAGGCGCAGGTGGATGCCCTGACCAAGGCCCTGCTCGCCGGCGACGATGCCGCCCTCGACGCGCTGACCCTCGACGGGCTCAGCTACGGCCATTCGAGCGGCCTCGTGCAGGACAAGAAGGCCTTCATCGCGCCGCTGGCCAGCAAGCGCCAGACCTTCCCGAGCATCACCCTCTCGGACCGCTCGGCCTCGGTCGTGGGCGACGACGCGATCGCCCGGCACGTCTTCACCGGCGAGGTGGTGACCGACGGCAAGTCCGCGCCGGTGCATATCGGCGTCCTGCAGGTCTGGCATCGCGATGGGGATCGCTGGCGCCTGCTCGCGCGTCAGGCCTTCAAGATCTGAAGGCAGCCCTCAGTACTTGGCCGGGACGTGCATCTCCGGTGGGATCGGTGCGCGGATATAGTCCGCGTGCCGGACCCGGTCGGGCAGTTGTACGGGCGGATGGTCGACGTCGCCGTAGGGGATCTGCTCCAGCAGGTGGCTGATGCAGTTCAGCCGCGCCCGCTTCTTGTCCACCGCCTCGACCACCCACCAGGGCGCTTCGGATATGTGCGTGCGCGTCAGCATATCCTCCTTGGCGCGGGTGTAGTCCTCCCAGCGCCGGCGGGATTCGACATCCATCGGCGAGAGCTTCCACTGCTTCAGCGGATCGGTGATGCGCAGGTTGAAGCGCAGGGCCTGCTCCTCGTCGGTGATCGAGTACCAGTACTTCAGCAGGATGATGCCGGAGCGGACCAGCATCCGCTCGAACTCGGGCACCGAGCGGAAGAATTCTTCGACGTCCGCCTCGGTGCAGAAGCCCATGACGCGCTCGACGCCGGCGCGGTTGTACCAGGACCGGTCGAACAGCACGATCTCGCCGCCGGCCGGCAGGTGGGCGATGTAGCGCTGGAAGTACCATTGCGTGCGCTCCCGCTCGTTCGGCGCGGGCAAAGCCGCTACCCGGCAGACGCGGGGGTTCAGGCGCTGGGTGATCCGCTTGATCACGCCGCCCTTGCCGGCGGAATCGCGCCCCTCGAACAGGACGACCACGCGCAGCTTCTCGTGCTGTACCCAGTCCTGGAGCCGGACCAGCTCGTGCTGAAGGCGCAGCAATTCCCGGAAGTAGAACCGACGGTCGAGGCCGGATCCCGCGCCGGCGTCGAGGCTATCGAGACGGTCCTCTCCGAACCCGAGCTCGATTTCCTCATCGTAGCTGTCGAGGATCTCGCGGCGGATCGTCTCCAACAGATTGGCGTCGGCTTGGGAATGAGCGTCCGTCATGATCCGAATCGCGGTGGTTGCGCACCGCGACCGTTAAACAGGATCGTGTGACAGCCCCGAGAAGCCTGCCTCCCGCGCTGGCGGCCTCACGCGTAGGCGGCGCAGATCCCGAGGAAATCCTCGGCCACGAGGCTCGCGCCGCCGACCAGCGCGCCGTCGACATTCTCCACCGACAGGAGCTCGCGGGCATTGCCCGGCTTCACGGAGCCGCCGTAGAGGATGCGGATCTTCTGCGCCTCGTCGCCCACGAGCTTGTCGAGCATCTCGCGCAGCGAGGCGTGGACCTCGGCGATGTCGCGCGGGGTGGGTGTCCGGCCGGTGCCGATCGCCCAGACCGGCTCGTAGGCGATCACCGTGTCGGCCGCGGTCGCACCCTTCGGCAGGCCGATGGCGAGCTGGGCGCGGACGATGTCCAGCGCACGGCCCTGCTCGCGCTCCTCGATCGTCTCACCCACGCAGATGATTCCGCACAGGCCGGCCCGCCGGGCGCCGAGCGCCTTGGCGTGGACCCCGTCGTCGGTCTCGTGGTGGTAGGCGCGCCGTTCGGAATGGCCCACGATCACGTACCGGGCGCCGAGATCGGCCAGCATCTCGGCCGAGATCGAGCCCGTGAAGGCGCCGCTCGGCCGGGCATGCAGGTTCTGGCCGCCGATGGCGATGGGCGAGCCGGCCGCCGCGGCCACGCAGGCGCTGATCAGCGTCGCGGGCGGGCAGATCAGCACGTCGATGCGGCTGGCCAATTCCGGGGAAAGCCCGTCGCGGATCGCCTCGACCACCTGGATCGACGCCCGCGTGCCGTTCATCTTCCAGTTGCCGGCGACCAGCGGTCTGCGTCCCGACTGCGTCATTCCCGTCCCCGCCTCGCTGTGCCGTCCGCAAGTTGCCGCGGCCGTACCAGAGGGAGCTTGGGCGTGCAAACCGCGCAGACAGCCGAGCCTTTGCCTGTGGACGCGAATGGTCTATCGCGGTCGCCTTTCAGGTCAAGCGCCGGCCCGGCGACGGGGCGGCCGCCGCAGGTATCCGATCGCACACCATGCTTCAGGGCATCCGCAACGCCAGCCAGCACTGGCTCGGCAAGATCGTCTTGACGATCATCTTCACGCTGCTGATCGCGGGCGTCGGCATCTTCGGCGTGGAAGAGTTCTTCCGCGGCGGCGCCAGCAATCAGGTGGCCAAGGTCGGCAGCACGCCGATCACCACCGAGCAGGTGCGCCAGGCCTATCAGAACCAGATTCAGCGCTATCAGGCGCAGCTGAAACGCGCGCTCACCCCCGATCAGGCCCGGATGCTCGGCCTCGACCGTCAGGTGATGGCCCAGCTGATCACCGAGGCGGCCCTCGATCAGAAGACCCACGACCTCGGCCTGGCCGTGCCGGATTCCGCGGTGATCCGGGCGATCCACGAGGAGAAGAGCTTTCAGAACGCACAAGGACAGTTCGAGCCGCAGCTGTTCTACCAGACCCTGCAGCGGGCGGGCCTGAACGAGGGGATGTTCGTGCGCGAGCAGCGCGCGGTGATCGCGCGCCTGCAACTCGCGGAGGCCGTCTCGTCCGATCTGCACGTGCCGGTGGCCCTGCGCGAGGCCGTCCACCGCTACACCACCGAGCGCCGCGCGGCCGCCTACCTGATGCTGACCCCCTCGACCGCCGGCCAGATCCCGGATCCGACCGAGGACGAGCTGAAGACCTGGTACGAGGCGAACAAGTCCGGTTTCCGCGCGCCTGAATTCCGGTCTGCCAACCTGCTGGTGGTCGATCCGGATTCGATGGCCAAACCCGACGCGATCAGCGATGCTGACGCCCGCGCGGCCTATGCCCTGAACAAGGATAAGTTCGGCAGCCCGGAGAAGCGCACGATCCAGCAGATCGTCTTCCCCGACACCAACGCCGCCGAGGCGGCCCGCAAGGCGATCGAGGACGGCTCCAAGACCTTCGAAGCCGTCGCGACGGAGCGGGGCACCGACGACAAGGACCTCACCCTCGGGACTTTGAGCAAGGCCGAGCTGTTCGACACGGCGGTGGCCGACGCCGCCTTCGCGCTGCCGGAGGGCGGTGTGAGCCAGCCGGTCCAGGGCCGCTTCGGCACGGTGCTGCTGCGCGTGACCAAGATCGAGCCCGGGACCGTGAAGCCGTTCGAGCAGGTGGAGGGCGAGATCCGCAAGGGCCTCGCCCTCGCCCGCGCCCGGGACGCCATGGAGACGACCCGCGACGCCATCGAGGATCAGCGCGCCGGCGCCAAGCCGCTCGCCGACATCGCGGCCGAGCGGGGCCTCAAGCTGATCACCGTGAAGGCGGTCGATCCGAACGGCAAGGATCCCGAGGGCAAGAAGGTCACCGACATCCCGGATGCCGACACCACGCTGCCGGCCCTGTTCCGCGCCGAGATCGGCGGCGACAACGAGCCCCTGCGCACCAAAGCCGGCGGCTACGTCTGGTACGACGTGACCAACATCGATCCCGCGCACGACAAGCCGCTCGATCAGGTGAAGGACGGCGTGAAGGCCGGCTGGACCGCCACCGAGATCGCCAAGCGCCTCCAGGCCAAGGGGCGCGAGCTGGTGGAGAAGATCAACAAGGGCGAGTCCATGGAAGACATCGCTCGGGAGGTCGGCGTCAACCTGCAGGAAGCGCAGGACCTGACACGCAACCAAGCCAAGGACATGCTGACCACCGACGACATCAACCTGATCTTCGCGACGCCGATCGGCAAGGCGGGCACCGCGGCGGCGAACGATTCCCGGGCGGTGTTCAAGGTGACGTCCGCGACCATGCCGGCTTTCGTCGCCGACAGCCCCAGCGACAGGACGATCTCCCAGAACTTCCAGGCCGCGCTCGCCGACGATGTGCTGTCCGAATACATCACCGAGGTTGAGAAGAACGCGGGCGTGAAGGTCGATGCGACGGCCCTGCGCCGGGCCATCGGCGGCGAGTATTGACGCGATGGCCGAGGCTTCCGATTACGCGGCTTTCGCGGGGCGCTACGAGGCTGGTGAGCCGAGCTTCATCGCGCTGAGCCTCGTCGCCGACCTTGAGACGCCGGTCGCGGCCTTCCTCAAGCTGCGCGCGCGGCATGCGGGGCCGGCCTTCCTGCTCGAATCCGTCGAGGGCGGCGCCGTGCGCGGGCGCTACTCGATGATCGGCCTCGATCCGGACCTGATCTGGCGCTGCCGGGACGGCGCGCCCGCGGTCGCCCGCGGGGCTGACCTGAGCCAGTTCGAGCGCGACGACCGGGCGCCGCTCGCGAGCCTGCGCGCCTTGATCGCCGAGAGCGCCATCGGGGACGAAGGCCAGGATCTGCCGCCCATGGCGGCCGGCCTGTTCGGCTATCTCGGCTACGACATGGTCCGCGCCATGGAGCGGCTGCCGGAGCCGAACCCGGATCCGCTCGGCGTGCCGGATGCGATCCTGGTACGGCCACGCGTGATGGTGGTGTTCGACTCCATCCGCGACCTCATCACCGTGGTGACGCCGGTGCGGCCGTCATCGGGCGTCGCTGCGCGGGCGGCCTACGAGGACGCGCTCCAGCGCCTCGACCGGGTGGCGGAAGCGCTCGAAGGGCCGCTGCCGATCGAGGCCCGGGTGGACCTCTCCGCGGTCGCCCATCCCGAGCCGGTCTCCAACACGACGCCGGACGCGTTCTCCGCCATGGTGGCGCGGGCCAAGGAGTACATCGTCGCGGGCGACGTGTTCCAGGTGGTGCTCTCGCAGCGCTTCTCGGCGCCGTTCACCCTGCCGGCCTTCAGCCTGTACCGCTCGCTCCGGCGCACCAACCCGGCGCCGTTCCTCTGCTATCTCGACTTCGAGTCCTTCCAGATCGTCTGTTCGTCGCCGGAGATCCTGGTGCGGGTCCGCGAAGGGACGGTCACGGTGCGCCCGATCGCCGGCACCCGCCGCCGCGGCGCGACGCCGGCCGAGGACGCGGCCCTGGCCGAGGAGCTGCTGGCCGATCCGAAGGAGCGCGCCGAGCACCTGATGCTGCTCGACCTCGGCCGCAACGATGCCGGCCGGGTCTCGCGGATCGGCAGCGTGCGCGTGACGGATTCGTTCTTCATCGAGCGCTACAGCCAGGTGATGCACATCGTGTCGAACGTCGAGGGCGACCTCGATCCGCGCCACGACCCGCTCGACGCCCTGGCGGCGGGGTTCCCGGCCGGGACGGTCTCAGGCGCCCCGAAGGTGCGGGCCATGGAGATCATCGACGAGCTGGAGCGCGAGAAGCGCGGACCCTATGCCGGCTGCATCGGCTATTTCGGTGCGCGGGGCGAGATGGATACCTGCATCGTGCTGCGCACCGCCGTGGTGAAGGACGGGCGGATGCACGTCCAGGCCGGTGCCGGAATCGTGTACGATTCCGATCCGGCCTCCGAGCAGCAGGAATGCGTCAACAAGGCCAAGGCTTTGTTCCGGGCCGCCGAGGAGGCGGTGCGTTTCGCCGCGCAGGCGAAGCGGGGGCAATGATCGGTTTTTCAGGCCGACCCTCGGAAGGATGGTAGCGTTCGGTCCGACACGGCCTTACATGACCTTGCCCTTAGCTGGGCCGGCGGTATCGACTCGGCGAGGGGATCCGCCGGGGCTTCGCAAGAAGCAGACGGGTTTCCGCCGCCCTCCCGGCACCAATTCCCAGCGCAGTCCCTGAACCGAATAGCGAACCGGTTGACGCGCCCTATCGGCGCCGTCACACCGCCACCAACCGGCGGATTGTTTGATGTCCAACGTCCTCGTCATCGACAACTACGATTCCTTCACGTGGAATCTGGTCCATCTGATCGGCCCGCTCTGCGGCGCCGTCGAGGTCGCCCGCAACGACGCGATGACCGTCGAAGAGATCCGCGCCAAGGCGCCGGACGCGATCGTGCTCTCGCCCGGCCCCTGCACGCCCAACGAGGCGGGCATCTGTCTCGACGTGGTGCGCGATCTGTCCGAAGAGATCCCGATCTTCGGCGTCTGCCTCGGCCTTCAGGCGATCGGGCAGGCTTTCGGCGGGGACGTGGTGCGGGCGCCGCTGCCGCTGCACGGCAAGGTCTCGACCATCCGCCATGGCGCGAGCGGCCTGTTCCGCGGCCTCAACGACAGCTTCGAGGCGACGCGCTACCATTCCCTGGTGGTCGACCGCGCGAGCTGCCCACAGGCGCTGAAGGTCACCGCCGAGGCGGATGGCCTGATCATGGGGCTGGAGCATGCCGAGCGTCCGCTCCACGGCGTGCAATTCCATCCGGAGAGCATCCGCTCGCAGCACGGTGCCGTGATCGTGAAGAATTTTCTGGATCTCGCCGCCGCCTGGAACGCGGCGCGTGACAGGACCCGCTCCGACGTGCATTGACCCGAAGGAGGCCGGGGCGGCCCTTCGACAGAGCGCATGGACAGTTTCAGACCCCATCTCGCGAAGGTCGCCGGGGGCCTCGCCCTCGACCGCGCCGAAGCGCGCGCGGCCTTCGACGATCTGCTGTCGGGCGAGGTGACGCCGGTCCAGGCCGGCGCCTTCCTGACCGCCCTCAAGGTGCGCGGCGAGACCGTCGAGGAGATCGTCGGCGCCGCCGAGGCCATGCGGGCGCGTATGACCCGCGTCATGGCCCCGGAGGGGGCGATCGACGTGGTCGGCACCGGCGGCGACCATTCCGGCAGCGTCAACGTCTCGACGCTCGCCGCCGTCCTGGTGGCGGCCTGCGGCGTGCCGGTCGCCAAGCACGGCAACCGCGCCGCGACCTCCCGTTCCGGCGCCGCCGACGTGCTCGCCGCGCTGGGCGTGAAGCTCGGCCTCGACGCCGCGGGTCAGGCCCGCTGCCTGGAGGAGGCCGGCCTGTGCTTCCTGTTCGCGCAGACCCACCACCCGGCGATGCGGCACGTCGCGCCGGTGCGCTCGGAGCTGCCCGTGCGGACGATCTTCAATCTGCTGGGGCCGCTGAGCAATCCGGCCGGCGTCGCCTACCAGCTGTTCGGCGTCGCCCAGGAGGCGCTGGCCGAGCCGCTGACCCGCGTGCTCGCGGAACTCGGCAGCCGCCGGGTCTGGACCGTCCACGGCTCCGACGGGCTCGACGAGATCACCGTCACCGGTCCGACCCGGGTCGTCGCCCTTGAGGATGGCCGGGTCTCCCGCTTCACCATCGACCCGCGGGACCTCGGCTTGACGCTGCGCGCGCCCGAGGAACTGCGCGGTGGCGACCCTGTCGACAACGCCCGGGCGCTCGAGGCGGTCCTCGCCGGCGCGCGCAACGCCTATCGGGACATCGCGGCACTCAACGCGGGCGCGGCACTCGTCGTCGCGGGGGCGGCGCCCTCCCTGGCGGACGGGCTCGCGCGGGCGCAGGATGCGATCGATTCCGGGATGGCCCGGGCGACGCTCGCCCGCCTTGTCCGGGCTTCGAACGACCGCTCCAACGGGCAGGAGGGCCGATGAGCTCGCTGACGCAAGAGCCGATCCACGAGACCGGCGCCGCGGCGCCGCCCGAGCGGCCGAACGTGCTCGCCCGGATCGAAGCCTATAAGCGCCGCGAGATCTCGGAGGCGAAGCTGCGCGTGCCGCTCGCCAAGCTCGAGCGCAAGGTCGCGCAGGCGGATCCGGTGCGCGGCTTCGCGGCGGCGATCCGCGCCCATCTGGCGGAGGGCCGGCCGGCCCTCATCGCCGAGGTGAAGAAAGCCTCGCCCTCGAAGGGCCTGATCCGGGCCGATTTCGACCCCGCCACGCTGGCGGCCGCCTACGAGGCCGGCGGCGCGACCTGCCTGTCGGTGCTGACCGACGAACCCTCGTTCCAGGGGCGGCCGGAATACCTGACCGCGGCCCGCGCCGCCTGCGGGCTGCCGGTCCTGCGCAAGGACTTCATGTTCGAGCCCTATCAGGTCTACGAGGCCCGGGCCTGGGGGGCGGACTGCATCCTCGTCATCATGGCCTGCCTGGACGACGACGAGGCGGTCGCGCTGGTGGAGACGGCGCATCAACTCGGGATGGATGTGCTGGTCGAGATCCACGACGAGGCCGAGCTCGCCCGGGCGATCCCCCTCGGCACCGCGATGATCGGAATCAACAACCGCAACCTCAAGACCTTCGAGGTCTCGTTCGAGACGGCGATCCGCCTCGGCGCCGGCATCCCTTCGGACCGGATCGCGGTGGCCGAGAGCGGCATCGGCGGCCATGCCGACGTGGCCCGCCTCGGGGGGCACGGCCTCGGCGTGGTGCTGGTCGGCGAGAGCCTGATGCGGCAGGCCGACGTGACGGCGGCGACCCGCGCATTGCTGTTCGGCCAGGATGACGGCAAGGCCGGCAAGGCCGGGAAGAAGGGCTGAGCGATGGAGCCCGGCACGACGCTCACGCATCTCGATACCAGCGGCGCGGCCAACATGGTCGACGTCACCGACAAGCCCGCCACCGACCGCACCGCCCGGGCCGAGGGCACCATCGTGATGGAGCCCGGGACCCTGGCGCTCATCCGCGAGGGCGATGCCAAGAAGGGCGACGTGATCGGCACCGCGCGGCTCGCCGGTATCATGGCGGCCAAGCGCACGCACGAATTGATCCCCCTCTGCCACCCGCTGCTGCTCTCCAAGGTCCGGGTCGAGATCGAGCCCGACGACGCGTTGCCGGGCCTGCGCATCGCCGCCGAGGTGCGGGTGCAGGGGCCGACCGGCGTCGAGATGGAGGCGCTGACCGCGGTCTCGGTGGCGTGTCTGACTGTCTACGACATGGTGAAGGCGGTCGACCGCGGCATGCGGATCGAGGGCATCCGGCTCATCGCCAAGGATGGCGGTCGCTCCGGCGCCTACCGGGCTCCTGCGGCATGAGCGGCCTGATCCCGGTCGCCGAGGCGCTGGCGCGGGTCCTGGCGAGCGTGTCCGGCCCGGTTGAGACCGAGACCGTCCCGCTGGCGCAGGCCGCCGGGCGGGTGCTCGCGGCCGACATCGTGGCCACTCGCACGCAGCCCCCGTTCCCGGCCTCGGCCATGGACGGCTATGCGGTCCGCAGCGCCGAGGCGTCCGTCGCGGGGACAAGCCTGCGCGTGATCGGGACGAGCGCGGCCGGCCACGGCTTTGCCGGTGCCATCGGCCCCGGTGAGGCGGTGCGGATCTTCACCGGAGCGCCGGTGCCCGAGGGCGCGGACGCGATCCTGATCCAGGAGGACGCGCAGGCTGAAGGCGCGTCCGTCCGGGTGGTCGAGCCGGTGGAGCCGAAGCGGTTCATCCGCCGGGCCGGGCTCGATTTCACCGCCGGCGAGACGCTGCTCGATGCGGGCCTCACCCTGGATGCGCGGCGCCTCGCGCTCGCGGCGGCGGCCGGCCATCCGCGCCTGCCGGTCCGGCGCCGGCCGCGGGTGGCGATCCTGGCGACGGGGGACGAACTGGTCGAGCCCGGCGCGACGCCGGCCTGGGACCAGATCGTCGCCTCGAACAGCCTCGCCCTCGGGGCGCTCGCCGCCGAGGCGGGGGCGGAGATCATCGATCTCGGCATCGCGGCGGACGATCACGCCGCCCTGGCGGATGCGTTCCGACGCGCCCGCGAGGCCCGGGCCGATCTGCTGGTGACGCTCGGCGGCGCGTCGGTCGGCGACCATGATCTCGTGCAGGCGGCGCTGGCCCGCGAAGGCCTCGAACTCGGCTTCTGGCGGGTGGCGCTCCGGCCCGGCAAGCCGCTGATGCACGGCCGCCTCGGCGACATGCTGGTGATCGGGCTGCCGGGGAATCCGGTCTCGTCCATCGTCTGCGGGCTGCTGTTCGTGGTGCCGGCGATCCGCGCGCTTCAGGGCGATCCTCAGGCCGGCGCCGACCGCAGCGAGCCCGCGGTGCTCGGCCGCGATCTCGCGGCCAATGACGGGCGGGCCGACTACATGCGCGCGCGGCTGACCGTGGAGCCGGGACGGCTGCCCGTGGCGACGCCGGAGCAGCGCCAGGATTCCTCGATGCTGGCGGTCCTGGGGCAGGCCGAGGCGCTGCTGATCCGCGCGCCGCACGAGGCCGCTGCCCGGGCCGGCGATCCCTGCCGGATCATCCGGCTCGATCGGCGCCTGCTCTGAGCGGGGCAGGGACGACCCGCCACACCTTGAGCGGTCCGGGCAGGTCCAGAGGAACCAGCCGGTCGGATCGCGCCGCGCCCTCGGCGAGCCGGGTGGCGAAGGCCGGCTCCGCCTGAAGGTCTTCGGCCGGCCGGGCCGGGCAGGCGACGAGATAGCGGATTCCGGATTCCGTCAGCACCCGCTCCAGATCCGCTTGCGTGCCGCCCAGCCCTTCGATGGCCGCTTCGAGACCGGGGATGGCCCGGTGATACGGCGCCGCCACGATATCGTGCCGCGTGTGCAGCAGGATCGCCGGCCCCATGAAGATCGGCGCCAGCACGGTACCGGGCGGCAGGGTGTCGAGCGGCGTCAGCGCCTCCTGGCTGCGGCAGGCGATCGCGCCTGCGGGATCGGGCGCCGTCCGCGTGGCGGGCGCCAGCGTGCCTGCGACGACGGCGGGCACCATCCAGAGCGTGCTGACGAGGCATCCGCCGAGGAGCGCGACGCCCCAGCGGGGCAGGTCGCCGCGGCGCTCGGGCTCGGTCCGGAGCGCGCCGTCGAGGATGGCACCCGCGACCAGCGGCACGAAGCCTGACGCGATGTAGAGGCCGCGGAACTGGAACAGGCCGAGGATCAGGCCGGGCCAGAGGAGGACGGCCATGATCGCCCAGGCGCGCCGCTGCGGCCCGCGCCACGCCATCCAGGTTGCGGCGGCGGTGGCGAGCAGCACCACCGGATAGAAGACCAGGGCTTCCCACTGCCCCCGGGCGATGAATTTCGGGAGCGAGGCCATCTCGTTCACCGTCAGCAGCCAACGGTCCCGCACCAGGGGCGGCATGTCGGGGAACGGCCCGCCCAGGCAGACCGGGAAGGCGAGGGCGAAGCCCGCGAGCAGGATCATCCCTGAGAGGCCGGCGAGTGCGAAACGGGCCGGGATCGCGGCGAGGCGCTCCCCGGCCGCGGCGGCGCAGACGGCGAGGAGCAGGCCGCCGAGGGCGAGCCACAGCCAGGGCGGCGAGAGCGCATCGCAGCGCGTCACGGTCCAGAGCCCGGGCGCCGTCTGCGCGGCGAACAGAACCGGCGCGGTGGCCCCAAGCCCGAGGCCGAAGCCGACCAGCAGTGGGCGCGCGGGACGGCCGCGCAGGCACCAATCTCCGACGAGGAACATGGCCGCCACGGCGATGGAGGGCAGTCCCTCCAGTCCGACCGCGAGGGAGAGGGCTGCCAGCCCGCCTCCGATCAGGCCGCACCGGTATCCGCCCCGGATCATGCAGAAGGCGAGGCCGACGATCGCGAGGATCTGGATGTTGTGATGATCGACGCGCCCGGCCGAGAACTGGATGGTCACCCCGAAGGTCTGCGGCGCCGCGATGAGGGCGAGCAGAGCGGCGCGGCTGCCGAAACTGGCGCGGGCGCCGCGATAGAGCAGGCTGCAGAACAGCCCGAACAGCAGCATCGGCCACAGGACGGCCGCCATCCCTTCCGCGAGGCTCCGGCCGGCCAGCGGTGTCAGGGCCAGGATCAGGCCGGCGATCGGCGCATCGACCAGGCGCGACCAGTGGCTCGGCACCCCCGCGGGCGCGAGGAAACGATGCTGGACGTTGTCGTACCAGCCCTGGCCGGCGAGGAGATCGCGCACCTCGACCAGACGCATGGCGTCGTCGGTGTCCGGCACGCGCAGGTGATGGACCGTCGCCCACAGGTCGGCGGGCGGCACCATCGTGGCGACGCTGAGACCGGCGAGCGCCCACAAGAGAGTGCGGGGCTCGACCCGAGTTGTCGGCCGTGAGGTCGGCCGGGCGGTCGGCTGTGCCGGAGCGGGCATGGTGCGTGACTGAGACGGGCGGCCGGGCCCCCGTGCGCGACGTTGCGCCGACAGGCTTAACGCCCCGTCAAGACTCGGCGCATCCAGGGGCTCGCATACCGCCGGTCGACCCGGGAGCGCTCGGGAACAGCCATATTCCCGTCCGGAAATTGGAATCCGCCAGCGCGATACACCTGTATCGCCAGCGATTCCTTAACCATGCCTGCGCATCCTTCCGGTCGGTCGGCGCTGCGCGCGTCGTGCGACCCACGAATCGCCGGAGCACGGGATGAGCCACCACACCGAGACGCTGGTGATCGGCGCGGGGCCCGCGGGCCTCACCGCCGCTTACCTGCTGTCGAAGAACGGCCGGTCCGTCACGGTGCTCGAGCGCGATCCGGCCCAGGTCGGCGGCATTTCCCGCACGGTCTCGCACAACGGCTACCTGTTCGATATCGGCGGCCACCGGTTCTTCTCGAAGTCCAAGGCGGTGGTCGATCTCTGGGACGAGATCCTGCCCAACGACTTCATCGAGCGCCCGCGCCTGTCGCGGATCTATTATCGCGGCCGCTACTATGCGTATCCGCTCAAGGCCTTCGAGGCGCTGAGGAACCTCGGCGTGTTCACGAGCGCCGCCTGCATGGCCTCCTATCTCTACGCCCGGCTCCGGCCGGTGCGGGAGCCAAAAACCTTCCACGCCTGGGTGCGCAACCAGTTCGGCGAGCGCCTGTTCGCGATCTTCTTCAAGACCTACACCGAGAAGGTGTGGGGCATGTCGTGCGATGCCATCTCCGCCGATTGGGCGGCGCAGCGCATCAAAGGGCTCGACCTCGGCGCGGCGATCCGCGACGGGATCAAGCGCTCGCTCGGCCTGCGCAAGCCGGTTCGGGCGGGCGGACCGGTGATCAAGACGCTGATCGAGTCGTTCCGCTATCCGCGGCGCGGCCCCGGCATGATGTGGGAGGCCGCCGCCGCCAGGATCCAGGCGCAGGGCGGGAAGGTGCTCCTCGACCGCGGCGTCGATTCCCTGACCTTTGACCCCGGCACCGGCATCTGGACCGTGGCGGCCCGACGCGCCGACGGCAGCCGCGAGACCTTCACGGCCCGCCACGTGGTGTCTTCGGCCCCGGTGCGCGAGCTGGTGGATTCGATCCGGCCCCGGCCGCTCAGCACCTTCAACGCGCGGGCGCTGAAGTACCGCGACTTCCTCACCGTCGCCCTCATCGCGAAATCGCAGAAGAATTTTCCGGACAACTGGATCTACATACACGATCCGTCGGTGAAGGTCGGGCGGGTGCAGAACTTCCGCTCGTGGTCGCCCGAGATGGTGCCGGATGCGGACCATACCTGCCTCGGCCTCGAATATTTCTGCTTCGAGGGCGACGGGCTCTGGAGCGCCTCGGACGACGAACTCGTGGCGCTCGCCAAGCGCGAGATCGGGCAGATCGGCCTGATCGACCCGGCCGAGGTGGTGGATGCCTGCGTGGTCCGGCAGGCCAAGGCCTATCCGGTCTACGACGAGGAGTATGCCGACCACGTCGCCACGATCCGCCGCGAGCTGGAGCGGGATTTTCCGACGCTGCACCTCGTCGGCCGCAACGGCATGCACAAGTACAACAATCAGGACCACGCGATGATGACCGCGATGCTGACCGTGGAGAACATCCTCGCCAATCAGCGCCGGCACGATGTCTGGCGGGTCAACGAGGATGCCGAGTACACGGAGGCCGGCGAGTCGGGGGCCGAGGCCGCTTTGGGCAGCGAGCGGCTCGTGCCGCGCAAGGTGGCCTGATCGGCGACAGGGCTTGCGCCGCGTCACCAGCACGGCTTGTCCGTCGAAAAGGCGGCTCTATCGTTCGCTTCCGGACACGCCCGACATGAGGGCGGCCGGGAGGAATGTTTCACGATGCGATCATTGATCATCGCCGCGCTGCTGGCGGGCGTCGCCGCGCCGGCCCTGGCGCAGGGCGCCGCCCCCGCCGAGACCAAGGCCAAGACCGACGATCTGCAGAAGCTCGAAGGCTTCCACAGCACGAACACGCAGCCCGCCCCCGAGATTCCGCAGACTGGCCGGCGCGCCGACGCGATCCGCAAGAACCTGTCGAAGATCAAGCTGCCGGACGGCTTCAAGATCGATCTCTACGCCGTGGTGCCGGATGCCCGCGCCATCGCGGTCGGCCCCAATGCCGGTGTGCTGTTCGTCGGCACGCGCAAGAGCAAGATCTACACGGTGACCGACCGCGACAAGGACCGGGTCGCCGACGAGGTCCGGGCCTTCGCGCCGGGCATCGAGTTCAAGATCCCGAACGGCGTCTGCTTCTCGAAGGACGGCGTGCTCACCGTGGTGGAGCAGAACCGGGTGCTGGCCTTCCCGGCCGCCGAATTCTTCTATGAGAATCCCGACGTCGCGGCCGGCGTGCTGGTCAAGCAGGGCGAGTTGATCCCGGCCTCCGAGGAGAGCTTCAACCACACCGCCCGGGTCTGCCGGGTCGGGCCGGACGGCAAGACCTATATCGCGCTGGGCCAGCCCTACAACGTGCCGCCCGCCGACAAGCTGGATCTCTACAAGAAGGCCGGCATCGGCGGGATCATCCGCATCGACGCCGATGGCAAGAACCGCGAGGTCTACGCCACCGGCATCCGCAACTCGGTGGGGATGGATTTCAACACCGACAAGACCCTCTGGTTCACCGACAATCAGGTCGACGGCATGGGCGACGACAAGCCGCCGGGCGAGTTGAACCACGCGACCAAGCCGGGCGAGAATTTCGGTTTCCCGTGGTTCGGCGGCGGCGCCGTCCGCACGGTCGAGTACAAGGACCAGACGCCCCCCGCGGACGCGGTTGCCCCGATGGCCGAGCTGCCGCCGCACGCGGCCGATCTCGGCATGACCTTCTACAACGGCAAGCAGTTCCCGGCCGCCTACAAGGGTGGGATCTTCATCGCCGAGCACGGTTCGTGGAACCGCACCCAGCCGATCGGCGCCCGGGTGATGTTCGCCAAGCTCGGGGCCGACGGGAAGGTCGAGTCGGTCAAGCCGTTTGCGGAGGGCTGGCTCACCGGCGACGGCGAGTATCTCGGGCGTCCGGTGGACGTGGCGGTGATGCTCGACGGCTCGCTTCTGGTCTCGGACGATTCCGCCGGGGCGATCTACCGGATCTCCTACGAGAAGTGAGGACTTCTTCCCTCCCCCTTGTGGGGAGGGATCGAGGGTGGGGGTGGTTCAGGATCGCGCGCAGCGGTGCCTCCTGCACCACCCCCACCTCCAACTCCTCCCCACAAGGGGGAGGAGAGTCCCGTTGCGCAGCCCGAGCCCGCCCGATGATCCGTCCGCTTCTCCTCATCGTCGCCACCCTCATCCCGTTTGCGGCCCAGGCCGGTGATGCCGCGGCGGGCAAGAAGCGCGCGACCGCCTGCCAGACCTGCCATGGGATGGACGGCCTCTCGAAGCTGCCGGAGGCGCCGAACCTCGCCGGGCAGGTCGAGCCGTATCTCGTCAAGCAGCTCACCGACTACCGCGACGGCAAGCGGCAGAACGAGATCATGAACGTGGTCGCGAAGGAGCTGTCGGACGCCGATATCGCGAATCTGGCGGCGTATTATTCGGGAATCCAGATCGACGTGCTGCCGCCGGGATAAGGGCGCGTCTCCCTCCCCCCTCTGCGGGGGAGGGGAGTCTCGGCGCAGCTCAATCGTCCATCTTCAGCGCCGCAATAAACGCCTCCTGCGGGATCTCGACACGCCCGAACTGGCGCATCTTCTTCTTGCCTTCCTTCTGCTTGTCGAGGAGCTTGCGCTTGCGCGAGATGTCGCCGCCATAGCACTTGGCGGTCACGTCCTTCGACAGAGCCCGGATGGTCTCGCGGGCGATGATCTTGCCGCCGATCGCCGCCTGGACGGGGATCTGGAACAGGTGGCGGGGGATCAGATCCTTCAGCTTCTCGCACATGGCCCGGCCGCGCGACTCGGCACGGGTGCGGTGGACCAGCATCGAGAGCGCGTCCACCGGTTCGGCGTTCACGAGGATCGACATCTTCACGAGGTCGCCCTCGCGGTAATCCGACACGTGGTAGTCGAAGGAGGCGTAGCCCTTCGAGATCGACTTCAGCCGGTCGTAGAAGTCGAACACCACCTCGTTCAGCGGCAGGTCGTAGACCACCATGGCGCGCTTGCCGACGTAGTTGAGGTCGATCTGCACGCCGCGCCGGTCCTGGCAGAGCTTGAGCACGCCGCCGAGATACTCGTCGGGCGTCAGGATCGTGGCGCGGATCCAGGGCTCCTCGATCGATTCGATCTTCATGATGTCCGGCATGTCGGCCGGGTTGTGCAGCTCCTTGGTCTCGCCGTCGCGCATCTTGAGGTGGTAGACCACCGAAGGCGCCGTGGAGATCAGGTCGAGGTTGAACTCGCGCTCCAGCCGCTCCTGGATGATCTCCAGGTGCAGGAGCCCGAGGAAGCCGCAGCGGAAGCCGAAGCCGAGCGCGGCGCTCGTCTCCATCTCGAAGGAGAACGAGGCGTCGTTGAGCCGGAGCTTGCCCATGGCCGAGCGCAGGTTCTCGAACTCGGCCGCGTCCACCGGGAACAGGCCGCAGAACACCACCGCCTGGACCTCCTTGAAGCCCGGCAGCATCTCGGTGGTCTGGCGCTTGTCCTCGGTGATGGTGTCGCCGACGCGGGTGTCGGCCACCTCCTTGATCGAGCCGGTGAAGAAGCCGACCTCGCCCGGGCCCAGCGCGTCGATATCGGCCATCTTCGGCCGGAACACGCCGATGCGATCGACGCCGTAGACCGCATCGGCGCCCATCATGCGGATGGTCATGCCCTTCTTGAGCGTGCCGTCGATGATCCGCACCAGCACCACGACGCCGAGATAGGCGTCGTACCAGCTGTCCACGAGGAGCGCCTTCAGCGGCGCGTCGCGGTCGCCCTTCGGCGGCGGCAGGCGCGTGACGATCGCCTCCAGCACCGCCTCGATGTTGAGCCCGGTCTTGGCCGAGATCGGCACGGCGTCGGAGGCGTCGAGGCCGATCACCTCCTCGATCTGCTCCTTCACCCGGTCCGGCTCCGCGGCCGGCAGGTCGACCTTGTTGAGGACCGGGACGATCTC
Organism: Methylobacterium sp. 2A; assembly: GCF_009806555.1. Classification (GTDB taxonomy): domain Bacteria; phylum Pseudomonadota; class Alphaproteobacteria; order Rhizobiales; family Beijerinckiaceae; genus Methylobacterium. Next base: position 16,327 of record NZ_VUOK01000026.1, on the reverse strand, counting down.
GTGGTTGGCGTCGAGCGCCTGATAGACGTTGGCGAGCGTCTGCGCCTCGACGCCCTGCGAGGCGTCGACCACCAAGAGCGAGCCCTCGCAGGCGGCGAGCGAGCGCGACACCTCGTAGGCGAAGTCCACGTGGCCGGGCGTGTCCATCAGGTTCAGGACGTAATCCTTGCCGTCCTGCGCCTTGTATTCCAGGCGCACGGTCTGCGCCTTGATGGTGATGCCGCGCTCCTTCTCGATATCCATCGAGTCGAGCATCTGTTCGGACATGTCGCGTAGCGCGACCGTCCCGGTGGCCTGGATCAGCCGGTCCGCGAGCGTCGATTTGCCGTGGTCGATATGCGCGACGATCGAGAAGTTGCGGATGGTGTCGATCGGGGCTGTCATCGGCATTCCGTTCGGGCGCGCGCCGGCGCGCACCGTCTGACGTCTGGACGTTCTGGTAGGGAGCGGCTCCCGCGCGAGATAGCAGCGCTACGGGAAGGCGCCAAGCGCGTGCGCGGTTGACGCGCCATCCTGTCACCGGACACGCGGAAAGACGGGGACCGGATCAATCCGGCCCCCGCCCAGGCACGCGAAGGTGATGGTGCCGCCGCGCCGGCCGCCTCAGCGGCCGCGGTCGCGGATCAGGCGCTCGATCTCGGCCTCGCCGTGGGAGCGCGCCTTGGCCTCGGTCGGGTGCTTCCGGTCCGAGCGCTGGTGCAGCTTGCCGTGCTTGCGGATGCTCCACTGGAACAGGGAACCGCTCTCGCCGACCGGTTCGACATCGAGGCTGAAGGGGTAGGTATCTGTCTGCGTCTCGCTCATGGGGCCGATATGGGGCACGCGGCGGCATTTCGCCATGCCCTTCCGCGAACTCCTTGCATCCTAGCCCTGCGTACCGCTCGCGCGCGCCTGCGCGGCCATGGCAACCAGGCTCTTGCGCAGCGCACCCATGTCGGAGACGCGCTCCGGATAGACGACCCGGGCGGTGCGGTCATTCGCCATCAGATCCAGGCCCTCGGGGTCGAGGCCGGTGAGCCGCCAGGGCAGCCCGGCCTCGGCGCCGCTGCCGACGGCGTAGAGCGCGAGCGCGTCGGCGTGGTCGGCGTTCATGTGCTCCACGGCCCCGCGCTCGCCGGCCACCACGGCCTCGGCGCCGGTGAGGTCGAGGAGCAGCTGCTCGCGGGTGAGCGTCGCGGCCTTGGCGAAGCCGCCATTGAGGTGGCCCGCCTCGGGATCGAGGGCGAAGAAACCGAAATCCGGGAAGTCGGCGTAGAGCTTGGCCTTCGGGTGGCGGGCCAGGAACCGCTCCCGCACCCGGGCCTCGCTGGTCTGCGTGGCACGCCCGACCACGGTGAGCCGGGGATGGGCCAGGGGATCGCCCTTGCCGGTCTGGGCGAACAGCAGCGAGCAGCGCGGGTTGCCAAGCAGGTTGCGGGTATGGGCCGAGAGCCGCGAGAGCAGCATCAGCGGCGTGCCGTCGGCATCCGTGGCGATGGTGACGAGCGAGGCGAAGGGCGTGCCGTCCGGGTCCAGCGTCGCCAGCGCCCCGGAGCGGATGCCGCGCAGCAGGCTCCGGGCGAGGCCGATCGCGTCGAAGGGCGCCTCGTCGGCCGGGAGCGGCCGGGCGGGGCCCCGCGATTCGGATGCGGTTCCGCCGGTCTCGCCCCCGATGGCCTCGCTCATGCCGTTCCTCCCCCTCGCGAATTGCCGCCCGATGCGCTCGTCACGTTAACGGGGCCGCGGCCGGCACGCGAGGCGTTTGGCCCGCGTCAGATCGGCCTTTACGGCCAAGCTATGACCGCCGCTCGCTTTTTCCGATCGGCCGTACTAAAGCACCTGTCCCTTTGCGCGCGCCGGGTTGCGCCGAAACCGCCCGGTTCGCGCTCTTGTCTGCCCCTCGGGGGCCGGGATGCGGCGTGGCCTGCGCGTTGAGCCGGGACCGCGCCAGAACCCGTTCAGTCAGGGACCGCGCATGCCGACCATCGCCCTCGTCGACGACGACCGGAACATCCTCACCTCGGTGTCGATCGCGCTCGAGACCGAAGGCTACCGCATCCAGACCTATACGGACGGCGCCTCCGCCCTCGACGGCCTGCGCCATTCCCCGCCGGATCTGGCGATCTTCGACATCAAGATGCCGCGCATGGACGGGATGGAGCTTCTCCGACGCCTGCGGCAGAAATCTGACCTTCCGGTGATCTTCCTGACGTCGAAGGACGAGGAGATCGACGAATTGTTCGGCCTCAAGATGGGCGCGGACGACTTCATCCATAAGCCGTTCTCGCAGCGCCTCCTGGTGGAGCGCGTGAAGGCGGTGCTGCGCCGCTTCGCCAAGGAGGCCCCCGGCGCCACGCCGCGCGGGGCCGAGGAGGTCGCCGCCCGCTCGCTCGAGCGCGGCGCGCTGATGATGGATCCGGAGCGCCACACCTGCACGTGGAAGGGCGAGCCGGTGACGCTGACGGTCACCGAGTTCCTGATCCTCCAGGCGCTCGCCCAGCGCCCCGGCGTCGTGAAGAGCCGCAACGCCCTGATGGACGCGGCCTATGACGATCAGGTCTACGTCGATGACCGGACCATCGACAGCCACATCAAGCGCCTGCGCAAGAAGTTCAAGGTGACCGATCAGAGCTTCGACATGATCGAGACGCTCTACGGCGTCGGCTACCGGTTCAAGGAGGCGTGATCTCCGGAATCCGCCGCGTGACCGCTCGCACACAAACCCAGACCGAGGAGGCCGAACCCCGCACCTCCCTGGCAAAAGCCCTCTCCCGCCCGCTGACCTGGCCCCGCGCCCTCTGGGACGCGATCGGCCAGCGCGCCTCGTCGAGCCTGACGCGCCGCATCGTCGTGCTCAATCTCGTCGGGCTGATCGCGCTGCTCGTCGGGTTCCTGTACCTCAACCAGTTCCGGCAGGGCCTGATCCAGGCCCGGATCCAGAGCCTCGCCATCCAGGGCGAGATCATCGCGGGCGCGATCGCGGCCTCGGCCTCGGTGGACACCGATACGATCCGGATCGACCCCGACAAGCTGCTCCAGCAGCAGGCCGGCGAGGCCGTGGAGGAGGAATCACAACCACTCGCCTTCTCGCTCAACCCCGAGAAGGTGGCGCCGCTGCTCTCGCGCCTCGTGACGCCCACCGGCAACCGGGCGCGGGTCTACGATCAGGAGGGCGGCCTCCTGTTCGACACCCGCACCCTGTTCAAACGCGGCGACGCCGCCCGGCCGGACCCGCTGGAGCCCAAACCGCACAAGCCCGGGATGCTGGAATCGGCCTTCCAGACGGTCCAGACCAAGCTGAGCGGGTTGTTCCGCAGCCGGGCCGAGCCCGCGGAGGAGACCGGCCCGCAGAACGGCCACTCGCTGCGCGAGGTCCAGGCGGCGCTCGGCGGTAATCGCGGCAGCCTCGTGCGCCGCAACAAGCAGGGCGAGACCACCGTGTCGGTCGCCGTGCCGATCCATCGGGCCGGCTCGGTCCGCGGCGCATTGCTGATCTCGACCCAGGGCGACGCCATCGACCGGGTGATCGCCTCGGAGCGGTTCGGCCTGCTCCAAGTATTCCTCGTCGCCTCGGCCGTGATGGTGGTGCTGTCGTTCCTGCTGGCCGGCGCCATTGCGGGTCCGGTGCGCCGCCTCGCCGAGGCCGCCGAGAAGGTGCGGATGGGCATCAAGACCCGCGAGGAGATCCCCGACTTCACCGAGCGCACCGACGAGATCGGCCACCTGTCGGGGGCGTTGCGCGACATGACCCAGGCGCTCTACCGCCGGATCGACGCGATCGAGAGTTTCGCGGCCGATGTCAGCCACGAGTTGAAGAACCCGCTGACCTCGCTGCGCAGCGCGGTCGAGACCCTGCCGCTCGCCAAGTCCGACGATTCGCGCGGCCGGCTGATGGCGATCATCCAGCACGATGTGAAGCGCCTCGACCGGCTGATCAGCGACATCGCCGACGCCTCGCGCCTCGATGCCGAGCTCGCCCGGGCGGAGGCGCGGCGGGTCGATCTGCGGCGCCTGCTCACCACCGTCGTGTCGGTGGCCAACGAGCGGCGGCGGCCGAAGGATTGCCTGATCCAGCTCGACGTGGAGCCGACCGCCTTCGACAACGAGGCGCCGTTCACGATCATCGGCCACGACAGCCGGCTCGGACAGGTCGTCAACAACCTGCTCGACAATGCCCGCTCGTTCTCGCCGACCGACGCGAAGGTCCGCGTGGTGCTGCGCCGGGTACGCGGCGAGGTCGAGCTGGTCTGCGAGGACGAGGGGCCCGGCATCCCGGAGCACGCCCTGGAGCGCATCTTCGAGCGCTTCTACACCGACCGCCCCGAGCAGGGGTTCGGCCAGAATTCCGGGCTCGGCCTGTCAATTTCCCGGCAGATCGTGCAGGCCCATCGCGGCACCATCCGCGCCGAGAACCGCCCGGGCGCCCCCGACGAGGATGGCGAGCCCACCGTGCGCGGCGCGCGCTTCATCGTGCGTCTGCCGGCCGCGCCCCGTCAGCTCCACGCGTGACGGTCACCCTGCACGGCGCCTGCTGCGTGCTCGGCGGCGCCGGCATCCTGATTCGCGGCGAATCGGGTGCTGGCAAATCGAGTCTGGCGCTGCTGCTCGCCACGGAGGCGGACGGCGCCTTCGTGGCGGATGACCGGGTCGTCTGCGACCTCCGCGGCGGCCGCGTCCTCGCACGTGCCCATCCTGCGCTCGCCGGACAGGTGGAGGTGCGGGGGCAGGGCATCCTGTCGGTGGCGGAACTGGGCCTCGCATCCTGCGCGGAGGCGGCGCTGGACCTCGTGATCGATCTCGTGGAGGCGTCGCCGCGCCTGCCGGAACCGCCGAAGCCGGCGGATCTCATGGGTATCCCGCGTCCGCGGCTCGTTCTCGATCGGGGTGTCCGCGCGGCCGGCTTGGCCCCGCTTCTCATCCGTGCGGCACTGCAAAAGTCCCGGCCGTGACTTCGCAGCCGCACAGGCGCTCCGAATCGCGCACCGGTGGTGTTGCCCCATGGCGTGCGCGGGGCAGCCGTGCCATGATCGCAGGGATGTCCGGGCAAAAAAGTCGCGTTCGCCTTGTGGGGGGCTGTGCGATGCACAACATGGCGGCACACACAGGACGTTGGAACACGTGTCGATGATTGGCATGGTGCTCGTCACTCACGGACTGCTGGCGACCGAGTTCAAGGCCGCTCTGGAGCACGTGGTCGGCCCCCAGGATCAGATCGAGACGATCACGATCGGGCCGGAAGACGATATGGAATTGCGGCGCCGGGACATCATGTCCGCGGTCTGTCGCGTGAATACCGGTGAAGGCGTGGTGGTGCTGACCGATATGTTCGGCGGCACGCCCTCCAACCTCGCGCTGTCCTGCATGAACGGCGGCTCGGTCGAGGTGGTGGCGGGCATCAACCTGCCGATGCTGATCAAGCTGGCCAGCGTCCGCGACGAGGAGAATCTCGGCGACGCCGTGCTGCACGCCCAGGAAGCCGGGCGTAAGTATATCAACGTCGCCTCGCGCGTTCTGGCGGGCAAGTAAACGCCTCTCAGGTCTCCAGAATCGCCGTCTCGGGGGCTGGCCGCCGCGAACCAGCGGTGATCCCCATGGAGGCCGCGATGACGAGGCCGATCGCGAGCCATTGCACGAAACTGATTCGCTCGCCCAACAGCATCAGCCCGGCACAGGCGGCGACGGCCGGCTCCAGGCTCATCAGGACGCCGAAGCTTTTCCGGTCGAGGCGCCGAAGGGCGACCATTTCCAGGGAATAGGGCAGGGCGCTCGACATCACCGCCACGGCAAGACCTGCGAGCAGGATTGCGGGGGCGAGCAGCCCCGATCCGGCCTCGGCCACGCCGAAGGGTGCGATGACCAGGGCGGCGGTCAGCATCCCCAGGGCGACCGCCTGACCGCCATCGACCCGGCCGGCGCGCTGGCCGAACAGGATATAGAGCGCCCAGGCCGTGGCCGCGCCGAGATCGAGGGCGACGCCGATCGGGTCGAGCCCGTCCGTCGTGGCGATCGGCAGGAGCAGCAGCAATCCCAGAACGGCGAGGCCGATCCACACGAAATCGGAAGCCCGGCGCGACGCGATCAGCGCGACCGAGAGAGGACCGGCGAATTCGATTGCCACGGCCGGCCCGAGCGGCAGGCGCGCCAGGGCGAGGTAGAACAGCAGGTTCATCGCCCCGAGGGCGGCGCCGTACAGCGCGATCCAGCCCGCCTCGCGCAAGCTGAGGCTCCGCCGCCAGGGGCGCCAGACCGCGATGAGGATCAGCGCCGAGAAGCCGACCCGCAGGCACGAGGTCCCGGCCGCGCCGATTGCCGGAAACAGGCTCTTGGCGAAGGTCGCGCCGCATTGGAGCGAGATCATCCCGGCCACGAGGGCGGCGACCGAGAGGACCGTGTCGCCAGCACCGAACCTGTTGCGTAACACGAGTCGCTGCCCTTCAGAGTCGCGGTTCAATGAGCTGATAGCTCGTGCTGCGGCCGCCGGCCTCCCCCCGCGCGAGCAATCCGCGTGCGATGAGATCGTCGATGTCGCGGAGGGCCGTATCGTGCGAGCACTTCGCGATCTGCGCCCATTTCGACGTCGTCAGCTTGCCCTGGAAGCCATCGAGGAGACGCTTGAGCATCATTGTCTGACGCGGATTGACGGGGTGGGAGTCGAGCGACCGCCAGAACCGCTCCTTGCGGAGCACGGCGTCGAGAGTCGTCTCTGCGTCGCCGATGGCGCCATCGAGTACGCGCAGAAACCACGCGAGACGCGGAGTAATGTCCAGATCGCCCTTCTGCGTCGCTTCCAGCGTTTCGTAATAGGCATTGCGCTCGGTTCGAAGACGGGCCGACATGCTGTAGAAGCGCCGCCCCGTTCCTTCCGCGCGCGCCAGGAGCATGTCGGCAAGGGCCCTTACGATTCGGCCGTTGCCGTCGTCGAATGGGTGGATCGTCACGAACCAGATATGGGCGATCGCCGCCTTCAGGACCTGGTCGGTCGGGTCGTTTCGATCTTCGAGCCAATCCAAAAAGCGCGTCATCTCCGCATCCACCCGGTCCGCGGGGGGAGCCTCGAAATGGATCCGCTCGCGATGCCCGGCTCCCGACACGACGCGCATCGGACCGAGCGCGTCGGTGCGCCACACGCCGACCGTGATGGGATGGCGCCCGACGTCCCGATCCGGGAACAGAGCTTCGTGCCAGGCGAACAGGCGTTCGCGGGTCAGAGGCTCGGTGTAACGCTGCGTCGCGTCGAGGACCACCGTGGTGATCCCCTCGGCTTGCCGGCTCGACGGCACCAAGCCGGCGGTCTCGATCCCGAGCCGTCTGGCGAGGGATGACCGAACCTGATCGCGCGCGAGACTCTCACCCTCGATCTCGCTCGTCTTCACGGCGTCCTGGGTGAGTGTCTCCAGGATGGCTTCTTCCCGAAGGGAGAAGCCCAGAGCTTCCATACGACCCAGCAGGCGACCCTGCCGGTAGCGGAGTGCCGCCAAAGGGGAAAGCAGCGCGACTTCATCCCAGCGGAAGAGCGGCCACTCGGGCCTGTCGGAGATGTACATCAATCGACGCATAACATGCGTCGATTGGCCGGTCTAATCTACGCACCACCATAGGGGAGGACGGTCTGAATCGGTGTACTCACAGGATGAACCGGCTCAGGTCGGCGTTGGCCGCGAGATCCTCGACCCGGGACCGGACATAGGCGGCATCGATCGGCACGGTCTCGCCGGACCGGTCGGTGGCGGTGAAGGAGATCTCGTCGATCACCCGTTCCAGCACCGTCTGGAGCCGGCGGGCGCCGATATTCTCCACCGAGGAATTCACCTCCACGGCGACCTTCGCCAGCGCATCCACCGCATCGTCCGTGAAGGTGAGGGTGACGCCTTCGGTCTCCATCAGGGCGACGGTCTGCTTGATCAGGCTCGCCTCCGTGGAGGTCAGGATCTGGCGGAAATCGTCCACCGTCAGCGGCTGCAGCTCGACCCGGATCGGAAGCCGGCCCTGCAGTTCCGGCAGGAGATCGGCCGGCTTCGAGACGTGGAAGGCGCCCGAGGCGATGAACAGGATGTGGTCGGTCTTCACCGGCCCGTGCTTGGTGGCGACCGTCGTGCCCTCGATCAGCGGCAGCAGGTCCCGCTGCACGCCCTCGCGCGAGACGTCGCCGGAGGAGCGGCCCTCGCGGGCGCAGATCTTGTCGATCTCGTCGAGGAACACGATGCCGTTGTTCTCGACCTCGCGGATCGCCTCGCGCACCAGCGCCTCGTCGTCGACCAGCTTGTCGGATTCCTCGGCCATCAGCGGCGCGTAGGCGTCCCGCACGAGGATCCGGCGCGGCTTGCCGCGCTGGCCGCCGAGCGCCTTGCCCAGCATGTCGCCGATATTGATCGCCCCCATGGACGCCCCCGGCATGCCGGGAATCTCGAACATCGGCAGGCCGGCGGGCGCGTTCGAGACCAGTTCCAGCTCGACTTCCTTGTCGTCGAGCTCGCTGTTGCGCAGCTTTCGGCGGAAGCTGTCGCGCGTCGCCGCGCTGGCCGTCGGCCCGACGAGCGCGTCGAGGATCCGGTTCTCCGCGGCCGCCTCGGCCTTGGCGCGGACGCCCTCGCGCTTGGTCTGCCGGGTCAGGCCGATCGCCACCTCCACGAGGTCGCGCACGATCTGCTCGACGTCGCGGCCGACATAGCCGACCTCGGTGAACTTCGTGGCCTCGATCTTCAGGAAGGGCGCGTTGGCGAGCCGGGCAAGGCGCCGGGCGATCTCGGTCTTGCCGCAGCCCGTGGGCCCGATCATCAGGATGTTCTTGGGCGCCACCTCCTCGCGGAGCGGGCCGGTGAGTTGCTGGCGCCGCCAGCGGTTGCGCAGCGCGATCGCGACGGCGCGCTTGGCGTCGTGCTGCCCGACGATGAAACGATCGAGTTCGGACACGATCTCGCGCGGAGAGAACGTCGTCACCGCTGCACCATCCCTGTTCCCGGCCGAGTCGCGTGGCCCTTGGCCGGGAATGGGGTCGCACGCGCGCCCGCGCAAGGGGCGGCGGGCGGCGTATCCGCCTCAGTGCCCTGCAAGCGACGGCGCGGCGCCGGGCTTGTCGTGCGTCCCGAACCGTTCGACCAGGGTCGCGCTGGCCGCGTTCAGCCCGACGACCTCGACGATCCGCCCCCGCGCCCGGGCCTTGAGGACCACGCGGTCGAGGGCCGCCACCGCCGAGATGTCCCAGAAATGGGCCGCCGTGACGTCGATGACCAAGCGTTCGACCGGTTCGAGCACGTCGATCGCCTCGGAGAAGGTGCCGGCGGAGGCGAAGAAGACCTGCCCGGTGACCCGGTAGGTCCGGGTCGTGCCGTCCGGCGACAGCTCGGAGGCGACGCGGCTGAGGCGCGAGACCTTCCCGGCGAAGAACACCCCCGACAGGAGCACGCCGACCAGCACGCCGATGGCGAGGTCCTTGGTGGCCACCACGACGAGGACCGTCGCCAGCATCACCGCCGAGGAGGGCAGGGGGTTGGTGCGCAGCTGCGCCAGGGAGCGCCACGAGAAGGTGTTGAGCGAGACCATGATCATCACGGCGGTCAGGGCGGCCACCGGCACGACGGCGAGCAGATCCTGGAGGGCCACCAGCAGGAGGAGCAGGAATGCCCCGGCCACCAGGGTCGAGAGCCGGCCCCGCGCGCCAGAGGTGACGTTGATCACCGATTGGCCGATCATCGCGCAGCCGCCCATGCCGCCGAATACCGCCGAGGCCATGTTGGCGACGCCCTGGCCCATGCACTCGCGGTTCTTGTCGCTGCCGGTATCGGTCATGTCGTCGACGATCTGCGCGGTGAGCAGGCTTTCCAGCAGGCCGACCGCGGCGAGCGTCGCCGCGTAGGGCAGGATGATGCGCAGGGTCTCCGGAGTCAGGGGCACATCCGGCAGCGCGAAGCTCGGCAGCGACGACGGCAGGGCACCGAGATGCGCGACCGTGCGCACGTCGAGATGGAAGAACGCCGTGACCGCGGTGAGCACCGCGATCGCCACCAGGGGTGACGGTACGGCCCGGGTGATCCGGGGGAATCCGTAGATGATCACGAGCCCGAGCGCGATCAGCCCGTAGGTCGCCGGCGTCACTCCGGTGAGTTCCGGAAGCTGGGCCAGGAAGATCAGGATCGCGAGCGCGTTGACGAAGCCGGTCATCACCGATTGCGAGACGAACCGCATCAGCCGGCCGAGGCGGAGCAGGCCGGCCAGGATCTGGAACAGGCCCATCAGGATGGTGGCGGCGAAGAGGTACTGCACCCCGTGCTCGCGCACGAGATCGACCATCACCACTGCGGTGGCGGCGGTCGCGGCCGAGATCATCGCGGGGCGCCCGCCCGCGAACGCGATGGTGCAGGCGATGACCACGGAGGCGTAGAGGCCGACCTTGGGATCGACCCCGGCGATCACCGAGAAACCGATGGCTTCCGGGATGAGGGCGAGGGCCACGACGACGCCCGAGAGGCTGTCGCCGCGAAGGTTGGAGAACCATTGGCCGCGAAGGCCCGTGGGTCCGGACAGGCTGCGTAGCATGGGGTAAAAATCCGCACGAGGCGCACGTCCGCAGCTCGGGCGGACGATCAGGACGACTCGGATGCGTGGTCCGGCGGATCGGCGGCCGGAAGAGCCACCCGGGCTTTCACCGGGTCCTTGCGAATGCCGTGTTCCTACGGCGCTCCGCGCTGCAACGCAACATCGGGCTTGCGGCCGGGCTCAGGCCGCCCGCACCTGCGTGACGAAGCCCGCAACCTCTCCGCCGAGCCCGTTCGAGCGCCGGGCGATGTCGGCCGCAGCCTCAAGGACCTGCGCGGCGCTGAGGCCGGTCTCCTGCGCGGCGCCGAGCACCAGGGCCATCGTCTCGGTGACGGACCGCGTGCCGCTCGCCGCCTCGGCGACGCTGCGGGCAATCTCCTGCGTCGCGACCTGCTGCTCCTCGACCGCCGCCGCCACGCCGAGGGCGATGCCGTGGACCTGCTCGATCGTGCCGCCGATCTCCTCGATGGCCGCCACCGCCTCGTGCGTCGCGGCGCGCATGGCGGCGATCTGGCCGCCGATCTCCTCGGTGGCCTTGGCGGTCTGGGTCGCCAGATCCTTCACCTCGGTGGCCACCACCGCGAAGCCGCGGCCTGCCTCGCCGGCGCGCGCCGCCTCGATCGTAGCGTTCAGCGCAAGCAGGTTGGTCTGCCCCGCGATGGTCGAGATGAGCGAGACGACCTGCCCGATCCCGTCGGCGCTGCGGGCGAGGGCCTGGACGCTGGTGCGCGTCCGCCGGGTCGCCTCGACGGCGCTCTCGGCGGCGCTGGAGGTCTGGGAGACCTGGACGCCGATCTCGCGCGCGGTGGCGGCGAGTTCCTCTGTGGCGGCCGCCACCGCCTCGACGTTGTGCGACGTGGTCTCGGCGGCACGCGTCACGGCCTGCGACTGAGCCCCGGTCCGCTCGGCATTGCCGGCCATCGTGGCTGCGGCCCGCTCCAGTCCGGTCGCAGCACCGGCCAAGTGGTTGACCAAGCTGCCGATGTTGCCCTGGAACTGATCCGCGAGATCGGTCATCTCGGCGCGCTTGCGCGCCGCCGAATCGACGTCCTTGCGTTGGTGCTCGCTGCGCAGCGCCTCGGCCTTCAGCAACGTCTCGTTGAGAATCTGCGTGCTGGTCCAGATCGCGCCGATCTCGTCGCGGCTCGGTTTCACGGACGGGAGTGCATGATCGCCGTGCGACAGGCGCGCGATCGCCTCCGCGACCGCGCGCAGCGGCCGGGCGATCTGGCGCTGTCCGATCAGCAGACCCACGACGCAGCAGATCAGCGTACCGGCCAGGGCGAGGCCCAGGAGCAGCAGCGTCCGCGCCTGGAACAGGGCGTGGGTGTCGCCCTTGATGGCCGTCATCTCGGTGCGCCCCTGGCCGACCAGCGCATTGATGCTCGCCTGGAAGGCCCGGCGATTGCTCTGATTGGCCTCGTTGAAGCCCAGATCCGCGGCGGCGCGCGGGCTCACGGTCTCACCGGCCTCGGCGAGGTCGGTCCGGAGGGTGCGGAAGGCTTCGAAGTTACGGCTCATCGTGTCGAAGAGCGGGCGCTCGGATTCGGTCAGCCGCAGCGCCCAATCGGCCCGCAGGGCCGCCATTTCACCCAGGCCCTTCCGGATGCCGGCGGCGTATCTCGCAGCCTCGGCGCGATCGGCGGAGGCGTAGACCCCCCGGGAATCCATCGTCACCTCGGCGGCGAGCCGGTTGAAATTCGCAGCGTCGAGCGCGCGGACCGAGGCACTCTCGACATTCGAGAGGGCTGTCTCGAAGCTTTGCAGCGTCGCCACGCTGACACCCGCGACCACAAGCGTCGTCAGGCTGCAGGCGCCGACAAAGGCCAGGAGTTTCCCGCCGATCTTCATTGTGCTCCAACCCCTCGGGCTCAGTTGGATGCAAAATATCGCCGATTTCTCAAGAGGCCGTTAACCGACGGCGCAGTTCAGGTCGATATCGGCTGTATTCGGGGGCCTGAGTACAGAAGGGGCCGCTGGAGTCCAGCAATCAGGTGCCATCAAGCGCTTCGATGACCAGATTGCCGTTCGTATAGACGCAGATCTCGGCGGCGATCGCCATGGCCCGGCGCACGATCGCCTCCGCGTCCAACTCCCCGTCCTCCAAGGCCCGGGCCGCCGCCAACGCGTAGTTGCCGCCGGAGCCGATCGCCATCACGCCGCTCTCCGGCTCCAGCACGTCGCCCGAGCCCGACAGGAGCAGGCTCACGTCGCGATCGGCCACCAGCATCATGGCTTCGAGCCGACGCAGGTACCGGTCGGTCCGCCAATCCTTCGTGAGTTCCACGCAGGCGCGGGTGAGTTGCCCGGGATATTGTTCCAGCTTGGCTTCGAGCCGCTCGAACAGGGTGAAGGCATCGGCCGTGGCACCCGCGAAACCGCCGATCACGGCCCCCTTGGCGAGGCGCCGAACCTTGCGGGCGTTGCCCTTGACGATGGTCTGGCCGAGGCTGACCTGCCCGTCACCGCCCAGCACCACGCGGCCGCCCTTGCGGACCATCAGAATGGTCGTGGCGTGCATCTGGGGCACGGAGCCCCGGTCGTCGTACCTGAATCCGTCGTACCTGAATGCGTCTTGGCTCAAGGCTCGGCTCCGCTCTCGATCGCGTCGAGATGGGGGACGCCGCCGGCTACGTCCAGCCGGATCGTCACGGCCCGCCTGGGATTCCGGGCCGCTTCGTGCGCGCTACGCGGCGCCTCTCACGCGGCGCCTCTCACTCGGCGACCGCCTCGGGGGTCTGGACCGATCCCGCATCCTCCAGGATCGAGCGGGCCGCAGCCTCGGCCAGCAGGGCGTAGCCGCCATCGGCCATGTGCAGGCCGTCGGAGGCGAAGAGCTGCTTGGCCGTGAGCTTCCCCTCCCGCACCCAGCCGTGCATCAGGTCGGCGCGGCGAATCACCGGCACGTCCAACTCCTCCCCGATGCCGCGCACGGCTTCGAGAAACCGTGACGCGCCCGGCGTGGCTTCGAGCTTCGGGCACCATTGCGGTTCCATCAGCACCACGTCGATGCCCGCCTCACGGATCCGGCGGATCGCCGCCACCGTGACCTCGCGGAAATGCGCGACCGTGACGCCGCGCAACGGATCGTTGCTGCCGGTCTGCCAGATGACGAGCTGCGGCTCGGCCTTGATCACGTCGCGGTCCAGGCGCGCCAGCATATCGTCGACATGCTCGCCGCCGATGCCGCGGTTGATCACCGCCACGTCCATCCCGCGCAGCTTCTTGCGCAGGTCGATCTGAAGACGGGCGGGATAGGCGTTCGCGGGGCTCGATGCGCCGATGCCCTCGGTCGACGAGGAACCGAACGCCACGATCTTCAACGGAGCACCGATGGCGATCTGGCGGGCGACATGCGGAAGATCCGGGCTCTCGCGCAGATCGATCCCGAGCAGATCGAGCGATTCCGGCAACAGGTCAGCATAGGCCAGGACCGCCGTGGGCAGCACCAGGAGGCCGCACAGTACACCGAGACGGCGCAGCATCCCGCCGACCGGTCGCGGAGCAACCCGGGTGATCGAGGACTTCGCGTTTGCTGATTTGGACACGGGACCGACAGCTCCGGCACTCGCGGGCGACAGATACAATCTGACACAGGGAATTGAAAAGGCCCGTTCGGCGCACAGCGTTAAACCGAGATGAATTCGTAACACAAAATTTACCTCTGGAGATGAGGCGCCGTACCGGTGCGCCGAATCAGGACGGTCAAACGGCCCGCGGCACGGACGATGCGTGGGGCTCCCGACAGGTCTCCGAGAGGGCGGCGGGGACTGGAGTCGGATCTCCGGGCGTGGCGTCCGGACCGGCCGCAAACCGTGTTGCGCCGCCCCAGGGTCGACAGCGTGCGCATCGCGATCCTCACACCCTCGACCGATGCCCGCGGAACGGGGAGCCATGCCCTGGCCCTCGGCGAAGCCCTGTGCGCGCTCGGCCACGAGGCCGTCGTTCACGCCCCCGATCCGACGGGCCGCGGATTTTTTCGCGATGCCGCCTGCCCCGTGGTCTCCGTTGCCGCCAAACCGGTTCATGGCGCCGGGGCGGCGCTGATCGGTGCCCGGATCTCCGATTACCTGGCGCATTTCTCGACGCCCGCGGCCTGCGATTTCGACGTTTTCCATGCGCAGTGCGGCATCAGCGGCAACGCCCTGGCGACGCTGACACGCCGCCGACTCATCGCCGGATTCGTGCGCACGGTCCATCGCACCGAGGTCTTCGCGGATCCGCAGCTCGCCCGGTGGCAGGACCGGGCGATCGTCGATGCCGGGCGGCTGCTCTGTCTCAGCCAGACCTGGGCGGCGACGCTGGCGGCCGAGTACGGTGCGCAGGCCGAGGTGATCGGCAGCGGCGTCGACGGAGCGGTGTTCGGACCCGACCCGGGGCCCGGCGACGCGGCCCTGCGCGGGCGCCTCGGCCTCGGACCCGGACCGGTCTTCCTGAGCGTCGGCGGTTTCGCGGCGCGCAAGAACGTCCTGGCGATCATCGAGGCCTTCGCGGCGCTGCACCGACGTGTCCCGGCCGCGCAACTCGTCGTGGCCGGCGAGGCTTGGCCCGTCGAGCCGAGCGGGTACGAGGCTCTCTGTTGCGCCGCGCTGGAGCGGGCGGGCCTGTCGGTCGGACCGGGAAAGTCGGTGATCCGCACCGGGCCGGTCGCCCAAGCCGACATGCCGGCGCTTTACCGGCTCTCCGATACGTTCGTCTCCCCATCCCTCTCCGAGGGCTACGGTCACGGTGTCCTGGAAGCCATGGCCTGCGGCACGCCGGTGATCGTTTCCAGCCGGCCGCCTTTCACCGAGTACTTGGCCCAGAGCGAGGCTCTCTGGACGGGTCCGGAGGATGTCGACGCCCTCGCGGCAACGATGCGGGAGAGTTTGCAGCCGGCCCGGCGCGCGCGCCTGCGCAATGCGGGGCTCGAGGTGGCCCGGGCCCATATCTGGGCGGCCTGCGCGGCGCGGCACCTGCCGTCCTATGCGGCACTCCGGCAGGATCCCGGGCCGGTCGCGCCGCCGGCGACCGGGGCCGCGGCCTGGAACATCACGCGGATGTCCACCGATGCCTGAGATGCGTTTCCACATCCGCTGGCCGGACGGGTCCCGCGAGGCCTGCTACTCGCCCTCCCTCGTCATCAAGGATCACCTCGCGGTCGGGCAGGACTACCCGGTCGATGAATTCGTGAGCCTGAGCCGCCTCGCCCTCGGCATCGCCAGCGAGCGCGTGCGCGCCCGCTTCGGCTTCCCGTGCGGGCGGGCCCAGGCGCAACTCGCCCGCATCGAGGAGGCGGCGCGACGCCAGGAGGCCGGAACCGTCTACGTCGAGTCCTTCGAGGAGTGATCGAAGCGCGCCGGCGCGGAGGGCCGGGGACAAAACCGCGGGGGCGCGGGTTGTCGTCAGGTCCGCGCCGGAAGGCTGGCGGACGGCTCGCGGAAGATCGAGGAACGCCATGGTGACCCGGATTGCTGCGGCGCTCGTCCTCGCCGCGACGCCTGTCGGGGCGCAGCCGCGGCCCTCCAGCACGGCGATGACCTGTCAGCAGACGATGCGGCTGATCCAGGCGCGGGGCGCCCTCGTCCTGGGCACGGGCGGCCTGACCTACGACCGGTTCGTGCGTGACCGGTCGTTCTGCGAGCCGACCGAGATCGCCAAGCGCGCCTTCCGCCCGACCCGCGACAACCCGAACTGCCTGATCGGCTATACCTGCTACGAGCCCGGTCCGGGCGACTGGCCGGGCGAGGACTTCTAGATGTCATTGCTATGGAGGTTGTCCATCCGAGGGTGTCGAGCGAGGCTGTGGTTGCGACGCCTGCAACCCCGGACCCGG
>NZ_VUOK01000009.1 GCF_009806555.1 Methylobacterium sp. 2A | reverse complement strand
GAACGCACCGCCGCCATGACCCCGTGGCTGTGCGACTACAACAGCCGCAGGCCTCACTCGGCTCTCGGTGGACAACCGCCCACAAGCAGGCTCCCTAAGGACAACCTCCTTGGAAACGACATCTAGCTGCGCCGGCGGTTCGGGCCGCCGGCCGGCACATCTCCCCAGGCCTGCCGGGGCGCGGTGCCGGTCTGCCGCGGGATCGTCCGGGCCGGAACAGCTGCGGCCGGCCACCCCACACCCAAGCCGATCCGGCGTGCACGCGAAAAACCCCGCCCGGTTCAGCCCACCGCCAGGATCGCCGCCAGCCCGATATGGGTCACTTGGTGGAGGAACTGGTCGAGGCCGATCAGCCACCAGAACCGGGTGTCGGTCGGCGGGAAGTGCGTGCGCCGGCCGATCAGCCCCTTGCCGCGATCGATCACCGTGTGAATCGCGAAATCCACCAAAGCCAGCCACCACAGGGCCGGCTTGACCGGCAGCACGATCAGCAGCGTGCCCAGCCCGTGCAGGCCGGTATGGGCGCAGAGCGGGAGGATCCAGTCCGAGGCCCGGTTCTTGCCATACGCCATCCAGGTGGTCTGGAGCAGGAAATCCGCCCCGAGCTGCTTCACCGCGAAGGCGAAGACCAGCAGCGCGAAGGCACCGACCGAAACGGGCGTGTCGAAGGACGGCATCGCCGGACTGGTGCTCCTGTCGCGCGGGCCGAGGGTCCGTACGCGCCGCCCGCTCCGAATCGTGGGGGCCAGCATACACGGCCGCCCGCATCCTGGCGCGCCGCGGATCGGCGTGCATGATACCGGTTCACCGCCCGACATCAGCATTCGCCCGACTGAGCGCGTATAAAACACGGCATCGTCGATAATTATGCTCCGGCGTCACAACAAATTATAGATTTTAACCGTTATAATTCCGGAAGATAACCATTGTTGTGCCGATCCCGTGCGTGATAGCCCCGGCCTGATCGCGAGCACACCGAGGGCGAGATTGGCAGTCCGGAATCGAAACCTGAACAAGACGGCGCCGGATCCGGCCATCGGTCCGGGGGTGGGGATGCCGCCGCACCGCGGGGCGTCTTTCGGGCGCCTCGGTCGCCGTCTCGATGGCCCGGCGCAGGCCCCCGGCGGCCCGGCCGCCTGACCGTGCGGGACGGCGATCTCGGCTTCGAGGCCCTGCGCGACGCCCACGTGGCGGCGCTCACCGGTTCCCTGATCGACGGCGTCGCGCATGGGCCCGGAGGCGCGGGCTACGTCTGGTCGCGGAGCATCCCGGACCCGGCGCTGAACTTCGCCTACGGGGTGCGCCGGCCCGACCAGTTCGCCTGGGCGGGGGCGGCGGCCCTGGGACGCGCCCGGGCGCCGGCCTTCCTGGCCCGGGATGACGAGGAGGTCGCCCTGCTGCGCGCCCTGTTCGAGCCCGCGATCCTCCACCCGGCCCGCTGGATGGTGGCGCGGCCGCTGCCGGTGCCGGCGCAGGCCGACGGCGCGGTCACCCTGCAGGCCACGCCCGCACCGGGGGCGGATTTCGAGGGGGTCTTCGCCAACCTGTCGGACGCCCCGGCCGTGCGGACGCATCTGCGCCGCACCTACCTGCCGGCCCTGCGGGCGGCGAAGGCGCGGCCCGGCCTCGTGCCGCTCCACCTCGTCCTGCGCGACGCCGCCGGCCCGGCGGCCTGCGCGAGCCTCTACCTGCGCGGCGACATGGCCGGGCTGTACAACGTCGCCACCCGGTTCGACCGGCAGCGCCGGGGCCTGGGCACCGCCGTGACCGTCGCGGCCCTGCGCGCGGCGCGGGCGCGCGGGGCGGCCCAGGTGTTCCTGCTGATGTTCCCGCCGATGTTCCCGCATGGCCCGGCCGGAGGCGCCCCGGAGGCGCTCGCCGCCCGGGCGGGCTTCCGGACACTCTGCGCGCCGACCCTGCTGTGCACGAGCCCGTCGTGACGCCCGGCTGCCTCACACGGTGAGGATGACGCTGCCCGTCGTCCGGCCCGCCTCCAGGTCGGCCTGGGCCAGGGCCGCGTCCCGGAGCGGGTATTCGGCCCCGATCGGATTGATCAGGCCGTCCTGCAGCGCGGCGATCAGGTCGGCGCAGCCGCTGCGGTACCGGTCCGGACCGTCGGCATAGGCGATGACGCTCGGGCGCACGAGGGCGACCGAGGGGCAGGCACTCAGATCCGCGATGCGCACCGGCGGGATCGGCCCGGCGACCTGCCCGATGCTCGCCACGATCCCGAACGGGCGCACCGCCGCGAGGGTCCGGGTCAGCAGGCCGCCGCCGATGCCGTCGATCGCGAGATGGACGCCGCGCCCATCCGCCAGGGCGCGGGTGCGCGCAACCCAGTCGTCCGCCCCGCGCAGGAACACCGCGTCGGCGCCTGCGGCCTCCGCCTGAGCCTGCTTATCGGCGGTGCCGACCGTCCCGATCACCCGCGCGCCGAGGCGCTTCGCCCAGCGGGTGACGAGCTGGCCCAGGCCCCCGGCGGCGGCGTGGACCAGGATCCAGTCCCCGGGCCGGACGGCGCACACCGCGTGCAGCAGCATGTGGGCGGTCAGCCCGCGCAGCATCGTGCCGCCCATGACCCGGTCGGACAGGGTGTCGGGCAGCGTCACGAGGCGGCCCTCGGGCAGGATCCGAGCCTCCGCGTAGGCGCCGATCGGCCGGCCGTGATAGGCGACACGGTCGCCGGGTTTCAGGGCCGTGACGTCCCGGCCCACGGCCTCGACCGTCCCTGCCCCCTCGAAGCCCAGCACGGCCGGCGCGGCGGCGAGCGGATAGAGGCCTGTGCGGTAGTAGATGTCGACGAAGTTCACGCCGACGACCGATTGGCGGATGCGGATCTCGCCGGGTCCGGGATCCGGCACATCGATCGCGATCGGTTGAAGAACATCCGGGCCGCCGGGCCCGCGCATTGCGATTGCCATCGTCATGGTCCACCTCCTGCCCGGCGAAAGGACCGCACTTTCTTGGGTCCGGTAAGCCCGAATGTCGTCACGGCCCCCGTGCGAAGATTCACCGATGCTCGACTGGCAGGACATTCACTACTTCGCGGTACTGGCCCAGGCCGGCTCGCTCTCGGCGGCCGCGCGGGCGCTGGGGGTCGACCATGTGACCGTCGGCCGGCGGGTCGCGGCCCTGGAGCAGGCGCTGGCGCTGCCCCTGGTCGAGCGGCTGCCGCGCCGCACCACCCTGACCCGGGAGGGGGCCGCCGTCGCCGCCCTGGCGGACGAGATGGCCGGGACCGTGCAGGCCATCGCGCGCCGGGCCCGCGGCTACGCGGATGCGGCGAAAGCCACGGTGCGGATCAGCGCCCCGCCCGCCGTGGCGGCCCGGCTGATCGCGCCGCAGGTGGCGCGGTTCCGCCAAGCGCATCCGGGCATCACGCTGGTCCTGTCGGGGCTGTCGCGGATGGCGGCGCTCGACCGTGGGGAGGCGGAGATCGCCGTGCGGCTGACGCGCCCCGAGGATCCGGACCTCGTGATCCGGCGCATCGGCGTGATGCGCTTCGCGCTCTACGCGACGCCGGAACAGGCCGCGCGGCCGCCCGAAGACTGGACGTTCATCGGGTACGATGCCGCGCTGGACCACGTCGTCCAGCAGGCATGGCTGCGGAGCCTGCTGGACGGGCGCCCCATCGTGTTCCAGGCGAGCGACCTGTTCGGGCAGCAGGAGGCGGCCCGGGCCGGCCTCGGCGCCGCGGTGCTGCCGTGCTTCATGGGCGACGGCGACCCTGCGCTGGTCCGTCTGGCCACCGGCCTGACGCCGCCGACCCGCGCGATCTGGCTCGCCACCTACCCGGACCTGAAGCGCGCGCCGGGGATCCGCGCCGCGCTGGCGTTCCTGGCGGCGGCGATCGGCCAGGGCTGTCCGTCCGGGCCGTCCTAAAAGGGCTCCTCGCCGTACCCGCAGGGCGTGACCCGGAAGACGAACTGCATCGCGGCCTCCGCGTCGCGCAGGGCCAGGGCGCTGACCGGGCCGATCACGACCGCGCCGCCGCCCACCGCGCGGGCGGCGTACGGGCCGCGGGCGCCGGGACGCGCCAGCGCCGCCAGCGCGTGCCGGGCCGCCCGGGGGCGGTGGACGCCGTTCTCGGCGAGCCACAGCACCGCCTCCCCGGGCCAGACGCGCAGCGGCCGGGGTCGCCCGGAGCGGTTGTGCCCCGGCCGGATCCGGAGGAGCGCGGACAGGCGGCCGAAGTGCCTCACGGGCGGCCGACCCAGGCCGCACGGAGGACCCGGAGATGGGCCGCCGGATCCGGGGCGGCCGGGCGGATCGCGGGCGGCCCGGACGGGGTCGGATCGATCACCGCGAGCCGGGCGATTTCGGCGGCCAGGCGGGTGTAATCGGCCATGTGCACGCCGTCCCGGTAGAGGCCCGAACCGGCCAGCCCCCGGGTGCCGGCGCGAAAGGTAGCGAACGGGTCGAAGAAGGCGTGGCCCCGCTCGGCACAGAGCGCCGCGAGCCTGTCCGAGAAGACCGCGACGGCGGCCGGGTCCCGGCCGGTCGCCCAGGCGCCCACCGGCGGGACCGCGGCGACGAAGACCTGCGCCGACCACGCCTCCAGGAAGCCCAGGATGCGCCGGACCTCCGCGGCGAACCGGTCGGCGCTCCGGGCCTGTTCCGGGCGGCGCCAGCCCATGATGTCGTTGGTGCCGATGATCAGCACGGCGGCCGCGCAGCGGACCGGGAGCCGCCGGTCGGCGCGGTCCAGAACCGTGCCGTGCAGGACCGCGAGATGCCGGGCGCAATCGGCCGCGGTGCTGCCGCCGACCGCGATGTTGAGGCTCGGCCGCCCGCCGAGATCCGGAGTTCCGATGTATTCCGCGTGGGAATTGCCCGCCAGCAGCACGCTGTCCGGCGTGGCGGCGCGCAGGGCCGCGCGAATCACCGGAGACCGTGCCTCCCAGTGACGTCCGACGAGCCGGCCATGACGCCAGCGGCGGGCGGCGGTCTCGAGCCAGGGTGCGCGCATGGGCCGTCCTGTGCAGGGGTGAGGCATCGGCCGCCCGGAAGGTCGGGGCGGTGCAGGGTTTCGGGTGCGGCGCGCCGGGTTGACGATCCTCAACCGGAGGCACGGGCCGGAATAGTTCGCTGTCCTGTTGCGTGGCGCTGGAAACAGATGGACACAGAAGCCAATACAGCACCACGACTGGAGAAATGCATATGTGGGAATTTTTCACACGTCAACCGCCACGCTGGCGGTCCGGATCCCGGGGCCGGCGACTTCCGGGGCGCGCCGGGGCGCGCTACGTCGTGTCCGTCAGGGCCGGATGCGGCGCGGGCGCGGCGGCCCGGACCAATCGGGGGAGGGCAGGATGATCCAGGATCGCGTCTTCATCGTCACCGGAGCGGGCTCGGGGCTGGGGGAGGCGGCGGCGCGCGGCCTCGCGGCGGCGGGCGCCCGTGTGGTGGTGGCCGACATCGCCCGGGAGGCCGGCGCCCGGGTGGCTTCGGAGATCGGCGCGGCGGCGCGCTTCGCCGCGACCGACGTCACCAGCGAGGCCGACGGCGCCGCGGCGGTCCGGACGGCGCTCGACGCGTTCGGGCACCTGCACGGGCTCGTGAACTGCGCCGGGATCGCGCCGGGGGAGAAGGTGGTCGGCCGCGACGGGCCGCACCGGCTCGAAACCTTCGCCCGGGCGGTCTCGGTCAACCTCGTGGGCACGTTCAACATGATCCGGCTCGCCGCCGAGGCGATCGCCCGGGAGGCGCCGGACGGGCAGGGCGCCCGGGGCGTGATCGTCAACACCGCCTCGATCGCGGCCTTCGACGGGCAGATCGGGCAGGCCGCTTACGCGGCCTCGAAGGGCGGGGTGGTGTCCATGACCCTGCCGATCGCCCGGGAACTCGCCCGGCACGGCATCCGGGTGGTGACGATCGCCCCCGGCATCTTCGAGACGCCCATGATGGCGGGGCTGCCCCAGGAGGTGCAGGATGGGCTCGGGCAGAGCGTGCCGTTCCCGCCGCGGCTCGGTAAGCCGGCCGAATACGCCGCCCTCGTCCGGCACATCTGCGAGAACCCGATGCTCAACGGCGAGACGATCCGCCTCGACGGGGCCTTGCGCATGCCGCCGCGCTGACGAACGAGCCCGAGCGCCGGGGCGCTGCCCCGACACCCCGCCAAAGGGCTTGCCCTTTGGGATCCCTGGACCGGGATGGAGCATCATCCCGAAAGGTGGACACCGGCTTTCGGGAAGAGATGGTGCAAAAACAAAGGCCTAGCGCATCGGACCGGATCTCAGATCCGGTCCGATGCGCTAGCCGATCGACACGCTGGTCAGGACCTCGGCGGCCCGGCGGACCTCGGCGGCGATCATCTCCTCGCTCGGGCCGTCGATCGGCATGTCCGACAGGATCGCCGCCACGTCGCGCTTCACGTCCTCGCGGATCTCGGGATTCTCCTCCGACAGGCGCCCGATCAGGACGCCCAGCACGATCTCCAGGGCGGAGAGCTTGGCGTGCAGGCGCGTGAACGCGTCCAGCGGCTCGGGCTCGTTCGCGGTCATGGGCGGCTCCGTGTCGGGTGGGTCGCCCCCTCATACAGGCGGAGCGGCCGCCAGCGCCATCCGGGGCGCCGGACGGCTTTTCTTCCTCGCGCGGGGCAACCGTTTCGCGGAGCCGGCGTTGCACGCTCCCGTGAACGAACCCGCGAAAGGGATACCCGCCATGATCACCCGTCTCACCGCCGCGGCCGGCCTGCTCGCGCTCTCCACGAGCCTCGCGCTGGCCCAGACCGCCACCGCGACCCCCGCCGAGCCGGCCTCCAAGGCCGACAGCAACCTGAAGGAGTGGCAGGTCGCCAAGATCGCCAAGGTCGGCCTCGCCCAGGCGCTGACCACCGCCGAGGCGCAGGGCGACGAGAAGGGCGGCCGCGCCATCGACGCCGACTTCGAGAAGGCCGGCAGCAAGGATCCGGCCCATTACGCGGTCAAGGTCGTCTACCCGAGCGGCAAGCTCGTCGAGTACGGCATCAACGCCGATACCGGCGCGCTCTACAAGACCGAGAACCAGCCGTTCGAGCGCTACTTCACCCGCCTGAAGGCCTCCGACTTCCAGAACGCCAAGACCTCCCTGAAGGACGCGCTCGCCATCGCCGAGCAGAAGGCCGGCGGCGGCAAGGCCTACGAGGCCGAGGTCGAGAAGGACGGCTCGGCGGTCCAGTACGAGATCAAGGTGGCGGGCGCCGACAAGGAGCAGGAGGTCAAGGTCGGCCCGGACGGGAAGGTTTTGAACTGAGCTGATCCCGGCCGCGCTGGTGAGCCATCAGCGCGGCCGCTGCATCCTGTCGCCCCATCCCCGGGGGAGCCGAACCGCCCTGGCGGCGCTTCCCTCCCTGCAGGCGGCCCGGCGGCCGCGGACGCGGAGGGCGGCATGGATTCGGGCGCGCAGGACACCGACGGCCATCTCGGCCGCCCCCACACCCGGGTCGAGGGACCCGACAAGGTCACGGGCCGGGCCCGCTACAGTTCCGACCTCGTCGGCCCGGAGACGAACACCGCCCACGCCGCCCTGGTGACCAGCACCATCGCCCGGGGCCGGATCACCGGGTTCGACCTCGACGCCGCGAAGGCCGTGCCGGGTCTGCTCGCCATCTTCACCCACCGGGATTTGTCCGGCGCGGTGGCCCCGGTGAAGCACCTGATGGCCGGCGGCTACGCCAACAGCTCGCACCGGCCGCTGGATTCCGACGCGATCGCCTATGCCGGCCAGATCGTGGCCCTGGTGGTGGCCGAGAGCCAGGAGACCGCCGAGGCGGCGGCCGGTGCGGTGAAGGTCTCCTATGCGGCCGAGCCTGCCGCCGGCGGCTTCGACGCGCCGGGCGCCGAGACATTGCGCCTCGCCGACCTGAAAGCCCATCACGAGGACATCGAACGGGGCGACGCCGGGGCGGGTTTTCGGGATGCGGCCGTCCGGGTCGAGGCGCGCTACGAGACCCCGGTCCAGCACCACAACCCGATCGAGCTGTTCACCACCCGGGCCGCCTGGGACGGCGACCGGCTCACCGTGCACGAGCCGACCCGCTACGTCGGCGCCGTGCAGCACGGGCTCGCGGCGCAGCTCGGCCTCGATCCCGCGCAGGTGCGCGTGGTGGCGGGCCTGATCGGCGGCCATTTCGGCTCGAAATTCGCGCTGTCGCAGCACACGGCGCTGGTCGCGCTGGCGGCGAAGCGCCTCGGCCGGCCGGTCTCCCTGGTGCCGAGCCGGCGGCAATGCTTCACCATCGCCAATTACCGGCCGGAATCGCGCCACCGCATCCGCCTCGGCGCCGACCGGACCGGCCGCTTCACCGCCCTGGTCCACGAGGCCGAGACCGTGACGTCGCGCTTCGATCCCTTCGTCATGGAGGGCGCGGAGGTGACGGCGAGCCTCTACGCCTGCCCGAACATCCGCACCGAGGAGCGGGCCGTGCGGGTCGACCGCAACACGCCCGGGCCGATGCGGGCGCCCCCCGAAGTGCCGTTCCTGTTCGCCCTGGAGAGCGCCGTCGACGAGATGGCGGTGGCCCTCGGCATGGACCCGATCGAGTTGCGCCGGCGCAACGACACGGCTTTCGATCCGGTCTCGGGAAAGCCGTTCTCGACCCGGCCGCTGATGGCCTGCTTCGAGGCGGGCGCCAAGGCCTTCGGCTGGTCGCGCCGGGTGCCGCGCTCAGGCGCGATGCGCGACGGGCCCTGGTTGGTCGGCCTCGGCTGCGCGACCTCGGTGCGCCCGGTGAAGATCGCTGCCGCGACGATGCGGGTCCGGCTCGGCCCGGACGGCTCTGCGGAGGTCTCGTGCGCACACCACGAGATCGGCAACGGCATCACCACGCTGCTCGCCCTGGGTGCGGCGGACGGGCTCGGCGTGCCGGTGGAGCGCGTGACGGTCCGGCTCGGCGACACGGACCTGCCGCCGGCCGGCATTTCGGGCGGGTCGAGCACGACCACCAGCCTGATGAACGCCCTGTCGCTCGGCTGCCGGCAGATCCGCGAGACCCTGGCGCAGGCCGCGACCGGGCAGGGCGGACGCCTCGCCGGCCGGGATCCGGGCTCGCTCCGTCTCGCGGGCGGCCGGCTGGCCGCGCCGGACGGGACCGGAATCGTACTGGCTGAGGCCGTCAGCCCCGAGGGCGTCGAGACGATCGCGGATTTCGTGCCGGCAGGCGGCGACCGAGACAAGGCGCTCGCGGGCCTGCGGCAGGGCCATATCGGGCTCACCCTCGGCGGGGGCGGCAAGGCCGTGTCCTGGGGGTTCGGCGCGCAGTTCGCGGAGGTCCATGTCCATGCCGAGACCGGGGAGATCCGGGTGGCGCGGCTGACCGGCGCCTTCGCGGCAGGGCGGATCCTCAACCCGCTGACCGCGAAGAGCCAGCTCATGGGCGGGATGATCTGGGGCCTCGGCTCGGCGCTGCTCGAAGAGACGGTGGTCGACGGCGCCGCCTACCGCAACCCGGATCTCGCCGAGTACCTCGTCCCCACGGCGGCCGACGCGCCGGAGGTCGAGGCGCTGCTGGTGCCCGATCCCGACGATCAGGTCGACGCGCTGGGGCTGAAGGGCCTGGGTGAGCTCGGGATCATCGGGGTGAACGCGGCCATCGCCAACGCAATCCACCACGCCACCGGCCGCCGCATCCGCAGCCTGCCGATCCGGCTGGAGGATGTGGTGTGAGGGCGGGACCGGCCTGAAAAGTCCCGGTTTCGAAAGGTCCGAGACCTTTCGCGGGTGCAGGGCGGAGCCCTGCGATCGGGGCTCCATCCCGACACCCCGCCCAAAGGCCCGCGCCCTCTGGACACCCACGACCGGCCTCACTCCGCGCCCGTGGCGCTGGCCGGGCGGGCCTTGTCGGGGGTCGTGCCGTCGCTCGTGAACGGAGTCAGCCGGACGGCGACGCGGGTCGGCTCCGCCCGCGTGCGGTACTGGGGCAGGGGCTTGCCGAAGGCGCTCCACTGAGTGTCGCCGCCGACACCCCATTGCACCGCATCGACCAGCAGCGTGCCGTGGTCGTGGGGCACGATGTCGGTCGATTTCCAGGTCCCGGGCGGGTGCCGGTCGAGGTCGGCGTAGGGGAAGGCCAGCGCGTTCATCATCAGCGGCCGCTCGCCCGCGATCCGCAGTCCCCGGCCGCCGCCGGACAGCTCCATCCACCGCACGTCGACCTTGTTGCCGGTCTCCTGCGGGCGGATGAAGTCGTGGTTCTGCTCGGCGATCACCCCGCGCCACAGCCCGACCGGCGCCGAGGTCTTGCGATCCACGTAGCTCTCGTGCGGCCCGCGCCCGTACCATTCGACCGTGACGATGTCGGTCGGCAGCGCGAAGGCGAGCCCGACGCGGAACGGCGGCGGCAGGTCCGCCTTCACTGGGGTGAGCTGGCCCGAGATCGCGACGCTGCCGTCGCCCGCCATGGCGTAGGTGGTGGAGAAGGTCGCGGCGCCGTCGCCCAGAACGAAGTCCACGCTCACCTCGGCGCCCGCATCGGTGCGCCGGCTGCGCAGGGCGATGACGCGGCGGGTCTCGCTCAGCGTCTTCCAGACGGCGAGTTCCCGGTCGACGCCGATGCCGATGTCGTTGTCGGTGACCGCGCGCCAGAAATGCGGCGCCCCGCCGGTCGCGAGGGGGCGCCCGGCCTGGGTGTAGCGCCCGATCAGCCCGGTGGCGTGGTCGATCGACAGCGTTGCGTCGCCGGCCGCCAGGGTGACGGCCCCGTCCGCCTCGGTCAGGGTCACCGCGCCGGCCGGCGCCGGCTCCGGCGGCCGCCCGGGCTGAAGCGCGAACTGCTCGAACCCGACCAGGGTCCCGGCGGGCACGAGCGGGACCGCCCCCGCCTCGGCGCGGACGTTGACGGTCACGAAAGACTCCGATCCCGGCCGGCGCGCCCGGGCGGCGAGCGGCAGGGTGATCGTGTCCGCGCCGCGCGCCGGGGTGGCGAGCGGCGGCAGCGCGCCGCGCGCCACGGGTACCCCGTCCTCCTCCAGCACCCAGTCGAGGGCGAAGCCCGATAGGTCGCGGAAATCGTGGCGGTTGCGGACCGTCAGCCGCCCGGTCGCCGGGTCGAACCCGTCGAACTGCACCGGGGCGTAGACCTTGCGCAATTCGTAGAGCTGCGGGTTCGGGGTCCGGTCGGACTGGAGCAGGCCGTCGCCGAACTCGATCTCGCCGCCCGGATTGGGCCCGTACTCGCCGCCGTCGCCCCAGTAGCGCCGGCCGTCCTTGGCATAGCGGTACATCGACTGGTCGATCCAATCCCAGGCGAAGGCACCCTGGAGCCGGTCGGGATGCGCGTAGATCGTGTCCCAGTATTCCTTCAGGTCGCCGCCCGACTGGCCCATCATGTGGGCGTACTCGCACTGGATCATCGGCTGCTTGAACGCCCAGTTCCGCGCGTAATCCGCCATCTTCACCGCCGGATCGTACATCGGCGCGTAGAAGTCGGCGTACCAGTTGGGCCGGTGGTCGTGGATGTCGTCCCAGGTCCCCCAGCCGAGATAGCTCACCAGCCGGCCGGGGTCGCGGGCCTTGGCGGCGGCGGCCGCGGCCGCGAAGTTCGGGCCGATCCCGGCCTCGTTGCCCAGGGACCACGCGATCACCGACGGGTGGTTCTTGTCGCGCTCGATCATGTTGACGACGCGGCTGACATGCGCGTCCTTCCAGGCGGGATCGAAGCCGAGCTGGAGCCGGCCGCGCTCGTCGGGATGCTTGTTCGCGTAGTCCATATACGCGTGGCTCTCGATATTGGCCTCGTCCATGACGTAGAGGCCGTACCGGTCCGCGAGCGCATAGAGATACGGGTCGTTGGGATAGTGCGAGGTCCGGATCGCGTTGATGTTGTTGCGCTTCATCAGCTCGATGTCGCGCTCCATCGCGGCGCGGCCGACCACGTGGAAGGTCTCCGGGTCGTGCTCGTGCCGGTTGACGCCACGGATCGTGATCGGCTTGCCGTTGACGGAGACGAGGCCGTTCCGGATCTCGACCGTCCGGAACCCGATGGGCAGATGGGTCGACTGGATGAGCGCGTCGGCGGCATCGTAGAGTTCGATCAGGAGCCCGTAGAGGTTGGGCGTCTCGGCGGTCCACGCCTTCACGCCCGGCACGGTGCCGGAGAGCGTCACCGCACGCGCCGCATCGCCCGCCGCGACGGTGGCGCGGCCCTCGCCCACGACCCGCTCGCCGTCCAGCAGCACGTAGCGGGCGCTCGCCGCCGCCCCGGGGGTGACCGCCAGATCGACCGCCAGCCGGCCGTCGCGATACGCCTCGTCCAGCCCGGCATGGACGAAGACGTCGCGGATCCGGGTCCGGGGCGCGGCCATCAGGAACACCTCGCGCTCGATGCCCGAGACGCGCCAGAAATCCTGATCCTCCAGGTAGCTGCCGTCGGACCAACGGAAGACCTGGATCGCGACGGTGTTGGTGCCTGGCTTGACGAAGCGGGTGACGTCGAACTCGCTCGGCAGCTTCGAATCTTCCGAATAGCCGACTTTCTGGCCGTTGACCCAGACGTAATAGGCCGAGCCGGCGGCGCCGATATGCAGGATCACGTCGCTGCCGGTCCAGCCGGCCGGCACCTCAACGTCGCGCCGGTACGAGCCGACCGGGTTGGTCGCGTGCGGGATCAGCGGACGGTTGGCGGGGAACGGATAGGTGATGTTGTTGTAGCGCGGCTGATCGAACCCCTCGGCCTGCCAGTCGGCGGGGACCTTGATGGTCTTCCACGCCGACACGTCGTAGCCGGGCTGCTCGAATCCCGCCGGCAGCCTGTCGGCGTCGGGCGACAGCGTGAACCGCCACGTCCCGTTCAGCGACAGGAACCGCGCCGAGGCCGTACGCTCGCCGGCCAGGGCCTTGGCCCGCGTCTCGAACGGGAACCCCGTGGCCCGCGCGGGCTCCTTGCCGATGGCGTTGACGGCCGGATTCTCCCAATCGGGCCGGGATGCATCGACCTGAACCGGCTGGACCTGCGGCACCTCCTGCGCGCCGGCTCCCGCCAGGAGCCCGACAAGTCCCACCCCCGCCAGCATCAGCCTGCGCATGCGATTCCCCCCGGTCTGACGTTCTTATTTGTCAGACAATACCGCGCTGCGGGTCGAACGCAACGCGGCTGCACGCGGTCAGGGTTGGGACAACGTGCGGCGGGATGGCTGAGCCTCTACGGTGGCCCGTCCTCCGCTTCGGGAGCGCGATCCGGGACGGGCGCGCCTACTCCATCGTCGGCGCGAGCTTCTTCACCCCCTGCACGTCATCCCCCAGCCACGCCGCATTCTTGGCGGTGCCGTCGAAGGTCGCGCTCGTCTTGAACAGCTCGTACTTGCCCTCCAGCGCGTAGGGCTTCGACCGTGACAGCAGCTCGGCCACCGTCGCTTTGTCCATCGGCTTGAAGGTCTTCACCGCCTCGAAGGCCTGGTCGAGGTCGCGCTGGTTCTGGATGCCGGTGATCACCACGGAGACCGGCAGGTTCAGCGAGAAGTGCAGGTACTCGATCGGCTTGATCGGCGCGTCTGCCTTCAGGATCACCCCATCGCCGAACGTCTTCATGGCGAGCGGCGCGATGCCGTTCTGCACGAGATACGGCAGCACGAGGTGGCTGAACGAGCGGAAATGCGCGTCCATCACGTTGACGGGCATCTGCACGGAATCGAAGTGGAAGCCGCGCTCGGCCGCCACCTCCAGCATCTGCAGGTGGATGCGCGGGTCCTTGTGGCCGGTGAAGCCGATATAGCGCAGCTTGCCGGCCTTCTTGGCCTCCAAAAACCCCTCCATGGCGCCGCCCTCGGCGAAGACCCGGTCGGGATCGTCGTAGCGCAGGATCTCGTGGTGCTGGACGAGATCGATCCGGTCGGTGCGCAGGCGCAGGAGCGACTGGTCGATCTGCTTGATCGCCTCCTCCTTGGTCCGCCCGTCCATCTTGGACATCAGGAAGACCTTGTCGCGGTAGCCGCCCTGGGCCAGGGCCGCGCCCATGCGCAACTCGGAGCGCCCGTCGTTGTAGTCCCAGCAATTGTCCATGAAGGTGATGCCGCGGTCGATCCCGGCATGGATCAGCCGCGTCGCCTCGTCGTCCGTCACCGCGCTCTTGCCGAGGTGGAACCCGCCCATCCCGATCGCCGAGATCTTTTCCGACGTCTTCCCGAACGACCGGTAGAGCATCTCGCCCCGGCGCTCGCCGGGATCGGTGATGAAGGGCAGGTCCGCCGGGTCCTGCGGGCGGGTGTTCGGCAAGGGGCCGGCGGTGACGGGGGCGTTCACGGCCGCACCTGCGCTGCCGGTGCCAGCCAAGCTCGCGCCGGAAAGTCCGGCGCCGAGCACGGCGCCCTGTAGGAAGCTGCGGCGTTCCATCGGCTGTCTCCGTTCGAGAATGTCGAGGTGAGGGGAGGTAATGCGTCGGGCGGGGTCATCGTTCGCGCTCCTCGGCGAGGCGTCCTGCCGCGTGGAGCAGGCGCAGGGCGGCGCAGGCGGCGCCGTAGCCGTTGTCGATGTTGACCACCGTGATGCCGGGGGCGCAGCTCGCCAGCACCGCCTCGAGCGCCGCCCGGCCGCCCGCCGCGACGCCGTAGCCCACGGAGGTCGGGACCGCGATCACCGCCCCGGCCACGAGGCCGCCGACGACGCTCGGCAAAGCCGCATCCATGCCGGCGGCGACGATCACCACCGGATGCGCCCGGATTTCCTCGATCCGCGTGGTCAGCCGCCACAGGCCGGCGACGCCGACATCGGCGAAGAGCGAGGCCGCCCGGCCGCCATAGGCGAGCACCCGCAGGGCCTCGCGGGCGACAGGCACGTCCGAGGTGCCGGCCGCCACCACGGCGATCCGGGCCGGACCCGTGACGCGGGGCGCCTCGCCGAACACGGCGGTGCGCGAGACCGGGCAATAGTCGAGCCGCGCCGCCTCCCTGAGCCGGTCGCGCTTCTCCGGATCGAGGCGGGTGAGCAGGAGCGAGGCGCCGCGCGCGCGCGCGGCCTCCAGGATCGCGTCGATCTGCTCCGGGCTCTTGCCGGCGCAGAAGATCGCCTCCTCCAGGCCGATCCGCTCGGACCGGGCGAAATCGAGGGTGAATTCCTCCGCGACGCTCATGCCCGGGCCTCTCCCTGCTGCACCAGGAAGGCGCTGCCGACCCGATAGGGGGCGAAGCGGACGAGGCCGGCGAGACGCGGCGGTGCGATCGCCCGGATGCCGGCGCCCAGCTCGGCGCGGCTCTCCGCGTCGAGGGCCGCGAGGCTCCCGGGATCGAGTTCCACCACCACCCCCTCGGCGCGCACCCGGCAGCGGACCGCCCGCTTAGAACCGTGCCCGACCGCGTTGCCACCGGGCACGGCTCTAAGCCTTTGTTTTGACGCGCTCTCTTGCGCCGAACCGGTCTCCACGTCGGCGGAGAGCGCTCCAGCACCGCTGCCCGCATCGAGCGCCCCGCCGACCAGCTGCTCGACGGAATGGATGAAGCTCAAAATCTCCGGCTCGATCGCGATGCCGGTCTCGACCCGGCTCGACAGGCAGGGCGCCGCCGGCAGCTCCGCCACCGCGCCGAGGCCGAGGCCGCGGGCGAGCGCCCGGACCGCCGCCTTGTCGAACCCGGCCTCCACGTAGGGGTGGCGCACGCCGTGCTCCCGGGCGGCGTCGAGGCCGGGGCGGTACTCGCCGAGGTCGTCGCGGTTGGCGCCCGACAGGATCTGCCGATCGGTCACCTGCCGGACCGCGCCGTAGAGATTGGTCTTGCAGAAGAAGCAGCGGTTGACCGGGTTCGCCCGGTAGGCCGGGTCGGCGAACTCGCCGGCCTCGATCACCCGCAGGTCCCAGCCCTCGCGGGCGGCCTCGGCCCGGACGCGCGCGGTCGCCTCTCCGGGCACGGCCGGCGAGACCGCGTGCACCATCAGGGCCGCCCCCGGCGCCAGCCGGTGGGCGAGGGTGGCGAGCGTCAGGCTGTCGACCCCGCCGCTCACCGCCACCGCGACGGGCCCGAGCCCGGCGAGGACCGTTTCGAGATTTTTTTGGCGCGTCACCGCTCCTCCTCCGGCTGCTGGTCCAGCGCGCGCCGCTCGGCCTCGCGGCGCAGGGCGGCCCGCGCGGCGTGGCCTGCATGGTCGCGGGCGTCGTCGGCCTCGGCCTTGGCGGTGCGCCCGCCCGGCCGGTCGACCACCTTCACCCGGACGTTCCGGCCGGCCTGCTCCACCGTGCGGGATTCGCGGTCGAGCACCGCGCCCGCCACACGGTGGTAACGCAGGCCGATCGTGGTGGTCTCCCGGAAGCAGGCCGCGATCGCCGCCTCCAGGCTGTCCGGCCGCACCAGGACCTGGATATGGGCCATCATCCGGCCCTTCTTGCCGAGGACCGGCGCCTGCACGACGTCGAGGATCCCGGACTCGGCGCGCAGCCGGTCGAGGCCCAGGGCGAGATCCTCGCCGGACTGGTCGTCGATCTCGAAGGCGATCACCGCGAGTTCCCGCCGGCCCAGGCGGGACGCGGCGCCCTCCTCCAGCACCAGGGCGCGCAGGCAGTTGCTCAGGCCCGGCAGCGCCTTCGTGCCGAAGCCGATGCCGGTGCGCCCGAGGATGCCCCGGGGCCGGCCCCGCCCGGGATCGCCGCCGCAGAGATGGCGCAGGATCGCGGCTCCCGTGGGGGTGACGCGCTCGCCGGGGATCCCGTCGTCGAGGGTGGCGAAACCGTCGAGCAGCAGCGTCGTGGCGGGGGCCGGGACGGGGAGGGGGCCGTGCTGGGTCCGCACCCGGCCGGAGCCGAGCGGCAGGGCCGAGACGCTCCAGCTCCGCGCCTCCAGCGCGGCGATCAGGTGGGCGGCCGCCACGATGTCGGCGATCGAGTCGAAGGCCCCGACCTCGTGGAACGCCACCGCCTCGACCAAGAGGCCGTGGACCCGGGCCTCGGCATCAGCGAGGTGCCCGAAAATGCCGAGCGCGTGCGCCCGGACCGCCGGCGCGAGATCCGCTTGCGTCAGCGCGGCGCGGATCTCCGACCAGGGCCGGTGGCCGTGGCCGGGCCCGTGGGCCTGCATGTGGTCGTGCGCATGGTCATGATCGTGGTCATGATGGTGGTGATGGTGATCGTGCCGGTGACCCGCCCGGTGTTCGGGCTCGTCCCCGGGTCCGGAAACGACAAAACGCGCCCCGCGCAGGATGCCGTCATTGTGCGGCTGCAGCGCGCAGGCGAGGCGGGCATCGACCGCCCGGATGCTGGCGCCCACGCCCTCACGATGCTCGGGAAAGGCGTCCAGCAGCGCGGCGGCGAACATGTCGCCGGCTACGCCGCCGAGGGCGTCGAGGTGGATATGCATCGTCTGCCGGTCGGCCCGCCGCGGATCACGCGATCCCGCTCAGATCGGCCGCATCGGCCCCAAGGCAAGGTTCGCCGGGGGATTCAGGGACGACCCGTGCCGCGGCGTATCGCCCGTCCGCTCACGCGGGCTGCAGGTAGGCCGGGTCGAACAGCCCCCGCTCCCGCAGGCCGTCGAGGTCGCGGATCGTCAGGCGCCGGCTGCGGAGGATGACGAGGCCGCTGCTGCGCAGCTCCTTGAGGGTGCGGTTGATGTGCACGCTCGTCTGGCCGAGGGCGTCGGCGAGGTCCGGCTGCGTCACCGGCATCGGCAGCGTGGTCCCGTCCGCCAGGCCCGCCCAGGTGAGGCGCAGGTGCAGCTCGCAGAACAGGTGCGCCAGCCGCTCGATCGCCGAGCGGCGCCCGACGCTGGCGATCCATTCGCGGTGGATCGCCGTGGTGGCGAGCATCTCCCGACACAGGCCCTCCTCGATGGCGGGCCGGCCGCGGACCGCGTCGCCGATCTGATCGGGGGTGATCCGCGCGACCGTGACGGGGGTCAGCGCCCCGATGGCGTGATCCATGCGCCCGCGGCGGAACGCGAAGGGGTCGCACAGGTCGCCCGGCAGGAGCAGGGCGACGATCGCCCGCCGTCCGTCCGGGAACTGCTTGTAGCGGCAGGCCCAGCCGTCGAGGATGAGATGCGTGTGATACGGTTCGGTGTGCGGCCCCTCGATGTCCTGGCGGCCCGCGACGTGGCGGATGTGCTGGCGCGCGAGGCCGTCCAGGATCGCGCGGTCCTCGGGCGCGAGGCGGACATGCCGCTCCATCTTCCGGACGAAGGGATTCTCCACGCCCGCCTCCGGTCAGATCGCGGCGATGCCTGCGGGGCGGGCGCGAACCGGCCTCATGCCGCTGGCCTGGAGGCCATCCACGGCATCGCGGCCGGGCCGGTGCAGGCGACGGTGCTGTCGAAGATATCGATCAAGTTGTCAGGCACGGATATTTCAATCGGCAGAAGGTCAACGGTTTTCCGGAGAGCGAAGCCCGGATGTTCTTGCCTCGCTTGTGCCCGGACCGGGGAAACGCGCGCCAACCTGTGTTAGTTTGCCAAGCGGGACCTTCACGCCGGGTTCGAGACGGTGCGAATCCTCGCCCGGTCCGGGAGCCAGACCCGCCATTGCTTGCGGCTGTCGCAGTTGTGCTGGTGCGTGACCTGCTCCGTACCGGCCGCGCTATTCCGCGGCGGCTCCCACCGTATCGGCCATGCGCGCCCGGCGGGTCCCGAGCGGCTGCGGCGCGCCGACCGTGGTGTCCTCGGCGGTCTGATGCTCCATCTCGGCGTTCAGCTGGGCGCCGGCCAGCACGATCATGGTCGAGAGCCAGATCCAGGTCATGAAGCCGATGGCCGCGCCGAGCGAGCCGTAAGTCTTGTTGTAGCTGCCGAAATGGGCGACGTACCAGGAGAACAGCAGCGAGGCGGCGAGCCAGAGCACGGCCGCGAGCGCGCCCCCCGGCGTGACCCAGCGCCAGCGCGGCGCGTCCCGGCTGGGGCCGTAGCGGTAGAGCAGGGCGAGGCCGAGCAGCACCGCCACGAGCAGCAGCGGCCAGCGCAGCCACGTCAGCCACCACGCATCCGTGCCGAGCCCGATATAGGCGAGCACCACCGGCAGAACCACGATGGCCGACAGCGCCAGGATGAGGAACAGCAGCGCGCCGGCCGTGAAGCCCAGCGAGATCAGGTTGAGGACGACGAGGTTGCGCTTCTCGCGCTCGTTGTAGACGAGGTTGAGCGCGTCGAAGACGTGCTTCACCCCGCCATTCGCGCTCCAGACCGACAGGACGATGCTGAACAGCAGGCTGAACCCCAGCGTCGTGTTGCCCTGCTCGTTCAGGCGCTTGACCTGATCGCCGATGATCTCCAGCGCGCCCTGGGGCAGGATGCCCTGGAGGCTGGCGAGCTGGTCGTTGATGGTCGAGGCATCGGCCACGAGGCCGTAGCACGAGACCAGGGCCGCCACCGCGGGGAAGATCGCCAGCAGGGTGAAGAAGGTGACGCCCGCCGCGATCAGCGACAGGCGGTTCTCGCCGATGTCGCGATAGGTGCGCAGCGCGATGTCCTTCCAGCCCTTGGCGGGAATCTCGGTGGGCGTCGCGGCGTTGCGCCCGCGATCGGCCTGGCTCCGGGCGACGGCATGGGCCGCGCCGCCTTCGTGCGAGGGGGAGGGCCGGCGCGCCCCGTCCTGGTCGGAGGCGGGATCCGAAACCCGGCCCCGGGGCGGCCCCGACCGGCGCGGGAGGGCCACGAGGCCGATCAGCGCCGTGGCCAGCGCCAGCGTCCAGACCGTTGACGCCTGTCCCGGCGGACCGGCGGCCTCGGGGCGGGCGGGTTCGGGGGCTGGCATCGGCGGATCCCGGACAGGTTCTGAGCAACGTCTGAGCAACGAGCGGCGCGCGGGCTCCGTGACGCCCGAGGGCGTGTTCGAATGGCCGCAGCCGCGAAGGGGAACGCCGCATCGCGCATAACGGTTCGCCTTCCAGTTGCAGCATCGCCCATCGCGACAGCGCGTGGAGAACCGGCATGGCGCCTCTGAACGGCCGCACCGTCGTCATCACGGGGGCTTCGAGCGGCATCGGCCGGGCCGCGGCCGGGGCCTTCGCGGCCCGGGGCGCCCGGGTGGTGCTGGCCGCCCGCCGGGCCGAGGTGCTCGACCGCCTCGTCCGGGACCTGCGCGCGGAAGGGGCCGAGGCTCTGGCGGTCCCCACCGACGTCACCGACCCGGAGGCGGTGGCGGCCCTGGCCGGGGCAGCCCTGCGCCGCTTCGGCGGCATCGACGTCTGGATCAACAACGCGGGCACCGGCGTGTTCGGCCCCCTGCTCGACGCGCCGCTGGACCTGCACCGGCAGACCATCGCGGTGAACCTGCTCGGCGCGATCCACGGGGCCTACGCGGTGCTGCCGCACTTCCTCGACCGCGGCCGGGGCACGCTGATCAACACGGTCTCGATGGGCGGCTGGGCGCCGACGCCCTTCGCGGCCGCCTACACGGCGAGCAAGTTCGGCCTGCGCGGCTTCTCGGCGAGCCTGCGCCAGGAACTCGCCCGGCACCGGCACATCCATGTCTGCGGGGTCTTTCCGGCCATCGTCGACACGCCGGGCCTCGAGCACGGGGCCAACGTCACGGGCAAGCGGCTCAATCCCGGCCACCTGTTCTACGCCCCCGAGGCGGTGGCCGAGACCTTCATCCGCCTCGTGCGCCACCCCCGCGACGAGGTCGCGGTCGGCTGGCCGGCCCGCCTCGCGCAGGTCGGCTACGCGCTCGCCCCGTACCCGACCGAGCACCTGATGGGCCTCGGCTTCCGCCGCGCCCTCGACCGGGCCGATCCGGGTCCGCGCAAGCAGGGCGCCCTGCGCGAGCCGGTGCCGCAGGGGACCTCCGCGGACGGGGGCCTGCGCGCCGCCAAGGGCGTGCCCTCCGCCGGGACGCTGAGCGTCGGCCTCGCCGCCGCCGCGGCCTGCGCGGCCCTGGCGCTGGGGGTCGCGGCGACGCGGCGGGACTGATCACCGGATCCCCGCGGCCGATTGGCGTTCGGGCAAACCGCTAACCCATGTTGCGGCATGGGCGGCCCCGGCGCGCCACAACCGGTCCGCGGGCCCGGCCGGCCCGATCGCCGACGACCGGACCTGAATGCCCGAACCCGAAGGCTCATCCCTCCTCGATCCCGTCGCGGATTCCCTTGAGGACCCTGTCGAGGATGTCGCCGACGAGACCGTCGAGGACACCCGGCACGGCCTGCCGGAGGCGGTGCGCGCCCATCTGGGCACCCTGCTCGGCCACGCCTACGACCGGATCGGCCCGGCGCCGGGGGCCGCCTCGGATCGCTTCGCCGAGCTCCTGGCCCGCCTCGAGGCCGCCCTCGCCCAGGCCGAGGGCGAGCGGGAGGCGACGTTCCGCGCCGGGCTGCTGGAGGTGGTGCCGGCGCTGCACCGCTTCGCCGTCTCGCTGAC
The DNA here is from genome assembly GCF_009806555.1 of Methylobacterium sp. 2A. Lineage (GTDB taxonomy): Bacteria > Pseudomonadota > Alphaproteobacteria > Rhizobiales > Beijerinckiaceae > Methylobacterium. Next base: position 103,441 of record NZ_VUOK01000009.1, on the reverse strand, counting down.
CCGCGACCCGGCGGCGGCCGACGACCTCGTGCAGGACACGCTGCTGCGCGGCTGGCGCGGCCGCGGCGGCTTCACCCCCGGCACCAATCTGGAGGCGTGGCTGTTCACGATCCTGCGCAACGTCTTCTACAGCCAGCACCGCAAGCAGGGCCGGGAGGTCGCGGATTCCGACGGCAACCATGCCGAGCGGCTGACCAGCATCCCCGAGCAGGGGGGGCATCTCGACCTGCAGGACGTGCGCGCCGCCCTCGACCGCCTGGCGCCGATGATGCGCGAGGCGCTCGTCCTCGTGGCGATCGAGAACCTGAGCTACGAGGAGGCCGCCGCCGTGATGAACTGCCGGATCGGCACCGTGAAGAGCCGGGTCTGGCGCGCCCGGGAGCAGCTCGCCCGGATGCTCGGCTACAGCGGGGCCGAGATCGGCAATGACGGCGTGATGCTGTCGGTGACCGGCACCACGGCCTGACGGGCCGCCCTCGCCGGGCCAGGTTCTCAACACCGAATACGCAAATTCAGCGCTTATCCAGATGTATTCGGCGGGAAATTTGACTTAGGTGAAAGCGCCCGGGCGCAGACCTGGGCGATATGAAGCGGGTTGGGTCGATCCGTCGGCTCGGCTCGGCTCCCATCGGTGCGACATCCCCCCGATCCACCGATGGGAGCCCCCTTCGGCTCCCGCAAGCTGCGCTCTCAGCCCGAAGCGCCCCCCGCCCGGTCCGCGTCGAGCTGCTGCAGCAGCTCCGCCAGCCGCGGATCCAGAGCCTCATCGATCACCGGATCGTACAGCGCCCGCAGCTCGTGGCCGAGGCGCAGGCGCGTCTGCGCATCGAGGAGCGGACGGCTCGGGATCGGGACTACCCGCAGGGCGGGCTGGGTTCCGCCCGGACCTGTCCGTGGGGCGGATCTCGGGTCGGCGCGCTGAGGGTCGGATTGGGGCATGCCGCCTTACATCGGCCCCGGCCCGGGCGACGGCAACCGTTCAGGCCACGGAGTTTTCCGGAGGTCCGGCTGTGCACCGGCATGTCAGGGCTCTGCCCTGACAACCCACCAAAGGGCTTCAAGCCCTTTGGAAACCCCGGATCCCAGGCCGAGCAGGCCCTCAGGCGTCGTCCTCGGGCGCGAACACCTCGCCCCTCTCGGCCAGGACGGTGTCGGCCGTGTCGCGCGCGAGCGCGTCGGCCGGAGGACCCGAATCGGCGCCGCCGAGCAGCCGCGTCATCGCGCCCTCCCAGCCGGGCGGCAGGGCCTGCCCCTGGCCGGCGAGGATCTGCCCGGCGCGGCGGCTGATCCGGTCCCGGTCCGCCGGGTCCATCTCGGCGAAGGCGCTCCCGAGACCGAGTTCGGTCCCGGCCTGGAGGGCGGCTTCGGCCCAGCCGGGGGGTGAAGGCGTGTCGGTCATGGCGGTGCGGCCTCCTGTGGGAATCCGGTCTGCGACTCAGCGCAGACCGCGGGCGGCGAGTTCCTCCGGCACGAGCGTAGCCGCCGCCTGACGCGCCAGGATCGCGTCGAGGGTGACCGGACGATCGTCCCAGGCGTCGACGCCGACGTCGCAGGACCGGGTCGTGTCGGCGAGCCAGCCATGGCTGTGGCCGTAGAGGTGGCGCGTCTCCCGCCACAGGCCCGGCCAGGCCCGGTGCGCGTAGTGCGACAGGAACAGCCGGTGCTCCAGGCCCTCGGCATCCGGGATCGACAGGCGGGCGCTGTCCACGGGCGGCTCGGCCCAGGGCAGGTCCAGCACGCGGTTCGAATCGTGATTGCCGCGGACGAGGCGCTTCGTCCCGTTGAGCCGGGCGAAGACCGCCGCGCAATGGTCGCGGCTCGCATGGGCGGCGAAGTCGCCGAGGTGCCAGACGCTGTCCCCGGGGCCGACCACGGCGTTCCATCGGGCGATCAGGGTCTCGTCATGGGCCTCGACCGTGTCGAACCGGGCCCGGCGCTGCCGGAGGATGTGCGGATCACCGAAATGCGTGTCCGCGGTGAAGTAGATCGTCATGACGCGCGCCAGGTCGATTGCCCCAGGGCCGAGAGCCGTTTATCGAACCGGCACACCATCATCGTTCCTCGCGGTGGCGCTCATCTCGAACATCCTGGTTTCAAAAGGTCTTCGACCTTTTGCGGGTGCAGGGCAGCGCCCTGCGATCGGGCGGACTTCGGCCGTCGAGCTTCGCTTGATGCGCCAAGGCTTCGCCCTGGCAACCCACCAAAGGGCGTAGACCTTTGGAATCCCTCGATCCGGCCATCTACGCGCATCTCCTGACGGCGGCCGGCGCGTACCCGGCCCTGCGGGACGCCCTGGAGCGGACCGGGCCGATCCGGATCGAGCCGGCGGCGCATGGTTGCGTCGCCGAGCGCCTGTTCGTCGAGGTGGTCAACCAGCAGCTCTCCACCCGGGCCGCCGGGGCGATCTGGGCGCGGATCGAGGCCGCTGCGGTCGCGGCCGCCTGCGATCCGCGCGGGTTGTTCGCGGCCGGCGACCCGGATCGCCTGCGGGCCTGCGGCCTCTCGGGCAACAAGGTCCGGGCCCTGCAGGCGATCGTCGCGGCCGAGGCGGCGGGCCTGCTCGGCCCGGAACTCGCCGGGCTGGCGCATCCCGAACGCGCCGCGATCCTGTGCGGCATCCGCGGCGTCGGCCCCTGGACCGCCGACATGGTCGGCATCTTCCATTTCCACGATCCCGACATCTGGCCGGAGGGCGACGTGGCGGCGGTCGGATGCCTGCGCCGGCTGACCGGCCAGGCCGACACGCGCGCCGTCGCGGCGGCCTTCGCGCCGTACCGCTCGATCCTGGCCCGCTATCTCTGGCGCATCAAGGATTCGGGCGGCGTGGCGGACGCGCCGCCCGCCGGACGGGCAGAAGGCCTCAGCGCCCGACCTCCCGGCGCAGGGCCGCCACCATCGCCTCGACCGCCTGCTGCGCCGTCTCCCCGAGCTCGATCTCGGTCTCGCCCGCGGTGACGAGGCCGCGCGCCGCCAGTTCCTCGACGCCGTGCGGATCGGCCTCGTGGCCGGCGCCGTCCTTGCGGATCACCGAGGTGACCCGCTCGCCGCTGACGAGCCGGTGGTAGGCCGCGAAGGCGAAGATCGAGAGCGCCTCGTCGGAGAGTCCGTTCAGGTCGTCGGCCATGCTGTGCGCTCCTCGCATCGGGTTCGACGGACGAACGCCGCAGGACCCCGAGGGCTCCGGCCCCCGGCGGGGGTGCGACGACGGGTGCGGCCGCGCCGTCACGCGCGCGTCGCGCCGGGACGCCCTTCCTGCTACTCTGCCGGGATCCATGACCGCGAAACCCGACCTGACCGCAGTGGAACCCAGCCCAGGCGCGGCCCTCGAGCCCGCACGCACCGATCCAAAACACCCCGACCTGGATTACCGCCTGCGCCAGCAGATCATCCTGTCGGAGTTCGGCGTCGAGGCCCTGCGGGGCACCGATGTCGACCACCTGCTGCAGCGGGCCGCGGAGCTGTGCGCGGAGGGCATGGGCGCCGAGTTCTGCAAGGCGCTCGAATACCGGCCCGGCGCCGATACGCTGCTGGTGCGGGCGGGCGTCGGCTGGGGCGCCGACGTGATCGGCAAGGCCCGGGTCGGTGCCGATCTGGCCTCACCGGCGGGCTTCGCGCTGAAGACCGGCCGGCCGGTGATCTCGAACCACCTCGCCGCCGAGACCCGCTTCCGCACGCCCCAGCTCATGGCCGAGCACGGCATCCGCCGGGCGATCAACGTGCTGATCGAGAACCGGGAGGGCGCCTTCGGGGTGCTGGAGGTGGACGACACCCGCGAGGGCATGTTCGAGGAGGCCGACATCGCCTTCATGCAGGGCTTCGCCAACCTGCTCGGCGGCGCCATCGAGCGCCAGCGCACCGAGAGCCTGCTGCGGGCGGCGCTCGCCCGCCAGGATCTGCTGGCCCGGGAGATGAGCCACCGGGTCAAGAACAGCCTCGCCATCGTGGCGAGCCTGCTCGCCCTCCAGGCCCGCGCCGCCGAGGCCGAGCCCGCCGTGCAGGCCGCCCTGACGGATGCGCGCAGCCGCGTCGAGGCGATCGCGGGCGTCCACGACCAGCTCTGGCGGCAGGGTGACAAGGTGGCCGGAGACGGGGAGGGGGTTCCGGGCGAGCTCGACCTCGCGCCGTTCCTGGAGAAGCTCGTGGCGAACCTCGCCGGCGGCCGGCCCGACCAGCGGATCGCCTGCACGGCCGCGCCGCTCCGGATCTCGGCCGACCGGGCGATCCCGATCGGGCTCCTGGTCAACGAACTCGTCACCAACGCGCTCAAATACGCCTACCCGCCGGAGACGCATCCGGAGGGTGGCGAGATCCGGGTCCGGGCCGAGCCCGGGCCCGACGGCCTCGTGGTCGCGGTGGCCGATGACGGGGTCGGGCTGCCGCCGGGCTTCGAGATCGGGCGCGCCTCGAAGAGCCTCGGCATGCGGGTCGTCGGCAGCCTGACCCGCCAGCTCGGCGGCCAGCTCACGATACCGGAGACGCCGCGGGGCACCTGCTTCCGGCTGGAAGTACCGCTGACGCCCTGAGCCGCGCGGGCATCCCGGGCCTGGAGCGGCCCCCGCTTGCACGGCCTGCAGGCATCGATAGGATCTCGGTCATCGCATCCGAATCCGGGCCTCCGCGCGGGCCGATCACGATGACCGCCTCCACATGACCGCCTCCGAGCCGCAGGCGATGGATCCACCGCCCGGTTCCCGCGGTCACGAGCCGGGGCCGGGGATCGGCGCATGACCGCCGTCGCCTTCGACACGCTCCGCTTCGTCCGCACGCTCCGCGAGAAGGCGAAGATGTCGCCGGAGCAGGCGGAGGGACTGGCCGATGCCGTCGCGGAGGCGATCCAGAACGATCTGGCGACGAAGACCGACATCGCCATGGTCCGGACGGACATCGAGGCGCTGCGCCTTTCCACGAAGACCGACATCGAGGCTTTGCGGCTCTCCACGAAGGCCGACATCGAGGCCCTGCGGCTCTCCACGAAGGCCGACCTGCGCGAGGCGGAGCTGCGCCTGGAGGCCAGGATCGAGTCCACCAAGACCGAGATCATCAAGTGGATGATCGGCTCGATCGGATTTCAGGCGCTCGTGATCGTCGGCGCGGTCGTGGCCCTCACGCGCGGCCTGCACTGAACACCACGCGCCCGCCGGGTCTTGGCTCAGGCGCGCGGATCATCACGAAAGGCGGCGCCCGGCATCCGGGATGGCCTGCAGGGCTGGACAAATACTCCGCGCCGCCGCGATCTGGCGCGATGGCGCGACGCAACGGAACAGGGGCGAAGACCGGGATCGGGGAGGGGGCGGCCGCGACGCTCGCCCGGCGGCTCCACGCCTTCCGGAGCCTCGGCGACAATTGCGAGTTCGGGTTCGTGCAGCGCTACGGCGGGGTCGAGCCCTCCGGCCTGCTGCGCTTCTCCTACACGCCGCTGGAGGACCTGATCCGCGGCCTGCGCTGCGGCTTCGCGGATTTCGGCGTGCCGGGGGACCTGCGCCTGTCGGTGAGCGCGGGCGGCACCTATTACTGCCACAGCCGCGCGTACAACATCTGGGCCAATACCGGACACCCCGCCGGCTCGATCGCGCCGGAGACGCTGCTGGAGCGGGAATACGGCCGGCTCGCCCATCTCAAGCGCAAGTTCCTGGACGAGCTCGCCGAGGGCTCGAAGATCCTGGTGCGGAAGGTCGGCCGCGACGAGCCGGATTCCGGCTTCGCGCGGCTCGCCGAGGCGGTCCGGGCGCACGGGCCTTCGACGCTGCTGCGCGTCACCGAGGCCGGGCCGGCCTGGACGCCGGAGCCCGTCCGGCGCGTCGCCGATCACCTGATCGCGGGGCGGGTCCGCCGGTTCGCGCCGGCGGAACAGGCCTGGGAGGTGGATCTGGAGCCCTGGATGCACCTCGTGGACAGCGCCGCCGCGCTGGTTCACGGCGCGGCGCCAAGCCGCCTGGAGGCTGACGCCTTCCCGGAGGCGCTGGCGCTGTCGGGCCGGCTGCGCCGGCATGTCGGCCGGCACCGGGAGCCGGCGATCAGCGCCTTCACCCGGACGGTCGATCCGGCCCGGTTCGACCGGGACGCGATCCACGTCTTCTCGAGCTGGGTTTGGATCCCGGAGGATTTTTCCGGGACGCGCGTCTTCGCGGCGGCCGGTTACGCCCGGCTCGGCTGGCGCGACGCCGACCTGTCGCGGCGCGGCTGCTGGCAGCGCATCTGGGCCGCGGGACGGCTGCGCCCCGAGGTGGCGGGTGAGCCGATCGGCCTCGGGATGATCGGAACCCGCCGGGACGGTTTCTGGTCGATCGGTGCGCGCTTCGCCGCGGGCCCGATCCCGGGCGACGCGCCCGAGCCCGCCCTTGCGCGGCCGCCGGCCCGATTTCCGGGGCAGGACCTCCTCGCCCGGCTGCGACCGCGGTTTCCTTGAGGTCGGGCAAGCGGCTGGCGCTGGCGCCCCGGAAGGACTGGGCGGTCAACCGTCGGGCCGCCCCGGTGGCCGAGGCCCTGGCGGCGTGATGACGGCCTTCGACGACGGGCGGGGCGACGGGGCAGCCGAAGTATCAGGCCACGCGCAGCGACCTCGTGTTCGGGTCGAACGCGCAGCTGCGCACCATCGCGGACGCCTATGCGGGAAGCGACGGCGCGGCGCGGTTCGTCAGGGACTTCGTCCGGGTCTGGGACAAGGTCATGATGCTCGGCCGCTACGACGTGAGGGGCGACAAGCGCTACGCGCCCATGGCGGCCTGAGATCGGGCAGCAGGGAGGGCCATAAACGGCCCCGCCTCTCCCCCTCTGCGGGGGCGGGGGAGGGAGAGCGTGGCGCTCCGCTCAGGCCGCCCGCCGGCGGCTGCCGGCGAAGGAATCCTGGGCCACCGGCATGTCGGCCTCCGCGATCGGCCGGAAGCGGCCATCCGCGCCGTCATAGGCCAGCAGGGCGCCGGTCTCGATCTCGAAGAACCAGCCGTGCAGGCGCAGCGTCCCCTTGGCGAGGGCGGCCGCGACGCTCGGATGCGTGCGCAGGTTGGCGAGCTGCACCACCACGTTCTCCAGGGCGAGGGCGTGGTGACGGGCCTTCCCGTCCAGGTCCTCCGGATAGGCCTCGCAGACGATCCGCTCGGCGGCCTCGGCGTGGCGCAGCCACGCGGCGACGCTCGGCATCCGTGCCAGCGCGTCCCGGTGCATCAGCCCGTGCATCGCACCGCAATCGGAATGGCCGCAGACCACGATGTCGCGCACCTTGAGCGCCACCACGGCGTACTCGATCGCCGAGGAGACGCCGCCGACCACGTCGGAGGCCGGGGGGACGATGTTGCCGGCGTTGCGGCAGACGAACAATTCGCCCGGCCCCGCCTGGGTAATGTGCTCCGGCGAGACCCGGGAATCCGCGCAGGCGATGATCAGCGCGCTCGGGTGCTGACCGTCGCGCCCAAGCTGCTGGTACATCGCGCGCTGGCCGGGGAAGACGTGGCCCTGGAAGGCGGCGATGCCCTGGATGAGGTTGTTCATGAACGGATTCCCGATACGGGGTGGAAGCGGGGGAGGGGGAAGGTGGTGGAGAAGGCCGGCCGGGCCGGAGCCGGGCGGTGGGTCGATCGCGGCGTGATTTCAGCGCGCCGGCCGGCGGCGCTCGGCGGCCCCGGACGCCCGATGGGGCTCGACCGAAGGGCGGACCAGGGCAGCCAGGGGCATCAGGACGGACGCCGCGAGGGCAGCGGTCGGGACGGCGCGGTCGAGGGCCGGGCGGAGGATCGAGAGGGGGCGTGCGCGCATCGTCGTGTCTCCTCGTCTGGTCTGGCTCTGCGAAAGACACCGTGTCCTTGCCGATGCCGTGACCATAGCCATGATCAGACGGGCCCGATGTGCGTCCCTGCACGGTAGAACCATGAAAACTTCAGTCCTGGCCCCGGGATTTACTGTGTGCGTCGGCGCACGCCGAAGTGTTTTCGGCTTCCGGCGCCGGGATTACGGTGCACCGTGAGCGGCGTGCGCTGTGCGAGTCGGGCTTCGCGTCCTCTCGTGTGCGCAGAATGGCTTCAAACCTCATCGCGCGCGGTCACGCGGTTGCTCAGGTGCGCGTTCGCTTCGCGCGGGCGTGAGCGATCGGCACGGGTCATCTTGCCGTCACGAGCAGATGCGCTGTGCAGGGTCCTGGATGCAGAGGCGCGGTCGTTTGATGTCATTTGACAAGGCCGGAGCGCTCAAATCCAAGGTCTGAGGCGACACGCGGTGAGATGATGGCTGTGCGGGCAAGAACTCTCCTTGTGCTCCTCTTCGGCGCGTGCCTCATCGCCTGCGACGGGGCCGCGGCCGGACAGGACGGTCTCGCGGCCACCGTGGAGCCCCATGAACCGATCCTGCGGTTCGATTGGCCGGCGATCCAAGTCGGTGTCGGCAGCTACGAAGCCGGACCGACGGGCGTGACCGTCATCCGCTTCCCGCATCGCGCCAGCCTGGTCGTCGATACGCGCGGAGGAGCCCCCGGGACCGTCAACACGGATGCCCTCCATCTCGGATACGATCAGCCGCGCTGGGATGCCGTCGTCTTCGCGGGCGGCTCCGCCTACGGCGAGGAGGCGATCACGGCCGTGACGACGGGCCTCAAGGACGACGGATTGAGGAGTGGGAAAAAGGGCACCATCGCCTTCGTGACGGGGGCCATCATCTACGATTTCGGCAGCCGCCGCCTGAACGAGATCTATCCCGACAAACGGCTTGCCCAGGCTGCGCTGCACGCCCTGCACCCGGGGAGCTTCCCGCTTGGTGCACAAGGCGCAGGCCGCATGGCGATCCAGGGCAGCTTCTTCGGCTGCAACGCCCATTCCGGCCAGGGCGCGGCCTTCCGGGAGATCGACGGCATCAAGGTCGCCGCCTTCGTGGTCGTCAACGCGCTGGGCTCCGTTGTCGATCGCCAGGGCAAGGTCCTATCCTGCCATCCCGCCCCGAACTGGCATGGTCAGCCGGGGATCGCGGCGCTGATGTCGAACGTTTCCGCCAGCCGTTCCGCCAATCGGGAGACTCCACAGGAGCCGGGGCCATCTGTCGACACACCCACACACCGGAATACAACGATCAGCCTGATCGTGACGAACAAGAAGCTCACTTATGCGCAGTTGAGCCGTCTGGCCGTTCAAGTCCACACGTCCATGGCGCGCGCCATCCAGCCGTTCTCGACCTTCGACGACGGCGACACGCTCTTCGCGGCGAGCACGAACGAGGTGCCGGGCGAAAGCATGATGGGCAACACGCTCGACACGATCGCGGGTGAGGTCATGTGGGATGCGATCCTGGCGAGCGTCCCGCAGGAGCCCCCCTTCAACCCGCCGCCTCCCGTTAGCGTTTCGCCCGAACGGCTGCGCGGCTTGAGCGGGACCTACGCATTCGGTCCGGAGGCGAAGCTGAAGGTGATGGAAGACGCGGGCCAGTTGAAGGTCCTCGCGCTTGAGAGCCCCGTATTCGAGTTTCGACCGGGGACGCCGGCGGTGGTGCAGGCCATCTCCGACACCGCGTTCTATGTCGCGGGACGCTATCACACCCGCCTCAGCTTCGTGCCGGGATCCGACGGCCGGGTCTCAGCTGCGATCCTGAACGCCGGCCCCTGGGCGCAGACAAGCCTGTCGAAGTCGGATTGATCCCCCACCAGGACTCCGGCTGTCCGGGTTGCAGGGACCGGCTCAGGCACGCCCGGCCCGGAGGTGCCGCGGCACCGGCCCGGTCTCCGCGCCCTCAGCGGGCAGGGGACTCGCCGCCACGTAGACGAGACCCTCGGCCGCGTAGGTCAGACTCGCGGTGCTCCGCCCCGCAAAACCCTGCTCCAGGAGGCGCGTGCCGAACCCCGTCCGCGACGGGGGCACGACCGGGGACCGCCGCGCTCGCGCCAAGTCAGGCGCAGGGTCCGGCCCTCCGAAGCGCTCTCCAGCGTCCAGGCCAGGGCCACGCGGCCGCCCGGGACCGAGAGGGCGCCGTGCTTGACCGCGTTGGTGCACTATTCGTGCAGCATCATCGTGAGCACCAGCGCCCCCTCGGGCGGCAGCCGCAGGTCCGGCCCGTCCAGGGTGACGCGCGGCGCCGGGCTGGGGCCGGATTCGCCCAGGAACGGGTGCACGGCCTGGTCGGCCATCCCGCGCAGCTCCGCGCTCGCCCAGCTCTCCCGGGTCAGGATGTCGTGGGCGCGCGACAGGGCGAGCAGGCGGCCCTCGAAGGCGTCGCGTCCGGCCACGGCGCTGTCGCCGAGATCTTTGAGGCTCCGCGCCGCCATCGATTGCACGGTCGCCAGGGTGTTTTTCACCCTGTGGTTGAGTTCATCGATCAGCAGCCGGTGGGCCTCCCCGCGGCGGGCGAGTTCGTCCGCCGCCATGCCGAGGGCGTCGGCGATCAGCGCGCCCTCGCGCACCAGGGAGCGGGGCAGGGGCGGCAACGGCCGGTCGCCCCCCAGGACCCCCGCGGCAAGGGCCAGCTCCCGCAGGGGCCGGGCGATCAGGCCGGCGAGCAGCCACGCCAGCAGCGCCGCCGCGAGCGCCACGGTGCTGCCCGCCATCAGGATGCTCCGACGCAGGGCGGCGGGCGCCAGGGCCCGGTCGGCGGCCTGACGCACCACGACCTGCCAGCCGAGCCCGGGATAGTCCCGGTGCCCGGCCGTGGCGGCGCGGGTGCTGAGATAGGATGCGGTCGAGCCGGGCCACGGGCCGACCCGGCTCGCACCCTGCGGATCGAGGGGCCGGCCGCCGGTCAGCACGTCCCGGGGCAGGGGGAACCCTGCAGGGCGGGGGTCCGAGGAGCACGCTGCCGTCGCGCGACAGGATCAGGATCTCGGCCCCGGCGTGGTGGCCCCGGAACGATCCTTCGAGCAGGCGCGCCATGTCGCGCGCCCAGGTCCAGTCGAGATGGGCGGCGAGCACTCCGACGAGCTGCCCGTCCGGAGCCCGCACCGGGGCGGCGCGGTCGAGGAGGCGCAGCGGCTCCCGCGCGGTCGGGCTCTGCAGGAGCTTGGCCGGATGGACATCCCCCACGAAGGGCTTCTCGCGGCCCGCGCGAAAATAGTCGCGGCCGGAGACGTCCGCCCCCTCCAGGGCGCCGGTGCTGGTCACCGCGACATGTCCGTCCGCGTCGAGCAGGCCGATGATCGCGTAGGCCGGGTGGTCGCCTGCATCCGCTCCATCAGGGCGCGCTTGGTGGCCGTGTCGGCCCGCGGACCGCGCAGGCTGTCGGAGGATGCGGCGATCTGGATGTCGCGCCGGCGCTCGAACATGCCGCGGTCGAGGCTGCGGGCCATCTGGGCGGCGGGGGCGTCCGATCGCGCGTGAGCCCGCATCCGATCCCCCTTCGGATCCGGCCTGACCCGCCGCCGGAGATCGCGCCCGCCGAGCCTGTTCGGCGCCCCGTTGTCGCGACGCCTGTCTCACCACGGCACAGGGCGTTCAGCAAGCCGGGATCGACGCCCTGCGATCCGGAATCTCTATCCCCCGTTGCACATGTGACCCGACAGCGTCGCCGTCAGCCCCCGAGCAGGGCATGGGCCGCCCGCACCAGGATCCCGTCCGGCCGGCGCAGGGCGTCGAGCACGGAGAAATGCTCGGCGCCGGGCACCGGCAGCAGGGGGCCGGGGGCATGGGACGCCGCCCGCAGGGCGTGCAGGTTGCGGGCGTCGTGGATCAGCGCCGGCAGCTCGGCCGTGCCGTAGGCGACGCACAGGGGCTTGGCGCAGACCGGCAGGCGCAGGGGCGAGAGGGTCTCGATCTCCGCATCGGTCAGGCCGAGCTTGGCGTCGAGATACGTCTCGCGGATCGGCGCCAGATCGTAGACGCCCGAGATGGCGAGCCCCGCCGCCACGGCCGGGTGGCCGAGATGCAGCGCGGTGAGCAGCCCGCCCGCCGACCAGCCCGACAGGACCAGGGGGCCGCGGATCCCGTGCCCCGGCCCCTGCGCGGCCAGCCAGTCGAGGGCCGCGCCGATCTCGGTCGCGATCTGAGACAGGCTCGCCTCCGGGGCGAGGGTGTAGCCGACCATCGCCACCGACCACCCGGCGGCGTTCGGTCCTTCCGCGAAGCAGGCGAACAGCTCCCGGGCGCCCCGCTGCCAATAGCCCCCGTGGAGGAAGACGAGGCAGGGCGCGGCAGCATCCCGGGCCGGATAGAGATCGATGGCGTTGCGGGCACCCGGGCCGTAGGGCCGGTCGAGGCCCCCCGGATGGGCGGCCCGGTAGGCCGCCGAGGCGGCATCCCGAGCGGCGACCTGCCGCGCGCTGTCGGCCACCGCGCGGGTGTTGTCGTAGCAGGCATCCCGGGCGTCGGGATCGAGGGAGGCCCAGCGGCGGCGCGGATCGGCCGGGGTCGGATCGTCGAGGCGGAACGCGTGGTCCATCTTGGATTGTCTCCGGCCTCCCTGCTCGCGCACCATGGCAGGGTGCCGGGTCCGGGTCGAGGTGGGTTCAGAAGCCGGGGGAGGCCCCGGGGATCGTGCCGCCGTAGCCCCAGCCGGTGAAGGGCGGGGCCGCCACCCGCTCCCGCGTGGCCGGGGCGAAGATCCGGGCGAGCGGCCGGGTCTCCTGCCAGGCGCGCCAGTCCCGCAACCGGTCCCGGGCGGCCATCCGGGCGATCGTGCGATCCGTATCCGTCGCGTGGCCCGGCGGGCGCCGGTGCGGGCGGGCCTCGGCCGTGGCCGGCAGCAGCGCCGCGAGGATCAGAAGGGCGGAGATCGCCCGGGTCGCAGGGGACATGGCGCGGGCTCGGCGGGGGAGGGGCCTTCACCGGCAGTGACGCGGCACGGGCCGCTCCGGTTCCGGGATCCCCGGCGGCCCGAAAACCTCGTACAAGGCGATCTTCCCGGAACGAGTCGCGCTGTTCATGCCAGAATCCGATCCGTACGCCGCCCCGCAGACCGCCGACGCCCCCGATCCGGCGGCTTTGCTGGCGACCCTCGTCGGCTTCGACACGGTGAGCGACCGCTCGAACCTGCCGCTGATCGACTGGGTGGAAGCCACCTGCCTCCGCCACGGCGCCGCGGTCGAGCGGGTACCGGACGAGACCGGCCGGAAGGCGGCGCTGCTGGTGAGCGTCGGCCCGTACGAGACCCGCCCCGGCTACGTGCTCTCCGGCCACAGCGACGTGGTGCCGGTGGAGGGCCAGCCCTGGTCGTCGGACCCGTTCACCCTGCGGGAGGAGGGCGGCCGGCTCTACGGGCGGGGCACCTCCGACATGAAGGGGTTTTTGGCGGTCTGCCTCGCGCTCCTGCCCGAGATGGCGGCGGCCGATCTCGCCATCCCGCTCCACCTCGCGATCTCGTACGACGAGGAGGTCGGCTGCCTCGGGGTGCGCCCGCTGATCGCCCGGATGCTGGAGCGTGTGCCCCGGCCGCTCGGCTGTTTCGTGGGCGAGCCGACGGGCATGGAGGTGGTGGCCGGCCACAAGGGCAAGTCCGCCGCCCGCCTCACCTTCCGGGGCCGGGCCAGCCATTCGGCGCTCGCGCCCCAGGGCGTCAACGCGGTGGAATACGCCGCCCGGTTCATCGAGCATGTCCGCCTGTCCGCGGAGGCCCTCGCCCGGGACGGCGCCCGCGACGCGCTCTACGACGTGCCCCATACCACCGGCCTGTCGAGCGTGGTCCAGGGTGGCGCGGCGCTCAACATCGTGCCCGATACCTGCAGCGTCAGCTTCGAGTACCGGGCGATCGGCGCCGACGATGCCGGGGCGCTGGCCGCGTCAGCCATCGCCTACGCCACCGACACGCTGGCACCGCTGATGCGGGCCGTGGACCCGGCCTGCGGCGTCGCGGTCGAGCCGCTGATCGACTATCCGGGCCTCGACACCGACCCGGAGGCGCCGGTCGTGACCCTGGCCAAGCGGCTCGCCGGCCGCAACGGCCATTCCAAGGTCTCGTACGGCACGGAGGGCGGGCTGTTCGACCGGCTCGGCGGCGTGCCCGCCGTGGTGATCGGCCCCGGCTCGATCGCCCGCGCCCACCGGGCCGACGAGTACGTGACCCGGGCCGAGCTCGACGCCTGCGCGGGCTTCGTGCGCCGCCTGATCGCGGTGTGCCGCGGCTGAGGTCATGGGATCCCAAAGGGCTTCAGCCCTTTGGTGGGGTGTCGGGGTCAAACCCCTGCTCTACGGACCTTGGGCCCCGAACGGGGGTCCAAGGTCCGTAGAGCAGGGCTCTGCCCTGCACCCGCCAAAGGACTCGTCCTTTGGAATCCCGTGACGTTCGCCGGTGCGCCGCCCTATCTCGCGGGGATCCTCACGAACCTCGGATCCCGCGATGGATGATGCCCGACACGGCCGCTACGGCTACAGCGCCCTGCCCGACCGCCCGGTCTACGCCTGGCCCGGCGGGCGGCGGCTCGCCGTCTATGTCGGGCTCAACCTCGAGACCTTCGATTTCGGCACGGGACTCGGGGCCGAACTGGCTCCCGGCGGGCCGCAGCCCGACGTCCTGAACTACGCCTGGCGGGATTGGGGCAACCGGGTCGGGGCATGGCGGCTGCGCGACACGTTCGAGGCCCTCGGCCTGCCGGCGAGCGTCCTGGTGAACAGCCGGCTCTACCGGGACTGCCCCGGCCTGATCGAGGCCTTCCGGGCCCGCGGCGACGAGATTGTCGGCCACGGCCGCACCAATGCCGAGCGGCAGGGCACGCTGCCGGAGGCGGAGGAGCGCGCCCTGATCGCCGAGGCCACCGCGATCCTCACCCGGGAGGAGGGGCGGGCGCCCGCGGGCTGGCTCGGCCCGTGGATCTCCCAGTCCCGGGTCACGCCCGACCTGCTGGCCGAGGCCGGCTACCGTTACCTGCTCGACTGGTGCCACGACGACCAGCCGACCTGGATGGCGACCCGTGGCGGCGGGCGGATCCTCGCCGTCCCCTACCCCCAGGAGTTGAACGACATCCCGGCGATCGTCGCCCGCAAGGAGACGGGCCGCCAGTTCGCCGACGCGATCGTCGACGCCTTCGACGAGATGCTGGAGCAATCCGCGGCGGCGCCCCTGGTGATGGGGATCGCGCTCCACCCCTACATCGTCGGGCAGCCTCACCGGCTGCGGCCCCTGCGGGCGGCGCTCGCCCACATCGCCTCCCACCGGGACCGGATCTGGCTCACGACGGCAGGCGCAATCGCCGCGCAGGTCTATACTGAAGCGTCACGGGATCCCGAAGGGCTGTAACCCTTTGGCGGGGTGTCGGGGCAGAGCCCCGACTTCGGGCTTCGCCCGATCAATCCGGAATCGCGAAACCGATCGACAGGCACAGGGCCGCCACGGCGGTCAGGGCCACGGCCGCCTGCCGGACCTGATGCCAGCGGGCATTGCGCGCGCGCTCCTCACAGCTCGCGCCCAGCTGCAATTCGTCCTCGAACCCCTTCACGAAGGTGTCGAAGCTCGGGAAGGCCCGCCGCGCGAGCCACAGCCACACGCCGACAGCGACCAGGCTGCAGGCCCACCCCCCGTAGGTAAACGCATCGTCCAGCATCCGGCGCTGCCTTGAGGCTACGCCCCCCTCGCCGCGCATTCTACGGGAGCCTGCCGCCGCTGCCTAGAGCCGCGCCCGATCGCGTTGCAATCGAGCCCGGCTCTAAGTCTTTGTCGCAACGCGCTCTCTTGCGCCGAACCGGATTCCACTTCGGCGCAGAGCGCTGCAGACGAACCCGCCATGCGCGGGTGCCGTCCCGTGGTTCCGGGCGTATCGGGCCTGCGCTCACATCACTGGGTCCACGTCACTGCGCGCCTGTGCCGGGCCGGCCGAGGGCGTAGAGCGTGATGGCGGCGGCGTTCGAGACGTTGAGGCTGCGGATCGCGCCCGAGAACGGGATCCGGGCCAGCACGTCGCAGCAGCTCCGGGTGCGCTCGCGCAGGCCCTTGCCCTCGGCGCCCAGCACGATCACCAGGGGCCGGGCGATGGTCAGGGCATCGAGGCTCTCGGGCGCGTCGGAATCGAGCCCGACCCGCGTGAAGCCCCGCTCCCCCAAGGCGATCAGCGCCTCGGCGAGGTTGCGCACGGTCACGAACGGCACGTGCTCCAGCCCGCCGGAGGCGGATTTCGCCAGGACCCCGGTGGCGCCCGGCGCGTGGCGCGCCGTGGTGACGATCCCCGCCACCCCGAAGGCCGCGGCGGTGCGCACGATCGCCCCGACATTGTGCGGGTCGGTGATCTGATCGAGCGCCAGCAGCAGGGCATCGGCCGGCAGGTCGTCGAGCCCCGGGGCGGGCAGGGGCTCCGCTTCGAGATACAGGCCCTGGTGGACGGCGTCCGGGCCGAGCAGACGGCCGATCTCGCTCGGGCGCACCAGCTCGGGGGTGATCCGCAGGGCGCCTCCGAATTCGGCCTCCAGGCGCGCGGCGGCATTCTCGGTGGCGAGCAGCCGGTGCAGGCCGCGCGCCGTGTTCCCCAGCGCCTGGACCACCGGATGCCAGCCATACAGCACGGTGGCTCCGTCGGCCCCGGACTCTCGCCGGGGGCCGCCCTGGGGGGGACGATAGCCGGGTCGGGCGCCCGGTCTCCAGGAGCCGGGTGGCCGGCCGCCGGGTGACCGGCCTTTGGGCGGGCGGTCGTCGTTGCGGCGGTCCGTCATGGGGTTGCGAGGGCTGGGGACGCGACGGGTGAGCGGAACATCGGCATGGCCTTTCTGGGGGCCCTCTTCAGATGGTCCCGAGAAACCGGGCGTGATCGTCCACGTCAAGCCGGCCTCCGACCTGGGCCGCCGGAGCGCCTGTCAGAGCGCGGATCGCTTCGGAATGTGGACAAGCGGGTCATATTCCCTTTGATCCCTGTGTAAATTCCTTCTGCTGGCGGTGCGTTCGCTCAACCGAACGATGCCGCGCGCAGTAGGAAGATTATCTGGAGGAATCTTTCAGAGAGTCAGTTCAGCAGGTTATATGGGGTCGGAAATTGTTGAGGCTCACCAGGGCTTTGGCGGCCTTTCGCGCATTCGACTCTGCGCGGGGTTGCATCGAACTCTGCGCACCGGCGTATCGGAGTCTGCGCCGGATCTGCGGGTCGCCGTATCGGAGTCTGCGCATCGGCGTATCGGATTCGGCGCCAAATCCCGCCGGGCGCGGTGAATAACGGGGACGGAATGTCCGGACCGGGGCGTATCGAACTCTGCGTGGGATGAACCGGCCGGCGCGGGCCGTATGCGACTCTGCGCAAGCCGATCTCCGACCCGGCGGGAAACCCACGGGCAGGCCCGCGGGGAAGCGGGGATTGCCGGGACAAGCCGGACCGGCCTCGCGCCCCGGCGTCCGAATCGTGGCATGGCAGGTTCGGGCCGCCATCCCGCGCATAGGGGAGGGGCGCCCATGCGACGCGGGCCGAGGGGCGATGACCATCGAGGAGAAGATCGCCGGGATCCACGATCCGGACCTGCGGGCCGAGGTCGAGGCGGCGCGCGGCGGCTTCCTGTTCGCGCAGATCGTCGAGCACGTCCTGCACCGCCAGCGCGAGCGCGACGCGCAGGCCGCCCTCCTCGGCGAGGAGGAGCGGCGCCGGTCGAGCCTCTCCCGCGACCAGCGCCGCCGCGACGCCGTGCGGCTGGTGATCGAGAGCGAGCCGGCTTTGCCGTCGAGCCTGCAGCACATCCACTCGGTGCTGGCCCTCTGCGGCCTGCCCTACCGCGACCCCGGGCCGGTGCGTGAATTCTCCCGCACCTACGGGCGCAATTCGCTGAGCCTGATCGCCGGGCGGATCAAGGACCCGGAGACCGGCGCCTTCGAGCCCCAGGGCCTGCCCTACGGGCCCAAGGCCCGGCTGATGCTCCTCCACCTCTGCACCGAGGCCGTGCGCCAGCGCAGCCCCACCGTGAAGGTCGCCGAGACCCTGTCGGGCTTCATGCGCGAGATGGGTTTTGCGGTGACCGGCGGCGAGCGTGGGACCATCCGGCAGTTCAAGGAACAGCTGAACCGGCTGGCCGCCTGCTCCATGCAGATCGGTCTCTGGGACGGGCGCGACAGCGCCACCACCCTCAACGTCCCGCCCTTCCGCAGCCTGGAGCTGTGGCGCCCCCGGGCCGGGGAGGGGGACGAGACCGCGGAGCGCACCGTGCGCTTCGATCCGGAATTCTACGAGACCCTGATCCGGCACGCCCTGCCGGTCGATATCCGGGCCGCCCGCGCCTTCTCGGGCTCGGCGCGCAAGCTCGACCTGCTGTTCTGGACCGGCTACCGGCTGCGGTCCCTCCAGCGCCCGCTGCGGCTGACCTGGACCAACCTCCACGCGCAGTTCGGGGCCGAGAACGCCTCGATCCGCAGCTTCCGGCAGGCCTTCAAGGCGGATCTGGCCCATCTGCGGGAGGTGTTTCCGCGCCTGCCCGTCGTGCTCGACGATAACGGCCTGACCCTGCACCCGGCCGATCCCAGCACCCTGCTGGTGCCGCCCCGGCCGGCATCGAAGGGACTGCGAGCGCGCGGAAAGGAATAAAACCGCGGCGGTCGAAGGAACGAAGTTTCATTCCCTTCAGGACCGCGTATTCCTTCTGCAGCATGTTCCCGAAGCTCGGAACAGGTGCTATATTCCTTCCAAAGCGAAGGAATGACCGATGGGCCTGTCGGATGCTGAGATCGAGATGCGGCTCGCGGCTCTGCGGCGCCAGCGCGAGGCGCTCGACCGGGAGATCGCGGATCTCGTCCTCTATCAGGAACTCGGCCGCCGCCTGGGAGCCGTGAGGGCCGGGGCCGATACCCACGGCCCGGACGCCGAACCCGGCTCGGCGCCGATATCCGATCAAACCCGCGCGCGGGACACGCGTCCGGCCCCACACCCCGCCCCGGCCCGGGCGGTTCCGGCCGATCCCGCGCCGGTCGCGACGCGCACATCCGGCCAGGGGATCGCGCCCACCGGATGGCCCGCATCGGGGCTTTCCGAGGCCCGGGCGACACCCGAGGCGATCCCGCCGGCCATCGCCTTCACGGAGGATGTCGCGGGGGCCCGCCGCTACGGCCGGGCCCTGGTGGAAGCCGCCTGCACGGCCCTCGCGCGGGCGGGCCGGCCGCTGCACGCGGCGGAGATCCTGGACATCCTCTCGGCGCAGGGCTTCACCCTGCCGGGCCGCGACCCCGTGGCGGCCCTCAACACCCGGTTGTGGAAGCGGTCCGGTCCGGGCGGCCCCCTCCGGCGGGTCGGCGAGGCCACCTACGCCCTGGCGGCGGACGATGTGTCGGGCTGATCGACCGGTCACGAATGCGCGACGGCCGGCCCGCCCCGGGCCTGCATCCCTCATATTGGGGTCGTGCGGCACCGGGAAATCGGATCGGACTGGCTCCTCGGGCCGGGGAGGGGTGTCATGGACGGACACGACGGAGATCGGACTCTCAAGCATGCGTCGGGTCATGCTCGATGACGGTGGCGCTCACGAATCCGGCCGCGCAGGCCTGTGCCTTCGTGCTCGGCTGCGCGGTGATCCATGCCGCCCGGGCCCACGCGGCGTTTCTCACGCGCCTGCTCGTCACCGCGATCATCGGGGCGAGCGTGCTGCTGCTGCTCGCCGCCTCCCTCACCTACGCGCCCGGGGCGGACGAGACCTTCGACGAGGTCTCGGTCTACGCGGCCTCATGAAGGAAGCGCCCGCCGGGCGGCTCAGTTGATCATGCAGAAGCCGAGCCCGGTTCCGATCCGGCGCTCCTGCGCACACCAGGGTCTGGCGGGGCTGGGCGCCGTCTTCAGATCGGCGACGGCCTGGCTCGCGCCCGCTTCGGCACCGCGCGGGGCGCGGTCGGCGGGGGGCCTCTCGCTGGTCGTGAGCACGCGCGACACGGATGGGTCGCCCTCGGGGGGGCGGGTCTCGACGGGGCCGGTCTCGACCTTCAGCTCGGGGATCCGGTCGCTCGGCTGCGCCAGATCGGGCGGGCCCAGCGTGGCGAGCCCGGGCATGTCCTGCGCAGCGGCGGCGCCGCACAGGATCAGACAGGCGGCCGGAGCCGTGAGGAACCTGAGCATCGACGAAGCTCCTGATGCGAACGATCCCGCCGCTCGACTTCGCAGGACGAGACCGATCGGCGCGCGACTCTAGGGGGCGGCCCGTTAAAGGCAGGCGAAGATTTAGGATTAACAAATCTTTGTCGTTCTTCGCGGGATTACGGATTGTATCGACTGATCTTCATCGGCATCCGGCCCAAGGCGAGAGCATGACGGCGCATTGCGCCACTGCCGGATCGGGCCGACAGGATTGCGCGAGGGCCGCGGGATCTGGCGGTGCGGGCGAGCCTCCTGCCTGGAGACGCCCGGCAGACATCGCGGCTGCGCTGCCGCCCTGAGATCATCCGCGGCTTCCCATCGCAACGTGTGGGCGCGGGGAGGGCGCTTGAACGGCCCTCCCCGTTGGAGCGCCCCGGTCCTGTCGCGCTGAAAGGGTCTCCGGTGGGAGCTTCAGCCGAGTATCTCCGGACCGAGCATCTCCGGGCGGCCGCCGAGCGTCCCGCCACCCGTGATCATGGCCCCGGTCCAGACGCCGACCCATATGCCGACCCAACGGCGTCCCCTCGACCCCGGGCCGGTCATCCTGCGTTCGCATAAGATATATTATGGAACTAAATCGGCCTGCCGAGTGGGCGAGGGGGCCTGGTATGCCAGTTGGGCACGTCCGAGCAGGTGTTCGGGACGGTTTGGCGGCGGATGTACGGACGACGCGCGCGCGTCTCCCGACTGGCCCGGTCAACGGATCGGTGCCGCTTCGTGCCGACCCCGGACGGAGGTGGAGCGCTCCGGGCGAGGGCGGTCCCGGCCCCCTCCCCGCGCCGGCATCACGCGGCGCGTCCGGACCGCCGCCGGGAATCGCCGAGGATCCGCCCGTCCTCCGCCCGGCACTCGATCTGCTCCGTCAGCCGGCCCGGCCGGATCCGGATCGCCGCGGGGCGGGTCAGGCGGTCGGCGCGGTCCAGGAACCCGGTGGTACTCATGGGCGCATCCCGACCGCCGCCGAGGCCGCGCCACCAGGACACCGCCTTCTCGCGCTCATAGCCGCTGCGCTCGGGGCGCAGGCGCACGGACCACGTGGCCTGTGCGGCGCCGTCGCGCCAGCCGAGCACGAGATCGAGCCCGTCCGGTGCAGGCTCCAGGCTCAGCGCCGTGACAGGATGCCAGGGGGCGTCGTCCCGCGCATCATCGGACGTGGGGGCAGGGCCGGGCAGTTCGAGGCCGTGCGCGCTCGGATCGGCGGAAAGAATCGGCCATTCGTCGTCGGCCGCGGCCGCGTGCGGGGCATCCGCCTCCGCGTCCATCTCCGGCTCGGTCCAGCAAGGCTCGCAGGTCGAGGCGTTGAGGGGAATCAGGGCGCCGCAGCCGGGACAAGGCTTGGCGCGCGAGGCCCCTGCCCCGCCGAGCAGCTGGCTCTGGATCTCTCCGGCGCTCCGGGCGGTCACCGCGTCCACCGGCCCGTGCATCCGCACCAGCCCGGCATAATCGAGGATCAGCGCATCACGCTTGCCCGGCGCGCAGCGCAAGGCCCGGCCGACCTGCTGGACGTAGAGGCCGGTGCTGCGGGTCGGGCGCAGCAGCGCCACGAGATCGACCTCGGGCACGTTGAAGCCGGTGCCGAGGACGCCGACCGAGGTCAGGCAGCGGATCGTCCCGGCCCGGAAGGCGGCGACGATCCGGTCGCGCTCCCGCCGAGGCGTCTCGCCCGAGACGGTCTCGCAGGAATAGCCCTCCGCCCGCACCGCGTCGCGCACGGCCTCGGCATGGGCGAGCCCGGCGCAGAAGGCGAGCCACGCCCGGCGCTGGCGTCCAAATTCCGCGAGTTCGGCCACCGCGGCCCGGGTGATCGCGTCGCGGTTGACCGCCGCCTCCAACTCGCCCGGGATGTAATCGCCCGCGCGCCGGCCGACGCCCGAGACGTCGAGCTGGGTCAGCGTCGCCTTGGAGACGAGCGGCGCCAGGAAACCCTGGCGGATCAGCGTGAAGGTGTCGGCCTCGTAGGCGATGCCGGAGAACAGCCGGTGGGGGCCCTCGTCGAGCCGGCCCGAATCGAGCCGGTAGGGGGTCGCGGTGAAGCCCGCCACCCGCATTCCGGGCCGACGCGCCCGCAGGCCCGCCAGGAACCGGCCGTAGCGGGTCTCGGCGGCGCGGGGGATCAGGTGGGCCTCGTCGACGATCACGAGGTCGCGCGGCCCCACCGCGTCGAGCCGGTCGGCCACCGACTGGATGCCGCAGACCAGCACCTGCGCGCCGGCCTCCCGCCGCCCGAGTCCGGCGGAAAAGATCCCGGCCGGCGCCTCCGGCCAGGCGCGGGTGAGTTCGGAAAAATTCTGGGCGACGAGTTCGCGGCTGTGGGTGACGATCACGACCCGGGCGAGGGGGTTTTCGTCCAAGGTCTCCCGGGCCAGCGCCGCGATCACGAGCGACTTGCCGGCGCCGGTGGGCAGCACGATCAGGTGGCCGGGCGCCGCCGCGTCCACCTCGCCCCGCCCCCAGGCGACCGCCAGCGCGTCGAGGCTGGCGCGCTGGTAATCCCGCAGGCGCAAGCCCTGCTCAGGTCGTGGCATACCCGTCTTCACCCCAGCCCGATCAACCGCGATCCCGGGATCCCAAAGGGCCGAGGCCCTTTGGCGGGGTGTCGGGGCGGCGCCATGACATCGGGCTCTGCCCGATACCCGCGAAAGGGCACGCCCTTTCGAAACCCGGATTCTAGCCGGGTCCGTCGTCCCCGTCCGTGGCGGCTTGGCCACGGCGCAGCAGGTAGATGTCCATGATCCAGCCGTGCCGGTCCCGGGCCTCGGCGCGGACCCGGCGGATCGTGTCGCCGACCGCGCCCAGCCGGCCGGCGATCAGGATCTCGTCCGGGCCGCCGAGATAGGCGCCCCAGAAGATCGTCAGGTCCGGATCGAGATGGCCGAAGGCCGGGTCCCCGTCGAGCATCACCACGACGCTGTCCGCATCCGCAGGCCAGCCCGCCGCGAGGCGCCGGCCCGTGGTGATCAGCACCGACCCGCCGATGCCGTTCAGCGGCACCGCGTGGCGGGCGGCGAGCACCTGCACGCTCGACAGGCCGGGGATCACCGTGCGGGTGAACGCCACCTGGCCGCGCCCGGCGATCCGGTCGAGGATGCGCAGCACGCTGTCGTAGAGGGCGGGGTCGCCCCAGGCCAGGATCGCCCCCACCTCCCCCGGTGCCAGATGCTCCGCGAAGGCCGCCTCCAGCCGCTCGGCCCTGGCCGCGTGCCACGCCGCGACGGTGCCGCCGTAATCGGCCGGGCGGCGCTCCCGGGGCGGATCCTCCACGGTGACGACGCGGTGGGGTTTTCCGATATGGGCCGCGCAGATCCGCCGGCGAATCTCCACGAGATCGGCGGTCTCGGCGCGCTTGTCGAGGATGAATACCACGTCGACGTCGGCGAGCGCCCGCACCGCCTGGAGGGTCAGGTGCTCGGGGTCGCCCGTGCCGATGCCGATGACCCGGATCTGCCTGTCCTGCATGCCGTCCTCCGCCGACAGGGGAGGGCCGGCGCCGGCTTGCCCTACAGGCGCGCGTCGGCTTTGGCGAGGATCGCCCGGGCGATGGTCAGGTCCTGCAGGGCGATGCCGGAGGAATCGAACACGGTGATCGCATCCGGATCCGTCCGGCCCCCCTCCCCGCTCCGCAGCACGTCGCCGATCGCCGTGAGACTCGCCTGAGCCGGCGCGGAGGCGTGCTGGAACTCGCCGATCGTGCGCGACTGCTCAGGCAGGTCGCAGAACAGGGCCGCCCGCTCCAGCAGGGCGGGGGGTAGTTCCTGTTTGCCCTTCGCGTCCGCCCCCATGGCGGCGACATGCGTGCCGGGGCGGACCCAATCGGCTTCGAACAGCGGCGCGCGGGCGGGCGTCGCCGTGACGATCACGTCGGCGGCCTGGCAGGCTTCCCGGGGCGAGGCCGCCCGCACGTCGAGCCTGGAGGTCCCCTGCCCCGCCAGGCGCTCGGCAAAGCCCGCGACCTTGGCGGCATCCCGGGCGACGACCAGCACCGTCCGGATCGGCAGCACCCGGGCCAAAGCCGCGGCCTCGAACTCCGCTTGGTTGCCGGCCCCGAACACAGCGAGCACCGTGGAATCCGGCCGGGCCAGCACGCTCGCCGCCACCGCGTCGGCGGCGGCGGTGCGGTAGGCGTTGACGCGGCCCGCCTCGATCACCGTGTCGATCCGGCCGACATCCTGGTCGAACAGCAGGATCACCGAATTGTGCCGCGGCAGGCCCCGGTCCGGGTTGCCGGGCCAGAACGAGCCGACCTTCAGGCCGGCATAATCGGCGGTCGCGCCCGACTTGATCGAGAACCGGTTGGCCGGCTCCGAGCCGTGCCCGAGCACCGCCGGGAACAGGGTGGTGCCCGGCGCGACCGCCGCGATCAGCGCCTCGCGGGCCGCGTCGAACGCCATGGCGTGATCGACCAGGGCGGCCGATTCCTCCTCCGAGATGAAGCGCATGGGTTCACGGACCTCCCAAGTCTTGGTTCAACAAGTCATGGTTTCGAAAGGTCCGAGACCTTTCGCGGGTGCAGGGCAGAGCCCTGCTGCTGGGCTTCGCCCGATGTCATGGCTCCGCCCCGACACCCCGCCAAAGGGCCTTGGCCCTTTGGAAACCCGTTACAGCGTCATGCCGCGGGCAGTGACCGGCCAGATCGCCTCGACCCGACCGTTCCGCACGCCCACGTACCAGTCGTAGACGTTGACCGTCGGGTCGCAATGGCCGGGGATCAGCTTCAGGCGCTCGTTGAGCCGCAGCACGTTGCCGGGATCGTTGAGAACGCCGTGCTCGTCCGAGCACTTGATGTATTCGATGTCGGTCCGCCCGAACACCAGGGGCAGGCCGCTGTCGACGCTCTGGGCCTTCAGCCCGGCGTCGCAGATCGCGACATCCGCCTTCGCCTTGCTCATGATCGCCGTGTAGATGAACAGGCTGTTCTCGAAATCCGTGATCGGGCGTCCCTCGGCGTCCTTTACCCGCTGGTAGTCCACGTCCATGAAGACGTAGGAGCCGCATTGCAGCTCGTTGTAGACGCCGCTGCCGCCTTCCATCGCGAAGCTGCCGGTGCCGGCCCCCGCCACGATGGCACAATCGAGCCCCTCGGCCTTGAGCAGGTCGACGGTGCGCTTCGTCTCGTCGATCGCCGTCTGGATCAGAGCCTTGCGCGCGCCGAAATCGCGCACGTGCTGGGCCTTGCCCTGGTAGGCCTGCAGGCCCGCAAAGCTCAAGTTCGGCGCCGCCGCAATTCTTTTGGCGATCGCCACAGCGGGCTCGCCCGGCGCGACGCCGCAGCGGCCGGCCCCGACATCGATCTCCACGAGGCATTCGAGGGTGAC
Source organism: Methylobacterium sp. 2A (assembly GCF_009806555.1). Taxonomy (GTDB): domain Bacteria; phylum Pseudomonadota; class Alphaproteobacteria; order Rhizobiales; family Beijerinckiaceae; genus Methylobacterium. Next base: position 78,223 of record NZ_VUOK01000009.1, on the reverse strand, counting down.
GCCGTACTTCACCGCCGCCGCCGAGAGGTCGTCGACGTTGCCGAGATCGTCGACGCAGACCAGCACCCGCGCCCGCGTGGCCAAAGCCGCGAGGCGCTCGATCTTCTTCGGCGCAGTCACCTGATTGGAGACCAGTACGTCGCGGATGCCGGCGCTCACCAGCGCCTCGGCCTCGCTGACCTTCTGGCAGCAGACGCCGCAGGCCCCGCCCCGCTCGATCTGCATCACGGCGATGTCGGACGACTTGTGCGTCTTGGCGTGCGCCCGGTGGCGCAGGCCGTGCTCCTTCATGAAGCGGCCGAGCTTGTCGATGTTGCGCTCGAGGGCGTCGAGATCGACCAGCAGGCAGGGGGTGTCGACCTCCTCGACCGGCATCCCGACGGTGGCGGGGATGTTGTTGCGCATGGGTGTCTCCTCCGGATCGATATTGTCGGGTCGGTGGGGGCCCGTCAGGGGGCGAGGCCCAGAAGCTCGGCGATGCGCGGCGTCGCCTTGATGCCGGTGCCGGTGAGCACCACCACGGTCGTCTCGTCGGGCCGGATCGCACCGCGCGCGGTCAGGTCGGTGAGCGCCGCGGCCGCCATGGCGCAGGTCGGCTCGACGTAGAGACCGGAGCGGGCGAGCTCCATCAGCGCCGCCTCGATGGCTGGCTCGGAGACCGCCACGGTGCCGCCACCGGACCGGCGGAGCGCCGCCAGCACTTCGCGGCCCCGGACCGGCTGCGCGATCGAGGCGCCCTCGGCCAGCGTCGGGCGCGGCGTCACCGGCACGAAATCCGCGGCGCCCGCCTCGAAGCCGGCATGCAGGGGCGCGCAATGGGCCGGCTGCACCGCGTAGAGGCGGGGGAGCCGGGTGATCGCTCCCCGGCGCAGCAGCTCCGAGAAGCCGATATCGCAGCCGAGGATGTTGCTGCCCGCCCCGCACGGGATGATCACGGCGTCGGGCGCGGAAAAACCCAGATCCTCCCACAGCTCGTAGGCCAGCGTCTTGGTGCCCTGGAGGAAATGCGCCTGCCAGTTGTGGCTGGCATAGAAGATCGAATCCGCCTGGGCGACCGCCGCGTCGGCGGTGTCCTGGCGGGTGCCGGGGATCAGCTCGACCTCGGCGCCGGTGGCGCGCATCTGCACGGTCTTGGCCGGCGAGGTCGAGGCCGGGACCAGGATCTTGGCCCGCATGCCGGCGGCGGCCGCGTAGGTCGCCACCGCGGCCCCGCCATTGCCGGAGGAATCCTCCAGCACCGCGTCGACCCCCTGCTGGCGCAGGATCGACAGCATCACGGAGGCGCCGCGGTCCTTGAAGCTGCCCGAGGGGGCGAACCATTCGAGCTTGAAATGCGCGTGCCCGCCCCGCCAGGGCCGGCGCACCAGCGGCGTGCAGCCCTCCCCGAGGGTCACCGGATCGGACACCGCCACCGGCAGGGCGGCGGCGTAGCGCCAGAGGGAGCGCTTGGCCGTGTCGATCGCGTCCCGATCGATCCCGGGAAGATCCGTGATCATCAGCGGACCGCCCGTCTCGGAGCGCCAGCGCGGCACCGCGATCGGGTAGGTCGCCCCGGTGGCGGGGTCGAGATAGGCGGCGGACGGGGGCATCGCGGCTCCGGTTCCGGGGCGGTTCGGAAAGAGAATACAAAATAATCTGCGACGGCGCGCCTCCCTTCTTCGGGATGGGACGGCGCGCCGCGATGCACGTCAGGGCGCCGCCCCGACACCCCGCCAAAGGGCCGCAGGCCCTTTGGAAACCCCGGTCAGGCCGCCAGTGGCAGAACAACACTCCGCTCGGGCGCGTGCTCGGCCGCGATCGCCTCGGCGACGAGCTCGGCGGTGGCCCCCGAGAGGGTCCAGCCGAGATGGCCGTGGCCGGTATTGTAGAACACGCCGGGCCGGCGGCCGCGGCCGACCTTCGGCAGCATGTTGGGCAGCATCGGGCGCAGGCCGCTCCAGGCCACCACCCGGTCGGTGTCGACCAGCGGGAACTGCTCCCGGGTCCAGTCGATCAGCGGCTGGATCCGGTCGTGGCGGATGTCGCGGTTGAAGCCGTTGAACTCGGCCGTGCCGGCGACCCGCAGGCGCTCGTCGCCGAGCCGGCTCGTGACGATCTTGGCCGCCTCGTCGAGGATGCTGACCTCGGGCGCCGCCTTCTGCGCCTCCGGGCTCAGCAGGTTCACGGTGATCGAGTAGCCCTTCACCGGATAGACGTTGACCCGGTCGCCGAGCATCGCCGCGAAGTGCCGGCTGGCGCAGCCCGCGCAGATCACCACCGCGTCGGCCTGCAGGACCTGCGCCGCCTCCGTCGGGCGACCCCCCGCGCGCCGCCAGCCGACGGCGTAGCCCCCTGCCCCCGGCGCGATCGTCGCGACCTCGGCGTCCTGGATGAAGCCGACGCCCTTGCGCGCGCAGGCCGCCGCCAGGCCCCGGGTGAACTTGTGGATGTCGCCGGTGGCGTCCGAGGGCGTGAAATAGCCGCCGTGATAGCTGCCGGCGAGCGTCGGCTCGATGGCGCGGATCTCCTCCGGGGTCACGGCGTAGCGCTCCAGGCCCCCCTCCCGCAGCAGGGCGTTGACGGAGGCGGCTTGCTCGAAGCTCGCCCGGTCCCGGTAGAAGTGCAGGATGCCGCGGGTCTTCAGGTCGAAGTCGATCCCCTCGGCCTCCGCCATGGCGAACAAAGCTGTCCGGGCCTTCAGCGCCAGCCGCACGGTCTCGACGGTGTTCCGGCGGTAATGGGCGATCTCGCGCATGAACTCCGCCATCCAGGACAGCTTGTGCCAGGAGGGGGTGGGGTTCATCAGCAGCGGCGCGTCGCGGCGCATCATCCACTGCACGCCGTGGAGCACCGTGGAGAGCTTGTTCCAGACCTCGGCGTTGCAGGCCGAGAGCTGGCCGCCATTGGCGAAGGAGGTCTCCATGGCGGCGTAGCGCTGCCGGTCGAGCACGGTGACGCGGTAGCCGCGCTGGGCGAGCGCGTAGGCGGTCGTCACGCCGGTGATGCCGGCGCCGATCACGGCGATGTGGGTCATGGGTGGGACTCCGGAACGAGGACGCGGGAAGGCCGCCTTGAGCGGTCGGCCGGTTGCGCGCCCCATCTGTCCCGGTGCCTGAGAGCTTGATCCGCGATGGGCCCTGGCGAGGCCTTTCGCGAACGTCCCCTTCGGCGGGTGCCCACGGGCTGCCCCGCTGCACCGCTCTCCAGATCGCCCTGACGACACGGTTCCGGTGCCTGAGAGTTTCCGGGGCGGTTGCTCCGTCGGCGCCGGGTCCCCCTCTTATGGGTGGATCCCGGTCTCTCCCGCATCGTCGCGATGGGCTGACCCCTCGATACCGCGATTCGCCGGCCCCGGAGAAGCCCGGATTCCCGGCACCCTGCCCGTTTCGCGGACAGCGCGTGCGCAGTGTCACGGGCGGAGCCATCCCGCCCCGGATCGGTTGAGAGGAGATCCGAATGCGGAGACGCCCCGATGCTGACCAGGACCGCAATCTACGAGGGCCTTGTGCGCGACGGCCGGGAGGACGAGTTCTTCCGCCGCGTGCGGGACGAGCTGGAGCCGTTCTGGCGGCGCTTCCCCGGCGTCACGGCGGTCCGGGTCCAGCGCCTCGTCTCCAAGGATGCGGATGCGCGGCCGATCGCCATGATCCTGGAGATGGATTTTCCCGATCAGGCGGCGCTCGACGCCTGCCTCGCCTCGCCGATCCGCCCGGAATCGCACGCCGCCACCGAGGCGGTGATGACGCTGTTCGAGGGCCGGTTCTACCATCTCGTCAGCGAAGCCCGGACCCTGCCGCCGGCCGGACCGGGTCCAACCCGGGGGGCCTGAGGCCGGACCCGGGAACACCCCGGACGGGCGCCGGTTTGCCGGAGGGTCGGTCGCCGATCGCCACCCCGCGCCGAGAGCCCCGAACCCCGATGACCCTGGACCTCGCGAAGGTGCTCACGACGGTCGGGCCCGCGGCCTCGATCATCTTCGCCGCCTGGATCTTCGTGGGCTTCCTGCAGACCCGCTACGACGCTGCGGTCGAACGCTACCGCGACCTGATCGAGAAGTTCAGGACCTCGGACCTGTCGGGAAGCCGGAAGGCCAACATGCGGGACGAGATCCTCAACTACAAGCGCCGCTGCGAGCTGATGAACCGGGCGACCGGCTGCGGCCTCGTCTCCGCCATGCTGCTGATCTCGACGATGATCTTCGGCGGCCTGTCGATCGTCTTCCAGGACATCGTTCTCCTGAAGCTCGCCAGCATGGGCACGGCCCTGCTGGGCCTGCTCCTCGTCATCGTCGGCGCGGTCATCGTCGTCATGGAGGGGCGGATCATCCGCCGGCAGATCCACAGCGAGTTGCTGGACATCCCGGACCTGGCGCACGGCATCGACCAGGATGCGGGCGCCATCGACGATCCGCACCGGCGCGGACAGGAGCGCGTGCCGGTCCGGCGGTAGGGCGCACCCGCGACGCGCGTCGGACCAGGGGCCGCATCACGCCCGAAGATCGCCGCCCTCGAAGGGTGTTAACGAGCCATAAACCAACATGGGCGGGATATGTTGGTTTTTATACAAATATCTGTGACGATCTGGAGGTTGGGTTATAAGTATTGACACTCCCGGTGCAGTTTCATCTGGCCGGTTCTGGTTCGGATACAGGCGGATGGCGCGATGGCGAAGTGGATACCCGGCGCGGCCGTCTTCGGTCTCCTGTGCCTGATGCTCATCCCGGCTCCCGGGATCTGGGGCGTGCTGATCGGGGGCGCCTGCGTGCTGGCGATCGTCGGCAGCCTGTTCATGCTCTTCCTCGACCGGGTGGCGACCGCCATCCTCGTCTGGCGCGCGCGTGCCAAGCTGCCATCCAAGCAGCCGCGGCGGACCCGGGTGGTGCATGCCGGCTCCGGGATGGCCCGGAAGGCCTGACCGGCAGGCGGCGCGCCGGGGACTGGATTCCCCGGCCCATCGGTGCAAGGTCCGGCGCCGCCGCTGCGGCGCCACGACCAACCGGGACGGTCCGATGAAGCTCCTCTACTCCCCCGCCTCCCCGTATGCCCGCAAGGTGCTGGTCCTCGCCCACGAGACCGGGCTGATCGACCGGATCACCGTGACGGCCGCCGCGGCCTCCCCGACCGGATCCGCCGCGGAGGTCGCCGCCCACAACCCGCTCGGCAAGATCCCCGCGCTGGTGCTGGAGGACGGGACCGCGCTCTACGACAGCCGGGTGATCTGCGAGTATCTCGACGGCCGCTCCACCGGCCCGCACCTGTTCCCGGAGGGGGAGGCCCGCTGGGATGCCCTGACCCGGCAGGCGCTGGCCGACGGCCTGCTCGATGCGGCGCTGCTCACCCGCTACGAGCGCGTCCTGCGCCCGGAGGCGCAGCGCTGGGAGGCCTGGGAGGCCGGCCAGATCGGCAAGATCGGGGCGGCGCTGGACCGGTTCGAGACCCTGGCGCCCGATCTGCCGGCGCTCGACATCGGCACGGTCGCGATGGCCTGCGCCCTGGGCTACCTCGACCTGCGCTTCGCCGACCTCGCGTGGCGCGAGGGGCGTCCTGCCCTGGCGGCGTGGTTCGCCGTGGTGGAGCGCCGGCCCGCGATGGCCGCCACCGTGCCGAAGGGCTGAGGGCCCGTCCTGGTGCCGGACTTCGTCCGGTGTCGGGCTTTGCCCTGACACCCCACCAAAGGGCAACGCCCTTTGGAAACCCGGATCCTGGGCCAAGCGGCTCCGGAGCCAGACCGTGTTACGGCCGGGACGGTGCCGTATAGGGATGGGTCGAGCCGAGCGGATCGGCGAGGACATCCTGGACCGTCCCGGCGCCGGTGCCGAAGGTGATGAGCAGGAAGCCGCCCGCGAGAGCGAAGTTCTTCAAAAAATCCCAGAACAATTCGCGGCCCTTGCCGCCGGACCAGAAATCGCCCGGCTTCCAGAACTGTTTCCACAGGAGCGCCGTGACCCCGCAATAGCCGGCCATCACGAAGGCGGCGGCCCGGTCGGCGGTGCCGGTCAGGATGCACAGCGACATCCCGATCTCGACGGTCAGGCCGATGAGGATCAGGATTGTGGCGGGCGCGGTGGCGTGTACGGCCTCGCGCGCCTGCCCGACCGCGCCCTTGAAGTTCAGGATCTTGTCGAGGGCGCTGAACGGCAGGAACAGCAGTACGAGGAGCAGGCGGACGCCGAACGCGACCGCGACGCTGAAGCTGGCCATGATTGTGAGACGATGTCCGATCGCGCCCCCGCGGGGTCACCTAGGGCGTGATCGCGAAAGGGGAATCCGGTCCGTCGGCGTCCGGGCGCGTTCGGGTTGAACGCGGCCCATCGCGCCGCGTGGTCAGCGCTTCATGTCCTTGGGCAGATGCTCGGTCGGATTGACCGTGCCGCTGCTGCCGTTGCCCTGGACGGGGCCTCCCGTCATGACGTCGGTCGACGAACGGATGGCGCTCGGCGGTGCGACCCGCCCCGTGGCCTGGTTGGCCGGAGCGACCGGACTGCCGGCATGGTGAGCCCCGGCGGGCAGGGTCCCCGGCGTCGGTTGATCGATCGCGCTGTTGACCGATTGCGCGCGTGCCGCACCCGACAGGGCCAGAGCCATCAGGCCGGCGGCACCGGCGGCACGGAGGCCGGATCGGAGATGACGCGGATGTCGCTTCGACACGGAGATGATCCTCGGTTCCGGAGACTCTTCACGGCCACGCACGACCGGCCTGCGCGGCTGTCGCCATCATGCGGGAAACGACGTCCCAACGAAGGGTGCTCGAAGAGGTTCCGGTCGTGGGAACGCACGGATCGCCTCGGTCGCATTTCAGGGCGGGACGACCGCTCACGGGTCCGCCGTGGGACAGCCGGATTGAAGGCGACGGGTTGGCGCCGTCACCTCGGGATCGGGCCCGCGTCGGCATCAAGCCCCCCTCAGGCGGCCCGAATCCGCTCCAGAAAACCCGCCACAGCCTCGCGCAGGGCGCCCGCCTGCCGGGAGAGGTCGCCGGCCGCCTGCAGCACCTGGGCCGAGCCCTGGCTCGCCGTGCCGGCCGCCTCGCCCACGCCCGCCATGTGCCCGGAAACCCCGCGGGTGTCCTGCGCGGTCTGCGCGGTGCTCCGGGCGATCTCGGCGGTGGCCGCGCCCTGCTCCTCGACCATCGCGGCGATCTCGGCGCCGATCCGGGCGAGGTTGTGGATCACCCCGGTGATGCCGCCGATCGACCGGACCGAGGCCTCCGTCGAGCCGGTGATCTCCGCGACCTTGGTGCCGATCTCCCCGGTGGCCCGGGCGGTCTGATCGGCCAGCGCCTTGACCTCCGCGGCCACCACGGCGAAGCCTCGGCCCGCCTCGCCGGCCCGCGCCGCCTCGATCGTGGCGTTGAGCGCCAGGAGGTTGGTCTGGCCGGCGATCTGCGAGATCATCGCGACGATCTCCCCGATATTGCCGGCGGCCTGCGCGAGACGCCGGATCTCCCCGGCCATGCCGTCCGCATCCCGGGTCGCGGAGGCCGCGAGATCGGCCGAGGACCCGACCTGCACGCCGATCTCCCGCACCGAGGCGGTGAGTTCCTCCGTCGCCGCCGCCACCGTGTCGGCCGAGCGCGCGGCCGAGTCGGCGGAGGCCGCCACCGCCCGGCCGAGGTCGGTCGTGTCCCGGGCGGCCCGGGCCATGCCGTGCGCGGAGGCCTCCAGCTGGGCGGCCGCCGCCGAGACCGCCTCGACGATGCCGCCGACCTGGCGCTCGAAGCTGTCGGCGAGGCCGAGGGCCACCGCGCGCTGGGCCTCGGCGTTCTCGGCGGCGAGCCGTGCCTGCGCGGCCCGCGCCGCGCGGCGCTCGGCAACGCTGTCGCGGAACGCCCCGGCGGCCGCGGCGATCGCCCGGACCTCGCGCGGGCCGCCGGACGGGATCGCGTGGTCGTCCGTCGCCTCATCCCGGCCGATCGCCGCCAGCAATGCGGCCATCCGGCTGAGCGGCCGGGCGATCGCCGTGCCCAGCCAGAAGGCGAGGCCGGCCGAGATGGCGAACAGGGCCAATCCCCCCGCGCCCCACAGGGTCAGCATCCGGTCGGCCCGGGCGCGCACCGCGCCGGCGGACGCCACGAGATCGGCGGTCAGCCGGTCCTCCACGCCCTTCAGGGCGTCGATCCGCTGCGTGGCGAGGCGGAACCAGGCCGGCGCGTCGCGGAACGCCAGGGCTGTGCCCGGCATCGTCTCCTGGGCGGTCTGGCGCAGGCGCGCGACCTCCCGGGCCGGTTCCGTCGCCTCCGCGGCGTCGAGCAGGGCGGCCTGGGCTCCCTCGGCACCGGCCCGGAACAGCCCGGCATAGGTCGCCTGTTCGGCCGAGAGCGTGACGAGCCGGCGCGTGGCCGGAAGGTCCAGGCTGCCCGACGCGAAGGCCGCCGAGACGGCCGCCCGCTCCTGGCCGGCGGCCTCCTTGAGCGCCAGGAAGGCCGCGTAGGCGTTCGCCCGGGCGGCGAGGTCGGCCTCGCCGATCACCCCGCCCATCGCCCGCACGAGCCCCAACCCCTCGCCGATCAGGCCGGTGTAGAAGCGCGTCGCCTCGGGGATGCCCGGCGTCAGGGCGTCCACCGCCCGGCGCTGCGCCGAAAGACCCGCGAGCGCCTGCGTGAAACCCGCCCCGCGCGCCGCGAAAGCCGGGCCGAAGCCCGTGGCGGCCGTCATGGCCTCCGGCAGCCCCGCGAGCGCCGCATCGGTGCGTCGGCGCTGGGCGGCGAGCTCCGGCCCGAACTGCGCGCCCTTCGCCCCCAGGAACAGGCTGGAGGCGCCGCGCTCACGCTGGGCCTCGTGCACGAAGGCGCTGATCCGCGAGGCGAGGCCGACGAGATTCTCCACCCGGTCCATCTCGGCGCGGCGCGCCCACTGGTCGGAGACGGCCAGACCCGCCGCCCCCGCGAAGGCGAGGCAGGGGGCGAGCGCAACCGCCAGGATGCGGGCGCGGAGCGAGGACAGGAGCAGCATCGGATAGCTCGGCGATCGTAACCGTTCAGACCTCCTCCGGTGTCACCGAGTTGGGTAAACGGCGCGTTCACGGGGCCGGGCGGTATTCTACGATCGCCTGCCCATTTCGGCGGCAGTCTGTGTCTTGTTCGACACTTCAGCGTGCAGATCGCCCCAGGTCTTCAGGGCGCGGATGACAGGTTCCAGGGAGTGCCCGCGCTCGGTCAAGCTGTATTCCACCTTCGGAGGTACCTGGGCGTAGACCGTCCGCGTGATCAGGCCCTCCGTCTCCATTTCGCGCAACTGCGTCGTGAGCATGCGCTGCGGCACGCTGGCGCGCCGCCGCCGGATCTCGCCGAACCGCAGGGTCCCCTCCAGCAGATGGTAGAGGATCACGCCCTTCCACTTGCCGTCGATGAGCCGGAGGGTCGCCTCGACGGCGCAGCCGGGACTGCAGGCGCCGGTATGGTGACAGGTGCGGGGCACGGGTTCGCTCCAGGGTATCATTTCCGGCACTATCGGCGTTTTAAGTGCGTACTTGCGCCCCGGGAACACGGGCGGCATCTCCTGCGCGACAGTAGGAGGAGATCACGATGCGCGCCGTCGGATACCGCAAGTCCCTGCCGATCACCGATCCCGAAGCCCTGGTCGATTGCGCGCTGCCCCAGCCGGAGCCGGGCCCGCGCGACCTTCTCGTGAAGGTCGAGGCGGTCTCGGTGAACCCGGTCGACACCAAGGTCCGGCGCCGGGCCGAGCCGGAGGCGGGCGGCGTCAAGGTGCTGGGCTGGGACGCGGCTGGGACCGTCGTGGCCGCGGGCGCGGAGGTTCAGGGCTTTTCCGTGGGCGACGCGGTGTTCTACGCGGGCGACCTGACCCGGCCGGGCACGAATGCCGAATACCACTGCGTCGATGCCCGCATCGTCGGGCACAAGCCCCAGACCCTCGACTGGGCGCAGGCCGCCGCCCTGCCGCTCACCGCGATCACCGCCTGGGAGACCCTGTTCGACCGGCTCGACACCGGCAAGCCGGTGCCGGGCGCGGCCCCGGCGATCCTGATCGTCGGCGGCGCGGGCGGCGTCGGCTCCGTGGCGATCCAGCTCGCCCGGGCGCTCACCGACCTCACGGTGATCGCCACCGCGTCGCGGCCCGAGACCGCGCACTGGTGCCGGGATCTCGGCGCCCACCACGTGATCGACCATGCGAAGCCCCTGGCGGCCGAAATGGCGTCCCTCGGCCTCGGCGCGCCGGGCCTCGTCTTCTCCACCACCAACACCGACGCCCATCTCGGGGAGCTCGTGGAGCTGATCGCCCCGCAGGGCCGCCTCGCCCTGATCGACGATCCCGAGCGGCTCGATGTCGGGTTCCTCAAGCGCAAGAGCCTGTCGCTGCACTGGGAGTTCATGTTCACCCGCTCGATGTTCGCCACCGCCGACATCGCCGCCCAGGGGGCGCTCCTCGACGAGGTCGCGCGCCTCGTTGATTCCGGGCGCCTGCGCACCACCCTGGGTGAGCATTACGGGCGGATCGACGCCGCGAACCTGAAGCGCGCCCACGCGCTGATCGAGAGCGGGCGCGCCAAGGGCAAGATCGTGCTCGAAGGTTTTTCGGCCTGAGGAGGACGTGATGCCGGACGCAGCGGGGACCGGCCTCTTCGACGTGGCGGCGCTGGCGGCTTCCCTGCCCGCCAGCGCGAAGACCCTCCTGTGCGACACCTACCCGACCGACCGGGAGGCGGCGAGCGCCCGGGTGTTCCGGGTGAACCCGGAGGACGGGACGCCCGCCACCTTCATGGCGCGCAACGCGGAGGGGTGAGGCTCACGGCCTGTCCGGGAATCCCGGGTCCCCAAAGGTCCGGACCTTTCGAAACCATGATGTGGGATCAGGCGCTCAGACCCGCAGGGACCGCCCCGTCGCCGCCACGCCGAGGAGCAGGGCCGCCACGAGCAGGAGGGCGGCCGGCAGGCCGAGCGCCTGCGCCACGAAGCCGATCAGCGCCGGGCCCGCCAGAACCCCGGCATAGCCCAGCGTCGTCACCGCCGGCACCGCCGCGCTCTCCGGCATCGCGCTTTGCCGGCCGGCCGCCGTGAACAGGACCGGCACGATGTTGGCGCAGCCCGCTCCGACCAGGGCGTAGCCGACGAGCGCCGCCTCCCAGGCCGGCACCCCCACGGAGAACGCGAGACCCGCGGCCGCCAGCAGGCCGCCGAGGACCACCACGCGCCGCCGGCCGAGCCGGGCCACGATCGCATCCCCACCGAGCCGGCCGGCCGTCATGGTCACCGAGAAGGCCGCGTAGCCGAGCGCCGCCCAGGCCGGGTCGAGCCCGCGCCACTGGATCAGGAACACCGCGCTCCAGTCGAGGGCCGAGCCCTCGGCGAGGAACACCACGCAGCAGAGCAGGCCGAGCACCAGCACCGGGCCCCGGGGCAGCGCGAAAGCGGGGCCGCCGCTCCCCCCTCCCCGCTCCGCCCGCAGGATCCCGGGCCAGGCCGCCGCGAACAGGGCCGCGATGCCCGCCACCAGCAGCAGCACGCTCCCGCCCGCGCCGAGCCCGGCGGCCAGCAGGAGGCTGGCGATCAGCGCCCCCAGGATGCAGCCGAGGCTGTAGAGGCCGTGGAAGCCCGACATCATCGGCCGCCCGGCGGCGCGCTCGACCGCCACCGCCTGCAGGTTCATGACGCAATCCACCGCCCCCATCCCGGCCCCGAACAGCAGCAGCGCGAGGGTGAGCGGGACGAGCCCGGAGCCCAGGGCCAGCACCGGCAGGGCGAGGCCGAGCGCGAGCGTGCCGGCGAGCAGGACCGGCCGGAAGCCGAGTCGGGCTGCCGCCGCCCCGGCGCTCGGCATCGCCAGGAGCGAGCCGATGCCGAAGGTGAGGAGCAGCAGGCCGAGCCCGGCCTCGTCCAGGCCGGCGCGGTCCTTCACCAGCGGCACCAGCGGCGCCCAGGTGGCGTTGGCGATGCCGACGATCAGGAACAGGAGCCGCGTGGGCAGGCGCTGCTGGGCGCCCCGGTCGTCGGCTTGGGCGACGGTGGCTGGATCGGTCAGGTCGAGCGCTGGCATCGGCACCTGTCGGTGGGGGATTTGAGGATCGAGGCGGTGTGGCGCATGCCCTTCCGCGACAGGGCGAGGTGCCGCACCGCGCGGCCGTGGACGAGGGCCAGGATCAGGACGCCTTCATCGACCGGCTCGTAAAGGATGACGTGTGCGGCATGCTCATGCCGATGCACGCCGGGCCGGATCGCGTCGGCCTTCCGGCCCATATGGGAATTGTCGGCCAGGCGCTGGAAGACGTGTTCCAGCCCGCCGACATAGGCTTCCGCTTGGGCTTCCGCTTGGGCTTCCGCTTGGGCTTCCGCTTGGCGGACGCCGAAGTGCCGGTAGCCGGAGACGGCGATGTCGAACAGATCCGCTTCAGCCCTCGCCGTGAAGGTGAAGTCACGCATCCAGCGGCTGATCGGCCTGCGCGTGTCTTGGCCCGGCCGAGGATATCAGGGATCCTGCGACGCCTCGGTCCGCTGGTGCGGGACTCATCGACGATCCTGCGCAGATCCTCGATCGTCAGCGCGGGCTGGGTCCGCCGCTCACGGTCACGGCGCACGAGATCGCGGACGTAATCGCTCGTGCTCGCATAATCGCCCTGTCTGATCTGCGCCTCGATCCACTCCTCCATCGGATCGGGCAGGGAGATGGTCATGGTCGCCACGGAGACCTCATCCTCGGCCCGGAAGAAGCGAGGGTCGGCAGAGCAGGAATAAGCAAATCTCACAAAAACGCTTAGCGCTTCCGAAGATCGGGCCCGACCCGCCATCCCGCACCGAACAGTTGCCGCCGTACGCGTTTCGTTCTAGCAAGGGCGGCGCATGACGGGCCTGCGTCCCGCCGGCCGCATCTTGCCGTGGGCCCCCTCGGGCTCGACATGGGCCGGAGCGGCGGCTGGCCCGCGCGCGAATCCGTCCGACTTCGTCGATGCCTCGGTCGACGCCTCGAAAGACCGCCGCCCTCATGGCCAAAGCCCAAGCTGGAAGTCGTGCCCCAGGTCGTGCCGCAAGCCGCGCCGGCGCCGCGCAAGCCAATCCCGTCGCCGCCCCGAAGGCCGCACCCAAGGCTGCCGTCAAGACGGCTCCGAAGGCCTCCGTATCGGCCAAGGCACCGCAGCTCAAGCCCGCGCGGGCGAAGCCCGAAAGACCGGCCCGCCCCGAGGCCGCCGAAGCGGCCCGCGACGCCAGGCTGGAGGCCCTGTTCGATGCCGCGCCGACGCCTGAGGACCGGCGCGTCATCGCGGTCCGCGGCGCCCGGGAGCACAATCTCAAAAACGTCGACCTGACGATCCCACGGGACAAGCTCGTGGTGTTCACCGGGCTCTCGGGTTCGGGCAAGTCGTCGCTGGCCTTCGACACGATCTACGCCGAGGGGCAGCGCCGCTACGTCGAGTCGCTCTCGGCCTATGCCCGCCAGTTCCTGGAGATGATGTCGAAGCCCGATGTCGACCAGATCGACGGGCTCTCGCCGGCGATCTCGATCGAGCAGAAGACCACGTCGAAGAACCCCCGCTCCACCGTGGGGACGGTCACCGAGATCTACGACTACATGCGCCTGCTCTGGGCGCGGGTCGGCATCCCCTACTCGCCCGCCACGGGCCTGCCGATCGAGAGCCAGACCGTCCAGCAGATGGTCGACCGGGTGCTGGAGCTGCCGGAGAAGACCCGGCTCTACCTGCTCGCCCCGGTGGTCCGCGGCCGCAAGGGTGAATATCGGAAAGAGATCGCGGAGTATCAAAAAAAGGGTTTTCAGCGACTGCGCGTCAACGGCGAGTATTACGCCATCGACGATGTCCCCAAGCTCGACAAGAAGTTCAAGCACGACATCGACGTGGTGGTCGACCGGATCGTGGTCCGGGCCGATATCGGCTCGCGGCTGGCGGAATCCTTCGAGACCGCGCTGGAACTCGCCGACGGCATCGCGGAAATCGTCTTCGCCGACGCCCCCGAGGGCGAGACGCCGCGGACCATCACCTTCTCGTCGCGCTTCGCCTGCCCGGTGTCGGGCTTCACCATCGCGGAGATCGAGCCGCGGCTGTTCTCGTTCAACAATCCGTTCGGCGCCTGCCCGACCTGCAGCGGCATCGGCCACGAGATGCGGATCGACCCCGAGCTGGTGATCTCGGACCCTGCTCTCAGCCTGAAGCGCGGTGCGGTCGGCCCCTGGGCGAAATCGACCTCGCCCTATTACGGCCAGACCCTCGACGCGCTCGCCGAGCATTTCGGCTTCAAGACCAGCGTGCCCTGGCAGAGCCTGTCGGAGACGGCCCGCGCCGTCGTGCTCTATGGCTCGGGAAAACAGTCGATCCGCTTCGCCTACGATGACGGCTTGCGCAAATACACGGTCAACAAGCCCTTCGAGGGCGTGATCCCGAATCTGGAGCGCCGCTACAAGGAGAGCGATTCCGACGCGGTGCGGGAGGAGATCGGGCGCTTCATGAGCGAGACGCCCTGCGCGGCCTGCGGCGGCAAGCGGCTGAAGCCCGAGGCTTTGGCCGTGAAGGTCGCCATGGCGGACATCGCCGACGTGACCGCCCTCTCGGTCTCCGAGGCGCACCGCTGGTTCTCGGACCTGCCCGAGAAGCTGACGGCGAAGCAGAACGAGATCGCGGTCCGCATCTTAAAAGAGATCCGCGACCGGTTGACCTTCCTGGTGGATGTCGGCCTCGAATACCTGACGCTCGCCCGCGGCTCCGGCTCGCTCTCGGGCGGCGAGAGCCAGCGCATCCGGCTGGCCTCGCAGATCGGCTCGGGGCTGACCGGCGTGCTCTACGTGCTGGACGAGCCCTCGATCGGTCTGCACCAGCGCGACAACGAGCGGCTGCTCGGCACGCTCAAGCGCCTGCGCGACCTCGGCAACTCGGTGATCGTGGTCGAGCACGACGAGGACGCGATCCTGCAGGCCGATTACGTGGTCGATGTCGGCCCGGGCGCCGGCATCCACGGCGGCGAGATCATCGCGCAGGGCACCCCGGCCGAGGTCCTGGCCAATCCGGCCTCGCTCACCGCCAAGTATCTGACCGGCGAAATGTCGGTGCGCACGCCGAGTGCGCGTCGAAAAGGCCGGAAGGGCAAGCTCGGGCTGTTCGGCGCGCGCGGCAACAATCTGAAGGACGTCGATGTCGAGATCCCGCTCGGCACCTTCACCTGCATCACCGGCGTCTCGGGGGGCGGCAAGTCCACCCTGGTGATCGACACGCTCTACAAGGCCGTCGCCAAGAAGCTCAACGGCGCCCTGGAGCACCCCGCCCCCTACGGTCGGCTGGAGGGGCTGGAGCACCTCGACAAGGTCATCGACATCGACCAGTCGCCGATCGGGCGCACGCCGCGCTCGAACCCCGCCACCTATATCGGCGCCTTCACGCCGATCCGCGACTGGTTCGCGGGCCTGCCGGAGGCCAAGGCGCGGGGCTACCAGCCCGGCCGCTTCTCGTTCAACGTCAAGGGCGGGCGCTGCGAGGCCTGCTCGGGCGACGGCGTCATCAAGATCGAGATGCACTTCCTGCCGGACGTCTACGTCACCTGCGACGTCTGCAAGGGCAAGCGCTACGACCGTGAGACCCTGGAGGTGAAGTACCGGGGCAAGTCCATCGCCGACGTGCTCGATTCCACCGTCGAGGAGGCGGCCGAGCTGTTCAAGGCGGTGCCGGCGATCCGCGACAAGCTCGAGACCCTGAAGCGGGTCGGCCTGCACTACGTCCATGTCGGCCAGCAGGCCACCACCCTGTCGGGGGGCGAGGCTCAAAGGGTGAAGCTCTCCAAGGAGCTGTCGAAGCGCGCCACCGGCCGCACCCTCTACATCCTCGACGAGCCGACCACCGGTCTGCATTTCCACGACGTCGCCAAGCTCATGGAGGTGCTGCACGAGCTGGTCGACCAGGGCAACACCGTGGTGGTGATCGAGCACAATCTCGAAGTGATCAAGACCGCCGACTGGGTGATCGACATGGGGCCCGAGGGCGGCGACGGCGGCGGCCGGGTGGTGGCGCAGGGCACGCCCGAGGAGATCGCCCGCGCCAAGGCCAGCCATACCGGCCGGTTCCTGCGCGAGGTGCTGGAACGGCGGCCGGCCGGCCAGGGTGCCGGGCGCCGCAGCGCCGCCGAGTAGTCGGCAAGCACCGGTCCGACGCGGCAGTTTTTGCCGGGTGCCGGCCGAAATCGGTCCCCGCGGGCGGCGATTCGAGCGCCGCCCCGCACGCCGCCCCGGCGCCGACCCGTCCGGACGCCGCCCCGAACGCGTTCCGGATCGCTCGGGCGGGGCCGGTCTCCTGCCCGATCCTCCGCCGGGGATTGCTGGATTCTCCCGCGACCGGCGGCGACAACAGCTTGACCGTTCAACGATATTTTGCCGGAGGCGCCGTCAGAAGACCGTCTTGTGGATAGTGTTGCGGTGCCGCAAAAATGCGGCTTTTGGGCAACGGTTCATCTGGTTTTGGCAATTCGGCGAGCATTTCACTGTCTTTCCGGGGGTCTATGTAGAATAGTTGCAGACGTTGAGACGGGCAGGCTCCGTGGGGGCGCTCGACACATCCGAAGCCGGCAGCCGCAAGGGGCGAGCAGACCGGCAGGGAAGTGCCGAATGCGGGACGGACGCCTTGAGACCTTGGGAAGGAATGAGAAAATGATGAAGCACTGGCTCGCGGCCGGCACGGTCGCGCTCACGGTCGGCATGACCTCGACGATCGCGCAGGCGCAGACCACGACGGTGCCGGGCGAGCAGGTCGGCCTCGCCGTAGGCGCGCCGCTGCCGGAGGGCATCTACGCCATCAACACGTTCACCTACCGCCGCACCGACGGCCGGAACGATCCCGACACGGCCGTCAACATCCCGGTCCTGGTGTGGTCGACCCCGCTGGTGCCGTTCGGCGGCCGCGTCGAGCTGCTCGTGGCGCCCCCGACCGTGTTCGCCTTCACCCGCAACCCGGCGGGCGTGCGCAACAAGGACATCTCGATCAACGTCGGCACCTTCGTCGGCGGCATCTGGGCCTTCGACCTCGGCAGCAACTTCGGCGTCAGCCTGCTCGGCGGCGTGTACCTGAACGACCTCAACGGCGACCGCGGCTCGATCATCACCGCGAACGGCACGACGGCCACCCCGGTCCTGCCGCAGCTCTCCTCGAACACCTACCGCTTCGGCATCGCCGGCAGCTACACCGGTGACGGCTGGAACATCACCGCCAACCTGACCGCCAACATCTACGACTCGCCCGGCCGCTTCGGCGGTCCGGTCGGCGCGGCGCTCGGCCCGTTCTACCTGTCCGACGCCCTGAACTTCGACATCACCGCCACGAAGAAGTTCGGCAACTTCGAGATCGGTCCCGTCGCCTACGGCACGTACAACTTCGACATCAGCCAGTACAGCGCGGCGGCCGGCAACCGCGGCCGGTTCGCCATCGGCGGCCTGATCGGCTACGACTTCAAGATCTTCACCGTTCAGGCCTACGTCGCCCGCGATGTCGTGACCGGCGCGCAGTACACCAACGCGTTCGGCCGCACCCGCAGCGACTATTCCACGGACGGCTGGATCCGGTTCGTCGTCCCGCTCTACTCGCCGGCCCCCGCCGCCTCGCCGATCCCGGCGCCGCTGGTCCGCAAGTACTGAAACCCGCGATCCGGTCTCCCGCCGAGCGGCGGGGACCGGACGCCTGCGATGGACCGCCCGGCCCCGGCCGGGCGGTCCTCTTCGTTTCCGGCCCTGCGGCAATGGTGTGCGGGCGGCCCCTCATGGGTGTCGCACGCCGCGCGAACAGCCTATCTTGTCCGCTTTCGGGCATCCGGTTCCGGCCAGGATGCGGATGCGCGCAAGGACTCGCGAAGGACTCTCATGGCGACGCAGGGCGAGTGGAAGATCCCCGCGCAGGCCCAGCCGCGGCCCGCGGATTACGGCTACGACCTCGATCGGGCGCTCTCTGCGGTGCTCGCCCTGTCGGCGCGGGTGCCCGAAGGCGCCTTCACGGCCGAGACGCTGGGAACCGAGCGCGCCGGAAACGGCGTGGTGATCCGCGAGGATGGCCTCGTGCTCACCATCGGCTACCTCGTCACCGAGGCCGAGAGCGTCTGGCTCACCACCCGGGACGGCCGCTCGGTGCCCGGACACGTCCTCGGCTTCGACGCCGCCACCGGCTTCGGCCTCGTCCAGGCGCTCGGCGATCTCGGCGTGCCGGCCCTGCCGCTCGGCCGTTCGGCCGGGCTGCGGACCGGCGACCGGGCGGTGCTGGCGGGGGCGGGCGGACGCCAGCGCTGCGTTGCCGTCGAGGTGGTCGCCCGGCAGGAATTCGCCGGCTACTGGGAATACGTCCTCGACGAGGCCCTGTTCACCGCCCCCGCGCACCCGCACTGGGGCGGCACGGCGCTGATCGGGCCGCAGGGCGAATTGCTCGGCATCGGCTCGCTGCAGTTGCAGCAGGGCGGCGCGGGCGGCGCCCGCCCGATCAACATGGTGGTGCCCATCGACCTGCTGCCGCCGATCCTCGACGATCTCGCGACACGCGGCCGCGCGAACCGGCCACCGCGCCCCTGGCTCGGCCTCTACGCCACCGAGAGCGAGGAGGGCATCGTCGTGATGGGGCTGGCCGATGGCGGCCCGGCCGAGACCGGCGGCCTCCAGGCCGGCGACGTGATCGAGGCGGTGGCGGGCGAGCCCGTGGCGGACCTCGCCGCCCTGTTCCGCAGCGTCTGGGCGCTGGGCGAGGCGGGGGTGCGGGTGCCGCTCACCATCCGCCGCGACGGGCGCGGCGTGAAGCTCGCCCTGGTCTCCGCCGACCGGGAGCGGTTCCTGCGCACGCCTTCGCTGCATTGACGGTCTGGAAACCGGGACGGTCCGCGCCGCGTGGCCCGGATGCCGCCGCGAGCCTGTACCGATTACAACCTCTGGCTCAGCATCGGTTCAGGCGGCGGAGCCCAATCTCCCTTGACCGGCTGCCGATCCGCCGGAGGACGAGAGGAGATCCAGTCATGACGCTTCTGAGCGCATCGCGCGCGAAGGCGCTCGTTATGGCCGCCGCGATCGCCGGCGGCCTCGGGCTCGCCGGTTCCGCCCAGGCGGCCGGGGGCTGCGGCCCCGGCTTCCATCCCAATCCCTGGGGCATCTGCCGCCCGAACTGGGGACCCCGCCCCTACGGCTACTGGCGCCGGCCGGTCTATTACGGCGGCTACGGCTATGTCCGGCCGCGACCCTATTATCGCCCCTACGGGTATTACGGTCCCCGCCCGTTCTACTGAGGCGGGGGCCGATCGATCCGGCGCACAGGGCGCCCCACCGGCCGGTGGGGCGCCCTTCGCATATGCGGCCGGCTCTGCATGCGCCTAAAGTATGACCATCCGGAAAGGTTGCCGAGATCTTAATCGGGTCATGCGATAACTGCAGGTCTGACACTTGGCCTTTCGACTCCTGCTGCGCCGCAACAGGCTTATATGTGCATTGCATCAACAAGAGGCACCGATGCGCAGCGAAGCGCCACCGGCTGCCCGAGCAGAGGTCAAAGCACATCATGTCCGCCGCCCGTAGCGTCCTGAGCCGCGTCCGCGCCTATCTCCGGTACCGCGACACGGTCACCCAGCTCTCCCGCCTCTCGGATCGCGATCTGGCCGATCTCGGCATCAACCGCAGCGAGATCCGCGGCATCGCCCGCGTCTGATCCCCGACAGCGCCGGAGCTTTTCGAGATCCGTGCGAAGGACCGCCACCCGTTGATCCGGGTGGCGGTCCTTCGCTATTCTCGGGCATGACACAGACCATCCACATCGTCGGCGGCGGCCTCGCCGGGTCCGAGGCCGCGTGGCAGGTGGCCGAGGCCGGCCATCGCGCCGTCATCCACGAGATGCGCCCGGTGCGCGGCACCGAGGCCCACCAGACGGACGGCTTGGCCGAACTCGTCTGCTCGAATTCCTTCCGGTCGGACGATCCCGAGGGCAACGCCGTCGGGCTGCTGCATCAGGAGATGCGCAGCCTTTGCTCGCTGATCATGCGGGCGGCCGACGCCAACCAAGTGCCGGCCGGCGGGGCGCTGGCGGTCGACCGCGAGGGTTTTTCCGCCGCGGTGACCCGGACGCTGGAGCAGCACCCCAACGTGACCATCGTCCGCGGCGAGGTCGAGGGTCTGCCGCCGGAGGATTGGGGCTCCTGCATCGTCGCCACAGGCCCGCTGACCGCCCCGGCCCTGGCCGAGGGCATCCGCGGGCTCACCGGGGCCGAGTCCCTCGCCTTCTTCGACGCGATCGCGCCGATCGTCCACCGCGACTCGATCGACATGGACGTGGCGTGGTTCCAGTCCCGCTACGACAAGCCGGGCCCCGGCGGCACCGGGGCCGACTACCTCAACTGCCCGATGACGCGGGAGCAGTACGAGGCCTTCGTGGACGCCCTGGTGACGGGCGAGAAGATCGGATTCAAGCAGTGGGAGGGCACGCCCTATTTCGACGGCTGCCTGCCGATCGAGGTGATGGCCGAGCGCGGGCCCGAGACCCTGCGGCACGGCCCGATGAAGCCCGTGGGCCTCACCAACCCGCGCGATCCCCTGGTCAAGCCCTGCGCGATCGTGCAGCTGCGCCAGGACAACGCGCTCGGCACGCTCTACAACATGGTGGGCTTCCAGACGAAGCTGACCTATGCCGAGCAGGTGCGGATCTTCCGCACGATCCCCGGCCTGGAGCGGGCCGAGTTCGCCCGCCTCGGCGGCCTGCACCGGAACACCTACCTCGACAGCCCGCGCCTGCTCGACGCCACGCTGCGGCTGAAGGCCCGCCCCGCTCTCCGCTTCGCCGGCCAGATCACCGGCTGCGAGGGCTATGTGGAGAGCGCGGCGGTCGGGCTGATGGCGGGCCGTTTCGCGGTGGCCGAGGCCGTGGGGCACCCGCTCGCCCCCCTGCCCCAGACCACCGCGCTCGGCGCGCTGATCGCCCACATCACGGGGGGCCATGTCGAGGCGGATGGCGAGGCGAACGCCCCGCGCTCGTTCCAGCCGATGAACGTGAATTTCGGCCTGTTTCCGCCCCTGGCGCAGGCGCCGCGCAACGAGACCGGCCGCCGCCTGCGCGGACCCGAGAAGGCGGCCCTCAAGAAGCGCGCGCTGACCGACCGCGCCCGGGCCGACCTCGCCGCCTGGATGGCGCAGCCGGCGGACCGGACGCCCGTCGCAGCCGAGTAGCGCCAAGTCCCGGATCCAAAAGGGCGAGCCCTTTTGCGGGTGCAGGGCGGAGCCCGCTGGGTTCGGGCAAGGCCCGACATCGGGGCTCCGCCCCGACACCCCGCCAAAGGGCTGCAAGCCCTTTGGAAACCCGGATCTGCGCACGGGCCTTGCACGGCGGCGTGCTCAGCCCCCGGTGACCGTATGACCGAGATCGACACCCAAGCCTTCCTGGCCGACCTGTATGAACTGCGGGAGATCGGGCGGTTCCGCACCGGCGTCCACCGGCCGACCTTCTCGGCCGACGACATGGAATCCCGCCGCTGGCTGATGGCCAAGCTGGAGGCCTGCGGGCTGGAGGCGTCGATCGACGGGATCGGCAACGTGCTGGGGCGCCATCGCGGCCCCGGCCCGCACCTGCTGGTCGGCAGCCACATCGAGACCCAGAACGAGGCCGGCTGGCTCGACGGGGCGCTGGGGGTCGTGGCCGGGGTGGCTTTGGCCCGGGCCGGGCTGCCGGTCGATGTCGTCGCCTTCGCGGATGAGGAGGGGCATTTCTCCGGCGGCTTCCTGGGCAGCCGCTCGGCGATCGGCGACCTCACCGAGGCCGAGATCGACGAGGCCCGCAACCGCACCGACGGCACGCCCCTGCGCGACGCCCTGCAGGCCGCGGGCCTCGCAGGTTTGCCTCGGATGCAGCTCGATCCTGGGCGCTACCGCGGCTTCCTGGAGATGCATATCGAGCAGGGCACGCAGCTCGAATCGGCCGGGCTGCATCTCGGGGTGGTGAGCGGCATCGTGGCGATCTGGCAGTTCCGGATCGATTTTGCCGGCAACCAGGACCATGCGGGCGGCACCACCATGGCGGAGCGCCGGGATGCCGGCCTCTCGGCGGTGCGGCTGCTCGCGGCGATCGACCGGGCATTCCCGACGGTCTGCGGCCCGCGCAGCACCTGGACCACGGGGCGGATTACGCTCGATCCCGGCGGCTACAGCATCATCCCGGGCCGGGCTGAGGTGTTCTTCCAGTTCCGCGACGTGGCGATGCCGGTGCTGGAGCGGATGGAGGCCTGCCTGGAGGCGCTGGTGCGCGAATCGAACCGGCGCGAGCGCTGCCCCGCCACGCTGACGGCCCTGTCCAAGGCGATCCCCGCCCCCTGCGACCCGGATCTGATGCGTGCCCTCTCGGAGGCTGCCGAACAGGTCTGCCCGGGCGGCTGGCAGGTGATGCCGTCCGGGGCCGGCCACGACGCGCAGAACGTCGCCCGGATCCTGCCGGCCGCGATGCTGTTCGTCCCCTCAATCGGCGGCATCAGCCACCATTGGGCGGAGGATACCAGCGATGCCGATCTGGTGCTCGGGGTGCGGACGCTCGGCGCGGCGGCGCGGATGCTGGTGGGGTAAGCGGGAGCTGTGTCTGACGTCACCTGGCGTTCTTGGACGAGGAAGCCATCGATGCGTGACGTCCGGAGCCGGGCACCGCGGCTAGCGCTGCGCCCGTTCGGATAGCAACTCGGGCTGGGGCGGTGCGTCGACGGTCTGGGGAGCCTTTGAAGCCCTCATCCCTGTGGATCGACCTGCGCGAGCGTGTTGTCACCGCCATCGCGCAGGGTGCCTCCTGCCACGGTGCGGCGGCCCACTTCGGGGGCCAGGTGTCGAGCACCAGCCGCTGGGCGGGGCGCGGGCGGCAGGACGGTCAGGTCGCACCGCGGGCACGTGGCAGCGACCAGCGCTCGCAGGTCATCGAAGCGAACGCCGCCCTGATCCTTTCAACCGACAAGACCCGACCGGGGATCGTCCTGCACGCCTTGCGCGATGCTCTGGCCTCGCAAGGCGTGGCGACCAGCAGGAGCGGGCTGTCACGCTTGTTCGCCCGCCACCGGATCACCCGTGAAAGGGGCGGTCCACGCGGTTGAACAGCAGCGGCCGGCGGGCCTTCGCCAAGCTCAAGCGCCCGTTGCGCACGACCACCACCCGCCCCGTCCCCGACCTCCGAGAAGCCATCCGGCGCGCCTGCGCCAACTTCACGCCGCAGGAGTGCCGAAACGCCCTCGCCGCAGCCGGATACGAAGACGACGTGGCCGTTGCCGCCTGAACAAGCACGGCTCGAGAGCGCCGTAGCCTCCTGAGTTTCAACTTCTTGGTGCGAATTTCCTGCCCTCAGGAATGGCCGGAACGCCCGTCAACCTTCCAATCTCTGAAGGAGGGATGCAAATAAATTGTCTTGTTCTGAATTTGATTTTACGAGAGATGAAAGTACGATCTTATGGTGTCTCAGATAGTCGACTAATATTGTAAATCCTGAAAACACAGAATGGTAGATGTTGTTCTGTAGCCGAAATCGAAAGAATCGCGTCGAAAACGACAACGTCAGCAAATCCAGGATTGCATCAGTGTTTCTGCCGAAGACGGTCTCTTGATTTTGGACAAAATGAAGAGGCATTCCGGAATCGTTTGATAGATCTGAAAAATATATCACATTGCTCCGTCCAAGGATCTCGGCGCAGGCTTCTCGACACACAGCATCGTCTGTCGCAATGAAGACAGGCGGTGAGAGCAGATGCTTGATGCCACTGATGGCGTTGACATAATCCGTCTTGTAGTCGGTGTTTCGAATATGGACGCCGCAATAAGGTCTTCCTATGATGCGTATTCTTTCGGCAAGCGCATCGACGAGCTGGCTGTTCAGCTTCAACCGCGACATGGCTGCGACTGCGGTCGGCCCCCCATTTTGCGCGTGATGTAGGACAATCTGCTCATCATACGTCCTCGTAAAATCGAACGAGAGGCGCACGCCGGTTTCCGTATCGATCCAATTGGCTGCCGCAGCGCTCCACTTGGGCGTATAGGACGTGATACGTCCCGTCAGTTCGCGGGGAAAGACGGACATCGCGTCCAGGTCGGGATCAAGCAAATTCGAGTCGACGATCAATCTGTTCCATCGACTGCCGAAGTATTTCGAAAAATTATCTCTAAAATGCATTGACTTTTTATAAGAAGTATCGACAAAGACGCGCCGGTCTGATCGCTCTGCATAGCGACAGGCGGCCTCGATTTGGCAAAGCATATCGTTCAAGCCGCCATCAGGTCTGCAAAGGACAAATTTTTCTGATGTCATTGGAAGATGGTTTCGTATTTTGGCTTTGAGCTGCGAATATTATTCCGCTCAGGGACAGATATATCTTAGGACCTGATCATGAGCGATAGGTTGTCGATCGCCAATTATGGGCACCTATGATTGATTTGTCAACGCCGTATCCTGGAGATTATGGGACAAAATAATATAAATACATGCAAGCCAACTGATATAGTCTCCTTTAATGGGAATTCTTTTGTTGATGTATTAAAAATTGTGCCGATTCGAAGGCCAATATATTCGTAAGATGCTGCAGGCAACATATTCTGCGCATAAATAAATTGCTGTCGCAGAGTTAAAAGGTCTATGGAGAGATATGACGCGCCCCTTCTGGTAAATTTTCAATACAAAATCTTCGAATGAAAATATTCTTGCTTTAATGTTGCCACCTGAACTTGACGCGTATGAGCGTAATTTCTATGTCGTTTTAATTTAAATTTCGAATTTCGGAAAAATGAGTGTCGAAGGCAAGCGGATTTCTGTTTGATAGACTGTGGCCAGCCTCGCGCAAGCACAGACTCATTATGACATCGCGTGCTGGAATGGGCCAACTTCTGATGGCTGGAGCTGGCTTCGATCTATGTTGGCGCATCATAAGTCATAAGTATTGAGCGTATCAGATGACTATTGCTGTAGTTATGCCGTATTTCAAGGAAGATGTTGAAGAGCTAATGATTGCGCATCGAAGCGTATCGCAGCAGATCAGGGCGGCGCGGCATATCATCGTTGCGGATGGCCACCCAAATCCTGCGATTTCTGCTTGGGCCTGCGAACACATTATCTTGCCATCTGCCCACCGCGATGCGGGCAATTTCGCTCGGGGAATCGGCGCCCTGCATGCGTTTCAGACGGGCGCCGAGTATGTCTGTTTTTTGGATGCGGACAATTGGCTTGAAAACAATCATGTCTCCAGTCTTTACGAGCACATCGTCAATTCCGGGGCAGATATAGGTGTTAGTCGAAGAATTCTTCGGCGCTTGGATCGGAGCGTCCTCGATCCATTCGATTGGGAAAGTGACGGAGCACAGTTCGCTGACACGGGGACTGTCATGCTCAGTCGATCGGCCCTCGACATTGCGGCGCTGTGGGCGACGATGCCGGTCCAGCTGAGCGGCGCCGGAGACCGAGTCATCTGGGCGGCGATCAGCCAGCGCGGGTTTCGTGTTGTCCGGACGGAACAGGCGACGACGAACTATAAGACGAAGTGGGCCGTCCATTATACGGGGCGCGGAGAAGCGCCGCCGCCCGGCACCGTCGACTTGAGCTACGTCCGATCGGCCCATGAATATTGGCGCACCCTGCCGGAGGCGGACCGGAGCCGACTCCTGTTGGGTCGGCCTCACGCGTCCGTTCCGGACACGGCGGGACAGCCTCAGACAAGGATTCGGTCCGATGACGGGGACGTTCGAGCGTCTCGCGCCGACCCACCCGGGAAACTTCGTACCGTGTCTGATCA
Organism: Methylobacterium sp. 2A; assembly: GCF_009806555.1. Lineage (GTDB taxonomy): Bacteria > Pseudomonadota > Alphaproteobacteria > Rhizobiales > Beijerinckiaceae > Methylobacterium. The sequence goes on along the minus strand of NZ_VUOK01000009.1, from coordinate 52,558 downwards.
ACTCCATGTGGCTATCGACGCGCGCGTCCCCCTCGGATCGACGGGCGGCGTGGCGGAGGTCATTCACGGGCTGATCACGCACCTTCACCATTTGTCTGCCGACGACTTTCGCTTCTCGCTCATCGTCGACACGCCGGAACGCTACGATCTGCGCGCGATCCTGCCGGAACACTGCGGCCTGTTACCGGTGAATGTGGCAGATCTTCCGGTCCGCACGCGAGACGCCAAGCTGATCGGCACGCCGGTGACGAAACGTGTCTTCAAGTTTGAGGAAGACACCAAAGCTGTTCGCGTCAATTTCCGAGACGCGACTGGTTTCCTGCGTGCCGCGGGCGTCGCCGTGGTGCATTCCCTCGCGCAGTCTGCGCTCGATTCTGACCTGCCGCTTCTATACCATCCGCATGATCTGCAGCATCTCCATCTGCCGCAATTCTTTTCCGATGGAGAGATCGAGCAACGTGAGATCTTATATCAATATTTCTGTCAGTCGGCAAAAATCGTACCGGTGGCATCGCGATGGATTGCTGAAGACCTTCAACGGCAGTACCGTCTACCGCCCGAGAAGCTGCCTATCATCCCCCTCGCTCCGCCTGCTGCCGACCGCACCCCTCCGACCGCGGCTGAGATGCGGGCCATCTGTGATCGCCTGCGGGTTCAGCCGAGCGGCTTCCTGCTCTACCCGGCGGCCGGCTGGGAGCACAAGAACCACATCGGCCTCTTGGAAGCGGCCGCAATTCTGCGCTCACAGGGTATCGAACCGCCCCTGATGGTCTTCACAGGAGCCTTCAAATCGTTTTCTTTGCAGGTGTTGGAGCGAGCGGCTGCGCTGAACGTAACTGACTGCATCCGGTGGGCGGGATACATCACACAGCGCGATCTGGTGCTGCTCTATCATCTGGCCCGCGGCGTCGTCGTGCCGACGAAGTTCGAGGCCGGCAGCTGTCCGATTTGGGAGGCCTTCAACATCGGATGCCCCGTGGCTTCCTCCAACGTCACCTCTCTGCCGTCGCTGACCAACGGTGGTGCGCTCCTCTTCGATCCCAACAATAGCGGAGAGATTGCTTCGGCCATTTTCAGGTTGTGGTCGGAAGCTCCGCTCCGTGAGCAACTCGCCGCACGGGGGCGGGAAGTCGTGGCGCCGCACACGGGAGAATCGATGGTCCGGCGTTTCGGTGTACTTTACCGCCGGGCCGCCGGCCGACTCCTGAGCAGGGCCGACGAGGCACTGCTCGCAGCTGGGCCAATCGTCTGACCCAGTGATGCGGGCACGCGGATTTTGAGCATCGTGCCGGTCTCGATTTTCGGCACGATGCTGCGGAGCGTACTCTGCCAGAGTGGATGCTGATGCGACGCTGAACGCCTGTAAGACCGAGACCCATACCCTGCGTCCGGTGGCGTTACCTATCCCGCGGTGTGCCCCCTCACGCAGTAACAGTCGGGTACTCTGCAACGGCCTCGATTGCCCCTCGATCGTACCGCATCACCTGGGCACCAGCGACTGGAGCGCAATCATCTCCGGCCGGTATTCCTGCATCCCGCTGGCGATCCGCTCTTCCACGGCGTCGAGGAATTGTTCGGGGTCGGTGATCGAGCACTGGCGCAGGTCCCAGAAGGCGTAGCGCCACCATTGCACCTTCAGGTAGCGCTCGATCAGCGCGTCGGGGAAGCGCATCTTCACGACCCGGGCCGGGCTGCCGGCTACGATCGCGTAGGGCGGCACGTCCTTGGTCACCACCGCCATCGCGCCGACCACTGCCCCGTCGCCGATCGTGATGTCGGGCATCAGGAAGGCGCCGTGGCCGATATAGACGTCGTTGCCGATGCGCACGCGCTTGGGCCAGAGATACGGCCCGCAGATCTCGTAATCCTCCGCCCGCGGGTCGAGGCGGTCGAACACCGCCGAATGGTGCGTGTAGAACAGCGGCGAGGTCGAGCCGCACTGGACCGGGTGGCTGCCGCGCCCGACCTGCACGCTCTCGCCGATCGAGCAGTAGCGGGCAATGTCGGCGCCGAAATAATAGCCGCTCACCGCGTACGAGAACGCCCCCATGGTGAGGCAGTAATCGACGCCCATCCACTTGATGCTGCATGGCGGCTCGAAGGTGCAGTCCTCCGGCAGGCCGAACGGGGCCGGATGCAGCACCGAGATGCCCCGCCGCAGCATCTCCTGCTTCATGTCCTCGTTGACGGAGATCATGCGGCGTCCTCGTCGATGGGGCGTTGGATCCCGGCCGGCTCCGGGGGGCGGCCCCGATCCGTCCGATCGGAGCCGCGGCGCGTGCCGGGCCTTCGCGCAGACGCGTTCACCGCGTGCCGCCCCGGGGCGCCGTCGCCGCGTGGATCTCGGATCGGGTCGGGGATCGGATCATGGGCGACTGTCGGGACGAGGCGGGTGTGCTGGGCCGGTGGCATCGGTGAGCCGCCGCACTAACCGAACCGGCAGAGCCCGTAAACCGTGGGCGACCCTATGAGGCCGCGTCCCGATTCGGTCGCTCCGGCCGTTCCCACCGCCTCGGATCTCGCGTCGCCACCCGCCTCTTGCTGACGGTCAGATATCGATATATCGATACGTTCGACATATCGAAAGTGAGTCGGCATCATGCATCCTGATGTCCCGCACCCCTGCCGCACCGATCCCTTCGACGCCTGCCGCTTCCGCGCCCATCGGGGCCCGATGGGGGGTGATCACCGGGGGCGGCACGGGCATCCCGGCCGCGGACCCGGCGACCGCCGGATGGTCGGCCGCGGTGGCCGCGGCGACCTCGCCCGCTTCTTCGCCCATGGCGACCTGCGGCTCGTGATCCTCCACCTGATCGCCGAGAAGCCACGGCACGGCTACGAGATCATCAAGGCCATCGAGGAGCGGGTCGGCGGCGCCTACAGCCCGAGCCCCGGCACGGTCTATCCGACGCTGACGCTGCTGGAGGAACTCGGCCACGTCACGGTCACCCCCGGGGAGGGCACCAAGCGGCTGCACACGATCACCCCGGAGGGTCAGGCCGTCCTCAACGGCAACCGTCCGACCCTGGACGCCATCCTCGCCCGCATGGCCGAGGCCGAGGCCGCCCGGGGCGACGGGCCGCCGCCCTCCCTGGTGCGCGCCAAGGAGGGGCTGAAGCTCGCCCTGCAGATGCGCCTCGCCCGCGGGCCGCTCAGCGCCGAGCAGACCGCCGCCATCACGGCCGCCCTGGAGGCGGCGACCGCCGCGGTGGAGCAGGCGTGAGCCGTCACCAGCCGCGCCGGAGCCCGCATGGTGCCTGATCCGCGATCCGGCCGCCTCGCCCTCGGCGTGACCCTGTTCCGGCCGGGCCCGGATCAGGTGGAGCGCGTCCTCACCCAAGCCGCGGTCGCGGGCGCCACGGTGATCGCCTTCGACAATGGCGGTCTCGCTGCCGGGGACGCGGCGCGCCTCGCTCAGGCCGGCGTGAGCCTGCTGTCGGCAGGGCGCAATATCGGCATCGCGGCGGCGCTCAACCGGATTGCCGACGCGGCCCGGGACGCGGGGGCGGAGACGCTCCTGCTCCTCGATCAGGATGCCGAGCCGCCCGAAAACCTCGCCGCCGGGCTGCTCGCCGCCCTCAGCCAGCTGCGGCGCGCCGGGATCCCGGCCGCGGTGGTGGGCCCCGCCCCGGCGCCGGCTCCCGGCCACAAGGCGCCGGCCTATCCGCGCCGCCCCGGCATGCCGGAGACCGGCGCCCTCGCCCCGGTGCAGTTCCTGGCGACCTCCGGTTCGTTGATCGATCTCGCCGCGTTCGACCGGGTCGGCCCGTTCCGGGCCGACTTCTTCATCGACGGGGTCGAGCTCGAATGGTGCTTTCGCGCCTGGAGCCTCGGCTTGGGTTGCTACGTTGCCCGCGACGTCGCGATCCCCCACCGGGTCGGCGGCGGCGTGATCCGGGCTTTTGGACTCGCGATGCCGCGCCAGCCCCTGTTCCGCATGGCGACCTACCTGCGCAACGCGGTCTATGCGTGGCGGCTGCCGCACCTGCCGCTGCGCTGGAAGCTCGCCCAGGCCGCCTACCTGCCCCTCCAGGCCGGGCTGTACTGGGCGGATTCGAGCTTCCGGCCCGCCGTGCTGCTGCGACTCCTTGGAGCCGCCCGCGACGGCGCCCTCGGCCGCCTCGGGCCGCCCGAGGATCTGCCCAAGGATCTGCTGCCCGAGGATCTGCCGTGACCGACCGCCCTGCCCGCTCCCCGGTCGTGGACGTGGTGATCGTCAACTGGAACGGGGGTGCGCTGCTGCGCGCCTGCCTCGCGAGCCTCGCAGGCGTGCAGGATGCCGAATCCGTTCAGGTGATCGTGGTGGACAACGCGTCCGCCGACGGCTCGGTCGAGGATCTGCCCCCCCTGCCCCGCCCTCTTCGGCTGATCCGGAATTCCAAAAATCTCGGCTTCGGCCGGGCCTGCGACCAGGGTGCCGCCGCGGGCGAGGCCCCGGCGATCCTGTTCCTCAACCCCGACACGCAGGTGGAGCCCGACGCCCTGGGGCAGGCCTTGGGCGCCCTGCTGGCCGATCCGCGGACCGGGATCGTCGGCGCCCGGCTGGTCGATCCCGACGGGCGGACTGCGCGCTCCTGCGCCCGGGCGCCCACGGCGCTCGGCCTCCTCGGCCGGGCCCTGGCGCTCGACCGTCTGGGCCTCGTGCGCCCGCACTTCCTCCTCGAATGGGACCACGCGGAGGACCGCGCCGTCGATCAGGTGATGGGCGCCTTCCTGATGATCCGCCGCGACCTGTTCACGGCCCTCGGCGGGTTCGACCCGCGCTTCTTCGTCTACTGGGAGGATGCCGACCTCTGCACCCGCGCCCGGGTGGCGGGGTTTGCCGTGCGGCACGTGGCTGGGGCTGTCGTCCGCCATCTCGGGCAGGGCACGACCCGGCAGGTGCGGGCGCGGCGGCTGTTCTACTTCCTGCGCAGCCAGATCCTCTATGCCGGCAAGCACCACGGCGCCGCCGCGGCCCTGGCGCTGATCGCGGCGAGCTTCTGTGCGCAGGTGCCCCTGCGGCTCGCCCTGGCGCTCGCCCACCGCTCCCCGGCCGAGGCCGCCGAGGTGCTGCGCGCGGCCGCCCTCCTGGCCGCGGCCCTGCCGCAGCTCGCGGGTTCGCTCATGCGGGGCGATCGAGGAAGTCCAGCAGGGCACGGTTAAAGGCCTCCAGACAGGTCACGCTGTGGGCGTGGCCGCCCTCGGGGGCGAGGGCGAGGCGGGCCCGGGGCAGCGCCGCCGCGAGGCGCTCGGAGCGCGTATAGGGCACCAGGACGTCGTCCCGGGCGGCCATCACCAGGGTCTCGTGCGGGATGCGCCCGAGCCGGTCGGCGATCGCAAAGCGCTCCAGGGCGCCGATGCGCGTGAGCACGGTCTCGGCCCCGGGGAAATGCACCAGGGCGTGGGCCTCGTCGGCCGCGACCCGCTCTGCCTGGTCGGAGAGCCAGGGGGCCGGGTACAGGAAGATCGCCTGCGCCCGCACGAAGGCCTCCGGCCCGCCCCCGGCCAGGATCGCCCTGCGGGCCGCGAAGCAGCGGCGGGTGGCCGGGTCCAGGGCGTCCCAGCCGTTGATCACCACGATCCGCCCGACCCGCCCGGGTGCGGCGAGCGCCAACTGCAGGGCGATCAGGCCGCCCAGCGCGTGACCGACCACGTCGGCGCGGTCGATCCCGGCCGCGTCCAGCACTGCGAGCGCGTCCCGGGCCATGGCGGGGATGTCGTGATCCGGGCCGAGCCGGTCGGGCGACCGCCCGGTGCCGCGGTGATCGTAGGTCACCACCCGGAAGCGCGCCGTGAGCGCCGCCATCTGCGGCCCGAAATATCCGGCCCCGCCGCCGAGCCCCGGCGAGAGCAGCACCGGCCGCCCGTCCTCCGGGCCCGCCACGGCGTGGTACAGCGGGGCCGCGCCTCTGCTCATCGGGCGCTCATCGGCCGACATGCGCCACGGAGGCGATTTCCACGAGCGCGTCCGGCTTCACGAGGCCGCACTGGATGCAGTAGCGCGCCGGCTTCTCGCCCGGGAAATACTCCGCGTAGACGGCGTTGATCGCCGCGTAGTCAGCCCAGTCCTTCAGGAAGACGTGGTTGAAGGTCACGTCGTCCATCGTGCCGCCCGCGGCCTCGACCACGCCCTTGATGGTCTCCAGCACGTGGCGGGTCTGGGCGGCGGCGTCGCCGGCATGGACGACATTGGCTTCCGCATCCAGCGGTAGCGTGCCCGAGACGTAGAGCACCCCGTCGGCCTTCGTCCCCGGCACATAGGGGGCGAGCGGCTTACCGGTCCCCGGCGGAATGACGACCTGCTTCGGCATGCGCGTGCGCTCTCCCGTTCGACCTGTCGGCCGGGCCGGGCAGGCCGCGCGGGAGGCGCCGCGTCGGGCGGCGCGCGTGCATCCTGCCGGTACCGGCAGGATGCGGGATGCACTTATTCGGCCATATCGAGGTCGGCCGCATCAACCCCGGCGGGTGAGGCCGTCCCGAGGGCGGCCGCGAAGGCGGCGACGTCCGAGACCCAGCCGAAGAAGGTCTCGATGTTGGCGAGCGCCCCGTGGTGCAGGCTCTCCGGCCCGGCCTGATGCGTGGCGTCGGCCAGCACGATCCCGAAATATTCCCGGTGGAACCCGTCCCGCAGGGTCGATTCCACGCAGACGTTGGTGGCGATGCCGGTGAAGATCAGCGTGTTGATCCCCCGGGCGCGCAGCATGCTGTCGAGGGGCGTGTTGTAGAAGCCGCTGTAGCGCGGCTTGCCGATCGTCAGGTCGCCGGGCTCGGGCTTCAGGGCATCCACCAGCGCGTAATCCCAGGAGCCCTTGGCGAGGAGCCGCGCGTTCATCTCCGGATGCCGCCGCATGGTCTTGAGGGCGTTGGACTTGTGCCAGTTCGGCGAGCCCGGGCCGCCCGCCTCGACGTAGTCCGGATCCCAGCCATTCTGGAACCACAGGATCCGGATGCCCGCCGCCCGGGCCGCCGCTACGGCCCGGACGATCTGGGCGATCACCGGGCCGGTGCCCGACACGTCGAAGCCTGCGATGTCGAGGTAGCCGCCCGCGCTCGCATAGGCGTTCTGCACGTCCACGACGATCAGCACCGTGGCGGCGGGGTCGAAGGCGATCGGCTCAGGCCGGGCCGGCAGGACGGTGCTGCCGTGGCGGCCCTGGGGATCGCGATATCCGGCGGGGGCGTCCATCACGCGACCTCCGCCAGCGGCGCGGCGACGTGCCGACGGCTGCGCATCAGCGGCTGGATCCGGGTCCCGAACGCGTCGAGACCCTTGAGGAAATCATCGAACACCAGCAGCACGCCCTCCACCCCGTCGATGGTCATGATGTCGTCGAGCATCGCCGCCACGGTGGCGTAGCTGCCGACCAGCGTGCCCATGTTGAGGTTCACCGCCGAGGCGGGATCGGCGAGCTGGCGCACGTTGGTGTCGCCGCCGGACTTCGTGTCGGCCGCCCCCTGGAGGCCGAGCCACGCGATCGCCTCGGCATCGGCCCCGGCCCGGTAATGCTCCCAGGTGGCCATCGCGGCGGCGTCGGTCTCGTCGGCGATGATCATGAACAGGGCGTAGCAGGTGACCCGCCGCCCGGTCCTGGCGCGCGCCTCCGCCAGCTTCTCCACCACGGGGGCGAAGGCGGTCGGCGTGTTGAGCCCTTTCCCCAAGCAGAAGTTGTAGTCGGCATACTGCGCCGTGAAGGCCAGTCCCGCCCCGCTCTGGCCGGCGCAGATGATCTTCATCGGCGCCTGCGGCCGGGGGCTCAGCCGGCAATCGTTCATCTGGAAATAGGTGCCCTTGAGGTCGCTGGCCCCCGTTTCCCACAGCTCGCGCAAAACTTGAGCATACTCAGCCAAGTAGTCGTACCGCTTCGCGAAATGCGCATCGCCGGGCCAGAGGCCCATCTGGTCGTATTCCGGCTTCTGCCAGCCGGTGACGAGGTTCACGCCGAAGCGCCCGTCCGAGATCGAATCGATCGTCGCGGCCATCCGGGCGACGATCGCCGGCGGCAGGCACAGGGTCGCCGCGGTGGCGAACAGCTTGATCCGGGTGGTGACGGCGGCGAGCCCCGCCATCAGGGTGAACGATTCGAGGTTGTGGTCCCAGAACTCGGTCTTGCCGCCGAAGCCGCGCAGCTTGATCATCGACAGGGCGAAGTCGAGCCCGTAACCCTCTGCCTTCAGGGTGATCGCCTTGTTGAGCGCGAAGCTCGGGCGGTATTGCGGGGCGTTCTCCGAGATCAGCCAGCCATTGTTGCCGATCGGGATGAACACCCCGACGCTCATGGCCGGCGATCCGCCCGGCACCTCCCCGGCGGGATGCTCCGGGGCCCCAGGTCCCGCATCGGCCTCGCTCTGCGTCATCGGTCTGCACTCCACGCGACTCCGAGTCTCGGAGAACCGAGTCGGCCGGAGGGTTGCAAAACCGGGATGGGGGGTCAAACCCGCGGCGGTGTTTTGGCGGAAAAATGCCCCTCTTTTCAGCGACTTGCACAATCGAAGCGCGATACCTGCCCAGCGCATTCGCGCCTAAGCAGATTGGCGTCGACAAACCAGGGCTTCATCCGCTCACATCCCGGTTGGATCGCGGGTCCTCGTCGCGAAACCGTCCCTTTCGCGAAGCCCGTTCAGGGTCGGGGCATGCCGCGGGAGTGAAAACAGGTTTCGCGCGGTGGGTCGGCGACGTGTCGACTTGACGATCCGCGTCCAGATTGTCGGCGGCGGGACGGAGACCATTTTTCAAGGGACGATAACGAATATCGGATCCGTCCGGCTGGAGTGACCTCGATGCGCGCGTTACCCGCCCTCCTCCTCGTCCTCGGCCTCGTGGGACCGGCGGCGGCCGATGACGCCGCCCGCGCGGCGGCCCAGGCCACGATCACCCGGCAGGTCGAGGCGTTCGAGCGCGACGACGCGCCGGCGGCCTACGCCCAGGCGGCCCCGGCGATCCGCGAGCTCTTCCCGAACGCCGACCTGTTCATCGGCATGGTCCGCAACCAGTACCGCCCGGTCTACCGGCACCGCAGCTTCGTGTTCGGCGAGGGCCGGGACATCGGCGCCGACAGCGTTCTCCAGGCGGTGGCGATCCAGGACGAGTACGGCGTCGACTGGACCGCCGAGTACAGCCTCGCCCGGGACGCGGACGGGCAGTGGCGCATCACCGGCTGCCGCCTGATCAAGGCGCCGGGGACGAACGCCTGAAGCACGAACGCCTGAGGGACCCGCCGCCTTCGGGGCGGCGGGCCTGCGGCGTCACCGGGGTTCCGGCTTCAGCGTCGTGAGCTTGTCGAGCATCTGAAGGGTGATGTCGGCGCAGGCCTTCGTCGTGTCGTCGTCGGCGCATTTCACGTCGATGCGGGCATCGCCGCGCTCGATGATGAAATGCGCCCCCTTCGGCGGCGGCGGGGGCGGCGGAGGACCGTCGGCGTCGCGCTGCGGGCCTCCGGGCGGCGGGGGCGGCGCGTCGGCACCCGGGCCGCGGCGCGGACCGCCCGGGGGCGGCGGAGGCGGTGCGCCGGCCTCGGGGCCGGGCCGCGGGCCGCCGGGGGGCGGAGGCGGCGCCTGGGCGAAGGCCACGGTGCCGGACAGCAGGGCCGCGACGCCCGCGAGGGCGATGATTCGGGTCATGTCGGCTCTCTTCGAGGATGGATCGACCCCGCCGGCTCATCGCCGCCGGGTCGGCCGCTTCATGGGCGGCCTCCGCCGAACCGGCCCTGAACCGCCCCGTTCAGCCCCGGTTAAGAGCTCCTCACAAAACTCCCGGACACCGGACATGTCCCTCTGGTCGCGACAGCGCGGCGGGAGTTTTGTGAGAGGCTTTAAACCGGCCGCCCCGCTCTGCGGGCAGACCGGCCGCGCAGCTTCAGGCTTTCGACAGGCCCGCCGGCATCGTGTAGAGGGGGCGCCTTCCCTCGGAGGACCCTGTGCTCCACGTCTCGACTCGCGGCGAGGCCGCGCCGCTCTCGTTCTCGGACGCTTTGCTCGCGGGGCTTGCCCGCGACGGCGGGCTCTACGTGCCGCAGACCTGGCCGCAGATCGGCCGCTCGGAGATCGCCGCCCTGGCGGGCAGACCCTACGCGGAGGCCGCCAAGCGCGTCCTGCGCCCGCTGATCGACGGCGACATCGCCGCCCCGGACCTCGATCGGATGATCGACGCGGCCTACGCGACGTTCCGGCACCCGGCGGTCTGCCCGCTGACCCAGCTCGACGACAACCTGTTCCTGCTGGAGCTCTTCCACGGGCCGACGCTCGCCTTCAAGGACGTGGCGATGCAGCTGCTCGGGCGGCTGATGGACCACGTGCTGGCCGCGCGCGGCAGCCGCGCCACCATCGTGGGCGCGACCTCGGGCGATACCGGCTCGGCCGCCGTCGAGGCATTTGGCGGGCTCGACCGGGTCGACGTGTTCATCCTCTATCCCCACGGGCGGGTCTCTGAGGTGCAGCGGCGGCAGATGACCTCGGTGCCGGCCGACAACGTCCACGCGCTCGCGGTCGACGGCACGTTCGACGATTGCCAAAACCTCGTCAAAGCCCTGTTCCAGCACGCCGACTTCGCCGACGCGGTGCGGCTGTCGGGGGTCAACTCGATCAACTGGGCCCGGGTGGCGGCACAGGCGGTCTATTACTTCACCAGCGCGGTGGCTTTGGGCTCGCCCCACCGGCCGGTCTCCTTCGCGGTGCCGACCGGCAATTTCGGCGACGTGCTCGCGGGCTGGGTCGCCAAGCAGATGGGCCTGCCGGTCGGGCGGCTGATGATCGGCACCAACGCCAACGACATCCTGGTGCGCACCCTGGAGCACGGCGCCTACGAGCTGCGCGGCGTGGTGCCCACCACCTCGCCCTCCATGGACATCCAGATCTCCTCGAATTTCGAGCGTCTGCTGTTCGAGGCGCTGGGGCGCGACGCCTCCGCCCTGTCGCGGCTGATGGCCGGGCTGAAGCAGTCTGGCGGGTTCTCGCTGAGCCCCGAGGTGCTGGCGACGGTCCGTGCGGAGTTCGACGCCGTCGCGGTGCCGGAGCCCGACGTGATGGAGGAGATCGCCCTGACCCAGGCCGCCACCGGCGTGGTGCTCGATCCCCACAGCGCCATCGGCGTGCGGGCCGGTCGGCGCCTGCTGGAACAGGATCCAGCCACCCCAGTCGTCGCCCTCGGTACCGCGCACCCCGCAAAATTCCCCGACGCGGTCGCGAAGGCCACGGGCGGCCTGCGCCCGCCCCTGCCCCCGCACCTCGCCGATCTGATGGACCGGCCCGAGCGCCTGACCCGGGTGGCCAACGACCAGGCCGCCCTGGAAAAGCTCATCCGCGAGCGCGCCCGCATCACGAGGGGTGCGTGAGCCCGCGATGAACCAGCATTTCTCCACCCACGCCGCCTCGCCGTCGCTGCGCACCACGCGGCTCGACAACGGCGTCACGGTGGTCACCGAGCCGATGCCGGGTGTGGCGACCGCAAGTCTCGGGGTCTGGGTCGGCGCCGGCTCGCGCAACGAGCGGGCCGACGAGGCCGGGCTGTCCCACCTCATCGAGCACATGGCGTTCAAGGGCACCCGCACCCGCTCGGCGCAGAAGATTGCGGAAGAGATCGAGAATGTCGGCGGCGAGATCAACGCCGCCACGTTCACGGAGGGGACGAGCTACACCGCCCGGGTGCTCGGCGAGGATGCCGGCCTCGCCCTCGACGTGATCGGCGACATCCTGACCGATTCGGTGTTCGACGCGGGCGAACTCGCCCGGGAGAAGGGCGTGATCCTGCAGGAATACGCGGCCGTCGAGGACACCCCCGACGACGTGGTCTACGACGCCTTCACGGAGGCCGCCTTCCCGGACCAGCCGGTCGGCCGGCCGATCCTCGGGCGGCCCGAGACGATCCGGAGCTTCGACGAGGCCGGGATCCGCGCCTATCTCGACCGGGAATACACGCCGGACCGCCTCGTGGTGGCGGGCGCCGGGGCCGTGGCCCATGAGGCGATCGTGGCGGCGGCCGAGCGCCATTTCGGCGCCCTCCCCGCCAAATCCGCCCCCACGGCGGTGCCGGGGGTCTATGGCGGCGGCGAGCGGCGGATGCCGCGCAAGCTCGAACAGGCCAACGTGGTGATCGGCCTGCCGGGCCTGTCGTTCCGGGACGAGCGCTACTACGCGCTGCACATGTTCGCGCAGGTGCTCGGCGGCGGCCTGACCTCGCGGCTCTGGCAGGAGGTGCGCGAGACCCGCGGCCTCGCCTACGAGATCCAGGCCTTCCACTGGCCGTTCTCGGATTGCGGCCTGTTCGGCATCGGCGCCGGCACCGCCGGGGCGGACCTGCCCGAACTCGTCGACGTGACGCTCGCGGCCACCGCCCGGGCGGCCCGCGACCTCGACGCCACCGAGATCGCCCGCGCCAAGGCGCAGCTCAAGGTGTCGCTGCTCTCGGCGCTGGAGACGCCCGGCGGGCGGATCGAGCGCAACGCCCGCCAGATCCTGGCCTGGGGCCGGGTCATCCCCGCCGGGGAGGTGATCGCCAAGGTCGACGCGGTCACCGTGGAGGATGTGCGCGCCGCCGCCGCCGCGATGCTCAAGGGCACGCCGACGCTGGCGGCGATCGGCCCGATCCGCAAGCTGCCGAGCCTCGACACGATCGCGGGCGCGCTCCAGGCGGCCTGAGAGCCAGTCCTGGTTTCGAAAGGGCGCGCCCCCTTTCGCGGGTCCAGGGCAGAGCCCTGGAATCCGTCAGGGCTTTGCCCTGACAGCCCACCAAAGGGCTTGCCCTTTGGAAACACGGGATATCGGTCGAACCGGCTCTGGATCGCGCCGCGAAATGGCCGGCGCAACTTGATTTGGCCGCAAAAGGGCGCGATCCGCTCGATCGAGGCCGCTCGGGCGGCCGATGCCGCTTCTCGCACGGCCGGACATCAAGACACCCTTGCGCATCCTCGCCCTCCTCCTGACCCTGGTCGGCGGTCTCGTCGGTGCCCTCGCGCTCAGCGCGCCCGCCCGGGCCGTGGAGGCGGTGCGCGTCACCCTCGACGCCCCGGTGATCGACCTGACCGGCGCGATCGAGCGCTACCGCTCGGACGGCGACCTGATCCAGATCTCGACCGCGCCCGGCAAGGACGGGATCGTGCGCCGCATCGTCGTGAAGGCGCGCGACGCCGGCGCCCGGCCCGACTGGATCGTGTTCGCGCTCACCAACGACACCGACGAGCAGATCGACCGCATCCTCGTCGCCCCGCATTTCCGGCTGGTCGATTCCGGGGTGATCTGGCCCGATCTCGGCGGCTCGCGCATCGCCGCCATCACGGCGAGCCAGGGCATCCGGCCCGAGCGGGACGAGAATCCGGAAGCCGACCAGTTCACCATCACGCTGGATCCCGGCACGACCGTCACCTACGTCGCCGAACTGCGCGGCGCCAACATCCCCCAGCTCCACCTCTGGGACCAGGATGCCTACCGCCGGAAATCGGCGGGCCTGACCCTCTACAAGGGGATCATCATCGGGATCAGCGGGTTGCTCGCCCTGTTTCTGACCATCGTGTTCGTGGTCAAGGGCGCGATCATCTTCCCCGCAGCCGCCGCGCTGGCCTGGTCGGTTCTGGCCTATGCCTGCATCGATTTCGGCTTCCTCCAGCGGGTCTTTCCGGTCACGGAGCTCGCCGAGCGGGTCTACCGGGCCTCCGCGGAGGCGGTGCTCGGGGCGACGCTGCTGGTCTTCCTGTTCGCCTACCTGAACCTCGCCCGCTGGCACGTGCGCTACAGCCACGTGGCGTTCTTCTGGCTGGCCTTCCTGGCCGGGCTCGTGGGGCTCGCGGTGTTCGACCCCCCGGTGGCGGCGGGCGTGGCGCGCATCTCGATCGCCGCGGTGGCGGGCATCGGCCTGCTGCTGATCCTCTACCTCGCGGTCCATAACGGCTACGACCGGGCGATCCTGCTGGTGCCGACCTGGCTGCTGCTGGTCGTCTGGGTGGCGGCGGCGGGCTTCGCCGTCACCGGCCAGATCGGCAGCGACCTCGTGCAGCCGGCGCTGATCGGCGGCCTCGTGCTGATCGTGATGCTGATCGGCTTCACGGTGCTTCAGCACGCCTTCGCGGGGGGCGGCCTCAGCCACGCCCTCGTTTCCGACACCGAGCGCCGGGCGCTGGCGCTGACCGGCGCCGGCGACGTGGTGTTCGACTGGGACGTGCCCGCCGACCGGGTCTTCGTCGGCCCGGAGATCGAGGCCCAGCTCGGCCTTGCCCGGGGCACCCTGGAGGGGCCGGCCACCAACTGGCTCAGCGCCCTCCACCCGTTCGACGTGGAGCGCTACTCGGCGGCCCTCGACACGGTGATCGAGGAGCGGCGCGGCCGCATCGTCCACGATTTCCGCCTGCGCTCGGAATCCGGCACGTTCTTCTGGTACCGGCTGAAGGCGCGCCCGGTGATCGGCGCCGACGGCGAGGTGATCCGCGTGGTCGGCACGATCGCGGACGTCACCGAGATCAAGACCGCCGAGGAGCGCCTGCTCCACGACGCCGTGCACGACAGCCTCACAGGCCTGCCGAACCGCGAATTGTTCGGCGACCGCCTCGACGCGGCTCTGGCCTTCGCCAGCCAGGATCCGCGCCTCAAGCCCACCGTGATCGTGCTCGACGTCGACCGGTTCAAGGGCATCAACGACGCGATCGGCCTGTCGGCGGGCGATTCGATCCTGCTGACCCTCTCGCGCCGACTCGGCCGCCTGCTGCGGCCGCAGGACACGCTCGCCCGGGTGGCGGGCGACGAGTTCGCGGTGATCCTGGTCTCGGAGCGCGAGCCCGACCGGATCCTGGCCTTCGCCGAGATGATCCGCCGGGCGATCGCCACGCCCATCACCTACGCCGACCGCGAGATTTTTTTGACCGTTTCCATCGGGTTGGCGCTCTACGAGGCCGGCGCCAACCTCAAGCGCGACGAGGTGTTCAAGAGCGCCGAGATCGCCATGATCCAGGCCAAGCGCAACGGCGGCGACCGGATCGAGGTGTTTCGCGCCCACATGCGCACCGACCGTTCGGACCGGCTGATGCTGGAGAGCGACCTGCGCAAGGCGATCGAGCGCAACGAGCTGAAGGTGCTGTTCCTGCCGGTGGTGCGGCTGGAAGACCGCACCGTGGCGGGGTTCGAGACGGTCTTGCGCTGGGACCACCCGAAGCTCGGGCGCATCCCCGCCTCGACCTTTCTGCCGCTCGCCGAGGAGAGCGGCTTCATCGTCAATCTCGGCATCTTCGCCCTGGAGCGCACCGCGCTCGAACTCGCGGCGTGGCAGCGCTCCCTGGAGGTCGAGCCCCCGATCTTCGCGGCCTGCAACCTGTCCTCGCGCCAGCTCCTGCGCCACGACCTCCTGCACGATGTGAAGACCGTGCTGGCCCGCTCCGGGGCCCTGCCCGGCTCGCTCAAGCTGGAATTCAGCGAGAGCCTCGTGATGGAGAACCCGGAATATGCCGCCCAGATGCTGGCGCGGATCCACGACCTCGGCGCCGGCCTGTGCCTGTCGGATTTCGGCACCGGCTACTCGGCTTTGTCGTATCTGCAGCGCTTCCCGTTCGACACGATCAAGGTCGACGCGACCTTCGTGCGCCAGATCGGCACCGGCCAGACCGCGATCCTGCGCTCGATCGTGCGCATGGCGAGCGAATTGAACCTCGCCATCGTGGCGGAGGGCTGCGAGTCCGAGGCCGACGCCCAGGCGCTCGCCGGGCTCGGCTGCGAATACGCGCTCGGCCCGGCTTTCGGCGAGCCGATGACCCTGCTGCAGGCCCGCCAGATCGTCGGCGCCGCGCCGGAGGCGGCCTGATACTGCTCCATGTTGGTTTTGATAGGTTGGAGTCGGTGTAATCGGCCGGGGACGGGATCCCTTGGCAGGTGATGCGATGACGCCCGAACAGATCAAGCTCGTGCAGGACAGTTTTGCAAAGGTGCGGCCGATCGCCGGGACGGCGGCCGACCTGTTCTACGGCCGCCTGTTCGCGATCGCCCCACAGGTGCGCTCCCTCTTCCCCGACGACATGACCGAGCAGAAGCAGAAGCTGATGGCGATGCTGGGGCTCGCGGTGGCCAACCTGAACCACCCGGACACGGTGGTGCCGGCGCTTCAGGATCTCGGGCGCAAGCACATCGCCTACGGCACGCAGGCCGCCCATTACGCGCCGGTGGGCGAGGCCCTGCTCTGGACCCTGGAGCAGGGGCTGGGAGCGGATTTCACGCCGGAGGTGCGGGCGGCCTGGGTGGAGACCTATACGCTCGTTGCCGGGGTGATGAAGGCGGCGGCCGCGGGGGCGGCTTGAGGAGGGCACGGTGTCCTGACGCTTCGCGAAGGCCCTGCCCTCACCCTCGGTGATCAGGCACCGGCCGAAAGGCGCGCCTTGGCGGCTTGTGCCAGGAAGGCGGAGCGGCTCTCGCCGGACGCCTCGGCGGCCCGGTCGATACGGCGAAGCAAGCCCTCCTCCATGGAGATGTTCACCCGCACGGCCCGCCCGGGCAGCTCGACCTGGACGAGGGCCACCATCGCCCCGGCGCTGTCCGCCTGAAAGGCCGGATCGCCGCGCAACTCGTCCAACGTGCGCACGCGCGGGATCTCGTCCCCATCCTCCACCATGCCGGCGACGTGGAAGGCCAGCATCTCGGCGGCCTTCCGGTAGAGCGTGTCGAGATCGCCGGCGGCCGTAGTGGCGCCTGGGAAGTCGGGGAAGGATGCACCGAACGCGCCATCCTCTTGGTGCACGAGCATTACGACGTGGGTCATGTCCGCCATCTCGATTGCCGGTGACATCGAGGAATTGGACCGCGGGCCCGAGACGGGTCCGCGGCCGTTGTCATCACCAAGTCCATCCGGCCTGCCGATAGATGCTGCGCAGGGTACCGGTCGGTATCTCGGACGCGCCCGTGTCGATTGTCACCTTTCCAGGCTTGTCCTTGTGCTTGAACTGGACGTGATCGCCCGGTCCTTTCCGGGCCAAATACCAACCGTCATCGTAGAGGGCCGCAATCAGCTCGCGGGTCTTGCGGCCGTGCGTCTTCCTCGACATCTCCGGAGCACTTTCTGCCCCGGCGGCCGCTTCTCAATCTGTCGGCGCGCGATCCGGGGCAGGATGTGAAGCGACCACGTAGCCTATCATCGTTCAGACTTGCGTAAAATTACACACTCATTCGCGGGAGACAATGGCTATGCATCAAACGTGGGCGGAGGCCGACCTAGCCATGATCCGCCGGCGCCTTCCAGGCAGAGGATCTGAGTCGACCGAGGGCGGCCCGGGAATGTGGTAGGCAAGTCGTTGAGGTGTCAATAAAATCTGAATGTGATCGTTAAGCCCACCTTAACCATGTCCGCGCAAGCTCCTGTTGATGGATGGGCGCGCCGGCGCCCGGCATGGGGATGGGCGGATGGCCGAGGCGGCACGGCGTTATCAGCAGGCAGGCAGCTCGGATCTCTTGCGCCGCCTCATGGCCCGGCCGGTCCGGCTGGACCAGCAGGCCCGGACCCGGCTGCCCCTGCCCGGTCATGACGTGCCCGGCCACGACCTCCGGCACGCCAACGAGCCCGAGAACGGGCCCGACGACGACCTCTTCGACGAATCCGACGAGGCCGACGCCATCGCGCGCCTCGAAACCGAGCTTCAGGTGATGAAGGCGGTGCTGCGGGCGCAGCGGCAGGAGGTCGAATCGCTGCGGGCGCAGCGGCAGCTCCTCACCGAGTCCGCCGCCAGCGACGATGTCCGCGCCACCCGCGAGCGCTGGGCGGCTCTGGTCGATTCGCTCCTGATCCGTGCCAAGTGATCCGGCCCCGTGAACCCGCCCTCGCCCGTGAATCCACCTTCGGTGAGCCCTCTCCAGACCATGCGGGGTAAGGCCATGGGCGCGCGCTGCTCGCTCGTCGTCAACGGCCGGTCGGTACGTGTCTCGACCGGCGACACGCCCCTGGAGGCGGCGCTGGCCGAGGGCATGATCGCGCCGGTCCAGATGCCGTCCGGGACACCGCAGGCCGGCGCGCCGCTCGCCGGCCAGGGCGTCGCGCATCAGGGGGCGGCCCGCCCCGCCCGCCGTCCGCCGGCCCACCGGGCCCGGCCCGAGGCGTTCCGGCCGAGCCTGCCCTCCGCCCCGATCCCGGGGCAGGAGGAGGCGCCGCCGATCCCGGTCGCCGTCCGGAAAGGCACCGTCACGGAGATCCGCCGGCTCAGCCCCGGCATCGTCGAGATCGTGGCCACCCTGACCAAGCGCCCGACCCTGGAGCCCGGCCATCAGGCCCGCGTGACGTTCTCGGGGCTGCCCACCCTGACGCTGGCCCCGACCCTGCGGGTCGACGGCGCCGCCGAGATCAACGAGGCGGTGTTCCACATCCCCCGCGATCCCGAGGGCGGCCCGGTCGACGCGATCCGGCTCGACCAGCCCGTGCGCCTCAAGGGGCCGGTGGGACGGGGGCAGTACCGCCCCGGGGGCGGGCGCCTCGTCCTGGTGGCGGCCGGCGCCGGCTTCGGCGCGATCTGGGCGATCGCCCGGGCGGCCCGCTACGTCGAGCCCGCCCGCGAGATGGCGCTGGCCATCGGCGCCCGGGACGCGCTGGACCTCTACATGCGCGAGAGCCTGGACTGGCTGCGCCGCACCGGCGTCGCCCGGATCGTGCTCTGCGCCGACCGCGGCGGCCCCCGCCCGCCGGACGTGCGCTCCGGCCCGCTGACCGCCCACCTGCCGAGCCTGCGCGCCACCGACGTGGTCCACGTGGCCGGCGACGTCTCGACCGTGGGCGCCGTGCAGGTGCTCGCCGCCTCGGTGGGCGCGCGCTGCTACCCGATCGTGCTCGCCTGAGGGCGGGCGCACGGCTTCGTCGCAGCCGATCCGCCTCCTCCTGTCTCCGCCTCCCGGCCCGATCCCCATCGCGTGGGACGTCCCAAGGTATCAGCCTCCGGCCTGGAGGATGCGAGGGGCGGGACCGCCGGGATGTCCGGCGCCGGGGCCGGGTTCGCGCTGCATGGCGGGCTGAAGGGCCTCTACCGACGCAGCCTGGGCCGCCGCTCGGATGGGTCCGCAGGGCGCGGGCTCGGTCTTGACGGGGCCTCGCGTCGGCGCGCCCGGGATCGGCTCTGGGTCCGGATATCGGACCGAAGACCACGTTCCGGACAGGGCAATCACCGAGAAACTGCCGCTATCGATCGATGATCCAGAATTTGGTGCTTTGGTCTTCAATAATATTTTCGATTTATTCGAATATTGATCAGATATAAACCATTTCAAGATGCTAAAAAGAACCACAGATCGGCCGCACATCCTGGCACAACGTCCAGGGAATTCATGTTACAGGGCTCCTGGGGACGAACGGGAGTTGGGTTACATGCGGTGGCTCAGTAACGTAAAGGTAATCGTCAAGATATCTATTCCTTTCATTTTGATCACTCTTGCGAGCGCATTCATCGCTATATATTCCTTGAACGCTCTAAAAGTTCTTGAAGATCGAAACAGGTATCTTGTTGATTATTACTTCTCTCGGCTGGAGATGTTCGGGCAGGTCCGCGAGCAGTTTCTCGAAGCGGGCCTGATGAACCGCAACATCATCATCGGCCACCCGGAAGCCGACGTCCCGTTGTTCCGCCGGCGCTATGACGAGGCCGTCAAGGCGGTGGCCGACAATGTCGAGGCATTGGCTGCGGGGTCGCGGCGGAAGGAAATCCAGGACATCCAGCGCAACATCGGTCGTATCGCGCGCGCCTATTTCGATCTGCTCGACCGCTCGAACGCCCTCGCCCTGCGCGGCGAACGGGATACGGCGATTCAGGTCGGCGTCGTCGAGAGCCGCGAGCTCCGGGACCAGTTCAACAAGGCGTCGCGCGATTACGAGGCGCAGGCGACGGCCCGTCTCAACGAGGCGAAGATCGCTTCGCAGCACGAGGCCGAGCAGGCCCGCACGATCCTGATCGGCGTCGCCCTGGCAGCCCTGCTTGCCGGGCTCGGCCTCTCCGCGGCGATCGTCGCATTCGGCATCACGCGGCCCCTCCGCCGCCTCGTCGCGGGGCTGCAGCGCATGGCGGAGGGCGATGTCGAGGCCGCGATCCCGGAGGCGCGGCGCGGCGACGAGATCGGGATGGTCGGCCGCGCGGTGGAGGCGATCAAGGCGATGGTCGCCCGCAACGCCGCCGCCGAGGTCGAGCGGAAGCGGCAGGCGGAAGCCGCCGCCTCGGTCGAGCGCAGGCGCAACAGGATGGAGCTGGCCGAGGCCTTCGAGCAGGCGGTGGCCACGATCGTCGATCGCGTCTCGTCCTCCGCGGGCGAACTTCAGGCCACTGCGCGCCAGATGACCGCGACCGCCCAGGAGGCCGCGAGCCAGTCCGGAACGGTCGCGCGCGCGGCCGAGGAGGCGACGGTCAACATCAACACCGTCGCGGCTTCGACCGAGGAACTCGGCAGTTCGATCCAGGAGATCGGCCGGCAGGCGAGCGGCTCCTCGGGACTGGCGCAACAGGCGGTCGGCGAGGCCGATCAGGCCGCCGGCCTCATGTCCGAGCTGCGGATGGCGGTCTCGGAAATCGACGAGGTGGTGCGCCTGATCTCGTCCATCGCCGAGCAGACCAATCTGCTGGCGCTCAACGCCACGATCGAGGCGGCCCGCGCCGGTGAGGCCGGCCGCGGCTTCGCGGTCGTCGCGGGCGAGGTGAAGGCGCTGGCCGAGAGGACGGCTCGGGCAACCGACGGAATCGCCGCGCAGATCGGCCGGATCCAGGGAGTCACCGGCGCAGCGGTCGGTGCGATCGACACGATCATCGGCCGGATCCGCGAGATCAACGGCATGGCGGTCGCGATCGCGGCGGCTGTGGACGAGCAGGGTGCGGCAACCCAGGAGATCGTGCGCAATATCGGCCAGGCGACGCAGGGTGCCTCGGAGGTGACCGCCAACATCGCCGGCGTGGCCGAGGCCTCGGAGCAGACGGGGCTTGCGGCCGATCAGGTGCTGACGGCGGCCACGGCCCTGGCGACCCAGTCCGAGCGCCTCTCGACGGAGGTCGGCCGCTTCCTGGTCGGCATCCGCGCCGCCTGATGACCGGGCCCGGCCGGGCTCGATCGGGCCGGGCCGGGCGGCGTCACGCGCGCCGCGCGACGGCGCGGCCGGGCTGCTCCGTCATGTGGAGATACGCCGAATCGAAATGGGCGAGCCGGGCGAGGGCGATCGGGTCGTGGATGGTCAGGCGCCGGCTGCGCAGGGTGATCAACCCCATGCCGCGCAGCTCCTGCAGCGTGCGGTTGATGTGCACGCTGGTCTGGCCCATCGCGTCGCCGAGATCGTTCTGGGTGATCGGCATCGGACAGGTCTCGGCCTCGGCCAGACCCACCGCCGCCAGCCGTGCGTGCAACTCGCAGAACAGGTGGGCGAGGCGCTCGATGCCGGTGCGGCTGCCCAGGCTGATCGTCCACTCGCGCTGGACCGCCGCGGTGGCGAGCGCCTCCCGGTGGAAGGCGAGGTCGAGCTGGGGGCTGCGGGCGGTCATCGCCTGCAGCGCGGGGCCGGAGATCTGGCCGAGGAGGACGGGCGTGATCGCCCCGATCGTGTGGTCCATCTCGTCGAGGAGGAAGACGTGCGGGTCGCACGGGTCGCCCGGCAGGAGGAACGAGACGATCTGGCGGCGCCCGTTGATGAACTGCCTGTAGCGGCAGGCCCAGCCGTCGAGGATGACGCTGACGGCGCGCGGGTCGTCGCCCTCGTGGATGATGTCCGTCCGTGCGGCGACCATACGCCCTGGGCCGACGACATCGATCAAGCACAATCGATCGGCTTCCGAGAGCGGGACGTAGCTTTCCAGCTTGCGCACGAGCGGATTTGACATGGTGTTCCTCCGCAGCGGCTTGGGGCGCGCAAGCCTACAGAGGGTTTCCTCGGATGAATACTTATGCAGATTAGTTTGTCGGCCTGGAGAGTCGATTGGTGAACCATATCGGGCGATCTGGAGCGGCCGCATCGCGCCGGTCGGGCGCGGCCCGTTCCTCAGATCTCGATGCAGATCTTGCCGAAATGGCGGTTGCTCTCCTGGTGCCGGAACGCCGCGACGAGGTCGTCGAGCGGGTAGCGGCTGTCGACCACCGGCCGCAGCCCGCAGGCCTCGATCCCGCGGATCATCGCGATCTGGTGGCGCCGGCTGCCGACCAGCACGCCCTGCAGGCGGATCTGCTTCAGGAGCGCCGGGACCAGCGGCAAGGCGCCCGCCACGCCCGACAGGATACCGATCACCGAGACGTGGCCGGCGACCCGCACGGCGGCCATGGACTGCTCCAGCGTCCCCGGCCCGCCGACGTCGAGGACGTGATCGACGCCGCGGCCGCCGGTCAGCCGCCGGGCGGTCTCGCCCCAGGCCGGATCGGCGCGATAGTTGATGAGGTGGTCGGCGCCGAGCCCGCGCAGCCGCTCGAGCTTCGCGTCGCTGGAGGAGGTGGCGATCACCGTGGCGCCCGCGGCCTTCGCGAATTGCAGGGCGAACAGCGAGACGCCGCCGGTGCCCTGGACGAGGACGACATCGCCGCTCTTGAGGCCGGCATCGGCGTGGAGCGCCCGCCACGCGGTCAGGCCGGCGGTGGTCAGCGTCGCCGCCTCGGCGTGGTCCCAGCCCGCGGGCGCGCGGGTGAAGGCGGTGGACGGCGCCGTGACCCGCTCCCGGGCGTAGCCGTCGACCCCGTCGCCCGGCACGGTGGCAAAGCCCTCGACCTGCGGCACGCCCTCCAGCCAGGTCGGGAAGAACGTGCTGACCACGCAATCGCCCACCGCGAACTCCGCCGGGCCGGGGCCGACGGCCTCGACCTCGCCGGCCCCGTCGGACATCGGGATGCGGGGCTCGCCCGGCCCCCACATCCCGCTGACCACCGCGTAATCGTGGTAGTTGAGGGAGCTCGCCCGCAGGCGGACCGTGATCTCCCCGGGGCCGGGCTCCGGGACCGATCGTTCCCCGAATCCGACCCTGTCGAAGCCGCCCCCCGGCTGGACGATCACGGCGCGCGCGAGTGATCCTGTCATGATGCCACCTGTCCCTGCCGCGGACTCGGCCGCCCGGAAGCCCGATGGTGGCAGGCCGGGCGCCCCGCGTCGAGACGCGAGGAGACGAGCCCGCTTCACATGTTCTGCTCCCGAAGGCGGGTTCCGCGCATAAGCTCCGCTGCGATGCCCCATCAGATTGGCAGCCTTTTTTCGGCTCCGACGGCTAGATTGCCCGGGTCGATGCAGAGCCGGATGGAGGTTTGCCGTGATCGCCAGCGTGAATCGGATCGCCCCGTCGATGTCCCCCTGTCCGTGGTGTTGCCGCGTCCGAGACGCGCAGCCAGCAACCCACCCGACATGGAAGGCGACCAGCGATGCTGACCTATAACGGTTCCCCGACCCCTTCTTTCGACCTGAGCGCCGCAGCGCTTGCCGACAAGAGTGCCGCGGCGCTCGCCGATCCGGCCGCCCTCCGCGGCCCCCTGTCCCGGAGCATCCGCTCCCATTCCTCCCACGAACGCGCCGCCCTCGCGAACGCCCTCGACGACGGGCTGATGCCCGACGAGGTGGCCCGGATCCTCGCCGGACGCCGGGTGGCGGAGGCCTTCCCGATCCGCTGGGGCGAGAGCCCCGAGGCCTACGCGTCGCGGGCCGTGGCCGAGATGTTCGTGGCCTACCTCCAGTAGGGTCCGCGTCCGGCCCCGCCGGTCCCCCCGGTTTCGCCCCTCCGATTCCGTTACAGGACAAGCCGCCATGACGGCCGCCACGCCGTGCCTCACCCGCCGGTGGGGGCGCCGGTCGGGGATGCGCGCGCGCATCCTCGCCCTGGCGCTCGCCGCCTGCCCGGCCGTCCTCTGTCCAGCTCCGGGTTCCGCCGCTGCGGGCCCGGGGCCGGCCTCCCGCGCGGCCTCCGGGTCGGATGAGCCGGAGGTCCCGGCCCGGCTCACGGTCGGATCGGATGGCCGGGATCTGCACCTCGTGGGTGACCTGACCGAGGGCGTGGCCGCGCGGGTGGCCGGCCTCCTCGGCGCCCATCCGGGGATCGTGCGCCTGCACCTGACGAGCGACGGCGGCCTCGTCGAGGAGGGGGCGGCGATCGGAGCCCTCGTGGCGGCCCGCGGGCTGGAGACCCAGGTGTCCGATGCCTGCGCCTCGGCCTGTACGCTGATCTTCATCCGCGGACGGCGGCGCATCCTGGCTGAACGCGGTCGGCTCGGTTTCCACGCGCCCTACGCGGTCGGCGTGCGGGGGCGGGTGCGTCCGGTGGATCCCACGCCGGAGCGGGCGGCCTACCGGGCCGCCGGCCTGCCAGCGGCCTTCGTGGCCCGGGCCCTGGCGGTCGCCCCGGCCGCCATCTGGATCCCCGACGCGGCGCAGCTCTGCGCGGCCGGCATCGTAACCGGGATCGTCGGATCGGACCCGGCCGCGCGTGGACCGGAGCCGCGTCCCTGTGGCGGACGGCAGCCGTGACGAGGAAGGTGGGCTTCGTCCGCAACGAGGGCTTCGCCCTGGCCCCGCCCCGAGGGCTCAGCCCTTTGGAAACCCGGCCCGACGCGCGGTCACCTGACGGAACGCGGCGGCACGCTGAGCCGCGTCAGCTGCCTTCCTGATGGCGTGCGGGTTCGGATCCAGCGGTCCGGTCACCGTCACGGCCGTCGGGTCGGGCGCGCTTCGGGGGCCTCTGCGGCCGCCCGTTCTCGCCGAGGCGCTTCCGGCCGGCCCGCGCGGCCGCAGCCCGCTCCCGATCGCCGGTTCCACCGCTCTGATCCCGGGCCATGGCGTCTCCCATGCGTGGCGCGATCACCCGATCCGGCAGGGCGCCTGATCCGAAAAAATCGTCTCCGCGAGCCGGCCGCCGGCTGTCGTTTCAACCCCGGGACCGCATCACGGTTCGGCGGGGCCGGGCCCCGCCGACGATCGGCTCAGTAGCGGCAGACGCGCCGCGGTCCGAAGGGGGTGGGACGGAAGAAGCAGCGCGGGCCGTAGAAGCGCGGCCGACGATAGATCGGACGGCAGCGGCCGTAGGGACCGGGCGCCCAGCCGGGACCGCAGCCATAGGCCACGCTGGTCACGGCCGCGGGGCCGGCCAGCGTGTCCGCAGCGGCCGGCGTCAGGGGAGCCGCGCCGGCGGAGGCGAAGCCGAGGCCGCCGATGACGGCCGCCGCGGCGGCGAGCATCTTCACGTGCATCATGATCAACCCTTCTGTTCGGGCTCGCGCCGGGCTGGCCGGGCGCGAGTTCCGAGCAGATTGGTCATGATGCCTGAATAGACGCTGACCTGAGCCGCTATTGTTTGGAAACAAACAGTTCGAGGCCTTTATGACCGGTCGGAGCGGGCGAGCAGCGAGGCTGCCGCCGCCGTGGCGCCGGCCAGCAGGAGCCCGGTCAGCACCGGGGTGACCGAGGCCTGCGTGTAGGCGCTGCGCATGACGTGATGCGGCGAGGCACCGCGCACGGCGCCATCCCGTCCGGCCGCGAAGAGGGCGCCGTCCCGGTCCGGCCCGGACGCACCGGCCTTCTGGGTCCGGGACATGACCTGGGCCCCCATCCAGTCCGTCACCGATGGGACGCGCTTGCGCAGGGAACTCATCATCTTGCCGCCGCCGCCGACATAGAGGTCCCGCGGGCCGTGCTCGGCGGCGTACAGGATCGCCTTGGCGACGTCCGCCGGGTCGTAGACCGGTGGCGGCAGCTTCGGAGCCCGCGCCATGTAGTTCCTGGCGTGCTCCGGGAAGGGCGTGTCGATCGAGGCCGGCTTGATCAGCGTCACCGAGACCGGAACACCCTCCTCCTGCAGCTCCATGCGCAGGGCGTCGGTGAAGCCTTTGATCGCGTGCTTGGAGGCGCAGTACATGCCCTGAATCGGGAAGGCGAGGTCGGAGGCGATCGAGCCCAGGTTGACCAGCGCGCCCCCACGCTTCCGCAGGTGCTGCAGCGCCACCGTGGAGCCGTAGACGATCCCCCAGAAGTTCACGTCGAACAGCCGGCGATGGTCTTCGTCCGAGACCTCCTCGAGGCGGCCGAAGATCGAGAGGCCCGCATTGTTGACCCAGGTGTCGAAGCCGCCATAGGCGCGAATCGCCTCGGCCGCGAGCGCCTCGACATCCGCGCGGCTGGACACGTCGGTCACGACGGCCCGGGCCTCGCCGCCGCGCTCCTGGATGTCGTGGGCGATGTCGTCGAGGGCGGCGCCGTTGCGCGCCGCCAGGACCACCCGGGCCCCGCGGCTTGCGGCCGCCCGGGCCGTGGCGAGGCCGATGCCGCTGGAGGCGCCGGTGATGACGATCACCTGCTCGCGCAGGGGCTTGTGCCGGATCTGCATGCTGCGTGTTCCTCTCTCTGCTGTGTGGTGCACGGGCGCGGTGGGGCCGCCGGAGGGGCTCACCGGCCGCCCGGGGGCCGGTCGCGCTCGGCCCCGAGGCTGGCCCCACCGTGGCGCGCCTCTTCCTTCTCGGTGCCGGGCCGCTCCATCGGGCCGTCCTGCGGCTTGACCGTGCCGGTGGCGGTGTCGAGGGGCGTATGGGCCAGACCCGCGCTCTCCGGCTTGCCGGCAGTCGTATCGGCGGCCCTCCGCTGAGCCTGCGTGTCGTCCGGTGCGTCTGCCATGCCGTGTCCCTCCGAGGCCCGATCCTCAGAGGCCAACCCGCCGGAGCTGCCGGCGTATCCGCGAATAATCCCATGCGATTCCCGCCCGGGCGGCGCGCCATCGGAACGGAGCCGTGGGCCTGGTGTTGTCTGCGAAATCTTTATTCGGAGACGTGACGATGGCCGGAACCGCGAAGAAGACCGATCCCAAACTGTGGGAGAAGGTCAAGAAGCAGGTCACGAAGTCGGAGAAGGGCGGCAAGCCGGGCCAGTGGTCGGCGCGCAAGGCCCAGATGGCCACCGCCGAATACAAGAAGGAAGGCGGCGGCTACGCCGGCAAGAAGTCGGACGACAACCACCTCAAGCAGTGGACCGACGAGGAATGGGGCACGAAGTCTGGCCAGGAAAGCGGGAAGACCGGCGAGCGCTATCTGCCCAAGAAGGCCCGCGCGACGCTGAGCGACAAGGAATATGCCGCCAGCACGGCCAAGAAGCGGGCCGATACCGCCAAGGGCAAGCAGTTCTCGAAGCAGCCGAAGGCGGCCGCCGAGAAATCCGCCGCCGCGCGCAAGAGCGGGAAGGCGAGCAGCAAGGCTGCCGGCAAGACGGAGGGCAAGACGGAGAGCAAGTCCGGGACGACCAAGGCCGCGCTGATGCGCAAGGCCCGGGCGCAGAACGTGCCCGGCCGGTCGAAGATGTCGAAGGCGCAGCTGGAGCACGCCGTTCACGCTTGAGGCGGGCGGTTCCCCACGACGAAAGACGCCCCGGGAGAGGCTCCCGGGGCGTTGCTCGGCGCGAGCGGCCAGTCTGATCGGGCTGGGGATGCTCGGGTCGAGGGGCGATGCGGCGGGGCCGCATCGCCGAGGGTCGATTGCCGGGAGAACACCCGCCGGGCCGTCAGGCCGGACCGGTGTTTCCGCGGGCGAGTCTTAGTACGAGCCGAACTTGTAGTTCAGGCCGGCGCGGACGACGGCGAACTCGTCGGAGCGACGGCCGACGCCGCTGTAGACGACCGGGAAGTTGTTGGCGGCGTTGATGACGAACGCGCCCTGGTTGCGGTTGTTGTGGTCGAGGTTGACGTACAGGCCTTCGACCTTGAGCGTCACGGCCGAGGAGCGGAAGAAGTTCAGGAACGAGTCGGTGGGGAGCGCGTACTCGATGCCGCCGCCGACCGCGTAGCCGGTGCGGAAGCTGTCGTTGCCGGCGTAGCCACCGAACGAGCGATCCGAGGAGCCCGAGCCGTAGGCGAAGCCGCCGGTGCCGTACACGAGGACACGGTCGAAGGCGTAGCCGAGGCGGCCGCGCACGGTGCCGAAGTAGTCGAGGCTCGACAGGCCGCGCGGGTCGGTGACGTAGTAGCCCGGAGCCACGGCGCCGCTGATGAAGGCGTTGTTCCGGTTGCGGCCGAAGTCGAGGTACTGGGCGTCGGCCTCGATGCCGAACACCACGCCGTTGCCCGGGGTCAGCTGGAAGTTGTAGCCGATCTGGGCGCCGCCCGAGAAGCCGTCCTGGCTGCGGTCGCGGAAGGTGGCGACGGTGCCGGGGGCGGCGTAGGGGAAGGGCACGCCGAAGGACGAGCCGGTCGAGCGGCTGGAGGCGTCGAAGGCGTAGCCGGCGTTGATACCGAAGTAGGCGCCGGTCCAGGTGAACACCGGCACGGGGGTGAACACGGGCGGCGGGGCGGCGCGGCGCGGCAGGTCGGCGGCCGAGGCGGCGCCGGTGAGGAGAGCCGTGGCGGCGCTCGCGAGAAGAAGCTTCTTGATCATCTGGTCCTCTGTCTCCCGTTGGGCGGGATGTGTACCGGACCACAGAACGACAGGTTGATGCCGCGCGATAGTGCAACGCTGCAACAGCCGAGCTTCGCGTTTTCGAACGGCCAATAATCAAGTGTGCTGGAGCACCTTCCGCAGGAGATTGCGGCGGCGCGGCGGAAGACGCGTATCCGGGCGTTCCCGTTCGGGCCGGCCCCGATCGCACCGCCGTCGGAGCCGGTTCCAGGCCTGTGTTCCGAGGCGGCCTCCTCCGGTTCGGCGGTGGGCGCTCTCGCCTATCCTGTCGGATGCCGGAGCCGGGACAGGGCTCAAACAAGAAGCCCCGCTGCGCGGAGGCGGGCGGGGCTTGAGTTCGCTCGTAAACGTTCCCAGGACCAACCAGGAAGCTTCGTCGTTTGTTAAATCCTAACCGATGACGGCCCGCAAGCCCGCCCCGGCCGGCTGAAAGCGGTTAACATTAATTTACCGGCCCCTCCGATGGCTGGCCATCCGGGACGTCCGGTTTCCCGGCGGCCGACCCTCTGTCTACCTGGCTGGTGCGTGGGTCTCCCGCCGGCCCGCGCCGGGCTCGTGCAGACCTGACCCGGGGCATGGCCAATGATCGCGGCCGATCATCCGCCGATGAAAGCTCTCAGCGAATGGCCTGACCTTCGATGATGGAGGTCCGTCATTATAGTGGCCGGTGGATTTCGCGGTGCGTTGGGCGGAAACCCAGTCCTCGCGCAGGCTGCCTCCGCCGCGACCGCCGCGCGGATCGGCCGTGTGGCCTGTGGAGAAGCGGCGGATGTCGCGTGTCGGCGAGCGGACCGCGTGACGTCAGCGGATCATGGCGCCCATCCGCAACCGGGCTTCGCCGGCGAGAGCACCGGCTCGATCGTCGACCGCGAGGTTGGGATCGCCGCGCCGGTCCGGATGGAGCCGGCCTGCATGCACGCCCGCAACATCCTCGCATGCCTTGCCTGGGCCGGCCGCGGGCGGCCGGCGCGGTCGAGGCGGATACGATCGGCTGGTGGATCTATGCCGGCTCGGTCCGCGGCCCGCTCCTGTCCCGCTTCATCGGTCCCGAGGGCGTGACCCCCGCGGTCGCGCGGGCAAGCCGGGATTGTCGCCTCACGGCCCGGGTCGATGCGCTCGACACCTTCGCGGAGACGCCGCCCGGCGATGCGCCGGTGGTGTTCGGGCCGTTCCTGAACCGGGCGAGGGTGGCGGCGTCGCTCGCCTGCATCCGGCGCTCGGTGCCGGCGGCCATCGTCGTGCAGGCGCTGCCGCCCGCGCCGTGACGGTACGGCACATCGGCCATAGCTCCGGGAGGCGCGCATGAATCCGGTCGCCCTGCTGTCGATGCTCGCCCTCCTGGCAATCTGGATCGGGATCGGCGTCGCCGTCGTGGCCTACGGGACGCCGCTCGGTTTCGCCTGCTACGTCCTGGCGGCCGTCGCCACCAATCCGCGGGTGTGGCGGTTCCGGTGACGGACTTGCACGGGCGGGGCATCCTGTGGTGACCCTGGCCGGATGGTGCCATCGCGATTTCCCCTCCCCCTCCAAGCGAGCCCCGGGTGCAGCCCGGACGGCCTGTCGCGCGTGACGCGCGCGCGGGCGTAGCGTCGGATGTTCGGATTCTCGCTCAGCTCCACCGAGCCCGACAGCATCGCGCACATCATCCAGGTGGCGCTCGCGCCCGCCTTCCTGCTCTCGGCGCTCGCGACGCTGCTCAACGTGTTCTCGACCCGCCTCGGCCGGATCGCCGACAAGGTCGATGCCCTCTCGGCGGAGGCTGCCAGGATCGAGCGGGCGAAGGCGGCGGATGCCGAGGCCCGGCGCCTGTCGCGCCGGCTGACCTACCTGCGGCGGCGCTCCTTCGTGCTCGACATCGCGGTCGCCCTCGCCTCGCTCGGGAGCTGCCTGATCGGCGTGGCCGTGCTGACCCTGTTCGTCGGGGCTTTGCGCGACGCCGCCGCCGCGTCGGTCCTGTTCGCCTGCTTCGGGGCGGCCCTGCTCTGCACCGTCGCGGCGATCGCGGCCTTCATGACCGAGATCCTGATGGCCGGCCGCGGCGTGCGCGACGAGGTCGACCGCCAGCAGGATGCCGTGCCCGAGCGGCGGTGAGCTGCTGCCCCTCCGATGGGCGTTGCCGACGCGCGATGCGGCGGCGGGATATGGCGGGACACACCGTGTGTGTTTCGACGCCTTCCGCGCCGCGGCGGATCGCCTCGCCCTTGCGTCGCCGTGGGAACCCGGTCTTAATCATGCCGGTGCTTGATGCCGCTGCACGCCGCACCCGGGGGGTTCGTCATGACGGTCGCGATCCTGGTTGCTCTCTTGGCGGGTGCGCTCTCGCTCGGCGTCCTGTCGGCGGTCTCGTTCCGGCGCCGGGAGGAGATCGAGCTTGAGGACGGGTGTCCGTCCGATGACGAGATCTTCGATCTCGGTGGCCCGATGATCGACCTGGTGATCGACCTGGAACCGCAGCGCTGAGGCGCGGCGGCCCGTCGCGCGAGCGAGCGTCAGCGCAGCTATCCCTCGGGTTCGGGCGTCGCTGACCCCGACGGCGTGTTCTGCCGCCTGGACCAGACGACGCGCCCGGCCCGATCCCTCAGAGCGGCCGAGCCCGAGCGGCCGGCGAGCAGCTGCGCGAAGCGCGCCTTCGCGTCCGCCACGGCCGCGTTCTCGGATGGCGCGAGGATCTGCTCGTCGTGGATGATGATGCCGCTCGCGCTCTCTCGATGCACGACGCATTGCAGGCGATAGGGTGCCGGCGGTGGGCTCGCGGCCATGGGGGGCTCCGGGCCGGTGATGCGGCCTACGCGGCCCGCGGCCCGGTTCCGTGCGCCCGGCTTCCAGGGGCCGAGGCTTTGCCGTTCCGGAGAGCGCAGACGCAGCCGAACACGGGAAACCTCCTCGGACCCATCGATCGAGACGAAGCCATACCAGAAATGGCCGGCTCAAGAACCGCTTATCCGGTGTCTGCCCAGAAACTGTTCTGCCCAGGAACTGTCCTGCTCAAGAACGGCCCCGATCCGGCCGTTGCGGCCGATCCCCGGGGCATCCGGAGATCGGTGGCGGCTTCCGCCTCGGACCGGCCCCGCCCCGGATCGGGACGCTTCAGCGGCAGCGGCCCCCGATCGTGCCGCGATCGGGGGCCGCTCCTGATCCCGGGGCTCGCCCCGGTCAGGCCGGCCGAACGGCTTCGGCGCGGTGCGGCTCAGGCCGCCTCGCCCTCCGCATCGTCGGCGTCCAGGATCGTCTCCAGATCGCCCACCAGGGCATCCAGCTGGTCGGCGGTCGCCTTGAGCTTCAGGGTCGTGCCGTCCTGCGCCTCGACCGCGATCTCGATGTGATCCCCGACCTTGGCGGCCAGCGCCTGCTTCACCGTGTAGGTCGTCACGTCAGCCTTGTCCGCCATGCTGTCTCCTGGGTTGGCTCTGGGCCAACGCCGGGGCCGCCCGCATCGAGACTGCGGCAGAAGCTCGCGAGGGACCGCGGGGCCTGCGCTACCGGCGCTGGCGCGTGTATCGCTCGATCACCCGCTGCCGGTGCGTCGGCGCTTCGGTCAGGCGGGACGCGGCCCCCGGACCATGGGGCCGGCCGGTGGGGTGGGGCGCAGGCAGCAGCGCCTGCCCGGCCCGTGGCGTCTCGACGATGACGGCCTCCAGCACCATCGGGCGCGCCGGCCTCACGGGGGCGCGCGCGGGCCGCGCCGCGAGGGTCCCGAGGGCCCAGAGGCCGAGACACAGCAGGCCGATCAGAATCCCGTCCCAGGACGGCTCCGTCCGGCACATCAGGATCCCGGTGCCGGTCAGGGAAGCCACGGCCGCGAAGAGCCGCGGTGTCGGATCGCCGGACATCATGCCCCAGCCTCCCCGTTCCACGCTGAGAACCCCTGAACGACCCGTTACACTTGTCTGCAAACGGCCTGCCGGATCGCGGGCCGCACCCGGCCCTCAACCCGCCAGGCTGGAGGGCATCTGCCACGCGACGCCCGGATGCTCGCGGATGTCGCCGGCCCGGGTTCCGGTATCGGCATCGCTGGTCCAGTCGCTGGGCTCCGCGATGGCGGCGATCTCCGCGTCCGGATAGGCGGCCGTCAGGAACAGGCGCGCCTCGCCCTCGGCCTCCGCCCGGACGGTGACCAGGGGCTTCTCACCCTGAGCGTCGCGCACCTGCGCGATGAACAGCTTGGTCATGATCGGACCTCCACCTCCTCGACGTAAAGGCCGCCGGCCCGCAGGTGGGGCGGGATTCCGCTGCTGTCGCGGTAGCCGGCCGCGCTCGCCATCGTGTCGAGCGCCGCCAGGGCGTCGAGCGCCGCGCCGATCCAGAGAACCGCCCCCGTCGCCGCCTGCATGATCCGGAAGATCTTCACGTCCCGCCCTCGCCCGCCCTCGTTGGCCGTTTTCCGGACAAGCTTGGGAGTTGCACGGCTGTTCCCGATCGAAATTGTCGCGACTAACGAAGTGCTTGCCGCTGGCGGCAGGAATTTAGGCCCGGAACGGGCGCGGCGGCTGGCCGTTATCCAGGCCAGACCGGCTCGGGCTGGCCCTCCGGCCCCGCGTGCCGGCCCACCGAAGCTTCGATTGGAAGTCAGGAGCACCATGACCAGCCGCACCGTCCAATCCGCCCTGCTCGCCCTCGCCCTCGTCGCCGGTAGCGCCGGCATGGCCGCCGCGCAGAGCACGCCCAACGGCAGCACGTCATCCTCCGGCGCGCCCGCGGGCGACAGCAGCACCGGCAACGGCGCCACGGGCAGCGGCGCGGCGCCGAGCGGACGGTAACGCGCCGTTAACCATAAGGACCGAGATCAGCGGTCCTCACAACCGTGCAACTCTCCGTCCCGCAGCCCTCCGGCTCGCGGGACGTTTCGTATCGGGCGCGCCCTGAACGGGCGGACCGGATCCGGCAGGATCCCTCATCCGGCGGTCCGCCGCGGCGCAGGCGGGTTGGGCGATGGTCGATCCCCTTGCTGGCGCCGCCCGTTTTCTTCGAAACCCGATATCCTGTAAGAGATCCGCCCGGACGAGTACTCCGGCATGGGGTTGAGCCACACGGGCGATGCGATCGAATTCAGTTCTGCGCCTCGATGACGCGCGGCCAGGTCTTCACCAGGCCGCGGCCTGGCGCGATGCCGTCGCCCCGTTCTGGACCTTCGCGATCCGGAAGGAGGATCTGGCGGAGTTCCGGGGCCAGTCGCATGTCCAGCACCTCGGCAACGCGATCCTTTGCCGGGCCACCGCCTCCGGCCTGCAATTCAGCCGCGACCGCGCCCTCGTGGCCCGCATGGGCGTCGATCACGTCCTGGCGCATGTGCGCCTGTCCGGCCGATCCCAGGTCGCGGTCGGCGGCCGTGAGCAGGCGTGCGGGCCGGGCGACATCTGCCTGCTCGACCTGTCGCAGCCGCTATCCGCCCGTTCCACGGACTATCAGGCCCTCACGGTGGTGCTGCCGCGCGGACTCTTCGGCGCCTATCAGGGCGCGCTCGACGCGCTCCACGGTCAGGTGATCCGGGGCGCGACCCCGTTCGGCCGGATGCTGAACGATCATCTGCGCTCCCTCGGCGCACACGCCCCCGGCTTCTCGGAGCGCGAGGCCGCGGCGGCCGCGCAGGCGACCGCGATGCTGCTTGGCGCGGCGGTTTCCGGCCTGCCCGAGGCGGACCGGGTCGGTCATGCCCCGGACGGTGCCCCGCTCCTTCTCATCCTCCGGCGGTTCATCGAGGCCGAACTCACCGCTCCCGACCTGAACGCCGAGACGCTCGGCCGGAAATTCGGGCTCTCGCGCAGCACCCTGTACCGCCTGTTCGCTCCGCTCGGGGGCGTGTCCGGCCACATCCGTCAGCGCCGGCTCGCCCGCGCCTATCAGGACCTCGCCGCGGGCGACGGGCGCGGCGCCCGCGTCTCGGAGGTGGCCTATCGCTGGGGCTTCGAGAGCCCCGCGCATTTCGCGCAAGCCTTCCGCGCCGCCTTCGGCCACGCCCCCCGGGACGTCCGGTCCCAGATCTTGGCGGAGACCTTGGCGGAGGCCGCCGCATCCCCGAATCAGCCGGCCCGGACGGAGAGCTGGCCCGACTTCTACGACTGGGTCCTCCGGCTGGCTGCTTGAGAACCTGTTCGACGGGGGCGCCAATCGGGGCAAGCCGGCTCCGAAGCGGGCCCCTTGTGTCCCCGGCTCCGCCTCGACCATAAGACCCGCGATGACCTTCGGGGTTCGGCATAGGCGCACGGTTCGGGCGCGGGGCTGGTGGGCGCTCGCCGTCCGCATGCTCGCGCTCGTCCTCGCGCTCGTCCTGGCACTGTCGGTCGCCGGGCCGGGCGTCGGCCTCGCGGCGGATCTCGCCTTCCACGCGGGCGGCCACCACGAGGCGGGCGAGGGCTCGGCCCTCGACGCGCCGGACACCGCCACCGCCGTCGATCCCGGCCTTGCCGCGCATGTCCATTGCGGCTGTCATCTGGCGGCCCGCCTGGAGGCCGCGATGTTGGTGCCGCCGCCCGTGCCGGGCCGGCCGCTGCGAGCCCGCCTCGCGCAGGGCCGTCCCCCCGTCGATCCCGACCGGCTGCCGCGGCCCCCACGCGCGTGAGCTGACGCCGCCGATCGGCGCGCGTCCCGCCCGGAGGCCGGAACCGGCCCCAGGCCCGCCTCCACGCGAAACCTGACCGGGCTTCCCGGGGCCGCCACGCGCGGCAGCCCGCCGTCCCGGCCGCTCCCAGAGCCGATCCATGCGCATCCTCCCGTCCGCCGCCATTGGCGCGGTCCTTCTGGCCGCCGGCATCGCCCTCGGCGCCGCCGTTCCCGGCCTCCTCCGGCAGCCCGTCACCGTTGCCGGGCTCGCCCCGGACGGCCATGACCACGCCGCGGCGCCGGACCGCTCCAAGGCCGCCGCGGATGGCGTGGCGCGCGATGACCCTCCGCATGGCGCGAATCACGCGGCCGATCACGCCGCGGACGTGATCCGGATGCGGTCCGACCAGATCGCCGGCCAGGACATCGCGACCATGCAGGTCGGCGGCGGTACGCTGGCGCGCCACCTCCTGGTCCCCGGCACCATCACCCCCGACACCGACCGGATCGCCCGCGTTCCGGCCCGGGTGGTCGGCACGGTGGCCGAGATGCGCAAGCGCCTCGGCGACGCCGTGCAGAAAGACGAGGTCGTGGCGATCCTCGACAGCCGGGAGGTCGCCGACGCCAAGAGCGAGTACCTCACCGCCCAGGTCCAGGCCGAATTGCAGACCATCAACTTCGAGCGCCAGCAGAAGCTGCTCGCCTCGCGCAGCGCCTCCGAGGCCGCCTTCGAGACCGCCCGGGCCGCCTATCAGGAGACCCGGCTGCGGGTCGACCTCGCCCGCCAGAAGCTGTCGGCGCTGGGCCTCGACGCCGCCGCGGTGGCGGCCGCCCAGAAGCGCGACGAGGCGACGCCCAACCAGTCGAGCCTGCGCCGCTACCCGCTGCGGGCGCCGCTCGCCGGCCGGATCGTCGAGCGCAAGGTCGATGTCGGCACCGCGGTCGGCAAGGAGGGTGATCCGGCCGACCTCTACACGGTGGCGGACCTGTCCACGGTCTGGATCGAGCTGTCGGTGCCGACGCTCGACCTCGCCCAGGTGCGGGAGGGCGCCCGCGTCGCCGTCACCCCGGGTCGGGCGGGCGCGGCGGAGAACCGGGCCGAGGGCCGCGTGATCTTCGTGAGCCCGTTCCTCAACGCCGACACCCGCTCGGCCCGGGTGGTGGTGACCCTGCCGAATCCCGATTTCGCGTGGCGGCCCGGCACCTTCGTCACCGCCGAGATCGAGATCGCCCGGGACGTGGTCCCGGTCCGGATCCCCAAGGCTTCCGTCCAGACGATCGACGGCAAGCCCGTGGTGTTCGTGCGCAAGGCCGACGGCTTCGAGAAGCGGGTGGTCGAACTCGGGCCCTCCGACGACGAGGCCTACGCGGTCACCGCCGGGCTCGAGCCCGGCGCCGAGATCGCGACCGGCAACACCTTCCTGCTGAAGGCCGAGCTCGGCAAGGCCGAAGCCGGCCACGACGATTGAGGCGCGCGCCATGATCAGCCGCATCCTCGCCGTCTCGGTCCGTCAGCGCTGGCTGGTGCTGCTCCTCGTGCTGCTGGCCGCGGGCTTCGGCGCCGTCGCGCTCGCGAGGCTGCCGATCGACGCCGTGCCCGACATCACCAACAACCAGGTGCAGATCAACACCCTGGCGCCTTCCCTGTCGCCGGTCGATGTCGAGCGGCAGGTGACCTACCCGGTCGAGACCGCCCTCGCCGGCATCAAGGGCCTGGACTACACCCGCTCGCTCTCGCGCAACGGCTTCTCGCAGGTCACCGCGGTCTTCGCCGAGTCCCTCGACACCTACTTCGCCCGCCAGCAGGTCGCCGAGCGCCTCGCCCAGGTGCGGGAGGATCTGCCCTCCGGGGTCGAGCCGCGGATGGGGCCGATCTCCACGGGCTTGAGCGAGATCAGCATGTGGTCGGTCCGCTACGCGCCGCCGGGGGAGCGGGCGGTCGCGCCGGCGGGCAAGCCCGGCTGGCAGCCGGATGGCAGCT
This sequence comes from Methylobacterium sp. 2A, assembly GCF_009806555.1. Classification (GTDB taxonomy): domain Bacteria; phylum Pseudomonadota; class Alphaproteobacteria; order Rhizobiales; family Beijerinckiaceae; genus Methylobacterium. The sequence continues at coordinate 15,765 of NZ_VUOK01000009.1, read as the reverse complement.
ACCGGACCCCGGAGGGCCAGGATCTCCGCACGGAGCTGGAGCAGGTCGCCTATCTGCGCACGGTCGAGGACTGGATCATCCGGCCGCAGATCAAGGCGGTGCCGGGCGTCGCCGGGGTCGACGGGATCGGCGGCTTCGAGAAGCAGTACCACGTCCAGCCGGACCCGACGACGCTCACCGCCCTCGATTTGTCCTTCGCGGATGTCGCCCGGGCGCTCCAGGCCAACAACGCCAACCAGGGCGCCCGCTACCTGGAGGACAACGGCGAGAGCTACGTGGTGCGCGCCGCCGGGCGCCTGGAGAGCCCGGCGGCGATCGCCGACGTGGTGGTGGCGAGCCGCGGCGGCGTGCCGGTGCGGATCCGCGACATCGCCACGGTGCGGATCGGGCGCGACCTGCGCACCGGGTCGGCCAGCGAGAACGGGCGGGAGACCGTGATCGGCACCGCCCTGATGCGGATCGGCGAGAACAGCCGCACGGTGGCGTCCGCCGTCGGCGCCCGCCTCGACCAGATCCGGCGCGCCCTGCCCCCCGGCATCGTGGTCGAGACCCTGCTCGACCGGACGCAACTCGTCGAGGCGACGATCCGCACGGTGGGCAAGAACCTCGCGGAGGGCGCGGGGCTGGTGATCGTCGTCCTGTTCCTGCTGCTGGGCAACATCCGCGCCGCGCTGATCGCGGCTCTGGTCATCCCGGTCGCCATGCTGGTGACCGTGACGGGCATGGTCGAGGCAAAGATCTCGGCCAACCTGATGAGCCTCGGCGCGCTCGATTTCGGGCTCATCGTCGACGGGGCGGTGATCATCACCGAGAACGCCTTGCGCCACCTCGCCGGGCGGCAGCACGCGGCCGGGCGCGGGCTCTCCCTGGAGGAGCGCCTGGAGACGGTGCGCCAATCCGCCGAGGAGATGATCGAGCCGTCCCTCTACGGGCAGGCGATCATCATCCTGGTCTACCTGCCGCTCCTGACCTTCTCGGGCGTCGAAGGCAAGATGTTCCAGCCGATGGCGCTCACCGTCATCCTGGCGCTGGCTTCGGCCTTCGTGCTGTCGCTGACCTTCGTGCCGGCCCTGATCGCCATCGCGCTCACCGGCCGGGTCACCGAGGCGGAGAGCCCGATCCTCCGGGGCCTGAAGGCGCTCTACCGGCCGGTTCTGGACGCGGCGATCCGGGCGCCCGCCCCCTTCGTCGGGGCGGCTTTGCTGCTGCTTGCCGGCGCCGGGCTGCTGGCTTCCCGGCTCGGCACCGAGTTCATCCCGCTCCTCGACGAGAAGAGCATCGCGCTCAACGCCACCCGGATCCCGTCCACCAGCCTCACCCAGTCGCAGGCGATGCAGCTCAAGGTCGAGCAGGCGATCAAAAAATTCCCGCAGGTCGCCACCGTGTTCTCGAAGACCGGCACCGCCGAGGTCGCCACCGACCCGATGCCGCCGAATTCCTCCGACACCTTCGTGATGCTCAAGCCGCAGGCCGCGTGGCCCGATCCGGCCCTGTCCAAGGCCGAATTGCAGGCGCGGATCGAGGCGGCGCTCGGCGACCTCGCCGGCAACGTCTATGAATTCTCCCAGCCGATCCAGCTGCGCTTCAACGAGCTGCTCGCCGGGACGCGGGGCGACCTCGCCATAAAAGTGTTCGGCGAGGATTTCGGGCCGATGCTGGAGACCGCCAACCGCATCGCCGCGATCCTGCGCGGGATCCCGGGCGCCGACGACGTGAAGGTCGAGCAGATCGCCGGCCTGCCGGTCTTCGAGATCACGATCGACCGGGAGGAGGCGGCGCGGCTGGGGCTCAGCACCGGGGCGATCCAGGAGGTGATCGGCGCCGCCATGGGCGGGCGGGAGGCGGGCATCGTGTTCGAGGGCGACCGGCGCGTGCCGATCGTCGTGCGGCTGACCGATCAGGTCCGCGAGGACCGGGAGGCGCTGGAGAACCTGCCCGTCCCGCTCCCCCCGGACCCGAACGGCCGGGCCGCCTCCGTGCTGCTGCGGCAGGTGGCGCGCTTCTCGGTCAGCGAGGGGCCGAACCAGATCAGCCGCGAGAACGGCCGCCGCCGGGTCGTGGTCACCGCCAATGTCCGCGGCCGGGACATCGGCTCCCTGGTGGCGGAGGCGCAGGAGACGATCGCCGCGCAGGTGCCGCTGCCGGCGGGCGCCTCCCTGAGCTGGGGCGGGCAGTTCGAAAACCTCGCCTCGGCGCGGGCGCGCCTCGCCGTGGTGGTGCCGGTCTGCTTCGGGCTGATCGTCCTGCTGCTCACCGCGGCGCTCGGCCGGGCGCGCGACGCGCTCCTCGTGTTCAGTGCGGTGCCGCTGGCGCTGACCGGCGGGATCGCGGCCCTGTGGCTGCGCGGGATGCCGCTCTCGGTGCCGGCGGCGGTCGGGTTCATCGCGCTGTCGGGCGTGGCGGTGCTGAACGGCCTCGTGATGCTGACCTTCATCAAGCAGCGCGTCGCCGGGGGGCAGCCGCTGCGGGCGGCGATTCGCGAAGGCGCCCTCACCCGGCTGCGGCCGGTGGCGATGACCGCGCTCGTCGCCTCCCTGGGCTTCGTGCCGATGGCGCTCGCCACCGGCACCGGCGCGGAGGTGCAGCGCCCGCTCGCCACCGTGGTGATCGGCGGCCTGATCAGCGCGACCCTGCTGACGCTCGTGGTGCTGCCGGCGCTCTACGCGCGCTTCGGACGGGCCGGGTCCGGCCCGGCGGCTGACGGATGAGGCGACCGGTTCCGCGGCGGGCTCGCCGATCGCGCGGAACCGGGCTGCGCCGTTACGGCTTCACGAGCAGCACGTTCACCGCCTTGGCGAGCACGTGCACGGTGTCGCCCTCCTTGAGGCCGAGTTCCTCCAGCGAGTCGACGGTCATCACCGAGGCCATGCGGTAGGTGGTGCCGACGAGTTCCACCTCGACCTGAGCCATCACGCCCCCGCGCTTGATCGCCGTCACCGTGGCGGGGATGTCGTTGCGCGCACCGTGCTTCATGGATCGTCCTCTGCGCGGCCGCCCGGGCCGCCGGGGCCGAATACGCGGCGGGGGCTCGGGTTTCAACGAAGCGGACCGGGATCCGCGGCATGCCTGCACGTCGTGTCCTGGGCAACGCGCGATGAGACTCGCTGCGCCGCGAGATCCGCAATCCGGATCTCCGTGTCCGCTGCCGCTTCCGACGGCGGTTGCTGATGTCCGTCCGAATCCGCCAAAATCCGCAATTGCCATGAGTTCGCGAATATGATTGAATACTTGAAAGTTTAATATCGCTGCATCGGATGAACATGCTTGCGGAGCCTGAAGGGCCGTAAGGGGGCGCTTATGTATGCTGCGACGCGGATCGACGAGAAGGCGGATCGTGAACTGATTCTCGTATTCGGCGGGTGGATCACATTCGAGCTTCTGATCCTGTTCGTCTGCATGATATCGATGTCATAGGATCATCGACTCGACAGCTTGGACGCTGATGTCAGTCTTCCTGTTGCGTCTTGAGGTACGCGTTCGCTCGGTACGTCGCCGGCGGCGAGGATTTTGCCCCGGACGCGACCGTGCCGGTTCCGGCATGCTCGTTCGTCCGCCGGGTCGCCAGGACGCCGCATCACGACGACGTGAAGGCAGGCGTCGCGGAACCGGCGATCATCGCAATCAGCAACCTCGGCCCGATCCGCTCCCACCTGACGGGCACCGGCAGGCCGGGCTGACGCGTGGTCCCGGGCTGACGCGTGGTCTGAGAGGCTGGCGGACGCAGCGGATGGTGGGCCCGGCAGAAGTGCCATTAGACGAGGAAGATCAATCGCTTGCCCCTCGGGTGAGGGACAAGGGTGCCCTTTGATGCGATTGGGGAATTTTCAGAGCGTCCCGCACCCTTTCGCCCCGCCCCTCCCCCTTCCCGAGGGGTTCGGAGACGACGGGGGATTAGTCTGTTTTGGGGGTGGTGCGGTTGGGGGGAGAAGATGGTTTGCGAGGGGCCTGAGCCTCAGTCGCCGCCAGTTTCTCCTCAATGGCCTCGCGGATGAAGGCGGCCATGCCCTTCTTGCCGACAAGGTCGGTGATCCGGTCACGAACGACCTTCGGCAGCCGCACCTGTGTCGGCGTCATGTGTAGCGCTGGACGCCCCATGGTCGCGCTTCTGACCGACGCCGCGATTGCCGGCAAGGCTTGCTCCTAAACGGTACCGTTTATGTTGACAGCCTACATGGCACGGCGTACCACTTCAATAGACGGTATCGTTTATGAGGTTGCCATGGCCGAGACCACCGCGCGCGTCCGTATACTCGGTCACCGGTCCGGACGGGAAACCGATGACCTCCTTGCAAGCGGGGTTCATTCATCATGACGGCCGGTTCTATCCAGTCACGGGATGGGTAGCGTACGCCCGGGAGTCGTACCGTGACGACCTCATGGCCGGCATCCGGATTTACTGTCGCGGCAAGATCGCAGCTCAGTCCAGTGTGTTCAATCGGAAGTCAGGGTTCACCGGAGAGTATCAAGTCCGGTCGTATCTCGTTGGTCAGCTTGAAGCAGACTGGCTCGATGAGGAGGAGGATCTTATACAGACTGACCGGAGGGACATCCTGTGGTCAGACGACTTGGGTCATGCTTTTGAAAAGTGGGGGCAGGGTGTCGTTGAGGTCGTAGGTACGCTATCCCGCGAGCCATATAAGAAGAAAGTTTGGGAAGAATTCCTTGAAGTTGGCAAAGTCAATGCCAAAGTTGAAGCGGCATTTCCAGGAGCGAAGTGGGCTCCTATTAGAAATACTACTCTGAAGATCGCTAAGCTTATGGGTGAACGTTTGCGACCGGGAGAGGTTAAAGACGCCGAGCATGTCGACAGCTTGGTTCAGCTCAGCCTCATGCTGGGGCCGCACGTGCAACTCGACGATGCCCTTCGAGAGGCTGCAGATGAGACTGAGGCCCCTCTGGGCGTAGTCGCCAAGATCCTGCGGACGGCTCGCGTCGCCGAACTGTCTTCGTACGGCATGATCGCAGAAAAGCGCGTCAGGGTTATCGAACGACTGACGGACTTGAAGGACGAGGCCAAAACCCTGGAGCAGGCACTGCAAGACTCCATTGCTGAAGCGCCGTGGTTAATCAACCCGCAGTGGTCACCCATCACAGCGAACCAGAGCTTGACCAATCTCAAGGTCGAGTTTGAGAAATTCTACAAGACTGAAACTGGTGAAGATCTAAATTTACAAGATTTCGACAAAGGCAATAAGCGCCCTGATTTTGTTTTATCTAGTCATGATTTTGGATTGCAAATCATCGAGATTAAACGCCCATCTCACAACATCAATAACGAAGAATGGGAGCGGATACAGACATACATCGATGTCATGTCCATGTTTCTTGATCACAAGGGGCATGAGGAGTTCAAGAAACTATTCAAAGGCTTTAATGTCACTCTCGTTTGTGACGGTGTGTCCTTGAGCGGATCGGCGAAGGCGGCGTTCGAATCGGCCGCGCGAGACCGCAAGGTCGAACACATCACGTGGACAGCTTTCCTGCGACGTACGAAGCACATGCATCAAGAGTTCCTCGCTGAGGCGGAGCGCCAACGCGATCTGGCGTTGAAGCCATGAGCGTTGGCACGAACACGCCGACCGCAATCGAGATTTTCGCTGGTGGCGGCGGCCTGGCGGTAGGTCTCCGCGACGCCGGTTTTCGCACCGTAGCCGCGGTCGAGGTCGAACCGAGCGCAGTAGCGACCTTCAAGGCCAATCATCCCGAGGTGCGCGTCTTCCAGCAGGACGTGCGGACCATCGACGGGGCGCAACTACTCGGCTTGGCTGGCGGGGCGCTGGATGTGCTGGCCGCCTGTCCGCCGTGCCAGGGGTTTTCCAGCCTCACTTCCAAATGGCGCAAGGCTGATCCGCGCAACGAACTCGTCCTCGAAGTGGCTCGTTTGGCCGAGGAAATGCGGCCGCGGGCTATCATGGTGGAGAACGTGCCGGGCCTCGTCGACAAGGGCAAAATTCTGTTCGACGAACTGGTGAGAAGGCTCCGTGACCTGGGTTATCGGTGCACTTGGTCCGTTCTCCAAGTCGCTGACTACGGTGTTCCACAGCGGCGACGTCGTCTTGTACTACTCGCCGGGCTGGGGTTTGACATATCCATGCCGGCCCCGACTCATTCGCGCACCGGCAAATCCGGACTCCCGGTTTGGCGCACCGTACGCGAAGCGCTCGCCGGCATAAACCGGCCAGCGGTCACGTTTAGCGAAGCGAAAGCGCTGGGCGGTCCGATCGCTGTCGACTGGCATGTGACGCGCTCCCTCTCCCCCGCAAATCTCGAGCGCCTCCGGCACGCGAAGCCCGGTGCCGTCTGGAAGACGATGCCCGAAGAGGTCCGTCCGCCCTGCCACAGAGGCGGCTATGACGGCTTCACCAACGTGTACGGCCGCATGTCGTGGGACGAGCCTTCCGTGACGATCACGGCTGGCTGCACCACGCTCAGCAAGGGAAGGTTCGGTCACCCTGAGGAGGACAGGACGATCTCGTTGCGAGAGGCCGCCCTGCTCCAGACGTTCCCTCCGGACTATTACTTCGACACCTCCATCGTCGAGCATGCCTGTCAGATTGTCGGAAACGCCCTGCCGTGTGCCTTTGCCGAGATCGTTGCCCGGCAGGTCATCGAACAGCTACGAGCGGTCGCTTGACCGATACGCTGACGTCTGAGGCGCGCTCGCGCCGAATGGCGGGCATCCGGGGCAAAGACACCCGCCCGGAACTTGCGGTGCGATCCACGGCCCACAACCTCGGTTACCGTTTCCGCTTGCACCGCAGAGACTTACCAGGCACTCCGGACCTCGTATTTCCCGGCCGCCGGAAGGTCGTGTTCGTTCACGGCTGCTTCTGGCACCGCCATTCAGGATGCAAGCGAGCGGCGACGCCTGCTGACCGGCGAGCCTACTGGCAGGCGAAGTTCGACGGGAATGTCGAGCGTGACATCCGCAAAGAAGTACAGCTATTGGCGGCTGGCTGGGATGTGCTGATAATCTGGGAGTGCGAGACACGAGATATTGCGCGGCTTACAGAGTCGTTGCGAGACTTCCTGGACCCGCAAGATCGGCCACCAATCCTTAACCCTATAGGCAGTAGCAGCGCTGGCCATGTCGGCTAGTCTTACCCCCGTCGAGTCTCCGACTGCCGTCACCTCCTGGCGCGACCAAATCGAACGCCTGTCCGAGCACGCCTCGCCCTGCCGATATCTCGCCCCGGCGAAATGGGCCGCGATCCGCGCGAACGCGCTGTCCTTCCTGGATCAGTATGGCGCTGAGGCGCACCGTCTCGGCTGGACCGACCCCGAACGTTCGGCGTGCATCCAACGAGCGGCACGCTGCGCGTGGATTCCTGCGGCGTGCTGATGCTCGGCTCCGGTGCGGCCCAAGCGAACCATGCCGATCGCGTGGCATTCGCCCAGGCGTCCGGCTACCGGCCCTTGAAGGGTCAGACCCCTGGGATGCCGATCTGAAAGTTCGCTGCGCCTTATCCTCGGCCGGCGGCTCGTGGCTGACCGGCATCATGGATGTGCGCCCACCCGCGCGCAGAAGAAGTTCGGGTTTCGAGCCACTTGGCTTAACGGCCGAGCGAAGGGCCGCCCGACGTGCCGCCCGTCCCGGGCGGTCCGCTGGTCGGAGTACCGCCGATGTTGATGCCGGGCGTCGTGCCCGGAGTCGACGAGTTGCTCGGGTTGGCCTCGTTCCCCCGCGTAATCGGGCTCGGCCCCAGATCCCTGGCGCCCCGGCCGGCGCCGCCGGTCGTCGCCAGCGGGGCGACGCCGGTGTTCCCCGCGCCTCCTGTCACCACTTGCGCCGAGGCTGGCCCAGCGAGGGCGAGGGATAGGGCGCCTGCGAGCGCCGCGAGACCGCGTGTCATGAGGTGATCCGTTCGACAGCTGAGCCATGAGAACGGGCCATGTCCCATGAAGTTCAGAGGCGGCACACCGAACCTCTAGCCGCCCTGCAGGCTCTCGGCGAAGTCGTCCGGGATCTCGCCCCACTGGCCGAGGATCGTCACGCCCTCTAGCTCGCCGGTCTCATCGTCGGCCACCACCTTCAGCGCCGCAGCGCCGGGCATCCGCTTGGCCAGGTTCTCGGCCTTCTTCAGGGCGCCGCTCTCCGTGTGCACCGGCTCCTGCCTGGCTGGCCGCAGCCGCTTCCGGTGCAGCTCGAACGGCTGCACCACGAACGCTGTCTTCATCGCCATCCTCACCTCACCTCTGCGAAGGTCGGCCTAACCCGCAGTCGCCGTTCGCGTTCTCGCCCGCTGTCCACACCCGTCCACTGCGCTTTCGGCGCCGAGAGCCGAACCGATCGAACCACCGCGCCGCGCGATGTTTGTTCCGTATATGTTCTAATACAGCGGAGCCACGGGTGCATCTCAACCGGATCGACGGGCTGCTCATGGAAAGCTCTGACGCCGTCCGCGTGCCGCTGATCGGCCAGGCGCTGTGCGCCGGCTTCCCGTCGCCGGCCGACGACTTCGTCGAGGATGCCCTGGAGCTGCCGCGCTGGCTCGTGCCGAACCCACCCGCCACCTTCCTGTGGCGGATCAGCGGATCCTCCATGGAGGGTGCCGGCATCTTCGACCGCGACCTCGCCTGCGTCGACCGCAGCCTCAAGGCTTCCCACGGCAGCATCGTCGTGGCGGCGATCGACGGCCAGATGTCGTGCAAGCGCCTCGTCATCGAGGGCAACGTCGCGCGGCTGGCCTTCTGCAACCCGGACCTGCCCGCCTTCGCGGTCGAGGAACTCGGCGAGGGCGTGATCTGGGGCGTGGTCCGCTTCTCGATCCGCTGGCACATCGCCCGCGGCCAGCGCGCGTGAGCACGCAAGAGGCCCGGCTACGCGACCGAATCGGCGGCGGACGCGCCGTGGCGCTGATCGACGGCAACAGCTTCTACTGCTCGTGCGAGCGCGTGTTCGATCCCAGGCTCGCCCGGGTGCCGGTGATCGTGCTCTCGAACAACGACGGCTGCGCCATCGCCCGCACGAGCGAGGCCAAGGCGCTCGGCATCCGCATGGGCGATCCGTACTTCAAGATCCGCGACCTGTGCCGGGCGCAGGGCGTGCGCGTGTTCTCGTCGAACTACACGCTCTACGGCGACATGTCGGGGCGCACCAACGCGGTCTACCGGCAGTTCAGCCCCCAGGTGGAGATCTACTCCATCGATGAGAGCTTTTTGAACCTCACCGACGTGGCGCCGGCGCTCCGGGTCGAGCTCGCCCGGGATCTGCGCGCCACCGTGCGGGCCTGGACCGGCATCCCGACCTGCGTCGGCATCGGCTCGACCAAGACGCTGGCCAAGCTCGCCAACCACATCGCCAAGACCGTGCCGGACCTCGGCGGCGTGTGCGACCTGACCGATCCGGAGGCCTACGCGCACTGGCTGTGCCGGATCTCCGTGGCCGAGGTCTGGGGCATCGGCCGGGCCTCGCTGGCCAAACTCGATGCGATGGGCGTCGAGAGCGTGGCGGACCTGCGCGACCTCGACCCACGACCGGTGCGCAAGGGCCTGACCGTGGTGGGCGAGCGGATCATCCACGAGCTGCGCGGGCTGGCTTGCCTGCCGCTGGAGCTGGTGCCGGCCCGGCGCAAGGGCTGCGCGGTGACGCGCTCGTTCTCCGGCCGGATCGAGGATCGCGCCACCCTGGAGGAGGCGGTGGCCGCCCACGCGACGCGGCTCGGCGAGAAGCTGCGGCGGGAGGGGCTGGGCACGGATCACGTGACGGTCTTCTACCACACGAGCGAGCACGACCGGGGCGCGCCGATGCGCTCGGTCTCGACGACGGTGAGCCTGCCGGAGCACAGCTCGGACACGCTGGCGCTGATCAAGGCGGCGCGGCACGGGGTGGCCAAGACCTGGCGCGAGCCGGGGGAGCGGCCGTGGCGCTACAGCAAGGCCGGCATCGTCACGAACGACCTCGTGCCGCTGTCGCACAGCCCGCGGGCGCTGATCGGCGCGCTAGACCGGGAGCGATCCGGCCCGCTGATGGCGGCGATGGACGCGTGCAATGCGCGTTGGGGCCGAGGCGCGGTGGTGCCGGCGCGGGCGGGGCTGGTGAGCCGGCGGGAGTGGAACACGAAGTTCGAGATGCGGACGCCGCGCTACACGACGCAGGTGAGCGAGCTGCCGGTGGCGTGGGCGTAAGGGCTGCGCCGTCGAGGTTTATTTGGTCCGCTTGGGGTGTATTTTCGGCCCGTCCGCTTCCGAGCAGTCCTTCATGAGAGCGGACATCACCGCCGCACCTGCTCTCAATCCCAAGGAGGCGTTGAGAATCTCCCTTGACGGGCCGGCTAATTAAGCGGCTCCGAGCGAGAGATGTGGGCTGGACACGGCTTGGCTGCTTTCAACTGATTATGCTGGAAAAGAACGCGCCGGGATCGTGGAGTGGTCAGGAGAGCCAATTTGAACGCATTGGCTCCGGAAAATCTCGTCCGAGATTCTTGATCCTACACTGGCATTGCCCCAGAATTTTGAGTTCGATCTACGCTGGACCTGTAAAGATATTCAGTGGATGTTGATTTCCTTCGACAAGACCTGCGCGAGCGTGTCGATCCCCGCCGGCTTCTCACAGCGCTGAACATGCGTGTAGCGCGCGGGAATGGTGGCCTCATCATAGCCCGTGACGAAGACGAACGGCACGCCGCGTGTCTTCAGAGCATCCGCGACCGGGAAGACCTTGACGTCGCGCAGATTGACGTCGAGCACGGCTACATCAATCTCCGAACTCGCCGCTATCAATGCCAAGGCCTTGTCGACCGTCGCCACAGGACCGAGCACCTCAGCGCCTCTCGTCGACAACGTCCGCCGCATCTCGCTAGCGATGAAGTAGTCGTCCTCGACCACGAGCACCTTGTGGCCGGACAACGCGTCCAGCTCATGGATCGACGGATCGGTCGTCATTCGCCCCTCCGATGTGACCTCAGGCCAGTGGAAGCTCGATCAGACAACGTACCTCGGCCTCGCCCAGTTCGTAGCGCGTCGTGGCATCGAGCGCATACGGTAGCGCGTTCTCGATCAGCTCGCGGCCATAGCCGTTCTTTGGAGCCGCACGTCCTATCTCGGGGGGGCGGTCAATTCCGGTTTCGACCCATTCGAGCACGAGCCGTTGATCCTGCCCATCGCTGTCGCTTGTCCACCACCGCACACTGAGCTGGCCATGGGCGTTGGCGAAGGCGCCGTACTTGCGCGCGTTGGTGGCCAGCTCGTGCAGGGCCAGCGCAAAGGTCTGCACCGTCGCCTTGCGGATGCGTACCTCTGGGCCGTCCAGCACGACGCGCTCCTGCAGGCCGGCCGCGGCGAGCGCGTCAAGCTCAGTGCGGATCAGTGTTCGGAGCGTGATCGGCTCATCTCCCGCGCGAGACAGCAATCCCTGCACGCGTGAGAGCGCAGTCAACCGCTCGTTGAATGCCGTTCCGAAGGCCTCCAGCGTCTCGCTGGAGGCCAGGGTCTGCTGCGCAATCGAGTGCACCACGCCGAGAAGGTTACGGGTGCGGTGCTGCAGCTCGGCGACGAGAACCTGCTGCTGCTCCTGCATCCGACGGAGGTCGTCGATATCCGTCGAGGTGCCGAGCCACTCGACCACGTCGCCGCGCTCGCCACGCACTGGCATCGCGCGCGTCTGGAACCAGCGGTAGCTGCCATCGGCCGCGCTCCGCAGGCGTCCCTCCATCTTGAGCAAGCCGGCCCGCGCGGCGTCGCGCCACGCCTCGACGGCCGGTCCGCGGTCGTCCGGATGCACGGCGTCGAGCCAACCGTGGTTGCGGCTCTGCGCCTCCGTCTGGCCGGTATAGGCGGCCCATTGCGGACTCGCCCAGGTCCACCGCCCGTCCTCGCCCGCGCGCCAGACGAGCTGCGGGATGCCTTCGACCAGAGCGAGGAGCCGGCGCTCGCTCGCACGCTGGCGCTCCTCGGCCCGCTTGCGCTCCGTGATGTCGACGAACGTGATCACGACGCCGGCGATGAAGTTGTCGACACTGCGGTAGGGCAGGACCCGAACCAGGTACTGCGCGCCCGTCGTCGAGTTGGTGATCTCGCGCTCGACCACGCTCAGGGTGCGTAGCACGCGTCGGGCGTCGTCCTGCAGCTCCTCGTAGGCGATGCGCGACTTGATGTGGCCGATCGGCCGGCCCGCATCGGTCTCGATGAGGTGGAAGATCTCGGTGACGGCGGGCGTGTGGTTGGTGATCCGCAGCTCGTTGTCCAGGAAGACGGTCGCGATCTGCGTGCTCTCCAGGAAGTTCTTCAGGTCGCTGTTGGCCCGTCCCAGCTCCTGGACCCGGTGACCGAGTTCACCGTTGACCGTGGTCAGCTCCTCGTTGACGGATTGCTGCTCCTCCTTCGAGGTCTGCAGCTCCTCGTTGGTCGATTGCAGCTCCTCGTTGAGCGATTGGTATTCCTCGTTTGAGGATTTGAGCTCCTCGTTGGTGCTCTCCAGCTCCTCGATGGTGGCCTGCAGGCGCTCGCGCGTGGCGCTCAGCTCCGCCTCCAGGCGCCGTGTGTGCTCAAGCCCGCCTGAGGTGACCGCGTCGGCGCCGCGTCCGGCGGCCGCCACCGGGCCGCCGTCCTTGAACAGCACGAAGTAGCCGCGCGCATCCGGCTCGTCCCGCATGGGCTCGACCACGAGGTCGACCGATAGGCGCGCTCCGTTCTGGCCGATCTGCAGGCCCTCGATCTGCATCATCTGGTCGGTCTCGCCGGCGCTGGTGAGGGCCGCGCGCAGGTCGAGCCGCAGGTCCGGATGGACGAGCTGCAGCAGATTCAGGCTGGCGGCGCCGCCGGCCGGATCGATGTAGCGCCCGGTCCGTCCGGAGAAGTGCAGGACGTTGTAGGCGATGTCGGTGATCACGTAAGCGGGGGCGTAGCGTTCCGCCAGCCGCTCGGCGCGGCGGGTCAGCGTCACCCCGTTCGGCCGGACCCGCTCCTCGGCGACGACCGCGGTGCCGGGCCGCCGGTCCGGCGTCGTGAACGGGAAGTCCGGCAGGATGCGCGCGCCGGTCTCCCGGCGGCGGAAGATGCGTGAACGGCTGTCGATCGGCGCGAACAGATCGGTGTGGCGCGAGATGTTCTCGGAATTTCCGAGAAACAGGGTGCCCTCGGGCTTCAGGGCGAAGTGGAACAGTGGGATGACCCGGCTCTGCAACTCGGCGTCGAGGTAGATCAGCAGGTTGCGGCACGAGATCAGGTCGAGCCGGGAGAACGGCGCGTCCTTGATGATCGAGTGCTGTGAGAAGATGCACATCTCGCGCAGCTCCTTCACAAGACAGTAGGTGTTGCCCTCCTTCACGAACCAGCGCGCCAGCCGCTCTGGCGACATGGACTCACTGATCGTGCTGGCGAAGCGGGCGGCCCGGGCCGAGGCGAGGGCGCGGCCGTCGAGGTCGGTCGCGAAGATCTGGACCTGGGGCACGGCGTCCAGGGTGGCCATGTGCTCGCGCAGCAGGATCGCCAGCGAGTAGGCCTCCTCGCCGGTCGAGCAGCCGATTACCCAGACCCGGATCTGATCGTCCCGCCCTTTGTCGGCGAACAGCTTCGGGACGACCTCCCGTTCGAGGATCTCGAACTCCTTCGGGTCCCGGAAGAATTGCGTGACACCGATCAGGAGATCGTTGAAGAGCTCCTGCGCCTCCTCGGACTGGCTGCGCAGAAGCTCGACGTAATCCTCGACCTTCTCCGTCGAGAGAACCTGCATCCGGCGCTGGACCCGGCGCAGGAAGGTCCCGGGCTTGTAGCCGTGGAAGTCGTGGCCGGTCCTGTTGCGCAGTACTCCTGCGATGGCCGTGAGCGCGGCCTTGGATGCGGCCGGGGTGGCGATGCCTTCAGCGTCGATCTGGCGGGCGGCGGACGCTACCCGCTCGACGAGGGCGTCGATGGGCAGCACAGCGTCGGCCAGCGCCGCCGGACTATCGCTGGAGGTGAGCTCACCGGCTCTGGCCTCCCTGGTCTCCTCGGCGAGCGTCAGGCCGCCCGCCTCCTTGATCGCCTTGAAGCCGAGCGTTCCGTCCCCGTCCGTGTCCGCCAGCGCAACGGCGATGCTGCGCCCGTCCTCGTCGCGAGCGAGCGAGACGAGGAAGCTGTCGATGATGCCCCGGCCCCCGACCTGTTCGGCGGGACGGGTGCGAAAGCGCCCGCTCTCGACGCTCACGACAAGGTCGGCGCCGATCAGGTAGGTGCGTCCGCCCTCGACGAGGGCATCGTCCCGGATGTCCGCGAGCTCACGACCCGCCTTCGACAAAGCGTGCCGGAAGCCATCTTCATCGAGGGCGCTCCGGTGCTGCAGGGCGATGATCACCGCCAAGCCGTCCAGCCGCGGCAGGCCGGCAAGGACGCGCTGCAACGATCCGGTGCTTGCAGCCGACGCGCTGAGGGCCACGAAGACTTTTGCTCGTGACGGGCTCGCATCGACCTGGGACATTCTGAATCGCCGTGCTGTGAGATGCGGAGAGAGTGGCGATGCCGCTCCATGCGCTTCGTGTAGAAAGTCTCGGGCCCTCCTGCTACGGCAAGATTGCCGTGCGATGGAAACACCGCCTCCTATTCCTCCTGCGCCCCTTCGCTGCCGGACGATTCGGGCTGCGGCAGGGAGAGCAGGACCGCTCGGCGGATCGTCTCTGCATAGTTCCGGTACTCGGCAGCCCGCTCCTCGTACAACTCCGCCACGGCCGGACGTCCGGAGGTCCGCCCGTCCTGCGCCATGCGGGCGACGAGTTCGGCCCGCTCCTCGATGATGCGCAGGGCGACGCGCAGCGCCTCGTCGACGGCATTCTCCTGCTCCTTGGCGACCACCTCCGCCGTGTAGGCGTGACCCACCTGGCAGCGGAAGCGCAGCGGCTTGGCATCGCGAACCTTGGACAGGACGCCGCTGCAATGCGGACAGGTCAGCGCCGCGGGATCGGCGATGCGGCGTAAGACATCGCTGTCGACGCGCTCGCCCGCGGCGATGTCAACCTCCAGGCGAATCTCAGGCGGCACCGGCAGGCGCGGTCCGGCCGGCTCCTGCACGAGTTCGGACAGGATGTCGCCGAGGCGGGCGCTCGGCACGGCGAGGTCGACGGAGACTGCCGCCATCCCGCTGAGCGGCATCTCATCGGCGATCGCGTCCGCGGGGTCCTGGACGATCGCGACCCCGCCGCAGCGCTTGATCGCCTCCAGACCGGCTGCGCCGTCATTGAGCAAGCCGCTGAGCAACACGCCGATCACGCGGGAGCCGTAGGCCGCCGCGGCCGAGCGGAACAGCGGATCGATGGACGGGCGGGCCATGTTCTCGCGGGGACCACGGCCGAGCATCATCCGTCCGTCGCGCACGATCAGATGATGGTCGGGTACGCCGAGGTAGATGTTGCCGGGCGCGATCGTCATGCCGTCGCTTGCGGCGTGGACCGGCATGTGCGCGGCCGCGGCCGTGACGGTCGCGAGCAGGCCGAGGCTGCGAGCCGGGATGTGCACGACGATGAAGACCGCCGCCGGCAGATCTGCGGGCAGAGCGCCGAGGATCACTTTGAGCGGTGCGGTCGCACCCGACGATCCGCCGATGACGATGATATCGCGGTTTGTCATGGCCGGTCTCCAGCGAGCATCGGGCGCAACACCCGCCTCGGTGCGTCCATGCCCCTCTGGCACGGGGGCGGGGTCGCAAGGGATGAACGTCCCAGGGCGGCTCTAGATGTCGTTTCCAAGGAGGTTGTCCTTAGGGAGCCTGCTTGTGGGTGGTTGTCCACCGAGAGCCGAGTGAGGCCTGCGGCTGTTGTAGTCGCACAGCCACGGGGTCATGGCGGCGGTGCGTTC
>NZ_VUOK01000021.1 GCF_009806555.1 Methylobacterium sp. 2A | reverse complement strand
GAGGGTGCGCGAGCAATCCGCCGGCCAGGATCCGCAGGCGGCCCGGGACGCGGCGGTGGCGGCGGTGCGCGCGGTGCTGACCGGCGACCCGGCGCAGAAGGAGCAGGCCAGGAGCCGGGCCGCGGACGCGCTGGCCAAGGCGCAGGGGATCACGCCCGACCAGGCGCGGGCGCAGATCGACGACTACCAGAAGCAGTACGAGCAGGCGGTGTCCACCGCCAAGCAGAAGGCGGAGGCCGCCGCCGCGACGGCGAAGTCGGCGGCGATGCAGGGCGCCTTCTACGCGGCGATCGCGCTGATCCTGGGGGCGCTGGCGGCGTTCCTGGGCGGGCGGCTGGGCGCGCCGAAGCCGGCCACGTTGCCGGGCGCGTACGAGACGCGGCGGGTGTGACGCGGCGGCTCTGAACCCGATCACCGGCCCCCGCCAGCGGGCGGGGGCCATCCCGGCCGGGACGACCGGCCTCCATGCAGCAGGAGACGACACGATGAGCAGCACGAGCGACAAGCTGAAGGGTCTGGCCAACGAGGCGGTGGGCAACGTCAAGCAGGCAGCCGGCAAGGCGACGGGCAACGACAAGCTGGTGGCCGAGGGCAAGGCGCAGGAGCTGAAGGGCGAGGCGCAGAAGGCGGTGGGCGACGTCAAGGACGGCGCGAAGCACCTCGCCGACGCGGTCACCGGAAAGCGCTGACGCCGCACCGATGGCGACGGGTGATGCGCAAGGTCCCGGCGCAACGCCGGGATCAGGCAGGGCAGGCCGACGCGTCGAGGCGGAGATCGTCCCGCCGCGCCGGAATCGGCGCACGCCGCCCGCGACCTCACCTGAGCCGGCAGCCTCGATTTAAGAAGAGGAAGACGCGATGAGCGAAGGATATCCGTCGATGACGGCCCTGCTGGGTCTGCTGGCCGTGGCCGGCTTCCAGAACCATGACAAGATCGGGCAATGGCTCGGTCATCACGGTGCCACCACCACGCCGGCGCGCCCGCTCCCGACCGAGCCCGCGGGGGCGTCGGTCCCGGGCAATCTGGAGCGGCTGATCGGCGGTGTGGGCTCCCTCAGTGTCGGCAGTCTGATCGGCCGCGGCCTCAGCGAACTCGTCGATCATTTCACCAAGGGTGGCCATGCCGAGACGGCCCATTCCTGGATCAACCACGGGCCGAATCGCGACATCCCGGAGGCCGATCTGGAGCGGGCCACCGGACCGCAGACCCTCGCGGCGCTTGAGCAGCGGACTGGCTTGAGCAAGGCCGAACTGCTCGCCCGCCTCTCCCGCGATCTGCCCTCGGCGATCGACCGCTACTCGCCGGATGGCCGGTTGCCGGCCTTCGGGTGAGACGTTGGCCGTCCCCGTCGCGACCGGCTGGTCGCGATGGGGGCAGCCCCTGACCATCCGTCACTCGATCAACTCGTCGGCCTTGGCCATCAGCGAAGGACTGATCGTCAGGCCAAGGGTGGCGGCCGTCCTGACGTTGATGACGGTCAGGAAGCGCGCCGCAGCCTGCACCGGCAGAGAGCCGACCGAAGCGCCGCGCAGGATCCGGTCGATGTAGCCGGCCGCCCGCCCGACCTCCTGTGCGACGCTCGTGGTGTAGGCGGCTAAGCCACCCTGCCGGATCTGCGCCTCGTACGCGTAGACCGCGGGTAGCCGGTGGGCCGCGGCCAGCGCGATGATCTGCGGGCCATGGATCCCCGTCACCGCGTCCGGCAGCACGATGAGCCCGCCGCGCGGCTCCTTGGCGAAAGCGGTGACGGCCCGCTCGATCTCCGGAGCGTCGTGGATGCCGGCGATCCGGGCGTCGATGCCGAGTTCGGGCCCGATCCGGGCGAGCTCGGCCGTGTAGCCGGCGAGGCGCGCAGGGTAATCGGGGTTGATCAAGGCGAGCGCCCGGCCGGTCTCCGGGCTGAGCTCCTTGAGGAGCTGCAGCCATTTCCCAACCAGGGAAAAATCGAAGTTGGTGAAGCCGGTGAGATTGCCATCCGGATGCGACAGGCTGCTCACGAATCCGGCACCGACCGGATCCTGCAGCATCATGAATACGACGGGCGTCGTCTTCGTCGCGCGCTGGAGCACGGTCGTGCCGACCACGCCCTGCGCGAGGACGATGTCGGGCTGACGCGCGAGCATATCCTCCGTCTGCTTGCCCATCTTCTCGGTGTCGCCGTCGCCGAACTGAAGGTCCACCGCGAGATTCTGACCCCAGATCCAGCCGTGGCCCCGCAGGCTCGCCCGCAGGGTTTCGACGATCACCGGACTGTCGGGATGCGCCGCGCCGTAGACGAGGAGGATCCCGAGGCGGCGCCGTTTATCGGCCTGACTCCAGCCGGCGGTCGGCAGGATCGCAGCGCCGCCCAATCCCGCGATGACGTCGCGCCGTCTCATGCGCCTCTTCCAAGCCTGCGACGGTTGCGAAGCCTGAGGGCGGACGCCACTCCGATTTGGGGGGAGCGTCGATGCCGGTGAGTGATCGCGCATGGGATCGGGATGCAAGTCGACGCCGCACGCACCGGGCCATTCTCCGTGTCTTAACGTCTGCGTGCGCTGGTGAAAGCTTTGCGCCCGCGCAGTGAGGACCGGCCTGGGTCCGCTCTCAACGGAGCTCGATCCGCGTGCCGTTCGACCCGTTGAGGAGTCGCTTCAGGTGGAAGGCCGCGACGCTGTCGTCGGGCCGCAATCCGACCAGGGCGGCAAAGGCCGCCAGGGCGCCGGCCTCCCCAGCCTCCAGCTTGGCGAAAGCACTGCGATACTGGCTCAAAGCGGCCTCGTCGTAATCGGCCTCCGTCAGGGGCTCGAAGGCGCGCAAGGCCTCCTGCTTGCCGCGCAGGACGAGATCGCCGAGGGGCCGGCCGCGGAAGGATCCGGCGCGGGTCACCGCGGTCTCGCTGACGCAGATCCGCGTCCCGAACGCCTTGTTGGCATTCTCCAGCCGGGCCGCCGTGTTGATGGTATCGCCATAGGCCGTGTAGTCGAAATAGCGGCCGCCGCCGAAATTGCCCACGATCGCCGGCCCGGCATGCACGCCGATCCGCGTCACGCCGAAGGCGATTCCGCGCTCATGCCAACGGGCCCGGAAACCTTCGGCCGCCCGATCGAGGGCGAGAGCGCAGGCGACGGCCCTGGCGGCGTGGTCCGACTGGTCCCCCGGCGCATTGAACAGGACGTGGAGCGCGTCGCCGACGATCTTGGCGACCGTCCCCTCGTGGGCGAAGACGACATCGGTCATCTCGGCCAGATAGCCGTTCAGGATCTCCGCAAGCAGGCTCGGGTCGAGGCTCTCGACCAGGCTGGTGAAGCCCGCGATGTCGGTGAACAGCGAGGCCACGTCCCGGCGATGACCGCCGAGCTCCAGGCCGGAGGCATCTCCGGCGAGCCGTTCCGCCAGATTCGGTGAGAAGTAGCGGGCGAGCGATGCGTGTGCCCGCTCGGCCTGGGACTGCCGCCGCCGCCCCTCGCGCAAAGCCGCGACATGCCGCAGCGTCCGCTCGATCGTGGTTTCGAGGTCGCCGAAGTCGATCGGTTTCATCAGGAAGTCGAAGGCGCCGCGATTCATCGCGGTGCGGATATTGGCCATGTCGCCGTAAGCGGACACGATGATGGTCGACGGCCGTTCGGCGAAGTCCTGCAGCCTGGAGAGCAGAGTCAGCCCGTCCATACGCGGCATGTTGATGTCGGACACCACCATGTCGATGTCGCGGTGCGCGGCGAGCCTGTCCAGCGCCTCCTGCCCGTCATGCGCGAACAGGAACGTCACCGCGCCCTGGCGGATCTGGCGGCGGAATTTCTGCGTGATCAGCGTCTCGAGATCCGGTTCGTCGTCGACCACCAGAATCTTGGCGCTGGGCAGAGCGTCGCTCATGCCGTCCCCATGCGCAGGGCGAGCCGCTGTTCGATCTCGGTTTTGAGCAGGGCGAAGTCGATGGGTTTGGTGATGAGCCCGACCGCCCCTGCGGCCTCGGCCCGCTCGCGCGTCTCGGCATCGCCGTAGGCCGTGATCATGATCACCGGCACATCGGGCCGCGCCGAGCGGACCAGCGGCAGCAATTCGAGCCCGGTCATCCCGGGCATGTTGATATCGGAAAACATGAGAAGCAGATTCGGCCCGTTCGTGGCCTCGACCCGCTCCAGAGCTTCGGACGCGGAGTGAGCGAAGACCATTTCGAAGCGCCCGGCGCGCAACTCGCGGCGGAACTGCTGCCGGAACAGTTCGGTGACATCGGGTTCGTCGTCGACGACGAGGATCAGGACGTTCATGGCTGGCCCTCGGGCTCGCTCGCCGACACGGGCTTTGCGGCGGGCTCGGCCGGCGCTGCGCCGCCGCGCGGCAGCGTGATCGTGAACTCGGTGAACTGGCCGGGCTGCGTCGCCACGTCGACCGTCCCGCCGTGCTGCTTCACGAGAATGTCGTGGCTGAGCGACAGGCCGAGCCCGGTTCCCTCGCCGGCCGGCTTCGTGGTGAAGAACGGATCGAACATCTTGGCCTTGACGCTCTCGGGGATTCCCGTCCCGTTGTCGCGAACGCGGATCTCGATCGCGTCGCCGCGGTCGCGCGTGGAGACCGCGAGGGCCGGGGCATAGCCGGCCCCGGCCGCGGCGGCCTTCTTCTCCGTGGCGTAGAACCCGTTCGACATCAGGTTCAGCAGCACGCGCGTGATCTCCTGCGGGTAGATATCGGCCATCCCGGCGGCCGGGTCGAAGTCGCGCTCCAGGGTCACGTTGAAGCCGGGTTTGGCGGCACGCGCCCCGTGATAGGCGAGGTTCAGGCTCTCCTCCACCAGAGCGTTGATGTCCACGAGGCGGTGCTCGCCGGATCCGGTGCGCGAATGCAGCAGCATGTTCTT
This sequence comes from Methylobacterium sp. 2A, assembly GCF_009806555.1. Taxonomy (GTDB): domain Bacteria; phylum Pseudomonadota; class Alphaproteobacteria; order Rhizobiales; family Beijerinckiaceae; genus Methylobacterium. Next base: position 475,953 of record NZ_VUOK01000021.1, on the reverse strand, counting down.
GACGATCGAGTCGGCCCGCTTCCCGTGCTGGATGACCTTATCGAGGTTGTTCTTCAACATTTCGGCGATCTCGTCGGCCTCCTCGCGGATATCCGCCGGGAGCGAGGCCGATTCCAGCATCCCGGTGAGCTCATCCACGAGCTCCTTCGAGAGCGCCGCGAAGTTGTTCACGAAATTCAGGGGGTTCTTGATCTCGTGGGCGATGCCTGCGGTCAGTTGACCGAGCGAGGCGAGCTTTTCGGACTGGACCAGACGGCTCTGCGCCTTCTGGAGATCGTCCAGCGACTGGTTGAGATCGCGGGTCCTTTCCTCGACCTTCGCCTCGAGCGTCTCGTAGGAGTCCTGGATCCGGCTCGCCATGGCGTTGAACCGGTGCGCGAGGGTCTCGATCTCGTCGCCGGTGCGGATCACGATGCGCTCCGACAGGTCCCCTGCGCCGAAGCGCTCCGCACCGTCCTGAAGCTGGCGGATCGGTACGACCATGCGCCGGGCCAGGAAGGTGCCCGCCACCGTCGCCAGCAGCAGGCCGAGGCCCATCAGCGCCAGGGTCTGGAGCACCGATTCCATGAGCGGTTCCATCGCCTCGCGCAACGGCAACTGGACGAACACGATCCAGCCGAGCCGGGGCACCGAGGCATGCGCCGCCAGGACGAGGCTGCCGTCGAGCCAGCTGGCGAGCTGGTAGTCGCGTGCGCCGTCCTTGCCGGGAAGGGCGGCGGCAACCTCCGGAAGACTGGACAGGTCCGTGTCCCGCAACACGAGGCTCAGATCCGGGTGCGCGATGAGCCGTCCGGTCGCCGTCGTGACGAAGGCGTAGCCGTTCGCGCCATTGTGGATAGTGCTGACCACATCCCAGATCAGCTTCAGGTTGACTTCTGCGACGGTCACGCCGGGATCGCGCCCCGCATGGGCGACCGCCACGGTCATGTAAGGTTCGGAGCCCCGACGGAAGTAGACGGGTCCGAACCACGTCTTGTCCTTGAGGGCCTGCGTGAAGCGGGGCGACGTGGAGAAGTCCTTGCCGCTGCCAATCACGTCCGGTTCCAGGCGCGAGACCCGCAGCTGTTCCCGTCCGCTCGGATCGAGATAGGATACCTCGGTGATCGCGGGCGCCTGTCGCATCAGGCGGATGAAGTCGTAGCGCTGCTGATCCGGCGCGATGCGGCGCCACTCGGCGCGCGTCGTCCAGCCGATCTGATTCTCGATCTCGGACACGAAGGCATCCACGCGTTCGGCCGCCGCGTGGGCCTTCTCGCGTTGCACCGCGATGGCATTCTCCTTCGCGTCCCGGAAATTCAGCATCAGGTCGACGGCGCCGTTGATGAGCAGCACCAGCGTCACCAGACCCACGAACGCGACCGCGAATTTTCCCGACAGCGGCAGGCGAAATTGTTTCGGCGGCGCGCGCGGCGGTGTGTCGAGCTTGGTCATTCGACCACCTCGTCCGCCTGCGCGAGCAGGGCGGATGGGATCTCGAAACCCTGGGCGCGCGCGGTCTTCAGGTTGACGACGAGCTCGAACTTCGTCGGGGCCTGGACAGGGAGGATACCGGGTTTGTCGCCACGAAGGATGCGGTCGACGTAGACGGCCGCCCGGCGAACCAGTTCGGCCGGATCGGGGCCGTACGACATCATCCCTCCGCGATAGGCAAAGCGCCGGATGGCATACACCGTCGGGATGCGATGTTCGGAGGTCAGCGCCACCAGGCGATCCCCGTTGGCCTCGCTGAAGGCGCCGGGCGCCACGATCAGCCCGGCCTGTCCGTGCCGCGCCAGATCGGCGACCACGGGCTCGATGTCCGTGGCCCTCTCGGCGACCACGATGCTGTGTTCGATGGCGAGTGCGGCCGCCGTGGTCTTGAAGGCGTTCGCGTAGAGATAGCCGCCGTTGATCTCGCCGCTCGGATTCAGCAGCAGGGTCACCCGCCGGATCGTCGGCACGGCTTCCCGGAGGGCGGCGAGCCACTTGCCGCCGAGCGAGGATTCATACAGCGTGAAGCCCGTGATGTTTCCGGCGGGGCGCTTGAGGCTCGCGATCAACCCGTAACCGACCGGGTCGGTCGCACCGACGAACACGATCGGGATCTTGCGGGTCAGCGTGGACACGGCGCGTAGCTGCGCGTTGAGATACGTGAAGATCGCATCGGGTTCCGTGCGCACCAGTTCGGCGGCGAGCGCATGTGTGCGCTCGTGATTGGCTCCCCCCCAGCGATGATCGATCCGGAGATCCGCCTGTCCGCGCCCGTGAAGGGCCGCGTCGAACGCGGCCGCGAGGGCACGGCCCTCGGCGTCGCCCTCGGTGAACGGCCAGAGTGCCGCCACCCGCGAGGCGGCGACGTTCCAGGCCGCGGCGGACCGGCTCGCGAGGAGCCAAGGCAACCCAGCGATCACGGTTCGCCGCCTCATCCGATCACCGAGCCCCCTCGACCGCCCTTGCCCGACCGGATGAGCCAAGCTTCGCACCCGTGATGCGAACCGGCTGCCCGGAATGTAGCTTAGCCGACGCTCAGCGGTAAAACCACGAAGCGACCGGAACACGGCTTCTAGAATGACAGCCGCATTCCGCCGACGATGTTGCGTGGCGCACCCGCGAACACGGATCCCGTGGTACGCGCGAGAACCGCCGCGTTGTTCTGAAGACCGGTCGCGCCGCTGATCGAATTGGACAGATTTTGCGCGGACGATACGTATGTCGTATCGAATACATTGCGGATTTCGAGATAGACGCTCAGACGCTTGGCGTATCCGCCGGTCAGTTCGGTCGCATAGTGCAGGTTGGCGTTGACGACGGCGTATCCCGGTGCCTTCAACAGGTTGGCGTTGTCGAGATAGAAATCGCCCTGCACCACGGTTTCCACGAAGGCGCCCAGGCCGGCGAACGGGCCGGCCGGCACATCGTAGCCGAGGCGCGCCAGGAGCTGATGGGCCGGAACGCCGGGGATCTGGTTGCCGGCGCGATCGAACCGGCGTGTCAGGCTGCCGGCGCTGAGCTGCTCGGTGTAGCGGGTGTAGATCTGGTCGTCGAACGTGTAGGCCAGGGTCCCGCGCCAGCCGGGCGCGAAGGCCCAGTCGGCGCCGACTTCGATCCCACGATGTTCGGAGGCCGGCGCGTTGAACGTGTAGGTCTGCCGGCCCGCCCCGGGCGATTGCGAGACCAGCTCGTTGCGGAAGAACTCGTAGAACCCGGTCACGCTGAGGCGCAGGGTCTCGAACGGGCTCCAATCCACGCCGAGATCGAAGCCGAGATTCTCCTGGGTCTGGAGCTGGGTGTTGTTGCCGGGCAGCCCGGCCGGGGTGACGAACAGGTTGGCGGCCGAAGGCGTCGCGTATCCGGTGGCGACCCGGCCGCGGAACGCCCAGGCGTCGTCCGGCCGGTAGACCAGGGCAAGTTCGGGGGCGACGTTCAGGAAGCCCCTCTTCGCGTCCGCCACGGTCCGGGTCGTGCCGTTCGCCGTGGTGCCATAGGCGAGATTGCGGCCGGTGATCTGCGTGGTCTCGGCGCTGATGCCGAGGACGCCGGTCCAGCTTTCCGAAAGGCCGAGTTCGAGGCGCGCGCGGCCGCCGAGATTCGACTGCACCGCGGACTGGTCGCCGATCAGCGCCCCGAGCCGTGGGCCGCCATAGGGCGCGAGATTGAACGTCGTGGTGTGGTAATCCAGTTCGTTGTAGCCGAGCGCCACGTATCCCGTCGCCGGCAAGCCGAACAGATCGCCGCGCCGGGTCAGATCGGTGAGGAGGTTCAGGGACGGGAACGTGCCCCGGTAGGCATTGGTGAAGACGGGCTGGTCGAAGTTGCGCTCGTCCAATCCGATCTGCGTCCGCCACGTCGTGACGGCGTCGAGATCGTGCTCCCAACGCGCCGCCACGACGGTCCGGCGGTCGTTGCGCCCGAAGCCGCCCTCGTCGGCGGTGACCGGGACCTGGGTGCCGAAGGCGCCGTTGCGGAACAGCGGGAACGTCGTGCAGCCCGGCGCCGCGCTTGCCGCCGCCGCGCAGCCCCGCTGGTACGGGTTGATGCGATACTGCGTCAGGGACGACCGCGCGGCGAGGTTGGTGTCGAGCGTGTTGTTGATCACCTTGAGGGTGAAGCGATTGTCTGGAGTCGGGGTGTAGCTCGCCAGCAGGTTGATGGTCTGCGTGTCGTAGGCGGAGTGGTCCTGGAATCCGTTGGCCCGCACGTCGCTGGCGAACAGGCTGATCTCCACCGGGCCGCTGACGCCGCCGACCGTGAAGAAGTTGCTGAGATAGCCGAAGCTGCCGGCATCGGTCCCGATCTCGTAGCCGTCGATCTCGCGGCCGGTGCGGGTGCGGAACGCGATCGCGCCGCCGGTGGCGTAGTTGCCGAACAGCGGCGATTGCGGCCCGCGGAACACGTCGACGCGGCTATAGGCCCGGGGATCCGTGAGGTCGAAGCGCGCGGCCCCGTCCGGCTGCGTGAGGACGAAACCGTCTTCCAGCACGACCGTGTTCTTGATCACCCCGGTGGAGCGGGCGTTGTTGCCGCGGATCGAGACGACCACGTCGCGGCCGCCGTTGCCCTGGCGCACGGTGACGCCGGGGCTGTTGACCAGCACCGAGCCGATGCTCGTCGCCGGCCGGTCGGTGATGGTGTTGGCACGGCCAATCCCCGTGACGACCTCGCCGACCGGGTGCTCGATGACGGACGGTGCCGAGCCCGGCGGTGCGGCCACGCCGAAGGCGGCTGGCCCGGCTCGGCCGGTGGCGGGCTGAGCCTCGCCCTCCACGGAGAGTTCCTCCAGCGTCACGGAACTCTGTCCCAGCACGGGGACGGGGATGCCGGCGAGCAGAACGGCGAGGGTGCCGCGGCGCAGGGCAGCTGTATCGATGAACATCGTCTGGTCTCGTCTGATCGGAGGAGCCGGGCGGCGGGCAGCCGCTCCGGTGCGGAAGGGGGCGATCAGGCGGTGGTCGGGGGCGCGCGGGGATCCGCGGATCGGTGGAATTCGAGCGAAGCTCGGACGGGCGGCGGGATCGGCCAGGCCACGGAATGCCAGCGCAGCTTGTGTGCGCATGTCGGTCCGTCCGGCACGGGCGGCGGCGCCAATCCGGCGCGGCACAGCTGGCACAGGGCGCAGGCTGGCGCCGTCTGACCCTGCCGATCGACCAGGCTGACCGGCTCAGCCTGGTCCGGCCCGTGCCCGCACAGGATGCCCGGGGGCAGGTTCCCGGGCGGACCGAGCATCATCCGCAGCGCTCCGACCGGCGCCAGCGCCTGGACCCAGAGGGCGAGCGCGATCAGCGCGACGCCGAGCGGATGCGGCCTCCGGTGGGGCGATCCCGATGTGAACGGCACGCGCACCGCGCCCGTCCGACGCGTCTCAGGCCCGGATCCTTCGTCGGAGGCGCTGCGCAGCGAGGTCGACGGCGAGCATCGCCAGGATGGCGAGGCCGGTCAGCGGGAACACGGCGCCGAGGCCGGCGACCAGCAGGGTCACCGTCGCGACCGCGCGTCGGTCCCGCGGCCAGGGCGGCACGCCGAGGCCGCCGGCGGGGCGTCGCTTCCACCACATGGTGCCGGCGGTGACGGCGAGCAGGATGATGGCGAGGCAGAAGGCCAGCATGGCGAGTTGGTTCGCGCGGCCCCAATGCTCGCCCTTATGGATGCCGATCCCGTACTGGATGGCCTGTCCGACCGGTCCGAGATCGGCAAAGCGCACGTCGAGCAGCGGCGCGCCGGTATATTGATCGAGGGCGATCACCCGTTGCCGGGTGACGTCGCGCGGGTAGACCGAGGCCGCGTAGACGCCGTCGGCCCCGACCGGCAGGGCGAGTTCGTAGCCGCGCGGCATCCCGCGTTCACTGAGGATCGCCGCCGCCCGGTCGATCCCTAGCGTCTCCATCGCCGGGGCGGCCGGATCCGAGCGCGGGACCGGCGCATCCTCCAGGGTCCAGCCCGGGTCGGTCAGCCGATCGCGAAGCGGCACCGTCGAAACCGGCCGCTGTGCCCAGAGGGCAGCGGGCTGGCCGAGGCCCGCGGCATTCGACAAGCCGCGCAGCTGCTGCCCCCACCAGATCGACCAGGGCAGCCCTGTCAGCGCCAGGAAGAGGAGGCCACCCCCCGCAACGAAGCCGGTGACGGCGTGGAGATCGCGCCACCACACCCGCTGCCGTGGCGTCCCGCGCAGGCTGATCACGCCACCGTCCCGGCCACGGGGCCACCACAGATAGGCGCCGGTCACCACCAGGATGACGGCGAAGCCGGCGACGATCTCGATCACCCCGTTCGCGATCGGACCGAGATAGGCGAGGCTGTGCAGGCCGCGCAGGACGACCATGAACTGCCGGTCCTGGGCCACGCGGTCGAGCACGTCGCCGATATAGGGATCCAGGTAGACGAGGATCCTGTGATCCCCGGCCGCGAGGGTGACCAGGGCGGAGGTCTCCGGCGTCGCCGGATCGGTGTAGGAAACCGGTCGGGCGTCCGGCACGGCCTGCGTCGCGTTGAAGATCAGGCGATCCGGTCCGAGCGGTGGCGTCGGGCGGATGGCGACGCGCGTCCGGTAGGCGAACAGGCTTCCGTTGATCTCGTCCTTGAACAGGTAGAGCGCCCCCGTCGCCGACAGGGTGATCAGGAACGGCAGGCAGAGAAGACCTGCGTAGAAGTGCCAGCGCCAGACGGCGCGGTAGACGGCCTCGCGCGAGGCACGCAGTGCGGCGCCCGCCCCATAGGCGGGGGCGCGGCCGGAGATGACGGTCGACATGGGTAAAGGGTCCGGGACTGAGCGATCGGGGAGGGATCGTCAGGCGGACGGAGGACCTCGTGCGGTGCCGACGCGGGGCGGCGGGCCGGTTCTCGGAAGCTCGGCCTCGGGCCGCCAGCTGAGTTGCGCGGCGGGCGCGCGGGGCATGACCGGCCCGGCGCATGCGGCGGCCGGCAAGGCCAGCGCGCCCGCCTGTACCAGCGTGCAGCAGGCATGGACGTGGATCTGGACGGGTCCGTGGCCTGGACCGTCCACGGGATGCTCGGCGCACAGCACGGCACCGGCGTCTGCGAGGGCCGGGACGGGCGCGGCGAAGCCCAGGAAGGCCTGGAGCAGCAGCGCGTAGAGCGCGACCAATCCGATGATCGCGCGGCCCGGGACCGATATGGGCAGGCGCCTGCGCATGGCGCGATCTAGGCGCCTGCGGCGGCGCGCGTCAATGCGGGCGCCGCCCTCGAACCACACCGATCTCGATGTCCCACGGTCCGTCAGGGCATGATCGGCGGGTGGTAGGTCAGCGTGAAGGCGAGCGCCCAGAGCAGGAACAGCACCAGCGGCAGGTGCACGATCAGCTGGAGGAAGCTGAAGCCGACGATGTCGCGCGCCTTCAGGCCGAGGATGCCGACCAGCGGCAGCATCCAGAACGGATTGATCAGGTTCGGCAGCGCCTCGGCGGCGTTGTAGATCATCACCGCCCAGCCGAGATGGACCTTCAGCTCGTTGGCGGCCTGCAGCACGTAGGGCGCCTCCAGCAGCCACTTGCCGCCGCCCGAGGGCACGAAGAAGCCCAGGATCGCCGAGTAGACGCCCATGGTCAGCGGGAAGGTGCCGGTGGTGTTGAGGCTGACGAAAGCGTGGGTGATCGCATCCGACGCGGAGGCGCCGGCGGCGTTCTTCGGCCCGGTCAGCATGCCGCTGATCGCCGCGTAGAGCGGATACTGGATCAGGATGCCCGCGGTGGCCGGCACCGATTTCGCCACCGCCACGAGGAAGCGCTTCGGCCGCCAGTGCAGCAGCAGGCCGAGGGTGAGGAACAGCAGGTTGTAGGTGTTGAGGTTCGAGATCGCCACGATCCAGGATTGGCGGGCGAATTCCTGCACGATCCAGCCGCCCGCGATCACCACGAGCAGGATGGTGAGGATCGGCGAATGTTCCAGCCATTCGCCGGGCTGGCGGGCGGGCGGAATAGCGCTCGTCTCCCGTTCGACCGGGACACCGAGCGCCTCGGCGGTGACGGCTGTCCCGCGGCGGGGCGCGGAGGCATACGCGATGGCGATCGAGACCACGAACAGGATCGCGGCGATCAGCATCGATTGCCAGAGGAAGATCGTCTCGCTGAACGGGATCACGCCGGAGATGGCGAGCAGGTTCTTGGTGAGGCTTGCCGGGTTTGCCTGCAGCTGCGCCGCCGAGGAGCTGAGCCCGAGCGCCCAGGTCGCGCCGAGCCCGAGATAGGCGGCCGCGCCGGCCGCCCGGTAATCCATCCGCAGGTCGGTGCGACGGGCGAGCGCCCGCACCAGCAGGCCGCCGAAGATCAGGCTGAGGCCCCAGCTGATGAACGAGGAGATCATCGTCGCGCCGGCCACGAACCCGACGGCGCCCCGCCCGGTCTTCGGGACCTGCGCCAGCCGCTCGATCAGCGCCTGTACGGGCGGCGACGTGGCCACGACGTAGCCTCCGATGGTGACGAAGGCCATCTGCATGGTGAAGGGGATCAGGCTCCAGAAGCCGTCGCCGAAGCTTTTCGCGATGGCGGCCGGCGGCGCGCCGTTGGCGAGCGCCCCGAGGGCCACGATCACCACCGCGATGGCCACGAAGATGAAGGCATCCGGAAACCAGCGTTCCGCCCAGTTGGTGAAGCGGACCCCGAGCCGTTCCAGCGATCCCCCGGTACCCGGATCAACCGCGGTTGAGCCGGTATTACGGGCGGAATTGGCCGGGATGGTTGGCATGAGGTTCCTCCACGATCAGGTCTTCCCGCTGATCGAAAGCGCAGGATCACGCAGACCGGCGTGATCGCAAGTCGAGAGCCGACAAAGACACGTAACAGCTTGAGGACAATGTGAGCGGGTTCTGTCGCAGGCGCTGCCGCCCCTTAGCCAGGGCGCGTCGTGCGGACCGAGATGTTGACCTATGCCGGCCGAATTCGTCCGCCCCGGTTCAAGACCTGCGACCTCGCGACCGAGGCACGCCTGATGTGGCGTGGACTGAGCGTCCGCAAATCCAGCTTATCGGACCGCATCGGTGTCGGGTGAAGGGGAGGCCGATCACGGCCGGTTTCCGCCGCGCCGTGCACGATGCTGTGATGACGCTGTCTTGAGCAACCGAATACGCGACACGATCGGCGGGTCGTTCCCTATCATGCGGCTCAACACAAGCTGCCCTCTGTCACCGTGTCGTCTTCCGCGATCTCGGCTCAACGCGCGTCTGCCCTTAACGAAGCGGCGGCTGATGACGGAAGGCGCGGATCGACGGCAATTCGCGGCAGGGCGCGCGTGACCACGGGGCCGCCGAGCCCCACAGCCGGGAGACGAGTATGAGTTCGGGCGAGGCACTGCTGCGTGAGGATGCGGATGCGCCGTGGTATGCTGGTCTGACCCGCCGGCATTGGCGCATCCTGTGGGGCAGTTATCTCGGCTGGGTCTTCGACGGTTACGAGGCCGTCGCCCTGATCTACGCCCTGCGGCCGGCGCTCCGCACGATCCTGACCCCCGAGCAGGCCCAGGCCCCCGCCTTCTATGTCGGCCTCGCCATCGGGATCACGCTGCTCGGCTGGGGGCTCGGCGGCCTGATCGGCGGCATCGCGGCCGACTATATCGGTCGCAAGCGCATGATGATGATCTCGATCCTGGGCTACGCGCTGTTCACGGGACTGACGGCCTTCGCGGAGAGCTTCACGCAACTCGCACTCCTGCGCTTCATCACCGGTCTCGCCATCGGCTCGGAATGGTCCACCGGCATCGCCCTCGTGGCCGAGACCTGGCCGAACCGGGCGCGGCCGAAGGGCTGCGGCTTCCTGCAATCCGGTTTCGGCGGCGGCGCGGTGCTCGCCGCGATCGTGTGGGCCGTGCTGGCCGCCACCAACCCGATGGGCGATCAATCCTGGCGGATCATGTTCGCGCTCGGCGCGCTGCCGGCCTTCGTCTGCCTGTACCTGCGGCGGGCGCTCGATGAATCCGAGCAGTGGATGCAGGCACTCAAGGCGCAGCGCTGGTCGGCCACCGCCGAGGATGCGGGCCGCGGTCCCCGCGGCGACGAACGGCCGTTCACGCTGGCCGAGATCTTCCGCGAACCCGAGAGCCGCCGCCGCGTGCTCCTCGCCACGGCGATGTCGTTCGCCACGACGGTCGGCTGGTGGGCGGTGTCATCCTGGCTGCCCGCCTATACCGAGGGGCTGGCCAGGGCGGCCGGCGAGCCGGCCAATGTCTGGGGCCCGCGCATGGGCATCATCTACAACATGGGCGCGATCACCGCCTACGTCGTTTCCGGCTTCGTCGCCGATGCGCTCGGGCGACGCGCCTTCCTGATTCTCACCCATGTCGGTTGCATCGCGACGTCGCTGGCCTGCTATCTTTGGACCGGCGGCCTGGGCGCCTATATGGGCCTCGCCTTCCTGAACGGGTTCTTCACCCTCGGCTTCGCCTTCTCGTGGATGGCGATCTACCTCGTTGAGCTGTTCACGCCGGCCGTGCGGACCACCGCGGCGAGCTTCGTCTTCAACGGGGCGCGGCTGATCGCCTGGATCTTCCCGATCATCGCCGGAGAGATCGTGACGTCTTTCGGGGGCGTGGCGGCTGCGGCGCTGACGATGTCCAGCGTCTACGTGATCGGGCTGATCGTGCCGTGGTTCATGCCGGAGACCACCGGACGGCCGCTGCCGGAGTGAGCCGGGCCCGTGCTGGGCGCGACGCTATCCCGTCGAAAGCGTCAGCGCTCTGAGGAACAGGAAGACTTGTGTGGCGGTCAGTGTTTGGTCGAACGGGCAAGCGGGTGCCCCACACATTCAAAATTGTCGGATAGTTTCAGGCGAATCGGTGGCTGGGGGACCTGGATTCGAACCAGGACTAGAGGAGTCAGAGTCCACCGTTCTACCGTTAAACTATCCCCCAATCGGCCATTAGCCGCATCCGACCGCCCTGATGACGGCCCGGATCGACCGCGCTGCATTCAGCGGCGTCAGGCGTGGGCGGTGAGATAGGCGGATTGGTCCCGCAGGTCAACTGTCGTTCTTCGGTTGACGGGGGATCGGCCGCCGCCGTAACCGTCGGGTTGCGGATGCCGTCGGGAAGGGTGGCCGAGTGGTTTAAGGCAGCGGTCTTGAAAACCGCCGTGGGGGCAACTCCACCGTGGGTTCGAATCCCACCCCTTCCGCCAGCATGCTGCTAAGTGGCTGAAGCGCCGCGAAACGCACCGAAATCAACGGCTTGCGACCGGGCGACTGCTGCAGATCAGTGTACGCAGGGAGCATGACGGACGTGGGTCAGCCCACATACCTCTCGCGTCGCGACGGCAGCGCAAAACAAGCCCCGCTATCGGGAGCCTTGGAGGATCAAGGCCACCTTCCGCCGCCTCAAGGACTTCCGCCGGATCGCCACCCGCTATGACAAGCTCGCCCGCGCCGCCTCAGCTATCGCTCTGGCCTCCGTCATCACGTTCTGGTGCCGATCGAGTCCAGACCTTAGGGGTGGTATGCTACGGATCCCGTCTCGCGCGAACCGAAGTCCGTCCGGCGCCTGCCGGCCCGTCCTGCGCGCGGGCCTCGATGCGATGCGCCATCCGGCCTACGCCGAACCCGGCCCGTAGCTTCGCCGTGACGCCAGCCATCACCACGAGACCGAGCACCAGGGCGAAGACCTTCAACGTGTGGCCGATCGCATCGTCGTAGTGCCGACCGGCATTGACGATCAGCCAACCGACCCCGACGAAGAGCGCGGTCGCAAGGAGCGGGATCGTGAGGTCCGGCATGATCGCGACAACGGCCAAAACGTCGTCGCGGTTCGGTCCATCGAGCCTGACGACCGCTTGCGCGACGCGCTACCGGCTCAGGCTCCGAGGTCCTTCAGAGGCCCAGTCGCCGCTGAGCGACTTTCGGAGCGGGAGACACCGGTTCGGCGCGATGCGTCACGTCGCGGAGCGCCGAGACCATCACGCCGGTCTGCGCTTCGAGCTTGCGCCGCTGCCGGTCGCGGCTGATGGTTCGCCACGCCAAGAGACCGCCGGCCAGGGTCGCCGCCGAACTCGCCACCAAGGGAGCCCCGATCACCGCGGCCCAGAACCCGAGCGGAAGCAGGGCGACCATGGCCAGAAGCCCGGTGCTCAGCGCGACGGCTAACAGGACGATCATGGAAGCCTCGCCCGACTCAAGCGAAACCGCTTCAGCGGCCATCCCTATGTGCCTATGCCGAGCCGGTTAATCGAGGGTCAACGGAAAGATTATGTTTCAGATGTCAAGCAATATCCGGCTCTGAGCCGCCGCCGCACTGGCGATTGTTGAGCTTCGGCGCGGTAGGACCCCGGACGTTCTTCTCAACGCTTTCAGCTGTCCGCCGTGCCGACGATGTCTCCCTGCGGGCCGGAACCCGGCGAAACCACGCGATCGTGGCCGAGCTCTCGAACCTGCGTCGCGGACCACGACGCTCAACCGTGAAAAGTGCCGGATCGGCTCAGCCTCTGCCTCCGATGAAAGAAGCGGCCGGACGAACCCATGCCGGACCGGACCCCGCGTCCGTTCGAGCCCGGACAGCTCCTCGAACCGTATCTCGGGGCGGGGATCCTGCAGCACATCGGCGACTTCCAGAAAAGCCGCTCGTGCCGAAGCGGCTCAGATGAACTTGTTCATTGGGATGCGCTCTTTCGATCGACAAGCACCCTAACCAGTACAAATTAACCACTTGTCGCCCTATACTCGAGCGCATAGCTTCCCGGCATGACGCGGTGCGGGAACAGAGGCTGAAATGGCGGTCGACGACCGCTTCAGTGCACGCTTGGCCGAGATCGCAAGGCTGCTTGGGTGTCCCGTCGAGAGCTTCTTCGGACGCGATGAGGACGTGTTCGATGTCGGCGCAACCTACGAACTGCTGAGCCTGTGGTGCACGATCCGGCAACCGCTCGTCCGACAGCGCATCCTCGAAACCATTCGGCGCGAGCTGGGGCGGGACGGCGCTGCACCGGAGGCGGCCGAGTAAGAGCCTCTCACACAATCCCGGGCACCGGAGTTTTCCCGCTCGCCGCGACAGCGCAGCGGCAGTTCTGTGAGCGGCTCCAAGCCGCGCGACGATCGCCAACGGCAGAGGATACGTGTTCCAGCAAAGGAGACGCGTGCGGCTCCGTCTGGCGCGGCCTCGGTGGCCTGGCCCGACAAGGCTGCACCATCCCGGCGGTTCGGCACCTTCCGAAACGCCTGTCCGGCCGCGACGCGGTTTCGGGCGCACGCGTCGAACAGGGTCGACGGGCGGCTCACACAAAAAGGGCCGGCCGGGCATCACCCCGGCCGGCCTTGTCTTCAGTCGCGGCGTGCCTCAGCGCAGGAGCTGCAGAACGCCCTGCTGCGCGCTGTTGGCCAGCGACAGGGCCGAGATGCCCATCGACTGACGGGTCGACAGCGCCTGCGAGTTCGCGGCCTCCTCGTTGAGATCGGCGTTCGTCAGGTTCGCCGAGCCCGTGCCGAGGATGTTGATCAGCTGCTTGGTGAAGTCCTGGCGGTTCTGCACGACCGTCAGGTTCGAGCCGAAGGAGGTCGACTGCGCGCGCAGCGTCGAGGACGCGGCATCGAGCTTGGTCAGGACGGCGTTGACGTCGGAATCGGCCTGGAAGTTGGAATTGGCACCCGACGTGGCGACCGGGCTGAGACCCAGACCCGTCGAGGAGAAATCGACACCCTGAACCACGAGGTTCGACTTCCCGTTCTCGTTGAACTGGATCTTGAGCTGGTTCGAGCCGCCGCCACCGAGCAGGTTGACGCCGTTGTAGCTCGCATCCGAGGCCAACTGATCGATCTGAGTCAGCAGGCTGTTGAACTGGCTTGCGAGGCTGGTGCGGGTTGCGTCGCCCGATCCTGCGACGGCCGCGGTGCCGGAGACGGCGCCCGTGTAGCCGAGATAGCCGGCATTCGTCGAGTCGAGGGTGATGTCGCTGCTGGTCGAGGCGATGGTGATCTTATGGGTCGTCGCATCGATCGAGAAAACGTTCGATCCGGCTGAGGCATTGAGGGCCGCGACGGCCGCATCGCCGTCGGCGGGCTCGACCGTGGCACCTGACGTGCCCGAGCCCTGCGGGATGGTCGCGGTTTTCGTCGCACCATCGACGGTGAAGGTCACCACCTGACCGCCAGCCCCGGTCGGCGCCGAATAGGCGCCGCTAGCCGTGGTGGATGTCGTGGACGCCGAAACCGGCGGGTTCGCATAGTTCTTGCTGGCCAGCGCCTGGTTGGCGAGCGACTTGGCGCTGTCGATCAGCTTCTGGATGCTGGTGATGCCCTGGTTGGCGGCCTGGATGACCTGCACGCCGTTGCTGACGCCGTTGAGCAGGTTGTTCAGGTCGTTGGACCGGTTGTCGAGGCTCTGAGCGGTGAAGAAGCTCAGCGGATCGTCGAGGGCCGAATTGACCTTCTTGCCGGTGGCAAGGCGGTTCTGGGTGGTCGCGGTCAGAGCCGCCGTATCCTGCAGCGAGAGCAGGTTCTGACGCGTGGCGGCCGACAGGGTGATGGAGGACATGGATCGATCTTTCTGATTGAGGTCCACCCGTTTCTCGGGTGCCGCAGTCATGGCGCCGCAGAAGTTTCTTTCGCGTTAAAACGCAGCGGTCTGTGCCAGTATGCGAGCCGATCCTTAATTTTCTGCGCGTATCACGGATTCAATTGTCTGTACTTTTCTCCGGGATTTCAGCCTGCCATCTCTCGGCGTTGGTAATTCTTGGTACCTGTTGCGGAGCGACTTGCAATCTCTGTCGTCGTCGGTGCGATGAATCCGTAAAGTGCTGATTTTTATTGTAACGACAGGCGCTTCTCTATGGCTGTTGTTCGTTGCGCAAGGTACGCGGATCGCTCGAAAGGTCGGGTCGTTCGTCCGAGCGTGCCGCCCTGGTCCGAACGGCGTTTTGGAAGGCCGCGAAGACCTTGTGCATCTGTGGGCGTTTGTACGGATAGAGATCCACCGGATCCATGTCGTGGATGACCATGCCGGTATCTGCTTCGAAGATCAGCAATCGACCATCCTGGGCCTCGGCGCAATCGAGGATCAGATAGTCGAGCCCGGTTCGACGGTGGATCTCGGCGAAGGCCGTGCGGTGCCGCGGCACGAACCGATCGTCGAACTCGGCCATTGCCAGGGCTTCGGCGTTTCGCTTCGCGGCATCATCGCTCATGCCGGCATTCAGATAATGGATCATCCAATGATCGCGGATGGCCATGTGGCAGAGGAACGGGATCCCGTCGATGAGGACGATCCTGAGCTTCCTGAACAGCCCGTCCGGCCCGCTGTAATCGCAGAATTGCGAGAGATAATAGGCGGCCGCATCGATCTCTCGGATATAGGCCGCAAGATCCTCGTCGCGGTCGATCTTCTGCAGCGCGTTGCCGGCATGGGTATCGATCGGTCGCGCGAGGATCGGGTAGCGCAAGCCGGCCGGCAGGCGGCATCCTGCGGAGACGATGTCGGCCTTCGTCATACGGGCGACGGCCGGGATCAGAAGACCCTCTGCCCCGTCGAGGGCCGCGGCGAGCCCGTGCCGGGACGTCTTCAGGACCTGGCGCGGCGGGTTGATGACCGGGCGATCCCAGCGCGCTGCCGCGGAGGCCAGGGCTTCCAGCACCGGTTCGTTGGCGCTCGAATAGGCGACGGCGACGACGCACACGTCGTGATCGGGCAGGGCGGCAGGAACGTCCTTTCCGGGAAGCACGAACAGGTATTCGACCCAAAAGTCCGGGTGATCCAGCAGGAAATCGACCGGCGTATTGGCCATGAGGTCGCCGGCCGTGGCGATGACGAGCACGCGCGTCGCCGCGTCGGGCTTGCTGGCAAGAAGCCGGAAACGCCGGCATCCCTGCAGAACCTCGCCCTGAAGCTGCAGGGCCGGCTCGAAGCGGTGCATCAGCAGCAGGATCGTCGCCAGATCGAGGGCCGTGCCGGCCTCGAGCGTGCCGTTGCCCGCAAGGGTCAGGATCTCGTCGGCCCGGGCGGCCATATCCGACCCCTCGAACGCCGCCCGGATGAGGCGAGCCGGCCCGATCATCGGGCTGGGGTCGGCGTCGTTCGTCGCTGGCGATGACATCAGTTCACTCCGCCCATGATGGTCAGCGCCTCCGTGGGGACGAAGCCGCTCGGCGCAGCGCGTCCGCGAGGGGGCCGTTCGGCGCGGCTTCCGGTGCCGGCCTGGGGCGCGCCGGGCGCGATTCGGAGCGCGCTTCCGCGACGGGACGCGCCGGGGCCTTCGTCTCGATCGGATCATCCAGCCGCATCGACAGCGCGATCCGCTTGCGGGGGATGTCCACGCCGAGCACCAGGACGCGGATCACCTCGCCGATCCGCACCACCTCGGTGGGCGACGTGATCCGGCGGCGCGCCATCGCCGAGATGTGGACGAGGCCGTCCTGATGGACGCCGATATCCACGAAGGCGCCGAACGCCGCCACGTTGGTGACGACGCCCTCGAGCTGCAGGCCCGGCCGCAGGTCGCCGATCGTCTCGACGCCCTCCTCGAAGCGCGCGGTCTTGAATTCGGGGCGCGGATCGCGGCCCGGCTTCTCCAGCTCTGCGATGATGTCGCGGACGGTCGGCAGGCCGAAACGCGTATCGACGAACGTCTCGGGGCTCAGCTTGGCCAGCGCCGCCGTGTTGCCGAGCAGGACCCGGATGTCGCTCTTGGTCGCCTGGAGGATGCGCCGCACCACCGGATAGGCCTCCGGGTGGACGCCGGAGGCGTCGAGCGGATCGTCGCCCTCCCGGATCCGCAGGAAGCCCGCGGCCAGCTCGAAGGTCTTCGGGCCGAGGCCCGGCACGGCCTTGAGGGCCGTCCGCGTGCGGAAGGGGCCGTTCGTGTCCCGGTGCGCGACGATCCGCTCGGCCAGGGCCGATCCGAGGCCGGAGACCTGCGCCAGCAGGGCAGGGGAGGCGGTGTTCACGTCGACGCCGACCGCGTTCACGGCATCCTCCACCACCGCCGACAGCGAGCGCGACAGTTTCGCCTCGCTCACGTCATGCTGGTATTGGCCGACGCCGATGGCTTTCGGGTCGATCTTCACCAGTTCGGCCAGGGGATCCTGCAGGCGCCGCGCGATCGAGGCAGCGCCGCGATGGGAGACGTCGAGATCGGGCAGCTCCCGGGAGGCGATCTCGGAGGCCGAGTAGACCGAGGCGCCGGCTTCCGAAACCGTGACCTTGACGAGCTTCAGGTCCGGATTCTCCGCGACGACCTCGCCGGCGAGCCGCTCGGTCTCGCGGGATGCCGTGCCGTTGCCGATCGCGAGCATCTCGACGCCGTGGAGACGGCACAGGCGCCCGATGCTCGTCACGGCCTCGCGCCAGCGGCGTTGCGGCTCGTGCGGATAGGTGGTTTCGACCGCGACGATCCGGCCCGTCCGGTCCGCCACCGCGACCTTCACGCCGTTCCGATAGCCCGGATCGAGCCCCATCGTGGGCCGTCCGCCGGCTGGCGCAGCCAGGATCAGGTCCTTCAGGTTGCCGGCAAAGACCTTGACCGCCTCGTCTTCGGCGCGCTCGAACAGCCGCGTGCGCATGTCGTGTTTGATCCCGGTGCGGATCTTGGTGCGCCACGCGGTCCGGACCGTGTCGAGCAGCCACGCGTCGCCGGGGCGTCCCAGCGCCGCGACGCCGAAACGCCGGCAGATCGCCGTCTCGAACGGGCCCGGAACCCCGGGCTGGGACTCCTCGCCCTCCGCCGCGAAGGCGATGTCGAGGACCTCCTCGCGTTCGCCTCGGAAGATCGCCAGGATCCGGTGCGAGGGCATCCGATCCAGGCGCTCGCTCCAGGCGAAGTAATCCGAGAATTTAACCCCCTCGTTCGTCTTGCCCTTGCGGACCTTCGAGACGAGCTGGCCGCCGCGCCAGTAATCCGTCCGCAGGCGCCCGATCAGGTCGGCATCCTCGGAAAAGCGCTCGATCAGGATCGCCCGCGCCCCCTCCAGCGCGGCGGCGGCGTCGGGCACCCCGCGTTCCGCGGACACGAACGCCCGTGCCGCCGCCTCGGGATCCTGCTCCGGGCGCTTCAGGATCGCTTCCGCCAGCGGTTCGAGACCGGCCTCGCGGGCGGTCTGGGCCTTGGTGCGGCGTTTCGGGCGGAAAGGCAGGTAGAGATCTTCCAGACGCGCCTTCGTGTCGGCCGCCGCAAGGGCCGCGGCGATCGCCGGAGTCATGCGCCCCTGGGCCTCGATGCTCTCAGCGATCGCCCGACGCCGGTCGTTCAGATCGCGCAGATAGGACAAGCGCTCTTCCAGCCTGCGCAGCTGCGTGTCGTCGAGGCCGCCCGTATGTTCCTTGCGGTAACGCGCGATGAACGGCACGGTCGCCCCGCCGTCGAGCAGCCCCACCGCGGCTGCCACTTGCGCTTCCCCGACGCCAAGTTCTTCGGCGATGCGTGCGGTCACGGCTTTCATGCGATCTCCGATCGGCAGGATGGCGGATGGGCGAGATTGGCCTGACCTGCCAAGCCGCCGGAAACGTGGCTTTCACCCGGTCCGATCATTTACCGCGGTGCGACCTTCATCGCGACGCCGAGCACCCGAGGTTATTCCTGTGGACAGGACGCAGGCGGGCACGCAGCAGCAATAGGCGTATCGGGCGCGTCGAAGAACTGCAACCTGTCGTCGAACATTTCGACCGGTGGGGCAACTCAAGTCTCGCGGATGCTTCTTCGCCTTCGTCGATCAGTTGACGCCCGTGCTTTCGAATCGGCGCCGATCTTGACGACAAGTTGATCGTGTCATCCCGGTGTCACGGTCAACTGAAATTGTCTTGTCGTCGCATGCTTCGGAAGGCAGGCGCTCCGTGCAGTTCGAGATCCGCGAATCCAGCCGGTCGCTGTGGTCCTGGGTGCTGTTGAACGAGACAGCCGAGACCGTGCTCGAATCACGCCGAAGCTTTCCCTCGCGGGCTCAGGCGACGGCGGCGGCCCTGGCATTCTCCCAGCTCGTCGCTCGGGCAGGGCGCACGCTCTCGGGTAGTCCGCGTCAGATCGGCTTCCTCTGATCGGCCGAGGCGCCTCAGGTCCGGTGGCGGGCCAGACTGACAAGGCTCAGGCAGGCGATCGCGCACCCCACACCCATGGCGCCGAGGCAGCTGATGGTACGCACCGGCTCGCCGCGAGCCAGCACGATGGCGATCGTCAAGGGCGGGAGCAGGAAAGCGAGCAGCAGCGTCATGGCGCGTTCCGGTCGACACAGCATCGATGTGCCGGCGCGACCCTAGCGGCCGATTGGTTAATCGCGTCTGACAGGCGCCCCGGTCGTCGGCGCGGCGCCCCATCGGGTCGCATCGATGCGCGCCGTACCCCAGCCTGTCCCAACCGTGATCGTCAGGGGGAGCAGGACATTGCTGCCCGGCACGGGCGCGAGGCGCACGTGCAGGTCGTCGTTCTCGGACATGCGCCGGACCGAGGAGCCCCGGGCGCGATGCCCGGCGACCGGAACCCAACGGATCCGGCAATCGAGGGCCGGCCCCCTGTAAGGCCCCGCGCTGACGCTCACGACCGCGCCGCGCGACAGAACGAGGTCGGCCCGGGTCGCCCCATCGAAGACCGGGATGCGCCGGTCGCAGAGGGCCGGCGTCAGCGGGCCGGATCCGGCCGGAACGATCAGCATGCCGACGGGATCGGTCACGCCGATCCGGTCGGCGGCCGTCACCGGAACGCGATCGGGCTTCGGCGCCGGCTCGGGATCGACCTCGGCCTTTCGGACGGTGCCCGATTCGAACGCGATGCGGACCAGCACCGGCATGGTCCCGTAACGGCTATCGATGCGGAACGCGTCCGGGACCGCACGGACCGCCGAGAGGCGCCCGTGAGACTGCGCGCTGCCCGATCCCTGGAAGAACCAGCCCGCAAGGCCCGTCAGGCCCCCTTCGAGCTTGAGGGCGTAGCGATCGATCCGCAGGTCCAGGGTGAGTTCGGCCTGACCGACCGGGAGGGTCAGAAAGCTCAAATCGTAATGCGCCGCGAAGGGCGGGGCCGCTTCAGGCGCCGGCGTGCTCTCGGCGGGAGAGACGGTTGCGGCGCACAGGATCAAAGCCCGCCAACGGGACCTCGCCGGCCTTCGGATCCCCTGATGACGACACGGGCCGCTGCGCCCGCCGGGAAGGACCGCCACCCGGCCGGGCGGCGCTCGGTCCGCCGCAACGGTTTTGCGCATCCCCTTCTCTCCCGCGGTCCAGGCGCGGAACGGCCAGCCGGTCAGCTCATGCGAGCCGAACCAACCGTTCGACGAGGGCCGGATCGTGCAGAAGCGCCATGCGCTCCCGCGGCGTCAGCCAAGCCCGGGCCTCGGCAACCGTCTGGGCCTCGCCGATCTTGGCGGCCGCGAGCGTGCGGTCCGCGTCGATGGCGCCACGCGGCCGCTCACGTGCCGGCGGCAGCATCAGGCTATGAGCCTGGGCAAGGCGGGGATCGGCGTGAAGCGTCGCGAGGGCATCGGCCTCGTCGAACGCCGCCGCGACGTTGCGGGCGGTCAGGGCGCCGGCACGGGTGGCGATGGCGGGGGGCGCGGCCTCCTCCGGCGTGGCGAGCAGGCGCCGGCGCTTCAGCGCCAACCCGAGGCCGAGCTGGCCGCTGGCCCAGGAAATCGGGATGGCGAGCACCAGACCCACGATGGTGGGGCTCATCCAGAGGAACAGCGACGTGGCGATGGCGAAGGCCGCGATGCCCGCCACGACGCCCAGCAGCGTGTGCCAACTGTGCCGGGCGATGATGTCGCGCAGCGGGATCGAGCCGTCGTCGCGCCGCTGCGGATTCCAGCCCGTGTCGCGGCCGAGCAGGATGCCCATGACGGACCCGGACTGGATCACCATCGCCACCGGCGCCACCAGGGCTGACAGCAGGATCTCGACGAGGCTCGAGAGCACGAGCCGGCCGCCACCGCCGCAGGCCCGCCGGACCGACCGGTCGAGCAGGGCGAGGATCAGGCCCAGGAACTTCGGCGCCAGCAGCACCGCCATGGTCAGCCCGAACAATTGCAGCGCGCGGACCGGGTCGAACCGCGGGAAGACCGGCGAGAAGCCGGCGCCCCCGAAATAATCCGGTCGCTCCGTGGCGGTCTGGAGGACCAGCAGGATACCGACCACCAGTTGCAGCAGCCAGAGCGGCGAGGCGAGGTAACCCGCGATCCCCGTGGCGAAGTGCTGCCGGGTCGCCGGGTGCAGGCCGGCAGCGCCGATCACCCGTGCGTGCTGGAGGTTGCCCTGCGCCCAGCGCCGGTCGCGGACCGCCACGTCGATCAGCGAGGGCGGGCTCTCCTCGTAGGAGCCTTCCAGGCGGTGCAGCATATAGACCGCCCAGCCGGCCCGGCGGATCAGCGCGGCCTCGACGAAGTCGTGGGACAGGATGTGGCCGCCGAAGGGAGGCTTGCCCGGCAGGTCGGGCAGGCCGCAGGAATCCGCGAAGGCCCGGGTCCGGATGATGGCGTTGTGCCCCCAGTAATTGCCGTCCCGGCCCGACCAAGCCGCGAGTCCGGCCGCGATCACCGGACCGTAGATCCGCGCGGCGAACTGCTGGAGGCGGGCGAACAGCGTGTTGCGGTTGATGATCAGCGGCAGCGTCTGGATGATGCCGGCATCCGGGTCCGCCTCCATGGCGGCGGCGAGCGCCACGATCGCAGGACCGCTCATCAGGCTGTCGGCGTCGAGGACCAGCATGTGGTCGTACTGGCCGCCCCAGCGCGTGACGAAATCGCCGATATTGCCCGCTTTACGATGGTGGTTCTTCGGTCGGTGCCGGTAGTAGAGGCGGGCATCAGGGCCCAGGCGCTCCCGCAGGTCGAGGAACGCACGCTCCTCGGCGATCCAGGCATCGGCCTGCGTCGAATCGGACAGCACGAACCAGTCGAAGTGCCGCCCGAGCCCGGTGGCCTCGACGGCCTCCCGCATCGCCTCGATCCCCGCGAAGGTGCGGGCCGTGGCCTCGTTGTAGACCGGCATCAGCACGGCGGTGCGGGTCGTGAGCGCGACCGGGTTCGCCGGAGCGCGCGCGCGGCGCAGCAGCATCGCGAAACCCAGCAGTGCGCTCGTGAAGGCCAGCGCGATCCACGAGAACGTCAGGCAGAACAGGACCACGAGGGCGAGCTGGAGCGCGGTCGGGCTGCCCGAGACCGACACGGTCTCGACCATCTGCCAGCCGCCATAGGCGGTCAGCGCCAGCGCCCCGCCGAACACCCAGAGGCGCGCGAGCCAGGGGCTGCGCGACCGGCTAACCGGCCTGTGGCCGAGACCCGGATCCCAGCGCGACAGATCCTGGACCGGCATCGCCAGCGGCGCCTCCGGCGGCAGGCCGGAATCGGCCGGCAGGGCGGCGCGCTCAGGCTCAGATGCCGTGCGGGAGGTGGGCTCGGGCAGGGTGATCGTGTCGTCCATTCGCACGGCGGAGGCTGATCCTCTCTCGGTGAGCGGCGGAAATTACGGCGTCCAGCGGTACAGCCACGTCTCGCTGGCCCGGGCTTGCCCGCGCCGGAGCGCGAGGCGCAACTCGCTGGCCTTCTCGCCGCCCGGATCCAGCTCGAACACGATCCGCAGGGTACTGCGATCGCGATAGCGATAGCGGTCCTGCCGGGTGATCGTTCCGGCCGAGGCACTGAGATCCACGTCGATATCGCCCGGCTCGAACAGCGTCTCGCCCTGGAAGTCGACTGCGAACAGCCGTCGGTTGCCGGAACTGCCGTGGCCGCAGCGGCTGTCGCTGACCCGCGCGATCCCGGCCGGCAGCGGGTCGGGCCATCCCTTGGACCAGTGCTGGCGGCAGAGGAAGCGCATCTCACCACCCTTGGCGAGCTTCGCCTTGGGACGCCAATAGGCGAAGACGTTCTCGTTCAGTTCGGAATCGCTCGGGATCTCGAGGAGCGTCACGGCGCCCTCGTTCCAATCGTCCAGCGGCTCCAGCCAGAGGGAGGGCCGCTGCTCCCAATGTCGCTTGTCGTCGTCGAAATCCGTGTAGGCGCGGGCGCGCTGCATCAGGCCGAAACCCTTCGGCCCGCGGTCCACGAAGGCCGAGACCTGGAGGGTTTCGGGATTGTGCACCGGGCGCCAGATCGGCTCGCCGTAGCCGTTGTGGATCGCCAAGCCCTCCACCGAGAAGGCGGCCGCGCGCAGGTCGTCGACATGGCGACGGTCGAGGGGTCCGAACAGGTAGCTCCCCTGCATCCCGCCGAGCCCGATATGGTCGAGATCGGCCCGCGCGAAGACCGTGCCGTCGATCCCGGCGACCGACGCCTCCCGGCCCGGCGTGAGGGTGAGCTTGAACGCCGCCGTCGCGGATTCGGATTCGGCGAGCGCGTGCACCACGATCGGCTGGCCGGGGCTGGGAGTCTCGATGAACAGCGCGCGGAACAGCGGAAATTCCTCGCCCCGCGCGTCCGCCGGCCGCAGCGCCAGCGCCCGGGCGTTGATCCCGAAATCCTGCCCCTCCGCCACGAGGTGGAAGAAGGAGCCGCCCTGGAACAGCGCGAAGTCCGACAGCGCCCCCCCGTCGGCGAACCGTGCGCGCAGCCGGAAGCCCGAGAAGGCGGCGTCATTGTCCAGATCCGGCAGCTCGAGACCCGGGGCCGAGAACGACGCCTTGTCGTAGGCGATCGGCCGCACCAGACCGTTCTCAACCAGAAACAGCGAGACCGGCGTGTCGAAGATCGATCCGCGCAGCAGGGGTTCGAGGCTGTAGCCGAGATCCTGGCCGGCCCAGATCCCGCGATCCTCGGCCGGACGGATCGCGTCGTAGGCGTCCCGCGACAGGTTCTTCAGAACGGCCGGCAGATCGCCGGATTTCGGGCCGGCATAGACGCCCTTGGAGCGGGCGCGGGCGAGGTCGGTGAGCGTGTTCGTCTCGAACGCCGCGCCGGCGGCCGGCAGAGGCGGCGGCGTCTCGGGATCAGCCGCCAGCGCGGCGCGGGGCAGCGACCCTACGGCCGCGCCCAAAGCCCCGGCCAGCACGACGCGGCGGGTCAGGGCGACGGGCGGGCGGGCGTCTCTCGTCATGCGGCGTTCGATCTCTGGTGTCTCAAGGCGTCGCCGGCCCTGCTGCCGACGGACCGGCACCCGCTCCGGCGGAAGGCGTTTCCAATCGGTGTCTATAGGGACTGTCCGGCTGAACCCAGGGTTAAGCGCGCGCGCGAACCGCAAGCCGCTCCGTTGACTTA
The DNA here is from genome assembly GCF_009806555.1 of Methylobacterium sp. 2A. Lineage (GTDB taxonomy): Bacteria > Pseudomonadota > Alphaproteobacteria > Rhizobiales > Beijerinckiaceae > Methylobacterium. Next base: position 451,891 of record NZ_VUOK01000021.1, on the reverse strand, counting down.
ACCCGAGCCGGCTCTCTAATTCGGCGACCTGCATCGAAACGGGGGAGGCAGCATGGGGTCGTTGCGAGTCACGGGTCACGGCGTGGATCTCGGTGAGAGTCTGCGCAGCCGCGTCGAGGAGCGGATGTCCGCGATACAGACCAAATATCTCGACTCGCATATGAGCGACGCCTGCACCGGTCACGTTACGCTGCGGCGGGATGGAACGGCCTTCCGCACGGATTGCGTGCTGCATCTCGTGTCCGGCCTGACCATCGAGGCGAACGGGTTCGCCCACGACGCGCGGTCGAGCTTCGAGCAGACCGCGGAGCGACTGGAGACCCGGCTGCGCCGCTACAAGCACCGGCTCAAGCAACACGCCACCGGGCCGAGCGACGACGCGGCTGTCGAGGCGGCCTACGCGGTCCTCGCCGCTCCGGAAGAGGATGACGACGAGCCGGCGGATGGGGATGCGCACCCGCCGATCGTCGCCGAGAGCACGCGGACCCTGCAGCGCCGCACCATTGGCGAGGCGGTCACGGCCCTCGATCTGACGGGATCGCCCGTCCTCGTGTTCGTCCACGCTGGCACCGGGCGCGTCAACGTCGTATACCGGCGCAGCGATGGCGCGATCGGCTGGGTGGACCCGCCGAACGCCGTCGACTGACGCGGCGGGTCGGGAGGAACGGAGCCGGAACCGGCCTGTTTCCCGGTCGATTGATGTGCAGGGGCGCGGCCGAAACGGCCGTTGATGCCCCCGCAACGAGGCCCGTTCCAACCGGACGGGCGACGGGGCAACGGTCGTTCGATGCCAGTTCTGGAATTCCTCGACCCCGAGTCGGTCGTGCCGTCGCTGCGCGCGCGGGCCAAGAAGCAGGTGCTTCAGGACCTCGCCGCCCAGGCGGCGCGTCGCCTGCCCGCCCTCGACGAACGGCCCGTCTTCGATACGCTGCTTCAGCGGGAGCGGCTGGGATCGACCGGCATCGGCGACGGCGTGGCGATCCCGCACGGCAAGCTCCCGGGGCTCGACCGGCTGTTCGGCCTGTTCGCGCGCTTCGACCGGCCGGTCGATTTCGAGGCGCTGGACGGCCAGCCGGTCGACATCGCCTTCCTGCTGTTGGCCCCGGAGGGCGCCGGCGCCGATCATCTGAAGGCCCTCGCCCAGGTCGCCCGCGTCCTGCGCGAACCCGGCCTTCTGGCTCATATCCGGGCGGCGCGGGATGCCGGGGCCCTCTACGCCCTGCTGACCCGCTCCACGGCGCCGCAGGCTGCGTGATGTCGAGTCTGCGTATCGCCGGGGTCCTCATGCTGAGCGCGGGGCTGACGGCTCGGCCGGCCCTGGCCCAGGGCGAGACAACCTGCGCGCGCGATCTCCTCGTGGCGCAGTCGATGCAGCGGCAGGCGATCGACCAGCTCGAACAGGCGGACGGCGACGATGCCAAGAACTGCCGCGTCTGGCGGCGGCACGTCGAGACGATGCGCCGGGTCGCGGGGGTCTACGGGCGCTGCCTGTCGGGCTCCGAGCGCGGCGAGCGCCTCGCTCAGGTTCAGGGCTCGGACCGGGAATTCTCGGCGGCCATCAAGGCGCGGTGCCGCGGCCAGTAGGTCGGGGATCACGCGGCGACGCGGACGGATCAATCCAGGTTTTGGGCGGCCAGCGGCTCGGCGACCATTTTCACGGGCTTCCCGCGTCCGATCAGGATCGCCGCCCGCGAGCGTTCGGGATCGGCCTCGAATCGGGTGCGCACCCAGCTGGCCAGGAACTTCACGTATTCGGAGGCGACGAGGCGCGCCGCGGGCGGACTCGTCCACCAGCGGTCGGCGTCGAACGCGTCCGTGACCACCGGATGCGGCAGGACCCGATCGCTGTCCTGCAGGGCATGGACCAGCTCGATCAAGGTGCGCGGCATGTGGTAGTTCGAGGTGACCACGGCCACGGTGTTGAAACGATGCGCCCGCATCCAGCGGCGGGTCTCGATCGCGTTGCCGATGGTGTTGCGCGCCCGGTAATCGAGATCGACGCAGCAGGCGATCAACGCACGCTGCGTCGGGTTCAGCCGGGCGATCTCTTCGCGGCTGGTGCGCTCGTTGACGCCCGTGATCAGCAGGCGTCGCCCGTATCCTCCGGCGAGCAGGTCGATCGCGTCGCCGATGCGTTGCGCGCCTCCGGTGAGTGCGACGATCCCGTCCGCCCGGTCGGCCGGGGCGCGCTCCTGCCGCGCGAGCGCGCTGACGAAGATCAGGAAGCCGGCGAACAGCGCAATTGCCCCGAAGCTCGCACCGAGGCCCAGCACCCACAGGGTCGTCGGTGCGCGGTGACGCGGCCTCGCGAGGCGGGTCGCCGGGTGCGCGAGGCCCCCTTCGTGCCAGGACCAGCCAAGGGCGTCGGCGAGGTGCGGATCCGATGCGCGTGGCATACGCGTGGTCATCCTCCGGAGGATCGGCTTCGATTGCGGCGACCCGGAGGCATCCGGGAGACCCAATCAACACCGCAACGAATAGGTTTCCAGATCGTAAACGTGCTGCCAAGACCCCCCTGTATCCACGCGCGCTGTTTTAAGGTCGGCGGGCGGCCGCGGCCGATCAGGCCAGGAACCGGCGCACCGTGATGCGCGACACCACGCCCGTGACGAGGGACGCGATGACGCCGATGAGCACGACGCTGGCATAGCCGCGCAGCCCGATCTGGAAGGCGCCGAACAGGGCTTCGACCTCTTGCCCCGCCGGTCCGGACCGCGCCGCCCGGGCGAGCACCCCCAAGATCACGAAGGCCAGGATGGCGCAGCCCGCGCCGATCGCACCGCCGCGAAGTCCCAGGCCGAAAAACCGCCGCTGGAAGGCCCGGGCGATGTAATCGTCGTCGGCGCCCACGAAGTGGAGCACCTCGACCACCTCGCGGTTGCTCGCCATGGCGCCCCGCGTGGCGAAGGTGACGGCGAGGCCCGTGGCCACCAGGACGAGGATCACCAGCCCGATCCCGATCCCCACGAAGGCGTTGGCCGCGCTCGACAGCCTTTGAAGCCAGAGCGCGTGGTCGTCGAGGCTCGCGACGCCGGGCAGTGCTTCGAGAAGCCGCGCGCGCAGCCGCTTCAGGTCGGCGCCCTGTCCCCGGGCGAGCTTGAGGGCGATCAGCCGGGGCACCGGCAGATCCGAGAGGTCGAGCCCGCTGCCGAGCCAGGGCTCCAGCAGCCGCTCGGCCTCGGCCTTCGAGAAAACCCGCGTCTCGGCGATGCCGGGCTCCGCCCTGGCGAGATCGGCAGCCCGGGCCAGATCGGCATCGACGTCGCGGCCCGGGCTCGGGCGGATCTGGATCGTGACTTCCTGGGCGACATCGCCCTGCCATTGCGCCGCGTTCGTCGCCACCATCTCGGCCGCGCCGGCGCAGAGGCCCGCCAGGAAGGTCAGGATGGCGATGACCGCCGCCAGGGAGCGCCCGGCCGCGGTGTCGGTCGGCACCAGGGGCGCGTTGCGGCGCAGCTGCGCCGGCAGAGCCGGGGAGGGCGCGCCGGAGACGGAGTCCGGTCGCGCCCGCGGGATGGCCTGAGTGCTCATTCCTCGATCCGCAGCCGGCCGTCGCCGAGCACCATCCGCCGGGCGTCGACCGCATCCATGATGCCGAAATCATGGGTGGCGATGACGACCGACGTCCCGAGCTTGTTCAATTCCAGGAACAGGCGGAGCAGCCGCCGTCCCAATCCCGGATCGACGTTGCCGGTCGGCTCGTCGGCGAGCAGCAGGTCGGGCCGGGCGATCAGCGCCCGGGCGATGGCGGCGCGCTGCTTCTCACCGCCCGACAGGAGCGGCGGCAGGGCATGCATCCGCTCGCCGAGCCCGACCCAGCGCAGCAGCTCGACCACCTCGGCCCGATAGCTCGCCTCCGTCCGCCCCTGGACGCGCAGAGGCAGCGCCACGTTCTCGTAGGTCGTGAGATGATCGAGCAGGCGGAAATCCTGAAAGACCACGCCCATCCGGCGCCGCAGGCCCGTGAGCGCCTTGGCTGAGATGCCGCTCACCTCCTCGCCGAAGATCGAGACGAGGCCGCGGGTCGGCCGAACCGACAGCAGGATCAGCCGCAGCAGCGTCGTCTTGCCGGCGCCCGACGGCCCGGTGAGGAACTGGAACGAGCGTGGGGCGATGCGGAAGCTCACGTCCGACAGCACCTCCGGCCCGAGGCCGTAGCGCATGCCGACATTCTCGAACTGCACCACCGGCCGCTCTGCGCCGGGCAGCAGGCTCTTCATGCTCGCCTGTAGATTCAAGGCCGTGCCGTATCTCTTCGATCCCGCCCCCGGGAATCGCCGGACCGAAGGGCGTTTTCAAGGCCTACCGGATTTCACCGCCGCTTAACCCTGTTCGGCCACACTTTCTCAATCGAATTCACTGTCCGGCCCCGGTTCGGCCGATCGATGCGAGTATGGCGCGTATGCTGATCGTCTGTCCGAGCTGCGCGAGCGCGTACGAGATCGAGGCCGGCAAGGTCGGCATGGAGGGCCGCTCGGTCCGGTGCGCGGCCTGTCGCGAGACGTGGTTCATCACCCCGGCCGACGTGCTCGCCGGGCACGAGGCGGAGCTGGCCGCGGAGGCGGATCCCATCGCCGACACGGCCTGGAAGGAGGCGACCGCCGCGGTCCGGGAGGCGGCCGATCTTCCGGTACCCGCCGCCCGCGCGCCGCGCCCGGGACGCATGACAGTGCGTGGCAAGAGCTTCGGCCTCTCGCCGGCCCTGGCTTTCGGGCTGACGCTGCTGTCGACTTTGCCTCTCGTGTGTCTGGCGCGCGCGAGTGTGGTTCGAGCCGTACCCCAGAGCGCGGCCCTGTTCGCCCGGATCGGGCTGCCGGTCAATCTGCGCGGCATCGCGATCCGCGACGTCACGGCCTTCAGCAGCCCGGCCGACGAGGGCCGACCGGCCGAGCTCGTGGTCGAGGGCGACCTGGTTGGCGTGGCGGCATCCGACGTGCCGGTGGCACCGCTCAGCGCCGAGATCCGTGACGCCGGCGGTCGCGTGCTCCGGACGTTCCCGGTCGCCGCACCGCGGGCGGTGCTCGGTCACGCGGAGGCTGCACGATTCCGCGGTTCACTCACCAACCCCCCCGCTGATGGGCGGGCGATCGTACTCCGGTTCGCGCGCGCAGAGCCCGCGCGGGCCGAGGCTCGGCGCGCATCCGAGCACAACTGAACCCGTCGCTGCCGTTCCTGGCGGTGCAGCCTCGATCCCGAGGCTCGGACGATCCCAAGGCATGGGCGGTTGGAGCGGGACCATATACGCTTCTTGCCCGATGCCTCACGCCGGCGGCGCACCCACGCTGATCGCGGTACGAATGCCAAACCTACGTCGGTTTAGTTTTTATAGATCTTATTTACTGATTTGTGTCGCGCGCGGATCAAATATTAAGGTGTGATAAGTACGGAAACCCGGGTGGATAATAGCGTCATATTGCCGTGTAAGGCTGTCCGTCGCCGAATGATGCAAAATTGCCGCAAGGGCATCAGCAAACAACTTGTCTGAGGATAGACTTATCTCGCGTGCATGTTTTCAATGTTAATATAGCCATGACTTAAAAAAAATAAAGATATCAATATCATTTGTGGCGGAACTTCTGAATTTTTGCGTGCGACGCTCCGCTGTTGCGCCCAAATGATGAATCTGTGATTCTGATAAGATGGCCGCATCTGCAGGCAGGCGTGAATCGCCGGTTGGGATAAATGAGGCTGATCCGCCGTGGTTGCGAATCAAAACGTCCCAGTTTTCTTTGGAACAACCGACTCTGTGGAAGAAAAAAGGGCCTTCGATTACTGGCGCAGCACGGTCATGTCGACGGTGGACTTGCATCGCCTCGATCTGGACCGGCCGTTTGCGGCGAGCCGGATGGTCGCACAGTCGGTCCATGGTGGCGTCTTCCACACGGTCAGTCGGCCTTACAGCCTTGAGCGGATGCCGCATCATATTCGCCGCGACGGCCGCGATGAGGTCGGCGTCATGCTGGTGCGCAAGGGGCGCGGCTACCTCGAGAACGGGCGCCACGGCACGATTCTCGGCGTCGGCGACATCGCGTTCCAAACGTGGAGCCAACCGGGCTCAGGAGGCGGATTGACTGATTTCGAAGAGATCCGGCTCCTGATTCCTCATGCGACGTTCCAATCGCAGATCGGTAACCTTCGCGAGTTGGCAGGCAGCAGGATTCCGGCCGGTCCGCTGAACGAGATGTTTTCCGCTTATCTCCGCACCTTTGCGGCCTCGATCCACACGATGTCCGAGGCGGAGACCGGCATCGCCATCGAGGGCGCGCTTCACCTGCTGCGCGGGCTGATCCATGGGCACACCGCGCGCGGGGATCGGGAGATTTCCGCGGATGCCCTGCGGTCTCTGGCGCTGGCGCGGATCGAGCGATGCCTGCACGATCCGGAGTTCGGGCCGGCGCACCTCGTCGCAGACCTCTGTGTGTCCCGCAGCCGGCTCTACGCGGCCTTCGCGGGTGGCGAGGGTATCGCGGCCACGATCCGCAACGCCCGTCTTGACCGTGCCTACGAGCGGATCGTCCGGGCCCCCAAGAAGGGGTTCAAGATCGCGTCGATCATGGAGGGTTGCGGTCTGACGGATCCGGCAGCCTTCAGCCATGCATTCCGTCAGCGGTTCGGTCTCTCGCCCCGGGACCTCGCCGCCCAGGGCGATGTCTCGAGCATTCAGGAGCGTCCGCGCTCCGCGTCGATGATGTGACGCCGGGGCAACGGCAGCGCGGTGATCCGCCTGGACCGCGAGAGCGCCAGGACCACGCGGATCACCGCGACGCCCACACGCGCGATGCGGATCTCCCGCGGCAACTGGCGCGGGCCGATGGGTCGATAGGCGAGGCGGGGACTCGCGCGCTCGGCTTCCGCCACGGCTTGGCCGAGGGGCAGTCCCGCGATGCGAAGGGCCTCGCCGGGGTCGATCCTGAGCCGCCGCGCCCAGGCTTGGTCCCGCGCGAGCAGGCCCTGCCCATGCTGACGCCGGAAGCGGCGGCGCCAGGCATAGCGGCGCACGGCGCGAAAGAACGATTCCATCCGGGCGTCGCAGAGGGCGTCCGGTTCCTCGCAGCGCGCGCGGATCGTATCGGCGACGCCGCCGGGGGCCCGGCCGGCGAGACGGGCCGAGATGGTCACACAGACGTCGGTGGCATGGCGCACCCGCAGGCCACGCTCGATCAGACGCGCGATGAAGGCACCGTCCTCACCCAGGGGGATCTCCGGCATGCCCCCCACAGCGCAATACGCCGCCCGCGTCACCGCCAGCGTGGCGCCGATCGCGGTGCGATGGCACGGCCAGGGATCGTGCGGATCGGGATCGATCCGCGCCTCCGCCTCGGTGATGAGCGCATCGTAGCGATCTTCGAGCCGACCGCGCGCGGGCAGGGACGGGGGCAGCCTTGCCGCCTCCGCCGCGTCGAGCTCGACGCGGCCGGCAACCGCGTCCGCCCCGGCCCGGATGGCTGCCCAGTTGCGCGCGACCCAGTCCGGTGGTACCCGGCTATCGGCGTCGGTCGACAGGATCATCCCGCCCGGCCGCGTCTCCCCGAGCCAATCCGCTGCTTCATCCATAGCCCGGCGCCGCGCCCAGCCGGCATGCGCCCCGGCGAACGTCTCGGTCATGACCCGGACCGGGATCGACAGGGTCGGCACCGTCGCGGCGACGATCGCTTCGGTCCGGTCCGTGCAGTTGTTGAGGAACAGGACGAGCCCGAGGCCGCCGGGCTCGAGGCCGGTCTGAGCGTCGATGGCGCGCAGGCAGGCCGTGATGCGCTCTTCCTCGTTGCGCACCGGCACCGCGATGATCGCGTCCGGGATCAGGGCATCTGGGGCTGGAACGCGCGTCACCGAATCCACTCCGTCGGGCCCCGGTGAATGGGTCGGGGTCCGCGGCGCTATGACGGACGCTGTCTGAACGAATGCGAAAGCCTGTGAGGGTCGCGCCGGCGCATCAGGCGAAAAGCCGGACGGGCATGAACGCCCCCGTCAAAGCGTTTTCTCGACCAGCCCTTCGATCCATTCGGGCTGCGTCTCGCCGACCGACCGTCCGACTTCGGTTGCGCCCTTGTAGGCGATGAGCGTGCTCTGCATGCGCACGTTCAGCCGCTTCAGCAGCGGCTTCTGCGTGTCGAAGTCGATATCGAAGATCTGGAGGTTCTTGAAGCGCGGCTCGGCCGCCAGCTTGGCCAGGATCGGCTTCTGCGTCTTGCAGATCGGGCACCAGGGCGCGCTGACCTCGATCAGGATCGGCTTCCCGCTCGTCTGGGCCGCCTCGAAGGCGGCCTGCGAGAACGGCACGGTCTCGCCCGCAAGCGCTGAGTCGAAGGCCAAACCCAGGATCGATCCCAGCGCGGCCAGACACGACAGTGCGACGACGCGTCGGCGGTTCCTCATGATGCCTCTCCCGGACGAGTCGATCCCCGTTATCCCCGGGGCATCGGCGTGCGTCTTACGCGACTGACCGATGAAAAGTTGCTCGGTCCCAACATGCCGACAATTCAAAAGCGAATTTTGCCGGTCACATCATCGGGATGAGGCGTGCAACGAGGCATCGCGGTCCTCCGCGATGAGGGCATCGATGTCGCCCGGACCCACGGCCTCCATCGGGCGCCGGATCCGCAGGGCCCGGGTCGGCGCCCCGGCGCGCATCACCAGGACGACGGTCTCCAGATCGGGGCAACCGGGATCGGGGCAGGCGATCTCGTTCACTGCGATTGTGTCGGTCTCGCCGAGATTCAGAGCCGCGACGAGATCGCGCTTCAGCCGGGCCGCGATCTCGGCGCGTTCGGCGGAACGTGCCCGCCATGCCTTGAGGCTGACGAAAGCCATGTGCGGGGCGTGTCCTCGATCAAGTCCGGGCCAAGCCTGGAAAGCCGTCGGCGTCACACCAGCCGATCCAGTCCGGGCGACCGTGGAGCGCAGACGAACGACGGTCAAGCGGCCCGTTCGATGCCTATCTCCGCCGCATACATCATGGGCCGCTCAAGCCATGCCTGATCGCGTTGCCATTGAGCGCGGCACTTATACCAGCCCTCGCTGATCAGAACCCATGGGCCCATGCGCGCAGTCCGATGGACATGATGCGCGCGGGTTGGTCGATGAGGGGTTCCAGGCATGGCAGCAGTGGTCGAGGATGTCGGCATAGGATGTGAAGATCCGATTGCCGAGCCCGTTGTCGCGCATGAACTGCCAGAGGTCCTCGTCCTGAGCCTGTCGAAGGACGTCGGAGAACCAGATCTCTATCGGCCTGCGCGCTCTCCGCCATGCGGGCGGGGAAGTCCTTTTAAGAGCCTCTCACAAAACTCCCGCTGCGCTGTCGCGGCCAGAGGGAAATATCCGGTGCTCGGGAGTTTTGTGAGGAGCTCTAAATGCGGGGATGGCGTCCGGGTCCTGAGCGTGGTGGCGCGGGCGGGCGGAGAGCTTGCGGTAGCCCATGCCCTGCAGGCCCCGGCTCAACCAGCGCGCGTAGAACTTCCCGTCACGCGAGCGTCAGGCGGTCCTCGACGGCACGGACGCCGGGCGCCGACCATGCGGCGCGCTCGGCGAGCTCGCGCTCGCTCCAGACGTCCACGCAGCCGTCCAGGGTCACCTTGTCCCCGTCCACGTGGACGCGGATCGTGTCCGGATCCCTGACGCTCCGCCTCAAGGCGGCGAGGATCCGTTCCTTGACCTCGGTGGGCTGGACCGGCGGCTTCACCGCGATGAGGTTGACGATGTCGGTGATGCCGGCGATCCGCCGCAGCGCCTTATCGACCGCCGCCTTCTGGTGGTAGTACGGCACGCAGCCTTCAAGCGTGACGCAGCCATTCTCGACCTTGAGCGAGACCGAGCGCTCCGGGATCTGCACGTTCCACTCCAGCACCCGGGCGCATCGCTCGGCCAGGGCCTCATCACCCACGCGTGGATTCTCCGGGTAGCGGACCTCGATCCGCTCGACGACGGCCCGCACGCCGCGAACCCGTAGCGCGGCGTGCTCGGCGATGCTCTTCTCGGCGAAATTCCGGACATGGCCGGTGAGCGTCACGACGCCGTCCTCTACGGCGACACCAATCGGCGCCGCATCGATCATCGGTGCGTATTCCAATTCGTCGATGACGTGCTGGCGTATTGTCTGGTCGCTCATGACCTATCTCCTCGGTTCGGCGGGGGTTCAGAGGACCAGCCAGAGCAGCACTGGCGTGACGATTGAGGCCGCTACGGCGAGGGCCAGGGCCTGCAGGCTGCCGGTGGCTTTGTAGCGATAGGCGTCCGTGATGAGTGCGGGCGGGGCATCGTTGCGCGGCACCAATCCGACCGGTACCCGCACGCGACGCACGGTCTGGATGTAGCTGGACCTTAGAACCAGGGTCATCGCTCGCTCCCGTTTCGTCTGACGAGAGGCATCCTGCCGCCCCGCGCCGAGCGCGCCTTGATCCACCTCAACGCCACCGGGCCTGGCCGCTGGCACGGTCGCTCTCGGGATTTGCTTCCTGCGAGGAACCGACATGGACGCGACGCACGAGCCGAGAAGTCGCCATGGCGGCGAATGTCGCGAGGGTCACGGCGGGTGCGACCTGCCCTTCGTACCGGGTCCGCTCGGGCCGGATAGCCTGAGGCAGATCCACGCCTACTGGCGGGCCGCCAATTACCTGTCGGTCGGGCAGATCTACCTCATGGCCAACCCGCTCCTGCGCGAGCCGCTCAAGCCCGAGCACGTCAAGCCGCGGCTCCTCGGCCACTGGGGCACGACGCCCGGCCTCAACTTCATCTACGCGCACCTGAACCGGGTCATACGCCAGCGCGACCTCGACATGATCGCGGTCTGGGGGCCCGGTCACGGTGCGCCGGGGCTTGTGGCCAACGCGTACTTGGAGGGCACCTACAGCGAGATCTATCCGGACGTAGCGCAAGACCTCGACGGGATGGCGCGGTTATTCCGGCAGTTCTCGTTTCCCGGGGGCATCCCGAGCCACGCCTCGCCGGAGCTGCCCGGCTCCATCCACGAGGGCGGCGAGCTCGGCTACTCCCTGGCCCATGCGTTCGGCGCGGCCTTGGACAACCCCGGCCTGACCGTCGCCTGCGTGGTCGGCGACGGCGAGGCGGAGACGGGGCCGCTTGCCGCCGCCTGGCATTCCAACAAGTTCCTGAACCCGACGACCGACGGCGCCGTCCTGCCGATCCTGCACCTCAACGGCTATAAGATCGCCAACCCGACACTCCTCGCCCGGATGCCTGCGGACGAGCTCCGCAGCCTCCTCGTCGGCTATGGCTACGAGCCGTCCTTCGTCGAGGGCGACGAACCGGCCGCCATGCACCAGGCCATGGCGACCGCGCTTGACGCAGTCCTCGATGGGATCACGGCAATCCGGCACGCCGCGCGCTACGGCGAGGTCCGGCGACCGTGCTGGCCAATGATCGTGCTGCGCAGCCCCAAGGGCTGGACGGGACCGAAGACCGTTGACGGCAAGCCGGTCGAGGGCACCTGGCGCTCGCATCAGGTTCCCGTCGCGGCAACGCGGGAAGACCCGGAGCACCGCGCGATCCTGGAAGCCTGGATGCGCTCCTACCGACCGGAGGAGCTGTTCGCCGAGGACGGCTCGCTCGGACCAGAACTCGCCGCTCTGGCGCCAATGGGGCCGCGGCGCATCTCGGCCAACCCGCACGCCAACGCGCATAAGAGCGTGCCCTTGCGGCTGCCGGACCTAAAGGATTTCGCCGTCCCCGTGCCGGGATCCGGCCGCTCCCGAGCCGAGGCCACCCGCACGCTCGGCGGCTACCTTCGGGAGGTACTGTCTCTGAACAGGGACGCACGCAATTTCCGCATCATGGGCCCCGACGAGACCGCCTCGAACCGCCTCGACGCGGTGTTCGAGGTGACGGGCCGGGCTTGGCAGGAGACGGTTCTGCCGGGCGACGACCACCTCCTGCGCGACGGCCGGGTTATGGAGGTACTGAGCGAGCACCTCTGCGAGGGCTGGCTCGAAGGCTACGTGCTCACCGGGCGGCACGGCCTGTTCGCGACCTACGAGGCCTTCGCGCACGTGGTGGACTCGATGGTGAACCAGCACGCCAAGTGGCTGAAGTCCTCACGCGACCTGCCCTGGCGGCGGCCGGTGCCGTCCCTCAACATCCTCCTGTCGTCCCACGTCTGGCGGCAGGACCACAACGGTTTCAGCCACCAGGACCCGGGCTTCATCGACTTCGTGGCCAACAAGCGCGGCGACACGGCCCGCATCTACCTGCCGCCGGACGCGAACTGCCTGCTCTGCGTCACGGATCACTGCCTCCGAACCTACGACCGCATCAACGTTGTCGTGGCCGGCAAGCAGCCTGCGCTGCAGTGGCTGACCCTGGACGAGGCTGTCCCGCACTGCGCGGCCGGCATCGACATCTGGGATTGGGCCTCGAACGAGGGGGAGGCGGAGCCCGACGTGGTGATGGCCTGCGCCGGCGACGTGCCGACGCAGGAGACGCTCGCCGCGGTGGATTGGCTGCGCCGGCATGTCCCGGAGCTCAGGATCCGCGTGGTGAACGTGGTCGACCTGATGACGCTGCCCGCGCCCGAGACGCACCCGCACGGCCTCGACGATGCGACCTTCGACAGCCTGTTCACCCGCGACCGGCCGGCGGTGTTCGCCTATCACGGCTATCCCTGGCTCATCCATCGGTTGACCTACAAAAGGACGAACCACGCCAACTTCCACGTGCACGGCTTCATCGAGGAGGGCACGACCACGACGCCGTTCGACATGTGCGTGCTCAATCGCCTCGACCGGTTCCATCTCGCGCAGGCCGCACTCCGGGCCGTGCCGGGGCTGGGGGCGCAGGCCGAGCACGCCGAGCAAGCGTTGCGGGACGTTCTGGCGGCCCATCGCGAGCATGTCCGCCGCACCGGCGACGACCTGCCGGAGGTGCGGGATTGGACTTGGCCGGAACGGCACGCGCCAGAGGACCATGATCGGCGCATCGACGGCGACATCATGCAGTGCGGTCCGACCGACACGGCCAAGCCCGGGCAGGCGCGGATGGTGGACGGTTATGGCCACCGCCGCGGGCCGGCATGACGAACAGTGCCGATGGCATCGCCTGCCCGAGTTCGGACCTTGATTCGGCGATCACTGACGCTGGCCGTCGTCCTCGACCTCACCGATGTGATCTGCGCTCCCGACATCATAACCGGGGAGGCGGTCCCCAATATCGGCAGGCTGTATCCATCGGTACAGGAGCCGGTCGACTTCGCATGCCCAGACCAGCGGGAGGTCGATCCAGAACGTGCGCCACAACGTCATCAGGGTATTCCCGGCGAGCTCGAACGTCGAGGACTGAGGATGTACTGGCAGGGCCGACGAGCCGCGCGTCATGACATGATCTTTGCCTCGACGTGGCTGACGTGAGCGACCCGGAAGGTGCGCTCGGTCTCGTCGCCGGCATCGCGGATTGAGACGTACTCGCCCTCGACGAAGGCGTGCATGCCGAGATGGTAGCCGGTCTCGTCGTCCTCGTCGGTGCGGTCGTCATAGTCGATCAGCCAGGTCGCGCCGCCCTCGCCGCCGGCGCGGTGCACGAGCCGGCCATGCCGGTCGCGCTCGCCGATCCAGAAGCGGCGAACGCGGCAATGGTCCCGGATTTCGCGCCACAGCGCAGCGTCGAGGCGGCCGTCCGGTCCGAGCGGTGCCACGATCTCGTAGCCCCGTCCGGCACTACCGTCCGGATGCTCCGGGCAGCGTGCCAGCGTCAGGGTCACGCGCTGCAGCGTGGCGGGTCCGCTCGGTTTGCCTGGACGCGGTCCCACCGCCGGAGCAATGGCGTCGGCGCCATGCGTTGCTTGAGCCATAATGAGCCTCCTCGTTTCGGGACGATGTGCGTCCCGAGACATCGGACGCAGAACACCGATCAGATGGAACCTTGATGTGGCGTTGCCGCCGGGTCGCGGACCAAGGGTCCAGAGTCAGCGTAGGCAACCGACACAGATGCCCCGCGTGACCGCATCGTCGCGCTCCTGTTCGCGCGTCCGCCGCTGGATGTCGCTGCCCGGCTTGAGGTCGAGCTTGTCTGGCCTCGGCACCGTCTCGCCGCTCTTGGTCACGTAATCGGTTCGGCTCGATGCAACCCGCTTCGATCCCGAGCCGTCGGCGTCGTGTCCGAACACCGGCAGCGGGACACAAAAGCCAAGGAAGATCCCGGCGGCGGCCAGCGGGAGGGATATCCACGCGACCTTGGTCTCCATCCGGGTGCCAGCGTGCAAGCATGTGCCGTGGAACATGGCGGCTCTCCTCAACTCAGGGCGACGATGCGGTCCTCGACGGCGCGGACGCCCGGCACCGACCAAGCCGCGCGCTCGGCGGCGTCGCGCTCCGCCCAGGCCGAGACCGCCCCCTCCAGCGTGACCTTGTCGCCGGCGACGGTGACCTTGATCCCGTCGGCCTCGGACATGACGCTGCGCCGGAACGCCTCCAGGATCTTGTCCTTGACCGCCGCTGGCGGAACCCGCGGCCTGACCTCGATGCGGTTTGTCACGCCGTGGACGCCCGACAGCTTCCGGACGGCCGCCTCGGCGCCCGCCATCTGGTACTGCCAGTCAACCGTGCCGGTCAGCGTGACCCAGCCGCCGGCGACCTTCACTCGGATGGCCTGCTTCGGGAGGTGCACGGACCAGTCGATGATGGCCAGGGCGCGGGCGGCGATCTGGTCGTCGGCGACCTTCTTCTCGTCGGCGTAGCGGACCTCGATCTCCTGCGCGATGGCGCGCACGCCTCGGACGCGGGGCACGGCGCGCTCGGCCTCCACCTTCTCGGCGTAGCTGCCGACGTGGCCGGTCAGGGTCACGACGCCTTCCGCGACGGCGACGCCGATGGCGCCGGCATCGAGGCTGGGGTCGAAGTCGAGCTCGTCGAGAACGTCGCGGCGCAGATCCTTGTCGGTCATGGCGTCCTCCGTCATGGCATGTGTCCGCTCTGTGCGGAGTAGCTGCCGGGTGATCCTGCGCGGCCTAGCCGGAGGAGCCTTGATCCAGCGCAACCCCGACGCGCCGGTCGGCCTGCGCCAGCGCGGCGCACCGGGTCATCTCCGTGCGCAGGCGAGCGACCGTCGCCTCGATGCCGGCCGCCTTCAGGTCCGATTGCAGTCTTGCGATCAGCGTCTCGTCGTCGGTCACGACGGCGCACTCGGTAAAGGACGTGACGTACCCCTCAGCTGCGGTGCCGCTCAGGCGCATCCGCTCACAGGCCCAGGTCGCCAGGAGACGGTTGCGCCGGTTGCGGGCATGGAAACGCGCCTCCTCCTCCTGGACGAAGCGGCGCTCAGCGGCCCGCTCGCGCTCGTCGAAGGTCGTGGTCATGATCTCCTCCATCGCTGGAGTGGGGCCGGACCGTGCCGGCCGCGGATCAGCCATCCTTGGTCCGGCCGTGGCGGCCGGCCTTGAGGCAGATCAAGCTCTCAGAGGTCGTGGGGAGCGATGCTGCTGGCACATGACCCAGGGCTTCACCATCTCGACCGCCACGAGGTAGGCGACGGTGATCAGCCCGATGCCGAGCAGGGCTGACGGCGAAGGCGCCTGGAAGCCGAACCAAGCTCCTGCCGGCGAGAATGGAAGGGTCAGCGCTGCCGCGAGCGCGGCGAGCGAGGAGACGGTCAGTGTCGCGCTCGGGCGGTCCTGCCAGGGGCGCCCGCTGGTCCGAATGACGAAGATCACCAGGATCTGGGTCGCCATGGATTCGAGGAACCAGGCCGTGCGGAATTCCTCTGCCGAGGCGCCGCAGAGAAGGAGCAGAACGCCGAAAGTCAGGAGATCAAACAGAGAGGAGAGCGGACCCATGACGCCTGCGAACCGGAGGAGCGCCGCCATGTTCCAGACCTGTGGCCGGGCGGTCGCGGTCGGATCGACCCGGTCGAAGGGGATGCCGACCTCCGAGAGGTCGTAGAGCAGGTTGTTAAGAAGGATCTGCGTCGGCAGCATCGGCAGGAACGGCAGCGCCACCGAGGCGACGGCCATCGAGAGCATGTTGCCGAAGTTCGAGCTCGCGCCCATCCGGACATACTTGAGGATGTTGGCGAACGTCCGCCGCCCCTCGTCGACGCCGTCGGCGACGACCTCCAAGTCCGATGCGAGCAGGATCATATCGGCGGCCGCCTGAGCCACTCCTGTCGCTCCCTCGACCGAGAGGCCGATGTCGGCCTGGGCGAGGCCCGGCGCGTCGTTGATGCCGTCGCCCAGAAAACCTACGACCGCGCTCTTGGATTGGAGTGCCCTGACGACGCGCGCCTTCTGGTCGGGTGTCAGCCGGCCGAACGCGTCCACCTTCCGGACCCGGACGGCGAGGGCTGCGTCGCTCAGGCCCGCGACCTCGGAGCCGGACAGGACCGTGCCGGCGCGAAGCCCGACGAGCCCCGCGAGCCGGCGCACCACCACCGGGTCGTCGCCGGACAGAATTTTCAAGCGCACGCCGGCTCTCGCGAGCCGCGCGATGGCGGCAGCCGCCGTCGGCTTGGGCGGATCAGCGAAGGCGCAGAAGCCCTCGAAGACAAGGTCACAATCGTCCAGGGCCCCGAGCGGGCGCAGGGGACCGGTCCAAGCTCGCGAGGCGATTGCGATGCTGCGGAGGCCCTCCTCGGCCAGGATCCGGACCTGCCCGAGGGCCTCGTCGCGACCCTCCGGTCCCAGCGGTTCGCTCCGCCCACCGGCGCGCCGCGCGGTGCAGAGCGCCAGGACCGCGTCCGGGGCGCCCTTCAGGATCAGCAACGGACCCTCCGGTCCCCGCGCGAGGACCGAACCGGTGCGGCGGCCGTAGTCGAACGCCCGTTGGCCGGCGCGTTCCCAGCCCCGCCCGGCGTCGGGATGGGCGTGTGCCAGGGCGGCGTCGAGCGAGCCGCGGTCGCCGCCGAGGTCCGCTGCGACCGCCGCGAGGCTCGCCGGCCGCGCGTCGTCGCGGCCCGTCGGGTCGAGGCTGCGTGCCAACGCGATCTCGGCCGAGGTCAGCGTGCCGGTCTTGTCGGTGCAAAGCACGGTCATCGCGCCGAGGTCGTGGATGGCGGCGAGCCGCTTCACGATGACCTTTCGCGCCGCCATGCGCAGGGCCCCGCGCGAGAGCGTCACCGTGGTGACCATAGGTAGCAGTTCCGGCGTCAGCCCGACGGCGAGCGCGACGGAGAACAAGAGCGAGTCGAGCACCGGCCGGCCGAGGACGACGCGGACCGCCAGGACGGCGACCACCAGGCCGAGGGTGAGTCGCGCGACGACCAAACCGAACGCGTGCAGGTCGCGCTGGAAGGGTGAGGGTGCCTGAGCCTCGGCCAGAGACGAGGCCACCGCGCCGAACATCGTGGTCGGACCCGTGGCGACGACCAGGGCGGTCGCCTCGCCCGTCCGCGCGACGGCGCCGCGGAACAGGGCGTTGAAGGCCTCGGCCGGCTCGGCGGAGCTCACGAGACCCGGCCGCTTCTCGACCGGATAAGGTTCGCCGGTGAGTGCGGCCTCGGCAGCGGTGAAGGCGGCGCTCTCGATGACGAGGGCGTCGGCCGGTATGATGTCGCCGGCTCGCACGCGCAGGATGTCGCCGGGGACGACCTGCTCCACGGGGACGGTGACGAAGCCGTTGTCGCGCCGGACCTCGGCCTTCAGCGCGACCGCGTGGCGCAAAGCCTGGGCGGCTCTCGTCGCGTGACCCTCCTGCACGGTGTCGAGGCCGACCGACAGGCCGAGGATGGCGACGATGATCGCGCCGCCGCCGACGTCGCCGGTCGCCACTGAGACGAGCCCGGCCGCGAGCAGGATCAGGGCGAGCGGTTCGATCAGGCGGCGCAGCACCGCCCGCAGGGCGCCACCGCCCTGCGCACCGGCATCGCTGTTCGGCCCGTAGCGTTCGAGCCGGCGCACCGCCTCAGCGGACCCCAGACCGTCGGAACCGCATTTGAGTTCCGCGCAAAGGGTCTCAAGTCCGCGCGTCCAGAATGCCCCGGTCGGCCCGGACGCCGGCAGGTCCGGCGGCGGGGCGGTGTCGTGGGCGAGCGCCGGAGCCGCCGTCATCTCCATGGGCTAGGCCTGTCGTTCGCCAGCTTGTCGATGCACAACATCACCGGTCGAAGGCAGGGGCGTTGCGGTGGATCAAACCGTCGCGGCGCATGGCCCCTCCAAATCATCATGGTCGGAACCCCCAAAGGCTTGCCCGGTGAGGGACAGGACGTTCGCGCGCAGGACGTCGAGGGACCGGTCGGCCGGGAGACAATGCCACGCGATCGCGCCGCCACCTCGGGCGACCTGAGCGGCGAGGACGGCGGGCGTCGCGTCCGATGGGTCATCGACGCGCCCCTCGATGCGTCTCGCGAGCATCGCTGCCGGTGCCTCCAGCCATACGCCGCGGAAATCGGCGCCCTCGTCCCGCGCGACCGCCTCAATCTCCTTCCGTTCCGAAGGTCGATCGAAGACCGCATCGGCGACGGCGCAGTGGCCTGCGGCCAGGACCCGGGCGGCTTCAATCCGTAGGGCCGCGTAGACGCGATGCGACACGGCGGGAGCGTAGGCCGATGCCGGCAGCCGCGTCAGGGCGTCGACGCCATGCAGGCGCTTGCGGATGCGGTCACTCGACAGGATGCGGGCACCCGGCGCCGAGCCTATCCACGGGGCAACTGCGGCCGCGACGCTCGACTTGCCGGAACCGCTGAAGCCGCCGATCGCCAGGAGGACAACTGGCTTGTCGGCAAGCAAACTGTCCCCGAGCGCCAGATAGGCTCGCGCCTCGGTGGTCTTCGCGGCGGCGACATCGCCAGTCGCGTCGGTCGCTTGCGCCGCCGTGACGTGGGCGCGGATCACCGCGCGCAGTGCCATCAGGAATGGCAGCAAGCCGATCCCGTCGGTCTCCTCCGTTGCATCCAGGTAGCGGTTGAGCAGGAGGTTAGCGAGGTCGCAGCGCTCTCGGTGCCACAGGTCCATGAGGACGAAGGCGAGGTCGTAGAGGATATCGGTCGTCGCGATGGTCTCGCTGAACTCGATGCAGTCGAACGGCGTCGGCCTGCCTTCGAACAGGCAGATATTGCGCAAGGTCAGGTCGCCGTGGCAGCGGCGGACCTTGCCTGCGGCGCGGCGGGAGTCGAGCAAGACGGCATGCCGCGCCAGGGCAACCCGGAACCGCGTGGTAAGAGCCTCCGCCGCCTCGGCGCTGACGAGCCCCGCCGCCTGGAGCGCGGCCCCGTTCATGTCGATGAGCGTCCCGATCGCGGCGGCCCCGCCTCCGTTGCGGTGGATCTCCGCGCCGGCATGGAAG
Source organism: Methylobacterium sp. 2A (assembly GCF_009806555.1). Lineage (GTDB taxonomy): Bacteria > Pseudomonadota > Alphaproteobacteria > Rhizobiales > Beijerinckiaceae > Methylobacterium. The sequence goes on along the minus strand of NZ_VUOK01000021.1, from coordinate 432,674 downwards.
GTCGCGATGACCTGCGCGAGATCCGCGATGTGGCTCGGCTTGAGGCGGCCGTCGCGCGCCATCGCGTCGAACAGGTCCGCCTCCGGGAACCGGCGCATCACCACCACGGCGTCGACGAGGTCTCCGGGCCCGTCGAAGGCCAAGTCTCCCCTCACGTCACGAGTGATCCGCCGGGCGCCGAGATAGAGCGCAGGTGCCGTGCGGCGGTTGAGCGCGACCTCGGCCTCACAGGCGGCGAGCCGGCGCTCGGGCGTTGAGAAGTCGAGATAGGGGAAGCGCACGGCGCGCTTGAGCTTGAAGACGCGGCTGCCTCCCAGGAACAGCCTGGAAATGTGGGTGGTCGCCGTGTTCACCGTTCCCGTGCGCGACAGGGCGAGCGTCAGGAACTCGACGACGTCAACCTGGTCCACAGGTGACATGCGGGTTGATCCTCGGGCGGCTCGACCTTCGAAGCGGCGTAGGCCGAAGTCGGCAGGGCTGAGCACCCTGACCTCGTCGGCGGCCGGCGTGCCGCCCGATCCCACAGACCGGCGCCGCCCGATACGTGCGCCGAAGCCGCTTCACGGGCTTTGCGATGGATCAAGGGAGCTGCTTCGTGGGTGGGACACGCAGAGTTTGCGCGGAGACCGCCATGGCTGCACCAGCCGACCTTCCCAAGGCGTTCGGCCCATTCGGCGCCGCGGCCTCGCTGGACGCGTGGTGCTGTCCGCTGCGGGCGGCGCAGAAAACCCGGCACATCGACGCGGCAATGATGGGAAGGATGATGAAGGCGGACGTCTCGGCCCCCACGACTCTGCCCCCGAGGCCATTGAGGAGGTGTGCAGCGTCGCGAGGCTGATGCGAGGCCTGAACGTTGACCGAGGCCATCCGGCGGCGCGAGCCCGAGGTCCCTCGGGCGATTGAGGCGGCCTGCCTGAGCGGCGCTGAGCGCAACCGATGCACGCGCGAGCTGTGGGCTGGGACGGCTGACGACACATACCCGGATGACTGCCCGAACGCGGCGCGCCTCGGCTGGCTGCGCCATGCTTGATCCGGGATCGGCCATAGAACCTGCATCGTCCGACCAGCAGGTGGCGTCCGGCCCCGCCGTGTCCGGAGACGGAGCCCATCCAGGCCCTATAGGCGAAGGACGCTTTGAGGCGCTTCGGAACCACCTTGCTCGCGGGCCTGACGGATGCGGAGGCTGGGCGAAGGCTTGCACGCGTCGGTCCGAACACGGTCGCCACGGAGGAGCGGACCGGCGCGCTCACCCTGCTCCTGCACCAGCTGGCGAGCCCCGTCGTCTGCTTTCTCGGGCCGGCCGGCGCCCTGTCGCTCGACTTCGGCAACTCGCCTGAGACGGAACGGCGGTGCCTCGCGCATCGGGCTCTCGCCCGTCGCGCGCACCGCGTGACACCGCGCACAGACCACGCCCGCGAGCCCTCGGCCGCGCGCCGCCGTGATGTCCTGCGCCGCGGTGGCCAGGGAGAGCGGCAGCAACGCTACGGCAGCACCGAGGAGGGCGTCTCCTCCGAACATCAGTGGCACATCAGGCAGCAGAGGGGCGAACGGTCGAGGACATCGCGTGTCACACCGCCGAACATCCACTCCCGCAACCGGGAGTGGCCGTAGGCGCCCAGGACGATCAGGTCGGCGTCCTGCAACAGGGCGAAGCGCAGGATCTCCGAGCCGTCATCATCCGCCGTGTGCAGAAGGTGGGCGGTGACGTGGGCGCCGTGCCGGGCGAGGTGGTTGGCCAGGTCGTCCGCGCCCTCATGTCCCGGATCCGCCCCGACGGAGGCGACGAAGACCTGGTCTGCATCGCGCATGAGGGGCAGCGCGGCCGACACCGCCCGTCGCGCTTCGGGACCGTCCTTCCAAGCAACGACGATCCGGGACGCCTTCAGGTGCGCGGTCCGCGGCGGAACGACGAGGACGGGCCTGCCGGCCTCCATCAGGACGGACCCGGGCAGCACGCCGAGCGGCCCTGGATCCTCGTCGCCCGGACCGCGCCGGCTGACGACGACGAGGTCCGCAGCCCGCGCCTGCTCGATGAGGTGCGCCGTGGCATCGATAAAGCTGGGGCGCCAGTCGGTGCGGATGCCATCCCCGGCGGAGCGCTCGAACGACGCGCGTGCCTGGTCCAGGATTGCTTGTATCTGCGCCTTGTTGCGTCGCTCTTGGTCGATGGCATCGTAGATGTCCCGAACCAGGATGGGCGCCGGGACCACGTCGGCGGCCGCACCCGTCAAAGTCGCGTCGAAGCGTCGGGCGAGGTCGGCGGCGAGCCGTATCCGGTCCGGGGCTGCCTCGCCAAGGTCGGCGGGAACAAGGATGTTCGCGTAGTCCATGGCAGCCTCCCAGTTGCGTCGAAGCCGACGAGGGGAGCCTGACCTTGCCTGGTGCGGCACACCTTGATCCATCGCAAGCCCGAAGGGCGCACCCGCCCCCTCACGAAGGTCGCGGAACGCCGCGTGCCTCGGGCTCGCGTCCACCCTGTGGACCGCCGAGCGCGCGCATGGCGTTGAGGATCACGGCGACGTCGATGGCTTCCTGCAGCAAGGCCCCTTGGAGGGGTGAGAGATAGCCCAGCGCCGCCGCGAGCATGCCGGTGAGCGAGAGCCCGAGGCCGACCCAGACGCTCTGGAGCGCGATGGCGCGGGCACGCTTGGCGATGCGGATGGCGCGGGGTAGCGGCGCCAAGCTGTCGACCAGCAGGACGACGTCCGCCGCCTCGGCCGCCGCCGCGGCACCTCGGGCACCGAGTGCCACGCCGAGGTCGGCTGCCGCCAGCGCCGGCGCATCGTTGACCCCGTCGCCGACCATCATCACGGGGCCGCTCCGCCGCTCGGCGGCCACGGTGTCCGTCTTGGACGTCGGGTCCAGGTCGGCGACGATGGCGTCTACCGGCAGCCCGGCAACCAGCGCCTCCGCGATGGGGCGTCGGTCTCCGGTCGCGAGCACCACGCGCTCAAGGCCGCACGCGCGCAGTTCCAAGAGCGTAGTGCCGCCGTCCGCCCGCAGCGGATCGGCGAACTCCAATGCGGCGGCCGGGACGCCATCGACGGCGATCAGCACCGTCGACGCGACCGCCGCGCTGGTCCCTGCCGTGCCCGGTGGCGGGAAGTGGATCCCATGCATCCGCATGATATGCGGACCCCCGACGGCGACGGGCCGCCCCTCCACCAGTCCTGTCAGGCCTTCCCCGGGCATCTCCTCGACCTCCTCGGGTTGCGAGAGCTCCAGGCCTCGCCTCGCCGCCTCCTCGATCAGAGTCCGAGCCAGCGGGTGGCCAGAGGCTTGTTCGAGGGATGCCGCGAATCCCAGGACCTCGCTTTCATCGAGGGCGCCGAGCATACGTGCGGAGGTCAGCTGCGCCGCGCCGTGGGTCAGGGTGCCCGTCTTATCGATCACCAGGACGCGAACCTTGGCCAGCGTCTCCAAAGCCCCGCCGCCCTTGATGAGCACGCCGATGCCGGCCGCGCGCGAGAGGCCGGAGACGAGGGCGACGGGGACCGCCAGGATGAGCGGGCACGGCGTGGCGACGACCAGCACGGCCAGCGCCCGAATGGGGTCGCCGGTGGCGAGCCAGGCGCTTCCAGCCAGCAGCAGCGTCAGGACGAGGAAGGCGAGCCCGTACTGGTCTGCTAGGCGTGCCATCGGCGCCTTCCGGGCTTGCGCCGCCTCCACGAGCCGGACGATCCCGGCATACGTGCTCTCGGCCGCGGGCCGCTCCGTAAGCAGCGTGAACGGCGTGCCCACGTTCACGGTCCCGCTCAGCACGGGCTCGTTCGCGAGGGCGGTGACGGGCAGCGCCTCGCCGGTCAGGCTCGACCGGTCGAGCACGGCTCGGCCCGCGGTGACACGACCGTCCACCGGCAGGACGTCTCCGACGCGCACCAGGATGCGGTCTCCTGGGACTAGCGCCGCGACGGGCACATCGATCAACGCGTTGCCGTCCTCGCGGAGGGCGGTGCGCGGCTGGCGCGCGATCAGCGCCGTCATGGCCCTGCCGGCGCGGCCGGACGCGTAAGCTTCTAGAGACTGGCCGCCCGCGTACATCAGGGCGATGACGGCGCCAGCCAGCGGCTGTGACAGGACGAGCGCGCCGCCCATCGAGAGCAGGGCCACGAGATCGAGGCCGACGTCTCCTTTTTTCAAGCGCGTCGCGATTTGAGCCAGTAGAAGTCCGGTGACGGTTAGGGTGGCAATCGTCCACGCCCACGTGGCGATCTCAGGATGACCCAACCCCCGTCCCAAGAGTCCCGCGCACAAGCAGGCCATTGGCAAAAGAGCCAACCATCCCCGAAGCCACAGCATCCAAACGGCAACGTGGGAGCATCCCATCTCGCGTGAGGGTGTGACCGCTGTCATCATCGTTTGGGTCACTCTTGATCGAGCGTACCTCCTGACTGCGTCTGGGCTGTTTAAAGGGCCATGCGTTAGATCAACGCTTCCGTGAGATCATGATCAAAGCCGCACCATCGTCCGCTGACATGCGTCCCGAGCGCGGCAGCAGACGGGCTGCGAACGGCCAAAACCGCTCAGCACACCCGCCCCGGGATCGCGCTACTGACATTCTTATGGGGCTGCCGCGGTTCCTGGCCGCCCAGGGAGGTCGCCGGTCTCATGAGAGCTGTACGCTACTCCTTCCAGTATGGAGCCTCACTCGCACACTCGGGTCCGTGACTACGAGTCCGGATCGGCTACGCCCGCTGCTCGACCGACAAGCAGAACCTCGCGGTCCAGCGCGCCGAGCTGAAAGTGCTTGGGGTCGCGCCGGAACGGATCCACACGGACTACGGCCTGATCGGTACGAACCGGTCCCGGCCCGGGCTAGAGCGTGTTATTGAGTTTTATCCTGTAACGGCTTCTCACTACCGGTCGTTTGGGCTTCGATCGAAAGTTTCCAAAGGGCTAAAGCCCTTTGGTGGGTCGCCAGGGCGAAGCCCTGGCTGTTCGCAGGGCTCCGCCCTGCACCCGCAAAAGGTCTCGACCTTTTGAAACCATGATGTTCGAGCATCCTCATAGGTCCCTGCCCAAAAATCTAGGGCTAGCAGTCAATAATACGCTCTAGACTCGGTGTCATTGCTATGGAGGTGGTCCATCCGAGGGTGTCGAGCGAGGCTGTGATTGCGAAGCCTGCAACCCCGGACCGGAAACCTCGGATGGACGCCCACCAGAATGCGCGCTAGCCTTGGCGGGCCGCCTTCACGTCTTTGCGTTCTTGGTCGGCCGCTTAGACAAGCCATTTGTACGGGTGACGCCCTGGCACGCGGAGCGATCTGCCCCTGCAGCCGGAGCCGAGCCACCGAGGCATGACAGGATGCTCCCTCGACGAGGGCTGCGACAACGCGCTCACGGAGATCAGTCGATACGGATGACGGCATCGGTGGGCGTGAGCGGCAGAGGCCCCCTCGCCAGTGGGCTCGAATTCGCCTGCACGGCGCGTAACGTCATGATCCGGTCTGTCGACATCCGCGCGCAGGCCTGCGTCAAGACAGGCGCCTCAATCGTCTTCTACCGCGATGGCCCCGGGCTCGTGCCGGGTCGGCTCGCGGCTGTGACCCGCCAGCGCTTCACGGTCGATCGGACACTGATCGAGGCGAGGCGTGACCGGTTCACCGCCCGGCCGGAATGGCAGTCCGGCAACGCCTCGCGTCATGACACAAACACCCTCGTTCGTGGTCCGGGCCGCGCTTTCCAGCGCCGAACCGGCATCCACAAAGGCGGAAAATGCCCAACCGCTCAGCGTCGCCCGCCCTTCCACGTCGGCAATAGCGTCGTGAGCATGGCGCCGAGGATCATGAAGGCGCTCGTCGCCAGCATGCCGCCATTGGTGCTCTGCGTCGTTTCCCGGATCCAGCCCACGGCGAAGGGGCTCACGAAGCCGGCAATCGCCCCCACCGAGTTGATGATGGCGATGCCGGCGGCGGCCTCGACACCCGTGAGGAAGAGCGGCGGCAGGATCCAGAACAGGGCTGTCACCGTATAGCAGCCCGCCGCCGCCACGCAGAGGGCTATGAGCGAGGCCGCCACGTCGCCGGCGAAGAGCGTGCTCGCGGCGAGGCCGAAGGCTCCCACCAGGAACGACGTGACGAGATGCCAGCGACGCTCGTTCCGACGGTCCGAACTCCGTGCGGTCAGGAGCATGCCCACGATCGCCACGCCGAACGGGATGGCGCTGAACAGGCCGATGGCGAGGGGACCCTTGACGCCGGCCTGTGCGATGAGCGTCGGCAACCAGAAGGAAAGCCCATATTGCCCGATCGCTTGGCAGAAGGCGATGATCGAGAGCAGGGCGACGATGCCTGACACGACCCCCGACAGACCTGCTGTCTCGGACGGGGCCGCGACGTCGGCGCGGAGGTCGTTCTCGATGAGCGCCTTCTCGTCTGCCGTCAGCCACCGCGCCTTGGCGGGGCTGTCGTCGAGGCAGACGAGAATCACGAGTCCCAGGATCAGGGATGGGAGGGCCTCGATCAGGAACAGCCATTGCCAGCCGCGCAGGCCCGCGGCGTCGTGAGACATCGCCAGGATCGTGCCGGACAAGGGGCCGCCGATCAGTCCCGCGAGGGGGATGGCACAGATGAACAGGGCGACGACGCGGGCCCGCCGCACGGCCGGGAACCAGTAGGTCAGGTAGAGGATGACGCCCGGATAGAAGCCCGCTTCGGCCGCTCCGAGGAGGAACCGGAGCGTGTAAAAGTGCCACTCGGTCTGGACGAAAGCGAACGCTGCGGAGATGAGCCCCCAGAGGATCATGATCCGGGACAGGGTGAGCCGCGCGCCGATGCGGTGCATCAGCAGATTACTCGGGGTTTCAAAGAGGAAGTAGCCGAAGAAGAAGAGGCCGGCGCCGAATCCGTAGGCAGCCTCGCTGAAGCCGAGATCCCCGAGCATCGTCAGCTTGGCAAACCCGACATTCACGCGGTCCAGGAACGCCGCGACGTAGCACAGCATCAGCAACGGAATGAGCCGCAGGGTCGCTTTGCGATAGGGAGCGCTCGCGGTTTCGGCCGTGACGGTTATCGCAGGCTGCGCGCTCGCAGAAATCATGTCGTCCTTCTCCCCGCGTGAGGACATCCGTCCGCTTCGGTCAGTGTATCGTCAGCAACATCCATGCCATTCATGGCGGAATGAGCGATAATCTGCCGTTTTTATTGGTTGGTCGTTTTACGAATAGCAAAATCGCACGCCGATCGATAGCAATCGGCGCGCGATCTCATCGTCAGGATGGAAACGACCTGGGGCCGCAGCGGTGGGGACGGTCAGTGTGCGGCGAACAGGGTGTCGAGGGACCGGAAGCCCTTGATCTCGATCGGGTTGCCGGACGGATCGTAGAAGAACATCGTCCACTGCTCGCCGGGCTGGCCTTCGAAGCGGGCCATCGGCTCCAGCACGAAGGCGACGCCCTTGTCCTTCAGGCGTGCCGCGAGGTCTTTCCAGTCATCGAGCTGCAGGGCAACGCCCAGATGCGGCATCGGGACGAGGTGGTCTCCCACCCGTCCCGTGTTCGCCACGGCGAACGGCTCGCCGAGATGGAGCGAGATCTCGTGACCGAAGAAATCGAAATCGACCCAGGTGGGCGCGCTGCGGCCTTCCTTGCATCCGAGGACGTCACCGTAGAAGCGCCGCGTTTCGTCGAGGTCGCGGACGTTGTAGGCCAAGTGGAAAAAGCTGCGCATGGTCAAGTCTCCGTTCGGTGCCGCCGGACGGGCCCGTCGGTGCCCCGGCCGAAGGAACCGCGCGACGCGTCGTATCGACCGTCCGATGTGTAGACGCGGGATACGCGCGTGATTAGCTTGGTTCCGGCACCTTCAGAACGAGGCGGAGACTTGGTTTGGAGACGCGTTTCCTCGAAACCTTCGTGGCTGTCGCCGAACGGGGATCCGTCGCCGCAGCGGCCCGCGCTCAAGGGCTGACCGCGACGAGCGTAACCCAGCGGCTCCAGGCCCTGGAGGACGAGCTGAGCATCGAGCTCGTGACCCGCATCGGGCGCGAGATGAAGATCACGCCCGTCGGTGACCGCCTCCTGGAGCAGGTGCGACGCATCCTCGACGACGTCCGCGCCCTGAAGGCCGATGCGTCGGCGAGCGTCAGCGACGCACTGGTGGGAACGCTCAGGATCGGAGCCATCTCCACCGCGCTCACCGGGCTGCTCCCGGATGTGATTGGCCGCTGGGCCACCGAACACCCGGCCCTGGACCTGAAGATCTCCCCCGGTTCCTCGGCCCAGCTGCACGAGGGGTTGATGGACGGACAGTACGACGCGGTGATCTCGGCCGCGCCTCCCTTCACGCTGCCGAAGACGGTGCAAGCCCGTCTCCTCCGGGTCGAGCCGCTGATCTGCCTGTTTCCCGGGCACTTGGCGGGGGAAAGCTCGGATACCGAGGGCGCGATCCGCCGGATCCTCGCGACGGAACGGTTCATCCGCTACGACGCGCTTTCCTGGGGCGGCCGCCTCTGCGATGCCTACCTGCGCGACAAGCGCATCCCGACGCGGGAACTCTGCTCCCTCGACGCCCTGGAAGCGATCGCCCTGCTCGTCGAACGGGGCGCGGGCGCGACCCTGGTGCCCGACTGGGCGCCCCCTTGGCCGGATGTCCCGTCCTGCCGGAAGATCAGGGTCGCCGATCCGGCCTATGCCCGCCGGATCGTGCTGACCCATCCCGTGAAGACCCGTTACGGTCACATCATCGAAGCTCTGATGCGAGCTCTGGCCCCCGGGACGATCTTTACACGGCCGGGACCGCAAGATTCGTAACCGGCGCTTCGGGCAGCGGTCATCGTTGCGCTTCCGGACCTTGAGACATGGCCGACCCGATCCCGGATCTGAAAACGATCCAGATCTTCTATTGGACGGCGACGCTCGGCAGTTTCAGCCGGGCCGCCGAGCACCTCAACACGACGCAGCCGGCGGTGTCCCACCGGATCGCCGCGCTGGAACGGGCCTTCGGGCTGACGCTCATTAACCGGGGGACACGCCACTTGAGCCTCTCGCCCAAGGGGCATGAACTGCTGGGCTACGCCGAGCGCCTCCTGCGCCTGCATGGCGAGATGGTGGGCGCCATGACGGTCCCGGCCACCCAGAGCGGCAGCTTGCGCCTCGGCGTGTCGGAGACGATCGTCCACACGTGGCTGACCGCGTTCATCGACCGGATGGGGCGGACCTATCCCGGCGTCGCCATCGACCTTTCGGTGGACATCTCGCCCGCCATGCGCGACGCCTTGCTGCGACGGGACCTCGACCTAGCCTTCCTGGTCGGGCCGGTCACGACGCCCCGCCTCGTCAACGTGCCCCTCGGACGCTTCTCCACGGCCTGGATCGCGTCGCCGCGCCTTCCCATCGCCGCCGGCCCGGTCGATCTGGCCGACCTCACGCGACACCCGATCATCACCTTCCCGCCCAACACGATGCCCCACACGCATCTGCGGGACCTGCTCGCCCAGGCGGACCTGCCGCCGCTACGCCTCTACACGAGCGCGTCCCTGTCGGCGATCATCCGCATGGCGATCGAAGGGACGGGAATCGGCGCGATCCCCGCCGAGGTCGTTCGATCTGAGATCGACAGGGGGCAGTTGCGGGTGCTCGACGCCAGGGTCCGCCTGCCGGACGTCACCTTCGTGGCAGCCTACGAGAATGCTCCCGATCAGGGGTTGAGCGCCGCAGCGACCCAGATCGCCCTGGAGGTCGCTGCGGACTGGATCGCTATGAACCCCGGGCATGGAAATCCATGACGAGTGATAATTTGTCGTCATCTCCTCTGCCGTTAAACCAGACGGGACATCAAGCAGACGAGGGGACGATGGCGTCGGACTCCGCACTCGTATCGGCCAGTTTGACATCCGCGACAGGCCTCGCCATCCGCCTCGCCTCGCGGGGCGGAGACCTCAACGGCTGCACGGCCGGCATGGCCGATGGCTATGTTCAGGGCAATCTCGCGGTCTTTCCCGAACGGCTGGCTGACGATTTTCGTCTGTTCGCCGAACGCAATCCCAAATCCTGCCCGATCATCGGCGAGTCCAAGCCGGGTCGCCGCGAGATCCCCGAACTCGGGCTCGATCTCGACATCGCGACCGACATCCCGATGTACCGCGTCTGGCGCGGCGGCGAGATGGTCGAGGAGCGGCCGGACGTCGTGGACCTCTGGCGTGACGACCTCGTCGCCTTCGTCATCGGCTGCTCGTTCTCGTTCGAGGCCGCGATGACCGAAGCGGGCCTGCCGCTGCGCCATGTCGAGCGGGGGACGCACGTCGCCATGTACCGCACCAATATCGCGTGTCGGCCCGCTGGCCCGTTCGCGGGGCCGATGGTCGTGTCCATGCGCCCGCTGACGCCTGCGCAGGCGATCCGGGCGGTCGAGGTCACCAGTCGCTATCCACGCGTCCACGGGGCTCCCGTCCACCTCGCGCGGCCGGATCTCATCGGAATCGACGATCTGGACCGCGTCGATTACGGGGATCCCGTGCCGGTCGGGCCGGATGAGATCCCCGTCTTCTGGGCCTGCGGCGTCACCCCGCAATCGGTGATCGCGGCGGCACGGCCGGACTTCGCGATCACCCATGCTCCCGGCTGCATGCTCGTCACGGATCGCCTCAATACAGAGTTCGCGACGGGCTGACGATGACCGAGAATGGAACGCCACGCCTCCTGGATGCGGGCGAGGCGGCGCTCGTCGTCGAATTCGGCACCATGGTCGATCCGTCGATCAGCGACCGGGTTCTCGCCCTCGACGATGCGCTTGCCGCCAACCGTCCGGCGGGCCTCACCGAGACGGTACCGACATACCGCTCCCTGATGATCCATTACGACCCGCTGATCCTCGACCGGGAGACCCTGGCCGGGCATGTCCGCGACCTGACCGGCGGGGACACGGCACGGGCCACCACCCCGGCCCGGTGGATCCTGCCGTGCTGCTACGAGGCCCCCCACGGCGAGGATCTGGCGGCGGTGGCCGATCTCATCGGGCAGACGGTGGATCGGGTCGCGGCCCTCCATACCGGCGGGACCTACCGGGTCTACATGTACGGCTTCGCGCCGGGCTTCGCCTATCTCGGCGGCCTGCCGGAGGTTCTGGCCGTGCCCCGCCGGCCGAGCCCGCGCCCGCCCCATCCGACCAACGCCGTGATGATCGGCGGCGGCCTCGCGGCAGTAGCCACCGTGCCGATGCCGACCGGCTGGTACGTCCTCGGCGCCACACCGTCGAAGCTCTACGCCCCCGAGCGGACGGAGAGCTTCTTCGTGAGCCCCGGCGACGAGATCCGGTTCGAGGCGATCGATGCCGCGAGTTTCGCCAGCCTCGCTATCCGGGAGGCCGCGGGCGAGCGGGTCGCACGGCGCGAGGAGGTACATTAGGTGCGCGTGCTCGCAATCGATGACGCCGGGCCGGGCGTCACCCTCCAGGACGGGGGACGGCACGGCTACCTCCGCTTCGGCATCACTGCCGCCGGGCCGATGGACCCGCTGATGTTCGCCACCGCTAACCGCACGGTGGGCAATCCCCTCCATGCGACGGCCATCGAAGTTTCGACCGGTGGGCTCACCGCCAGCGCGCCGGAAGGTCCGCTCGGCCTCGCACTGATCTCGGCGGGCTTCCGCGCGACCCTTGACGGGGAGGCTCTTCCGACCGCTTGCGCGCTGACCCTGGAGCCGGGCCAAAGACTCGCCATCCGCGCGGGGAGCACCGGGGCCTGGGGCTACCTCGCCGTAGCGGGACGGATCGACGTGGCTCCGGTCCTCGGCTCGACCGCCACCCATACCCGTTCGGCCCTCGGCGGCCTCGGAGGGCGCGGGCTTCGGGCGGGCGATCGGATCCCCGTCGCCGAGGCCCGGATGGGCGATGGCGCCCCCCAGCGCCTCCTCGCTCCGTGGCTCGCGCGAGACCCGTCCCTGATCCGTGTCGTCCTCGGGCCGCAGGACGATTACTTCGCCTCCGACCAGATCGCTGCTTTCCTGGAACGGTCGTGGACGGTCTCCCCCCGGGGCGACCGCATGGCCTGCTTCCTGGATGGCCGTCCGCTCACCCATACGAAGGGCCACGACATCGTGTCGGACGGCGTGGCGATGGGGGCGATCCAGGTCCCGGGTAACGGCCTGCCGATCATCCTCATGGCCGACCGTCAATCGACCGGGGGCTACCCGAAGATCGCCACGGTGATCGGCCCCGACCTCGGGCGGCTGGCTCAGGTGCAGGGCGGTTCACCGATCATCTTCAGCGCCGTCTCGATCGGCGATGCAATTGTCGCGCGGCGTGCGGAAGCTGAGGCGTTGCAGCGTGACATTCAACGTGAGCCAATGGTGCGAACGGACTTTCCGCCAGAATTTCTGCTGAATGTTAATCTGATCGATGGCATCACCGATGCTCTGGCCTGAATTTCGCAATCGTATCCGTGTCGTTCTGCCCGAATAATTTGTCGATCGGTAGCGGTTGGCTGGCACGCAATTGACGAACGCCTACGGACGATCATGATGGCGCGGAATCTGTCGGGTCTGGATCTGCAGGAAGCCGTCTGCTTTTCACGCCGCTTTCCTCCGGAACGGACCAGGCGCGTTTGGCCACATCCCGCGTAAGCTCGAACCTCTGCTCTGTAGGTCGATTTTCGAGAGCCGAAACACAGCTTCCGCAAGGCCGGCACAGGTCAGATCTCGCAGATGGCGAGATGGAAAGTCCGCCCCCGGGGCGGACACACCGAACTGGCACCGGAGCGCTTGACCGTGCGTAACGCCCGATTACCGGGGCCTATCGGCGGTCTGGTCGGGCCACGGATCGCGGACGATGGCGGCCCGCTGACGACGGGCAAGGTTGTCACAGAGGGAAAGCGGCCCTACGAGAGCGTGGCGTACCCGTCCTGGACATGGGGGCGCAGATTCAAATTCTGCCGCTTCGACCAGTCTCTCCGAGACGCAATCCATCCCTGCCTGAGCCGCCCGGACCGCAATCGCGTTGCTGGGGCTCGGCCCCTCAGGCAGGATCATCGGCCGGAGGAGCGAGAGCGCCGTCCATGGCATCGCGATCGCCGGAATGGTCATCTCACGAAGCGGCGGCCCGAGCGTGGCGCACCTTCGCGCGCAGCCTCATCGCCGCGACGGCCCTCATCGGCATCGCGATCATCGCCTTCGTCGCCCTGCTCGATCCCTACGGCCTGCGGGCCGCGCCCGGACATCCCCCGGGGCCGATCATGGACGCCAATCAGCGCCTGTCCTATCCCCAGATCGCCCGGGGCGGGGCGTTCGATGCAGCAGTGTTCGGCACCTCGACGGCCCGCCTGCTCGATCCGAACGCCCTCGACGCGGCCTTCGACGTCCGGTTCGCGAATCTCGCCGTGAACGCCGCGACGCCGGACGAGCAGATTCGCTTGGCCAAGCTTTTCCTCGCGCATCATCGCGTGCGCGCGGTCCTGTTCGGGCTCGACGCGACGTGGTGTTCGGCCGATCCCCCCGCCCGCACGGCCAACGCCTTCCCGGACTGGCTCTACGCGGAAGGCGCGCCCTGGGGCGTGCTGCGGCAGGTGAACCTGCGCTCCGTCACGGTGGCCGCGCAGGTCGGGCTCGCGCGGCTGGGTTTGGAGCAGCCGCGGATGCGGCGGGACGGCTACGCGGTCTTCACCCCGCCGGAGGATCGCTACGATCCGGAGCGCGCGCGCGCCCATATCCGCGCGGGCGCTGCCGATCCAACGGCCGCCGCCGATTCGGAGGACGCACCCATGCCGGCGCTCGCCCGGCTCGACGATCTCCTGAATCGCGTTCCGGCCGCTGCCCTGAAGCTCCTCGTCTTCACCCCGGTCCATGCCGCTGCACAGGGCGCGCCCGGCACGGCACAGGGCCGGCGCGAGGCAGCCTGCAAGAGCCGCGTCGCCGCGATCGGCGCCCGCCACGGCGCCACGGTGGTGGATTTCCGCATCGCCTCGCCGCTCACCCGCCAGGACGCGAATTACTGGGACGCGCTGCATTACCGCCTGCCGGTGGCGGCCCGGATCGTCGCCGACCTGAAGGAAGCGGTGGCGACCGGCGCGGACGATCCGGCCGGCACCTACCGGGTGCTGGCCCACCCCTGAGGCAGGCTCACGTGGCGGCGGCCTCAGCCCGCGCCCAGCCCGCGCGGGTCTCGCTGCAATAGTCGGCGTAACGCCCCTCCCGGATCGCCGCCCGGGCGCCGGCCATCAGATCCTGGTAGTAGGCGAGATTGTTCCAGGTCAGCAGCATCATCCCGAGGATCTCGTTCGAGCGGACGAGATGATGCAGATAGGCGCGCGAATAATCCCGCGTCGCCGGGCAGGTCGAGGCCTCGTCGAGCGGCGCCGTGTCCTCGGCATGGCGGGCATTGCGCAGGTTGATCCGGCCGTGGCGAGTATAGGCGAGGCCGTGGCGGCCGGCACGGGTCGGCATCACGCAGTCGAACATGTCGATGCCGCGGGCCACCGCACCCAGGATGTCATCGGGGGTGCCGACGCCCATCAGGTAGCGGGGCTTGGCGGAGGGCAGGTGCGGCTCCACCGTCTCGATCATCGAAAACATCACCGCCTGCGGCTCGCCGACGGCGAGGCCGCCGACCGCGTAGCCCTTTAGGTCGAGGCCGGCCAGCTCGCGGGCGCTTTCGACCCGCAGATCCGGGACATCGCCGCCCTGTACGATCCCGAACAGCGCCCGCTCGGGCTGCTCGCCGAAGGCGACCCGGCAGCGCTCGGCCCAGCGCAGGGACAGGTGCATCGCCTTCTCGATCGCCGTGTGGTCGGCCGGAAGGCGCACGCATTCGTCGAGCTGCATCTGGATGTCGGAGCCGAGCAGCCCCTGGATCTCGATGGAGCGCTCCGGGCTCATGTGATGCGCCGTCCCATCGATATGCGAGCGGAAGGTCACGCCCTGCTCGTCAATTTTTCGCAGGGCCGAAAGCGACATCACCTGGAAGCCGCCGGAATCGGTCAGGATCGGCCGGTCCCAGTTCATGAAGCGGTGCAGCCCGCCGAGGCGGGCCATCCGCTCGGGGCCAGGGCGCAGCATCAGGTGGTAGGTGTTGCCCAGGACCACGTCGGCGCCGAGGTCGCGGACCTGTTGCGGGTACATCGCCTTGACGGTCGCGGCAGTGCCGACCGGCATGAAGGCCGGCGTCCGGATCGCGCCGCGATGCGTCGTGATCGTCCCGGTGCGGGCCGTGCCGTCCTGCGCCAGCAGGGTGAAGCCGAAGGGGAGGGGATCGGTCATGACAGGTCCGCACCGGGGCCGGGGAAGAGCAGGCTGGCATCGCCGTAGGAGTAGAATCGATAACCCGCCTGGATCGCGTGCGCGTAGGCGGCCCGCATCGTGTCGAGCCCCGAAAAGGCCGAGACCAGCATGAACAATGTCGAGCGTGGCAGGTGGAAATTCGTCACCAGCGCATCGACCGCCCGGAAGCGGTAGCCCGGGGTGATGAAGATGTCGGTCGGCCCCGAGAAGGCGGCGAGCCGACCGTCCGGGCTCGCGGCGCTCTCCAACAGGCGCAGGGCGGTGGTGCCCACCGCGACGATCCGGCCGCCGGCGGCGCGGGTCGCGTTGAGCGCATCGGCGGTCGCCGCATCCAGGATGCCGATCTCCGCGTGCATCCGGTGGCCCTCCGTATCCTCGGCCTTCACCGGCAGGAAGGTGCCGGCCCCGACATGCAGGGTGACGTGGTGGCGCCGCAGCCCGGCGGCATCGAGATCCGCGAGCAGCCCTTCCGAAAAATGCAGGCCCGCCGTGGGGGCCGCGACGGCGCCGGGGTTGCGGGCATAGATCGTCTGGTAGTCCGTAGCGTCCCGGGCGTCGGCCGCGCGCTTGCCGGCGATGTAGGGGGGCAGCGGCAGGGCACCCTCGGCCGCGATGGCGGCGTCGAGCTCGGGTCCGGCCCGGTCGAAGTCGAGCACGATCTCGCCGGCCTCGCCCTTCCCGGCCACGGTGGCGGTCAGGTCGCCGAAGCGCAGCGTGTCGCCGGGGGCGAGCCGCTTGGCCGGACGGCCGAAGGCGCGCCAGCGCGCCGGCCCCTCGCGCAGATGCAGCATCGCCTCGGTGCGCTGCCCGGGCGCGCCCGGCCGCGTCCGCACGCCGTGGAGTCGGGCCGGGATGACCCGCGTGTCGTTGAACACCAAAGCGTCGCCGGCCCGCAGGGCGCCCGGCAGGTCACGGACAGTCCGGTCGGCGAGCGCCGCGCCCGGTCGCACCACGAGCAGCCGCCCGGCATCCCGCGGCTCGGCCGGGCGCAGGGCGATGCTGGTCTCGGGCAGGTCGAAATCGAAGAGGTCCACGCGCATTGCCGGCTGCCTGCACGGAACCGCAACCGGTTTCAACCGCGGAACCCGCGGGAGGCGTACCCGTTTTCCGCGTCACCGAGACGCGAGAGGCTTCACCGATGCCCTGGTACGCTGTCCGCCCCCGCGATGAAGCCGATCCGCGCTGGCCCCTGCCGGGGAAACCCGAGATCGTCCTGAAGGCCGCGGATGCCGACGCGGCCCGGGCGAAGTTCGAGGAAGCCTATCCGAGCCAGCCCTTCGGCAGCCCGGCGGTCCCGGTGCCGGATGCAGGCCTTGGCAGCTTCCGCGGGGAGCCGGACGCGCTGGTCGTCACCGAGACGGGCGAGCCGCCCGCCAATCGGGCATAGCGCGCCGTGGCTGCCCTCGGCCGCCCCCGGCGCGTGACCCTGGATGGCCAGTTGCTGGGCTACTGGGAGCGCGAGGCCGCGCGCCTGGAAACCCTGGCCGCGACCACGAGCTTCGCATGGCAGCGCCGCCTCTATCTGCGGAAGGCCGAGTCTGCCCGGGCCAAGGCCGCGCTGAATCGCCAGCGCGAGGCCGCCCGTGGAGACACTGCCGGTCCGGCTGAGATTTAGCCGAGGCTAAGACCTTTTCGGGAGCGTCGAACCTTTGCCGTGGCCTGGGCCAAGGTTCATGCCGTAAGGGCGCGCCGACTCTCATTCGGCGCCGACCATGGACCGCACCCAGAAAGCCGCACTCTTCAGCGCCGCCATCGGCCTCGCCGTCACGGCCCTCAAGTTCTACGCCGCATGGCTCACCGGCAGCCTCGCGCTGTACTCGGACGCGCTGGAGAGCATCATCAACGTGGTGGCGGCGATCGGCGCCTTCATGGCGCTCCGCGTCGCAGCGCGGCCCGCCGACGAGGACCACCCCTACGGACACCACAAGGCCGAGTTCTTCTCCGCGGTGATCGAGGGCGCGCTGATCATCGTGGCGGCGCTCATGATCCTGCGCGATGCGTATCACGGCGTGCTCGCCCCCAAGCCCCTCGACGCCCCGGCCCTCGGCGTGGCGATCAATGTCGTGGCCGGCATCATCAACGCGGCCTGGGCCATGGCCCTGATGCGGTGGGGTCAGCGGTGGCGCTCGCCGGCCCTGATCGCCGACGCGCGGCACGTCTTCGCCGATGTCGTCACGTCCTGCGGCGTCCTCGTCGGGGTGGGTGCCGTGCTGGTGACGGGCTATCCGGTCCTCGATCCGATCGTGGCTGGGCTGGTGGCGCTCAACATCCTCTGGTCCGGCTACCGGATGGTGCGCGAATCGGTCGACGGCCTCATGGACCGCGCCGCACCGCACGAGATGGTGGCCCAGATCCGATCCCTGATCTCGGAGCACGGCGAAGGGGCCTTGGAGGCCCACGACGTGCGCACCCGGGCGGCCGGGCAGGCGACGTTCATCGATTTTCATCTCGTCGTCCCCGGCGTGATGAGCGTCGAGGAGTCTCACGCGATCTGCGACCGTCTGGAGAACGCCCTGGAGACGACCATCCCCGGGGCGGTGGTGACGATCCATGTCGAGCCCGGCGAGCAGGCCAAGGCCCGCGGCGTGCCGGTGCTCTGACCCGGCGATCCGCTCCGGGAGTCAGCTCCAGGCGTGGAGCGGCGGGTTGACGCCGTTCAGCGCGTGGTTGCCGATAATGGCGTATTTCCACCGGACCGGGTCGTGCAGCGTATGGGTCCTGGCATTGCGCCAGTGGCGGTCAAGATTCTCGGCGGCCAGGGTCGAGCGGGTGCCCGACAGCTCGAACAGCTTGTTGGTGGCAGCGAGCGCAACCTCGGTGGTCAGGACCTTCGCCTCGGCCACGGCGAGCTGGGCGGCCGCCACGTTCTCGGCATCCGGCCGGGCCACCGCCGCGTCGAGGATGAGCCCCGCCCGGTCGAGCAGCGCCTCGGCGGCGTGCTGGCGGATGGTCAGGTCGCCGATCGCCTGGATCGTGTAGGGATCGTCACTGGCGCGCTCCTGCCCGCTGTCGATCCAGGGCCGGGCCTTCTCGCGCACGAACCGGATCGTGTCGTCCAGCGCTTCCCGGGCGATCCCGGCATCGACCGCCGCCTGGATGATCTGGAACGCGGCGCCGTCCGCGGTGGGCGCCTCGTAGCCCTTCCAGGCCGGGACCAGATGCGTCTTGGGCACCCGGACATCCTCGATCAGAACGGTGCCGCTCGCGGTGCCGCGCTGACCGAAGCTCGACCAATCGTCGATGATTGTCAGGCCCGGCGCGTCCCGCTCGGCGATGGCGTACCAAGCGCGGCCCGCGTCATCGAGGGCGACGATCGGAACGAGATGGGCGAGGAGCGCGCCGGTGGCGTAGAACTTCTGGCCACGCACGACGACATGGTCGCCGGCATCGGTGAAGCGCGTGTCGAAATCGGCCGCCCGCCTCGTGCCGCGCTCCGAGAAGGCGTTGCCGAACCGGGTGCCCCGCAGGACCTCCCCGAACAGCAGCCGCTTCTGCGCGTCGTCCGATACGGTCCGGATCGCCGCGACGATGCCGAGATGGTTCTGCGCGATCTGCGCGATGGCGGGGTCCGCCGCCGCGATGATGGCGATGACCTGCGCCAGGGTCCGATAGGACACTTCAGGGCCGCCAAAGGCCCGCGGCACGTTGATCGACCATAGCCCGCTCTGAGAGAACGCATCCAGCTCGGCGAGCGGCCGCACGGCGTTGCGATCCCGTTCCGAAGCGCCGGCGCGGAACTCGGCCGCGAGCCGGCGGGCGATATCGAGCGCCTCCGAATCGCCGCCGATGACATGGGCCTGGGTCGGCGGTCGTTGAGGGCCGGGTGCACCCCGGGCGCCCTGGGGTTCGAGGGTCCGTGCATCGACGGCGATGTTCATGGCAGACTCCGGACGAACAGAGGGAAGGAGCAGTGGATTGTCAGGCCGCCTGGGCGCGCTGGGCGCGGGCGGCCTCCAGGGCGCGCACCCGCGGGATCACGTGCGTGCCGAAATACGCGACCTCTTCCTGGAAATGCAGGAAGCCCAGCAGCGCGAGATCCGCACCGGCATCCTTGAGATCCAGGATCCGCTCGGCGATCTGATCGGGCGTCCCGATCAGATTGCTGCGGAAGCCGTCGTTGTACTGGACCAGATCCTCGAAGGTGGATTTCGCCCAGTTGCCCTCGCCTTCGGGGGAGGCCTTGCCGGCGTTTTTCGCCTCGTCGCCGAAAGCCTTCACGGCATCGGCGTCGGCATGGTCGATGATCTCCTGAAGGACGGCGCGGGCCTCCTCCTCGGTATCGCGGGCGATCACGAAGGCGTTGACGCCGATGCGCGGGTTGTTGCCGCTCTGCGCCGCCTTGGTGCGGATATCGTCGACCTGGGCGCGGATATTTTCGGGCGTGTTGCCGTTGGTGAAGTACCAGTCCGACACCCGGGCCGCCATGTCGCGCGCTGCCCGGGACGAGCCGCCCTGGAAGATCTCGGGCAGCGGCTGGCCCGGCTTCGGCTTCAACGTGTAGTCGCTATAGCGATAGAAATCGCCGCGGAAGGTGAAGTTGTCCTGGGTCCAGATCCCCCGCAGGCTGCGGATGAACTCCTCCGAGCGGCGGTAGCGCTCATCGTGATCGAGCCAGGACTCGCCGATGGCCCGGAACTCGCCCGAGAACCAGCCCGACACGATATTCACGGCGATGCGATTCTCGGTGAGCTGCGCGATCGTGGCGACCTGCTTCGCAACGATCGTGGGATTCCAGGGGCCGGGAAGGATCGCGGCGATCACCTTGAGCCTCGTGGTGGCGGCCAGCAGGGCGTGGCTGAACGCCACCGATTCGTGCTGGTATTCGGCACCGTAGCCGGCCGTGAAGCGGATCTGCGTCAGCGCGTAGTCGAAGCCCGACTGCTCAGCGATCTGCGCAAGCTTCCGATTGTACTCAGCATCCCAGCTCGTCCGTTGCGGGATCTTGCTGATCACCAGGCCGCCCGAGACGTTGGGCACCCAATAGGCGAAGCGGATCGGCTCCCGCTCCGTTGTCGCGATATGATGGCTGGTCATGCGGCGCTCCCTGAACCGCGCGGCGCCCGGCGCCGCGTCCCTCCCGATGGATCGCCGCAAACTGAATACATGATCCAGATGGCGGCCAATCGCTCAAGACAAAGGGAAGTATTCCGCTAGGGAGGTCGAACGTCAAAGGAACGCGTTGCTTTTTTCGCCCCGTCCCAGATGAGGCTGTCCTTCGTACACGCCTCGGCAGAGCGGATCTTTACTGAGCTGTGTCGGGCGTGTCTGTCTCGTGCAGGCGGCGCCATGCGAACACGGAAAAGACCGCGATGAGGCAGGCGGCGAGGCCGAACCACGTGAACGCGTATTGCAGGTGGTTGTTGGGCAGATCGACCCGCAACTGACCGCCCCGGGGCCATGTGGTCTGGCCGGGGGTGGAATCGGCCTCGATCAGGTAGGGCGCGACCTCCGGGAGGCCGCGGGCCGCCGCGATGCCGGCGATGTCCCGGTTGAACCACTCGCCGCGTTTCGGGTCCGGCTCCGGAACGAACAGGCCGCGGGCCTCGCTGGCGCGCAGGATGCCGGTGACCGTGGTCGGACCCTCGATCAGGCCGTCCCGCCGATCGGACTGGGCCTTGCGTTCGGTGGGTACGAAGCCGCGGTTGATCAGCACCACGCCGCCGTCGTCGCGCACGAGGGGCGTCAGCACGTAATAGCCCTGCAGGGCGCGGCCCGGCGTCTCGCCAGGGGCGAGCCCGTGCACGAGGGTCTCCTTGTCGTTGAGGAAGCGGCCGGAAACGCGCACATGGCGGAACTCGTCCCGGGCGGGATCCCAATCCGCGGCCTTCGGCGGAGCGACCGGCTCCGCCTGGGTCTGCCGGACGATGCGGGCGATCAGATCCTCTTTCCAGGCCCTGCGCTCGATCTGCCAGGTTCCGAGGCCGAGCAGGATCGCCAGGGCGATCAGCGCGGCGAGTCCCGGCGCGACGAGATCGCGCCACGCAGCCCGGGCGGCGGCTCCAGTCACGATTTGAAGCGTCCCTGCTCGGCCTTGTTGCTGTACTGGAGCGCGATCAGCAGGCCCTTCAACGGCCGGACGAGGATCAGGCTCAGGCCGACCGACAAGGTCGTCGCCACGAGGGCGTGGACCCAGATCGGCGGCTCGTAGGTGATCTCAAGCCAGAGGGCGAGACCGACCACGACGAGGCCGACGATCGACATGACGAAGAAGGCGGGCCCGTCGGCCGAGTCGAAATGCGCATAGTCGAGGCCGCAGGCTTCGCAGGACGGGCGCAGGGCCAGGAAACCCTTGAACAGGTGGCCCTCGCCGCAGCGCGGGCAGCGGCCCCGCAGACCTGTCGGGATCGGGGGCGGCGGCGAGAAGGTGCGTTGGTCCACGGGGTCACTCCTGACCGATCCACGGCGCTCGCGACCGCGCCGCCTCTGGGTCGTCGGTCTCGATATGGGGATTCGCCGGTTCCGCACACGAAAAAGGGCGGCCGGAGCCGCCCTTCGCAGGCCCGCCATGCAGAGGCGGGATGGATCTCAGTGGGCGCCGCCGTGGAAGACGCCCGAGCCCCACACGTAGATCGCGGCGAACAGGAACAGCCACACGACATCGACGAAGTGCCAGTACCAGGCGGCGAACTCGAAGCCGAGATGCTGGCGCGGCGTGAACTGGCCCGCATAGGCGCGGAACAGGCACACGGCCAGGAAGATCGTGCCGATGATCACGTGGGCGCCGTGGAAGCCCGTCGCCATGAAGAAGGTCGACGAGTAGATGCTGCCCGCGAAGCCGAACTCGGCATGGCTGTACTCGTAGGCCTGGCAGGCGGTGAACAGCACGCCGAGGATGATCGTCAGCCACAGGCCGTATTTCAGGCCCTTGCGATCCCCTTCGAGCAGGGCATGGTGCGCCCAGGTCACCGTGGTCCCCGAAGTCAGCAGGATCAGGGTGTTGAGGAGCGGCAGGTGCCAGGGGTCGAAGGCCTCGATGCCCTTGGGCGGCCAGACGCCGCCGGTGAACTCCACGCGCGACACCTGGATCGGGTCGGCGGTGTAGAGGGCGGCCTCGAAATAGGCCCAGAACCACGCGACGAAGAACATCACCTCGGAGGCGATGAACATCATCATGCCGTAGCGATGATGGAGCTGGACGACGCGGGTGTGATCGCCGGAATTCGCCTCGTGGGCCACGTCCTTCCACCACGAGAACATCGTGTAGAGGACGCCGATCGCGCCGGCGCCGAAGATGTAGGGACCCGGCGTCAGCGTGCCGATCTGCAGGCTCTTCATCCAGAAGACGGCGCCGAAAGCCATCAGGAAGCCCGAGAAGGCGCCGATCAGCGGCCACGGACTCGGGTTCAGGATGTGAAAGTCGTGATTCTTGGCGTGCGCCTCGGCCATCGTCCCGTCGCTCCTCACCCGCCGCCCTGCGCCGTTTCCGGCGTCCGGCCCGACGCTGCTGGCTGTTTGCTCTTATCGTGGTTTGCTCTTGGCCGGACGCGGCACGGACCACGCCCAAGCTTGTCTGCACGTTTAGTCGCTGCGGGCCTGTTTTGTCACGCGCCTGCGATCAGAATCCCCGCTTCTGCCCAGACGGTGCCGTGTTGGCCACGGCACCCGTCACCGGCTCGCCGTTCCTGCTGGCGAAGTAGGTGTAGGACAGCGTCATCTCGGAGAGATGCGCGGTGTTCGAATCGTCGCGCACCGCCGGGTCGACATAGAAGACCACCGGCACGTCGAGGGTCTCGCCCGGCTGGAGCGTCTGCGCGTTGAAGCAGAAGCACGCGATCTTCACGAAGTAGCCGCCCATCAGGCCGGGCTGGACGTTGAAAGTGGCGACCCCCGTCGAGGGCTTCGATCCGGTGTTCTGCACCCGGAAGAAGACCGTCTTGGTCTCGCCGAGCTTGGCCTCGACGCTGTTCGTCTCGGGGGCGAACTTCCAGGGCAGGCCCGGCGCGACGTTGGTGTCGAAATGGACCACCATGCCGTCGTCGGCCCGGGCCGCGGAGGCTGCAAGCGCCGGTCCCTGGCGGGGCGTGCCGTCATAGCCGGTCGCCTTGCAGAAGGCGTCGTAGAGCGGGACCGACGCGAAGGCGAGGCCGACCATGCCGACCGCGAGCCCGGCGCAGGCCAGCGCGGTGCGGTTTGCCCCGCGGCCCGGATTTGGTTGCGCAGAGGCCATGGCGGGTCTCCTCAGAGCGGCCGGGCGAGGATCTGCGGCCCGAGCTTGACGATCGTCAACACGAAGAACAGCAGGACCCAGGCCCCGAGCGCCAGGGCGATCGCCACAGAACGCTTCCGGCGCCGTTTCTCTTCCTCGGGGGTGAGCGGCCGATACTGGATCTCGGGCTCCGGCATGGCGCTCAGCCCAGGACCGGCCGGAACAGGCCGAAGCTCTGCTCGGCCAGCAGCGCCGAGAACAGCGCGAACAGGTACAGGATCGAGAAGCCGAACATGCCGAGCGCCGCGCGCCGCTCGGCCTCGCCCTCGCGGTTGCGCAGGACGCGGATGCTGAACGCCACCATGCCGAGGCCGCCGACGGTGCCGATCACCGCGTAGAGCATTCCGCCGAAGCCGAGCGCGACCGGCGCCAGCCCGAGCGGGGCCAGGAACAGCGAGTACCAGACGATCTGGCGGCGGGTGGAGGCGGGGCCGGCGACGTTCGGCATCATCGGGATGCCGGCGCGGGCGTATTCGTCCGCCTTGATCAGCGCCAGCGCCCAGAAATGCGGCGGGGTCCAGATGAAGATGATGGCGAACAGGATCAGCGACTCGATTCCGACCGAGCCGGTCACGACCGCCTGACCGATGACCGGGGGCAGGGCGCCGGCGGCGCCGCCGATCACGATGTTCTGGGCGGTCGCCCGCTTCAGCCACATCGAATAGACCACCGCGTAGAACACGATGGTGAAGGCGAGCAGCGCCGCGGCCAGGAGGTTGGCGGCGAGCCCCAGAACCAGCACGGACGCCACCGAGAGGAACAGGCCGAAGCCGAGGGCCTCCTCGGAGGTGATCCGACCCGACGGGATCGGCCGCGTCGCCGTGCGGGTCATCACGGCGTCGATATCGGCATCCCACCACATGTTGAGGCAGCCCGAGGCGCCGGCACCCACCGCGATGGCCAGCAGCGAGATCGCGCCGATCGCCGGCTGCACATGGCCCTGCGACACCACCATGCCGACCAGGGCGGTGAAGATCACGAGGACCATCACCCGCGGCTTCAGCAGCGCGAAATAATCCGGTACGTCCCCGCCGGCCGCCGAGCGGGCGGGGGCCGGGCCGTCCCGTCCGATGCTGTTCGTCAGGCTCGTCATCGCGTCTGCCGCTGCTGTGCCGGCGCCCGGCCACGCGCGTCACGGCCGAGTCAGGGTTCGAATTCGATTTGTTCCAAGGCTTGGCGTGGGCGAGGCCCGGGAATGGTCCCCCGGCCCGTGCGGATCGCCCTCAACGCTCGCCCTTGCCGGGAGGTCGGATCGCCGGCCTCCGGGGAAGGGCGAGGGCCGCGGATGCGGCCCTCGCGGTGTTCTATCAGTGTGCGCCCGGCTCGTCGACGATGCGGGGCAGCGTCTCGAACTGGTGGAAGGGCGGCGGGGAGGGGAGCGTCCATTCGAGGGTGGTGGCGCCTTCGCCCCAGGGATTGTCCGCGGCCCGCTCCTTCGAGCGGAAGGCCAGGACCACGCCGATGACGAACACGAACATGCCGAGCCCGAAGATGTGGCCGCCATAGGTCGAGACCTTGTGCCAGCCCGCGAAGGCGTCCGGATAGTCGGCGTAGCGGCGCGGCATCCCGGCGAGCCCGAGGAAGTGCATCGGGAAGAACAGGATGTTGGCGCCGATGAAGGCCAGCCAGAAGTGCAGCTTGCCGGCCCATTCGGGGATGATGCGGCCGGTCATCTTCGGGAACCAGTAGTAGACACCGGCGAAGATGATGAACACCGCGCCGAGCGACAGCACGTAGTGGAAGTGCGCGACCACGTAGTAGGTGTCGTGCAGGTACTTGTCGACCGCCGAGTTGGCGAGCACGACGCCGGTCACGCCGCCGACCGTGAACAGGAAGATGAAGCCCACCGCCCAGTGCATCGCGGCGGTGAAGCGGATGGAGCCGCCCCACATCGTGGCGATCCACGAGAAGATCTTCACGCCGGTCGGCACCGCGATCACCATCGTGGCGAACACGAAGTAGGATTGCGTCTGCAGCGACAGGCCGACCGTGTACATGTGGTGTGCCCACACGACGAAGCCGACGACGCCGATCGCCACCATGGCGTAGGCCATCGCGAGGTAGCCGAAGACGGGCTTGCGCGAGAACGTGGCGATGATGTGCGACACGATGCCGAAGGCCGGCAGGATCATGATGTAGACTTCGGGGTGACCGAAGAACCAGAACAGGTGCTGGTACAGGATCGGATCGCCGCCGCCGGCCGGGTCGAAGAAGGTCGTGCCGAAGTTGCGGTCGGTGAGCAGCATCGTGATGGCGCCCGCCAGGACCGGCAGCGAGAGCAGCAGCAGGAAGGCGGTGACCAGCTCGGCCCAGGCGAAGAGCGGCATCTTGTGCAGCGTCATGCCCGGGGCGCGCATGTTCAGGATGGTCGTGATGAAGTTGATCGCGCCGAGGATCGAGCCCGCGCCGGAGAGGTGCAGGGCGAAGATCGCGAAGTCGACGGCCGGGCCGGGATGGCCGGCGGTCGAGAGCGGCGGGTAGACGGTCCAGCCGGTGCCGGCGCCGGACGCGCCGGGCGCGCCCTCGACGAACAGCGAGCAGAGGAGCGAGCAGAAGCCCGCCACCGTCAGCCAGAACGAGATGTTGTTCATGCGCGGGAACGCCATGTCGGGCGCGCCGATCATGAGGGGCACGAACCAGTTGCCGAAGCCGCCGATCAGCGCCGGCATCACCATGAAGAACACCATGATGAGGCCGTGGCCCGTGACGAACACGTTGTAGGTCGCAGGATTCGAGAAATACTGCAGGCCGGGCTCCTCCATCTCCATCCGGATGCCGAAGGAGAGGAACGCGCCGATCATGCCGGCGCAGAAGGCGAAGAGCAGGTAGAGCGTGCCGATGTCCTTGTGGTTCGTCGACAGGAACCAGCGGGCGAAGAACGACGGCTTGTGGTCGTGGACCTCGTGGGCCTCGGCATGGGCTGCGGCTGTAGCCATGGATTCGGGTGCCTTGTGAATCGGATGGGTGCGGTTCGGTCAGCCGGGGCTCAGCGCGCCTCGGCGAAGCTCGTGCCGGTGTCGATGCGGGCGTATTTGGTCTTCGCCTCCTTCAGCCAGTCGGCATAGGCCTGCTCGCTGACCACGCGGACCACGATCGGCATGTAGGCGTGGCGCTGGCCGCACAGCTCGGAGCACTGGCCGTGGAACGTGCCCTCCTTCTCGGCCTTGAACCACATCTGGTTCAGGCGGCCCGGAACGGCATCGATCTTGAAGCCGAAGGACGGCATGGCCCAGGAATGCAGCACATCCGCGGCGGTGACCTGGATCTTCACGATCTTGCCGACCGGGACCACCATCTCGTTGTCGGTCTGGAGCAGGCGCGGCTGCTTGTCCTCGTCGATGTTGGCGTCGAAGGCGAAGCCGCCGCCGGCCTCGGTCTGCGGATACTCGTAGGACCAGTACCACGCGTGGCCGATGACCTTGACGATCATATCGGCCTTCGGGTCCGAGAGCTGCGTGCGCAGCAGGCGGAAGGAGGGGATCGCCACGGCGACCAGGATCAGCACCGGAACGATCGTCCAGGCGACCTCGATGGCGGTGTTGTGGGTGGTGCGCGACGGGGTGGGGTTGCGCTTCTCGCCGAAGCGGAAGACGCACCACAGGATCAGCCCCAGCACGAAGACCGAGATGGCCAGAGACAGCCAATGGAGGCCCGTCTCGAAGCTCAGGATGTCCCGGGCGTTCTCGGTGACCGGAATCTGTCGGCTCATCTCCCAGGGCGCAGGCTGGCCGAAGCCGGCGGCCTGGGCGTGGACTGTCGGGAAGAGCAGGGCGCCGAGAGCGGCGAGGCTCCAGAGTGACCGGTTGATCGTCCGCACCGTCCGCATCTGCCTCTCGTGGCTCCCCTGGCTGTTGGCTCCCGTCGGACCGGCCGATCCCTGAGAACGGCGAGATTGTACCGACGTGACGGAGTACCGGTTGTGTCACCCGGCATTATCCGACCGGGGCTTCAGACCACAAGCACCGCCAAGGCGCAACCGCACAAGCGTCGCATCGCGCGCTTTCCGGCGGTTTGTGCGCGGCTCACCTCAGTCTTGCGTGGGTTTGCCGCCGAAGCATTGCCTCATGCGCCGCGATCGATACCTAGGGGCCACGCCATCGGAGGTCTGAATGTCGACGGACACCGGGACTCACCCCACTGATCTGCCGCCCTGCTCGCTGAGCGCCCCGATGCAGGTCGTGGCTTATACGGGCGATGCGATGCGGCCTGGCGACCGGGCGCTCGCGGTCGAGACCCCGATCAACCTCGTCTATGGCAGTGTGCCGCACGCGGTCATGATGGCGACGCCCGCCGACCTCGAGGATTTCGCCTACGGCTTCAGTCTCACCGAAGGGATCGTCGAGGGGGCGGGGGAGATCCGCGAAACGCGGGTCGAGGTTGGTCCGGACGGGGTGCGGCTCCATGTCGAGCTGGCCCCGGGACGGCTGCGCGAGCACCTCGCCCGCAAGCGCGCGATCAGCGGGCGCACCGGATGCGGCGTCTGCGGCATCGAGGATCTCGCGGAATTGCCGCGGGCGGAGATGCGCGCCGTCACGGATCTCCGGCTCCCGCTGCCGGCGATTGCCCGGGCCCTCGCGAGCCTCGACGCCGCGCAGCGGCTCGGGACCGAGACACGGGCGGTCCATGCCGCCGCCTGGGCGGCGCTCGACGGGGAACTCCTGGCCGTGCGGGAGGATGTCGGGCGCCACAATGCCCTCGACAAGCTGATCGGCGCCCTGATCCGGTCCGGGACTCCGGCCGATCAGGGGTTCCTCGTGATCACCAGCCGCTGCTCGTTCGAGATGGTCGAGAAGGCGGCGCGTCTCGGCGCCGCCGTCATCGTGGCGATCTCCGCGCCGACCTCCCTGGCTCTGGACCGCGCCCGGGCGCACGGAATCACGCTCTGCGCCATCGCGCGGGCCGACTCGGTCACGGTGTTCACGGGGGCGGAGCGGCTCGTGGCGGCGGGATGATGCAAGACGGTCAAGCCAGACGCTGGAGACCCCGCGCCTCGCGACGGTTCCGTCATCCGCCCCGAAGCACCGAAGCCCTATTGCGCCGCCGCCGGCTCCTTCTCAGAGGGGCCCGGCACGATGGTGGCGCCGCCGATCACTCGCACCGGCTTTCTGTCGGCTGGCGGATCCTTCCACTCCTTGGCGGCGGGCTTGGCTGCATCCGCCATGGCGTGGGCGTCCGGCTTGGCTGTCTCTTCCGGACGTGAGGCTGGGTTTGCGGGCGGCGCCTTCTCGATGGCCGCCGACTTGGTCTCGGGCGCCGTGTCGACCTTCGGTTCGACCTTGGCTGCATCCGTGGGAGTGATTTTCGGGGCCGGCGCCTCGGGGGAGATCCGGTGCGCTGCGCGCGACTCGGGATTGCGTGACGGTACGGCGCGCACAACCTTCCGCGGCTTGGCGCTTCGGCCGACGCTGTCAGGATTGATGCCGTCAGGGTTGGTCTGGGGTAGCGCGGCCGTACCGGCCGGATGGCGGTCGAGCCGAGGGGCTGGCGCCGCCTCCCCCGGGAGGGGCCGAAGGACGCGCCGGGGTCCGGTATCCTCCTCGGTCCAGCCGAATCCGGGGGCGGGACGCTCCAGCCGCGCGTAGGTGTCGGGCGCGCCGAGACGCTGGCGACCGATGATCCCACCGGATCCCGGATCGACGAACAGGCGCATCGGCATGCCCGCGGGGCTTACGGCCTCGACCACGTAGACGCGGCCGTTGAAGCGCGGGCGGCTCAGGCCGGTGAAGCCCTGGTCGGCCAGGCGCCACGCCACGACGCGCGGGGGCACGACCTCTTCCTCGAAGACGAATTGCGCGCTGGCGCCGCGGCAGAGGCCCAGCAGCGCGCCGCCGGACAGGAGCGCGGCGCAGAGGGCCCGTGTCGTCGTGATTCGAAGGCGCGCGGCCGTCCTGCTCGTGATCATCACTCTGGTGCGTTCCCGTTGGAGACCCGGCAGAGTATCCGGTCCCGGCATGGTCCGGGCCGGTGGAACCCGGACCTCGACCATGCCGGCAGGGTCGTTGCCCCGCATGCCGCTTGTGCTCGGCCCCCCGGGTAGAGCGTCCGATTCGGGCGAGATTGCGGAGGCTGGACGGGACAGTCCGACAGGCGACCCACGGCTCGTTCCAGCGCTCGTGTCCGTGCCCGGCTCAAGGCTCACCGGCGGTCACTTGCTGAAAGCATTTCAATCTGGCAATTTCGCGACTTAGGACAGCACAACTGTCCCATCGGCCGTGCACCGGCCGTCGCCGTCTCGCGCGCGGGCGAGGTTTTCGGCAGACGGATACGGGCGCGCCAGCGCGCCGCTCATCGAGCGGTCCGGGTCCTCGATGAACGCAAGCCGATGGACGTGTCCCCTCGGACCGGCCGGATGGCCTGCGACATGAGGTCGGGATGGCTGGCGCCGACGGCTCACGGGCACGAAACATGCTCGCAAGGTCATGAGCGGGGCGCTCATGAACGGACGGTGTCGAGGGAAGGACGAATCGAAGCATGTCACAGCGCAGACCCGCCGACGCGTTTGCCGCTTCCACGCTCCAGGCTGCCGCTCCCCGTGGCGGTGCGACGCCGCTCCTCGTCCGTGATCCGGCGCTGCCGAAACAGCAGGGGGCCTATGATCCGGCCCGGGAGCGGGATGCCTGCGGCGTCGGCTTCATCGCCGACATGCACGACCGTCGCACCCATGCCATCGTCCAGCAGGGTCTGAAGATCCTCGAGAACCTCGATCACCGGGGCGCCGTCGGTGCCGACCCGAAGATGGGTGACGGCTGCGGCATCCTCACGCAGATCCCGCACGGCTTCTTCGCCGAGGAATGCTCGCGCCTGGGTTTCGAGCTGCCGCCGGCCGGTTCCTACGCGATCGGCCAGCTGTTCATACCCAAGGCCGAGGAGCCGGGGGCGATCATCCAGGAGATCGTCGAATCGGCGCTCGCCGCCGAGGGTCTGCCGCTGCTCGGCTGGCGCGACGTCCCGGTCGACTCGGAGGACCTGGGCGAGGCCGTGAAGGCGACCGAGCCGCGCCACCGGCAGGTCTTCATCGGCCGGCCGGCCTCGGTGACCGACCAGGACACGTTCGAGCGCCGGGTCTACGTCGCCCGCAAGGTGATCTCCAACAAGGTCTACGCCCTCGACGACCCGCGGGTGAAGGAATTCTACCCGGTCTCCGTGTCGAGCCGGACCATCGTCTACAAGGGCATGGTGCTGGTCACGCAGCTCGGGAACTACTTCCTCGACCTAAAGGACGAGCGCTTCGTCTCGGCGATCGCCCTCGTTCACCAGCGCTTCGCCACCAACACCTTCCCGACCTGGCGCCTGTCGCACCCGTACCGGATGGTCGCGCATAACGGCGAGATCAACACGCTGCGCGGCAACGTCAACTGGATGGCGGCCCGTCAGGCGAGCGTCGATTCCGACCTGTTCGGCAACGACATCTCGAAGCTGTGGCCGATCTCCTACGAGGGGCAGTCGGACACCGCCTGCTTCGACAACGCCCTCGAATTCCTCGTCCAGGGCGGCTATCCGCTCGCCCACGCGATGATGATGCTCATCCCGGAGGCCTGGGCCGGCAACCCGCTGATGAGCGAGGAGCGGCGCGCCTTCTACGAGTATCACGCCGCCCTGATGGAGCCGTGGGACGGGCCGGCCGCCGTGGCCTTCACGGACGGCCGCCAGATCGGCGCGACCCTCGACCGCAACGGCCTGCGTCCGGCCCGCTACATCGTCACCGATGACGGGCTCGTGGTCCTCGCCTCCGAGATGGGCACGCTGCCGATCCCGGACGAGAAGATCGTCCAATCCTGGCGGCTCCAGCCGGGCCGGATGCTGCTGATCGACCTGCAGAAGGGCCGCATCGTCTCCGACGAGGAGATCAAGGGCGAGCTCGCCGCGGCGCACCCCTATGCCGACTGGGTGAAGAACACCCAGATCGTGCTGGAGGATCTGCGCCCGGTTCAGCCACGCGAGGCCCGCGGCGATGTCAGCCTGCTCGATCGCCAGCAGGCCTTCGGCTACACGCAGGAAGACCTCAAGCTGCTGATGCAGCCTATGGCCGTCACCGGTCAGGAGGCGGTCGGCTCGATGGGCACGGATACGCCGCTCTCGGCCCTCTCCGAGAAGTCGAAGCTGCTCTACACCTACTTCAAGCAGAACTTCGCGCAGGTGACGAACCCGCCGATCGACCCGATCCGCGAGGAGGCCGTGATGAGCCTCGTCTCGTTCATCGGGCCGCGGCCGAACCTGCTCGACATGGAGGGCGCGTCCCGGCGCAAGCGCCTGGAGGTCCGGCAGCCGATCCTGACCAACGCCGACCTGGAGAAGATCCGCTCGATCGGCCATTTCGAGGACCGGTTCGACACCAAGACCCTCGACATGACCTACCCGGCCGAGATGGGCGCGGCGGCCATGGACGGGGCACTCGACCGCCTGTGCGACCGCGCCGAGGCGGCGGTGCGCGGCGGCTACAACATCATCGTTCTCACCGACCGGGCGGTCGGGCCGGACCGGATTCCGATCCCGGCTCTGCTCGCCACGGCCTCCGTCCACAATTACCTGATCCGTAAGGGCCTGCGGACCTCGGTCGGCCTCGTGGTCGAATCGGGCGAGCCGCGCGAGGTGCATCACTTCGCGTGTCTGGCGGGCTACGGCGCGGAGGCGGTGAACCCGTATCTCGCCTTCGAGACCCTGCTCGCCATGAAGGACGAGTTCCCGCCGGACCTCACCGACGACGAGATCATCTACCGCTACATCAAGGCGATCGATAAGGGCCTGTTGAAGGTGATGTCCAAGATGGGCATCTCCACCTACCAGTCCTATTGCGGCGCCCAGATCTTCGACGCGGTCGGCCTGAACTCGACCTTCGTGGGTCGCGATTTCTTCGGCACGGCGACGACCATCGAGGGTGTCGGCATGGCCGAGATCGCCGAGGAGACGGTCCGCCGTCACCGCGACGCCTTCGGCGACGCGCCGGTCTACCGGAACGCGCTCGATGTCGGCGGCGAGTACGCCTATCGGCTCCGCGGCGAGACCCACACCTGGACGCCCGACACGGTGGCGACGCTGCAGCACGCGGTGCGCCTCAACGTGCCCGAGCGCTACCGGGAATACGCGCAGCTGGTGAACCGTCAGGAGAACCAGCTCAAGACCCTGCGCGGCCTGTTCCGGATCAAGTCGGCGGCCGAGATCGGCCGCGCGCCGGTGCCGCTGGAATCGGTCGAGCCCGCCTCCGAGATCGTCAAGCGCTTCGCCACGGGCGCGATGTCGTACGGCTCCATCTCCAAGGAGGCGCACGAGACGCTCGCCATCGCGCTGAACTCGTTCGGCGGCCGCTCGAATTCGGGTGAGGGCGGTGAGGAAGTCGAGCGGTTCAAGCCCCTGCCGGACGGGCGCTCGCGCCGGTCCTCGATCAAGCAGGTCGCCTCCGGCCGGTTCGGCGTCACGACGGAATACCTCGTCAATTCCGACATGATGCAGATCAAGGTCGCGCAGGGCGCCAAGCCGGGCGAGGGCGGCCAGCTGCCCGGCCACAAGGTCGATGCCAAGATCGCCAAGGTCCGCTACGCCACCCCGGGCGTCGGCCTGATCTCGCCGCCGCCGCACCACGACATCTACTCGATCGAGGATCTGGCCCAGCTGATCTTCGACCTGAAGAACGTGAACCCGTCGGCGGACGTGTCGGTGAAGCTCGTCTCGGAGGTCGGCGTCGGCACCGTGGCGGCCGGCGTCGCCAAGGCGCGGGCCGATCACATCACGATCTCGGGCTATGACGGCGGCACCGGTGCGGCGCCGCTGACCTCGCTCAAGCACGCGGGCGGACCCTGGGAGACCGGGCTCGCCGAGACGCAGCAGACGCTGGTGCTCAACAACCTGCGCGGCCGCGTCGCCCTGCAGGCCGATGGCGGCATCCGCACGGGCCGGGACGTGATCATCGCGGCTCTGCTCGGCGCCGACCAGATGGGCTTCTCCACCGCCCCGCTGATCGCGGCCGGCTGCATCATGATGCGCAAGTGCCACCTGAACACCTGCCCGGTCGGCGTCGCCACCCAGGATCCGGTGCTGCGCAAGCGCTTCAAGGGCACGCCCGAGCACGTGGTGAACTACTTCTTCTTCGTGGCCGAGGAGGTCCGGGAGATCCTGGCCTCGCTCGGCTTCACGAAGCTGGAGGAGGCGGTCGGCCGTTCCGACGTGCTCGACAAGGTCGAGGCCATCGCCCACTGGAAGGCGCGCGGGCTCGACTTCACCAAGCTGTTCCACCGGCCGAAGGTGGCCGAGGGCACGGCGATCCGCCACGTCGACGTGCAGCACCACCCGATCGACACGGTCCTCGACCGGCGCCTGATCGAGAAGGCGCAGCACGCCATCGAGACCGGCGCGCCGGTGGTGATCACCGACACGATCCGGAACTCGGACCGGGCCGCGGGCGCGATGCTCTCCGGCGCGGTGGCGAAGGCGCACGGCCATGAAGGCCTGCCCGACGACACGATCGTGGTGAAGCTCGCCGGCACCGCGGGTCAGAGCTTCGGCGCCTGGGCGGCGGCGGGCGTGACGCTCGAACTCACCGGCCACGGCAACGACTATGTCGGCAAGGGCCTGTCGGGCGGCAAGCTGATCATCCGGCCGAGCGAGGCGCTGAAGTCGCCCCCTGACCGGACCATCATGGTCGGCAACACCGTGCTGTACGGAGCGATCGCGGGCGAGTGCTACATCCGCGGCGCCGCGGGCGAGCGCTTCGCGGTGCGCAATTCGGGCGCCATCACGGTGGTCGAGGGCATGGGCGACCATGGCTGCGAGTACATGACCGGCGGCGTGGTCGTGTCGATCGGCGAGACCGGGCGCAACTTCGCGGCCGGCATGTCGGGCGGCATCGCCTACGTGCTGGACGAGGACGGGTCGTTCTCGGCGCGCTGCAACCTGTCGATGGTCGATCTGGAGCCGGTCGAGGAGGAGGACGACCTGATGCGCCGCTTCCACCAGGACGGCGACCTGGAGACCAAGGGGCGGGTCGACATCCTGGCCGACATGTCGGGGCACGACGAGGAGCGGCTGACGCAGCTCATCACCAACCATCTGAAATACACGGGCAGCCCGCGCGCCAAGGCGATCCTCGACGATTGGAGCGGCTTCCGCACCAAGTTCGTGAAGGTGATGCCGGTGGAGTACCGCCGGGCCCTGCGCGAGATGGAGATGGCGCGGATGCCGGTGGCCGCGGAGTAGGGGAGACGGATGGACGGGCAGGTGGCACGGGTTCGCCTCGTCAAGACCGAGACCGAGACCGGGCAGCGCCTCGACATCCCCCCGGGCTTCGTGCTCGGCGGCGAGGAGGCGCTGCTGCGGCAGGACCGGGCGCGGCTCGTCCTCGAACCGGTCTGCCGTCCGTCCCTCCTGTCGGTCCTCGATGGCCTGGCCGATCTCGATGAGACGTGGCCAGACATCGCGGATCCAGTGCCGGAGGATGTCCGGCTCTGAATGCGCTACCTGCTCGACACCAACATCCTTTCGGCGCTGATCCGGTCGCCGCGGGGATCGGTGGCGGAGCGGATCCGGGAGATCGGCGAGGCGGGCATTTATACGAGCGCCATCGTTGCGGCCGAACTCCGCTACGGTGCGCTTCGAAAGGGATCCGAGCGGCTGTCGCGGCAGATCGAGGCGGTGCTGGACACCATCCCGATCACACCCTGGCAGCCGCCGCATGACAGCATCGACGCAAAGCTGCGTCTCGGGCTCGAGCAGGCCGGGACGCCGGTCGGGGCCAACGACCTGCTCATCGCAACGCAGGCGCTCGCCGATGCGAGCGTCCTGGTAACCGACAACACGAGGGAGTTCGCGCGGATCAGCGGGCTAACGATCGAGAACTGGCTGCGGTCCTAACCGTGCGGTTCTCCTTGATACGGCAAAGCCATCCGGCGAGAGACATAGCGGCGCGATTGGACTGATCGATGGGCAAGATCACAGGCTTCCTCGAATTCGACCGGCAGGAGCAGAAGTACCAGCTCGCCGCCGACCGGGTCCGGCACTTTCGGGAATTCACGCTGCCGCTCGACGAGCACGACCTGACGAAACAGGCCGCGCGCTGCATGGATTGCGGCATCCCGTTCTGCCATGGGCCGACCGGCTGCCCGGTCCACAACCAGATTCCGGACTGGAACGACCTCGTCTTCCAGTCGGATTGGGAGGAGGCCTCGCGCAATCTCCACTCCACGAACAATTTTCCCGAGTTCACCGGCCGCATCTGCCCCGCGCCCTGCGAGGAAGCCTGCACGCTGAATCTCGAGAACCAGCCGGTCGCCATCAAGACGATCGAGCAGGCGATCGCCGATCGGGCCTGGAACATGGGCTGGGTGAAGCCGGAGCCGGCCCAGACCCGCACCGGCAAGCGCGTCGCGATCGTGGGTTCCGGCCCCGCTGGCATGGCGGCGGCCCAGCAGCTCGCCCGGGTGGGTCACGACGTCCACGTGTTCGAGCGCGAGCCGAAGGCCGGCGGTCTGCTGCGCTACGGCATCCCCGACTTCAAGATGGAGAAGCGCCACATCGACCGGCGCGTGCGCCAGATGGAGGCCGAGGGCGTGGTCTTCCACTACAACCAGAACATCGGCGTAACGAAGTCGGTGGACGAACTGAAGGCCGAGTTCGATGCGGTCATGTTCTGCGGCGGCGCCGAGGATCCGCGCAACCCGCAGCTGCCGGGACAGGACCTCGACGGCGTCCACTACGCAATGCCCTACCTCGTCCAGTCCAATCGGCGGGTGAGCGCCGAGCCGATGCGCGGCAACGGCGAGCAGCCGATCCTGGCCTCCGGCAAGAACGTCGTGGTCATCGGCGGCGGCGACACGGCCTCCGACTGCGTCGGCACCGCCTTCCGGCAGGGCGCCCTGTCGGTGACGCAGCTCGATATTCGCCCGCGGCCGCCGGAGCGCGAGGACAAGCTGACCGTGTGGCCCTACTGGCCGACCAAGATGCGCACTTCCTCCAGCCAGGCTGAGGGCGCCGAGCGCGAGTTCCAGGCCGCGACGCTTCGGCTCGAAGGCAACAAGAAAGGGCAGCTCACGGGCGTCGTCTGCGCCCGGGTGGACGCCAAGCGCCAGCCGATCCCCGGCACCGAGTTCGTGCTGCCGGCCGATCTCGTATTCATGGCGATCGGCTTCGCGGGGTCGGTCCAGAAGGGCCTTCTGGAGCAATCCGGGATCGGCGTGAGCAAGCGCGGCAACGTCGAAGCGAACGATGAGGATTACCGCACCTCCGACGCGAAGATCTGGGCGGCCGGCGACATGCGCCGGGGTCAATCGCTCGTCGTATGGGCGATCCGCGAAGGTCGGCAGGCGGCCCGGGCCATCGACGAGACGCTGATGGGCGCGAGCGTCCTGCCGCGATAGGTGCACGCTACGACGAAGCCTCCCGGCGTCAGCCGGGGGGCCATCGGAAATCGTCGGCCCGCCCGGGCTGCGGCATCGGCGCGTTCCCGCGCAGCAGCGTCCGCTCCACGGTCCCGAAACTGTCCGCCTCGCGCGGGCGACCATTCAGCAAGGCTCCGCCGGGCGAAACTTCCGTCCGGCTCAGCGGCACGACCGGTCCGGCCGCGGGCTTTACGGGCAGTGCCGGGACGCCGGGGGGCTCGGGCAGGCTCGGCAGCATGGCGGTGATCTGCCGGTCGATCGCCGCCGTATCGGTGGGCTGCCCGGTGCCGTCGAGGCTCGGGGCCGCGGCCGCGGGCGCGCCGCTCGGGGTCACGGCGGCGGACGGCTGATCGGCCTGCGCCGGTGCGGTGCCCATCAGGCGCTTCAGCTCGACATCGGCGAAATGCGCGAGCTTCCGATCGCCGGCTTTCGTGAAATGGACGCCGTCGGCGGTGCGGAGCTTCGCGATCTGTCCTTCCGGATCCGGTCCCGAGGCGGCGTAGCGGTCCCGGTCGTCGACAAAGCCCGGCCAGATGTCGACATAGGTCGCGCCGGCCTTGGTCACGCTGTCGCGCACGATGTCGTTGATCGAGGCGAGGTCGCGGCTCAAGGATTCGCTCTGCATCGGCGGCAGCCCGACCCAGACCAGCGGCAGCTTCCGGTCGGTGAACACCTTCACGAGGGCATCGACCCGCGCCCGGTACAGGCTACGCCAGCGATCGGTCAGAGGCTCGACCGTCTCCTCGCCATCGCGGATCGGCTGCCGGTCGTTGGCGCCCAGCATGACCAGGGCGTAGCGGACCTTCGGGTTCGCCTGCAGGTAATCCTGCGCCACCTTCGGCCAGTCGACCACGTCCTTGCGCACGAGCCCGCTGTCGCCCTTGGCGCGGTCGATCACGGCGACGTCGGCATTGTCCTCGAACACGTCGTCGAGGCCCTTGGCGAGGTGATCTGCGAGCGAATCGCCGAACACCGCGATCTGCACGTGCGGCTCGGTCTTGGCGATTGCGGGTTTCGGCGGTGTCGGAGCCCGGGCGGGACGCACCCGGCGCTTGATCGCCGGTGCGGGGCGCTGCGTTTCGGCGGGGCCGTAACTGCGGGGACGCGGCGCCCGATAGGTCCGCTCCGGCGGGGGGGCGACGGGTTGCGGGCGGTCCTCCCAGGGCCAGTAGAACTGGCGCGGCGCTTCTTGCGGCGGCGCGTAGCGGGGCTGCCGCCCGTAGGTTCCGTCATCCCGGTAATACGCGTCCCGGGAGCGGCGCCGCGGCGGAGCCTCGTAGTAGCTGCCGTTGCCGGGCTGCTGATAGCCGTCGCCCCATTGGGCGAAGGCCGGCGCAGCACCGAACAGCGGAAGGCCCACAAGCCACAGCGCGGCAACCAACCCCAAGTGCCCGGGCCGTCTTGAGCCGCGCCGACCAGCGACTTTCATGCGCATCCCGCACTCTTCACGTCGAACGGAGCCGTCCGAAACGAGCCCACTATAGGGCGAAGTCGTTTCCGGGTCTAAACGCGCGCACCGCATCAGGGTCGGGGCGCCGTCTGGCCCACGACATGGGCGAGGAGCGTGGCGGTGGCGTAGCCGTCGGCCGGCAGGCCCGCGCGAATCTGATAGCGTCGCACCGCCTCGCGCAGTTTGGGCCCGGCGCGGCCATCCGTCGGCCCGTCGTAGAGGCCGGCCGACGCGAGCCCCACCTGAAGCTTCCGAAGGCCCGGCCCGTCGAGGCCCGGCGCCGCCGGCCAGGGAGCGGCCAGCGGCGGCCCGCCCCCCAGCCTGTCGGCGAGATGACCGACGGCCAGCGCGTAGGAATCCGAGGTGTTGTAGCCCCGGATCACCTCGAAATTGTCGGTGATCAGGAAGGCCGGCGCCCCGAGCCCGCCGGGCAGGAACAGGCTGGCGCGCCCCCGCGACGGCAGCGGACCGCCATCCGCCCGCCGGACGCCCCGCGCGGTGAAATCCGCCAGATCGCCCGCGTAGCGCGCCAGATCGAAACCCTCCGGCAGGCGCACCTCGTAACCCCAGGACAGGGCCGGATCCCAGCCGAGATCCTTGAGATAGGCCGCGATCGAGGCCAGCGAATCCGGCGCGCTGGCCCAGATGTCGCGATGGCCGTCCCCGTCGAAATCGACGGCCTGCGCCAGATAGGTGGAGGGCAGGAACTGGACCTGCCCCATCGCCCCCGCCCAGCTTCCGCTCATCCGGTCCGGCGTGACATCGCCCCGCTGCAGGATGGTCAGGGCCGCGAGCAGCTCGTCCCGGAACAGGGTGCCGCGATGACCTGCGGCTGCGAGGGTCGCCAGGGCGCGGATGGTCGGGACATCGCCGGCGCTGGCGCCGAAATCGGATTCGACGCCCCAGATGGCCAGCACCACGGGGCCTGGCACGCCGTATCGGCCCTCGATCGCCTGGAGCGTCGTAACCAGCGTGGCGGCGCGCGCACGGCCTCGGGCGATCCGTCCGCCGGAGACCGCCCCGACCAGATAATCCCAGACCGGCCGGACGAACTCGCTCTGGCGGTGTGTCCGCGCCAGGACGGCGGAATCCGGCGCCACGATCCCGCGGAAGGCGGCCTCGAAGGTCTGAGGCGTCACGCCCCGGGCAGCCGCGTCGGGGCGCAGGGCTTCGACGAAGGCCAGGAACGCGCTGTCGGCGCGCGCGCGCTCCTTCGCATGTGCTGCGCCCGAAAAGCACAGACCGGCCGCAAGCAAGGCCCGCCGCGACAGCACCCCGGTCAGATCCGGTTGCGCTTGGTCAGGTGATCCTCCCAGGCGAGCGCCTGACCCACGATCGCGTCGAGATCGTCGTGGCGCGGCTGCCAGCCCAGCCGCTCCCGGATGAGCCCCGCCTCGGCCACGATCTGGGCCGGGTCGCCGGGGCGCCGCGGGCAGAGCCGCACCGGGAAGTCGCGGCCGGAGATCCGCTTCACCACCTCGATGACGTCGAGCACCGAGTAGCCGCGCCCATAGCCGCAATTCAGCGTCAGGCTCTCGCCGCCCTTCCGCAGGTGATCGAGCGCGACCCGGTGGGCCTCGGCGAGGTCCGAGACCTGGATGTAGTCGCGCAGGCACGAGCCGTCCGGCGTCGGGTAGTCGGTGCCGTAGACGTCGAGGCGCTCGCGCCGGCCGAGCGCTGCCTGCGTGGCGACCTTGATCAGGTGGGTGGCGTTCGGCGTCGACTGGCCGGAGCGGCCCTCGGGATCGGCGCCCGCGACGTTGAAGTAGCGCAGGATCACGTAGGTGAAGTCGTGGGCCGCCGCCGCATCGGCGATCATCCACTCGCTCATGAGCTTGGAGCGGCCGTAGGGGTTGATCGGCTTCAGCGGCAGATCCTCGGGGACCGGCACCACCTCCGGCTCGCCGTAGACGGCCGCCGTCGAGGAGAAGATCACGTGCCGCACGCCGGCCCGGACCGCACCCTCGATCAGCGCGCGGGTCTTCACCGTGTTGGCGAGGTAGTAGCCGAGCGGGTCCGACACGGATTCGGGGACGACGATCTTGGCCGCGAAATGGGCCAGCGCGTCGATCCGGTGCTGCAGGATCGTCTGCGTGACGAGGGCTTGGTCGGCCACGTCGCCGACCACGAGCTTGACGCCCTCCGGCACGGCCCAGTCGAAGCCTGTCGAGAGATCGTCGAGGACGATGACCTCCTCGTGGCCGGCATCGAGCAGCGCCAGAACCATGTGGCTGCCGATATATCCGGCACCGCCCGTCACAAGGACCGCCATGTCATCTCCCTAGATGCCGCCGCCATTAGGGCCGGAGACGATTGCATTGCAACCGCGCGCCGCTCTAAACCTTTGTTGTGGTGCGCTCTCTTGCGCCGGACCGGTGTCCACTTCCGCCGGGCACGCAATAAGCCGTCTTACGTGGTTGCAGACGCTATATTTACGGGACACGGCCTCTTACTATCCACATCCGGCTCTTGCGACGCCTCACATGAATCTGTCTCAGTGCGGCGCCCGTCCGGAATGCGGGTCCCGTTCCGACATGAAGCGCGTCGAGCCAGTCGCTTGAATCGTTGCTCACATCTTTTCATTCAGTCCTTGGGGTTACCGATCGATGAAACCGATCCGCAAGGCCGTCCTGCCCGTCGCGGGCCTGGGCACGCGCTTCCTGCCAGCGACCAAGGCGGTCCCGAAGGAAATGCTCACGGTCGTCGATCGGCCTGTGGTCCAGCACGTCGTCGACGAGGCCCGGGAGGCCGGAATCGAGCATTTCGTGTTCGTGACCGGACGCGGCAAGGCGGTCATCGAGGACCATTTCGACATCGCGTATGAACTCGATCGCACGCTGCAGGAGCGGGGCAAGACGGCCGCCTTCGAGGAACTGAAGAAGGACCTTCCGAAGGCCGGGCAGACGAGCTTCACCCGCCAGCAGGCGCCCCTCGGGCTCGGCCACGCGGTCTGGTGCGCCCGCGAGATCATCGGGGACGAGCCCTTCGCGGTGCTGCTCCCGGACATGCTGAGCCGGGGCTGCATGCAGCAGATGCTGGCGACCTACGAGCGCCACGGCGGCAACATCATCGCGGTCGAGGAAGTGCCGCCCGAAGAGACCCACCAATACGGGATCGTCAGCGTCGGCGAGACCTACGGGCAATCGTTCCGGATCACCGGCATGGTGGAGAAGCCCAAGCAGGGCACCGCGCCGTCGAACTTCATCATCTCCGGTCGCTACATCCTGCAGCCGGAAATCTTCGGGATTCTCGAGCACGGCAAGAAGGGTGCGGGCGGCGAGATCCAGCTCACCGATGCCATGATCGACCTGATGGCAACCCAGGATTTCTTCGGCATGCACTACGAGGGCCGGACCTACGACACCGGATCCAAGCTCGGCTTCCTCGTGGCGAACCTCGCCTATGCCCTGGAGCGGAAGGACCTTGCCGACCCGCTGAGGGCGGAGATCGCCAAGCTCCTGAAGGAACACGGCTGATCAGGGCCGCCGGGCGCGAGGCAGGTATGCGCCAGATGCGGTGCGATCGGCGATTTAGCCCTTGCGTTTTGTGCGCCGCACTTTATTTTGTGCATTGCGAGATCGCGATGGCGTCGCGGTCTCGCTGCCCTTCTTGGGCGTTTCCTCCCTAGACTTCGGGCCGCTCCTTCGGGAGTGGCCTTTTTTCTATGTCGGGAGCGGAGAGCCCCGAGAGGCGGGCTATTCGGCGGCCATGCGGCGCGGCGCCAGGTCACCGAGGTCGGATGCGGCGGCGACGATGATGGCGCGGAGCGCATCGACGAGCCCGGGAAAGCCGGCATGCGTCGCGAGGCTGCTCTCGTTCATGTAGAGCGCGCGATTGACCTCGATCTGCAACGCGTGGCGTCCCAGGTTCGGCTCGCCGTAATGCTCCGTGATGAAGCCGCCCGCATAGGGCTTGTTGCGCACGACGCGAAAGCCCCTGGCTCGGAACGCGGCCTCGAACGCGTCGATGAGCGCGGGCGCGCAGGCGGTCCCGAACCGGTCCCCGAGGACGACATCAGCCTTGATCTCCGCGTCGCGTCCCAGACTCGACGACGGCATCGAATGGCAGTCGATCAGCACGCAGTGCCCGTGAAGCTTGGCCGTTCGCTGGATCAAGCTCCGCAGCATCCGGTGATACGGCTTGTAGAGCCCCTCGATCCGCGCGGTCGCCTCCTCGACCGGCAGCCGCCGGGCGTAGATCTCCTGGCCATCGGCCACGACGCGCGGAACCGTCCCGAGCCCCCCGGCCACCCGCATCGAGCGGGTATTGGCGAACGGCGGGAGCCGCCCGTCGAACATGCGCGGGTCGAGTTCGAACGGCTCGCGATTCACATCCAGGAACGCGCGCGGAAAGTTCGCCCGCAGCAGCGGCGCGCCGAGTTCGACCACGGGCGCGAACAGGCGTTCGACATAGGCATCCTCGGACCGGCGCAGGGCCAGGGCATCGAGGCGCGACGCGGCGATGAAATGCGGGGGGTAGACGGCCCCGGAATGACCGGTATTGAAGACGAAGGGCAGGGTATGCGCCGCGGGTTCGTCCACTGCATAGGGCGGGGCGAATCCGAAGGCGTCTGGCTTGACCGATTCGGGAGCGCTCATCGATGCGTCGACAACCCGGCGGAGGAAGAAGCACGGCAGATCTGCACTGTGGTGTGCGTTCGCCTGCCTGTCCACTCCGTCCCATCGGGTGATCGTGCCATCGGCGACACACGACGCATGCGGTGCGACAGCGATCCTAACACCTTGTTTACCATCCCGTCCCTTTATGGGATCAACACCACGACGCGAAGGCTCGGATCCGGCCGATGAAAATCCTGCTGGCGGAAGACGACAACGACATGCGCCGGTTTCTGGCCAAGGCGCTCCAGAACGCGGGCTATGATGTCCTGTCCTTCGACAACGGCCTCTCGGCGTATAACCGCCTGCGCGAGGAGCCGTTCGAGCTGCTGTTGACCGATATCGTGATGCCCGAGATGGACGGTATCGAGCTGGCGCGCCGCGCCACCGAACTCGACCCCGATATCAAGGTCATGTTCATCACCGGCTTCGCGGCCGTGGCGCTGAACCCCGACTCCAAGGCGCCGAAGGACGCGAAGGTCCTGTCGAAGCCGTTCCACCTGCGCGATCTCGTGAACGAGGTCGAGAAGCTGCTCGCTGCCTGACGGCGACCGGCCCGGCGCTGATGCCGGTCGCGTGGCGTTGAGCCTGTGGCCACGCGGACATAGGCAATGTGCCCTGCGCGCACCTATATGACGGGTGGTCACGCGCGGGACATCGAAGGCCATGCAGCCGGTTACCATCTACACCACGGCGTGGTGCCCCTACTGCTCGGCGGCCAAGAGCCTGCTGAAGGAGAAGGGCGTTCCCTTCCAGGAGATCGACGTCGAGCGGGTGCAGGGCGCCCGCGCCACCATGGTCGGGAAGGCGGGCGGCCGCACGAGCGTGCCGCAGATCTTCGTGGGCGGCACGCATGTCGGCGGCTGCGACGACCTCTACGCCCTCGACCGGGCCGGCAAGCTCGATCCCCTCCTGAGTGACAAAGCCGATGCCTGAGGCCCGCTTCACGGCTGCCTGCGTGCAGATGCGCTCCGGTCGCGATCCGGGCGCCAATCGCGACGCGGCCGTGGCGGGGGTGCGCGAGGCGGCGTCGCGGGGCGCGGCCTATGTCCAGACGCCGGAAATGACGTCCCTGGTCGAGCGCGACCGGCAGCGCCTGTTCGCGCATGTCACGAGCGAGGAGCGCGATCCCACGCTCGCAGCGCTGCGCGACGTCGCGCGGGAGACCGGGACAATCGTGCAGGTGGGCTCCATCGCGGTGCGCGCAGGCGACAAGATCGCCAACCGGGCCTACCTGATCGATGCCGCGGGAGCGATCGTCGCCGCTTACGACAAGCTGCACCTGTTCGACGTCGATCTGCCGAGTGGCGAGCG
Source organism: Methylobacterium sp. 2A (assembly GCF_009806555.1). Classification (GTDB taxonomy): domain Bacteria; phylum Pseudomonadota; class Alphaproteobacteria; order Rhizobiales; family Beijerinckiaceae; genus Methylobacterium. The sequence goes on along the minus strand of NZ_VUOK01000021.1, from coordinate 388,522 downwards.
CTGGCGCGAATCGGCGACCTATACCGGCGGCGCCTGCGCGATCGTCGCTCAGACGCCCCTGGCCACGATCGGCCTGACGATCTGCTACGACATCCGCTTTCCCGGCCTCTATCGCGCCTTGGCGGAAGCGGGGGCCGATGTGCTGACCGCACCGGCCTGCTTCACCCGCCAGACGGGCGCTGCGCATTGGCACGTCCTCCAGCGGGCCCGGGCGATCGAGACCGGCGCCTTCGTGATCTCGGCGGCGCAGGGCGGTGTTCACGAGGATGGACGCGAGACCTTCGGCCATTCCATCATCGTCGATCCCTGGGGGCGCGTGCTCGCCGATGCGGGCGGCGACGAGCCCGGAATCATCCTGGCGGAGATCGACCTCGCCCAGGTCGCCGACGCCCGGGCGCGGATCCCGTCGCTGAAGCACGGACGTGCCTTTACCGTCGAGCGTGTCGGCCTTCAGGTCGAGCCGGCGCAGTAGACACCGATAGCAGAACAATGATCCGGTACAGTCTCGTCTGCGAGGCCGGACACGGCTTCGAGAGCTGGTTCCCGTCCTCCGCTTCCTTCGACACGCAGGTCGCGCGCGGTCTCGTGGTCTGCCCGGTCTGCGACACCACCGCGGTCGGCAAGGCGCTGATGGCGCCGAGCATCGCGCGCAGCGATCGGCCGCAGGCGCCGCATCCGGAGGCGCCTCCGCCGCAGGCCGAAGCTCCGGTGGCCCTGCTCGCCGAGCCGGAGCGTCAGCTCCGGGCCATGCTGAAGGCATTGCGGGAGCAGGTCGTCGCGAGCGCCGAACATGTCGGCGCTCGATTCCCCGAGGAAGCGCGCAAGATCCACTACGGAGAAGCGGAAGGCCGGTCGATCTACGGGGAGGCCAGCCCCGCCGAGGCGCGCGCCTTGATCGAGGAGGGCATCGACGTCGCCGCGATCCCGATTCTGCCCGACGACCGGAATTAGGACATCGACGCGGGCGCCGGGGGCGAGGTCTTCGGTCGGCCGGTCAGCGGCGCGCCGCGGCCGTCCCCGCCAGGGATGCCAGCACGAACGCCACGACGGCGTTCCAGCCGGCCAGCGAAATTCCAAGGATGCGCAAGGCCGCCACCGAGCAATCCACCACCTTGGTGGTTTGCAGGGCGTTGAGGAAGTCTCCGATCTGGCCGGGATTGGTTCCCGTGCCGCCGCCGCAATCCGTCGGCCCGGGCCAGAACCCCCATTCGGCGCCGGCGTGATAGACGCCGAGTCCGGCTCCGTAGAGCAGGCCGAGGGCAGCCAGTCCGAGAGCGATCCGGGCCAGGCGCTCCGGGGCGAACAACGCGATCAGGCCCAGCGGCACCGCCGCGTAATAGGGCAGGCGCTCCGTCAGGCAGAGCTTGCAGGGCGCGTAGCCGGATCCGTACTGCATCACCAGCACGGCGCAGAGGATCACGGCGGAGAGGATGGCCAGCCACAGGCCGGCGGTTTTGAGACGAAGCGCGGCCGCCGTATTCATCGCTACAGGATCACCTTGAACAGCAGGAAGCCGAGGACGATCACCGCCACCGAGATCGCCGCCACCGCGTTGAGATGCCGGTCGAGGACGCCGCGGATCTGGACGCCGTATCGACCGAGCAGTCCGGCGAGGATGAAGAAGCGGGCGCCGCGGGTGACGATCGACAGCACGATGAACCAGAACAGGCTGTAATGGGCGAAGCCCGACGTGATCGTGACGAGCTTGTAGGGGATCGGTGTCAGGCCCTTCAACAGGATCACCCAATGTCCGTACCGGGCATAGGAATCCTGGAAGGTCGCGGCCGAGTTCTGTAGGCCGTAGAGGCGGATCAGCCATTCCCCGACGGAGTCGAACAGCAGGGCCCCGATGGCGTAGCCCACGATGCCACCGAGGACCGATGCGACGGTCGCGATCGTGGCGTAGAGCCAGACCCGGTCCGGTCGGCTGACGGCCATCGGCACCAGCATCGCGTCTGGCGGAACCGGGAAGAACGAACTTTCGGCGAAGGCCACGGCGCCGAGCGCGTAGGGCGCGGAGGGCCTGACGCTGAGGGCCAGGATCCACGCATAGAGCCGGCGGAGCATTCGATCTCCCGTATTGGATCGTTGGCCGCCCTTTGAGCATAGGTGCCGCGCCTTGGCCAGATCGCCCGCCACCGCGAAAAATACGCTTGGCCCGTGCGGTCGACCTGTGCGAAGAGCGCCGGGCAGGCGGGTATGGCGGAACTGGTAGACGCGGGCGACTCAAAATCGCCAGCCGCAAGGCGTGGGGGTTCGATTCCCTCTACCCGCACCACCGCACGCCGCAGAATGCGTTTCCCGTCTCATCGGCCTGGCCGGTCACTCGGCTCGATCGGGTCACGCTCCGTCGGCCAAGGCCGGCAAGACGGACGTTGTTTCGCCCCCGGACGCGGGACGGAGCGTCGCGCTGTCGCCATCCGGGGACGCGCCTATCTTGGCCGAAAGGCGGCTCGCCGGGCCGCGTCTCAGACAGGATGAGGCCGTGAGCGACCGTCGGAGCGTGGCGAGGCTGGAGGCCGTCGACAGCGGGGCGGCTCTGGCCGCGGCCATCCTGGCGGATCTCGGCGCCCCGGCATGATCCCGCCGATCGCCTTTCATCCGGCCTACGAGGCGAGCCTGCCGGCCGGTCACCGCTTCCCGATGCGGAAATACGGGCTGCTTGCCGAGACGTTGATCGCGAAGGGGCTCGCGCCCCTCGGCTTCGTCACGCCCGAGCTGGCCACCGCGGACATCCTCGTTCGTGCCCACGATCCAGCCTACGTGCAGGCGGTCCTGAACTGCACCGTGTCGCCCGACGTCGAGCGGGCGATCGGGCTGCCGGTCGATGCCGCTTTGGTGCGGCGCTCGCGCAGTTCCGTGGGCGGGACCCTGCTGGCGGCGCGTCTGGCGCTCGCCGAGGGGCTGGCCGGCAGTGCCGCCGGCGGGAGCCACCATGCCCGGAGGCAGCAGGGCGCCGGCTTCTGCGTGCTCAACGACGTGGCCGTGGCGGCGCGCACCCTCCAGGCCGAAGGCCTCGTGCGGCGCGCCCTGGTCGTCGATCTCGATGTCCACCAGGGTGACGGGACCGCGGATTGCCTCGCGCTCTGCCCCGACCTGTTCACGCTCTCCATCCACTGCGAGAACAACTATCCCTCTCAGAAGATCGCCGGCGACCTCGATATCGGCCTCCCGGACCGGCTCGGCGACGAGGACTATCTCGCCGTGCTGCGCGGCCGCCTGCCGCAACTGCTCGACGCGCTTGCGCCCGACCTCGTCTTCTACAATGCCGGCGTCGATCCGCATCGGGACGACCGGCTCGGCCGGCTGAGCCTCACGGATGAGGGCTTGCTCGCGCGGGATCGGTACGTCGTGTCCCAGGCGCGGGCCCGCGGGATCCCCCTCGTGGCGGTGATCGGCGGTGGCTACACGACCGATGTGGCGGCGCTGGCGCAGCGCCACGCCCTGGTGTTCGAGGCGCTGGCCGCCGAGGCCGGAGGCGGATCGGACGCCGCGGCCGGGCGCAACCGTCCCCGTTGATGATGCGCTGCGGCATCAGTGTTGGACAGAGATGCCGCGCGCGGTGACTTGGTAAGGTTTGGGCAAGCCTGACGGCCCAGGCTGCGAGAACTGCGGAGGGCGTTCGCGACGCGCCCGCTTCTCGCATTCCGTCGCCGGTGAGGTCGAAGCCATGCTCGCGCGGGTCTGGGACGTGCTGAAGGCGACGCTGGCCGTGGCAGCCCTGATCGCCGCCGCGCTCGTGTCGGCCGACAAGCTCGACCGGCAGCGGGCGCAACCCGTCATCGGCGTCATCGCGGGCGAACCTGTTGTGACCGGCGCCATCGTGCCGGCCGCGCACCCTTGAACGCGGTTGGCGGCGCGCATCCCACGCTCGTTCCGGAGTTCGGCCTCACCACCCGTTGATCCGCGGCCAGACCGCACCGGTGAGATGGCCGTCCGCCACCACATGGTAGCGATCATGCTGCGCGCCGGTCGCACAGGCGTGGTTCGGCAGGATGCGCAGCCGCGCGCCGACCGGGAGATCGGGCAGGGCAGCCGCGGAGCCCTTCCGCAGGGCCAGGATGCCGTGCTCCTGATTGGCGTCGGCGACGATCAGGTCGGGGTAGGGCCGCCCCGCGCGGTCGCAGGCGAGGCCGTAACCCTGATCGACCGCCTGCCGGGCGGTCCCCCGGTCGCGCGAGAGCGCCATCCAGCCGGCATCGGTGATGATCCAGCCCTTCTCCCGCTGGTGGCCGATCACCGTGGCCAGGACGGTCAGCGCGATATCCTCCACCGCGCAGGAGCCGACGCCCGCCTGGAACAGGTCGCCGATCATGAAGACGCCGGCGCGGACCTCGGTGACGCCGTCCAGGCTCTCCGCATAGCGCGCGGTCGGTGTGGAGCCGACGCTGACCACCGGGCAGGGCAGGCCCGCCTCGCGGAGCGACGTGGCCGCCGTCACCGCGGCGACGCGCTCGGCCTCGGCGGCGGCACGCAGCGCATCCGGCTCACTCAGTCCGTAGCTGTCGCCGGCATGCAGGAGCACGCCGCGCAGGCTGGCCGCCTCGGCGAGGATGCGGCCGATCGCGACGAGCCGTTCCGCATCCTGCGGCTTCACGCCGGAGCGGTGGCCGTCCGCGTCGACCTCGATCAGCACCGGCAACCTTTCGCCATGGCGGCGGCTCCAGGTCGCCACCGCCTCGGCCTGCTCCAGCGAGTCGAGGATGATCGCGAGATCCGTCTGCCAATGCCGCCGGATCCAGCCGACCCGCTCGAGCTTCTGGGGCGCGATACCGACCGCGTAGATCATGTCGCGGACGCCGCCCTCGGCGAAATACTCGGCCTCGCGCAGCGTGGAGACGGTTGCGGGCCCGGCTGCGCCCGCCATGGCGATCCGGGCGACGTCGCGGGATTTGGCTGTCTTGAGATGCGGGCGCAGGACCACGCCGAGCCGGTCGAGCCGCGCCCGCATGGCGGCGACGTTGGCGGTCAGCCGGTCGGAATCGAGCAGGAGGCAGGGCGTCTCGATGAGGTCGAGCCCGTCGCCCTCGGCCGAAACCGTGATCTCATCCGCCATCAGGCCGCTCCCGTCTCGCCAGGGACGGCTGTCTGATAGGCGTTTGGCGGCGCCGGTCCAAGATGCGCCGGCTGTGGACTCGGCGTCGCGCGGTTACGCGGACCGCCGGACCGCTTCCACGAAGGCCGCCGCGTCGCGCGCGACATCGGCCGCCGCCTTGCCGGGGCGGTACAGGTTCGAGCCGAGGCCGAACCCGTCGGCGCTCGCCGCCCGCCAGGCGGCGATCCCCTCCGGCGTCACGCCGCCCACGGCGAGAACCCGCGTTCCGGCGGGGAGCACGGCTCTGTGAGCCCGCAGGGCCGCCGGCGACGCGACATCCGCCGGGAAGAGCTTGAGCGCGGTCGCGCCGGCTGCGAGCCCCGCGAAGGCCTCGGTCGGCGTCTGGTAACCGGGCAGAGAGACGAGGCCGAGCGCGCGGGTCGCCCGGATCACCGCGTCATCCGTGTTGGGCGAGACGATCAGGCTGCCGCCGGCCTCCCTGACCGCTTCGACCTGCGCGGCTTCGAGCACCGTGCCGGCCCCCACGAGCGCGCGCCCGGCGAGGCGCTCGGAGAGGCGGGTGATGCTGCGCAGCGGATCGGGGGAGTTCAGTGGCACCTCGATCAGCGTGAACCCGGCATCCGCGAGGGCGTCGCCGATGGCCGGCGCCTCCTCCGGCGTCAGCCCCCGCAGGATCGCGACCAGCGGGCAGGCGGCGAAGGCGGCTTCGAACCGATCGAGGATCGTCATGCGTTCAGGCTCCAGAGGGCGTGGATGCCGGCGGTCGTCGCCCCGTCCGGCACGATGACCGGAGTCCCGCCCATTTCGGTCACCGCGACGGCATAGAGGTCGCTCAGGGTCCCGCCGCCCAGCAGATGGACCGGCCGGCGGCTCAAATCGTCCCGGGTCGCGACATCCGCCCCGATCAGCACGCCGCTGGCGTAGGCGGCGGCCTCGGCGGGTTCAAGCCGGTCGAGCAGCAGCCCGGCCCGGACCTCGAACAAAGTCGCGGCGAGGTTGCCGGACGCGATCCCCCGGCGAAGGCCGCGGCGGAACGCGGCGCCGTCCGCCACCGGCCCGTCGAGCATGCCCGCCAGGATGCCGTGGCTCCGCAGCAGGGCGAAGAGTTCGCCGGTCATCACCGTGGTGAAGTTCGTGATCGCCCCGTCGACGGTCTCGACCCATTTGTTGTGCGTGCCGGGCTGGCAGAACAGGGCGGTCGCCGGCGCCGTGCCGGCATGGATCGCGCCCAGGATCTGGATCTCCTCGCCGCGCATCACGTCGGGCCGCCGGCCGTCCCGCAGGGCGACGCCGGGGACGATCCGCACATCGGGCGCGGCCTCCCGGCAGGATTCGACGAGGCGTTCCAGGGTTGCTGGCGCATCGACATAGGGCGCCTCGCACCAGCCCCGGCTCGACCCGACCATCCCGACGGCGATGACCGGTTCCGCGCCGAAGCGCGCGCGCAACGCCGAGATCTCGGCCGGATAGGCGTCCCGCGCGATGCTGAGCACGCCGCGATCGTCCCGAAGGGTTTCGATCACCGTCCCGTCGGATGCCATCGCGTAGGCCCGCCGGTTGGTCGTGCCCCAGTCGACCGCGATGTAGGCCGCGCGACCGACCATGCCCTCTACCCCCGAGCCCGCGTGCAATTTGTCTGAGTTAATGGGCTTGGCCGGGATGGTCAAGCTTCGACCCGCCCGGACCGGATGGACGACGCCGATATACCAGCCGGGGATTGTCGCGCCGCACCGCGCGTTTGCGATGGACGGATCCGGTGCAGTTCGGCGATATGGTCGCAAGATTCAAAACAAGAATCGGAACTTGGGAGGACAGTGCTTGGCACGGGACGTGATCCTGGCGACCGACGGCCTGACGATGGAATTCCGCGGATTTCGCGCCGTGAACGGCGTGGCGCTACAGGTCGAGCGCGGGACGATCCACGCGCTCATCGGTCCCAATGGGGCCGGCAAGACCACCTGCTTCAACCTGCTGACCAAGTTCCTGATCCCGACCGCGGGCACGATCCGCTACAAGGATCGCGACATCACCGGTCTGAGGGCGGCCGATGTCGCCCGGCTCGGCCTCGTACGCTCCTTCCAGATCTCGGCGGTGTTCCCGCACCTGACCGTCATGGAGAATGTCCGCATCGCCCTGCAACGGCGGCGGCGCGGCGATTCCTTCGACTTCTGGCGTCCCGAGCGGGTGCTGCGGGCGCTGAACGGCGAGGCGCTGGCGCTGGTCGAGGATGTCGGCCTCACCGAATTCGCCGACGTGCCGGCGGTGGAACTGTCCTATGGCCGCAAGCGCGCGCTGGAGATCGCCACCACGCTCGCCCTCGATCCCGAGATGCTGCTCCTCGACGAGCCGATGGCCGGTATGGGCCATGAGGACGTCGACCGCACCGCCGCCCTGATCCGCCGGGTCTCCCGGGATCGGACCATCCTGATGGTCGAGCACAACCTGTCGGTGGTCGCGTCCCTGTCGGACCGCATCACCGTTCTGGCCCGCGGGCAGGTGCTGGCCGAGGGCGATTACGCCACCGTGTCCAAGGATCCGCGCGTGGTCGAAGCCTATATCGGGGCGGGACATGCCTGAGGCCGCGCTGAAGACACCCACGCCCGCTGCCGCGACCGGCGCGCTCCTCACCGTCCGCGGCCTGGAGGGCTGGTACGGCGAGAGCCACGTGCTGCACGGCATCGATATCGATGTCCGGACCGGCGAGGTGATCACGCTGCTCGGCCGCAACGGCGCCGGCAAGACCACGACGCTCCGGGCGATCATCGGCATCCTGGGCAAGCGCGCGGGCTCGATCGTCTATGACGGCGTCGAGACGATCCGCATGGCCTCGCGCAGCATCGCCCGGCTCGGCATCGGCTACGTCCCGGAGGAGCGCGGCATCTTCGCGAGCCTCACGGTCCACGAGAATCTGATGCTGCCGCCGCGGGTCAAGCCCGGCGGCATGTCGGTGGCCGAGATCCACACGCTGTTCCCGAACCTCAAGGAACGCGCCGGCAGCCAGGGCACCAAGCTCTCGGGCGGCGAACAGCAGATGCTGGCGATCGGCCGCATCCTGCGCACCGGCGCCAAGCTGATCCTGCTCGACGAGCCGACGGAGGGTCTGGCGCCGGTGATCGTCCAGCAGATCGGCCGGACCATCCAGCAGTTGAAGGCTAAAGGTTACACCATCATCCTGGTGGAACAGAATTTCCGCTTCGCCCAGACCCTGGCGGACCGGCATTTCGTGATCGAGCAGGGACGGGTGGTCGACATGATCCCCAATGCCGAGCTTGACGCCAATATCGACAAGCTGCACGCCTATCTCGGCGTCTGAAGGCTGTCCAAGAATACTGTTCAAACGCCAGAATCGGCGTCCTGGGGTCCGGCCGGCGGAAGACCGTCGCGCCGATAGTGGATGGAAACGCGCATGTTCGGACGTATCGCCCGGCCCGTGACTCTCGCCGCCCTTGCCGGTGCCCTCATGATGGGCACCGCTGCGGCGCAGACCAACGTGAAGATCGGCATTCTGGGCGACCGCTCGGGCGCCTATTCCGATATCAGCGGCGAGGGCTCGGTGGTGGCCGCCAAGCTCGCGGTCGAGGATTTCAAGCCCGAGCAGCACGGGCTGAAGGTCGAGATCGTCTCGGCGGACCACCAGAACAAGCCGGATGTCGGCGCGGCCATCGCCCGGCAATGGTACGACCGCGACAATGTCGACATGATCACCGACGGGGTGACCTCCTCGGTGGCGCTCGCCATCAGCCAGGTCACCAAGGAGAAGAACAAGGTCTTCATCGATACCGGCGCCGGCACGGCCGACCTCACCGGACCGCAATGCACACCCAACACCATCCACTGGGTCTACGACACGGTGGCGCTCGCCAACGGCACCGGCGGCGCCATGGTCAAGCGCGGCGGCAATACGTGGTTCTTCCTGACCGCCGATTACGTGTTCGGCCAGACGCTCCAGCGCGACACCAGCGCGGTCATCACCAGGAACGGCGGCAAGGTCGTGGGCGCGGTGAAGACCCCGTTCCCGACCTCGGACTTCTCGTCTTTCCTACTGCAGGCTCAAGGATCGGGCGCCAAGGTGATCGGCCTCGCCAACGCTGGGACCGACACGATCAACTCGATCAAGCAGGCGGGTGAATTCGGCATCACCGAGGGCGGACAGGCGCTCGCCGGTCTCCTCGTCTTCTCCTCGGACGTGCACTCGCTCGGCACCAAGGTCGCGCAGGGGCTGGTGCTGACCGAGCCGTTCTACTGGGACCTGAACGACCAGACCCGTGCCTTCTCGGACCGCTTCGCCAAGCAGATGAAGAACGGCTCGAAGCCCACCGCCAACCATGCGGGCGTGTACTCGGACGTGCTGCACTATCTGAAGGCCGTGGCCGAATTGAAATCGACCGCCGACGGCGCCGCGACCGTCGCCAAGATGAAGGCGATGCCGACCGACGACCCGCTGTTCGGCAAGGGCACGATCCGCGCGGACGGGCGCAAGATCCACGACATGTACCTGTTCGAGGTCAAGAAGCCCGCCGAGTCGAAGGGCGAGTGGGACCTCTACAAGACGCTCGAGACGATCCCGGGCGATCAGGTCTTCCGCCCGCTCAACGAGGGCAATTGCCCGCTCGTGAAGGGCTGATGGGGCGATCGGGGCGCGGAGACCGGCCATGACCACGATCTTCGGAGTGCCGACGCAGGCCCTGTTCGGGCAATTGCTGCTCGGCCTGATCAACGGTTCGTTCTACGCGATCCTGTCGCTCGGGCTCGCGATCATCTTCGGGCTGCTCAACATCATCAACTTCGCTCACGGCGCGCTCTACATGATGGGCGCCTTCGTGGCCTGGATGCTGCTCACCTATGTCGGCCTCGGCTATTGGTGGGCGCTGGGGCTGGCACCGCTCGTGGTCGGCGCCTTCGGCATCGTGCTGGAGCGGGTGCTGATCGCGCGGCTCTACAAGCTCGACCATCTCTACGGCCTGCTCCTGACCTTCGGTCTGGCGCTGATCATCCAGGGCCTGTTCCGCAACCAGTACGGCGTCTCGGGGCTCCCCTACGCGATCCCGGCCGAATTGTCGGGCGGGCAGCGCCTGCCGTTCATGTTCCTGCCGAACTACCGGGCCTGGGTGGTGGTCGCCTCGCTGACTGTGTGCATCGCCACCTGGCTCGTGATCGAGAAGACCAAGCTCGGCGCGTATCTGCGCGCCGCCACCGAGAACCCGACGCTGGTCCAGGCCTTCGGCGTGAACGTGCCGCTGTTCCTGACGCTGACCTACGGGTTCGGCGTCGCGCTGGCGGGCTTCGCCGGCGTGCTCGCCGCCCCGATCTACTCGGTCAACCCCAATATGGGCGCCGACATCATCATCGTGGTCTTCGCCGTGGTGGTGATCGGCGGCATGGGCTCGATCATCGGCTCGGTGATCACGGGCTTCACCCTCGGCCTCGTCGAGGGGCTGACCAAGGTGTTCTATCCGGAGGCGTCCGCGACCGTGATCTTCGTGATCATGGTGCTGGTGCTGCTCGTCAAACCCGCCGGCCTGTTCGGGCGCACGGCCTGACCGCGAAGAGGCTCGACACAAATGGCCGACACCGCCGCCATCGATTCCGCCCCGATCGCCGCAGCCTTGCCGACGCGCCGGGACGACAAGGCGCTCCACCGCCTGATCTTCGTCGGCATCGCCGTGCTGCTGATCGTGGCGCCGCTGGTGCTCTACCCCGTCTACCTGATGAAGGTTTTGTGCTTCGCGCTGTTCGCGCTCGCCTTCAACTTGCTGCTCGGCTACGGCGGGCTGCTCTCCTTCGGCCACGCCGCCTATTTCGGCATGGCGAGCTACCTCTGCGCCTACACGGCCAAGAGCCTCGGCTTCACGCCCGAACTCGCGATCCTCTCCGGCACCGCGACGGCAGCTGTGCTGGGGCTGGTCTTCGGCGCGCTGGCGATCCGCCGGCAGGGCATCTACTTCTCGATGATCACCCTGGCGCTCGCCCAGATGGCGTTCTTCTTCTCGCTGCAGGCGAAGTTCACCGGCGGCGAGGACGGGATCCAGGCGGTGCCCCGCGGCAATCTGTTCGGCGCGATCAGCCTCGCCGACGACCGGGCCATGTACGGCCTCGTCTGCGTGATCTTCATGGCCGGAATTCTGCTGATCTACCGCATCGTCCACTCGCCCTTCGGGCAGGTGCTGAAGGCGATCCGGGACAACGAGCCGCGGGCGATCTCGCTCGGCTACCGGGCGAGCCAGTACAAGCTCGCGGTGTTCGTGCTCTCGGCGACGCTGGCCGGGCTCGCCGGATCCACCAAGGCGATCGTGTTCCAGCTCGCCTCGCTGACCGACGTCCACTGGTCGATGTCGGGCGAGGTGGTGCTGATGACGCTGGTCGGCGGCATGGGCACCGTGTTCGGGCCGATCGTCGGCGCGCTGGTGATCGTCACCATGGAGACCTACCTCGCCCAGTTCGGCGCCTGGGTGACGATCATCCAGGGCTGTGTCTTCGTGCTGTGCGTGCTGCTGTTCCGGGAGGGGATCGTCGGTTTGATCGCCCGGCTGGTGCGCCGGCCGCTCTGAATCCGGCGCGCGACGGGGGCGATTATTGATCTGGTGAGTTTTCGTTAACCAAGTCCGCTCAACCTGACGCTGCAAAGCAGTCAGGTCTGCCATGAACAAGGTCCGTCCCCTCAGCATCGACGATCCCGCGCTCGATTGCCCGGTCCCACCGGAGACCGTCGGCCGTCTGATCAAGGCGGACCCGGAGAGCACGGCATTCCTGCTCGACGGGATCCCGGAGGCGACCCGGGCGCGGCTCGCGGTGTGGCTCTACGGCCGCAGCCACACGCACGAGGCCGGCGTCCGGGTGGCGGCGACCTGCGACGGGCCGACCCTGCGCCGGGCCGCCGGCGTTGTCGGCTCCGCGCTGTACGATCTGTCCCGGCGCCCCTACGCGCCGCCGAGCCACGGGACGCGGGCCGGGGCGAGCCGGATCTCGCTGGGCGGGTCGCAGCGCCGCGCCTGAGCGGCTTTGCCAGCTTTTTGTGGCCCTGGAATCGGGCGCAAGTCCCTTCTCCCGTGCGGGCTTGCGGACTCACCCATTAGGCTTGGGATCATCGTGCGGTTGCCGGGCGGGGCGGCGCAGGCTTTCGCATTCCGGCATCGTGCGGGGCTTGCGCGGTGTTTCACGAGGGCCAAGCTCGTCGCCAGATCCTGCCCGGCACAATGACAGAACCGGAATATCCTGCAGGATCGCGAAGGTGACGCCTTGCTTTCCCGCTCACGCTCCCGTGTACTGTATTCACAGAGCCGCCGACAGAGCGGCCTTGATCGGGAGGAAGCATGGCCTCGGTGGGAATCCGCGAGGTTCGCAAGGCTTTCGGATCGACGAACGTCCTGCACGGTGTCTCCGTGGACATCCGGGACGGTGAGTTCGTGATCCTGGTCGGGCCGTCGGGCTGCGGGAAATCAACCCTCCTGCGGATGATCGCCGGGCTGGAGAACATTTCCGGGGGCGAGATCCGTATCGGCGAGCGGGTCGTGAACGATGTGCCGCCCAAGGAGCGGGACATCGCGATGGTGTTCCAGAATTATGCGCTCTATCCGCATCTCACGGTGCGCGAGAACATGGCGTTCTCGATGCGCATCCGGAAGGCGCCGGCCGCCGAGATCGACCTGCGCGTCAACCGGGCGGCGCAGATCCTCGGGCTGACGCATCTCCTCGACCGCTATCCCCGCCAGCTCTCCGGCGGGCAGCGCCAGCGCGTCGCGATGGGGCGGGCGATCGTGCGCGATCCGCAGGTCTTCCTGTTCGACGAGCCGCTCTCGAATCTGGACGCGAAGCTGCGCGTCGCGATGCGCACCGAGATCAAGGAACTGCATCAGCGCCTGAAGACCACGACGATCTACGTCACCCACGATCAGATCGAGGCCATGACCATGGCCGACCGGATCGTCGTGATGCATGACGGCGTCGTCGAGCAGATCGGCCCGCCGCTCGACCTCTACGACCGGCCCGACAACCTGTTCGTCGCCGGCTTCATCGGCTCGCCGGCCATGAATTTCCTGTCCGGCACGATCCGGGCGAACGGCCGCCTGACCTTCGTCACCGATACCGGCCTGACCATTCCCCTCACCGATGCGCCGGCCGGCGCCGCCGGGAAGCCGCTGATCCTCGGGATCCGGCCCGAACATTTCGACCTCGCTCCGGATGGGCTCGCCGCCGAGGTCGTGGTCGTCGAGCCCACCGGTTCCGAGACCATGCTGGCGGTGCGCGCCATCGGTCAGGACCTCACCTGCGTGCTGCGGGAACGCGTGGCCGAGCGGCCGGGGGAGACGATCTCCCTGCGCCCGAACCGCGTGCACCTGTTCGACGCGGCGACCGGTCGCCGTCTGGCGACCTGAGCCGGCCGGCGGACACTCCAAAGACGGGACGGCAGACCGGTCATCTGACAAAAAACATCCAGGGAGAAGCCACCCATGCAAGGTCTCGATCGCCGCTCCCTCCTCGCCGGCGCGGCTGCAGCCGGCCTCGCCGCCGGCGGCGACCTTTTGGGCTTCGCCAAGGCCTGGGCGCAGAACGCCGCGTGGAAGCCGGAGCCCGGAGCCAGCCTGTCGCTGCTGCGCTGGAAGCGCTTCGTCCCGAGCGAGGACGAGGCCTTCCTGAAGCTGGTCGATGGCTTCACGCAGGCGACCGGCGTGAAGATCACGGTCAGCAACGAATCCTACGACGACATCCAGCCCAAGGCCTCGGTGGCCGCCAATACGGGGCAGGGGCCCGACATGGTCTGGGGCCTGTTCTCGTTCCCGGCGCTCTTCCCGGACAAGTGCCTGCCGCTGGAGGATGTCGCCGCCTCCCTCGCCCAGAAATACGGTCCCTGGTTCCCGTCCGCGGAGGCCTACGGCAAGGTCAAGGGCAAGTGGATCGCGATCCCCGTCGCGTTCAACGGCGGCTATCCGAACTATCGCATCTCGGCGATGAAGAAGGCCGGCTTCGATAAATTCCCGACCGACACCGCCGGCTTCCTCGAACTCTGCCGCGGCATGAAGAAGAACAACACCCCGGCCGGGTTCGCCCTCGGCCACGCCACCGGCGACGGCAACACGTGGTGCCACTGGGCGCTCTGGGCGCATGGCGGCAATTTGGTCGACGCCAACGAGAAGATCGTGATCAACTCGCCCGAGACCGCCAAGGCGCTCGAATACGTGAAGGCTCTCTACGAGACCTTCGTGCCCGGCACCGTCTCGTGGAACGATAGCTCCAACAACAAGGCGTTCCTGGCCGGCGACCTGTATCTCACCAACAACGGCATCTCGATCTACGCCGCGGCCAAGAAGGACAACCCGAAGCTCGCCGAGGACATGGACCACGCGGTCTGGCCGGTCGGCCCGGTCGGCAAGCCGACCGAGTTCCAGCTCGCCTTCCCGATCCTGGCCTTCAAGTATTCGAAGGCGCCCAATGCCTGCAAGGCGTTCATCGCCTTCATGATGGAGGCGTCGAACTACAATCCATGGCTGGAGCAGGCGCAGGGCTACCTGTGCGAGCCGCTCTCCAACTATCCCAAGAACCCGATCTGGACGGCGGACCCGAAGAACGCGGTCTTCGCCGAGGCGGGACGGCGCTCCCTGGCGGCGGGCGGCCTCGCGCCGGTGAGCGAGCGCATCGCGGCCGTCCTGGCCGACTTCGTGGTGGTCGACATGTTCGCCAGCCACTGCACCGGCCGCGAGGACGTGAAGGGCGCGATCAAGAACGCCGAGCGCGCCGCCACGCGCATCTTCCGCAACACCTGATCCCCGGCGCGAGAGGCGACAGCATGGCGCATACGGCCCTGACGCAGCCCGCCCCGGTCGCGGTCCGGACCCGTTCAGGCTGGCAGCGCCTGCGGGCGAGCCGCGGCTGGGCCGGCTTCTGGTTCATGCTGCCGACCGCACTGATCCTCGGCCTGTTCCTGGCCTATCCGCTGCTGAAGGGCATCTGGCTGTCCTTCACCAATGCGCGGATCGGCCGAGACGGGATGTTCATCGGCCTGGAGAACTACGAATGGCTCTGGGACGACGACGTGTTCTGGCTCTCGGTGTTCAACACCTGCCTGTACACGGCCGTCGCCTCGATCATTAAATTTGGGGTGGGGCTTTACCTCGCCCTGCTGCTCAACAAGAACATGCCGTGCAAGGCGATCATCCGGTCGATTGTGCTGATCCCGTTCGTGGTGCCGACCGTGCTCTCGGCCATCGCGTTCTGGTGGATCTTCGACAGCCAGTTCTCGATCATCTCGTGGTCGCTGCGCCACCTCGGCATCATCGACGGCAATATCGATTTCCTCGGTGAGCCGACGCTCGCCCGCGCCTGCGTGATCTTCGCCAATATCTGGCGCGGCGTGCCGTTCATCGCGATCACGCTGCTCGCTGGTCTGCAGACGGTCTCGCCCTCGCTCTACGAGGCCGCGACGCTCGACGGCGCCTCGAACTGGCAGATCTTCTGGCGGATCACCCTGCCTTTGCTCACGCCGATCATCGCCGTGGTGATGACCTTCTCGGTGCTGTTCACCTTCACGGACTTCCAGCTGATCTGGGCCATGACCCGCGGCGGCCCGGTGAACGCCACGCATCTGATGGCGACCCTGTCGTATCAGCGCGGCATCCTCTCGGGGACGCTGGGGGAGGGGGCGGCCATCGCCACCGCCATGGTGCCGTTCCTGCTCGCCGCCATCGGCATCTCGTGGTTCGGCCTGCAGCGCCGGGCCTGGCAGGCCGGGGAGTCCGACCGATGAGCGTCCCCGCACCCCCCGCCCATGCCGATCCGCTGCGCACGCCCGTGATGGCGGCCGAGCCCCCGGGACTCACCGACCATTCGGAGGGCATGGCCTATCTGGAGCGCCTGCCCCGGCGGCTCGTGACCACCTACCTGCCGCTCGCGATCATCCTCGTGGTGTTGCTGTTTCCGTTCTACTGGATGGCGCTCACCGCCATCAAACCGGACGAGCAGCTGATCGACATGGAGCGGTTCAACCCGTTCTGGGTCGTGGATCCGACATTCAAGCACATCCACAAGCTGCTGTTCGAGACGCAGTATCCGCGCTGGCTCTGGAACACGATGTACGTGTCGGTCGCCGCCACCGTGCTCTCCCTGTTCGCGAGTGTGCTCGCCGCCTATGCCTGCGTCCGCGTCCGCTACCGGGGTGCGGGCTGGGTCGGTGCGGCGATCTTCCTGGCCTATCTCGTGCCGCCCTCGATCCTGTTCATCCCGCTCGCCACGATCGTGCAGGCCTACGGACTGTTCGACTCGCCGATCGCCCTGATCCTGGCCTATCCGACGATCCTGATCCCGTTCTCGACCTGGCTCCTGATGGGCTACTTCAAGACGATTCCCTACGAGCTCGAGGAATGCGCGCTGATGGACGGCGCCAGCCGCTGGCAGATCCTCATCAGGATCATCCTGCCGCTCGCCTTCCCGGGCCTGATCTCGGCCGGGATCTTCTCGCTGACGCTCTGCTGGAACGAGTTCATCTACGCGCTGACCTTCCTGTCCTCCACGCAGAACAAGACGGTGCCGATCGCCGTGGTGAGCGAATTCGTGGACGGCGACGTCTACAAGTGGGGCTCGCTGATGGCGGGCGCGCTGCTCGGCTCCCTGCCGCTGGTGGTCCTCTACTCGTTCTTCGTCGAATACTATGTCTCCGCCCTCACCGGCGCTGTGAAGGAATGACGCCGTCGGTTTCAGCGCGGATTGCGTGGACACACGCGCGGAATCTTACCTCGAAGGCCGTCCGACCCACGCCCTCATCCTGAGGTGCCGGAGCGCAGCGGAGGCCTCGAAGGAGCCCTCCAGCCGGCCGCGCGATCGCTGGAACGCTCCTTCGAGGCCCGCTGTCGCGGGCACCTCAGGATGAAGGTGTCGGATGGGATGGGGGTGGTTACGCCCGTACGAACGATGGCCGTTGCCAGCACCGCTCGCCTGCGCGGACAATGCGCGGCAGCCGCCGACGCAGAATCGCGGACCATACCCATCGAAGGTCACGCCATGGCCCACTTCATCGACGCCCGCGCCACGCTGGTCAACGACGCCATCGACGGCCTCGTCGCCGCGAGCGGCGGCCGCCTCGCCCGACTCGACGGTGATCCCGGCATCCGTGTGGTGCTGCGCGCGGAACTCGACCCAGGGAAAGTCGCGGTGGTGTCGGGCGGCGGCTCCGGGCACGAGCCGGCCCATGCGGGCTTCGTCGGACCGGGGATGCTGAGCGCCGCGGTGTGCGGCGACGTCTTCGCCTCGCCCAGCGTCGACGCGGTGCTGGCCGGGATCCTCGCCGTGACCGGACCGGCCGGATGTCTCCTCGTCGTCAAGAACTACGCGGGCGACCGGCTGAATTTCGGCCTCGCCGCGGAGCGCGCCCGGGCGCTGGGACACCGGGTCGAGACCGTGATCGTGTCGGACGACATCGCCCTGCCGGATGCCAAGCAGCCCCGCGGCGTCGCCGGAACCCTGTTCGTCCACAAGGTCGCCGGCCACGCCGCCGAGGCGGGCGCGACGCTGGAGACCGTGGCGGCCCTCGCGCGGCGGGCTGCGGCCGCCGCGAAGTCGCTCGGCATCGCGGTCTCGACCTGCACGATCCCCGGCGC
The DNA here is from genome assembly GCF_009806555.1 of Methylobacterium sp. 2A. Taxonomy (GTDB): domain Bacteria; phylum Pseudomonadota; class Alphaproteobacteria; order Rhizobiales; family Beijerinckiaceae; genus Methylobacterium. The sequence continues at coordinate 370,882 of NZ_VUOK01000021.1, read as the reverse complement.
GCCGCGCAGCGAGCGTCTGGCGGAGGGGCAGGCCGAGCTCGGCCTCGGCATCCACGGCGAGCCCGGTGTGGAGCGCATCGCGCTGCCTCCGGCGAGCGAGCTCGCCCGGATGATGGCGCAGCGCCTGTCCGGTGCCGTGGCAGGCGACCGGCTGGCCCTGCTGATGAACAATCTCGGCTCGGCCTCCGCGCTGGAGATGCAGATCCTGACGCGGGCGGTGCTCGCCACCGACCTCGGCCGGCGCGTCCGCCTTCTCATCGGCCCCGCGCCCCTGATGACGGCGCTCGACATGCACGGCGCTTCGCTGTCGGTCCTCCCTCTCGACGATGACCTGGAAACGGCCCTGACGGCACCCGTGCCGCTGCCGGCTTGGCCCGGTGCCGCGCGGATCGCCGCGCCGACGCTCCGCCCGATACCCGAAGGGCTTGCCGGCGAAGCCTTCACCCCGTCACGGGATGCCGTGGCGGCCGCGCGGATCGCCGCCGTCGCGCAGGCGCTGATCGCCGCCGAGGACAGGCTCAACGCCCTCGACGCCAAGGTCGGCGATGGCGACGCCGGCACCACCTTCGCGGGCGCGGCCCGCGCCGTGCTCGCTGATCTCGACCGATTGCCGCAGGCCGATCCGGCCGCCCTGTGCCGGGCGCTGGCCGAGCGGATCGGACGGGCGGTCGGCGGATCGAGCGGGGTGCTGGGCTCGATCTTCTTCGCGGCGGCGGCGGCCGCGCTCGCGAAAGGCGCCGCTTGGGCGGCGGCCCTGGCGCAGGGCGTCGCGCGGGTCGAGGGCTATGGCGGCGCGAAGCCGGGCGACCGCACCTTGCTCGACGCGCTGGTCCCGGCGGTCGAAGCTCTGGCGAGCGGCGGCCTCGGTGCGGCGGCCGAAGCGGCCCGCGCCGGCGCCGAGGCCACCGCGCGATTGGATCGGGCCGGCGCCGGCCGTTCCAGCTACCTCGCGGCGGGGGACCTCGCGGGGGTGCAGGATCCCGGCGCGGCCGGCGTCGCGGAGGCTTTCTCGGCGCTGGCGAAGGCGTAGTGTCCGGGATGGTGCGCCGCAATTGACCCCCGGCCAGCCGCGGCCTACCCCATCGCGGATGCGCAGCTGCCTGATCCTCGACGATTATCAGCAGGTGGCCCTCTCCCTGGCCGCGTGGTCGCGCCTCGCCGACCGGGTCGCGGTCTCGGCCATCGCGGAGCACATCGCGGACCATGACGCCCTGGTGGCGCGGATCGCGCAGGCCGAGATCCTCGTGATCATGCGGGAGCGCACACCGTTCCCGGCTGCCCTGCTTGAGCGTCTGCCGCGGCTCGAATTGCTGGTGACGAGCGGTCTGCGCAACCTCGCCATCGATGTCGCGGCCGCCAAGGCGCGGGGGATCACGGTCTGCGGGACGGAATCCAGTCCGACGCCGCCCACCGAGCTGACCTGGGCGCTGATCCTCGGCCTCGCCCGCCATCTCGCGCAGGAAAACCAAGCGCTGCGCACCGGCGGCCCCTGGCAGAGCACGATCGGAACAGACCTCGCCGGAGCGACGCTCGGCATCCTGGGGCTCGGCAAGATCGGCTCGCGGGTCGCCGCCATCGGCCGCGCCTTCGGCATGCGGGTCATGGCCTGGAGCCCGAACCTCGACGCCGGCCGGGCGGCGGCGGCCGGCGTCGCGCTGGCGTCCTCCAAGGAGGCGCTGCTGGAAGCGAGCGATGTCGTCACGATCCACCTCGTGCTCGGCGAGCGGACGCGCGGACTCCTCGGCGAGGCCGAGCTGCGCCGGATGCGGCGCGGCGCCTTTCTGGTGAACACCTCGCGTGCGCCGATCGTCGATCAGGCGGCGCTGCGGCGGGCTCTGGAAGAGGGCTGGATCGCCGGCGCCGGCCTCGACGTGTTCGAGACGGAGCCGCTGCCCGCCGACGATCCGTTCCGCCGGCTGCCGAACCTCCTGGCGCTGCCGCATCTCGGCTACGTCACGCAGGCCAATTACCGGACGTTCTTCTCGCAGGCCGTCGAAAACATCGAGGCGTGGCTCACCGGCGCGCCGATCCGGACCTTGGGCTGAGGCCCTATCCGACCTGCGGATCCAACGCGTCGGCGAGGCCGTCACCGAGCAGGTTGAGCGCCACGAGCGTCGCGATCAGGAACAGCGCCGGGGCGGCCAGCATGTGGGGGGCGGCTTCGATCGCGCGCGCGCCGTCGGCGACGAGCACGCCCCAGCTGGTCTGCGGCTCCTGCACGCCGAGGCCGAGGAACGACAGGAAGCTCTCCAGCAGGATGACCTGCGGCACCAGCAGCGTCGCCGTCACGGCGACCGACCCGAGGGTGTTGGGCACGATGTGGCGCGCGATGATGCCGGGGGCGCCGACGCCCAGGGCTCGGGCCGCGCGCACGAAATCGCGTTCGCGCAGCGACAGGGTCTGGGCGCGGACCACGCGGGCCATGTCGAGCCATTCCACGGCCGCGATCGCGATCAGCATCAGGGTCAGGCTCGGGCGGAAGAAGACCAGCAGCAGGATGACGAAGAACACGAAGGGCAGGGCGTACAGGACATCCACGAAGCGCATCATCACCGCATCGACCACCCCGCCGAGGAAACCGGCCGCGGCCCCGTAGGCCACGCCGATCAGCAGGGCCGCCAGACTCGCCGCGAGGCCGATCGCCAGGGACACGCGCCCGGCCGTCAGGCAGCGGGTGAGCAGATCGCGGCCCTGCACATCGGTGCCGAGGAGGAAGTGCAGGCGCCGCGCCGGCACCGCGACCACGAGGCCGCGGCCGCCATCCCGTTCCTCAAGAACCGTGGGCGGCCCGAAAAGCCCCGAGCGCGGCAGGTAGACGAGGCTGCGCCGGTCCACGCCGGCGTCGGAGGCGAGGGTGAGGCGCATCGTGTCGCCGTCGCGCGCCACCGCGTCGAGCCGGACCCGCATCCGGAAGGCGATGCGCTGCAGGGCCGGGCCGACATGCGCCGCGTCGGGCTGCGCCGCCAGACCGGCGGGCAATTGGCGCAGATCCGGGTAAGCGCGGTCGGGATCGTGGCCGGTCAGATCGGGGCCGACGAAGCAGGCCAGGGCGATCAGAACCAGCACGACGAGGGCCGCCATCGCGGCACGCATCCGGGCGAGGCGTGCCAGGGCGCGTCCCGCTGGTCCCGCAGGTACGGGTATCGCGCTCACGCGGCGCTCCGCAGGCGGGGATCGAGCCACGCGCAGGCGAGGTCGGCCGCGAGATTGAGGGCGATCACGAGCCCCGCGACCAGCAGCACCGTGCCCATCACGAGCGTGTAGTCGCGGTTGAGCGCCCCCTCGACGAAGTAGCGGCCGATCCCCGGCAGGCCGAAGATCGTCTCGACCACCACGGAGCCGGTGAGCAGCGAGGCGGCCAGCGGCCCGAGATAGGCGACCACCGGCAGCAGAGCCCCCCGCAGCGCGTGGCGCGTCACCCGCAGCGGCGGCAGGCCGAGGCTGCGCATGGTCCGCACCGGCTGGGTGCGCAGGACTTCCCCGAGCGAGGCCCGGGTCAGCCGCGCCAGGGCGCCGACCTGCGGCAGGGCCAGGGTGATGACGGGCAGGACGAGGTGGCTCGGTGCGCCGTCGCCCCAGCCGCTCAGCGGCAACCAGCGCAGGGTGAGCCCGAAGGCGATCTGGAGGAGCGGCGCGACCACGAAGCTCGGCAGCGACAGGGTCAGCGCCGCGCCGATTCCGAGGAGGCGATCGACCGCGCCGCCGCGCCGGAGCGCCGCCGCGATGCCGAGCCCGAGGCCGAGCCCCACGGCCAGCAGAAGGGCCAGCCCGCCGAGCGTTGCCGAGACAGGCAGGCCCCGGGCGATCAGGTCGAGCACGCTCCGATCACGGAACGAGAAGGACGGCCCGAGATCGCCCTGCACGAGCGATGCGAGGTAGCTGCCGAACTGCACGATCAGCGGCCGATCGAGGCCGTAGACCCGCCGCAGGTTCTCCATGGCGGCGGGCGCAAGCGGCCGTTCGAGGTCGAAGGGCCCGCCAGGGGCGAGCCGCATCAGGAAGAAGCTGACGGTGATGACCGCGAGCAGCGTCGGAACCGACTGGGCGAGGCGGCGCAGGATGAAGCGGATCACGCGTCGAGCCTTAAGAAGCGCGTCGGCGCGGCGTTGCGCAGGTTCGGATGGTAGCCGTGCAGCCGCGGCGCGATCAGCGCCTTCGAGCGGTAGTGCATCAGCGGGATCCAGGGCAGCTCGCGCAGCGCGATCGCCTCCGCGTCGTAGAGCAGGTCGGCTCGGCGGCTCAGGTCGCGCTCGGCGGCCGCCCGCGCCAGCAGCGCGTCATACGCGGGATCCGACCAATGACCGACATTGAGGCCGTCGTTTCCGCCCTGGAGCAGGAACAGGAAGTTCTGCGGATCGGCATAGTCGGCGATCCAGCTGTAGCGTGCCACGTCGAAGTCGCCCCCGTCGCGCAGGTAGGCGAAATGCGTCTTGGCGTCAGTGTAGACGAAGCGGGTCTTGATACCGAGGTCGCGCCACATCTCGCCGATCGCCACCGCGACGGTGCGGTTGTTGTCGCTGACGTTGAACCGGTACTCCACGGTGAGCGGCCGCTCCGGGCCGAAGCCCGCCTCCGCCAGCAGGCGGCGGGCCTCCTCCTCGTGGTCGATCGGGAGCCCTGCGCGGCCCGCGGTCTCGGGCGGGGTGCGGTAATTGTCGAGGCCGGGCGGGCAGAGCGAATAGGCCGGGCTCATGGTGCCGCCACTCAGTCCGTCGGCGAGATATTCCCGGTCGATCGCGAGGGACAGCGCCTGCCGGACCCGCCGGTCCGAGAACGGCGCCTTGCGGGTGTTCACGGCCAGCGCCGCGAGCCCGAGCGAGGGCCCGAGCACCACCTGCGGGCCGAACCGGCGGCGCAGGTCGGCGATCTGGTCGGCGGGCAGGTCGGCGAGCGAGTCGATTTCCCCGGCGGCGTAGCGGCGCACGGCGGCTGCCATGTCGGGCGTGGGCAGGAACTCGACCTGCCGGATCGCCACGGAGGCGGCTTCGAAATGGTGTGGATTGGCCTCCAGCCGGATCGCGCCGCCCGGTATGTTCTCGGTGAGCCGGTAAGGCCCGTTGGTGACGAGGTTGCCCGGCCGCGTGAAGGATTCGCCGTAGCGCTCCACCGAGGCCCGATGCACCGGCAGCGCGGTCTGATGGGTGAGGAGTTCCAGGATGTAGGGCGTCGGCTGTTCGAGGGTGATCGTCAGCCGCCCTGACCCCTCCGCGGCGACGCCGAGGGCGTCCACGGGCTTCTCGCCGCGGTTGACGGCAGCGGCGTTGCGGATCGGGAACAGGATCTCGGCGTATTTCGCCCCCGTGGCCGGATCGAGGATCCGCCGCAGCGAGTAGACGAAATCGTCTGCGGTGACCGGTTCGCCGTTCGACCAGCGGCCCTCGGGCCGGAGATCGAATTGCAGGGTCAGGCCGTCCTCCGAGATGGTCCAGGCCCGCGCAGCGCCCGGGATGAGTGCACCGCGGTTGTCATAGGTGAGGAGGCCGTCGCAGAGGTCGCGCAGGATGTGGGCCTCCGCCACCGTCGAGGAGCGGTGCGGATCCAGGGTCTCGGGATCGGCGTCGTTCCCGCGGTGATAGATCGGGTCCGCTGCCGCTGCGGCCGGTCGCACGGACGCGAGCGCGGCGGCGCCGGCGAGCCAGTCGCGCCGGCGCAGGCGCATGGTCAGGCGCCGGTCTCCGGGACGAGTCCTGCCGCCTCGATGCCGGCGACCGCGCAGATCTCGTCGTTGTCGGAGGTGTCGCCCGAGATTCCGACCGCGCCGAGAAGGCGACCCTCGCTCGAGCGGATCAGCACACCGCCGGGCACCGGCACCAGGGCCGCGGGCCCGGCCAGATGGGTCACGGCCGCCACGAAGTAGGGCTGCGCTTCTGCGCGGGCGTGGATCGCCCGGGAACCGAGCCCCAGCGCCAGCGCACCATTGGCCTTGCCGCAGGCGATCTCGGCCCGGCGCAGGGAGGTCCCGTCCTCGACGGAGACGCATTTCAGCGCCCCCCGGGCGTCGTAGACGACGACGGCCATAGGCTTCAGGCTGCGAGTCCTGGCCTCCCGGAGGGCGGTCTCGACGATGGTGCGGGCGGCTTCGAGGGTCAGGTCGATCATCGGTGTCCAGAACGAGCGTCGTTTCGCGTGGAGATCATGACTCTATGGGCGGTGCTGCGAGCGGTCTACTGCTGGGACCGGCGTGCTGACCAGGGATGCGGGCCGCCTCAGGCCGCGCGCATCAACTGCCCGAGGCGCGCACCGGCGCGGTCGATCGTGTCGAGCGTGAGCGAGGAATAGCCGATGACGAGGCCCTGGAGCGGCCTGTCTGATTCGTCCGAGGCGGCCAGGGCCGCGGTTTGCAGGGTCAGGCCCGCCCTGCGGCAGGCGTCGCGGAAGACCGGCCGGTTCAGCTCTGCCGGCAGGCCTAGGAAAAAATGGAAGCCGCCCTGGGTGCCGAGCATCGGGAGAGGGCCGCCATAGGCGTCCTGGATCGCCCGCTGCGCCGCCAGGCTCTTGTCGCGGTAGACCCGTTCCATGCGCCGGATGTGATGCGCGAAGTGACCGTCGGCCATGAAGTGGGTCAGGATGTGCTGGTCGAAGGCGCTGTTGCCGCGGCCCGTCTCGGCGCGGGCCGCCCGCAGGCGGGCGCGCAGGCTGCGCGGCACCACGATGTAGCCGACGCGCAGGGTCGGGAATAAGCTCTTGTTAAAGCTGCCCGCATGGATGATCCGGTCGGCCGAATCCATGGCCTTGAACGCCGGAAACCGCACGGCCTCGAAGGCGAACTCGCCGTCGTAATCGTCTTCGACGATGTAGGAATCCGCGCGGCAGGCCCAATCCAGCATCGCTTCGCGCCGCTCGACGCCGAGGCGAACCCCGAGCGGCGACTGGTGGGACGGGGTCACGAGGCAGAGCTTCGCATCCGGCGCCACCGCGGCGGCGTGATCGACGCGCAGGCCCTGCCGGTCCACCGGGACCGGAACGGCCTTGAGCCCGAGCGACCGGACGAGCGCCTCCGCTCCGGCATAGCCCGGCGACTCCAGCCAGACGGCATCGCCCGGAGCCGCGAGGGCACGCAGGCACAGATCCAGGCTGTGGCGGGTCCCGGTGGTGATGAGGATGTCGTCTGCCGCGCAGGCGATGCCGCGGGCGAAGCCGAGATACCGCGCCACCTGCTGCCTGAGGGCGTGATGACCCGAAGGGTCGGGATCGTAGAAGAAATCGAAATCGGCGCCGGAGAGGACGCGGTTCGCCAGCCGCTTCCAGAGCCCGACCGGGAACCGCGCGACGTCGGTCTCGCGGGAAATGAAGGGCCGCTCCGGATCGACGCGGATCCAGTCGGGGAGAGCGCCGGAGTCGGGATCGTCGATCGGCTCGGCTGCGCGCACGGCCTTCGGCCCATTGCGGTCGCTCACATAGGTGCCCGAGCCCCGGCGCGCCTCAAGCAGGCCTTCGGCCGACAACTCCTCGTAGGCCGCGCTCACGAGCCCGCGGCTGATCGCCCATTGCTCCGCGAGGTCGCGGGTGCTGGGCATCTGGCTGCCGGGCGACAGCCGGCCCTCCCGGATCGCAATGCGCAGGGCATCGACCACCCAGCGCGTCTTCGCCCGCTGCGGCGGTGCGAAGGCGATGCCGAGCGGGAGCGAGGTCGCCCTTCGGGCCATCGATCACCCTCCTTGCGATTCGCGAACTGGACCGGCGGAAGACGGCCATTGTGGCTCTTCAGTCGCGCCCGTCCGGCGCCCAGACGTGTCCCGGTACAGCCGAGGACATCCGCGACGGCCTGTCAATTCAAGGCGCCGGTCGCGGCGCGATCGGCTGTCGGAAGATCACCCATGGGGACTCGTTCATGATCGCCGTTGCCGGCCTCTGGGCCGATATCGCCGCACGCATGCTGCCGGCCTACGCGGCGATCGGTGTGGGCTATGCCGTCGGCCGCCTGTCGCGGCAGGACTGGCTGAAAGTCCTGTCCGGCGTGCTGATGTATGGCCTGATCCCGATCGTCGTCTTCCGGAACGCGCTGGCGCTCGCGTTCGGCGCGGCGATCGGCCATGTCGTCCTGTCGATCACCTTCAGTGCGCTGATGGTGTTGTGCGGCCTGCTGATCGTTCCGCGCATCCGCACCGACGTCCCCCGGCGGCTTGCCACCTGCGCCTTCGGATACACCAATATCGGCTGGTTCGGGGTGCCGACCGGGCTGGCGCTGTTCGGTCCGGACAGCCTGCCGATCCTCGTCATGGCCTATGTGGGCGGGCTGTTCTTCGGCAACACGGTGGGGTTCTACCTCGTGGCACGGGATCGCTTCAGCGTGGCGGCCAGCCTGCGCAAGATGGCGGCGATCCCGCCCCTCTATGCCTTCGGGGCCGGACTCGCGGCCCGCGCGTTCGGCCTCGGTGACGCCGCCATCCTGTCCGCCGATGCGGCGTTTCGCATCGCGGCGCTGCTGATGTCGGGCTGCGGCATGATGGTGGTCGGGCTCGGCGCCAGCCGCCTCACCTTGTCTTGGACTGCCATCCGCGCCGTCCTGCGGCTGATCATCTGGCGCCATGTGGCCGGGATCGGGGTGATCTGGGCGGTCATCGGTCTGTTTTCCGCCTGCGGGGCACCGATCCCGCCCGAAATCCGCGCCGTCGTGGTTCTGATCGGGCTGCTCCCGGTGGCGGGCAACATCGTGATCTTCGCCGCGCAGCTCCAGGGCGACGTGGCGGCATCCGCCCTGATCGTTGCGGTCTCCACGACGGTCTCGACCGTCGGCATCCTGATCTGGAGCGTGATGCTCCTGGGTCTGTAGCCTCTGGGCGCGTCGCGGGCCGCGCCTAGTTGGGCCGGTCGACCGGGCGAAGGCCCGATTCAACCCAGATCGGACACCCATGACATCGGACGAGCGCCCATACGTGATCTGCCACATGACGTCGTCGGTGGACGGCCGGATCAAGGTCCGCCGCTGGAAGACCCTGGATGCCGACGATCATTACGAGCGCGTCCACGGCGCGCTCAAGGGCGATGCCTGGATGTGCGGGCGCGTCACCATGCAGGGCTATGCCGACAGCGCCGACCCGCTGCCGGAGCCGGTCTCGGACGATGGCCCTGTCTCCCGGGACGATCACGTCGCACGCCGCGATGCGCCCGGCTACGCGGTGGCGCTCGATGCGCGCGGGCGCCTCGACTGGGGTGCCCGCAACGAGATCGAGGGCGACCATGTCGTCGTCGTGCTCACCGAATCCGTCCCGGACGACCATTTGCGCGCCCTGCGGGCCGGCGGACAATCCTACCTGTTCGCCGGCGAACGAGAGGTGGATTTCGCCCTGGCGGTCACGAAGCTGAAGAGCCTGTTCGGAATCGGGCGGCTGCTCGTGGAGGGCGGCGGCCACATCAACGGTTCGATGCTGAAGGCCGGCGTCATCGACGAATTGAGCCTGCTCCTCGCGCCGGCGGTCGACGGCTTGTCGGGGACCCCGGCGGTGTTCGACGTCACCGGTACCGAAGACGAATCCATGGGCAGTCGGCGCACGCTCGACCTGACGGCCTGCGAGCGGCTGTCCGGCGGTGTGGTCTGGCTGCGCTACCGGATCACGCCGGTCGATCCGCTGGACCGTGCGTGATGCTCGCGAGAAACGCCTCATAGGCGGTCGTGACCGTCCCCGGCCGCTCGAAATGCGGGAAGGCGCCGGTCGGCAGGGTCTCGACCCGCCAGTTCGGGCGCCCGGCGACGCGCGGCACGTGGCGGTAATCGACGAAGTCGCCGCGCACGCCATGGAGCATCCAAACCGGCAGACGCAGCCGCTCGTAGAGCCGCGTCGCGTCGGTGGGGAAGAGGTGGCCGGAGATGAAGCACCAGGGCGCGTGCTCGGCGCCGGGCTGATGCGCCGAGGCGTGATCGTAGGCCAGGAGGCCCTCATCGATCGCCGGGGAGCCGAACGTCTTCTGCAGGAAGAAGCGCATGCTCGGCCGCGTCACCAGCGCGTCGAACAGCGGCCGGCCGAAGGGCGGCCGGTCGAGGAGCTGGAGCAGCCAGTCCCGCCCGCGGTGACCGTCCGGCGGGCCGTCGCCCGAGAGCTGGCCGTCGAAGCCGGTGGGGCTGATGAGGGCGAGGCTGCGATAGGCGTCGGACCGCTCCAGGCTCGCCCGGGCGAGGAACGATGCGGAGAGGGACAGCGCCATAGCGTCGATCGGGACCGCCCCGTGGCGCCGCCGGATCTCCTCCACGATGGCGTGGATCGCCTCCACCATCAGGCGCGGCGTGTAGCGGCGGCGCGACCGTTCCGAGAAGCCGAAGCCGGGGAGATCGAGGGCATAGACCGGCCGGGATGTCCGGAAGTGCAGGTAGAGCGGCCGGACTTCGTAGGCGTTCGCCGCCGCGTTGATCGAGTGGATCAGCAGGAGCGGCACGCCCGCGGGCCCGGCCGACGCATAGAAAGAGAGCTCTCCGGCACGTCGGGTCGCGATCCGTTCGCGGCGCCCGGGCAGGGCCGGCGGGAGGGGCTTGCGGTGATCGACGCCGAGCCGGCTCCACGCGAGCAGACCGGCGGCCGCGCCGGCGAGCGTCAGGGCGGCTGCGGCCGCGGAGCGGCCGGTCCGTTGCCGGGGCAGAAGGCTCATCGGGGCACCTCGCAGCGGGTCCGCCGGGTCCGGCGTCGCGCGACAACGCCGCTGACGGCGGGAAGTGCCGGACCGTAGACGCGGCCCCGAACGCGACGTCCTACGAGGCGTGCCCGGCCAGGCTGCCGGAGCCTCCGGGGCTTACCGAGGGCACCCGCGCGGCCGGCCGGACTGGCGTCCCGCTGCGGCCTGCCGCCTCGCGCAGGAAGTCCACGGTCGGCGGGTCGTTGCGCCAGCCCTGGACGCGCTGGGAGACCAGGATGCTCCGCTCGCGCCGGTCGTAATTGGCGTAGGAGGCGGCCACGAATTCGGCGCGGCTCATCGTGCGCGCGGGGCCGGAGCGTCGGGTCTCGGCCTTGAAGAACAGGGCGCTGCCGGGGATGCCGTAATGCTGCGCGATCTCCGGATAGACCGGCCAGCTGCCCTGGCCGCCGAGGTCGTCCGGCAGGAAGGCGTCGAGATCGCATTCCTCGAACGGAATGCCCGCCTTGGTCAGCAAGCCCCGCGCGAGATCGGAGACGACGAACAGCTTCGTGTGGTTGATCGAGTGCATGAAGCAGCCACGGCGCGCCCAACGGGTCAGGTGCGTGTCGAGGTCGTAATCGGCCTGCCGGCCGAGCCCCCGCAGGTAGGCCACCGACTCGTCCCAGAGATCGTAGTAGCCCAGGCGGTCGAAGACGGGTTCGGCGAAGAGGCGCAGGGCCTGCGCCTGCGAGAAGCCGGCGAGGTAGGCGTAGAGCGTGATCGCCGAATGCGAATGCCCCATGGGTCCGGAGATCAGGCCCTGGAGCGTCGCGGCGTCCTGCACACCGACATGGACGAGGTCCGGGTGATAGGCGCCGAACACGATCGTCGGGATCAGACGCACCTTGGGGTGGGTCCGCAGGGTGTCGATCGTGCCGCCGCCCTTGAAGCGGGGCAGGTAGATGCTGGAGAAGACGTGATCGTAGCCGTCCGCATGCGCCATCAGGTCGGCGAGGCGCGGGAAGCGGCGTGCCGCCGTGAACGCCGACACGAAATCCACCTGCGCGTCCGGCAGGAGATAGCGCATCGCCTTGGCGATCGAGCCGGCTTGGCACACACCGATGACGAGGATGCGCGGCGATCCGGTCCGCTTCTTCCCGAACTGCGCGAGGCGGTGCCGCATCCGCCAGAGGCTATCGACGGTCAACATGCGGCTTCTCTCGCATGTCCGTGAGCCGCGGGCAAACCGCGACCACCGGTCCGGCCCTCGATCGAAGGCTCGCCTTCGTGTTCCCGTCGCGAGAGCCGGAACGTGACAGACGCGCGGCGCTGTCGCCCATCGTGGCTGGCCTGCGCAGCGCACCTGTCACATGCCGAACGCCACGGCGAGGAGAACAGGCATGGCCCCGACGCAACTTCCGGAGGCGATTCCGGAGATCGAGCGCGCGACGCTGCGCCGGGTGACGTGGCGGATCCTGCCGTTCCTGATGCTCGCCTATTTCGTCGCCTTCGTCGACCGGGTGAATGCCGGCTTCGCGGCCCTGCAGATGAATCACGATATCGGGCTCTCGGCGGCGCAATTCGGGCTCGGCGGCGGCCTGTTCTATGTCTCGTATGTGCTGTGCGAGGTGCCGAGCAACCTCGCCATGGAGCGGTTCGGCGCCCGGATCTGGATCGCCCGGATCATGATCACCTGGGGGCTGGTCTCGGCCGCCATGGCGCTCGTGGTCGGACCCTATTCCTTCTACGCCGTGCGCCTGCTGCTGGGTGCCTCCGAGGCGGGCTTCTTCCCGGGCGTGATCCTGTACCTGACCTACTGGTTCCCGCGCGCCTACCGGGGCCGGATCGTGGCCGTCTTCATGGTGGCGATCCCGATCTCGAGCTTCCTCGGCTCCCCGATTTCGGCCGCGATCCTCAACACCGACGGCATGATGGGCCTGCGTGGCTGGCAATGGCTGTTCGTGCTGGAGGCGGTGCCGGCCGTCCTGCTCGGCCTCGCCGCCTTCTTCCTGCTCCCCGACGGCCCCGGCTCGGCGCGCTGGCTGACACCCCAGCAGAGCGCGTGGCTTCAGGAGCGCCTCGCCGCCGAACGCGCCTCCGTGGTGCAGGGTGAGGCGGCCCCGGCCCGGCATCTCTCGGTCTGGCAGGTCATGCGCAACCGCTACGTCCTCGCCGCCTCGCTGATCTACGCCGGCGCCTCGGGGGCCAGCCAATGCCTGTCCCTGTGGCAGCCGCAGATCATCAAGTCGTTCGGCCTGACCAACCTGCAGACGGGCCTGCTCAATTCCATCCCGTTCGGCGTGGCCTCCGTCCTGATGATCCTGTGGGGCCGCTCCTCGGATCGGAACCGGGAGCGAGTGTGGCACACCGCGCTGCCCCTGGGACTGCTGGCGCTGAGTCTGGCCGCCTCGATCGGCACCGCGCAGCTCCTGCCGACGATCCTGATCCTGTGCCTGGCCGTGACCGCCACCTACACGGTGAAGGGGCCGTTCTGGGCGCTCTCCACGGAATGGCTTTCGGCCGGCGCGGCGGCGGCCGGAATCGCGCAGATCAACGCCATCGGCAATATCGGCGGTTTCGTGGGGACCTACCTGCTGGGTGTGATCAAGGACGCCACCGGCAGCTATCCGCTCGGACTTCTCCCGCTGGTCTTTCTTTCGGGACTGGGATGCCTGCTCGTGCTCGGTCTCGGCCGGGGACGGAAGCAGCCGGCGCAGACGCTTCGGGCCTGACGGGATACGCAACGGCCGTCGCCCGAAAACTCGCCCTGAATACAGTATCGAAGGGTTGCGCCGTGTCATGACTGCATGGGCTGCCGAGGATCGATGTCTTGGATCGGATCCTTTTCCCTGATGGCCAATCGTCGCGCAGAGCGAGGCTCGCCTCGCGGCGGTCAAATTCTTGCCCGGACAGCGTTTCCCGGGTCCAACACATCGTTGACATGCCTGCGACCGAGCGTACATTCTGAAGCCGATAGAGCATGAAGCTCTAGGATGCAGTGCCCGCGGGCATGATGGCCGCCGGGTGGCACATGGTCGAGGCGTCCATGCTCGTCCGCAGAACACCCGTGAAACTGTAACGCCACAGGTTCAACCCACGCCCTCCGGTGAACGATCCCTCGTCGGATCTGCGCTGCAGCGGATTGCCTTCCGATTTCGCCAGACGGGTGCATCACGCGCCCCGTCATCGTGCCGGAAGACGAGCCAACGTGACCCACGCACCGGAGTCGATATTGCGCCGCGCATACGCGCGGCAGATCCCGGGTGCAAGGCAAAATTGTTCTTGTGCCCCTTAAGAGCTCCTCACAAAACTCCCGAGCACCGGATATTTCCCTCTGGCCGCGACAGCGCAGCGGGAGTTTTGTGAGAGGCTCTTAAGACTGGTCTTTGAGCTCATAACAAGCAACGCCACAACGTCGAACGGGGAGGTTGCAGGCTTCTGATCGACTCTGCGGGCGGGAGAATGGGACTTGGATTACGTACCTTCGATGGCCGCGGTCGCAGCAGCCGCGCAGAAGTCTCCGCATGCTGATGCGCCAGAATTGGCAAAGTCGAAAGCCGTGGTGCCGGTCGAGCCGACCGCGCTCGATCCCCGGTCGCGCTACACATTGGCACCCGGCGCGGCCGACGCCGTGCTGTCGCTGGCTGACCTGAAGACGCAAGCGGTCAACGCTGCGGACTTCGACACGCGGTACGTTCACGCCGCCCACGTCGCGGAGGCGGTGACCGCCCTGGCGACCGCCCCTGTCGTTTCACCGGAACCGGTGAAGGCGGCCAGCGCCGCGAATCGCAACTGGAACGAGGATGTTCGGCTGGACCACATCCCCACCCGCAAGGTGGGGACCGATACGATCGTCCAATACGACACGCCGCGCGTCATGGCGGCTTGGAGCGCGGCGTTCCCCGACATCCCGAACCGAAAGTACCGCGGCCTCACGCTCGCGGACACGAACATCAGGCCGGAGAAGCGAAAGGCCCTGACGGCTGCGGGTACAACGCTGGTGCCGAAGGATATCCACCTGCTCTGCAACACGGATAATTACAAAACCTTCAGCGAGGCTCATCCTCACACAAACATCAATTGGATTCCGGTCGACAACGAAGACATCCTGCTGTTCTGGCCGGACCAGATCGAAAAAATGGCGGAGGACAATCCGAGTGTCCCCCTCCACGATCCGGAGGAGAGCGGTGAGCCCTGATCCGCGCTGATCTACACATCGGGCAGGACTGCTTCGACATGTCTGGCGAAAGCGCGCGCCAAGGGCGAGGCGTGGCGCTCCGCGATCCGGAGGGTGATGCCGATCCGCGGGAGCGGCGGTAACCCTCTGGTGGACGTCAGGATCCGCAAGTCTGCCGGAACGGCGGAGCGGGTCAGAACGGCAATTGCTTGGCCGGATCGGACCACGGCGAGCAGACCGGACAGACTGCCGCTGGCATAGGCGATCCGGTAGCTGTGACCGGCGCGGTCGAGGGCGGCGAGGGCAGCGCGATGATCGAGCGTATCTGGATCGCCCAGGGCCAGGGGGATGGGAACAGCCCAGAGTGAGGCTTTGTCGCGCGGCACCACCCAGACGAGATCCTCGCGCCGCAGGAGCGGGCGCTCGGTCGCAAGTGGCACCGAGACGAGGGCGAGGTCGAGGCCACCGCGATCGAGTTGCGCCTGAAGACGCGGCGTCGATGCGCAGATCACCTCGATCGCCGCCGCCGGATGATGCTGAGCGAAGCCGCGCAGCAGGGCCGGCAGAAAAGCCTGCGCGTAATCGTCCGGACAGCCGAACCGCAGACTGCCGCTGAGGCTCCCGCCGGAGAGTTCCGCCAGGGCGTCGTCGTGCGCGGACAGGATGCGCCGGGCATGGATCAGCAGGCGCTCACCGGGCACGGTCAACACGACGCCACGGCCCGTCCGCGTCAGAAGTGGCTGCCCGACCAGATCCTCCAGCCGCTTCATCTGCATGCTGAGCGCGGCTTGGCTGCGGCCGATCCGGCCCGCTGCGCGGCTGAGCGCACCTGTCTCCGCGACGCTCGCGAAGCTGCGCAGCAGGTCGATGTCGAGGCTGCGTACCATCAGCGTCCCTGAAGCCTCCCTTCAGAACTATAAGCTGCTGTGAGGGCGAGGACGGTCTTATCATGGCGCCCAGCGCGCAGGAGCGACCATGATGCGAAATGATGATCCCGATTTCTGGATGCGGGCGCACCGGCACCTGATCCGCTACGGCGGCACGTTCGCACCGTTGATCATCGAGCGCGCGGAGGGCAGCTTCGTCTACGACGCGGACGGACGAAAAATCCTCGACTTCACCTCCGGGCAGATGAGCGCGATCCTCGGCCACGGCCATCGCGAGATCGCCGCGGTGGTGGCGGACCATGTCGGCCGGCTCGACCATCTGTTCAGCGGGATGCTGACGCGGCCCGTGGTCGACCTCGCTACGGAACTCGCCCGGCTGGCGCCCGGCGCACTCGAACGCGTGTTGCTGCTCACCACCGGGGCGGAGGCCAACGAGGCGGCGCTCCGCATGGCCAAGCTCGCCACGGGGGGCTGGGAGGTGGTGAGCTTCGCCCAGTCCTGGCACGGGATGACCGCAGGTGCGGCCTCGGCGACCTACAGTGCCGGCCGAAAAGGCTACGGACCGGCCCCGACCGGCTCCTTCGCGATCCCGGCGCCGAACGCCTACCGGCCCGCCTTCGCGAAGGACGGCGCTTTAGACTGGCAGACCGAGCTGGATTACGCCTTCGCGCTGATCGATCGGCAATCGACCGGCAATCTCGCGGCGTTCCTCGCGGAGCCGATCCTGAGTTCCGGCGGCATCATCGAATTGCCGCCGGGCTACCTTGCCGCCCTGAAGGGGAAGTGCGTCGAGCGCGGCATGCTGCTGATCCTCGACGAGGCGCAGACGGGGATCGGCCGCACCGGCCTGATGTTCGCCTGCGAGCGCGACGGCGTCGTGCCCGATATCCTGACGCTCTCGAAGACCCTGGGGGCCGGCCTGCCGCTCGCCGCCGTCCTGACCACCCCGGAGATCGAGGACCTGTGTCATGCGCGCGGCTTCCT
This sequence comes from Methylobacterium sp. 2A, assembly GCF_009806555.1. GTDB lineage: Bacteria > Pseudomonadota > Alphaproteobacteria > Rhizobiales > Beijerinckiaceae > Methylobacterium. Next base: position 354,289 of record NZ_VUOK01000021.1, on the reverse strand, counting down.
CTTCTACACCACGCATGTCTCGGATCCGCTCCCGGCGGCGGTCGGCCTGAAGGTGCTGGAGATCGTGGAGCGGGACGGATTGGTCGCCCGGGCCGAAACCGCCGGCGCGCGGCTCGCAGCGCGGCTTCACGCGCTGCAGCAGCGCTTCCCCTGCATCGGCGACGTGCGCGGCCGCGGCCTGCTCCGCGGCGTCGAGATCGTGGCCGACCGAGCCACGAAAGTTCCGGCACCGGAACTCGGAGACGCGATCACCCGCCGATGCCTGGATTTCGGCCTCAGCATGAACATCGTCCAGTTGCCCGGCATGGGGGGCGTGTTCCGCATCGCGCCGCCGCTCACCGCCACGGATGACGAGATCGACCTCGGGGTCGACATCCTCGGGCGGGCGCTCGAAGCCTGCCTGTAGGGGTTTTCAGGCTGCCTCGATCTCGGTGCTCACGTCGAGCCACTCTTCCTCGGCTGCGGCCAGCGCGCTGGCCGCGTCCGCGCGCATCTTGGCGATCTCGCCGGCCTTGGCGGCGTTCTCCCGGAAGGCGGAGCCATCCTCCAGGGCGGCGTCGATCTTCTGGATGGCGGCGGTGAGCTTCGCCATGCGCGCCTCGATCGCTTCCAGACGCTTGCGCAGGGGCGCGAGCGAGGCGCGACGCTCGACCCCGGCCCGGCGCGCCTCGGCCTTCTGGCCGCCGGCCGGCTCCGCTTCGCGCCCAGCCTCGCGGTCCGGGCCGGACAGGACGAGCCGCCGGTAATCGTCCATGTCGCCGTCGAACGTCTTCACCGTGCCGTCCGCCACCAGCCACAGCCGGTCGGCGCAGGCCTCGACGAGGAAACGGTCGTGCGAGACCAGGATGACGGCGCCCTCGTAGTCGTTGATCGCCTCGACCAGCGCCTGCCGGCTCTCGATATCGAGGTGGTTGGTCGGCTCGTCGAGGATCAGGAGATGCGGCCCGTGGAAGGCTGCGAGCCCCATCAGCAGCCGCGCCTTCTCGCCGCCCGAGAGTTTTTCCACGGGCGTGTCGGCCTTGTTGGCGCCGAAGCCGAGGCGGGCGGTGGCCGCGCGCACCTTGGCTTCGGGCACGTCCGGCATCAGGGTCCGGACATGGGCGTAGGCGCTCTCGGACGGGCGCAGCTCGTCGAGCTGGTGCTGGGCGAAATACGCGACCTCCATCTTGGACGAGCGCTTCACCTCGCCGGCGAGCGGTCCGAGCCGGCCGCCGATCAGCTTGCAGAAGGTCGATTTGCCGTTGCCGTTGGCGCCGAGCAGAGCCACGCGGTCGTCCGGCGCGAGGCTGAGATCGAGGCCCGTGAGCACGATCCGGTCACCGTAGCCGGCCTTCACCCGTTCCATCGCGACGATCGGCGGCGACAGCGGCTTCTCGGGGCTCGGCAGATGGATCACCGGCACGTCGTCCTCGAGGAGCGCGGCGATCGGCTCCATCTTGGCGAGGCGCTTCATCCGCGACTGCGCCTGGCGCGCCTTGGTGGCCTTGGCCTTGAACCGGTCGATGAAGCTCTGCAGATGCGCCCGCTCGGCGTCCTGCTTGGCCTTCGCCTTGGCCTGAAGAATCCGCTTCTCGGAGAGCTGCTTGGCGAAGCTGGTGTAGCCGCCGCGATAGATCGTCAGCTTACCCCGGTCGAGATGCAGGATGTGGTCGACGGATGTGTCGAGCAGGTCGCGATCGTGACTGATGATGATCGCGGTCCGCGGGTAGCGTTCGAGGTAATCGTAGAGCCAGAGCGTGCCCTCGATGTCGAGGTAGTTGGTCGGCTCGTCGAGGAGGAGCAGGTCGGGCTCGGAGAACAGCACGGCGGCGAGCGCCACCCGCATGCGCCAGCCGCCGGAGAAGTCCGAGCAGGGACGCGCCTGCGCGGCGGCGTCGAAGCCGAGGCCGTGCAGAATCGCGGCGGCGCGGGCCGGCGCCGAGTGGGCGCCGATATCGACCAGCCGCGTCTCGATCTCGGCGCGGCGCAGACCGTCGGCGGTCTCGGCCTCCGCCATCAGCCGGGCGCGCTCGGTGTCGGCCGCGAGCACGACGGCGTGCAGCGTCTCCGGGCCGGCCGGGGCTTCCTGCGCGACGGCGCCAATCCGCATCCCCTTGGGCAACGAGACCGCCTTCGCGTCCACCGGCAGGTCACCGAGGATGGCCTTGAACAGCGTGGTCTTGCCGGCGCCGTTCCGCCCGACGAGGCCGACACGCGCGCCCTCCGGGATGGTGAAGCTCGCCGAGTCGAGAATCAGGCGGTCGCCGATGCGGTAAGTGAGGTCGTTGACGCGCAGCATGGCGGCGTTCTGGCCGTCCGAAAGCGGAGAGGCAAGCGCCGCCGGTAGTCCGAGCGATTTCCGACGCCCGGAACCGTCCGATTGCTGACGCCGCAACCGCAGGCTGCATCGCGGGGCAACGCATTAACGAATTCGCATTCTTCCCGAAGCAAATTCACCCCTGGAGCCGATTTGACTGTGCAACGCCCATCCGATGTACGACAGCGGACAAGCCTGCAGAGCAAGGCGTCGTTATGTCCTGTGGATTGTCCCGCAGAAATCTGACGAAGCTGGACTTGGCGCGGGATTGGAAGGAGTCGAGTCTTGCATCTGACTCTGATTCTCACCGACGACATGAGCCGTGGCCAACGTTTGGCGCGGAATCTTGGTGCCGATAAGCGCGCGTTGCTGCACGACCTCTACGGCGATGACGCGCCGCCTGCGGGCGCCGGTCTGATCATCAGCGATGTCAGTGCGCTGACCTCGGAATCCGTGCGTCGCCTCCGTCACGCATTGACCCTTGCGCGTGGGCCCGAAACCCCTTTCCTGATGCTCATCCACGGCAATTTCGGCCGCGGCGAGCTTCAGGCGACCGCCCTCGGCGCGACGCGGGCGCTTCCGGCCTCGGCGGCGAATGCCCTGCTCCTGAATACCGTCGCCGGCCTGACGGATGGCGGCGTCGCACGGACACCGACGCGCGGCGGCCTGCACGATCAGGCGACGGCGGCCCGGGACGTCTTCGCCTCCATCTTCCGCGCCGACGGACCCCCCAATGTGGCGACCGTCGAGTCGGGCGCCGCGCTGGTCAATCAGGCGATCCGCGAGACCAAGGTCCGCGACTGGCTGGCCGTGGTCGCGAATTTCGACGACAACACGCATCGCCACTGCTTGAGCGTCGCCGGTTTGGCCGCCGAATTCGCGCGGACCCTCGGGCTCAATGAGGCCGATTCACGATATCTCGTCAAAGGCGCGCTGCTCCATGACATCGGGAAGGCGAAGATCCCGCGCGCCATCCTGAACAAGCCGGCACCGCTGACACCCGAGGAGCGGCGGGAGATGGACCGCCACCCGGCCATCGGCCACGCCATGCTGGTGAACGAGAACTACGATCCCCTGACCCTGGCGGTCGTCCGATCGCATCACGAATACCTCGACGGTTCGGGCTATCCGGACGGCTTGCGCGACAAGGAAATCCCCGATCTCGTGCGGTTGATCACGATCTCGGACATCTTCGCGGCGCTGATCGAGGCGCGGCCCTACAAGGCGGCAAAGTCGGCCGGGGAAGCCTATGCGATCCTGAAGTCCATGGGTCCCAAGCTCGACGGCGACCTCGTTCGGGCCTTCGCGGCGGTCGCCGGTGCTTGCGACGTGCCGCAGCGCGCCTCGGCCTGACCGCCGGCCCGGGTCTCAAACAAGCTCCCAGGCTGCCTGGTCGCGCATCAGCGCCGCGACGAGGGCGTGATTCAATTCATGCCCGGTATGGCAGGCGGTGACCCGTCCCTCGACCGGATGGCCAGTCAGGGCAAGGTCGCCCACGAGGTCGAGCATACGGTGGCGGACCGGCTCGCCCGGGACGCGCATGCCGCCGAGCACGCGATCGCGCACGAGAAGCGCCGCCGAGCGGGTCGAGACGCCCTGCAGAAAATCCCTGCCCGTGACGTAGCCGAAGGTCCGCCCCGCCATGGCGCGCACGTAGCGGCCGAAGCTGCGCGACGGTGCGATGTCGTGCTCGAATGTCTCGGGCGTGATGGCGCCGGACCAGTCGACCGACCCGAAATGCGCCAACTCGATATGCCCCGTGACGTGGAGACCGGTACCGGGTTCGATCCGGATATGCCGGCGCCCGCTTGTGACCGAGACCGCGCGGAGCACCCGCATGAACCGGCAGCTTTGTGGCTGCTCGCTCCGCCCGGCAGCGCGGATCGCCTCGCACCAGGGAATGGCGCTGCCGTCGAAGATCGGCAACTCGTCAGCGTCGATCTCGGCCAGCGCATTGTCGATCTGGAGGGCGCTCAAAGACGCCATCAGATGCTCGATGGTCCGGACGAGAATGCCCTCGTGCCGGAGCGCGGAGGAGAGAGGCTGCGATTCCCGGTATCGCCAGAGGGCCGGTACGTCGATGACGCGGCCATCCGCCAACCGCCGGCGGAAGACGATGCCGTGATCCGCCGGGGCCGGGCAGACGCGGACCGTGGCGTATCGGCCGGAATGAAGGCTGCGGCCTGACCGTTCGAACGGCAGCGTCAACGTGGCCTGGAGCCGGCGGCCCTGGAGCTTCGGGGCCGACGGGGCCGCATCGGGGTTGGGACGTGTGATCGACAAGGCGTGGTGCATCGGAACCGCCCGCTGCGGCGGACTCGGCGTGTAGCCCAGATAGCTTGATCCACGCTAATAAACTCGTGTTCACGCAGGGTTGGCTTGACCGGCCCGCCCGCGACGGTCACGATCGCGTTGGCCCGATGGTCGGAACGCCGTTGCGGCGGTGTCCGGGCTGCCCCCGTCCCCAAAGCTGTGGCCGGCACCCGTTTGGGCAGGGATGAAGGCCAGACTGGCGTTGAGGGAACCGTACGGATGGCGCGGCTGGGGACGATTCCCTTCTTCAAGGATCCGGGCATCGAGCTCAGCGCCTACGAATCCCGCTGCCATTGGCGCCGGTTCGACGAGAACGAGGTGCTGGTCGACTTCGACGACATCTCCACCGACGTCTACTTCATCGCCTCCGGTGAGGTGCGCATCCTGAACCGCACCCAGTCCGGCAAGGAGGTGATTCTCGGCGAAATGCGCGGCGGCGCGTTCTTCGGGGAGCTCGCCGCGATCGACGGCATCGGCCGCTCCGCGAATGTCACGGCGCTCACCCGGGGCGAGGTCTGCGTGGTGCCGGCTTCGGTGTTCCGGCAGATGGTGTTCGCCTCGGAGGCGATCGCCGACCGTCTTTTCCGCCTGCTGGCCAAGCGCGTGCGCGAGCTGAATACCCGGCTGATGGAGCACGCGCTGCTCGATCTGAAGCATCGTCTGTACGCCGAGCTGCTGCGTCTCTCGGTGCCGCGGACGGGTGCCTCGGGCGAGCGGGTGGTCTCGCCGCCGCCCTACCATCACGTGCTCGCGGCGCGGATCGGCTGCCGCCGCGAGCAGGTCACCCGGGAATTCACCGCCATGGCGGCCGAGGGGCTGGTCGACCGCACCCGCGGCGCCCTGGTGCTGCGCCGCCCGGATCTTCTCGAAGCGCGCGTCGCCGAGGCGTTGCGCGAGGATTCCTGATCCCTTGTCGGGCACGCCGCCGCGCCTGATCCTGGAGGGCCTGACCAAGAGCTTCGGGACGTACCGGGCGGTCGATGCGGTCACGCTCGCGCTGGAACCCGGCGAGTTCTTCTGCCTGCTCGGCCCGTCAGGCTGCGGCAAGAGCACCCTGCTGCGTCTGATCGCGGGATTCGAACGACCGACCGCCGGCCGCATCCGGTTGGGCGGGCAGGATCTCACCGAATTGCCGCCGCATCGGCGCCCGGTGAACATGATGTTCCAGTCCTACGCGCTGTTCCCGCACATGAGCGTGGCGCGGAATATCGGCTACGGCCTCAAGGGGATGGGCAAGGCGGCGATCTCCGCGCGGGTGGCGGAGCTGCTGCGGCTCGTGCGTCTCGACGCATTCGGCGACCGCCGTCCCGAGACGCTCTCGGGCGGACAGCGGCAGCGCGTGGCCCTGGCCCGGGCGCTCGCCCGGGAGCCGAAGCTCCTGCTCCTCGACGAACCCCTCGGCGCCCTCGACAGGGGCCTGCGCGAGGAGACGCAGGGCGAGCTGCGCGCCGTGCAGCGCCGCCTGGGTACCGCCTTCGTGGTCGTGACCCACGATCCGGAAGAGGCGATGATGCTCGCCGACCGGATCGGCGTGATGGAGGCCGGGCGGTTGGTCCAGATCGGGCCGCCGGCCGAGCTCTACAGGCGGCCGGCCAACCGGTACGTGGCGGGGCTGCTCGGGGATGTGAACCTGATCCCGGGGCGCCTCGGCCCGGACGAGGCGGGTGAGGGCCGCTCGGTCGAGACCGCGCACGGTCCGGTTCGGGGGATCCTGACCTCGGCGATGCCCGAGGGTGCGGCGGTGATCGTGGCGGTGCGCCCGGAGGATCTCGTGCTCGGCACGGCGGGGCTGCCGGCTACCGTCACGGAGACGACGTTCCTCGGCGACCGCGTGCGCCGGACTCTCCGGTTGCCGGACGGCTCGATCCTGCGCGCGAGCGGCCGCCCGACCGACGGCGATGGACCACCGGGTTCGGAGGCGCATGCCGGCTTCGCGGCCGAGGCAGCGGCGATCCTTCCGGCATGACCGGAACGCCGCACCGCCTGCTCCGTCTGCCGCCCTTCCTATGGCTGGCGGCGTTTTTCCTCCTGCCCTTCGCGATCACGCTGAAGATCAGCCTGTCGGAGCCGGCGACCGCGATACCGCCCTACCTGCCGGTGCTCGACTGGCGCGGCGGCCTCGATGGCTGGTCGAGCTTTCTCGAAGCGCTCAACCTCGACAATTACGCCACCCTCTACGCCGATCCGTTCTACCGCGACGCCGCCCTCGGCTCCCTGGGTTACGCGGCGCTCGCCAGCGTCATCCTCGTCGCCGCCGGCACGCCGCTGGCCTACGCGCTGGCGCGGGCGCCGTCGCGTTGGCAGCCGGTCCTCGTGGCGCTCGTGGTCGTCCCGTTCTGGACGAGCTTCCTGATCCGGGTCTACGCCTGGATCGCGATCCTGAAGCCGGAGGGGCTCCTCAACCTCGTGCTGCTCCGGCTCGGGCTGATCGGTGCGCCGCTGACCCTCCTCAACACCGACGCCGCGGTGATCATCGGCCTCGTCTACGCATACCTGCCCTTCATGGTGCTGCCGCTCTACGCGGTGATGAACCGCCTCGATCCCACCCTGCGGGACGCCGCCGCGGATCTCGGCGCCTCGCCGACGCGGGTGTTCTGGAGCGTGACGCTGCCGCTCAGCCTGCCCGGCATCGTGGCCGGGGCCGCCCTGTGCTTCATCCCCATGGTCGGCGAATTCATCATCCCGGACCTGCTCGGAAGCTCCGAAACCCTGATGCTCGGCCGGGTCCTGTGGAGCGAGTTCTTCTCGAACCGCGACTGGCCGCTGGCCTCCGCGGTCGCGGTGCTGATCCTCGCCATCGTCGTCATCCCGGTCGTCCTGTTCCGCGACGCTCTGCAGGCGGGCGAGGGGGAGGGACAGGAACCGTGACCTGGGTGACGCGCACCGCCCTCGTGGCCGGGCTCGCCTTCCTCTACGCGCCGATCTTGGTTCTGATCGGCTATTCGTTCAACGCCTCGCCGCTGGTGACGGTCTGGGGCGGGTTCTCGACCCAATGGTACGCGGCCTTGTTCGCCGACGCGCCCCTTCTCGCCTCGGCCTGGGTCTCGCTGAAGGTCGCCGTTCCGGCGAGCCTGATCGCCACGATCCTCGGGACCCTGGCGGCGCTCGTGCTGGAGCGGCAGCGCCGCTTCCGGGGAAGGGCGCTCTTCACCGGCCTCGTCCTCGGGCCGATCGTGATGCCGGAGGTGATGATCGGCCTCTCGCTCCTGCTGATGTTCATCGGCATCGGGCTCGACCGCAGCCTGCTCACCATCGTGATCGCGCACGCGACCTTCTGCACGGGGTTCGTCGCCGTGATGGTGGCGGCGCGCCTGCGCGGCCTCGATCAATCCCTTGAGGAAGCCGCGGCCGACCTCGGCGCATCGCCGATGCGGGTGCTGACGACCATCACCCTGCCGCTGCTCGCACCGGCTTTGGCGGCCGGAATGCTTCTCGCCTTCACGCTGTCGCTCGACGATCTGGTCATCGCCAGCTTCGTTTCGGGGCCGGGCTCGACGACGCTGCCGATGCGCCTCTACAGCCGCGTCCGGCTGGGCGTGAATCCCGAGATCAACGCCGCCTCGACCTTGCTGATCGGGCTGGTGAGCGTGGCCGTGCTGGTCGCCTCCTGGCTGACCGGCCGCCGCGGAGCGCCCTGACGACACGAGGCGGTTCGCACGCGAGACGTATCAGGCCGCCTGCGTGCGGGCTTCCTCGCCGGTGCGTGTCACGAAGGCGAACACGGCCGTGACCACCAGATTCACCGCCAGGGCTGCGACGCCGACATTCACGTCCTGAAGCGGGCCGAGGAACGGAAGCTTCGACAGGCTGAAGCCGGCGAGCACCGTCACCGCCACGGTGGCCACGCCCGCCACGATCCCCGCCGCCGCCGCGGGCCGGCTGAGCGGATTGCGGCGCATCAGGCTCGCGATGAAGCACGGGAAGAGCTGGGTGACGAAGTTGTAGCCCATGAGCAGCAGCTGGACGATCGTGTCCCCGCCTTGGAGCGTGAACCCGACGCAGACCAATGCCAGGATCGGCACGAGGATCTTGCACAGCCGCGCGGTCGCAGCGTCGTCCATGGCCGGCCGAAGGGGCCGGACGAGGTTGTTGGCCACGAGCGTCGCGCCCGCGATCAGGATCATAGACCCGGGGACGAGGGCGGTGAGCACGCCGGTGGCGCCGATCAGACCGATGACCCAGGGCGGGAAGCTCGCCAGCGACAGCTTGAACAGCGACAGGTCGACGTCCGGCCCCGTCAGCCCCGGGACCTGCAGCACCGCGGTGAAGCCGATCATGAACACGAACAGGTTGATCAGTTGGTAGAGCGGCAGGATCACGGCGTTGCGCCGGAAGGCGCCGGGTTCGCGCGCCGTGTAGAGCGACGCGAAGGTGTGCGGCCACATGTATCCGCCAAGCGCCGTGAGCAGGACCGTGGTGGAGAACCAGACCGGGCTCTGGCCGCTTTCGGGCAGCGCCAGGAAGCCGGGTTTGGCCGCCTCGATCGCCCGGAACAGGCCGCCATAGCTGCCGTAAAAGTGCAGGGGCAGGTAGATCCCGAGGAACAGCACCACGAGGAGGATGCTGGTGTCTTTGACGACCGCCGTCCAGGCCGATCCGTGCACCCCAGAGACCACCACGTAGGCGGTGAGCGCCGCAGCGCCGATCCAGATCGCCATCGTCGCCGGTATCGCCCCATAGGACGCCGTCGAGACGATGATTCCGAGGCCCTTGAGCTGTAGCACGAGGTAGGGAACGAGCGCGACGATCCCCACAGCTGCCACCAGCATGCCGAGCGCCGGACTGTCGTACTTCCGCGCGAAGAAATCCGGCTGCGTGTAGAGGCGGTTCTGCTTGGCGTAGCGCCAGACCGGCGGCAGCAACCAGTACGAGGTCACGTAGGCCAGGGTTAGATAGCAGAGGATGTAGTAGGCCGGGCCGCCCTTCCCGTAGGCGATGCCGGACCCGCCGAGGAACGTGAAGGTCGTGTAGATCTCGCCGGCCATCAGCAGGAATACCAGGGCCGTGCCGAAGCCGCGGCCTCCGACAGTCCATTGCTCCAGCCCCATCTCGCGGCCGAGCCGCGCATAGAGGCCGAGGCCGATCGCCAGCGCGAAGCCGGCCGCGACGATGATGAGGGCGATGCTCATCGCGGATCCCCGGACGCGCGATTTTCAGGATCCGTCCAGTAGATCAGCGCCATCACCGCCGAGGTCCCGAGGACGCAGAACACCAGCCAAGCGAGGAGCAGCGGCAGCCCGAGGATGAACGGCTCGACCCGATTCAGAAAGAAAGGACCGATCAGGATTCCGATGAACGGCAGGACGGCGAGCCACCGCAGATTTCGCATGCGCGGTACGATCCAAAAGCCACCTATACTTTGGCGTGGATCAGTCTTGCCGGCCTGTCAATCATGGCCGAGGCGCAGCGTCGATCACCGAGTCGTGCGCTGACGCACACGCGCACGCTTCGGCAGATCCTATGAATCGGTGGTTCGTCGATAACTCCGCAATTCGCGAGGTATCCCGTCCATGATCCGCACGCTGACCTTGCTTTCCCTGGCTGCCCTGCTCGCAGCGCCGGTCGCTGAAGCCCGACCGGGCCGCCCGCCGGCCAAACCCGTGCCCAACGCCGCCAGCAAGACTCGCGAGATCGCTTTGCGCGGATTCAACGCCCGGATGAGCCGGCTTGATGCTCTGATGGGTGTGCCGAGCACCACGCCTGTCCGCTCGCGCTCCGCCGAGGCCGGCCGTTAGCGGCTGGCTTCGAGGCCGCCGGCCTCTTCGATGAACCGCGCCACGGTGTCGGCGCCGGCCCCTTCGCGCAGGGACGCGAACACGTAAGGCCGCGGTCCACGCATCCTCTGCGTATCGGCCTCCATCACCGACAGGTCCGCCCCGACGAGCGGCGCGAGGTCGGTCTTGTTGACGATCAGCAGGTCCGAACGCGTGATGCCCGGGCCGCCCTTGCGCGGGATCTTCTCGCCGCCGGCCACGTCGATCACGTACAGGGTGATGTCGGCGAGTTCCGGCGAGAAGGTCGCGGCGAGGTTGTCGCCGCCGGATTCGATCAGGACCAGATCGAGCTTCGGGAAGCGCCGGCTCATCTCGGCCACGGCCGCGAGGTTGATCGAGGCATCCTCGCGGATGGCGGTGTGCGGACAGCCCCCGGTCTCGACGCCCAGGATGCGCTCCTCCGGAAGAGCGCCGGCCACGGTCAGGATCCGCGCGTCCTCCTTGGTGTAGATGTCGTTGGTGATCGCGCAGATCTCGTAGCGGTCGCGGAACCGCTTGCAGAGCTGCTCCATCAGCGCAGTCTTGCCGGATCCGACGGGGCCGCCGATCCCGACGCGGAGTGGGCCATTCGATGCGGTCATGCTGCGCCTTCAGGATCGGAAGATGCGGGAATACTGGGTTTCGTGGCGGAACGAGCCGAGATCGAGGCGGAACGTCGCCGCGCCCAGGGCATCCAGATCCGCATGCTGGGCCTCGACGGCCAGCCTCGTGAGGCGTGGGGCGAGGGCGGCGATGATCCGCGTGCCCGCAGCTTGGCCGACCGGAGCCGCCCGCAGCGCCGCCGAGACGAGGTTCTGCACGAAGGCGAGCCCGTAGGCCGCGAGCGTCGGCCCGGGCGCCAGGCCGTGCGCTCCGGCCGAGGCGCCGACCGCCACGGGATAGGCCACCGGACCGGGCAGATGAGGAGCCAGAGCGGAGAGCGGCGCGCAGGGCCATGCGCCGAGGGTCGCGTCCAGGAAGCTGCGGCCCTGCTGGCTCGTCTCCAGATGCAACTCGCGCGATGGGGCCAGAGCCAGGGCGAGATCGTTCAGCTCGGCCAGCGTATCGCCGTCCCCTGCCTGCGCGGCCCGATGGGCGTGCTGGGCCAGGATCAGGTCGTTGCGCAACGAGCCGTTTGTGCAGACGTCGCCGAGCCAGTCCAGGAGGCTCGTCTCGTCGCGGATGTCGCCGGCTTCGACAGCCCATTCCAGGCCATGCGAATACGCATAGGCGCCGACCGGATAGCCGGGCGACAGCCACGCCATCAGCCGGAGCGCGTCGGGGATCTCAGCCGGCGGCATGCGGATGGTGGTGATGGGCATGAGCATGGGTTTGGGCATGATCGTGCCCGCCCGCATAGGCACCCCCTTCCGGCTTGAACGGCCGTTCCACCTCTATCGCGGTGCCGCCGAGGCCTCTGACCATGGCGGCGAGGACATGATCTTCGGCGATCCAGATGGCGTCCGTTCCGATCTCGGCCGGGATGTGCCGGTTCCCGATATGCCAGATGAGGCGCTTGAGGGCATGATCGTTCGGCGCCCGGATCTCCAGCAGCCGTTCCGCCGCCGCCTCGACCCAGACGAGGCGGCCGTCATCGAGAACCAGGGCGTCACCGTCCTCCAGTACGGCGGGTTCGGGCAGGTCGAGCAGGAAGCCGAGGCCGCCGATGCCCCGCATGGCGACCCGCCGCCGATGGCGGTCGCCGTGGTCGAGCACGACGCGATCAACGATCTCGCCGCCCGAGAGCGTATCGTGGCGGAGGATGCGGGTGGCGCGGATCATCACGCCAGGGAACTCGGTTCACGCGGCATGTAATCCGGATCCAGCGCCTGTTCGAGCGAGAAGGGCGGTTGTTCCGGGAAAAGCATCAGATCGATTCCGGTCTCCTTCGCGGCGAGCAGGCGACCGGCGAGATAGCATTCCTCGAAGACCACGGCCGGGTAGCGCTTGAGGCTCGGGCTTCCCTTGATCACCCGCGCGATCCTCTTGCGCTGTTCAAGGATCGTGCCGACCCAATGGCTGTTGCGGTTGCCCGGCTGGTACATCCATTTCAGCAGGTGACCGATCAAGATATCGAGCCGGCTCTCGATCTGCTGCCGTTCGCTCCCCCCCACGCTCAAGACCTCGTCGATCAGGTTCGTCACATCGAGTTCATCGAAGCGCCTTTCACGCAGCAGTTGCGCCTGCTCCTCTGCCCAGGCGCAGAGATCCGTCTGGTAGGCGCTCTCGACCTGCTTCGGCTTGAGTGCGGCCTTGGTCATACCGGGCCTCCTGTCACGTCGCCGGATCCTACCTCAGAATAGGAAGTAGCGCTGCGCCATCGGCAGCACCTCGGCGGGTTCGCAGACCAGCAATTCGCCGTCGGCGCGGACGTCGTAGGTCTCCGGATCGACCTCGATCACCGGTGTGGCGTCGTTCAGCACCATGCTCTTCTTGGAGATGCCGCCCCGGACGTTCTCCACCGCGACCAGTTCCTTCTGGACGCCCAGGCGCTCCCGTAAGCCGTCCGCCACGGCGGCCCCGGACACGAAGGTGAGGGCCGTGGCGAAGGGCGCGCGGCCGAAGGCGCCGAACATCGGGCGGTAATGGACCGGCTGCGGCGTCGGGATCGAGGCGTTCGGGTCGCCCATGGGCGCGGCCGCGATGCTCCCCCCCTTCAGGACGAGATCCGGCTTCACGCCGAAGAAGGCCGGCGTCCAGAGGACGAGATCGGCGAGCTTGCCCGGCTCCACGGACCCGACATGCTTCGAAATCCCGTGCGCGATGGCGGGATTGATCGTGTATTTCGCCACGTAGCGCCGCGCGCGCAGGTTGTCGGTGCCCGAGGCGTCGCCGGGGAGGGCGCCGCGCTGGCGCTTCATCTTGTCGGCGGTCTGCCACGTCCGGATGATGACCTCGCCGACCCGGCCCATCGCCTGGCTGTCCGACGACATCATCGAGAGCGCGCCGAGATCGTGCAGGATGTCCTCGGCCGCGATGGTCTCGCGGCGGATCCGGCTCTCCGCGAAGGCGAGATCCTCGGGGATCGATGGGTCGAGGTGGTGGCACACCATCAGCATGTCGAGATGCTCGTCGATGGTGTTGCGCGTGTAGGGCCGCGTCGGGTTGGTGGAGGAGGGCAGCACGTTCGGCAGCCCGGCGACCTTGATGATGTCGGGCGCATGCCCCCCGCCGGCGCCCTCCGTGTGGAAGGCGTGGATGGTCCGGCCCTTGAACGCCGCGATCGTGTCCTCGACGAAGCCCGATTCGTTGAGCGTGTCGGTGTGGATCATGACCTGGATGTCATGGGCATCGGCGACCGACAGGCAGGTATCGATCGCGGCCGGCGTCGTCCCCCAATCCTCGTGGAGCTTCAGCGCGCAGGCGCCGGCCCGGACCATCTCGATGAGGCTTTCCGGCCGGGCGGCATTGCCCTTGCCGGCGAAGGCGAGATTCATCGGGAAGGCGTCGGCGGCCTCGATCATCCGGGCGATGTGCCAGGGACCGGGGGTGCAGGTGGTGGCGAAGGTGCCGTGCGCCGGCCCCGTGCCCCCGCCGAGCATCGTGGTGACGCCGGAGCACAGGGCCTCCTCGATCTGCTGCGGGCAGATGAAGTGGATGTGGCTGTCGAAGCCCCCGGCGGTCAGGATCTTGCCTTCGCCGGCGATGACCTCGGTACCGGGGCCGACCACGATGTCGACGCCCGGCTGCACGTCCGGGTTGCCGGCCTTGCCGAGCCGGAAGATCCGGCCGCGCACGATCCCGACATCGCATTTCACGACGCCCCAATGGTCGAGCACGACGGCGTTTGTGATGACCGTGTCGACGGCGCCATCGGCATTCGTCACCTGGCTCTGGCCCATGCCGTCGCGGATGACCTTGCCGCCGCCGAACTTCACCTCCTCACCGTAGGTGGTGAAATCGCGCTCGACCGTGATCTCCAGGCTGGTATCGGCGAGCCGGATGCGGTCGCCGACCGTGGGGCCGAACATGTCGGCATAGGCGGCGCGGGGAAGGCTGGCGGGCTTCGGGGTGTTGGCCATGGTCAGCTTTCCCGTCGCAGGTGTGTAAAGGCGTCGGCTGGCTCGGCTTTCCGATCGAAGGTCAGCGTCGTGCTGCAGCCGGCGGACCGGTTGATCTCTCCAATCAGATGATCGGCAAAGCCGCCTCGGCCGTTGATCCAGGTGGCAAGAGCGGCCTCGGCGGCTTCGCGATGATCGATGACGATGTTTGCGCTATCGAGAAGTCGCTGGACGAGGGAGGCAAGTGCCGCCTTCTGCTGACGCAGCGGCCGGGAGCGGATCCAGACCGTTTCCGCCAGCACGACTGCGTTCACGAAGAACCGAGCATCGCGGCGGCTCAGGATTTCGGCTGCTTTGGCCGTCTGATCAGGAGCATCGTCAGGCCAGACCGTTTCGTCGACGAGCCACCACAGCAGAACATTGGTGTCGAGGCCAATCACGCCTCGCCATCCTCGCTAGCGTCCCTCGTCCCGCTCCAGCGGGCGCCGCGGCTCTCCTCGATCCAGCGCGCGATGCGTGCGCTATCGACCGGCGTAATCGGATCGCATACAGCGCGTCCGACGCTCCCGCGAAGGTCCGCAAGCGCTTCTGTTCGCGGCTCGACGAAGTAGCGTCCCTTCGCATCCTGCTTGAAGACAAGCTTGTCGCCTGCCTTAAGGCCGAGTGCCTTCCGCAATGGGGCAGGCACCGTCACCTGCCCTTTCGACGTCAGGGTGGCTTCCACGGACTTCATGCCGACGACCTTACTTCAACGCCTTCATGTAAGGAGAAGGACTGGATGACCGCAAGCAATGACGGCCTGTAGCGCCAAATGGCAGGCTCACAGCTTGCCCATCACGTCGCCGCGGAAGCCGTAGACGGTGCGCCCACCCGAGAGCGGCACCAGCGCGACCTCCCGGGTCGAGCCCGGCTCGAAGCGGACGGCGGTGCCCGGCGCGATGTCGAGCCGCTTGCCGCGGGCCTGCTCGCGGGCGAAGACGAGGCCCGGATTCACCTCGAAGAAATGGTAGTGCGAGCCGACCTGAATCGGCCGGTCGCCGGTGTTGGCGACCTCGATCACCGTGCGCTCGGCGCCGGCGTTGAACACGATGTCGCCGGGCAGCGTCGTCACCGTGCCGGGCACGTCCGACGAGGCCGCGCCCCGGATCGGGTGGTGGACCGTCACCAGCTTGGTCCCGTCCGGGAAGGTGGCCTCGACCTGGATGTCGTGAATCATCTCGGGCACCCCCTCCATCACCTGATCGGCGGTCAGCACGGTGGCGCCCGCCTGCATCAGCTCGGCGACGGTGCGGCCGTCACGGGCGCCCTCGACCACGAAGTCGGTGATCAGCGCCACCGCCTCCGGATGGTTGAGTTTCACGCCGCGGGCCAGGCGGTTGCGCGCCACCTGCGCCGCCATGGCGATCAGCAGCTTGTCCTTCTCGCGGGGTGTGAGCAGCACGGGCAACCTCGTCGTCGCG
The DNA here is from genome assembly GCF_009806555.1 of Methylobacterium sp. 2A. Taxonomy (GTDB): domain Bacteria; phylum Pseudomonadota; class Alphaproteobacteria; order Rhizobiales; family Beijerinckiaceae; genus Methylobacterium. The sequence goes on along the minus strand of NZ_VUOK01000021.1, from coordinate 338,466 downwards.
ACGGCCGGAGCAAGGATCATGCGCGCGGCGCGGTCAAGGGTGCCGCAGGAAGCCGCAGTTCACGGTGTCATGGCGGTGAACCCGGCGAACAGGTCGGGCAATGGCGCTCCCTTGATCGCGGCCGGCAGATCGCGAGGGTGAATGAACGCATCCTGGAACCAGGGATAGCGTTTGGGATCGAAGGCGGCGCGGACCCAGTCGATGGTCCGGCGCACCCGCTCGATGCGCTCCACATCCGGATGGTAGGTCAACCAGATGTCGAGGCTGTACCGGCCGAGATTGTCGAGCGGGACGACCCGCGCACCGATCGCGCTCGCGTAAGTCGGCAGCAGGCCGATGCCCGCGCCTTTGGCGATCGCCCAGTAATACGCGCTGCTGACGTTGATCTTCAGGGCGACCGGAACCGTGTCGGGAAAACCGGGGATGTCCCGGTTGTAATCCTCCAGGCGGATCGTCTGGCTGCTCGCCTGAACCACGATCCTGTGGCGCGCCAGATCTTCCGGGGCGGCCGGGAGACCGTAGATCTCCTCGTAGTCGCGGCCCGCATAGGGAAGCAGGTGGATGCGGCCGAGCTTCACGATCCGCAGATCCGGACTGGTCGGCCGCGTCAGCTGGATTGCGAGATCGGCCTCCAGCCGCAGGACATCGGCGGATTCCATCGCGCAATGCAGATCGACCGTGAGGCGCGGGTTCGCCCGCTGAAACTCGACCAGCCGCGGGGCGAGCCAGAAGGCGCCTAGCCCCTCGGTCACCGCGATCCGAACCTCACCGGCTTCCGAGAAGGGCGCCGTCTCACCCGCACGCATCAGCCCGAAGGCCGCGGCTTCCATGCGGGTCGCCGCCTCGAGGATCGCGTGCCCCTCGGCTGTCAGGCGGATCCCGTCCACATGGCGGGTGAGCAGCGGCGCACCGATCAGGGCTTCGAGATCGGCAATCCGCCGACGCACCGAGTTGACCGAGAGGCCGAGCTTGGCAGCCGCTGACCGGAAGCTCCCGGACCGTTCCAGCTCGAGGAAGACCCGGATGCTCTGCCAGTCGGGCATCTCGCCGAGCGCCGCCTCGATCTGTTCCATCTACGGAACACCCCTGTTCCAATTTTTGCACATACAGGGCGAGCGCTAGATGCGAAGTGCTGACCCGTCAATCTGCAACTGATGACGGGTCATCCGATGACGGTGCACATCGATCAATCGCAATTCGTCGCCAGCGACTCGGGTCGACTTGGGTCTTCCCAAGTCTCTGCAGGACGACATGAGCTCGGCGCGATCCGCATCGATCGTCTCGCCCGCCATCTCGTCGTCTTCATGCCCATGCCGACGGATCTCGACAGGCTCATCAAGGCCGCGCGGACCGACCTGCCGGATCTTGCGCCGCTCGCGGCCGTGCAGCGGGTCATGTCGCGCAACCCGGATAGCGTCTGGGCGATCGCGCAGCGGCACAGGTTCGATGCCGCGGCGCCGCGGGGCGAGGGCTTCGTCGCCTGTCTGATGCTGAACGCCGACGGCCTCGCCGCGCTCAAGGCCGGGACCTTCGATGCCGGCGATCCGCCGGTGGCGATGTTGGCGGGCCAGCACGAACGTCCGGCGGGCATCTATGTCTGGGCCGTCTACGCGCGCCGGCGGCTGGCCGGCGGCGTCGGCTTGGTCTTCGATCGCCTGTCCAGCCCGAATTATCAGGGTGTCGATTTCTACGCCCGGGCCGCGACTCCGGAGGGCGCGGCGCTCCTGACGACGCTGGGATTTGTCGCGCCGAACCCCCTGCAGGGCGGCCTCTATCACTTCGCCCGTGGAGCGAAGCCCGAGGCGGCGCCGATCTACGACAGCCATCGCCCCGGCCTGAGCGGCACCAGCGTCGCCGTGGCGCGGAGCATGGAGGATCTGTCCCGTGTCATTGCCCTGCGTTCCGCCGTCTACATGGCGGAGCAGGCCTGCCCCTACGAGGAGGAGTTCGACGGCAACGACCTCTCGGCCACCCATCTGATCGGTTATGTCGGCGATGAGCCCGCGGGCTGCCTGCGCATCCGCTTCTTCGCCGATTTCGCCAAGATCGAGCGGCTGGCGGTGCGGGCCGAGTACCGCAACACCCGCATGGCCTTCGCCCTGGTCCGAGCCGGCATCGAACTCGCGCGGGTGAAGGGCTATCGCCGCCTCTACGGGCATGCCCAGAAGCGCCTCGTCGGCTTCTGGAGCCGCTTCGGCTTCCGGGTCTTCGAGGGCGCGCAGGAGCTGGTCTTCTCCGACTTCGACTATGTCGAGATGCTGCTCGAAGCCGAGCGCCATCCCCAGGCCATCGGCATCGGCGTCGATCCCTACGTGATCATTCGGCCCGAGGGCCGCTGGCACAGGGCCGGGGCGCTCGACCGCTCGCGGACGCGCGCCGTGACTCGGCCGTCCGTCGACAACAAGGTCGCCTCGTGATGCGCCAGATCAATCCGGCGCTCTATCGGCGGCCGCGCAGCGTCCCGGTGCTGGTGCTGGTCGACATGCAGCAGGAATACGAGATCGAAGGCCGGCCGCTGGCACTCCCGAGCATCGGCCCGGCCCTGTCGAATTGCCGGCTCGCCCTGGATCATGCCCGCGAGAGCGGGATCCAGGTCGCCTATGTCCGCTGGATCGGGGCGCCCCTGTTCCAGGCCGGCACGCGCTTTGCCCGCTGGATCGAGGGTTTCGAGCCGCAGGGCTGCGACATGATCTTCGATCGGGATCGGCCGTCCTGCTACGCCAGCCCATCCTTCGCGGACGTGATGGAACGGGGCTGTCCGCCGCTCGTCATCGCCGGCTTTGCGGGCGAGGCCGCCTGCCTCGCCACCGCGATCGACGGTTACCATCGCGGTCAGGACATCACCTTTCTCAGCGACGCTTCGGCGAGCCACGGCCTCGACGGGATCGCCGCCGCGGACATCCACCGCTCGGTGAGCGCCGTTCTGCGCGCCTTCGGGGACGTGATGAGCACGCAAGCCTGGATCGCCGCCTCGTCGCCCTTCGGCGCCGCACTCTCCCGCAGCTCAAGCCATGCCAATGATTGATCGATTCCAGAACGACGCCGACGGTGCATCAGTCCGCGCGAACGATGCGGATACCGACCTGCGCCTCGGACGCCACGCCGTCGAACTCCTCCAGGCGGCCAGAGAGGTTGGGGATCCGACGCTCATCGCTCAGGCGGAGGCCATGGCCATGGCGGTCGGGTATGCGCTCGCTGCCCGCGTCGGAGACGCGTTTCCGCACGAGGATTGATCAGGCGCTGTCGTCCTCACCGCCGATCAGGCGCATCGCGCGCAGCCGCTCCGTGCGCTCGTCGCGCGCCCGCCGATCCGCGTCGAGGGCGAGCCAGAGGGCAACCGTCTCGGCATCGCGCTGAAGAGCGTCGCGCCCGTCGGCATCACGGGGCGATGCGGTTGTCTCGATGGCGTCCATCGTCGGTATTCCATGCCTAGAAGTGCCGTCCGCTACAGGCCGCATGCCGGCCGGTCCAGCCCGCGACGCCCCTGGGAAACCGACAAAGAACCATCATCGTCACCCGGATTCTGGCCGTCTCGCACCGCGCCCCGTCCTACACGATGATGCCGAGGCGCTGCGGACAGCAAAGCGGAAGATGAACGGGCCTGCTGGGTGCGGATCGCGAAATCGTAACAACACGGATCTGTGATGAGGCTGGATGGCGGCGAGACGAATGCCCAATGTCGTCTGCACGGCAACAGCCTCCGGCTTCGGGAAACCATCGAAATTATTTCTGCGCCGCGTCATGACAGAAACATCCTGGACACCGGCGCACCATACGCAAGCTCGCCCGGTGCGGTCGGCGCCCGAACCGACGGGCCCTTCGCGGGCGCAGCGCGTCAGGTTTGGGACTCGGTCAACGTGGCGATGACGGCTTCGACCACATCGATCTGTCGCTGCACTTCCACGAAGCGCGGTCCGGCCTCCGATCCATCGCCCAGCACGAAGGTGCCCTTCTGCCGCCGCGCTTGGCGGAGCTTCCGGACCGATGCCACGATAATCTGCCGCTCCTCGATGAGCGCGGCGCGGAGTTCGTTCAGGCCGTCCAGTTCCAGCGTCTGGGCCATGCGGGTTTCTGGTCTCAGCAATGGGTCGTGCAGGTGGCGCTCGTCGGGAACGCGGTGCGCGCGGGGAGACGCGTGCAACCGAACGGGCCGCGCCGCGCCGGTCGTGGCGATGTGCGGCCGCTGTCATCCGGCGGCGGCGCTGACGCTACTCCGCGGCCTTCGACTTTGCACCTGCCCGGCCCCTTCAGGAGGGTGGACCGCGACTGCGCGGCGACGGGCCGGGGCGCCGCTCGCTGGCTGTGCCTGCATCAGGACGCTGGGCCGGCGCGCGACGAACTCGGTGTCTCGCATCGGTGTCGATCGCCGGGATTGTATGCTATTGAATGCAAAGTATTCCGGGGCGCGGCAGGCGGCTCGAGGGGCGGATGTGAGCGCATGCTGAGCGACGATGGGGATCATCGCGCCGCATCTCGATCCGATGAGATCGAGGCGGCTCCCGGCGGAAGCGAGACGCGGCGGTCGGCCGGCAGGAGGCCGAAGCGGGGCCGCGGATTCGCGTTGCTCATCATGCTGCTCGCCGCCGCAGGCGGCGGGGCCTACGGATACACGCGTTTCACGCAGCCCGCGGTCAAGCCGAAGGCAGCCGCACCGCGCCCTGTGCCGGTGACGCTCGGAACCGTCGAGCAGGGACCCTTCGCCCTCGTGTCGAACGGGCTGGGCACCGTACAGGCCTACAACACCGTTCAGGTCCGCACCCGGGTCGACGGCGAGATCCAGCAGGTCGCGTTCCGCGAGGGGCAGACTGTCCACAAGGGCGACGTCCTCGTCCAGGTCGACCCGCGCACCTATCAGGCGACGCTGGATCAGGCGAAGGCCAAGAAGGAGCAGGACACCGCGAACCTGAACAACGCCAAGGCGGACCTCGTCCGGTACACGGGTCTCGGCGCCTACGCGTCGCGGCAGCAGACCGAGACGCAGAGTGCGCTCGTCGCGCAGCTGACCGCGCAGGTCGCCTCCGATCAGGCCGCCATCGACAATGCCGCGACGCAGCTCGGCTACGCCACGATCCGCGCGCCGATCGCCGGCGTGACCGGTTTCCGGCAGGTCGATATCGGCAACATCGTCAATGCCGCGGGCCAGACCCCGATCGTGACGATCACCCAGGTCGAGCCGATCTTCGTGGTCTTCACCGCACCGGAGGATCAGCTCCCCGCGATCACCGCGGCCATGCGGACGGGTGACGTGCCGGTCGAGGCCTGGAGTACGGACGGGCTCACCAAGCTCGCGGAGGGCAAGCTCGCCTTGTTCAACAACCAAGTCGATACCGCGACCGGCACCATCCGGCTCAAGGCCGTGTACGAGAACCAGAACCACGCGCTGTGGCCGGGCCTGTCGGTCTCAACCAAGATGCGGGTGGGCGTCGTGGCACGCGCCGCCACGGTGCCGGACAACGCGATCCAGCACGGACCCGACGGGCTGTTCGTCTTCGTGGTGGACGGGTCCGACCACGCGCATCAGATTTCGCTGAAGGCCGGCCGGTCCGATTCGGGCCGCACCCGGATTCTCGGCGGCGACCTGAAGCCCGGCGAGCGCGTGATCACGGCCGGCCAGTACAAGGTGCAGGACGGCAGCCTCGTCGCGGAGGCCCATGCCACAGGGGCGGCGCAGGCATCCGGTCCCGCACAACAGGTGGAGGCGCACCGCTGATGCGCCGGAAGACCTGCCGGACGGACCGGCACAGGCACGGGGGCCGGAGATGAAAGGCGGCATCTCCGCGCCCTTCATCCGCTTCCCGGTGGCGACCACGCTGATCATGGTCGGCATCCTGTTCCTCGGGGTGGTGGCCTATCCGCTGCTGGGCGTCGCGCCGCTGCCGCAGGTCGATTTCCCGACGATCCAAGTGACGGCGCAGCTCCCCGGCGCCAGCCCGGAGACCATGGCGTCCTCGGTGGCGCAGCCCCTGGAGCGGCAATTCTCACAGATCCCGGGCGTCTCGCAGATGACGTCGCAGAGTTCCCTCGGGATCTCGACGGTCACGGTCCAGTTCGATCTGAACCGCAACATCGACGGCGCTGCGAGCGACATCCAGGCGGCGATCAACGCCGCCGGCGGCCAGTTGCCGAAAAATCTCCCGAGCCCGCCGACCTACCGCAAGGTCAACCCGGCCGACTCGCCGATCCTCCTGCTCTCGGCCACCTCCGACACGATGCCGCTGATCGACGTGGATGACGCGGTCGACGTGCAGCTCGCCCAGCGCATCAGCCAGATCTCGGGCGTCGCGCAGGTCTTCATCGGCGGCCAGCAGAAGCCGGCGATCCGCATCCAGCTCGATCCCGCCAAGCTCGTGGCCAAGAACCTCGCGATGGAGGATGTCCGCACGCAGCTCAGCCTGACCACGGTCAACAACCCGAAGGGCAGTATCGACGGCGGCAGCCACAGCTACACGATCTACGCCAACGACCAGCTCACGGCCGCGAAGAACTGGAACGACGTGATCGTCGCCTACCAGAACGGCGCCCCCTTGCGCGTGCGCGACATCGGCCAGGCCGTCGCCGGGCCCGAGGACACCAAGCAGGCCGGCTGGACCAACGGCAAGCGGGGCGTGTTCCTCGTGGTGTTCAAGCAGCCGGGCGCCAACGTGATCGACACGGTGGACAGCATCAAGGCGCAGCTGCCGCGCCTGACCGCGACGCTGCCGGCCGGCATCAGGATCGACATCCTGAGCGACCGCACCCAGACGATCCGCGCCTCGGTGGAGGACGTGCAGTTCACCCTGCTGCTCACCATCGTGCTGGTGGTGGCGGTGATCTTCGTCTTCCTGCGCAGCTTCTGGGCGACCGTCATCCCGAGCGTGACGGTGCCGCTCGCGCTGCTCGGCGCCTGCGCGCTGATGTGGATGGCGGGCTACACCCTCGACAACCTGTCGCTGATGGCGCTCACCATCTCGGTGGGATTCGTGGTCGACGACGCGATCGTGGTGCTGGAGAACATCAGCCGCTACGTCGAGGAGGGGATGCGGCCGATGGAGGCCGCCTTCAAGGGCGCGGGCGAGATCGGCTTCACCATCGTGTCGATCTCGGTGTCGCTGATCGCGGTGCTGATCCCGCTGCTGCTGATGGGCGGCATCATCGGCCGGCTGTTTCGCGAATTCGCCGTCGTGCTGTCGATGACCATCGCGGTCTCGGCCTTCGTGTCCCTGACGCTGACCCCGATGATGGCCTCGCGCCTGCTGAAGCCGCACGGCGCGGAGCGGCACGGCCGCCTCTACCGGATGAGCGAAGCCGGATTCGACTGGCTGCTGTCGGTCTACGCGGACGCCCTCGACGTGGCCCTGCGCTTCCGCAAAGTCACGCTGCTGGTCTTCTTCGCCACGCTGGCGCTGACCGGCTACCTGTTCGTGGCGATCCCGAAGGGCTTCTTCCCGCAGCAGGATACCGGCTTCATGATCGGCGTCACCGAGGCGGGCCAGGACATCTCGTTCTCGGCGATGAAGACCCTGCAGGAGAAGGTCGGCGCCATCGTGCAGGCCGATCCCGCGGTGGCCACCGTCGGCATGTCCCTCGGCGGCAACGGGCAGGCGCTGAATTCCGGGCGCATGTACATCACGCTGAAGCCCCGCGACGACCGCGACGTCAACGCCTTCCAGGTGATCGGCCGGCTGCGGCCGAAGCTGGATCAGGTCGAGGGCATCCGGACCTTCATCCAGGCGACGCAGGACGTGCGCACCGGCGGCCGCACCTCGCGGACGCAGTTCGAGTACACGTTGCAGGATCCGGATCTCGCCGAGCTGAACACCTGGGCGCCGAAGATCCTCGACACGATGAAGACCCTGCCGCAGCTGCGCGATGTCGCGACAGACCAGCAGACCCGCGGCACGACGCTGACCCTGTCGATCGATCGCGACGCCGCCTCGCGCTACGGCATCACACCCCAGCTCATCGACGACACGCTCTACGACGCGTTCGGCCAAAGGCAGATCGCGCAGTACTTCACGCAGCTCAACAGCTACCACGTGGTGCTGGAGGTGCTGCCGGCCCTTCAGGGCAGCGTCGAGAGCCTCGACAAGATCTACATCAAGGCGCCGAATGGCGGCGGTCAGGTGCCGCTCGCGGCCTTCGCCCACTGGACGACGGTGCCGGTGGCGCCCCTCGCCGTGAACCACCAGGGCCAGTTCCCGGCGGTGACGATCAGCTTCAACCTCGCGCCCGACGTGGCGTTGGGGCAGGCCACCGAGGCGATCGCGCAGGCGATGCGGGACTTGCAGGTGCCTCCCACCGTGTCGAGCGGCTTCCAGGGCACCGCGCAGGCCTTCCAGCAATCGCTCTCGACCGTGCCGCTGCTGATCCTGGCAGCCCTGTTCGTGGTCTACCTGATCCTCGGCATCCTGTACGAGAGCTTCATCCACCCGATCACCATCCTGTCGACGCTGCCCTCGGCCGGCGTCGGCGCGCTGGCGGTGCTGATGTGGGCTGGGTTCGATTTCAGCCTGATCGCGCTGATCGGCATCATTTTGTTGATCGGCATCGTGAAGAAGAACGGCATCATGCTGGTCGATTTCGCGATCGTGGCCGAGCGCGAGGAAGGCATCAGCCCCGAAGCGGCGATCCGGAAGGCCGCCCTGCTGCGCTTCCGCCCGATCCTGATGACCACGATGGCGGCGCTGCTCGGCGGCATCCCGCTGATGTTCGCCCACGGGACCGGCTCCGAGATCCGCCAGCCCCTGGGCTACGCCATGGTCGGCGGCCTCGCAGTCAGCCAGATCCTGACGCTGTTCACGACGCCGGTGATCTACATCTACCTCGACCGGCTCGCGCACCGCTTCTCCTACCCGGACAAGCCGGCGGCGGTCGAAGCCGCCCTCGACGAACCCGAGGTCGAGCCGCTGGAGGAAGTCCGCGGGCCGCCGACGCTGCGGGCGGCGGAGTGAGGCTTGAACCGAGCCGCCGTCTCCGCTGCGCGCGCGGTGACGGCGGCGGCTGACCCTCACGCGACCGCGACCCCGCGCCCTTGTAAAGCCACTCCGCTTGGCACAAGCCGCCAATTCCAGTGAGCCCCGCCAGGCCGGCAAGCCCTGAACTCGAAGGACGCGGATGAGCCAGAACCTGCCGCTGCGAGGGTTGACCGTTCTGGCCCTGGAGCAGGCGGTCGCGGCCCCGTACTGCACCTCGCGGCTCGCCGATGCCGGAGCGCGGGTCATCAAGATCGAGCGCCCGGAGGGCGACTTCGCCCGCGGCTACGACGCGGCGGTCCACGGTCTGTCGAGCTACTTCGTCTGGCTCAACCGCGGCAAGGAGAGCCTCGTCGCCGACATCAAGGATCCGGCGGATGCGCACCTCCTCCACGCGATCCTCGCGCGGACGGACGTGTTCGTGCAGAACCTCGCCCCCGGCGCCGCCGCCCGCGCGGGCTTCGGGTCCGCGGAGCTGCGCGCGCGCCATCCCCGCCTGATCACCGTCGACATTTCCGGCTATGGCGCCGGCCACGCCTACAGCGACATGAAGGCCTACGATCTGCTGGTCCAGGCTGAGAGCGGGCTCGCCGGCATCACCGGCCATCCTGCGGGGCCCGGCCGGGTCGGCGTCTCGGTCTGCGACGTCGCCTGCGGGATGGACGCCCATGCCGCCGTGCTGGAGGCGCTGATCGCCCGAGGCATCACGGGGCAGGGCTGCGCGCTGGAGGTAAGCCTGTTCAGCGGCGCGGCCGACTGGATGAACGTGCCGCTCCTCTACTTCGAAGGCACCGGCCGGGTGCCGCAGCGGGTCGGCCTCGCCCATCCGTCGATCTGCCCCTACGGCGCCTTCCCGACCGCCGATGACAGCCTCGTGCTGATCTCGATTCAGAACGAGCGCGAATGGGGCCGCTTCTGCGCGGTGGTGCTCGACGAACCCGGTCTCGCCACCGCCGAGGGCTACGCGCCGAACACCGCCCGCGTGGCCAACCGGGAGACGGTCGACCGGCGCATCGCCGACACCCTGGCGCGCCTCACCCGCGATGCGGCCGCGGCCCGGCTGAAGGAGGCCGGCACCGCCTACGGCTTCGTCAACACGCTCGCCGACCTCGCCACCCACCCCGCCCTGCTGCGCGCCCCGGTCGAGACGCCCGGCGGCACCGCCCAGATCGTGGCGCCCCCGGTGCTGATCGACGGGCAGGCGCGGGCACTCGGTCCGGTTCCGGAAATCGGCCAGCACAGCGCGCGCATCCGCGCGGAATTTGCGGCACGTTGACCAGCGCGACAGGGGAGGGAACGATGAGACTCGACGGCAAGATCGCGATCGTGACGGGCGCCGGCGGCGGCTTCGGAGCGGGCATCGCCCGCCGCTTCGCCGGGGAGGGCGCCCGCGTGGCCTGCCTCGACCTCGACCGGGCGGCGGCCGAGCGCGTGGCGACGGAGATCGGCGCAAACGCGCTCGCGATCGGCGCGGATGTCGGGAACGCCGCCGAGGTCGAGGCCGCCGTCACGGCGACCCGCGAGCGGTTCGGCGTTCCGCACATCCTGGTCAACAATGCCGGCACCACCCACCGCAACAAGCCGCTGATGGAGGTGACCGAGGAGGAGTTCGACCGCGTGTTCCGGGTGAACGTGAAGTCGATCTTCCACTTCGTCCGGGCGGTCGCCCCGCTGATGCGCGATCAGGGCGGCGGCGTGATCCTGAACGTCAGCTCGACGGCGGCTTTGCGGCCGCGCCCCGGGCTGACGTGGTACAACGCCTCGAAGGGCGCGGCGAGCCTCGCCTCCAAGTCGCTGGCGCTGGAACTGGCGCCCTGGAAGATCCGGGTGAACGCCCTCTGCCCGGTGATGGGCGCGACCGGGCTGCTGGAACAGTTCATGGGGGTGCCCGACACGCCCGAGAACCGCGAACGGTTCATCGCGACGATCCCGCTGGGCCGCATGTCGGAGGCGCGCGACATCGCGGCGGCGGCCCTGTTCCTCGCTTCGGACGAAGCGGAGTTCATCACCGGCGTCGATCTCCCGGTCGATGGCGGCCGGACCGCCTGAGGAGCGACAGCAATGGAAGCCTATACCGAGATCCGCGAAGCCGTGGCGAAGCTCTGTGCGGGCTTCCCAGGCCCCTACTGGCGGGCGCTGGACCGGGAGATGGCCTATCCGACAGAGTTCGTGAACGCGCTGACCGAGAGCGGCTACCTGTCGGTCCTCGTCCCGGAGGAATACGGCGGCTCCGGCCTCCCGCTCTCGGCCGCCGCCGCGATCCTCGAGGAGGTGCAGCGTTCGGGCTGCAACGGTGGAGCCTGCCATGCCCAGATGTACACGATGGGCACGCTGCTGCGGCACGGCTCGGAGGCTCAGAAGGCCGAGTACCTGCCGGGCATCGCCGAGGGACGCCTCCGGCTCCAGGCCTTCGGCGTAACCGAGCCGACCTCCGGCACCGATACCGGCAGTCTGAAGACCACGGCCCGGCGCGAGGGCGATCACTACGTGGTCAACGGCCAGAAGATCTGGACGAGCCGGGCCGAGCATTCCGACCTGATGCTGCTCCTCGCCCGCACGACGCCGCGCACCGAGGGCATGAAGCGTACGGACGGCCTGTCGGTCCTCCTCGTCGACATGCGGAAGGCGCGGGGCAACGGGCTCACCATCCGGCCGATCCGCACGATGATGAACCACGCCACGACGGAAGTCTTCTTCGACAACCTCCGCGTGCCGGCCGAGAACCTGATCGGCGAGGAAGGAAAAGGCTTCCGCTACATCCTGTCGGGCATGAATGCCGAGCGCATCCTGATCGCCGCCGAGTGCGTGGGCGACGCCAAGTGGTTCATCGACAAGGCGAAAGCCTATGCCGGGGAGCGCTCGGTCTTCGGCCGGCCGATCGGCGCCAACCAGGGCGTGCAGTTCCCGATCGCCCGGGCCTACGCCAACATGCGGGCGGCGGAACTGATGGTCCGCGAGGCGCTGACTCTCTACGAGGGGGGCGCCAATCCCGGGGCGGAGGCCAACATGGCCAAGATGCTCGCCGCCGACGCCTCCTTCGAGGCGGCCAATGTCTGCATCCAGACGCATGGCGGCTTCGGCTTTGCCGAGGAATACGATGTGGAGCGCAAGTTCCGCGAAACGCGCCTCTATCAGGTCGCGCCGATCTCCACGAACCTGATCCTGGCCTACCTGTCGGAGCACGTGCTCGGATTGCCGCGCTCGTACTGACGGACACCGGTCCGTCCGTGGGCTCCCTCCTCGCCGTCGCGGGGCGGAGAGGCCTGCCGTGCCCGGAGCGGGTTCATACCCGGCCGCGCCGGGCGGAGCCCGCAAGCTCAAGCTGGCGCGCGGACCCGTTTCGACTCGGATGCGGGCTTCGCCGAAGCGAAACCCGCCCGGCGAAGGCCTCAGGCGAGCTTGAGCCCGACGTTCACGTTGCCGCGGGTGGCGTTCGAGTACGGGCACACCTCGTGGGCGGCGTCCACGAGCTTCTGCGCGTCGGCGCGGTCGAGGCCCGGCAGATTGACCGTCAGGTCGGTGGTGATGCCGAAGCCGCCTTCGGAGCGCGGGCCGATTCCGACCTCGGCGGTCACGCTGGTGTCGGCCGGGATCTTCAACTGCAGCGTGGGCGCCACGACCCTCAAGGCGCCGATGAAGCAGGCCGAGTAGCCGGCGGCAAAGAGCTGCTCCGGGTTGGTACCCGGACCGCCCGCGCCACCGAGTTCCTTCGGCGTCGAGAGCTTGACGTCAAGGCTGCCGTCGGCACTGCGGGCCGTGCCGTCGCGACCTCCGGTGGCTGTAGCGGTGGTGCGGTACTTCACGTCGACGGGCATGAGAATCTCCGGTTGCAGAATGCGAGTCGGCATCTAGGGGCCGGCCGCCGCTACATAGCTGCGAATTAGATTGCGCGCAATCGAAACTCACGGGTCGATCAGGCAGAACCGATCGACGTCGACGAGGCCGCGATCGGTGATCTTGAGGTGCGGGATGACCGGCAGCGGCAGGAACGCCACCTGCAGGAAGGGCTCAGGCAGGACGACCCCGAGGCTTCGCGCGGCGGCCCGCAGGGCGATCAGATCCTGCCGGATCGCGTCGAACGGCATCAGGCTCATGAGGCCGGCGAGCGGCAGCGCGATCTCGGCGCGCACGCAACCGCCCTCCACCACCACGAAACCGCCCTCGATCGCGCCGAGCCGGTTCACGGCCAGCGCCATGTCGGCCTCGTCGACGCCGACCACGGTGATGTTGTGGCTGTCGTGCCCGACCGAGGATGCGATGGCGCCGCGCTGCAGCCCGAACCCCTTCACGAAGGCGACGCCGATCCCCCGCGCACCCGGGGCCGTGCGCCCGTGGCGTTCCACGACCGCGACCTTGATCACGTCCTGGCCGAGATCGACGTGCCGCTCACCCCTGGAATAGGGCAGGGACAGGTCGTGGCGCAGGGTGATGATCTGGCCCGGCACGACGCCGATCACCGGCGTCGAGGGTCCGGAGCCGGGCGCGGCGAAATCCGCCGCCGTCACCGCCCGCGCCCGCACGCTGCCGCGGCCGATCGGTGCGACGGGCGCGCGGCCGGCAAACAGCGCCTCCTCGACGGGCCGTCCGGCGGCGAAGACCCGGGACACCGCGCAGGTCGCGAGATCGTCGAGCACTACGAGGTCGGCCCGCTGACCCGGCGCCACGAGGCCCCGGTCGCGCAGGCCGAAGGCGCGGGCGGCCGACCAGGAGGCGGCCCGGTAGGCGGCGAGCGGCGGCGCGCCCAATGCGATGGCGGTGCGGATGACGAAATCGAGATGGCCCTCCTCGGCGATGTCGAGGGGATTCCGGTCATCGGTGCAGAAGGCCAGGAACGGTGCGGTCCGCTCGGTCAGGATCGGCGCCAGCGCATGCAGATCCTTGCAGACCGAGCCCTCGCGGATCAGTATGGTCATGCCCTTCGAAAGTTTTTCGAGCGCCTCCTCGGGCGTCGTCGCCTCGTGCTCCGTGCGGATGCCGGCCGCGATGTAGCCGTTGAGGCGCTCGCCGCGCAGGAGCGGGGCGTGGCCGTCGATATGCCGGCCCTGGAAAGCCGCGAGCTTCTCCAGCACACCCGGATCGCCGGCGAGCACCCCGGGGAAGTTCATGAACTCGGCGAGCCCGATCACCTTCGGATGGGTGGCGAAGGGCAGCAGGTCGGCCGCGTCGATCCGGGCGCCCGAGGTCTCCAGATGGTCGGTCGCCGGGACGCAGGAGGAGAGCTGCACCCGCAGATCCATCGCCAGCGTCTCCGCCGAGGCTAGAAACCACCGGAAGGCGTCGGTCCCGAGGACATTGGCCATCTCGTGCGGGTCGCAGATCCCGGTGGTGACGCCGTGGGGCAGGACGCAGCGCTCGAATTCCTGCGGCGGCATCAGCGACGATTCGACGTGGAAATGCGTGTCGATGAAGCCCGGCACCACGACCTTGCCGGCGATCTCGATCTCCTGCCGGCCGCGATACGTCCCGAAGGTGCCGACGATCCGGTCGCCGCAGATCGCGATGTCGGACGCCACGAGATCGCCGGTGACGAGATCGAGGAACCGCCCGCCCTTCAGGGCGAGATCGGCCTCGTCCCGGCCCTGACCTTGATCGATGGCCCGCCGCAGGAAATCCACCTGTCGCATCGCGCGCTCTCGCCTCCACCCCGCTATCCGCCGGGAGCATGCCACGGATGCATGGCCCTCGGCGACGCTTGCAGGCGCACCGGCGGGAGCGCAGAAGCCCTGCACCTTCGAAACGGTCGAACCTGCCGATGCCTGCCTATCGTTCCCGCACCACGACCCATGGCCGCAACATGGCCGGCGCCCGCGGCCTCTGGCGCGCCACCGGCATGAAGGATTCCGATTTCGGCAAGCCGATCATCGCGGTGGTGAACTCGTTCACCCAGTTCGTGCCGGGCCACGTTCACCTCAAGGACCTCGGCCAGCTCGTCGCGCGCGAGATCGAGGCGGCCGGCGGCGTCGCCAAGGAATTCAACACCATCGCGGTCGATGACGGCATCGCCATGGGCCATGACGGGATGCTGTACTCGCTTCCCTCCCGCGAACTGATCGCCGACTCGGTCGAGTACATGGTCAACGCACACTGCGCCGACGCGATGGTGTGCATCTCGAACTGCGACAAGATCACCCCCGGCATGCTGATGGCGACGCTCCGCCTCAACATCCCGACCGTGTTCGTCTCGGGCGGCCCGATGGAGGCCGGCAAGGTGCAGCTGCCCGGCATCGCCAAGAAGGTCGATCTCGTCGACGCGATGATCGCGGCGGCCGATGACCGGATCTCGGATTCCGATGTGGCGATCATCGAGCGCTCGGCCTGCCCGACCTGCGGCTCCTGCTCGGGCATGTTCACGGCGAACTCCATGAACTGCCTCACCGAGGCGCTGGGGCTCGCCCTGCCGGGCAACGGCTCGGTGCTCGCCACCCACGCCGACCGCAAGCGCCTGTTCGTCGAGGCCGGCCACCTGATCGTCGATCTCGCCCGCCGCCACTACGAGCAGGACGATGCGAGCGTCCTGCCGCGCTCCGTCGCGAGCCTCAAGGCCTTCGAGAACGCCATGACGCTCGACATCGCCATGGGCGGCTCGACCAACACGGTGCTGCACCTGCTGGCCGCCGCCCACGAGGGCGAGGTGCCCTTCACGATGGCGGATATCGACCGCCTGTCGCGGCGGGTGCCGGTGCTGTGCAAGGTCGCGCCGGCGGTGGCGAACGTCCACATGGAGGACGTGCACCGGGCCGGCGGCATCATGGGCATCCTGGGCGAACTCGATCGCGCCGGCCTGATCGACACCAGCGTCGGCAATGTCTCGGCCGGGACGCTTGGCGCCGCGCTCGCCCGGTGGGACGTGCGCGGCGAGCCGGCCGCCTCGGTCCAGACCTTCTACCGGGCGGCGCCCGGCGGCGTGCCGACCCAGGTGGCGTTCAGCCAGGAATCGCGCTTCGACGAACTCGACCTCGACCGGGAGGGCGGCGTGATCCGCGACGCCGCGCATGCCTACTCGCAGGATGGCGGCCTCGCGGTGCTCTATGGCAACCTCGCCGAGCAGGGCTGCATCGTGAAGACAGCCGGCGTCGATGCCTCGATCCTGACCTTCACCGGGACGGCCCGGGTTTTCGAGAGCCAGGACGCCGCGGTGGACGGCATCCTCAACGGCAAGGTCACGGCCGGCGAGGTGGTGCTGATCCGCTACGAGGGTCCGCGCGGCGGCCCCGGCATGCAGGAGATGCTGTATCCGACGAGCTACCTGAAATCGAAGGGGCTCGGCAAAGCCTGCGCCCTGGTGACGGATGGGCGGTTTTCCGGCGGCTCCTCCGGCCTCTCGATCGGCCACGTCTCCCCGGAGGCGGCCGAGGGCGGGCTGATCGGCCTCGTGCGCGACGGCGACATCATCGCGATCGACATCCCGAACCGCAGCATCCGCCTCGACGTGGATGCGGGCGAGCTGGACCGGCGACGCGTCGAGCAGGAGGCGGCCGGCTGGCAGCCCGCCAAGCCCCGCAAGCGCAAGGTCAGCGCTGCCCTGCGCGCCTACGCGATGCTGACGACCAGCGCCGCGCATGGGGCCGTGCGCCGGGTCTGATCAGCGGCTGCCGCGCACCAGCGCGGCGATGCGCTCACGCAGGGATCTGCGCGCCGGCGCGGCGTCAGTGGCCGTGCCGGGCGGGATGCGGCCGAGGGCGGAGAGCATCAGCGGTTCGATCGCCCTGTAGCCGGCCGGGCTGAGGTGCAGCCCGTCCGTGCCGTAGGACCGGCGCAAACCGCCTGACCCGTCGTCCAGCACCGAGTGGTAGTCGATGTAGGTCGCGCCGTGCTCATGGGCGTGGTCGCGCAGCCACGCATTGACGGAGCCGATCATCGCCGGGGCGTCCGGTACCGCCGGATTCCACGGGATCCGGGCGGCCGGCATGATCGAGCCGACCCAGGCCTTCACGCCCATCGCCCGCGCCTCGTCGAGCATGCCGGCGATGGTTTGAGCGATTGCGTCGGCGGGGACGAAGAACCCCTCGTTGCGGCCGATATCGTTCACCCCACACAGCAGGTGGACGCCCTTTGCCCCGGTCTCCTCCAGATCGCGGCGGAACCGCATGGTGATCCAGCGCGCGGTCTGGCCCGATCCGCCGCGGGGGATGAGACCATGTTCCGCGAAGGTCGCGGCGCGGTCATTGCCCCACTGCTCGGTGATCGAGTCCCCGATGAAGACGATCGGCGTCACCATGGATCAGGCCGGAGCTCCGGTTCGAGCGCCGAGCAACGCGGAGACCTCCGCCTGAAGCCTTTCCGCCATCACCTGCCGGCCCTCGGAGGTCACGTGCACGATATCGGTGAACAGGAAGCGGCGATCATCCGCGAACAGGCGGCTCAGATCCCGCACCGCGAAAGGCGTATCGGGACCCAGGTCGAGGCGGTTGAGAACGCCCTCGAAGCGATCGTACTGCCGGTCGAGATAGGCCAGGAAGGACCCTGAGGCGGCATTCGCCTCCTCGGCCACCCGCTCGGTTTTGCGCACCACGGTGGGCTGGAGATAAAATCGAATCGGCGCGCCGATGCCGGGGGCGAGTCGGGCGAGGCGCTTCAGCGACAGCTCGAAGTGGCGGACCACCTCCCATTCCCAGATATCGGACTGCCAGTTCGTCAGCGCGCGCAGGTTCTCCAGGCGATTGAAAATCATCGCCTGCAGGCTCTCGTAGGAGAGCGCCTCCGTCTCGGCCTCAGAGCGCCTGGTGTCGAAGAAGTAATCGTGCAGGCATTCGCTGGCGAAGTGATTGAACGGGTAACCCGCCCGCGGATCGAAGCTCCACGGTTGGAAGATGTCAGTCCCGCCGCCAACGATCAGGATCACGTCCGGCTGAAGATCCATCAGCCGTGTCGTGATCAGAGCGATCATCTGGTTCAGGTTGGCGGAAATCGCGCCGAAATTGTAGACCCGCGCCCCTTCGCCGTGGGTCCGCTTCAGCCCGGTCTCGAGCCGGCCGGGCACCGTGTCGGCGAAGACCTGGCCCTCAAGCAGCGTGCTGTCGCCGACGAGGAAGACGCGCAGCGTCTCGGAGGCGGGCCGTGCCTCCGCGTGCATTGTGTTGAAGTAGCCGAGCCCGTCGTAGCGCCACCCCCTGTCCGGCTGGAACGCCAGCGGCTTTCCGGCGAACTGGACGTAGGGCGCCGGGAAACGCGAGTTGGCGTCGAAGTTCTGGAAGAGCCGCACGAAGGTCTGGCGTCTGATGAGCGCGTCGGCGTCAGACGTCCGCTGGGTCATGATCCCTCTCTCCACCCGCCCGATCGCGTTGCCAGCCGGCGCGACTCCAGGCCTTCGTCGTGACGCGCTCTTGCGCCGGGCCGGTGTCCGCCGCGCCGGAGAACGCTCTAGCCGCGGAAGTCGGCCTGATGCTGGAGGAACCAGCCGTAGGTCCGGCGCAGGCCGTCCTCCAGGCCGATCTCCGGCCGCCAGCCCATGGCGGCCAGCCGCGACACATCCATCAGCTTGCGCGGCGTGCCGTCGGGCTTCGACGCGTCGAATTCCAGGCGGCCTTCGTAACCGATCACCCGCGCCAGCGCCTCGGCCAGCTCTCGGATCGTGCAGTCCTGTCCCGTGCCGACATTGATGTGCGACAGGTCCGGCCGGGTGTTGGCCGCGTAGACCGCCTCGTCGAGGCCCATCACGAAGACGCTTGCCCGCGCCATGTCGTCGACGTGCAGGAACTCGCGCATCGCCCGGCCCGTGCCCCAGACCGCCACGCTCGGGCGCTCCGCCACCTTCGCCTCGTGCAGCCGGCGCATCAGGGCCGGCAGGACGTGGGAATTCTCCGGGTGGAAGTTGTCGTTGGGCCCGTACAGGTTGGTCGGCATCACGCTGCGGTAGTGCCGTCCGTACTGCCGGTTGTAGCTCTCGCACATCTTGATGCCGGCGATCTTGGCGATGGCGTAGGGCTCGTTGGTCGGCTCAAGCACGCCGGTGAGCAGCGCATCCTCGCGCATCGGTTGTTCCGCGTGCTTGGGGTAGATGCAGGACGAGCCCAGGAACAGCAGCCGGTCGACGCCGCCGAGGTGGGCCGCGTGGATGACGTTGGCCTGGATGACGAGGTTGTCGTGGATGAACTCGGCCGGGTAGGTGTTGTTGGCGTGGATGCCGCCGACCTTGGCGGCGGCGAGGTAGACCTGATCGATGCGGTTCTCGGCGAAGAAGCGGCGCACCGCGGCCTGATCGGTCAGGTCGAGGCTCTGCCGGTCGGCGGTGAGGATGCGTCCGTGGCCCAGCGCCTCCAGGCACCGCACGATCGCCGAGCCCACCATGCCGCGATGGCCCGCCACGAAGATGGTCTGACCGCGATCTTCCATCAGATCATCCCTCACGTCCCGTTTCCTGTCTGCCCATCAGTCTGCAAGGGCCTATAGCGCCGTTCGACCGGGGAATCGCGGCACGACCGCGGATTTTTTGCGGCGCGCCGCGTCGGACGCTGTTGCCGCGGCCCCGGCATGGCGTCGCTCGTTCACGGTTGGCCCTTGCGCCCAGCGGAAACACCGCCATAGTGTCAACTCATGCTGACAGTTGTGGCCGGTCACACTATAGAACAAATCCGCGACCGGCGACCGCACGCTGTGGTCATCGGCTCGGGCTTCGGTGGACTGGCCGCGGCGGTGCGCCTCGGCGCCCGGGGATACCGCGTCACGGTGCTGGAGCGGCTCGAACAGGCGGGCGGCCGCGCGCGGGTTCACCGGCAGGACGGTTTCACCTTCGATGCCGGGCCGACCATCGTCACGGCGCCCCAGCTGTTCGAGGAACTCTGGACGCTGGCCGGACGGCGCCTGTCCGACGACGTGACCCTGGTTCCGATGGATCCCTTCTACCGCATCCGGTTCGCGGACGGATCGTCCTTCGCCTACAGCGGGGATCCGGAGCGGATGCGGGCCGAGGTCGCCCGCTTCGCACCGGACGACGTGGCCGGTTACGAGCGCTTCATGGCGCACAGCCGGGCCGTCTGCGCGATCGGATTCGAGCAACTCGGCCATGTCCCGTTCGGGCGGATCGGCGCGATGCTGAAGATCGCGCCGGATCTGATCCGCCTGTCCGGCCACCGTTCGGTTCACGGGGTGGTGGCGCGCTTCATCCGCGACGAGCGGCTGCGCACGGTCTTCAGCTTCCACCCGCTGCTCATCGGCGGAAATCCCTTCCGCGCCAGCGCGATCTACTGTCTGATCGCGGATCTGGAGCGCCGCTGGGGTGTCCATTTCGCCATGGGCGGCACCGGCCAATTGGTCGACGGGCTCGTTCGCCTGATCCGCAGCCAGCGCGGGCGGGTACGGCTCGGCGCCGATGTGGCACGTATCCGCGTCCAGCGCGGCGCGGCGACGGGGGTCGAACTTCAGGGCGGCGAGACGATCCCGGCCGATGTCGTGGTCTCGAACGCCGATTCGGCGGTGACGCATGCGCGGCTGCTGCCGCGGGCGCAGAGCTGGAGTCCGGCCCGACTCCGCCGTGCCCGCTCCTCCATGGGCCTGTTCGTCTGGTATTTCGGCACGCAACGTCGCTATCCGCAGGTGGATCACCACACGATCCTGCTCGGACCGCGCTACCGGGGGCTTCTGGCCGACATCTTCGACCGCAAGGTGCTGGCCGACGATGCGAGCCTCTATCTGCATCGTCCCACGGCGACCGATCCGAGCCTCGCACCGCCGGGATGCGATGCCTTCTATGTCCTGGCGCCGGTGCCGAATCTCGCGGGCGGCCAGGATTGGAGGGCGCTTGCCGAGCCGTATCGGCGACGGATCGCACGGATCCTGGAGGCGAGCCTGCTCCCGGGGCTGACCGAGGCGATCGTGACCTCCAAGGTGACGACGCCGCAGGACTTCCAGGATGATTTCCTGAGCTATCGCGGTTCCGGCTTCGGTCTGGAACCCGTGCTGACGCAATCCGCCTGGTTCCGCCCGCACAATTGCGACGGCCAGGTGCGCAACCTTTACCTGGTCGGCGCGGGCACGCATCCCGGCGCCGGCCTGCCCGGCGTGCTCTCGTCCGCCCGCGTCCTCGACAGCGTGGTTCCCGATGCCCGCGTTACCGCCTGAATTCGCCGCCGCCGCCGACCGGACCGCCTGCCGGGTCGCGATCCGGCGGGGTTCGAAGAGCTTCTTCGCGGCCGGGCAGCTCCTGCCGGCTGAAATCCGCGAGGCGGCCTACGGCCTCTACGCGTTCTGCCGCTACTCGGACGATCTGGTGGACGAGGCCACCAGTCCGGCCGCCCGCCACGCCGCGGTGGCGCGCCTCGATCAGCGGATGACCTGGGCCTATGCCGGCGAGCCCGCCGATACCCCCGCCGATCGGGCCTTCTCGGAGATCGTGAAGGGGAGCGCGATCCCGGAAGCGCTGCCGCGGGCCCTCATCGAGGGCTTGGCCTGGGACGCCGAGGGGCGGCGCTATGCCGATCTCGATGCGCTTCACGCCTACGCGGCGCGGGTCGCCGGCTCGGTCGGCGCCATGATGGCGTTGATCATGGGGGTCCGCGCGCCCGAAGCCCTGGCCCGGGCCTGCGATCTCGGGGCTGCGATGCAGCTCACAAACATCGCCCGCGATGTCGGCGAGGACGCCCGCATGGGCCGGCTCTATCTGCCGCTCGACTGGATGCGGGCGGGTGGCCTCGACCCCGACGCGTTCCTGGCCGATCCTCGGCCGAGCCCGGCGCTCACCGTCATCGTCGCCCGGCTGCTCGCCGAGGCGGACCGGCTCTATCGCCGCGCCGAGGCCGGAATCGCCCAGCTTCCGCCGCGCTGCCGGCCCGCTATCCGCGCCGCCGGCCTGATCTACCGCGAGATCGGGGGCAGGATCGCGGAGGCCGGCCACGACACGGTCACCCGCCGTGCCCGTGTCGGTGGTGCCCGCAAGCTCGCGCTGCTCGCCCGAGCGGTGCCGGCACGGGCGCAAACCGCCGATCTGGCCGCCCCTGCGCTGCCGCAGGCACTGTTCCTGATCGAGGCGGTCGGGCGGCACCCGCTCGCGCCGCTGCGCCAGCGGCCGGCCCTGCGACCCTGGTGGGATGTCGTCGGACGCGTGGTCCACGTGCTCGATCTGATCGAGCGCATGCAAGAGCGGGAAGCCTTCAGCCGGTCCGCGCCGTCCTGAGCGGCGCGGGCGTGGGTGATTTCCTGTTCGCCGCCCTGGCGAAGGCGGCGCGCAGGGCTGACACTCATTTCAGATCCCGCACATAGGTATCCCCGGACGCGGCCTTGAGGGCCGCTCCGGCCTCGCGGCCGATCCGCTCGGCCTCAGCGGCCGGTCCCTGGCGGGACACCGACCAGTGCCGGCTCCCGTCCGGCAGGAACAGCAGACCGTCGAGCGTCAGGGTCTCGCCCGCGATGCGCGCCAGGGCGGCGATCGGCGTCCGGCAGGACCCGTCGAGTTCCGCCAGCAGCGCCCGCTCGGCCGCGACTTCCGTGGTGGTCCGGGCGCAGGCGATGGGCGCCAGCAGATCGCGAACCGCGTGATCCGCCGCCCGGCACTCGATGCCGAGGGCGCCCTGCGCCACGGCGGGCAGCATCTCCTCGACGGAGAGGACGCTGCGGGCCATGTGGGCGAGCCCGAGGCGCTCGAGCCCGGCCAAGGCGAGCAGCGTCGCATCGCATTCGCCCGCTTCGAGCTTGCGCATCCGCGTGTTGGCATTGCCGCGCAGCGGGACGACCTTGAGATCCGGCCGGCGCATCAGGACCTGGGCGCCCCGGCGCAGCGACGAGGTGCCGACCCGCGCGCCGGGCGGCAGGCCGGCCAGTCCGTCGGCGTGCGGCGACAGGAAGGCATCCCGCGGATCGTCGCGCTCCAGAATGCAGGCGATGATCAGCCCTTCGGGAAGCCAGGTCTCCACATCCTTCATGGAATGGACCGCGACGTCGACCGCGTCGGCGAAGAGGGCCTGTTCGAGTTCCTTGGTGAACAGCCCCTTGCCGCCGATCTCGGAGAGCGGCCGATCCAGGATCTTGTCGGCCACGGTGGTGACGACGACGAGCTCGGTCTCCAGCCCCGGATTGGCCGCGACGATCCGGTCGCGCACCATCCCGGTCTGCGCGAGCGCCATCGGGGAGCCGCGGGTGCCGATGCGCAGGGGACGGTCCATCATCTGTCTTCGGATCTTCCTGGCTGGGTCGGGCCGCGCCTTATAGACCGGCCGCCACGGGACGGTCAGGGGTATTCAGCTTTCCTGAACCGCCCCGGTGACAAAATCGCCTTCGGCGGCGCCCCGCTTTCGCCGGACTGGGCACGTAGCGGGTCGCCGGCGCCACGAAACGATGGGACCTGACGCGATGTTGATCCTGCCGACCCGACGGCAGTTCCTGGCCGGTCTCGGCGCTGGGGTCGGTCTGACGGCGGCGACCGGCGTCTACGCGCTCGATATCGAGCCGCTGCGCCGCCTCGTCGTGACGTCCTACGCGCCGGCCCTGCCGCACTGGGATCCCGCGCTGCGCCTGCGCGTCGCGGTGCTCGCGGATTTCCACATCTGCGAGCCCTATATGCCGTTCGACCGGGTGGCCGAGATCGTGGACGCCACGAACGCGCTCAAGCCCGATCTGGTCCTGCTGCTCGGCGACTACCCGGCGGGATACATCGCGTGGCGGAAGCTGCCGCTCAGCCAGTTCGCCCGGATGATGGAAGGCCTGAAGGCGCCGCTGGGCACGCACGCGATCCTGGGCAATCACGACTGGTGGGACGACGAGGCCGTCCAGACGGCCCGCAGCGGGACACCCGCGGTCAAGCGCTTCCTGGAGGCGCGGGGCATCCCCGTGATGGAGAATGAGGCCGTCCGCCTCGTCAAGGATGGCCGCCCGTTCTGGCTCGCGGGCCTCGCCGACCAGCAGCCGTTCATGGGCAGCTGGAAGTCGCTCAGCCACGCGGACGTGCCGCGCACGCTCGAAGCGATCACCGACACGGCGCCGGCCATCCTGATGGCGCACGAACCCGACATCTTCCTCAACCTGTCGGATCGATTCTCTCTGACGCTCGCCGGACATACCCATGGCGGGCAGGTCCGGGTGTTCGGCCGTTCGCCCGTGCTTCGGAAGATCCAGGGCCACGACTATTCCTACGGGCATATCGTGCAGGACGGGCGCCACATGATCGTGTCGGGCGGCTTCGGCATGAGCCGGATCCCGATGCGATTCGGCGTGCCGCCGGAGATCGTGCTGCTCGAACTCGGACAGAACGAGCCTTCGCCCGCGGCCTGATCGCTGCGGCGCTCGCCGCCCGACCCGTACCGCGCTATCTGCGTGCCATGCGCGCGCTGCTGCCCCTCCTCGCTCTTTCCTGCCTCGCGGCGACCCCTGGATCCGCCAGGGCTCAGTCCTGCGAGACGCTGGTCGAGCGCGTCACCGCCGAAACCTCCGCCCGGGCGACCGAGCGGCGCAGCGATTACGCCAGCTTCTCGGCGAGCCCCGACATGACCTTGACCCTGGCCTGCGGTGCGCCGGACCTGTCCTCGGTCGGCGCCCAGTTCCGTGGGGCGAATCCGCCGGATGCCTATTACGACCTGTTCGGCCATGCCGGGCACGCGGTGACCGGCATCGATGCCGCGGTGATCACCGACGCCGCCCACAAGGCCCAGGCGGCAGCGGTCCGGCTGCGCCACAGCAATGTCGATCTCGGCGGCGCCCGGGTCACGTGCTCGGCGATGGTCTCGCCCGACAAGGGGCCGCTGACCCTCTGCGCCGTGATCGAGCACAGCGACCGGAGCTGAGCCCGGCGGCGCGCCGCCGGGCGACCGTCCTGCCTCAGAGCGGGATGTTGTCGTGCTTCTTCCAGGGCTGCTCCATCTTCTTGGTGCGCAGCATGTCCAGCGCCCGGGCGATCCGGCGCCGGGTGGAATGCGGCATGATCACCTCGTCGATGTAGCCGCGCTCGGCCGCCACGAAGGGCGACAGGAAGCGATCCTCGTACTCGCCGGTGCGGGCCGCGATCTTCTCGGGATCGCCCATCTCGCTGCGGAAGATGATCTCCACCGCACCCTTGGCGCCCATCACGGCGATCTGCGCTGTCGGCCACGCATAGTTGACGTCGGCGCCGACATGCTTCGATGCCATCACGTCGTAGGCTCCGCCGAAGGCCTTGCGCGTGATGATGGTGACGAGCGGCACGGTGGCCTGGCTGTAGGCGAAGAGCAGCTTGGCGCCGTGCTTGATCAGGCCGCCATATTCCTGCGCCGTGCCCGGCAGGAAGCCCGGCACGTCCACGAAGGTCACGATCGGGATGCCGAAGGCGTCGCAGTAGCGCACGAACCGCGCCGCCTTCCGCGACGCGTCCGAATCGAGCACGCCCGCCAGGACCAGCGGCTGGTTGGCCACGAAGCCGACCGTGCGCCCCTCGATCCGGCCGAAGCCCGTGATGATGTTGCGCGCGTAGGCCGCCTGGATCTCGAAGAAGTCGCCCTCGTCCACCACCCGGCGGATCAGCTCGCCCATGTCGTAGGGCTTGTTCGGGTTGTCGGGGATCAGCGTGTCGAGGGAGGAATCGAGCCGGTTGACATCGTCGAAGCTCTCCAGCTCCGGCACGCCGTCGATGTTGTTGGCGGGCAGGAAGTCGAGCAGCCGGCGGATCTGGAGGATCGCCTCCACGTCGTTCTCGAATGAGCCATCCGCGATCGACGACTTGGTGGTGTGGACCTTGGCGCCGCCCAGTTCCTCGGCGGTGACGACCTCGTTGGTCACGGTCTTCACCACGTCCGGACCGGTGACGAACATGTAGCTGGTGTCACGGACCATGAAGATGAAATCGGTCATGGCCGGCGAGTAGACGTCGCCGCCCGCGCAGGGGCCCATGATCACCGAGATCTGCGGGATGACGCCCGAGGCCATGACGTTGCGGCGGAACACCTCGCCGTAGCCGCCGAGCGCCGCCACGCCCTCCTGGATGCGGGCGCCGCCGGCATCGAAGATG
Organism: Methylobacterium sp. 2A; assembly: GCF_009806555.1. GTDB lineage: Bacteria > Pseudomonadota > Alphaproteobacteria > Rhizobiales > Beijerinckiaceae > Methylobacterium. The sequence goes on along the minus strand of NZ_VUOK01000021.1, from coordinate 312,612 downwards.
CCGATGATCGGGGCGCGCATCTTCAGCGCCATGTCCTGCACCTTCACGATCTTCTGCGCGTGGGCTTCCGAGAGCGACCCGCCGAACACGGTGAAGTCCTTGGAGAACAGGAAGACGGTGCGGCCGTTGATCGTGCCCCAGCCGGTGACGACGCCGTCGCCCGGGATCTTCTGGGTCTCCATGCCGAAATCCGTGGAGCGATGCTGCACGAACATGTCGAACTCCTCGAACGACCCGTGGTCGAGCAGGAGTTCGATGCGCTCGCGCGCCGTGAGCTTGCCGCGGTTGTGCTGCGCCTCGACGCGCTTCTCACCGCCGCCGAGGCGCGCCTTGGCCCGGCGCTCTTCGAGCTTGTCGAGGATGTCCTTCATCGCTGATTCCGCCCTTCCCCAGCCGGTGACCTGGAATCCGGATCGAGCCGGGTCCAAGCTTGTGCATTCGCCGATGGTGCGCCCTTAGCACGCGCCTTCCGGGCGGCAAACCGACATGTTTGTCAGAGCTTTGGGGGTGATGGTGGACGGTGCAGGGATCGAACCTGCGACCTTTCCCGTGTGAAGGGAACGCACTACCGCTGTGCTAACCGTCCGAGCCGGCGTCACGTCCGACGTGTCGCCCACGCATGTCCAGCGCGGCGAACCGGTGGCGGGCCTTCTAGGGCGCGGCGGGCCGGAACGTCAAGCGCGGTTCGCGATGTTCCTGCGCTCGCCTGACGGGTGCGGTCGGCGCGCATCCTCCGACGAGCGGGCGGTGACCGGCCCAGGATGGCCTTCGGCTGATGCCTCTGACGCCCGTTGTCTCAGGTTCTTCCCCGGCCCACGGTTGACAAGTCCGCCGCCCCGGTGCGCTGTGCCCCCATGCACGAGGGGCCAGCGGGCATGACGCCCGGCAGCGACGTGACGACGGAAGGCGCGGGTCGGGCGCAACGGCCGCGCGTGGCGATCACCTACTGCACGCAATGCAACTGGCTGCTGCGCTCCGCCTGGATGGCGCAGGAGCTGCTCTCGACCTTCCGCGACGATCTCGGCGAGGTGGCCCTGATCCCGGCATCCGGCGGCGCGTTCCGCATCGAGATCGGGCCGACACTGGTGTGGGAGCGGGTGCGCGACGGCGGCTTTCCCGACGTGAAGGCGCTCAAGCAGCGGGTGCGGGACCACCTCGACCCGGAGCGCGATCTCGGCCATATCGACCGGTCATGAGGCCAGGGAACGGCGAGGAGCCCGCGGGGTACCGCGGGCCGGGGACGGGCCCCGCTTGAGTCCGGACCAGCAGGCTGAGGGCGGCGGCGTCCCGGCGGTGATCCCCGCGCGCCGGTCATGGCTGTCGCGGCGGCTTCACCGCTTCGCCGGCAACGGCTTCTCGACGCAGGTCTATCTGATTGCGCTCGTGGTGGCGCTGATCGGCCCCGGGCTCCTGTTCACCAGCATCCTGTTGATGCGCTACGCCTCGGCCGAACGGGCGCGGTTCGAGCAGGATGCGCGCGAGAACGTACGCGGGATCGGCCTGTCGCTGGACCGCGATACCGCGGGTCTCGTCTCGGTGCTTCAGACACTGGCCACGTCCCCGCGGATCCGACAGGGCGATTTTGACGCGTTCGACGCGCAGGCGCGGTTGGTGCGCGAATCGATCGACCTCGACGTGCTGCTCCGGCGGACGAACGGCCAGGAGGTCGTCAACACCGGCGTGCCGCGCGGCGCCCCGCTGCCCGTGATGGCGCTGCCCTTCGACCAGGATCTGGCGAAGGGAACGCAACGCGCCATGGTCAGCGGCTTCGTGCCGGGACTCTCCGCGAGTGAGGCGACCTACGCGGTCGGCGTGCCCGTGATGATGGACGGCGAGGTCGGCTACATCCTGAGCTTCACCGTGCCGCTCACCCGCCTTCAGGGCATCCTGTCCCGCGAGGTCGTGCCGGGTTGGACGACGGGCATCAGCGACCGCAACGGCATCGTGATGGCGCGCCTGCCCGATCCCGACTCGGTGGTGGGCCGGCCGCGGCTCGCGAGCCTGCGGCAGATCCAGTCCGCGACGCCCGGCGTCTGGGAGGGGCAGGACCGGCAGCACAAGCCGGTGGTGGTCATCGAGGCGCGGTCCCGTCTCACCGGCTGGATGGTCGCGACCAGCATCCCCCAGGCCCTGGTCGATGCGCGCGTCCGCCGCTGGATCTGGGCCTTCGCGGGTTTCGGCCTGCTGGTGCTCGCCACCTCGTCCCTGCTCGCCGTTAATCTGTGGTCGCGGGTCTCCCGTCCGCTGCGTCTGCTGGCCGCGTCGGGGCCCGCCCTGGCGCGGGGCGAGGCGATCCCGCGGATCGAATCGCCGGTTCACGAGATCCAGCGCCTCGCCCTCGTCCTGTCGGAGGCCTCGCTCCGGCTGCGCACCCGCGAGGAGGAGCGCGACCGGGCGCTGGCCGACACGCGGCGCGGCCTGACGGCGCTCAGCGAGAGCGAGGCCCGCTTCCGCCACATGGCCGATTCGGCGCCGGCCCTGATCTGGATGACGGACGAGACCGGCGATGTCAGCTTCGCGAACCTGCATTTCGAGCACATGTTCGGGATGCCGGCGGCGAAGCTCGCCGAGGAGGGCTGGACCCGGATCGTTCATCCGGATGATCTCGATGCGTTCCGAGCCGGCTTCTCGGAAGCCTTCGGCGGGCGGGTGCCGTTCCGCATCGAGGTGCGGGTGATCGACAGGGATCGGATCGTACGGTGGCTGCGCTGCGAGGGTGTGCCGCGCCTCGACGACGATCACAATTTCCTCGGCTATACCGGCTGCAACATCGACATCACCGACGCGAAGAACGCGGAGGAGCACCTGCTGCTCCTGATCCACGAGCTCAACCACCGGGTGAAGAACACCCTGGCCACGGTGCAGTCGATCGCGGCGCAATCCCTGCGCGGCCTCGAAGGCGCGGAGGCCGATGCCGCCCGGGCGGCCTTCGAGGCCCGCCTGCTGGCGCTGGCCCGGGTCCATGACGTGCTCACCCGGGAGAGCTGGGAGGGCGCCGAACTCTCGGCGGTGGTGGCGGATGCGATCCGGCCGCTCGAATCCGGCGATGGCCGTGCCTCGCGGTTCCGGGTCACCGGGCCGCCCCTGCGGCTGGCCCCGCGGCTCGCCCTGTCCATCGCGATGGCGCTACACGAACTCGGCACCAACGCGGTGAAGTACGGCGCCCTCTCGAAGGAGGGCGGCGTGGTGGACATCGCGTGGACGGTGCGGCGCGAGGACGAGACGCGGCTCTCCCTGCGCTGGTCGGAGCGCGGTGGCCCCCCCGTGAAGAAGCCGACCCGCACCGGTTTCGGCTCGCGGCTGATCGAGCGCAGCCTCGCCCGGGAACTGGCCGGCGAGGTCGCGCTGAGCTACGAGCCGGCCGGCGTGGTCTGCACCATCGAGGCACCGGTGCCGCCGCCGGGGCTGCTGGAACGCAAGGGCGCCGCCGCACCGACGCGGATCGCGCCGCTGCCGCTGGCGGGGTGAGAAGGCCGCCGCCTGTTCGTCAATGATACGGATCGGCCGCGTCCCGCAGGCCATCGCCCAGGAAATTGAAGGCCAGCACCGTCACCAGCACCGGCAGCACCGGCGCCAGCAACCACGGATAGAGCTGCACCGCCGCGAGATTCTGCGCCTCGTTGAGCAGCACGCCCCAGCTCGTCACGGGCGGCCTCAGGCCCAGCCCAAGAAAGGAGAGGGCGGTCTCGCCGAGGATCATGGTGGGGATCGACAGGGTCGCCGAGGCGATCAGGTGGCTCATGAAGTTCGGGATCAGGTGCCGGCCGATCACCCGGGCCGGGGAGGCGCCCATCAGTTCGGCCGCCTGGACGAAATCCTCCTCGCGCAAAGCCAGGAGTTTTCCGCGGACCGCCCGGGCGAGGCCCGGCCAGTCCAGGAGCCCCAGGATCACCGTGATGCCGAAGAAGATCAGCAGCGGGCTCCAGTTCGGCGGCAGGGCGGCCGAGAGGGCGAGCCAGAGCGGCAATTCGGGCAGGGAGCGCACGACCTCGATCAGCCGCTGCACCCCGGCATCGACGATCCCGCCGAAATAACCCGCGATGCCGCCGAAGAAGAGGCCGAGCGCGAAGGAGATCGCCACGCCCACGAGGCCGATGGTGAGCGAAATCCGCGCGCCGTAGATCAGGCGCGAGAACAGGTCGCGGCCGAGCTTGTCGGTGCCGAGCAGGAACAGCGTGCCGTTCTCCGGCGGGCAGACGACGTGAAGATCGCTCGGGATCAGTCCGAGCCAAGCGTAGCCGTCGCCCCGGCACAGGAAGCGCAGGGGCTGCGGGGCGGCCGTGTCGGCCCTGTAGTCCCGGCGGAACGTGTCGAGGTCGAGATGCGCCCGGTAGGGGTAGACGAACGGCCCGACGAAGCGGCCCTCGTGGAACAGGTGGACGCCCTGGGGCGGCGCGTAGAGAAAGTCGCCGTTGCGCCGCGCCTGCCCGTATGGGGCGAGCTGTTCCACGAACGGCACGATCGCGTAGAGCGCGAGCAGGATCACGGCTGAGGCCACGGCAAGGCGGTGGCGCAGGAATTTCCGAAGGATCAGCCGCCACGCCGAAGCACTCTCCGCGCGGCCTTCGGCGCCGGCCTCCGGCTCGAAGGGCGCCGGGTCGATGAAGTGGCTTTCGGCCGAGAGCGCGTCCGTCATCGCAGCCCCATTCATCGCAGCCCCATGCGGATGCGCGGGTCGAGCCAGACCAGGGTCAGGTCGGAGATCAGCATCCCGACGAGCGTCAAGGCCGCGACGAACATCAGGATGAAGCCGGCCATGAACTGGTCCTGGCTGCGCAGGGCCTCCAGAAGCAGCGGCCCCACCGTGGGCAGGCTCAGCACCAGCGAGACCAGCACCGAGCCCGAGACGAGGTGCGGCAGCAGGTTGCCGATATCGGCCACGAACGGATTCAGCGACATCCGGAACGGGTATTTCAGCAGCGCCTTGAGGGGCGGCAAGCCCTTGGCGCGGGCGGTCACCGTGTAGGGCTTGGCGAGTTCATCCAGCAGATTGGCGCGCATCCGCCGGATCATCGCCGCCGTCCCGCCGAGCCCGATCACAAGGGTCGGCACGATGAGGTGGCCCAGCAGCGAGCGGATCTTTTCCCAGGTCCAGGGCTGATTGGTCAGCGCCGAATCGTAGAGGCCGCCGATCGACAGCCCGAACCAGCGGTTGGCGTAGAACAGAAGGATCAGCGCCAGCAGGAAGCCCGGCACGGCGAGGCCGACATAGCCCAGCAGGGTCACCACCGCGTCGCCGAACGTGTTGCGGTGCGTCGCCGAGTAGATCGCCGCCGGGATCGCCACGAGATGGACGAACACCACCGCGGTCAGATTGATCAGCAGGGTCAGCCACAGGGCGTCGCCGACGACGTCCGCGACCGGCTTGTCGTATTCGAACGACCAGCCCCAATCGCCCTGGAGCAGCCCCGAGAAGCCCGCCGCACCGGGCATGAGCCCGATCCACATCAGGTATTGCTGCCAGACCGGCCGATCGAGCCCGTATTGCCGGATGAGCAATTCGGCCTTCGCCACGGAACTGGCGTCGCCGGTGGCGCGCAGCTCCATGATCTGGTTGGTCAGGTAGTCGCCGGGCGGCAGCTTGATGATCACGAAGACGAGCGCCGAGATCACCAGAAGCGTCGCCGCCATGGTGAGGATGCGGCGGAGGATGACGGCGATCACCGGGCCTCCGCGCGCCGGTCGGCGTCCTTGTCCCAGAACAGCTCGTCGATGCGCTGCACGCCGATCATGGCGGTGGGATCCCAGGAATAGAGGGCGCGTTTCGGCAGGTTGATCAGGCGATCGGCGCCGACCACCGGCTGCAGCGCCCCCGCCACCGTGCCGATCACCCAGGTGTTGCGCGCGTGGTTCATCAGCATCTCGCGCCAGATCGTGGCCTGTCTGACCACGTCGTCGGTGTCGCGCCACTGGCGGTCGAGGTCGAGGAGCCGCTGCACCTCCGGAACGTCGCAGGGCTCCCCGCTCTTGCCGCGGCTTTCGACGTTCTGGCTCCAGAGCGGCCAGGAATAATGCTCCGGCTGCGCAGGGCTCAGCTCGGTCGGCGGCATGATGGCGGTCGGCACCGCGAGGTCGAGCCCCTGGGCCGCCACCATCACGGTCACGCCGGCGATCGAGCGCCGGTGCAGGTTGGTGCGCTCCTGCGGCTTGGTGATCAGGCGGATGCCGATCTCGCGCCAGAACTCCGTGATGAGCAGCAGCGCGTCCAGCACCATCTCGGCCTCGCCGTCGCTCTCGACCACGACCTCCAGGGGGCGACCGCCGGGCAGGAGCCGCGTGCCGGAGCCGTCGCGGCCGGTCAGGCCCATGGCGTCGAGCAGCTTCGTGGCCCCGGCCGGGTCGTAGCCGGCGTTGAGGGTCCGCATCTCCGGCTCGAAGAGCTTGCTGTCCGACACGATCGTGTCGTTGCCCTCGGTGCCGAGCCCGAACAGCAGCGTGTTGTTGAGCGTCCGGCGATCGATGGCGAGCGAGAGGGCGTGGCGGTAGCGCACGTCGCGGTTGAGCTGGCGCCAGACCGGATCGACCGTGGTGAGATTCGGGTAGAGGGCGAATTCCGAGCCGCGCGCCACCGGCCAGAGATTGGTGCGGTAGCGATGCGTCGCCTCGCCCTCCTTGAGGCTCGGGATGTCGGGCATCGAGAGGCCGCGGAACATCAGGTCGGCCTCGCCGGCATTGGTCTTGGCGACCAGCAGGCCCTGCGAGGCCACGTCCATCACGATCGCATCGATGTAGGGGAGCTGCGTGCCGGCCGTGTCGACCCGGTGGTAGGAGCGGTTGCGCTCGAATCGGAAGCGGGTTGCGGGCGAGCGGGTCCGCGGCACCCAGCCCTGCAGGGTCGGGCAGTCCGGATTGTTGAGCTCGTAATTGTCGTCCATGCGGTTGTGGAGCGCCGCCCAGCTGCGGAGCTTGAGCGCCTTGGCCTTCGCATCGGCCGCCTCCTTGCCGATGTAGCGGGCGTGGACCGGCTTCAGGTAATGCGCCGGCCGGTAGATCAGCGGGTCCCGCGGCGCGGCGAGAGCCGGCAGGAACAGCGGGTTCGGCCGGTCCCAGCTGTAGCGGATCGTGACCGGGTCCAGCACCTCGACCTGGGGCAGCTTGCCCTCGACGCGGAAGAAGGCCGGCGGCCCGTCCGGGCTCAGCGCCTTCTCGTTCGCGACATCCTCCCAGTAGTAGCGGAAATCCTCGGTGGTGAACGGATGCCCGTCCGACCAGCGATGACCCTTGCGGAGGGTGAAGGTGAAGCGCCCGCCCGCGACATCGACGCGCTCCAGCAGATCGGGCTGCAGGTTCAGATCGGCATCGTAGCCGACGAGCCGCGTGTAGCCGTAGACCGAGAGGTAGCGGACGTCCCGCGCCTTGGCGATCAGGGTCCGGATCGTACCGCCGGCCGTGCCGAGCCGGCGGCCCTGGGCGGCGAGATCGACAACGAGGGGGGAGGCCGGTGGGGCGGAGGCCTCGGCCGGCGGGGTGTCTGCGCGGGCTGCGATCGGCGCGCGCGAGCAGGCCAGGCTGGCGCCGAGGCCGGCGAGGAGGGCGCGGCGGGAGACGCTGCACTCCCTCCCCCCTTTGCGGGGGAGGGTGGCCCCCGAGGGGGGTCGGGAGAGGGGAGCGACGGTGCAGGATTGTGCTGTGCCCGTCATGAAAGTCGCGCTCTTGCTTGAACCGTCGCTCCCCCCTTGCGGGACTTCGTCCCGACCCGACCCCTGCTGACGCAGGGGCCACCCTCCCCCGCAGAGGGGGGAGGGGAAACCGTCGCGCTCGTCGCGGCCGTTCATGGCCCGCCTCGCAGCGTCACCGAGGTCAGCCGCGCCGGCGAATACCCCGTGGCCCGGTGGAGATCGTCGAAGGCATGCGATCGGGCGATCAGACCCGCCGCCTGCCGCATCAGCGCGTCGTCGGCCGGCTGCTCGAACGGGCGGCCGTTCCGGATCCAGCGGATCGGCTCAGGGCTGCGCTCGGGGCCGGTGATCATCGCAATGGTCGGGTGCGCAGGGCCGCCATGGGCGTGGATCCGGTGGCCGGCCGCGTCGTCGTCGAACAGCAGGCGGGTCAGGCCGCGGGCGTGCGCTTCGACAACCCGCCGCCCCTGCGCCACGTGATCGTCGAAGAACGCCACCGTGGCCGCCGGGTCGAGCATCGACCAATCGGCCGTGGACCAGTCGGCGGTGCTGTAGCGGGCCTGCCGGTCGCGATACTGGAGGCCCGTCAGGTCGGGATCGTGGCAGAAGATCCGCGCCTCCGGGCAGGCCTGCCGGATGACCCAGGTGGTCAGCCCGCGGAACACGCCCGACTCGATGACGAAGGCCGGTTTCAAGGCCCGCAAGGCCACGTAGAGCTGCAGCGCCCCGTTGAACCCGCTGCCGCCGCGCCGCTGCCGTACGGGCGCCGTCGGGATCAGCGACCAGAAGGCCCGGACCTGATCGATGACGGGTCCGTCCGGATTCAGCCCGGCCGCCGCGAGGTCGCGCTCCAGGATGGCGGCCGCCGATTCGAGCAGCGTCGCCACCTCGCGCGGGGAGGTCGGGCGGTGGCTCCAGTCGGGCGCGGCCGGCACGAGGTCGTAACCCAGCCGGTCGAACAGCGGCCCGAGCACCTTCCGGCGCAGGCGCTCCATCACGACCGGGGGGCGCATCTGGCTCATGCGGCCACCGCTTCGGTCGCGCCGCCGAACCGCACCCGGTGGCCGGCCTCGATCGTGCGCATCGCGCCCGCCTCGTCGGGCTCCAGCCGGTAGGGCGCCTCCCAGCGCGTCGGATCGTTCCGGTCGGCCGCCACCGCCGCGAAGTCGAGCGGGTGGTCGAGGCTCGGATCGGGCACGGCGGCGAGCAGCGCCCGCGTATAGGGATGGACCGGCCGGCGGAACAGCGCGGCCCGGGGCGCCTCCTCGACGATCCGGCCGCGGCACATCACGCTGATCGTATCCGCCATGTAGTCGATCACCGCCAGGTTGTGAGACACGATGAGGTAGGAGAGCCCCAAAGCCGCCTGGAGATCCTTCAGCAGGTTCAGGATCTGCGCCTGCACCGACACGTCGAGCGCCGAGACCGGCTCGTCGAGCACGAGGAGGCGCGGCTCGACGGCGAGCGCGCGGGCGATGCCGATACGCTGGCGCTGGCCGCCCGAGAAGGCGTGCGGATAGCGGCCGAGGCCGCTCGCCTCCAAGCCGACCATGGCCATCAGGGCGCGGCAGCGCTCCTTGCGCTCGGCCGCCGGGACGCCGTGGATCTCCATCGGCTCGCACAGGATCTGACGCACCGTCATGCGCGGATCGAGGGAGGCGTAGGGATCCTGGAACACGAACTGGACCGTGCGCCGGTAGGCGAACAGCGCGTCGCCGCCCAGCGCGTGGACGTCCCGTGGGCCGCTGCCGTCGTCGAACAGGATCCGGCCGGAATCCGGGGCGAGCGCCCGCATGATCATCTTCGAGACCGTGGTCTTGCCCGAGCCCGATTCGCCGACGAGCCCAAGTGTTTGGCCGGCGGCGAGGCTGAGCGACACGTCGGAGACGGCGTGCACGAGGCGCGGCTTCTGGAAGATCCGGCCGGAGCGCAGCGTGAAGGTTTTGCTCACTCCCTCGACCTGGAGGATCGGGCCCGCCAGCGGCGCACGCACCTGCACCGGCGGGATTTCGGCCTTGGCCGGGCGGATCGGGGTCAGGCGCTCGCCCGGCGCCATGTCGAACCGGGGCACCGCATGGAGCAGCGCCCGGAGATAGGCGTGGCCGGGCGCGCGCATCACCGCCTCGCGCGGGCCGGATTCGACGAGGCGCCCGCGATAGAGCACGGCGACATCGTGAGCCACGTTGGCGACCACGCCGAGATCGTGGGTGATGAGCAGGATCGCCATCCCGGTCTCCTCCTGGAGTCGGGCGAGCAGGGCGAGGATCTGGGCCTGAGTGGTCACGTCGAGCGCCGTGGTCGGCTCGTCGGCGACCAGCAGGGCCGGCTTCAGGATCAGCGCCATGGCGATCATCGCGCGCTGGCGCAGGCCGCCCGACAGCTCGAACGGGTAGGTCCGCAGGGCGCGCTTCGGATCGGGAAAGCCGACGCGGGCCAGGGCCTCCTGCGTGCGCGCATCCGATTCCCGCTGGTCGGCGCCGGTGTGGATGCGCAGCGCCTCGCCGATCTGGTCGCCGATCGTGTGGAGCGGCGAAAGGCAGGTCATCGGCTCCTGGAAGATCATCGCGATGCGCTGGCCGCGGATCGCCCGCATGGCCGCGCCCTCGGCGGGGAGCCGCGCGATGTCGATCTCCGTGCTGCCGTCGCGAAACAGGATCTGGCCCCGGGTGATGGCGGCGGATGGCGGCAGGATCCGCAGGATCGCCTGCGCGGTCACCGACTTGCCCGAGCCCGATTCCCCGACAAGCGCCAGGGTGCGCCCCCGCTTCACGTCGAGCGACAGGCCGTGCAGCGCCTCGAACGGTGTCGGCTCGGCTCGGAACGCGACCGCAAGATCGCGTATGGACAGAAGCGCGCTCAAACGGTCCCCGCGACCTCAAGCCCGGCATGATGGGGCGGCCTATCGCACCTGTCCATTGCGACACTGTCGAAGGCACTGCGTGGATGCAGCATTGCAATCGCCGGATGCTTGAGGAGCACGCTCAGGAGCGCCTCGATAAAGCCCCAGACGGCCTCGTCCTGCGCCAGATGGTGGGTCAGCAATCCGATCGGGCGCTCTGGTCCCTGCGTGATAGCGTCGGCGAGGGCGTCGAGCATCGCCCCGGGGTCGCGCAGGGAGCGTGAGCCGCGCCAGTCGATCGGATCGAGCGTGGCGTCGATCCGGCGCAGGCCGGCGATCGGCGGTCCGGGGACCGCAGAGAGGCCGCGATAGCCGAGATCCGGCAGGGCGGCCGCGAGCGTCGGCGCGAGGCGGTTCCAGGGCGGCACGAAGACCGGGAGGAGGATCGAGCCCGGCACGCGCTCCCGGGCGATGCGTAGGCCCGCGGCCGCATCCGCGACGCACGCGGCCAGCGGACGATCGGCGCCGAATTCCGCGGGCTTGGCGCCGGGCGGCGCGTGGTTGCGGTGGGCGAGGCCGTGGACCGCGACGCTTACATCCGGCGCCGCTTCGAGGCGTCTCGCCAGGGCCGGTTCGAGGCCGGCTGGAATGGCGGCGAGCAGGAGCGGGGCATCATAGTCCTGCGCCAGCCCGACCAGCCGGTCGAGGGCGGGGGTCGCCGTCACCGCGTCGTCGTCGCGCCAGAGGAAGGGAATCACGAGGCCGCGCTCACCGGCAGCGTCGAGCGCCTGACGCAGCCTGTGCCAGCACGAAACGCCATCCGGGCGAAGCGTGGGTTCTTCTCCCGTGCGGGCTGGCAAACCCGGATCTTTTCGTTGGACCGCGACGTTCGTGGCGGAGCGCGACCGGCCCCCTCTCCCCTGCGGGACAGGGTCGGGATGAGGGGCGAGAGGGTTCAGGATCGGTTGCGCCACCGAAGCGCCCCGAGGGCGCGTCGCGTCCGGCGCGTTCTCGTCTCTCACCCTGTCCCCCTCCGGCACGGGAACGGCGACCCGCACCTCATCCTCGATCGGCGCGTCCGGACCTGATGTGCGCGTTCGCACCTCCGCATGGAACAGGGGGCACGTCGCGCCCGATTCGTCAGGCCGTGTTCGGCCCTCTTGCGCCGTGCCCTCGCGACCGGAGCTCGCATCACCCACAGGCTCCGAGCTGCGCGCTCGCGCCGGATCGATCCGTCCCGGGGCGGAGATCGTTCCAGCCGTCGGTTGCCGGCTCCTTCCGCGACGATCCGCATGAAGCGCCTCGACGATCTCGACCGACCGCGCAGCCCCTCTCAGGTCGAGCCCATGGACACCCGGCGGGGGCGCCCGCAGCTGAGCCTCCACCGCCTGGAGCAGCGCCCCGGCATGCAGCGTCGCCTCCGGCAGGATCCGTGCGAGGCCGCGCGCCGCGAGATGCTCCGCGCGCAGCCGCTGCTCGGTCTCACCGCCGGCCTCGAACGGCACCAGCACGGCGGGCGTCCCGGCCGCGAGGAGATCGGTGGCGGTGTTGTAGCCGGACTGGCTCACCGACAGCGCGGCACCGGCCAGCAGGGCCCGGTAATCCGCCCGGGCACGGCCGAGGATATGTTCCGGCAGGCCCCGGGCGATGTCGGTGAGCGCACCCTCCGGCACGCCGTGGCCGGCCAGGATCCGCCAGCCGAGATCCGGTCGCAGGCGGGCCGCGTCGGCGGCGGCGCGCAGGAGCAGCAGTCCGGCCGGCCCGGATCCGGCGGCGACCAGCACACCGGCGCGCGCTGCGGCCGGGACAGGGCGCGTGCCCTCGTCCACGTAGCCCGTGTAGCGAAGCTTGGCGGCCGTGACGGAATCGAGCGGCCAGGAGGCGTCGAGGGGCACGAGCGTCGGATCGCCGTGGACCAGCACGGCGTCGTAGAAGGCCGCGACCCGGGCATGGGCCTGCGCGATCCGCTCCGGCCGCGGCGAGGCGACGAGGATGTCACGCACGGAGGCGAGGATCAGCGGGCGCGGCACCCGCGCATTCGCGGCCTCGACGAGGGCCAGGAACTCCTCCGCCAGGGCGCGACGGCCGAAGGGGAACAGCTCGGTCAGCACGGCATCGGGCGCGAAGCCCTCGAACGCTTCGCGCATCACGGTGCGGCGGTGCGTCAGCCACTCCGTATCCGCCGGCTCCCCGTCCGGCTTGAGCAGCGTCGAGAACGCCGTTCCGACGATGTGCAGCGGCGGCAGCTGGACGAGGCGCACGGAGTCGAGGCGCACCAGGGGTGCCGGAACGCCGCCGGAGATCAGCATCACCTCGTGGCCGGCCGTCGCGAAGGCCCGGCCCAGGGCCGCGGCGCGCGTCAGATGCCCGGCGCCGAGCAGATGCGTGACGGCGATCAGGACGCGCATGCGGAGACCTCCGACGCGGTGTCGTTCGCGGCTGCGCCGAGGCCGCCCGAAACCCGGAGCCGGGCGGCGATCAGCGACACGGCGGCCTCCTCCGAGAAGTCCCGCACGAGCCGGGCGCGCGCCGCCGCGCCGAGGCGGCGTCTCCGGTCCGGATCCCCCGCCAGACCGGTCAGGGCCGCCGTCAGGGCCGCCGGCTCGCCGGGCGGGACCAGGACGCCGTGGACGCCATCGCAGATGAATTCCGGCGTGCCGCCGAAGGCCGTCGCGAGGATCGGCAGGGCCTGGCTCGCGGCCTCCATCAGGACGTTCGGCAAGCCGTCGCGGTCGCCGCCGGGGCCGGGCTTGGTCGGCAACACAAATAAGTCGGCCTCGCGCATGGCCGCGATGACCTCCGGTTGCGCCAGGGCGCCCCGGAACGTTACCCGCCCGGCGAGACCGCGCTCGCGAACCCGCGCCTCCAGCGCGCCGCGCAATTCGCCGCCGCCGATCAGCACGAGCCGCCAATGAAGGGCCGCCGGGAGGCCCGCGAGGGCATCGATCAGGTCGTCATGCCCCTTCTTGGCCACGAGCCGTCCCACGCAGACGAGCCGTAACGGTGCCGCGGGGTCGGTGCCGTCACGCGGGTCGTCCCGCCTGGGCGCATCGGGGAAGCGGCCGAGATCGAGCCCGTGATAGGCGAGCAGCGTCCGCCCCTGAGCCAGCGCATCGAGACGCCTCTGACCGTCGCGGGTGCAGGTCACACCCCAGCGGGCGTCGCGCAATTTTTCGGCCAAGTCCCAGTCCGGCGTCGTCCAGATGTCCTTGGCGTGGGCTGAAAAGCTCCAGCCGCGTCCCGTCAGCAGAGCCGCGTAGCGGGCCACGCTGGCGGGCGTGTGCAGGAAATGCACGTGGATATGCGTGCTTTGAGCGGGCAGCTCGCGGGCCAGAACCAGCGCCTGGCCGAGCCGGCGCAGGCGCGAGGCCGTGGGGTCACGCAAGAGATCGCGGAGGAAGAGCTTCAGGAGCGCGGGCAGATGCCGCCGCCGCAGCGCAGCCAGGAAACCCCGCAGCACGCGGAACGGCGCATCGCGCAGGTATTCGGGGAGATAGGAGACCGGCGCGCGGATCGCCTTGTGCATCGGGTGATACGCCCGGTCGGTCGGGCGGCGCAGGGACCAGATCTCCAGATGCAGCCCGCGCCGCTCCAGGGCCAGGATCTCCTGGGCGATGAAGGTCTCGGACAGCCGCGGATAGCCCTTCAGGACGACGGCGATCCGTCGCTCGCTCACGAGTAGGCCCGCACGCGCTGGTGCCCGACGCGGGATCCGGCGAGCGCCCGGACCCGCCGGGCGACGGCTTCGAGTCCGCCCAGCAGGCCCGGCACGAGGACACGCGACGGCTCGGTCTGGTCCGGAAGGGCGCGAAGGGCTGTGGCCATGCGTTCCGGCGCCCGTCCATCCTCCTCCATCAGAACCCGCACGAGGCCCAGGCCCTCTGCCGCCAGGGCGCGGATCGCCTGCTCCCGGCGCGGTTCGGTGCGCGGCACGAGGATCGCCCGGCGATCGAAGGACAGGATCTCGCAGAACGTGTTGTAGCCCCCCATGGCGACCACGCCGGCCGCCTTGCTCATCAGGAACTCGATCTCGCTGTCGAAGGTGATGGCGACGACCCGCCCGGCGAGGGCGCCGATGCGCGCGTCGAACCCGGCGCGGGCCGCATCGTCGAGGAACGGCCCGAAGGCGATGAGCGCGGGCAGCGGGATGCCCGGATCGGCCTCGTAGGCGGCGAGGACCCAGTCGATCAGCGCGGCGCCGTCCCCGCCGCCGCCCGCCGTGACGAGGATGAACGGGCCCTTGGCCACGGCCGGCTCCTCGCGCCCGCGACGCCGTTCCGGCAGGTCGCGGCGCAGATAACCGGTGAAGGTCAGCCGCTCGGCGATCCGGGCTGCGGTCTCCGGCTCCATCGGCAGCGCAGCCAGGGGCTCGTGGATGCGGCTCAGGCCGTAGACCCAGATCTCGTCGTAGAAGCGCGCCATGGTCTCGACGGCGCCCTTGCGCTCCCATTCAAGGACGAGACGATCGGCCTCGTCGAGCACGTCGCGCAGGCCGAGGACCAGCCGGATCCCCCGCCCGGCCGCCCAATCGAGGGTCGGCAGCAACTCGCCGTGAAACCCGGCGGGCTCCTTGTCGACGACGATCATGTCGGGATCGAAGGCCGCGCAGGTGCGGGCGATGATGTCGGTCCGCAGCGCCACCGTCCGGTCGAGGGGCACGGCGGCGTCCCGGCTGGCATAGCCCCCATCGGGGAATTTCACGACCGGCGGCAGCCGGACCGTCTGCACGCCGGGTGCGAAGGCGAAGCGGTCGATCACCGGCGACCCGGACACGATCAGCGCCCGGGCCCGGGCGTCCCCCGACACGATCGCGTTGGCGATCGCCCGCGAGCGGCGCAGATGGCCGAGCCCGAAAGTGTCGTGGCTGTAGATGAGAACGCGTGGGCCGGATGACGCCTCGTCCTCTCGCATTCCGGTGACCGCCTCGGTTGACGGCGCGAGGATCGCAGCCGACGCCCTCTCGCACAAGCGGGGCCGGACGGTAAACAGCGCCATCGGGCAGCGGTGCATCGGTCTGATTGCAACTGTGTGACGGGCTGTGTCCGCCGTCAAACGCTCGCAGGGGGCGGTCTTACCGGCCTGCCGTCGGGCGCGTCGACGGACCCTGCGACCGGATCGGCGGCCTGGGCATCCGGAACGGCAGCATCAGCCGCACGAGCGGGTTGCGGAACCGGTCGAGCGACAGGCTCTCGTGTATCGCGCGCACCGGCTCGCCGCACAGGGTCGAGGCGAGGAGCGAGCGGGCATAGAACGGCGTGTTCTCGTAGGTGGTGAGGACGCGCGCCCGGCCGTCGTCGCTGCGGGTCTCGCGACGCATCCGCCAGAGGCGCGTCGGCGGCAAAGGGGCGGCCGCGGGTGGGCGGATCTCGCGCCGGCTGCCGTCCCGGTTGAAGCGCAGCGACAGGTTCTGGCCGCCGCCCGCCCGGTGCTGCACGTCGTACAGGATCGCGGCGCCGTCCGGCAGGTCGGCCCGGCACCAGGTCCAGCGGGTGAAGGCGTCCTCCAAAGCTTCGTCGCCGTCGTTGGTGTCGAAATAGGCGCTCCCGCTCCACCTGAGGCCCGGCTGCTCGAACGCGACCTCCACCCGCGAGGACGGCGCCATCGGCCACCAGCGATGGCGCCCGGCGCGGTCGAGGTGGAACGGGCCGGCCGTGAAGCCCGGCGGCTCCAGCCGGACCGTGCCGCGCAGCCGGTGGGGCAGGGGAGATCCGCGCTCGTCGATCCGGATGGTCAGCGCCGTGCCGTCCCACTGCATCGCGCTCGGTCCGATGGCGATGTGATCGGCGTCCCGCGACAGGCTGTCGGCGCGCCGCTCCGTCATGGCGAAGCGGCTCTGCGCGCCGTAGAGCACGACGTTCATCGCACAGTGTGCGAACGGGTCGCGCTCGGCGCTCCAGGCGTAATAGGGCGAGAACACGCTGCCGATGAACGCGATGATCGTGAGGCCCTGCCGGCCGTCGTCGCTCACCGCATCGACGTACCACCACGCGTAGCCGCCCTGCGCGACCGGCCCGTCGAAGCGCGGTCGTCCAAAATCGCCGCCGCCGCCAGCCGGCCCGACTGCGCCGCCATCGGCACGCCCGGCCCCGGATGGACCGAGCCCCCCGCGAGGTACAGGCCCGGCAGCGCCGTCCGCGCGCCGGCCCGCTTGAAGGTCGCCGCCCAGCCCTGCGCCGCCCGCCCGTAGAGCGCGCCCCCCGTCCCCGGAAACAGGGCCTCGAAGTCCCGAGGCGTCGTGGTCACGGGCGATCCCATCTCCAGGCTCAGCCCGCAGGACTCCAACCGGCGCAACAGGTTCCTTGCGCATGTCTCGATCTCCGGTTGCGTGGGGGGGCGGTCCCGGCCGTCCGCCGGGGCGTTGACGAGGAGAAGCAGGCGCTCGGGTCCTGCCGGCGTGCTTCCGGATTCCGTCCGGTCCTGCGCGCAGACATAGACGGTCGGGTCCTCGGGCAGCCGGCGCCCGCGCAGGATCGCGTCGAACTCGGCCCTGTAATCTTCCGAGAAGAACACGGTGTGGTGGGCGAGGGGGAAACCCCGCGGCGTCGCCACGGCGCAGAAGGTCACGGCCGAGAGCGAGCGCTCGGCCGGCGCCAGCCGCGCGCCGGCCGGAACCGCATCGGGGCCGAGCAGCCCGCCGCCGAGGGCCGCGCAATCGGCGTTGCAGACGATGATGTCGGCCGCGATCCGCTCGCCGCCGGCCAGAAAGACGCCGCCCGCCCGGCCGCCCTCGGCGACGATGCGCGCCACATGGGCACCGTAGCGGAACGTGGCCCCCCGTTCCGCGGCGAGATCCGCAATCGCCTGCGCCAGGGCGCTCAAGCCCCCCGCGACGGTCCAGATTCCCGCCTGTTCCACATGGGCGACGAGCATCAGCGTCGCCGGCGCGCTGAACGGCGAGGCGCCGCAATAGGTGGCGTAGCGGCCGAACAGCTGCAGCAGCCGCGGATCGCGGAAGAACGTGCCGAGGGCCGACCACAGATTGGCGAAGGGCTGGATCCGCCAGAGGTCGCCGAGACCCGAGATTCCCACCCGCTTGGCAAGGCCCGCCGGGTTGGTCCGGCCGTCGCGGATGAACGGACCTTCGAGGGTGCGGTAGATCTCCGCCGACCGGGCGCAGAAGCGCCGGTAGCCGTCGGCCTCCCTTGGGCTCGCAAAGGCCGCGATGGCCGCGGCCGAGGCCTCGATGTCGGCGAAGAGGTCGAGGCGTTCGTCGCGGCTCCAGGCGTGCCGGGCCAGGAGCTCCGCGGGGCTCAGCGCGACATGGTCATCGAGCCGTTCGCCGCATTCGGCAAAAAGCTCCTCGAACACCCAGCGCATGGTGAAGACGGTCGGTCCCGCCTCGACGGCTTGGCCCCCGACCGGAACGCTGCGCATCTTGCCGCCCGGCTGCGCGGCCCGTTCCAGAACGGTGACGTCGAGTCCCGCCTGCGCGAGCCGGAGCGCGGCAGCCAAGCCGCCGATGCCGGCCCCGATCACGACGACGCGCTCCTGCGCCACGTCCGCCCCGCTGTTTCGCTCCGAAACGGGATTGATCTCCCGTCCGCCGAGTGTCAATAAGAAATGACACCTGTCGCTGACAACCCAAAACCACACGGGAGACAACGCGATGGAGTCGGGCCGGCGGATCGAAATGGCGCTGGATCGCGCCGTGGCGCACGCAGAGGCGCCGGGGGCACCGCCGCTTCTCGCGGAAGCCCTGCGCTACGCGGTATTCCCCGGCGGGCACAGGATCCGCCCGCGCCTCTGCCTCTCCGTGGCGCTGGCCTGCGGCGACGACGATCCGGCGGGTTCGACGGCGGCGGCGGCGGCCATCGAGCTGCTGCACTGCGCGTCGCTCGTCCACGACGATCTGCCGTGCTTCGACGATGCGCCGATGCGTCGGCAGAAGCCCTCGGTCCACGTCGCTTTCGGCGAGCCGATCGCGGTCCTGACGGGCGATGCGCTGATCGTGCTCGCCTTCGAGACGGTCGCCCGCGCGGCAGGCCCCCATCCGAGGCGACTCGGCCGGCTGGTCGGCCTCCTCGGCCGCGCTGCGGGCTCGCCCTCCGGCATCGCGGCGGGGCAGGCCTGGGAATCGGAGGCGCATGTGAGCCTCAGCGACTACCAGCAGGCCAAGACCGGCGCGCTCTTCGCGGCCGCCACGGTTGCCGGTGCAGCCGCCGCGGGTGCCGAGCCCGAACCCTGGCGCCGACTCGGCGAATGCCTGGGCGAAGCCTATCAGGTGGCCGACGACCTGCGGGACGTCGCCTGCCGCCAGGAGGAGATCGGCAAGCCGGCCGGGCGCGATGCCACGCTCGGCCGCCCGAACGCGGCGGCTTTGCTCGGCACCGGTGGTGCTTTGGACCGTCTGTCCCGGCTCACCCGCGAGGCCGTGGCGGCGATCCCGGATTGTCCCGGCGCGGCAGCCCTCACCGCCGAGATCGAGGCGCAGGCGCGGCTGTTTCTGCCGGCGAGCCTGCGGACGGTGGTGGCCTGAGCGCCGGCACCCTGCCTGGGGCCGAGGCGCGACCGCCGGCCCCGGCCGCCTGGAGCGAGCGGTGGCTCGCGTGGCGCAACCGCCTGGTGGCGAATCCGCGGTTTCAGCGCTGGGCGGCCGGGTTTCCGCCGACCCGCGGCATCGCCCGCCGCAACACGCGCGCGCTGTTCGATCTCTGCGCCGGCTTCGTCTACGCGCAGGTGCTGACCGCCTGCATCCGGCTCGATCTCTTCGCGATCCTGGCCGATGGTCCGATGCCGACGGAGCTGCTGTCCCGTCGCCTCGATCTGCCATTGGAGAACGCCCGGCGCCTGCTTCGCGCCGCCGAATCGCTCGGACTGGTGCGGTCGCTCAAGGGCGATCGGTACGCGCTGGCCGACCTCGGTGCCGCGCTCAACGGAAACCCCGGAATCGCCGCGATGGTCGAGCACCACGCGCTGCTCTACGACGACCTCGCCGACCCGGTGCGCCTCCTGCGCGGTCAGGCACAGCCGACCCGGCTGTCGGGCTACTGGCCCTACGCATCCGGCACCGCGGCCGAACCCGAGGCCTATGCCCGCTACAGCGCCCTGATGGGCGCCTCGCAGGCCATGATCGCCGAGGATGTGCTCGACGCCTGCGATCTGTCCGGCACCCGACATCTGATGGATGTCGGCGGCGGCGAGGGCGTCTTCCTCGAAGCGGTCGCCGCCCGACACGCGCATCTCGACCTGACCCTGTTCGATCTGCCCACTGTGGCCGAGCGCGCAGCTGCGCGGCTGTCGCGGCTGGGGCTCGGCGACCGCATCCCCTGCCGCGGCGGCGACTTCCACGCCGGTCTGCCACAGGGCGCCGACACGATCTCGCTGGTGCGGATCGTCCACGATCACGACGACCGCCCGGCCCAGGCCCTCCTCGCGGCGGCCCATGCGGCGCTGCCCCCCGGCGGGCGCCTGATCCTGGCCGAACCGATGGCCGGAACGCCGGGGGCCGAACCCGCGGGAGACGCGTATTTCGGCCTCTACCTGCTGGCCATGGGGGCCGGCCGGCCGCGCCGCAGCGCCGAGCTGAGCGCCATGCTCCGGGAGGCCGGATTTGCCTCTGTCCGTGAGCCGAAAACCCGCCGCCCGTTGCTCGCCAGGATGCTGATCGCCCGGAAAATGGCCGCCCCGTCGTAAGTTCTACTTGACGCTCCGACGTGTCTATCTAGGATGACACTTAGCGACATCGTTCCTGCGAGAGTCGCCTGAAGCAGGGCGGAAATTCCCACCATGGATGCGCTCGCCGTCCTCCTCGAACGTCCGGAACACCTGTCGGTCCAGCGGCTGAGGCTTGAGCCTGCCGACGGGTCCGACGCTGTCGTCGCGATCGCCTGGAGCGGGATCAGCACCGGAACGGAGCGCCTGCTCTGGTCGGGCCGCATGCCGTCCTTTCCCGGCATGGGCTACCCGCTGGTGCCCGGCTACGAATCCGTCGGCACGGTCGTGGAGGCGGACGATGCCGGTGCCGTCCGGGTGGGCCAGACCGTCTTCGTACCCGGCGCCCGCTGCTTCGGCGCGGTGCGCGGCCTGTTCGGCGGTGCCGCCTCGCATCTGGTCGCACCCGCCACCCGGCTGGTGCCGGTCAATGAAGGGCTCGGCGATACCGCCTGTCTCCTCGCCCTCGCGGCGACGGCCTATCGGGCGCTCGGCGGCATTCGGCCCGGGGCGACTCCGTTGATCGTCGGACACGGCGTGCTCGGCCGGCTGCTGGCGCGCCTGACGCGCGCGGCCGGCGCGGCGCCGACCGTCTGGGAGCGGGATCCGGTCCGTCGGGCCGGTGATCACGGCTATCCGGTCCTCTCCCCCGAGGATGATCCCCGCCGCGACTACGCGGTGATCACCGATGTCAGTGGCGACGCCTCGGGCCTCGACGCGCTGATCGCGCGGCTCGCGCCCGGCGGCGAGATCGTGCTCGCGGGCTTCTACGAGGCGCCGCTGAGCTTCGCCTTCCCGCCAGCCTTCATGCGCGAGGCCCGGATCCGCATCTCGGCCGAGTTCAAGCCGGAGGATCTCGTCGCCGTGACGGCGCTGATCGAGGCCGGCCGGCTCTCCCTCGACGGTTTGATCACGCACCGCGTGCCCGCGGCCGATGCCGAGGCCGCCTACCGCACGGCCTTCACCGACCCCGCCTGCCTCAAGATGATCCTCGACTGGAGGGACGCCGCGTGAACGTTCAGCTCAACAAGGCCGCCCTCAGCCAAGCGACCCAGCTCCGCGCCGAGGCCGCGATCGAGCCCGATGCCGTCTCGACCGTGCCGGCGAAGAAAGAGACGCAGATCATCGCGATCTACGGCAAGGGCGGCATCGGCAAGTCGTTCACGCTCGCCAATCTCAGCTACATGATGGCGCAGCAGGGCAAGAAGGTCCTGCTGATCGGCTGCGACCCGAAGAGCGACACCACCTCGCTCCTCTTCGGCGGCAAGGCCTGCCCGACCATCATCGAGACCTCGACCAAGAAGAAGCTCGCCGGCGAGGCGGTCGCGATCGGCGACGTCTGCTTCAAGCGCGACGGCGTCTACGCGATGGAACTCGGCGGGCCGGAAGTCGGACGCGGCTGCGGCGGGCGCGGCATCATCCACGGCTTCGAGCTGCTGGAAAAGCTTGGGTTCCACGAATGGGGCTTCGATTCCGTCCTGCTCGACTTCCTCGGTGACGTGGTCTGCGGCGGCTTCGGCCTGCCGATCGCCCGGGACATGTGCCAGAAGGTCATCGTCGTCGGCTCGAACGACCTGCAGTCGCTCTACGTCGCCAACAACGTCTGCTCGGCGGTCGAATACTTCCGCAAGCTCGGCGGCAATGTCGGCGTCGGCGGGCTGGTGATCAACAAGGATGACGGCACCGGCGAGGCCCAGGCCTTTGCGGAGGCCGTCGGCATCCCGGTCCTGGCCTCGATCCCGGCCGACGAGGATATCCGGCGCAAGAGCGCCAATTACGAGATCATCGGCAAGCCGGACGGGCGCTGGGGCGCGCTGTTCGCGGAACTCGCCGCCAACGTCGCCGAGGCCGCGCCGCATCGGCCGATGCCGCTCTCGCAGGATGGACTGCTCGGCCTGTTCTCCAGCGAGACCACCGGCCGCGACGTGGTCCTGGTCCCCGCGACTCACGAGGACATGTGCGGCGTCGCCCACGTGTCCAAGCCGTCCCTCGAAGTCGTCTACGACGAGGTCTGAGGCATGGCCGTCTCCCTCGACATCGCCGATCTGCGGGCCCGCCAGGTGGCCTCGACGATCGATCGCGCCGCCACAGAGGGCGACGGTCTCGGCTGCCACGCCGGCAAGGACGCGATGCGGGCGGCCGCGGAAGCCGCCGGCCTATCGGAGACGCTGGCGCAGCTCCGCGAAGACTATCCGCAGGGGCCGCACGATCAGCCGCAGAGCATGTGCCCGGCCTTCGGCTCGCTCCGGGTCGGCCTGCGGATGCGCCGCACCGCCACGATCCTCTCCGGGAGCGCCTGCTGCGTCTACGGCCTGACCTTCACGTCGCATTTCTATGGGGCCAAGCGCAGCGTCGGCTACGTGCCGTTCAACTCGGAGACCCTGGTCACCGGCAAGCTGTTCGAGGACATCCGCGAGGCGGTCCACGCCACCGCGAAGCCGGAGGATTACGACGCCGTCGTCGTCATCAACCTCTGTGTGCCCACCGCATCCGGTGTTCCGCTGCGTTTGCTCCCAAAAGAAATCGACGGCGTCCGGGTGATCGGCATCGACGTGCCGGGCTTCGGCGTGCCGACCCATGCCGAGGCCAAGGACGTGCTGGCCGGCGCCATGCTGAAGGTCGCCCGCGGGGAGGCCGAGCAGGGTCCGGTCGCGGCGCCTCGCGGCGGCCGCTCGGCGCGCCCGAGCGTGGCACTCCTCGGCGAAGTGTTTCCGGCCGACCCGGTGGTGATCGGATCGCTGCTTGAGCCGCTGGGGCTGTCCGCCGGGCCGGTAGTGCCGACCCGGGAATGGCGCGAGCTCTACGCCGCCCTCGATTGTGCCGCCGTGGCGGCGATCCACCCGTTCTACACGGCCTCGCTTCGCGAATTCGAGGCGGCGGGCCGCCCGATCGTCGGCTCGGCCCCCGTGGGCGTCGATGGTACGGCCGACTGGCTCGACCGGATCGGCGAGGCCTGCGGCGTGCCCCGCGCCACCGTCGAGGCGGCCAAGAACAGGATCCTGCCCGGGATCCGCGGCGCACTCGGTGCGATGCCGATCAAGGGCCGGATCACGCTCTCGGGCTACGAGGGCTCGGAACTTCTGGTGGCGCGCCTCCTCGTCGAGAGCGGCGCCGAGGTGCCGTATGTCGGCACCGCCTGCCCGCGCACGCCCTGGTCGGAAGCCGATCGCGACTGGCTGGAATCCCGCGGTACCGAGGTGCGCTACCGGGCCTCGCTGGAAGACGACCTCCACGCCTTGGAGTCGCTGAAACCCGACCTCGCGATCGGCACGACGCCGGTGGTGCAGCGGGCCAAGGAGCGCGGCACGCCGGCGCTCTACTTCACCAACCTGATCTCGGCGCGTCCGCTGATGGGCGCGGCCGGCGCCGGGTCGCTCGCCACGGTGATCAATGCCGCGCTCGGCAACAGGGCGCGGTTCGACGCCATGCGCGACTTCTTCGAGGGCGTCGGCACCGGCCACGCCGCTGGCGTCTGGCAGGAGGTGCCGCAGCGCCGCCAGGGTCCGAAGATCGAAGGTCCGAAGACGCCGATCGGGGAGATGGCGTGATGCTGATCCTCGATCACGACAGGGCCGGGGGCTACTGGGGTGCGGTCTACGTCTTCACGGCGATCAAGGGCCTTCAGGTTGTCATCGACGGCCCTGTCGGCTGCGAGAACCTGCCGGTCACCTCGGTGCTGCACTACACCGACGCGCTGCCGCCGCACGAACTGCCGATCGTCGTCACCGGCCTCGCCGAGGAAGAGTTGGGCCGCCACGGCACCGAGGGCGCCATGAAGCGCGCCCACGCCACCCTCGATCCGGGCCAGCCGAGCGTGGTGGTGACCGGCTCCATCGCCGAGATGATCGGCGGCGGCGTGACTCCGGAGGGGACCGGCCTCCAGCGCTTCCTGCCCCGCACCATCGACGAGGACCAGTGGCAGGCGGCCGACCGGGCCATGCGCTGGCTCTGGCAGGAATACGGGGCGAAAAAATTCGTCAAAAAGGGCATCCCGACCCGGCCCGAGAAAAAGCCTGGCGAAAAGCCGCGGGTGAACCTGATCGGCCCGGCCTACGGCACGTTCAACATGCCCTCCGACCTCGCCGAGATCCGGCGGCTGGTGGAGGGGATCGGCGCCGAGGTGAACCTGACCTTTCCGCTCGGCGCGCACCTCGCCGACGTGCCGAAGCTCGTCAACGCCGACGCCAATATCTGCCTCTACCGCGAGTTCGGCCGGCTGCTCTGCGAGGATCTGGAGCGCCCGTACCTCCAGGCGCCGATCGGGATTTTCTCGACCACCAAGTTCCTGCGCTCGCTCGGCGCAATCCTGGGCCTTGACCCCGAGCCGTTCATCGAGCGGGAGCGCCACACCACGATCAAGCCGGTCTGGGACCTCTGGCGCTCGGTGACGCAGGATTTTTTTGGGACCGCGAGCTTCGGCATCGTGGCCACCGAGACCTACGCCCGCGGCGTGCGCCACTTCCTCGAAGACGAGGTGGGCCTGCCCTGCCACTTCGCCTTCGGGCGCTCGGCCGGGGCGAAGCCCGACAACGCCGCCGTGCGCGCCGCGATCGCCGCGCAGCCGCCGCTGGTTCTGTTCGGCTCGTTCAACGAGCGGATGTACCTCGCCGAATCCGGCGCGCGGGCGACCTACGTCCCGGCCTCGTTCCCTGGGGCGATCATCCGGCGGCACACCGGCACGCCGTTCATGGGCTACGCGGGCGCGACCTACCTCGTGCAGGAGGTGTGCAACGCCCTGTTCGACACCCTCTTCCACATCCTGCCGCTCGCCCGCGACATGGACAAGGTCGAGGCGACCCCGGCCCGCCGTCACGCCGAACTGCCCTGGGACGAGGCCGCCCGGCAGGCGCTCGACGCTCTGGTGGACTCGCAGCCGGTGCTCGCCCGGATCTCTGCCGCCAAGCGCCTGCGCGACGCCGCCGAGCGCGCAGCGCGGGACGCCGAATCCGAGGCCGTGGCGCCCGCCCATGTGGCGCGGGCCCGGGCCGATCTCGCCGGGGGGATCCCGGCATGAATCATCTCACCGTTTCACCCAGAGGAGACCTGACGATGCGTACGATGGTCCCGACCGCGCGCCAGCACCAGGAAGAGATCCAGTTCCGGCTGATCCTGGCGGCGACCTACCCGTTCTTCCTCGCCGCCGCGGCGGTGAACCGGTTCCGGCCCGCCCGGGAGGTCGCCCGTCCGGGCATGGCGCCGGCGCGCCGCTCGGTCTTCGGCGAGGCCCGCGCCATGGCGGTTCAGGCGATCCCCTTCGCCTTCATGGGCTGACGCGCCTTGGAGCGCTCTCCGTCGAAGTGGCCGCCGGTTCGGCGCAAGAGGGCGAGTCAAAACAAAGACTTAGAGCCGTTTCCGATCGCAGCGTGATCGGAAACGGCTCTAAGCGAGACGCTTCCGTCCGGTGACGCGGGGGAAGTCGAGCCGGGGGCGCCGCAAGGTCCCACGGCTGAACCCGTCGCGCTTCGCCAGAGGCGCGGCCAACACACGGAGGTCTGAACGATGGCGAGTGGACCCGTCACTACAGAAAGACCGAGCAGCCTGTCCGGGCTGACGGAACCGGAAGCCAAGGAGTTCCACGCGATCTTCCTGACGAGCTTCCTCATCTTCACGGCGATCGCCGTGGTCGCCCACATCCTCGTCTGGCTGTGGCGTCCGTGGCTCCCTGGACCGCAGGGCTACGCCTCGCTCGAGGGCGTCCGCGATGCGGCCCACGCCCTCGTCACGATGATCGGCTGAGGAGGCTCGAATGCACAAGGTCTGGTTGCTGTTCGATCCGCGCCGCACGCTGGTGGCTCTGTTCACCTTCCTCTTCATCCTGGCGCTGCTGATCCACTTCATCCTGCTCTCGACCGACCGGTTCAACTGGCTGGACGGGCCGAGGAACAACAAGGCGGCCGCGAACACGATCACGCTCGCCCTGCCGCAGATGCCGGCCTGAGTGCCGGTCCGGACCGCGGCGCGCGAGGGCCGCGGTCACCGCTTGTGTCCTTCTTCGGCCTGACTGGGGAGCAGCCGCCATGGCGATGCTGAGCTTCGAGCGCAAATACAGGATTCGCGGCGGCACCCTGCTCGGCGGCGACCTGTTCGACTTCTGGGTCGGGCCGTTCTTCGTCGGCTTCTTCGGCGTGGTCGGGATGTTCTTCACGGTGCTGGGCACCGCGCTCGTCATCTACGGCGCGGCGATCGGGCCGACCTGGAACATCTGGCAGATCAATATCGCGCCGCCGGATATCAGCTACGGCTTGAGGCTCGCGCCGTTGAAGGACGGCGGCCTCTGGCAGATCATCACCATGTGCGCGCTGGGCTCGTTCGTGTCCTGGGCGCTGCGCGAGGTCGAGATCTGCCGCAAGCTCGGCATCGGCTATCACGTGCCGGTCGCCTTCGGCATGGCGATCTTTGCCTATTTCACGCTGGAGGTGATCCGCCCGTTCCTGATGGGCGCCTGGGGCTACGGCTTCCCCTACGGCATCCTCAGCCACCTCGATTGGGTGTCGAACACCGGATATCAGTATCTCCACTTCCACTACAACCCGGCGCACATGCTGGCCGTGACGTTCTTCTTCACCACGACGCTGGCGCTGGCCATGCACGGCGGCCTGATCCTCTCGGCGACGAACCCGAAGAAGGGCGAGACCGTCAAGACGCCCGAGCACGAGGACACGTTCTTCCGCGACACGATCGGCTACTCGATCGGAACCCTGGGCGTGCACCGCCTCGGTCTGTTCCTGGCCCTGTCGGCGGGGTTCTGGAGCGCGGTCTGCATCGTGATCAGCGGTCCGTTCTGGACGCAGGGCTGGCCGCAATGGTGGGGCTGGTGGCTCAACCTGCCGGTCTGGCGATGAGCGACGGACGGAAGCCACGTCGAAACGGATGATGCGCGCCGCGCCCGGCGTGCGGCACTCCCGGGGGAGGGCAGGCCATGGCCTATTACCAGAACATCTTCACGCAGGTTCAGGTGCGCCCGCTGAAGCCGGAGCACGGCGTGCCGGTCGCCGTCGATGATCGGATCGGCAAGCCGTTCAACAGCTACCTGTTCGGGCTCATCGGCAATTCCCAAGTCGGGCCGATCTATATCGGCTATATCGCGGCGCTGTCGATCACCTGCGGGGTGATCGCCTTCGAGATCATCGGGCTCAACATGTGGGCCTCGGTGAACTGGGATCCGGTCCAGTTCGTGCGGCAATTGCCGTGGCTCGCCCTGGAGCCGCCCCTGCCGAAATACGGGTTGAAGGTCCTGCCGCCGCTCAACGAGGGCGGCTGGTGGTTGATCGCCGGCTTCTTCCTCACCGCGGCCATCCTGCTCTGGTGGGTTCACCTCTACCGGCGTGCGCGCGCGCTCGGCCTCGGGACCCATGTGCCATGGGCCTTCGCGTCGGCGATCTGGCTCTACCTCGTCCTCGGCTTCATTCGGCCGCTGCTGATGGGTTCGTGGTCGGAGGCGGTGCCGTTCGGGATCTTCCCGCACCTCGATTGGACCGCGGCCTTCTCGCTCCGCTACGGCAACCTGTTCTACAACCCGTTCCACATGCTCTCGATCACGTTCCTCTACGGATCGACGTTGCTGTTCGCGATGCACGGGGGCACCATCCTGGCCTGCTCGCGCTACGGCGCCGAGCGCGAGATCGACCAGATCGTCGATCGCGGCACCGCCACCGAGCGCGCCGCCCTGTTCTGGCGCTGGACCATGGGCTTCAACGCCACGATGGAGTCGATCCACCGCTGGGCATGGTGGTTCGCGGTGCTGACCACGCTGACCGGCGGCATCGGCATCCTGCTCACCGGCACCGTGGTCGACAACTGGTACCTCTGGGCCGTCAAGCACCACGTCGCCCCCGCCTATCCGCAGGTCTACGGCCCGATCGTGGATCCCGCCCATCTCGCACCCGGCCCGAGGCCGTGAGGAGGCCGTCATGAAGACGATTCTGGCGGTGGTCGGCGGGGCGCTGGCGCTGTTCCTCACCATCGCGATGTTCGGCGGCGCGGGCTGGACCCACCCGCCCATGGCGGTCAAGCAGACCGGCTTCCGCGGGACGGGCATGGACCTGATCCGCACCCGGGCCGGCAACGAGGCGCTGGCGGAAGCCAACCGGGCGCCGGCCCCGGCCGATCCCGCAGAAGCCGGCGGCGAGAAGGCTTCGGCCGTCTACGAGAACGTGCAGGTTCTGGGCGATCTCTCGGCCGAGCAATTCAACCGCGTGATGGTCTCGATCACCGAATGGGTCGCGCCGCAGCAGGGTTGCACCTACTGCCACAGCACCGAGAACATGGCCTCCGACGAGCTCTATCAGAAGCGCGTCGCCCGCCGCATGCTGCAGATGACCCAGTACATCAATGCGTCCTGGAAGGAGAACCACGTCCATCAGGCCGGCGTGACCTGCTACACCTGCCACCGGGGCAATCCGGTGCCGGCCAATATCTGGTTCGACCATCCGGTCCAGGGGGCCGGGCGCTTCATCCCGCGCAACAACAGCCAGAACCTCGCCTCAGCTGAGGTCGGCAATACCTCGCTGCCCTACGACGTCTATCAGGCCTTCTACCAGCACAAGGAGACGTCGGAGGATGCCGTCCGGGTCAACGCCACCACGGCGCTGCCCGAGACCAAGGGCAAGCCGATCCAGGATGCGGAGAAGACGTTTGCGATCATGATCAGCATGTCGCAATCGCTCGGCGTGAACTGCACCTTCTGCCACAACACCCGCTCGGTGGCGCAGTGGGACACGAGCACGCCGAACCGCGTCCATGCCTGGTACGGCATCCGCATGGTGCGGGACCTCAACCAGGACTACATGACGCCGCTGACCTCAACCTTCCCGCGCAACCGCCTCGGGGCACTCGGGGACGCGCCGAAGATCAACTGCGCCACCTGCCACAACGGCGCCAACAAGCCGCTCAACGGCGCCAACGTGATCGAGCCCTATCCGGAGTTGGCGCACCCGACGGTGGCGGTGAATCTGCCGGTGGGCGAGGCGAAGGATCCGATCCCCGGGACGCAGACGCCGACGCCCAAGCCCACGAAGCCTTGATCCGGGCGGCGGAGCGGAAAGGCTCCGCCGCCTGCAAGCCACAGGGAACCTCCGTCGGGTAGAGGCGTCAGTCTCATCGGCCAAGCTCGGCTTTGAGAGGCGCCCATGACGATCACCATCTCGAATCTTCAGCCGCTCATCGCGATCCTCGCCGGGATCCTGATTCTGGTGATGCCGCGGCTCCTCAACTACATCGTGGCGATCTACCTGATCGTGGTCGGCGTCATCGGCCTGGGAATACTGCGTTGACCCGCGGCGCGCCCGGGCGGGGGCGCCACGCCTGACAGACCGCCACCGCCGTCAGCCGCGTGCGCACAACGCCATCGCGCGTTCATCTTGCGTTGCGCTGCGGGATGGTCCAACCCCGCCCATCAGCTCGGCCGGAGCCGGGCCTCAGACATGGACGGGATCGACATGGCGACCGGCAGCGCGAAGTGGGTCTATGCCTTCGGCGACGGCAAGGCGGAGGGCAAGTCGCAGATGCGCGACCTGCTCGGCGGCAAGGGGGCCAACCTCGCCGAGATGTCCAACCTCGGACTGCCGGTACCGCCCGGCTTCACCATCACCACCGAAGTCTGCACCTACTATTACGATCACGGCAAGTCCTACCCGCCGGAGCTGAAGGATCAGGTCGCGGCCGCGCTCGCCCAGATCGGCGCGCTGACGGGGCGCAAGTTCGGCGACAAGACCAACCCGCTCCTCGTCTCGGTCCGCTCGGGCGCCCGCGCCTCGATGCCCGGCATGATGGACACGGTGCTCAACCTCGGCCTCAACGACGAGACCGTCCTGGCGTTGGCCAAGGAGGCCGACGACGAGCGCTTCGCCTACGATTCCTACCGCCGCTTCATCACCATGTATTCGAACGTGGTCCTCGGCGTGGAGCACCACGCCTTCGAGGAGGCGCTTGAGCAGTACAAGGAGAGCAAGGGTTTCGACCTCGACACCGAGCTCGGCGCCGGCGACTGGAAGACCCTGATCCAGACCTACAAGACAATCGTGCGCAACGAGCACGGCTCGGACTTCCCGCAGGGGGCCGACGACCAGCTCTGGGGCGCGATCGGCGCCGTCTTCGATTCCTGGATGATCCCGCGCGCCAAGAAGTACCGGGAGCTGAACAACATTCCCGAAAGCTGGGGCACGGCCGTCAACGTGCAGGCGATGGTGTTCGGCAACATGGGTGACACCTCGGCGACCGGCGTCGCCTTCACCCGCAATCCCTCCACCGGCGAGAAGGCGCTCTACGGCGAGTTCCTGATCAACGCGCAGGGCGAGGACGTGGTGGCGGGCATCCGCACCCCGCAGAACATCACCGAGAAGGCCCGTATCGAGGCCGAGAGCGACAAGCCTTCCATGGAGAAGGCCATGCCCGAGAGCTACGCGGAGCTGACCCGGATCTACGGGATCCTGGAATCGCATTACCGCGACATGCAGGACATGGAATTCACCATCGAGAAGGGGAAGCTCTGGATGCTCCAGACCCGCAACGGCAAGCGCACGGCCAAGGCCGCCCTGCGCATCGCCGTGGATCTGGCGGGCGAGGGGCTCATTTCCCGCGAGGAGGCGATCGGCCGCGTCGAGCCCGGCGCCCTCGACCAGCTCCTGCATCCGACCATCGACCCGAAGGCCGACCGCAAGGTCATCGCCTCCGGCCTGCCGGCCTCGCCGGGTGCGGCGACCGGTGAGATCGTGTTCAACTCCGAGGACGCGGAGGCCCATCGCAAGGCCGAGCGCAAGTGCATCCTCGTGCGCATCGAGACCTCGCCCGAGGACATCCACGGCATGCACGCCGCCGAGGGCATCCTGACCACCCGCGGCGGCATGACCAGCCACGCGGCCGTGGTGGCCCGCGGCATGGGCAAGCCCTGCGTGTCGGGCGTCGGCTCGATCCGGATCGACTACAAGGCGCAGACCCTCTCGGTCGGCGGCGTCACGCTGAAGGCCGGCGACAAGATCACCATCGACGGCTCGACCGGTCAGGTGATCCAGGGCGAGGTGAAGATGCTGGAGCCCGAGCTGTCGGGCGACTTCGCCACCCTGATGGAATGGGCCGACGCCTTCCGGGGCATGAAGGTCCGGGCCAATGCCGACACGCCGACCGATGCGCGGACCGCGCGCAACTTCGGTGCCGAGGGCATCGGCCTCTGCCGCACAGAGCACATGTTCTTCGAGGGCGACCGCATCATCGCGGTGCGCGAGATGATCCTGGCCGACGACGCCGAGGGCCGCCGGGCGGCGCTGGCGAAGATCCTGCCCTACCAGCGCCAGGACTTCCTGGAGCTGTTCACGATCATGTCGGGCCTGCCGGTGACGATCCGCCTGCTCGACCCGCCGCTCCACGAGTTCCTGCCGCACACCGACGCCGAGGTGGCCGAGGTCGTGAAGGCCACGGGCGTGGCCGAGGAGAAGATCCGGCATCGGATGCGCGAGCTGTCCGAGCACAACCCGATGCTCGGTTTCCGCGGCTGCCGCCTCGCGATCGCCTTCCCGGAGATCGCCGAGATGCAGGCCCGGGCGATCTTCGAGGCCGCCGTGCAGGCCGCTGCCGATACCGGCAAGCCGGTCACCCCCGAGGTCATGGTGCCCTTGGTCTTCACCCGCGCCGAGTTCGACCTCGTGAAGGCGCGCATCGATGCCATGGCGAAGGCCGTGTCTGAGGAGAAGGGCGCGACCCTCGACTACCAGGTCGGCACCATGATCGAGCTGCCGCGGGCGGCGCTGAAGGCCGGCGAGATCGCCGAGACGGCCGAGTTCTTCTCCTTCGGCACCAACGACCTGACCCAGACGGCTCTGGGCATCTCCCGCGACGACGCCGCGACCTTCCTGGGGCCCTACACCCAGAAGGGCATCCTGCCGGCCGACCCGTTCATCACCATCGACCAGGAGGGCGTGGGTGAGCTGGTGCGGATCGGCGTCGAGCGCGGGCGCAAGACGCGGGCGAACATCAAGCTCGGCATCTGCGGCGAGCACGGCGGCGATCCGGCCTCGGTGGGCTTCTGCCAGGAGGTCGGGCTCGATTACGTGTCCTGCTCGCCCTACCGCGTGCCGATCGCCCGCCTCGCGGCCGCCCAGGCGGCGCTCGGCAAGGTGTCCGGCAAGGAGGGCTGAGGCCGCCTCGTGGAGGGCACGTGGCGGTGCCCTCCAACCGGTTATCAACCAAGTGTAAAATGAGCCGTTGGAAAAAGGCGGCTCCTCGCAAGAACTCGACCGGAAATGGGACGTTGACCACTTGAGCCGATGGGTCGGGCGTGCCTTTCTTCGATCCGCGGCGGGTCCAGCGTCACCCGTCAGAATCACCGGCCATGATCCAGCCCGATTCCGCGCCCCTGTGCATCAGCGAGCCGCAAGCTGTTGCGGCCGCGCCGCGCGCCGCCATGCGGGCCTATCTGGCGCTGATGGCAGCCCTCGGCGGCATGGTCACCGCCGGGATGCTCATGATGTCGGTGGCGACGAACAGCGGCAACGAAGCGGATCGCATCGCCTCCATGCAGGATGACAGCTACGCGGCGACGCTGGTGGCGGCGCTGAGCGTCAACCTGTCCAAGCCGTTGCGCTGACGTCTTCCGCGCGGCGACGCCGACCGGGCATCCAATCCGCACCCAGGTTGAAGCCGGGTTCGGGTCAATCGCAGCGGCTCAGCGCCCCGTGGATGCCGGCCGCGTCGCCGATCCGGTGAACCGCGCCGAGGCGAGGTCGTCCCCGGGGCTGCGCGCACTGAACCGCGTTGTCGTACGCTCCGGCGCCGCGGCCACGACGGCATCCGGCGCGGCGTCGCGAATACGGATCGTGGCGATGCGGACCGGTGCGCTGCGGCTCGCCGGTGCTGCGACCGAACCGGCTGAGACCGCCTCGAACAGGGCGCGCAGCTGCAGCTTGGCGTCGGCATCCGGGGCGACCAGGGTACGGACCCGGGTTGGATCGGAAGGGGAGGGCTTCTCCAGGGCACGGATTTCGTTTGCGGCCGGAAGATTGGCCATGCCGCCCTTCAGCGCGGCGAACTGCACCGGACGCGGCGGAGGCAGCGGCATAGTGAGCGCAGCCACCACGGCGGCAAGGTCGGACGGCCGGCGCGGCGGAAGCGGCGCGACCACGGCAGACAAGGCCTCCTCCGCCTTCGCGTCCGCGGGAGCCGCGGTGAGCAGCGCTTTCGCATCCGTACCCTTCGCGTCCGCCGCCTTCGCCAGCTCGCGCTGGACGAGGGAGCCGCGCAGGGCGTCGTCGGCAGCGGGCGCCGCATAGGCGAGGGCGGTGCGGGTCCCGGCCATATCCTGCGGATCGGCGCTCGCCACGGCGACGACCGGCGCCCGGCGCGGCTTGGCGGCCACGGCGACCGGCGGCGGCGCAGGTGCGGGGTCCGATCTGCCGCCGCCGAACAGGCTCGCCAGGAAGCCGAACAGGCTCGGCCCGTCCTCTTCCTCGCCGCTGGCCATCTGGGTGGTGATGCCCGCGACGGTGCCGCCGCGGGCCAGGATCTCGGCCTTGGCCTCCTCGTAGCGGGGGAAGGGACGGTTGTCGCTCGGCAGCAGCACCGTCTTGCCGTCCGGGAACAGGCGCGCGAGCTGGTCGTGGGTCATGCGCGGCCACATCCGCACCGAGCCGACGTCGAGATGGATGAACGGCGTGCCCGCATGCGGGTACCAGCCGACGCCGCCGCGCTGCATCTGGAGCCCGACCTCACGGATCCGGTCGATCGACACGTCCGGCAGGAAGAAATCCATCGCCTTGCCAAGCATGTGCTGGCTGTACTCGGCCACCATCTTCGAGCGGCGGCGCAGCATCGCGTTGGTGCCGGGCGAGCGATAGGCGGAGACGATGTGGATCGGCTGGTTCGAGCCAACCTGCCGATAGGCCTCCCACACCGTATCGAACAGGCGCGGATCCATCTTGATCGGCTCGTTGATGCGCCAGTCGCGCAGGAGCCAGTTCAGCTGTTCGAGGGCCGCGCGGTCGTAGCGCCCATCCCGCTTGAACGTGATGGTCGCGCTTTCCTGCGTGTGCGTGTGGTAGATCGTGAGCGTGCGCGTGTCGCCGTTGGCGATTGCGTCCTCGGTCTCGGCCGTCCCGGCGAGCAACCCCATCGCGATGCCCGACAGGGCCAGGGCTAGCTTTCGGAGGGGGAGAAGGCGCGGCACGATGGTCCTGATCCTCTTCCGCCCGGTGCGGCCGGCGCGGAGCGCGCCCGGCTATCGGCGGAAACGGCTAAGGCTGGACCGTGGCGAAATCGTGCCCGGATGTGTGGCCACGCACGTGAAAGTTGCGAGATGAGCCGCCGGTTGCGCGGAGCCTACCAGTAGCTCCGCGGCACGGCCTGCTGCGGCGCCGGCGTCCACAGCCCGGGCTCGCCATATGCCGGCGCATCATCGGCGCGGGCGGCCCGGCGCAGATGGCGCCGCGGCGGCGCGACCTCCTCGTAGCGCTCGTCCGGCCATTCATCGGCCAGGCGGCGATGGATCGAACGGTGCTGGGCAGCGTGGACCTTCCGGGTCGTCGGAACAGCCTCAGCTTTGCGACGCGGTGCCTCGTCCGGCAATCGGGCGATCGCGCCCCCCCCGCCGCCCGGCAGCCCGAGGGCCGCGCGCATCGGCGCATCGTAGCCGTAGAGATCGGGCAGGGTGCGGTAGCTGCCGCCATCGTCCACGTAAGCCGTGAAGTAGGCGAGGTGGACCGGCAGCTTCTCGGGCAGCCGGAGCGTACGCTCACCCTTGCCGATCAGCTTCTTGAGCCGCTCGGCCGACCAGTCCGGCAGCACCACGTCGGCGAGGCGGAACGGGTCGTCCACACGCACGCAGCCGTGGCTGAAATCGCGCCTGGCGGCGGAGAACAGCGAGCGGTTCGGCGTGTCGTGCAGGTAGACTGCGTGCTGGTTCGGGAACATGAACTTGATGAAGCCCAGCGCGTTGCGCTCGCCCGGAGGCTGGCGCAGCGAGATGTGGCCGCCGCGGCGGACCACCTCGTAGCCGCCCCAGGTCTTGCCGCCGTAGCCCGCGAGCTTCGGCGCCATGGTCTTCAGGATCGAGGGCGGCACGTACCAGGATGGATTGACGACCGCGTATTCCATGAGCCCCGAGAAGAGCGGGGTGCGCGAATCCGGCTTGCCGACGATCACCCGGGCCTCGTCGCGCAGGACGCCGCCGCGATAGGCGCGCAGGCGATATTCCGGCACGTTGACCAGGATGTAGTCCGACCCGAGATCCCCCGGCAGCCAGCGCCACCGCTCCATGTTGACGATCAGCTCGGACTCGCTGCCGGTGGGCCGCGCAGCACGGCCGGCATCGGCGAGCGCCAGCACGGTCTGCACGTTCAGGATGCCGGTGGCGGGCAGCCCCCGGCCGCGCTGGAACTTCGTCACCGCGTCGGCGACGGCGGCATCGTAGGTGTCGGGCTCGCCGGGGCCCTGGTCGAGCGTCCCGGCCGGGCGGTTCTCCAGACCGAAATGCGCGCGCAGCAGCGGCACGCGGGCATCGTGCATGCCAAGCCGCAAGGCCGGCCCGGATGGCAGCCGCAACGGCTTCACGGCAGTCGGCGCCGGGCCGCGCAGGGCGGCCAGACGGGCCTTCAGGGCGAGGTAGCCCCGCGTCGTCGGGTTGTAGCCCTGGAGCACGTCGCCGGCCTTCACGCCGGCATCGGCAAGCTTGGCCAGCACGTCGTTGCCGGCCGGCAGGTCGAGATGCGGCGTGATCAGCCGCGAGATCGATGCGAGATTGACCCGGCCGCCGCGGGCATCGCGGGCGTAGAGGAAAGCCGCCGCGGACAGGCGCAGATCGGCGTCCGCGATCGCCTTCTCGTCCGGCTTCTCGGGCAGAGAGGGGATCGTGTAGGCGTGTGCGTCGAGGCCGTCCTCGGCGGCGGCGGTGAGCCGGGCCGAGACGGATTTGGCGGCCTCGGTCCAGGCGCCGTCGGCGATCCAGAGCGGCTTGTCGGCCCGGGCCTCGTAGAACGATCGGATGGCGTCGCGATCCTTGGTCGTCAGCCGCAGCAGGAGCGGCGCCGGATCGTTGAGCCGGGCGAACAAAGCCGCGCCGAGCGGATCGGTCGGGGCGACGGGGGCCGCAGCGGCTGGCGCCGGCTCGGCGGCCGGGGCTTCGGGCTTGTAGTCCGGCAGCGCGGCCGGGGCCGGATCCGGGGCCGTCGCGGGCGTCGGCGGCGCCAGGATCGGCGCGGTGGCGGACGTGTCGAGCGCCGCCGTTTCGGCAGCCAGGGCGGCAGAGGCCACCGAGCCGGTCATGAGGGCGGCCAGCGCCATGAGGCTTGAGCGCGGGACGCGCATCGTATTCTCCCGGGGAGCGGCGACAGGACCGCACGCGCAGATTGTGATTATCCGCGCAAGCGTGACGTTCAGCAACCGCAGTCGTTCCAAGTAGAAGTGCCGACCTGCCGTCGCCGAGGGATCGATCAATGCTGCAGAGAGTGCGGCCGGATGAATGATCGATTCGTAGGGTGCAGCAGTTTCAAAGTTCGTTCACGGATGGCGACACGGTATCCGCCCGGTGCGCTAGCACACCCGGCACCGCCTCAGGCCGCGTCCTCGCCCTTGGCATCGCCTTCGAGGCCGAGGTCCTTCAGCTTCCGATAGAGCGTCGACCGGCCGATCCCGAGGCGGCGCGAGACCTCCGACATGCGCTGGCGGTAAAACTGCAGCGCGTAGCGGATGATCTCGGCTTCCAGCACGTCCATGGGCTTCATCTCACCGGTCTCCTCGGCGACGAGCGACATAGCGTGCGGGTCGCGCACCTCGACGCGGACGATCTCCCGGACCGGCTCGGGGACATAGGCCGGCATTGGCGGCTGCACGGGGAGGGGCGGGATCCGGACGTCGAACCCTTCGACCTGCGCGGCGATCTGCGGGAACTCGGCAACCGTGAGCTCGTCGCCATCGGCCAGCACCACCGCCCGGAACAGGGCGTTCTCCAGCTGGCGGACGTTCCCGGGCCAGGGATAGCGGGTCAGCAGCGCCATCGCCTCGGGTGTGATCGCCCGCACGCGCTTGCCCTCCTCGGCGGAGAAGCGCGCGCAGAACGAGCGGACGAGGTCGGGGATGTCCTCCCGGCGCGCCCGCAGCGGCGGCAGGGTCATCGGGAAGACGTTGAGGCGGTAATAGAGATCCTCGCGGAACTTGCCCTGCTTCACGAGGTCGAGGAGCGAACGGTTGGTCGCCGAGACGAGGCGGATATCGACCCGCACCGGGCGCTTGCCGCCGACCGGATCGACCTCGCCCTCCTGGAGCGCGCGCAGCAGCTTCACCTGCGCGTCGAGGGGCAACTCGCCGATCTCGTCGAGGAACAGGGTGCCGCCCGAGGCCTCCACGAACTTGCCGGCATGCTTCTCGGTGGCGCCGGTGAAAGCGCCCTTCTCGTGGCCGAACAGGGTGGATTCCACGAGGTTCTCGGGGATCGCCCCGCAATTGACCGTCACGAACGGCTTGCCGCGCCGATCCCCCGAGCCCTGGATCGCCCGGGCCAGCACCTCCTTGCCGACGCCGGATTCACCCTCGATCAGCACCGGGATGTTGGACTTCGCCGCCCGCTCGGCGAGGCGGATGACCCGCTCCATGTCGGGGCTCTTGGAGGCGAGGTCCTTGAAGGTCAGCGCGCCGGAGGCCCGGCGGCGCATGCGGCGCACCTCCTCCTCCAGGGTGTCGACCCGCAGGGCGTTCTTGATCGAGACCTGCAGCCGCTCGGCGCCCGCGGGCTTGACCACGAAATCGACTGCGCCGGCCCGCATGGCCGAGACGACCGCGTCGATCGATCCGTTCGAGGTCTGCACGATGACCGGCGTCGCGAGGCCGCCCTTGCGCATCTCGGCGAGCACGCCGAGCCCGTCGAGGCCGGGCATGACGAGATCGAGGAGGACCACATCCGCGCCCTCGGACTTCAGCACGGTCAGCGCGTCGGCACCGTTTTCGACCACCCGGGGCTCGAAGCCGAAGCGACGCACCGCCGCCTCGGCGAGACGCCGCTGGACCGGGTCGTCGTCCACGATGAGCACGGTGGTGGACATGGCGGCTCCCTGACCGGCACGCCGACCCGGCCGGCGGCGCGGGGCGATCCCGGACACCGGTTCCGATTCGGCGGCTGTTTCGTTTCGAGCCGGAGGGTGAACCACAGACGTAAAGTGGCGCTTAACGACGTTTGCACAGTCCGGCGGGTTTCTGGCCGCGCCCCTCGCCAACCCGCCGCGTTGAACGCGTGGCGGCCCACTCGATATCAGGGTACGGAACCAGCTCCCCGTAAAAGGAACGCACGACATGATGCCGAGCCCCACCGCGTCGCCGGTGATCGTCCGCCTGCCCGAAGGCGTGAGCGCCGCGCGCGCCGCCGCGAAGGCTGCCGACCTCGGCGTTCTCCCGGAATGGGACCTGACCGACCTCTATGCGGGCCTCGACGACCCGAATTTCTCCGCCGACATGACCCGGGCCGAGGAGGAGTGCCGCCGCTTCTCCGAGAGCTATGCCGGGCGCATCGCCGAGATGGCCGCCGGGCCAGACGCTTCCGCGGGCCTCGCCGAGGCGGTGCGGGCCTACGAGGGAATCGAGGACCTGCTCGGCAAGCTGATGTCGTTCGCCGGCCTCGTCTATTCCGGCGACACGACCGACGAGGCCCGGGCCAAATTCT
This sequence comes from Methylobacterium sp. 2A, assembly GCF_009806555.1. Lineage (GTDB taxonomy): Bacteria > Pseudomonadota > Alphaproteobacteria > Rhizobiales > Beijerinckiaceae > Methylobacterium. Next base: position 273,872 of record NZ_VUOK01000021.1, on the reverse strand, counting down.
ACGGCGACACCCGCGAGCGCCTGACCAACGCCTCCGCCGATCTGCTGTTCTTCGCCCTCGAGCTCAACCGGGTCGAGGATGCGGTGATGAACGCCGCGATGGCGGCGGGGCCGCTCGCCCGCTACGCGCCGTGGATCGAGGATCTGCGCCGGGAGAAGCCGCACCAGCTCGACGACCGGACCGAAAAGCTCTTCCTCGAGAAATCCGTCACTTCGAACGCCGCCTGGGACCGGCTGTTCAACGAGACCATCGCGTCGCTGCGCTTCACCGTGCAGGGCGAGGAGATGCCGCTGGAGCCGACCCTCAACAAGCTCCAGGATTCCGACGGGGCCGTCCGCAAGGAGGCCGCGGGGGCGATCAGCACGGTGCTGCGCGGGCATCTGCGGGTGTTCACGCTGATCACCAACACGCTGGCCAAGGACAAGGAGATCTCGGACCGCTGGCGCGGCTTCAAGGACGTGGCCGATGCCCGCCACCTCGCCAACCGGGTCGAGCCCGAGGTGGTTGAGGCCCTGGTCGATGCCGTGCGGGCGGCCTATCCGCGCCTGTCGCACCGCTATTACAAGCTGAAGGCGAAGTGGTTCGGGCAGGAGACGCTGCCCTACTGGGATCGCAACGCGCCGCTGCCGAAGGTCGAGCAGCGCACGATCCCCTGGACCGAGGCGCGCGACACCGTCCTCTCGGCCTACGACGCGTTCTCGCCGAAGATGGCCGGCATCGCGAGGCGCTTCTTCGACGACCGCTGGATCGACGCGCCGACCCGGCCCGGCAAGGCCCCGGGCGCCTTCGCGCACCCGACCGTGCCCTCGGTTCACCCCTACGTGCTGGTGAATTACCAGGGCAAGCCGCGGGACGTGATGACCCTCGCCCACGAACTGGGCCACGGCGTCCATCAGGTGCTCGCCGGCCCGAACGGCGCGCTGATGGCGCCGACGCCGCTGACGCTTGCCGAGACCGCCAGCGTGTTCGGCGAGATGCTGACCTTCCGCAAGCTGCTGGCCGCCACCACCGACACGACCCAGCGCCGGGCCATGCTCGCCGCCAAGGTCGAGGACATGATCAACACGGTGGTCCGCCAGATCGCCTTCTACTCGTTCGAGCGGAAGGTGCACCTCGCCCGCGCCAAGGGCGAGCTGACGACCGACCAGATCAACGCCCTCTGGCTGTCGGTGCAGGCGGAATCCTTGGGTCCGGCGATCACGCTCGATGCCGGCTACGAGCCCTACTGGGCCTATATCCCGCACTTCATCCACTCGCCGTTCTACGTCTACGCCTACGCGTTCGGCGACTGCCTCGTGAACTCGCTCTACGGCGTCTATGCCCGGGCCGAGGAGGGCTTCGTGGATCGCTATTTCGCGCTTCTCTCGGCCGGCGGCTCGAAGCCCTACGGCGCCCTGCTCGCGCCCTTCGGCCTCGACGCGAAGGATCCGGGTTTCTGGCAGATCGGCCTCGGCATGATCGAGGGGATGATCGTCGAGCTGGAAGGCATGGAGGGGCAGGGCTGACGGGGCTCTGCCGAAAAGGCCTCCTGGATGTTATACTCAACGTATAACATCCAGGCGTTGATCATGAAGCTCGAAGTCAAGCGTGTCGGCAATTCGACTGGCCTCATCCTACCGAAGGAACTCCTGGGCAAGCTCAACCTGACTCAGGGTGATTGGCTCTACGTCACCGAGAATTCGGACGGCTCCGTTCGGCTATCGCCCTACGATCCGGCATTCGAGAAGGGTATGAAGATCGCCGAAAAGGCGATGAAGACTTATCGCAATGCCCTGGCGGAACTCGCAAAATGAGCGTCGGTCAGGAGATCGAATGGCTCGTGAGCGACCTCGTTCAGGCCATTCACGCTCAGCAGCTTCGGCTCTTCGGCGGACCGCCGGGCTTGCGCGACGAGGGGGCGCTCGAGTCCGCGCTTGGGCGCCCGATGAATCGGGTCGCGTATGCAGAAGATGCTGGTGACATCGATCTAGCTGAACTGGCCGCGGCATACGCGTTCGGTATCGCCAAAAATCGTCCGTTCATCGACGGCAACAAGCGCGCCGCCCTCCTGGCGCTCGTGACGTTCCTCGGTTTGAACGGCATCAATTTCGTTGCCGACGAAGCGGAGGCAGTGCTGATGATCCGCGGCCTCGCCGCCGGCGAGATCGACGAATCGGGCCTCACCCGCTGGATCCGGGACAACTGGCCGGCCTGAGGCCCGCGGCGCAGGGCCCCACGCCCTTGGTCCGCGACCCGGCGCGGCATATCTGCAAAGCATCAGCAGACAAGCAGATCGAGACATGGCCGAGATCGACCGCGAAGCGAACCGTTTCTCAGCCCGTGCGGGGCGCTACGCCAGCGTCGGCGCGAATGTCGGGGGCGTCGCCGCCCGCATGGCCATGGCCCGGCTGTTCGGCAAGGAGGGCACCACCAACGCCGCCGCCCTGGCGCAGGCGCTGGGCGGGCTGAAGGGTCCGATCATGAAGGTGGCGCAGCTGCTCGCCACCGTGCCCGATCTGCTGCCGCCGGAATACGCCGCCGAGTTGCAGAAGCTCCAGGCCGACGCCCCACCCATGGGTGCCGCCTTCGTCCGACGGCGGATGCAGTCCGAGCTGGGTGCCGGGTGGCAGGCAAGGTTCGGCAGCTTCGATCTGAAGCCGGCTGCCGCAGCCTCCCTCGGCCAGGTTCACCGCGCCACCACCAAGGATGGTCAGCGCCTCGCTTGCAAACTTCAGTACCCGGATATGCAATCGGCGGTCGAAGCCGATCTCAAGCAGCTCGAGGTTGCCTTCGCGCTCCATCGCCGGATGAATTCCTGGCTCGACACGCGGGAGATCGCCAAGGAGATCGGCGCGCGCGTGCGCGAGGAGCTCGATTACGAGCGCGAGGCCAAGCACGCCGGCCTCTACGGCGCGGTGCTCAAGGACATCGACGCGGTGCGCGTCCCGGAAGTCTTCCCGGCTCTGTCTACCAAGCGCCTGCTGACGCTCGGCTGGCTCGACGGCGACAAGATCCTGGGCTTCGCCGAGGAGCCGGTGGAGATCCGCAACCGCATCGCCCAGGCGATGTTCAAGGCGTGGTGGCACCCGTTCAGCCGGGCCGCGGTGATCCATGGAGACCCGCATCTCGGCAATTACACGGTCTTTTCGGAAGGCGGGGAGGCCGCCGGGATCAACCTCCTCGATTACGGTTGCGTGCGCATCTTCCATCCCCGCTTCGTCGGCGGCGTGGTGGATCTCTACCGAGGGCTTTTAGAGAATGACGGCGCGCGTATCGTCCACGCCTACGAGGTCTGGGGCTTCAAGAATCTCGACAAGGAGAAGATCGAGATTCTGAATATCTGGGCCCGGTTCATCTACGGGCCGCTGTTGGAAGACCGCACCCGCACCGTCGCCGACGGCGTGAAGCCCGGGGAATACGGCCGGCGGCAGGCCTTCGAGGTGCATCAGGCCCTCAAGGAGCGCGGCCCCGTGACCGTCCCGCAGGAATTCGTCTTCATGGATCGCGCCGCGGTCGGCCTCGGCGCCGTGTTTCTCCACTTGCGATCGGAGCTCAACTACCACCGCCTGTTCGAGGCGGAGATCGAGCATTTCTCCCTGGACGAACTCGCCGAGCGCCAAGGTCACGCGCTGGCCGAGGCGGGGCTCCCGAAGCCGGTCTGAGACTGCACGCAATCTCGATCGCGCTGGTGATCAATTGCGTGCGTCCGATTGCGGCAGGTAAACGCTTGAGCTACATCCCACCGTGACCGCAAGAAGTCGCGTCTTAGGGATACGAGCGCACGATGGCTGAGAGTGACACGGTGGCCGGACACACCTACAGCCCGGCGATGGACGCGAAGACGCACGAGCAGACCTATCGGGGCTTCGTCCGCTTCGTCGAGATCGCCACGGGCGTCGTGATCTGCTGGGTGCTGGCCCTGGCGATCGGCGGCATCCGCGAGGCCTGGCTCCTGGCGATCGTCGGCGTGGTCGCGGCAGGTGCGGCGGGCGCGGTGGGCGCTCTGGCCCCGGCCGTCGGATGGCGCGCTCCCCTCGTGGTTGGCCTGCTGCTGCTGCTCTACCTCTTCTTCGCCTGAGTTCGGTCCGGTCGGCCCCCGGGGCCGGTCATACCGTACCGTTCGCTCGCGCGTGCCCGCAAACGAAACGTTTATGTGCGGCGTGCGATTGAGTTGGGCGCAAGTTACATTCTTGCCCGTTTCATCACAGTCTCTTAGGTCCGCATCTCGCAAAGCGGCGCCGTTTCGCGCATTCGGGCCGCCGAGCTTATCCAGAGGAATCCGCGCATGCGAATTGCTGTGCTGTCCGAGACGGACTCTGCGGAGCCGCGCGTCGCTGCGGTTCCCGAGACCGTGAAGAAATTCAAGGCGCTCGGCGCCGACGTCGTGGTGCAGTCCGGCGCGGGCAAGAAGGCCGGCATCTTGGACGACGAGTATGAGGCGGCGGGAGCCACCATCGCGGGGAGTGCCGCCGATGCTGCGCGCGATGCCGATCTCGTCCTGAAGGTTCGCCGGCCGAAGACCGACGAGCTGTCGCTCTTCAAGCGTGACGCCGCCGTCGTGGCCATCATGGACCCCTACGGCAACGAGGACGCCCTGAAGGCGATGGCGAATGCCGGCGTCGCGGCCTTCTCGATGGAATTGATGCCGCGCATCACCCGCGCGCAGGTGATGGACGTGCTGTCTTCGCAGGCGAACCTCGCGGGCTACCGGGCGGTGGTGGACGGCGCCGCCGAATACGGCCGCGCCATGCCGATGATGATGACGGCCGCCGGCACCGTGCCGGCCGCCCGCGTCTTCGTGATGGGTGTCGGCGTCGCGGGCCTCCAGGCCATCGCCACGGCCCGGCGCCTCGGCGCGGTCGTGACCGCGACCGATGTGCGCCCGGCCACCAAGGAGCAGGTCGAGTCGCTCGGCGCGAAGTTCGTCGCCGTCGAGGATGACGAGTTCAAGCAGGCCGAGACCGCGGGCGGCTACGCCAAGGAGATGTCGGCCGAATACCAGAGAAAGCAGGCGGAGCTGGTCAAGGGCCACATCGCCAAGCAGGACATCGTCATCACCACGGCCCTGATCCCGGGCCGCCCGGCGCCGAAGCTGGTCTCCGAGGAGATGGTGGCGTCGATGAAGCCGGGCTCGGTCCTGGTCGATCTCGCGGTCGAGCGCGGCGGCAACGTCGCCGGCGCCAAGCCCGGCGAGGTCGTCACCACGGAGCGGGGCGTCAAGATCGTCGGGCATACCAACGTGCCGGGCCGGCTCGCCGCCACCGCGTCGAGCCTCTACGCCCGCAACCTCTACGCCTTCGTCGAGACGCTGATCGACAAGGAGTCGAAGGCGCTGAACATCAACTGGGACGACGAGCTGGTGAAGGCCACGAATCTCACCCGCGGCGGTTCGGTGGTGCACGCCTCCTTCCAGCCCAAGGCCGATGGGCCCGCCTCCGAAGCCGCCTCCGTCGGCCTCGCCCAATCCGAGGCCGGCAAGGGCTCCGCCGCCGCCTCGAGCGCACAGTAAGATCCCGTCGCGAGGAGTAGCAGAATGGCAACCGTCATCGTCCCTCCCGACCAGGCGGCCGATCAGGCCCGCGTGCTGGCCGACGCCGCGAACGCGGCCGCCGCGGTGGCGCGCAACGCCGCCGACCAAGCCCAGGCCATCGCCGACGGCATGGGTCACGGTCTCAGCGCAGCCACCGGCGGCGCCGTCGATCCGACCGTGTTCCGGCTCGCGATCTTCGTGCTGGCGATCTTCGTCGGTTATTACGTGGTCTGGTCGGTGACCCCGGCCCTCCACACGCCGCTCATGTCGGTCACCAACGCGATCTCCTCGGTGATCATCGTCGGCGCGATCCTGGCGGTCGGCGTCCCGCTGATCGAGAAGGGCACCGGGCTCGCCCGGTTCTTCGGTTTCATCGGAATCGTGCTCGCCAGCGTGAACATCTTCGGCGGCTTCCTCGTCACGCAACGCATGCTCGGCATGTACAAGAAGAAGGGCTGAGCCGGTGTCCGAGAACGTCTCCTCCCTTCTCTATATCGTCGCCGGCGTCCTGTTCATCATGGCGCTGCGGGGGCTCTCGCATCCCACCACCTCCCGGCAGGGCAACCTGTACGGCATGGTCGGCATGGCGCTTGCCATCCTGACCACCCTGGTCGGCCATCCGCCGGCCGGAGTGGGCGCGTGGGTTCTGGTGCTGCTCGGCTTGGGGATCGGCGGCGGCGCCGGCGCCGTGATCGCCAAGCGCGTCCCGATGACCGCGATGCCGCAGCTGGTCGCGGCCTTCCACTCGCTGGTCGGCCTCGCGGCGGTGTTCGTGGCAGCGGGCGCTCTCTATGCGCCGCAGGCCTTCGGCATCATAGAGAACGGCCACTTCCACAAGCAGTCGCTGTTCGAGATGGGGCTCGGCGTCGCCATCGGCGCCATCACCTTCACCGGCTCGGTGATCGCCTTCGCGAAGCTCGACGGGCGGATGTCCGGCAAGCCGATCATGCTGCCGCAGCGCCACCTCATCAACGGGCTGCTGGCCGCCGCACTCGTGCTGCTGATCGCCCTGTTCATCGGCACAGAGTCGAAGGCCCTGTTCTGGCTGATCGTCATCGCGTCGCTGGTGCTCGGCGGCCTGATCATCATCCCGATCGGCGGCGCCGACATGCCGGTGGTCGTGTCGATGCTGAACTCCTACTCGGGCTGGGCGGCGGCCGGCATCGGCTTCACCCTGGGCAACCTCGCGCTGATCATCACCGGCTCGCTGGTCGGCTCCTCGGGCGCGATCCTGTCCTACATCATGTGCCACGCGATGAACCGCTCGTTCATCTCGGTGATCCTGGGCGGTTTCGGCGGCGACACAGCGGCGGCCGGCACCGGTCAGGTCGAGACCCGGCCGGTGAAGCAGGGCTCGGCCGACGACGCGGCCTACATCATGAAGAATGCCGAGCGGGTCATCATCGTCCCCGGCTACGGCATGGCGGTCGCGCAGGCCCAGCACTCGCTGCGCGAGATGGCCGACATGCTGAAGAAGGAGGGCGTCGACGTGAAATACGCCATCCACCCGGTGGCGGGCCGCATGCCGGGCCACATGAACGTGCTGCTCGCCGAGGCGAACGTGCCCTACGACGAGGTGTTCGAGCTGGAGGATATCAACGGCGAGTTCCCGCAGGCGGACGTGGCCTTCGTGATCGGCGCCAACGACGTCACCAACCCGGCGGCGAAGACCGACAAGACCTCGCCGATCTACGGTATGCCGATCCTCGACGTGGAGAAGGCCAAGACCGTGCTGTTCATCAAGCGCGGCATGGGCTCGGGCTACGCGGGCGTCGAGAACGAGGTGTTCTTCCGCGACAACACCATGATGCTGTTCGGCGACGCCAAGAAGGTGGTCGACAACATTCTCAAGGCGCTCTGACGCGCGCGTATGCGCGCGGATCACCGGGGCGGGCAGCGATGCCCGCCCCGTTTCGTTTCGGGCGCCTGCGCGGCGGGCTGTTGCGGCGGAGCCTGGGATTTTGCGGCGCTGCCGGTGTAGGTTGCCGCCCGTGTCGTCCGCAGTTTTCCTCGCCGATCCGCCAGCCTTCCTGGGTGTGGCCGCTTCCGTGACCGGCCGGCGCTGGCAGGAGCGGTGCGGCGGCGCGGCGGCCCAGAATCACATCGCCAAGATGGTGCAGGCCCACGGGCTGCCGGAATTGCTGGCCCGGGTTCTCGCCGGCCGCGGCATTGCCCCGGACGAGGCGGCCCGCCATCTGGCCCCCCGCCTGCGCGATCTTATGCCTGATCCCGATACGCTGCTCGACATGGACGCGGCCGTCCGCCGTCTCGTGCGCGCCATCCGACGCGGCGAGACCGTGGCGGTGTTCGGCGATTACGATGTCGATGGTGCCGCGAGCGCTGCCCTGCTGGCCGGCTACCTGCGCGGCCTCGGCATCCGCGCGCCGATCCACATCCCCGACCGGATCACCGAGGGCTACGGCCCCAATGTCGGGGCGATCACCGCCCTCGCGGCGGACGGCGCCACCCTGCTGGTCTGCGTCGATTGCGGGACGAGCGGCCATGCCCCGCTCGAAGAGGCGGAGAAGTCGGGCCTCGACGTCATCGTCCTCGATCACCATGCCGCCGCCGAGGTGCTGCCGCCGGCCCGCGCCGTCGTGAACCCGAACCGGCTCGATGATCTCTCGGGCCTCGGCCATCTCTGCGCGGCCGGCGTGGTGTTCCTGACGGTGGTCGCCCTGAACCGCACCCTGCGACGCGAGGGCTTCTTCGGTCCGAGCCGGCCCGAGCCCGTCCTGACCGACGCCCTCGACCTCGTGGCGCTGGCGACCGTCGCCGACGTGGTGCCGCTCACCGGCCTGAACCGGGCCTTCGTCAATCAGGGGCTGACGGTGATGCGCCATCGCGGCCGCACCGGGCTCGCGGCTTTGCTCGACGCCGCCTCGCTCAGCGAGCCGCCGGAGGCGTGGCACCTCGGCTACGTGCTCGGGCCGCGCATCAATGCCGGGGGGCGGATCGGCGATTCGGGCCTCGGTGCCCGGCTGCTGACCACGGCGGATCCGGAGGAAGCCACGCGCATCGCAGCCGAGCTTGATCACCTGAACCGCGAGCGGCAGGCCATCGAGGCGCAGGCCGTGGCCGAGGCCGAGGCCGAAATGGACCACGCCCTGACCCTCGACCCCGCCCGCGCCGTGCTGGTGGCGGCGAGCGCCGCGTGGCATCCGGGCGTGGTCGGCTTGATCGCGTCGCGGCTGAAGGAACGGTTCAACCGCCCGGCCTTCGCCTTCGCGTTACGCCCGGATGGCAGCGCCACCGGGTCGGGCCGCTCGATCCCGGGCGCCGATCTCGGGCTGGCGGTGCGCGCCTGCGTGGAGGCCCGGATCGCCTCCAAGGGCGGCGGTCACGCCATGGCGGCCGGCGTGACCCTGAGGGCCGACGACATCCCGCGCTTCGAGGCGCACCTCGCCACGCTCCTCGGATCGAGCGTTGCCCTCGCACGCGCGGCCGATGCGCTCCTGATCGATGGAAGCCTCAGCGCCGGCGGGGCCACGGCCGAGACGGTGCGTCTGCTCCAGAAGGCCGGGCCGTTCGGGCAGGGCGCGCCGGAGCCGATCTTCGCGCTGGGGCGCCACCGGCTCGTGGATGCGGGCGTGGTCGGATCGGGCCATGTCCGGGCCCGCCTGCGCAGCCGCGACGGTCAGGCGGTGGGGGCGATCTGCTTCCGGGCGGCCGAGCGCCCCCTCGGCCTCGCTCTGCTCAATGGGATCGGCCGCGAGATCCATGTCGCCGGCACGCTCTCGTGCGACCGCTGGCGTGGTGCCGAGCGGGCACAGTTGCGGATCGTCGATCTCGCCCCGGCCGAGTCCTGATCAGCCGCCCGCCATCACCAGCGCCCAGAAACGCTTGTAGCGCGTGGTGGGCGCGTCGACCCGGGCGATGCCGATCCGGCGGATCTGCGGGAGCAGCATGTTCTTGTTGTGCTCCGGACTGGCCTTCCAGCGGGCGAGCACCTGCTCCAAAGTCTCGGAGCCCGCGCTCAGATTCTCAGCCGCCCAGGACTTCGCGAGCCCGGCCGAAGCCATGCGCGAGGTGAAGCTGCCGCCGATCTCGTGGCTGAGCTGCCCGTGGCGGGCATTGTTGCCGGCCTGGAAGGCCGCGGCCTTCACCAGCACCGGATCGACCACGACGGGGCTCAACCCGTGCTGGACGCGGTAGGCCGAGATCGCCGCGGCGGCCGCCACCTCGTCGAGCACGGCCGCATGCGTGGCATTCTCGACCGCAGGCTCTTCCGGCGAGAAGGTCAGGCCGCCGCATCCGGTCAGGACGAGCAGCAGCGCGGCGGCGAGGAGGCGGGTGAGGTTCGGCACGGTCCGGACGGTGATGTTTCGGCGATCGGGCGCCTCCCTCCAGTCGGGTTGCGGCGAAAGCGCGGCGGCTGTGGACCGCATCAGGCGGTTTGCAGGGGGCGTGGCAGAGGTGCCACGTCGATCAGGCGGCCAGGGCGGAGTTTCCGAGCATGACCGGAGAGAATGCGCGCAGAAGATCCGGATCGAGGTGACCCCGGGCCTCGACCATGATCGCCAGCGCTTCAGGACCGCTGGCGGGCTGTCGATAGGTCCGCCGCTCCGTCAGCGCCGAGAAGACGTCGCAGATGCTGATGATCCGCACGAGATCGCTGATGGCTGCGCCGGCGAGGCGGTCGGGATAGCCTGTCCCATCGAGGCGCTCATGGTGATGGCGCACGACGTCGATGACTTCGGGCTCGATGTCGCCCTGTGCGGCCAGCAGCGTCGCGCCGATCTCCGGATGACGCTGCATCAACCGAATTTCTTCGGGATTGAGCGGCCCGGGCTTGTTCAGGATATCGACGGGAATCCGCGATTTGCCGATATCGTGCAGCAACGCGGCGCGTACGAGGCGGCGGAGATCATTGCGGCTCAGGCCGATCTGCGACCCAAGGGTCGCCGCATGGCCGGCGACTCCCAGCGTGTGCTGATAGACCCCGATATCGTGACGCCAGACCGCTTCGAGCCAGGCGCCGATGCCGACGTCGGACACCGCAGCCAGCACCAGTTCCGTGCCTCGATCGACGTCGGCGCGCTGAAGCCCGGCGCCGAGCGCGGCGCTGTCGAACAGGTCCGCGACGATCGCGGTTGCCCCCGCCACGTGCTCCCCGAGCCGCCGCTTGCGCGTCTCGGCCGAACGCGTCGCCTCCTCGATCATCGCGAAGGCATCGGCCAGGACGACCTGGCGCGGTGCGGTGGCGGGAAGCTGGCGCAGATGCGCGCGCGTCAGGGGTGCGGGCTCGCCGCGCGCCAGAAGCAGACACGGCACCGGGGGCCTCGACCACCGAAAATCCCGTTCCAGTGCGACGGCGCGATCCGGTGGCACATCGAGAATGACGAGGTGGGGACGCGCCGCTGGGAGCGCCGCGTCAGATTCGGCGGCGCGGCAATCCATGACGAGGGCAATGGCTCGTTCCAGGGCCGCACGCTCCGTCGGCCGATCCGAAATCAGCAGAACGAAGGGCTGGTCCGCGTATCGCGATACAGCACGGAGGGCCGACACGGTTGCTCCCTCGCCCGTTGGGTCAACTCTGCGTTGACCCTAACGGGAAGTTCCGAGGAAAGCGTTAACCCTACGCAGTCAGCGCCGTGCGCGCAAATCCGGATCAGGCAAGCTTGGCCGAGGCGATCGGGCGGCTGGCGCCGGCAGCAGGGGTTCCGACGCGATCGTTGGAGCTCAGGAAATCCGCGAACTTCACCGTCAGCAGAGCCTGGCAGATGGCGAACGCGACGAAGAGGATGAGGAAGCTGGCGATCATTGGGGAACTCCGAGGCGGCCGTCCGGCTGATGTTGCGACGCGTCAAATGGCATGCCGCCCTGCAGCGTGGTATGCCAAATACGGAATGCCGATCATGCGAAGCATGCATGTCCGACCGGCCTCTCGTTTGTTGCGAGCTTGAGACGCGGCGAGCATGCGCTCTGCGCGGCCGAGAGCGTCTCTTCCATCGAAGGTTATGCTGCGTTGCCGCGACAGGGTTCGGCCGTCGACGCGGAGACGATTCAAGCCGTCATCACGCCCGGAAAATTCCTATGCGTTCCGCCGGGCGACCAGCGCGTCGATCAGTCGAGATAGTCGCCGTACGTGTCGACGTGCTGCGCCAAGCCCAGACCGTGCTCACGCACGAGGCGCTCCGCCAGATCGGCATCCCGCGCTTCGAGGGCGGCGATGATGGCGACATGCTCGCGGATCGAGCGCTCGGCCCGGTCGCCCTGACGCAGGGCCGTGCTGCGGATCCCGCGGACATGCATGAGCAGGTTACTGGTCAGATCAGCGATCGCCTCGCAGTGACCCAGCGCGATGATCCGCTGATGAAAGCGGATGTTGGCGTCGGAATATTCGTCGATATGTTCGGACGGCTGTCCCTCGAAGAACTCCGGAAATGCATCGCGCAGGGATCGCAGTTGCGCGTCCGTGGCGCGTGTACAGGCGAGGCGTGCCGCCATGCTTTCCAGCGCCGTCCAGGCGTGGATCATGTTGACGATCTCGCGCTTGTTCTTCTTGATGACGAAGACGCCGCGCCGTGCCTCCGAGCGGACAAATCCCTCCTGTTCCAGAACCGTCAGCGCCTCACGAACAGGTGTTCGGCTGACGCCGAGATCCTGCGAGAGCTTGCGCTCGTCGAGCCTGACCTCGTCCGGTCGCCCGTAGATATCCATGTTGGTGATGGCTGTCTTCAGCGCTTCGTATGCCAAGGTCCGGAGACTTGAACTGGCGACGATCGGCTTGACGCTCAGCGGTTCGGAGTTCGACATCCCTGGTCCAGCGGCTCACGCACATGATGTACCGCACGCATTCTCAGTCGTGCGCTTACAAGCGGACTACCCCAAACCTTACCGAGATCCTAGTCGACAGCGAACGGGTCCCACAGACCTGTGACGAGAACGTGTGGCCCCGCGCTCGATCGAACGAAACGCCAGGATGCGACGCGCACCCCTGCACCACGTCGCAGCCGACGCCCTTAATCCCGAATGCAGAACATGTATTTTTCTGCATGTTCGATTGACACATGCTCTCAATATAAGCACCATCCTTCTGGCATACCGTCGACCAATGTAGTCGAGCGTGTCGTGCAACGAGATGCTTCGTCGCGGAAGACCTCGTTTGATCAACGTTCAAGAATTTTTTGAAGTACGACCGCCGTTTTGTTCTGCCGTAACGGGACCGGGCAGGGCATACAGGGTGCTGAAAACAGACCGCAAAAAATATAATCCGTCAGGAGGGAAGCGTATGTCCGAGATCCGCACACCCGTGGGGAGCGGCCGATGGCTGCAACTCGCCTTCGGCGTCGTCTGCATGTGCATGATCGCCAACATGCAATACGGCTGGACCTTCTTCGTGAACCCGATGCAGGAGCGTCACGGCTGGGACAGGGCGGCGATCCAGGTGGCGTTCACGCTGTTCGTGGTGACCGAGACCTGGCTGGTGCCGATCGAGGGCTGGTTCGTCGATAAGTACGGCCCGCGCATCGTCACCCTGTTCGGCGGCCTGCTCTGCGGCATCGCCTGGGTGATGAACTCCTACGCCGAGTCGCTCACCATGCTCTACGTCGCCGCCGCGATCGGCGGGACCGGGGCCGGCGCCGTCTACGGCACCTGCGTGGGCAACTCCCTGAAGTGGTTTCCGGACCGCCGCGGCCTCGCCGCCGGCATCACCGCGATGGGCTTCGGCGCGGGTTCGGCGCTGACCGTCGTGCCGATCCAGGCGATGATCAAGGCGCAGGGCTACGAGGCCGCCTTCTTCACCTTCGGCATCGGGCAGGGCCTCATCGTGATGCTGATCGCCCTTTTCCTGCGCGCGCCCGCCAAGGGCCAGGTGCCCGAAATCGCCCGCGTCAGCCAGTCGAAGCGGGATTACAAGCCGGCCGAGATGGTCCGCACCCCGATCTTCTGGGTGATGTACGCGATGTTCGTCATGATGGCCGCGGGCGGCCTGATGGCGACCGCGCAGCTCGGGCCCATCGCCAAGGACTTCATGATCGCCGACGTGCCGGTCTCGCTGCTCGGCATCACCCTGCCGGCGCTGACCTTCGCGGCGACCCTCGACCGGGTGCTCAACGGCGTGACGCGGCCGTTCTTCGGCTGGGTCTCCGACCATATCGGCCGCGAGAACACGATGTTCCTCTCATTCGCGATCGAGGGCCTCGGGATCTACGCGCTGAGCCAGCTCGGCCATAACCCGATCGCCTTCGTGCTGCTGACCGGCCTCGTGTTCTTCGCCTGGGGCGAGATCTACTCCCTGTTCCCGGCGACCTGCGGTGACACGTTCGGCTCGAAATACGCGGCCACCAATGCCGGGCTGCTCTACACCGCCAAGGGGACGGCGGCGCTGATCGTGCCCTATACCAGCGTGCTGACCACGATGACCGGGAGCTGGCACGCGGTGTTCCTGGCGGCGGCGGCGCTCAACATCCTGGCCGCGCTGCTCGCGCTCTTCGTGCTGAAGCCGATGCGCGCGGCCTACACCAGGAAGCCCGAGGCGAGCCTCGCCCCGGCGCTGGCCCAGTAAGTCCAGCCGCACGCACGACGCGAGCCCGGCGCTTTACGGCGCCGGGCTTTTGCGCATACCCGAGGCCCGGGCCTTCCGGAGATCGGGCATGGACAGGGACGAGCGGATCGCGCGGGAGAGCGTCGTGGCGGCGGCGCGGGAGCTCGACGCGCAGGGCCTGAACCGCGGCACCTCGGGCAACGTCTCGGTGCGTTTCCGCGATGGGTTGCTGATCACGCCCTCGGGCCTGCCGACCGCCCGGATGCGGCCCGAGGATGTCGTGCCCCTGGAGTTCGACGGCACGCACCCCGCGGACCAGAAGCCGTCATCGGAATGGCGCTTCCACCGGGACATCCTCGCGTCCCGTTCGGATTGCGGCGCGGTTGTCCACGCGCACCCGGTCTACTGCACCGCCTTCGCGCTGTGCCGAAAGGAAATCCCGGCGGTCCACTACATGATCGCGGCCTTCGGCGGCCCCAGCGTCCGCTGCGCGCCCTATGCGCCCTACGGCACCGCCGAACTGTCGGAGCTGGCGCTGGCGGCGCTGGTCGATCGCAATGTCTGCCTGCTCGCCAATCACGGCATGATCGCCGCCGGAGCGAGCCTGGAGAAGGCCCTCTGGCTCGCCGTCGAGCTGGAAACGCTCTGTCACCAATACGCGGTCGCGCTGCAGGTGGGCACGCCGGCCATCCTGTCGGGTCACGAGATCGACGCGACCGTGGAGCGCTTTCGCGGATACGGATTGAACGCGGCGAGCGACAAGAGCCGGTGATTTCACCGGGAGCCCGCAGGGCCGCCTTGCCTTTGCCGATCAGGCCAGCACGCGCTGGTCGAGGAAGCTTTTGCCGCCGTGCGAATGCACCACGGAGCCGCCGCGCGGCTCGATCACCGGCAGATCCGCCAGGGCGTTGACGACATGCGCCATGGTCGGCAGGTCCGACCATGCGGCGCGGTGGAAGCGCACCGTGGCATCGCCGATCTGTCGACGATCGATCGTGACGTGCGGATCGGCGAGCGGCGTCAGGGTGACCTGATGGATTTCGGCCTCACCCCAGGCCCCGGTCCGCGGGATGTACTTCACCATCAGGGTTCCGTCCGAAGCGGGCGTGGGGCCCGGACCGGACGCGTCGCGCAGCGCGGAGACGGTGAGATCGAGGAAGCGGAAGCCCATCCACCCGGCTGTGCAGACCTGTGCGCCCTCCCATAGACGCGGTTCGGCGATCTCCGCGTACAGCTTGGGATGCCCGATCTCGTCGCGCCCCGTGATGATCGGATCGGCGAGGTTCTCCCAGACGACGGCCAGCAAACGGCCGGTGGCCGCGTCCCGGGCGCCCTTGAAGGTCACCGGCCAATGGACGTGGATCATCGCGTAGCCGCGACCCGCCAACCATTCGATCCCGGTCAGGTAGTGGCATTCCACCGTTACGACCGGCTCGCCGGAGAGGCTGAACCCTTCAGGCAGATGGCCCTCGAGTCGCGCCGCATCGGTCAAGAAGCTGGCCGCGAGCGAGAGCCGTCGCGGACTGTCCTTGGAATCACCGCCGATACCGTCGGGCTTCTGGCGCGGCCCCGGGGCCGGCCCGAAATGCGTCGGCATGCGATAGATGCGGCCGGCCTCGAAACGATACGTCATCGCTGTTCCCCTCGATCCCGGGATGTCGCGAAGTCTGCATCGTCTATCGTCGATGACTATCCGATCATCCGCCCGGGGATCGACTTCGATGCGCGCGACAGGACTTGATGCTATCGCATCGCGCGGCCGAAATGAGCGGCCCCATCCTTATTTCTGTGATGCCACTTTGAAATGGTCGGCGGCCTGGCAAGCCAGGATTGCGGAGCCCTGCGGCGTCTGGGCGGCACGCGCCTGGCCGAGCCCGCTCAAGCCAGACCGGGCGACGTGCGCGTCAGAGGCGCGTGGGATGGCGCCTCTGTCTCGGTCAGCGGCCGAGCGCCTGCCCCAAGGTGAGCCCGGTCTCCCGGGCGTAGTCGGCGGCCGCGACCTTCTTGCCGCCCTCCGGCTTGACCTTCCGGATCTCGATCTGGCCGCCCTGCGCGCAGACGGTGAAACCCGCGTCGTCGATCGCGATCACCTCGCCGGGCTTGCCCTTCACGTCGCTCAGGCGCCGGACCGGGTGCAGGCAGGAATCGAAGATCTGCAGCTTCTGGCCGCCCCGGGTCGTCCAGGCGCCGGGGGCAGGGTTGGCGGCGCGGATCAGGTTGAAGATCTGCTCCGCATGGGCCGACCAATGGATCTCGGCCTCCGCGGCGCGGAACCAGCCTTCGTAGGTCGCCGCGTCCTCGTCCTGATCGATCTCGACATGCTGGCCCGACACCACGAGGTCGGCTGCCTCCAGCATCGCGTCGACGCCCATCGGGAAAAGGTTGTCGAAATACACCTCGCCCAAGGTCGCGTCGGCGCCGATCGCGCAGGTCTTCTGGAGGATCACCGGTCCCTCATCGAGGCCATCGGTCGGCCGGAAGATCGTGAGGCCGGTCTGCAGATCGCCCCGGGCGATCGGCCAGTTGATCGAGGACGGGCCGCGATACCGGGGCAGCAGGCTCGGATGATACTGGATCGTGCCGTGCTTCGGGATCGTGACGAAGCTCTGCGGCGCGAACTGCAGGACGTAGGCCATGATGCCGATATCGGCATCGAGGCCACGCATGGCCTCCTCGGCCTCCGGGCTCTTCAGGCTCGGAAACTGGAAGACCGGGAGACCCTTCTCCTCGGCGGCGGTCTTCAGGACATCCGGCTTGGCCCCGGGCTTCTCCGGTGCGCAGAACACGCCCGCCACCGTGTCGCCGCGCTGGAGGAACGCCTCCAGGACGGCCTTCCCGAAATCCTGCTGACCGATGAAGGCGATGCGCATGCAATCTCCGAAAGCGTCATGCGACCCGCGTCGCGGGGTGGGGAAGGGGCCGCCGGCTCGTCGGGAGCCGCCGGTTTCCTCGTTCGGCTGCGGGGGCGGTGGACCACCCGCGCGTTGCAAACCCTCAGCTCACTCGGCCGCGATCTTCTGGATCGCGCCGATCGCCCCCGAATTGGCGATCTCGCCGACCTCCGCCTCGGAGTAGCCGAGCACGCTGCGCAGGATCTCCTCGGTGTGCTCGCCGAGCAGCGGAGACCGCGCCACCTCGCTCGGGCTCGCCGAGAGCTTGATGGGGTTGCCGACCGTCAGGTACTTGCCGCGGGTCGGGTGATCGACCTCCACGATGGTACCGGTCTTCCGCAAAGCCTCGTCCTCGGCGATCTCCTTCATCGACAGGATCGGGCCGCAGGGGATGTCGTGCTTGTTGAGCGTGTCCATCGCCTCGAACTTCGACACCTTCATCGTCCACGCCTCGATGCGCGTGAAGATCTCGTTCAGATGCGGCAGGCGAGCCTTCGGGGTCGCGTAGTTCGGGTCGGTCTTCCAGCCGGGCTCGCCGATGATGTCGCAGATCGGCTCCCACACCGCGGCCTGGGTGATGACGTAGATGTAGGCGTTGGGATCCTGCTCCCAGCCCTTGCAGCGCAGGATGCGCCCCGGCTGGCCGCCGCCGGAATCGTTGCCCGCCCGCGGGGTCGCCTCGCCGAACGGGATGCCCTCGCCGAACTGGCTGTACTCCTTGAGCGGCCCGTGCTGGAGGCGCTGCTGGTCGCGCAGCTTCACCCGGCACAGGTTCAGCACGCCGTCCTGCATGGCGCAGTCGACCCTCTGGCCGAGGCCGCTATGGGTGCGGTGATAGAGGGCCGTGACGATGCCGAGCGCGAGATGAAGCCCGGTGCCGGAATCGCCGATCTGCGCGCCGGTCACCATCGGGATGCCGTCGCGGAAACCGGTCGTCGAGGCCGAGCCGCCGGCGCATTGCGCGACGTTCTCGTAGACCTTGCAATCCTCGTAGCGGCCGGGCCCGAAACCCTTGACCGAGGCCAGGATCATCCGCGGGTTGGCCTCGTGGATCTTCTCCCAGGTCAGGCCCATCCGGGCGAGCGCGCCGGGCGCGAAGTTCTCGACGAGGACGTCGCACTCCTTGATAAGACGCCACAGCACCTCCTTGCCCTTCGGATTCTTCGAATCGAGGGTGATCGAGCGCTTGTTGTGGTTCAGCATCGTGAAATACAGGCTGTCCACGTCCGGGATATCCTGGAGCTGCTGGCGCGTGGCATCGCCCACGCCCGGCCGCTCGACCTTGATCACGTCAGC
This sequence comes from Methylobacterium sp. 2A, assembly GCF_009806555.1. Lineage (GTDB taxonomy): Bacteria > Pseudomonadota > Alphaproteobacteria > Rhizobiales > Beijerinckiaceae > Methylobacterium. The sequence goes on along the minus strand of NZ_VUOK01000021.1, from coordinate 255,685 downwards.
CCCGAACCACGCGAGCAGCTGCGTGCAGGTCGGGCCGGATTGAACGTGGGTGAAGTCCAGGATGCGGACGCCTTCGAGGGCCTTGGTCATGATCGGTCTCGGAGCTGGGGACGGTCGTCGGGAGTGCGGAAGTCGGTTCAGGCCGACCGGGCAGACGGCGGGCGGGCAGCCTCGCTCCGCAAGGCACGGCGCGGACTATCGGGGCAGCCTCGCCCCATCCTCGAACGAATCATATCTGCACGTCCTCCCAAAGCGCGGCCTCGTCGTCTCGCGAAACCGTCGTGCGGATCCCGATCTGGGCTCCATCGTCTGTATACCACATGCCATTCGTGCCATGCGAGACCCCATTTGGGCCATGATCCGGCGGCGGGCTACCTACCGTAAGCTGTCCCGGCAAACGGCTCAACGCGCTGCTATTGGTGAAAGGCTGGATCGCGTCCGACACCCCTTGGCATCCATCCGAATGCGGTCCATGATTTTGCCAAAATCGGAAGCCGGCAGGCCAGCCGAGGAACACAACGCCACAGGAGGGACGCCCATGCTCGCCAGCACCAGCCTGATCAAATCGTCCTGGATCGCGGTGGATGTCGCCTGCGACCGGGCGGAGCGCGTGCTCGTGGTCGAGACCTATATCGCGGTGAGTCCGCTGGAACCCAATTTCGACGCCGCGCAGTACGAGCGCGTCCTGGCCTGCGTGCAGAAGGTGCTCAAGTCCCACCCCGAGATCGACCGGGCGTCGATCCTGAGCATGCATCGCGGCTCCGGCTGCACGGCCCTGTTCCGCGATCCCCCGGCGACGGTGGAGCGGCCGGCGGCCGCTTGAGACGCTCGCCTGCGAGGGGAATACCGGGTCGGCGCGCGCGGACGCGATGCGGTCGAGCACGGCCGTAGAAGCGTCAGGATGAGTGTTCCGTCGGATCGCTGGAAGCCTCGGGGGGCGTGAGGGCGACGCGCGCCGCGTGGAACCACCAGAGCGGGATGTCGCGATTGGCGTGGACCAATTCCGACGCCCAGCCCTCCTTCGGCATGACGTCGGCGCGGTCGGCGAAGAGGCGCAGCGCGCTCTCGGCCCGCTCCCGCAGACAGCGCTCGCGAATCGCGTCCCGCTCCGCCGCGGCCCGCGCTTCGGTCTGCTCGATCAGGCGGCGCGTCGCCAGATCGTCGGCATCGAAGGCGAAGTGCTGCCAGAAACTCTCGGCCTCCCGCGCCACATCCCGCTCGCGCTGCATCCGTGTCAGGGCCGACTCGGCCACATCGCGGGCGGCCTCGGCGGTTTCGGCGCGGTTGAGCAAGCGATTGTTGGCCTCCAGCAATTCCCTCTCGCGTTCCGGCGCCATCCGCTGACGCCGGAGCACGCGCAACTCCTCGTCGGCACCCGCGCGTTCCGACGCGTCCGCGATGATTGGGGCGAGGGGGCCGGCCGCGAGGGCATCGACGCGCCTGAGATAGCGCTCGCGCAGGCCCGGATGATCGACATCGAGCGCCATGTCGTCCCAAGCGGGAAGGTTGGGCTGCTCGTCGCGGTCGCAGCCATACAGGGCGCGCGCCAGGGAACTGCGCAGATCGTCCGGAAACGGCGCCGTGGCGTGTTCGTTCATGGACCTGCATTCGGGCGGGGCAATCGATCCAACCTACAACGCGGCTCGACGTTGAAGGAAACCGCCCGAGGCCAAAGGACGCGAATTTTTCTTCGCCGCGTCATTGTTTCGAAGAGCGACCGGTCGAAGGCGTCGTCGATCCTGCAGCGCCTCCGTGTTTGTATGAAAACGCGCAATTCTTTTCAGGCGTTCGGTGCATCCCGGATGCCTGTGCAGATCTTCAATGTCACGGATTTGCGGAGGGAAGAACGAGATACGTTCTTGCACCACGGACACCATTTCACGCCGCGACGCGAGATCGAGCCAGAAGGCATCATGGCCTCGGCGCCTGACACGGCCCCGAATTTTCAACCTTCCGTAGAAAGCGCCACGCCTTAACTTGTGGCGCGCCCAGCCGACGCAGGTTACATCGACGCTCGCACCCGTGTCGCATCGATGCACCCATGAACCATACGGGCTACAACCCGGCGCTCGTCGCCCTGTCGGTCGGCATCGCGGTTTTCGCGTCCTACACGGCCCTCGATCTCGGCGCGCGCATGCGCCGGCCGTCACCCGGCCCCCGCTGGCCGTGGATCATCGGATCGGCGCTGGCGATGGGCGGCGGCATCTGGTCGATGCACTTCGTGGGCATGCTGGCCTTCGACATGGGCATGGCCGCCACCTACGATATCGGCCGGACCGTGCTCTCGCTCGTCATCGCCGTGGCGGTGACCGGACTGGCGTTCGCGTGGGTCGCCTACAGGGGTGAGGGCGCGTCGGCGATCCTGGTCGCGGGGCCGCTCATGGGGCTCGGCGTGGCGGCGATGCATTATACCGGCATGGCGGCGCTGCGGATCCCCGGCGACCTCGCCTATGACCCGGCGCTGGTCGCGGTGTCGGTCGCGATCGCGGTGAGCGCGGCGACGGCGGCCTTGTGGCTCGCATTCCGGGATCACGCGGTCGGCCGGAAGCTGATCGCCGCCGGCATCATGGGGTTCGCCGTCGCGGGGATGCACTATACCGGCATGGCGGCGGCGACCTTTACGGCCGAAGCGGCGGGCGCCCCCCATGCCCATGCCGTGATGCTGGCGCCGGGACAGCAGAACCTCGCGCTCTACGTGTCCGGGACGACGTTCTTCATCCTGTTCCTGGCGATGCTGGGTTCGTCCCTCGACCAGCAGCGCATCCAGCGCGACCTACAGGCCAGCGAGGCACGGTTCCGGGCCGCGGTCCAGGCGGTTCGGGGCGTGCTCTGGACCAACGATGCCACTGGCCAGATGATCGGCGAGCAGCCGGGCTGGAGTGCCATGACCGGGCAGACCCGCGAGGAGTATCGGGGCTACGGCTGGGCCAAGGTGGTTCATCCGGAGGATGCCCAGGCGACGGTGGATGCCTGGAACGAGACCGTGCGGACCCGGAGCACGTTCATCCACGAGCACCGCGTGCGCATGGCGGACGGGACGTGGCGCCACTTCGCGATCAGGGCCGTTCCGGTGCTGGATGCGCGCGGTGAGATCCGCGAGTGGGTCGGGGTCCACACCGACATCACCGAGCAGCGGGAAGCCGAGGCTGAGCTCAGGGAATCGAATGAGGAGATCCAGCGCTACGCCTACATCGTCAGCCACGATCTGCGCGCGCCCCTCGTCAACGTCATGGGCTTCACCAGCGAGCTCGAGGCGACGCGGCTCGACGCGCGGGCGGCGCTCGCCGGGCACCCGCAGGCGGAGCGGATCGACGCGGATTTCAGCGAGGCGCTCGGCTTCATCAAGGCCGCGGTCAACCGCATGGAAGGCCTGATCGCCGCGATCCTCAAGCTGTCCCGCGAAGGACGGAGGCAGTTCCGGCCGGAACGCCTCGATATGACGGCCCTGCTCCAGGGCCTCGCCGATACGCACCGGCACCAGGCCGAGGCGGCCCGCGCCGTGGTGACGATCGCGCCCGACTTACCCGCGATCGTCGCCGACCGGCTCGCGATCGAGCAGATCTTCGGCAACCTTCTGGATAACGCCATCAAGTATCTCGATCCGTCCCGGCCCGGGCAGATCGTGGTCACGGCCCATTCCGCCGGTCCGCGGGGCATCTGCTTCTCGGTCACCGACAACGGACGCGGCATCGCGGAGCGGGATCACGCCCGCGTCTTCGAGCTGTTCCGAAGGTCCGGGACACAGGACCGGCCCGGCGAGGGTATCGGCCTCGCCCATGTGAAAGCCCTCGTGAGAAACTTTGGAGGCCGGATCGAAGTCCGTTCGCAACTCGGCGAGGGCACGACCTTCAACGTGACCTTGCCGCGCGGCGCGTCTACAGCGTGCGTCGCGGATCCTGAACCGGCACCACGCGTTGCCGCATGAGCGTGGAGCGGCCCGTGCACCCCGTCAGCATCGTGATGATCGAGGACGACGAGGGGCATGCACGCCTGATCGAGCGCAACATCCGGCGCGCCGGCGTCAACAACGAGATCGTGGCGTTCCAGGACGGGACCTCGGCGCTCACCTACCTCCTCGGGCCGGACGGATCCGGCGAGGCGAGCGCCCGGCGCCACCTCCTCGTTCTCCTCGATCTCAACCTGCCCGACATGACGGGTCTCGACATCCTGGAGAAGGTCAAGGCGAACCCGCATACCCGCCGCTCCCCCGTCGTGGTGCTCACCACGACCGACGACAGCCGCGAGATCCAACGCTGCTACGATCTCGGCGCCAACGTCTACATCACGAAGCCGGTGAACTACGAGGGGTTCGCCAACGCGATCCGCCAACTCGGGCTGTTCTTCTCGGTGATGGAGGTTCCCCAGAACCCATGACCGCGGAGCAGGCCGGCGCGGACGGCGCCGCTCCGGCGGCGCGCATCCTCTACATCGACGACGATCCGGGCCTCGGACGTCTGGTCCGGCGTTCGCTGGAGGCGCGGGGCTACACGGTGGAGCTGTGCGCGAGCGGCGCCGACGGCTTGGTCCGGCTGGCGCAGGGCGGGATCGGCGCCGTGGCGCTCGACCATCACATGCCCGGCCAGACCGGCCTCGACCTGCTGCCGGAGATCCGCGCGCTGCCGCAGGCGCCGCCGGTGATCTACGTGACCGGCTCGGACGATTCGCGCGTCGCCGTCGCCGCCCTCAAGGCCGGGGCCGTGGATTACGTCTGGAAGGACGTGCAGGGCCAGTTCCGCGAACTCCTCTGCGAGGCCGTCGACACCGCGCTCCGGCAGGAGGCCCTGCGGCGCGACAAGGAACGGGCCGAGGCCGAGATGCGCGAGGCCCGCGACCGGGCCGAATTGCTGCTGCGCGAGGTCAACCACCGCGTCGCCAATTCCCTGGCCCTGGTGGCGGCCCTGGCGCACATGCAGCGCAACGCCGTCAGCGACCCCTCCGCCAAGGCGGCCCTCGACGAGATGCAGGCGCGGATCTCGGCCATCGCCGGCATCCACCGCCGGCTCTATACCTCGGACGATGTCGAGTCGGTCGCGCTGGACGCCTATCTCGGCAGCCTCATCGAGGAGTTGCAGGCCGCCATGCGGGCGAGCGGGCGGGACCACGCGATCCGGCTGCGCGCCGAATCGGTTCATCTCTCCCCCGACAAGGCGGTCTCGGTCGGCGTCGTGGTGACCGAACTCGTCACCAACGCCTACAAATACGCCTATCCGCCGGGCATGTCGGGCGAGATCCGGGTCGCCGTGGACCGGGACGGATGCGATTCGATCCGCCTCGCGGTCGAGGATGACGGCGTCGGCTGGACCGGCGAGGGCGAGATCCGCGGAACCGGTCTCGGTTCGCGCATCGTGCGCGCCATGGCGACGAACCTGCGTTCGGCGCTCTGCTACAGCCCCGGCGGGCAGGGTACCCGGGCGGTGCTTGCGTTCCGCGCGTGAGGCTCAGGCGCTCGATCCACCCGTCATCCGATCAAGGGCGGCGAGCATCGGTTGAAGCTCCGCTTCCCCGAGCTGGTGAAAGCCCAGCGCCCGCCCGATGAAGAGCCCCAGGATCGCGAAGAACAGCACGGAGCCCTCGCCCGGGCAGGCCCCCTCGATCCGGCTCAGGCGATCGAGCTGATCCGCCACGAAAGCCCGGTAATCCTTCAGCGCCTCCGACGAATCGAGGGAAGCAAGAAGTAGCGCACGGGACGATTCGTCATCCTCGCAGTAATGCGAGCGCACATGTGCGATCATCGCTTTGGGAAGTTGTGACGGGCCGGGCGGAATGGCGGCCTCGCAGGCGGCGATTTCTTCCCGGAGACGCGTGAGTTCCCGATTGACCAAGGCGGCGATTAGCGCTTCCTTCGATGCGTAATGGTGGAGCACGCCGCCTTTGCTGAGCCCAGCCTCGGCCGCGACCGCATCGATGGTCAGCGCGCGCGCACCGCCCTTCAGGAGAACCGCGGTCGCCGCTTCGAGGATGCTTTCGGGCCGGTCCGCCAGCCGTTTACGCTTGCCCTGCATCAGACACCACCTTAAAAACCGACTGGACGGTATGTAACGGAAGGGTTAGGAACGCGCCACGCCGTTTTCACGAACCCGGCCAGGGTGGTCGACCGCATGAAAATCTCCATGGACCGCGCCGCATTCCGGCTTCTCCTCGTAGTAAGCGGGTTCGGTGCCGTCGGGTGCGTCCATGCGGAGCCTGCGGCGATCGAGGGTGAGGCGCTGGCGCGGGTCCGAATCGTCGAAGCGCGTCGGACGCCAATCGCCTCGGAGGCCGTGCTGACCGGCGACATCCAGCCGCAGGCCCAGGTCAACGTGGCGTTTCGCACGAACGGCAAGGTCGTCGCGCGGCGGGTGGAAGTCGGCGATCACGTCGAGGCCGATCAGGTGCTCGGCGTGATCGAACCTCTGACCCAGCAGGCGAATCTCGACAACGCCAAGGCGGCCCTCACCTCGGCCGAGGCGCTTCAGACCCAGGCAAAGATGTCGTTCGAGCGTCAGAAGCAGCTTCTGGCAGGCGGCTTCACCACACGGTCCACCTACGACAACGCGGAGCAGGAACTGCGCACCACCCAGGCCGCGGTGGAATCGGCACGGGCCGCCCTCGGCACCGCGCAGGAGCAACTCTCGTACACGGAACTGCGCGCCGGCGTCGCCGGGATCGTGACGAGCCGCACCTTCGAGGTCGGGCAGGTGGTCCAGTCGGGCCAGACCGTCCTGGTCCTCGCGCAGGACGGGCCGCGGGATGCGGTGTTCAACGTCTACGAATCGCTCCTCGCCCAGCCGCCGGCCGGCGGCGCGATCACGGTGGCGCTGCAATCCGATCCGGCCGTGACGGCGACCGGGACGGTGCGCGAGGTCTCGCCAACGGTCGATGCCGCGAGCGGCACCGTCCGGGTCAAGATCGGCCTGAAGACGACGCCGCCCGCGATGGGGCTCGGCGCCGTCGTCGTCGGGCACGGCCGGTTCGCCCCGCACGAGGCGGTGGTGCTGCCCTGGTCGGCGCTCTACCGGTACGACGGAAAGCCGGCCGTATGGATCTTCGACCCGGCCAAGCGGTCGGTCGCGATCCGCGCCGTCGAGATCGACCGGTTCGGATCCGACATCATCGCGCTGAAGCGTGGCGTCGAGCCGGGCGAACGCGTGGTCGTGGCCGGCATCCAGTTCCTGCGCCCGGGCCAGACAGTGGCCGCCATCGAGATCGCCGACCACTGATGAAGACGCGCACCATCCTCGTTCTCGCGGCCCTCGCTCTGCTGGGCGGCTGCATCGATCACGGCGACGATTCGAAGGCCGACGCGCCGGTCCGGCCCGTGCTGACCCAGGTCGTCCAGCCGAGCGACACGATCATCCTCGGGCCGTTCGCCGGGACGATCGAGCCCCGCTACCAGACCCAGCTCGGCTTCCAGATCCCGGGCCGGATGGTGGCGCGCGACGTCACCATCGGCGACATCGTCAAGAAGGGGCAGCGCCTGGCCGCCCTCGACACGATCGTCAGCCGCTTCGACCTGACCCGCGCCGAGGCCGATCTCGCCGATGCCCGCGCCCAGGCCGAGAACGCCGAGGCGGCCGAAGCGCGGACGCGCCGGCTGATGACCGGCAACAGCGTCGCGCAGGCCACGCTCGATCAGGCGGTCGCCCGGCGCGACACCGCGCGGGCGCGGGTCGACCAAGCGCTGGCGAGCCTGCAGAAGGCCCGCGACCAGATGGGCTACACGGAACTCAAGGCCGAGTTCGACGGCGTCGTGACCCAGCGCCTCGCCGAGATCGGACAGGTGCTGAGCGCCGGCCAGGGGGTGGTCACCGTGGCCCGGCCGGATGTGCGCGAGGCCGTGGTCGACATTCCCGAGACCTATGTCGGCGCGTTGCCGCCGGATTGCCGCTTCACCGTCGCGCTCCAGAGCGCCCCGGACCTGACCACGACCGGCCGGATGCGCGAGATCGCACCGCTCGCCGAAGCCGGCACGCGCTCGAAGCGGATCCGCATCGCCCTGGACGATCCAGGTCTCGCCTTTCGCCTGGGCGCGACCATCGACGTCGCGCTCGCCAGCAAGGTCCGCCCGCGCTTCCTGCTGCCGCCCTCGGCGCTGCTGGAAGAGGGCAACCGCCGCTCGGTCTGGGTGGTCACGCCGGATGGCAAAGCGGTGACGCGGCGCGCGGTGACGGTGGCGGAGGAGCGCGACCGTGCGGATCAGGGCCGCATCGCCGTCATCGACGGTCTGCGGGCCGGTGACCGGGTCGTGGTCGCCGGCGTCCACTCGCTCAAGGACGGTCAGCCCGTGCGGCTGACGGACGACGCCGTCTGAGCCGGCGGCAGGGGTTTGACGTGAAAAGCTTCAATCTCTCCGATTGGGCGCTCGGGCACCGCTCGTTCGTCTGGTTCCTGATGGTCGTCGCGCTGATCGCGGGGGCGATGGCCTATACCCGTCTCGGCCGTGAGGAGGATCCGCCCTTCACGATCAAGACCATGGTGGTGCAGACCACGTGGCCGGGCGCGACCATCAAGGAGACCCTCGATCAGGTCACCGACCGGGTCGAGAAGGAGCTGCAGCAGCTCAACGGACTGGATTACGTCCGCAGCTACACGACGCCCGGCTCTTCGACGGTGTTCGTGCAGTTCCGCGACACGCTGAAGAAGAACGAGATCCAGCCGGCCTTCTATCAGGTGCGCAAGCGCCTCGGCGACATCAGGGGGCAGTTCCCCGAAGGCGTGCAGGGACCGTTCTTCAACGACGAATTCGGCGACGTCTACGGCAACATCTACGCCTTTACGTCAGATGGGCTGACCTATCGGCAGTTGCGCGACTACGTCGAGGGCGTGCGCACCGAAGTGCTGCGGGTGCCCGATATCGGCAAGACCCAGCTGATCGGCTCCCAGGCCGAGACGATCTTCCTCGATTTCTCGACCCGGAAGCTCGCGGGCTACGGCATCGACTTCTCGGCGCTGATCAAGGCGCTCCAGGCGCAGAACGCCGTCTCGGCGTCCGGCGTGGTCCAGGCCGGTCCCGAACGCGTGTCCTTGCGGGTCAGCGGGTCCTTCGCGTCGGAGGCCGCGCTCCAGGACGTCAATCTGCGGGTGAACGACCGCTTCTTCCGCCTCGCCGACATCGCCGAGATCAGCCGCGGCTACGAGGACCCGCCCACCGCCCTGTTCCGGGTCGACGGCAAGCCCGCGATCGGGCTCGCCATCGCGATGCGGCCTGGCGCCAACCTGCTCCATTTCGGCGAGGCGCTGAAGGAGCGGATGCGGCTGATCGAGGCGAAGCTGCCGGTGGGCGTCGGCGTCCATCTCGTGTCGGACCAGCCCCGCCAGGTCGAGCACGCGGTCGGCGGCTTCACCGAGGCGCTGGTCGAGGCCATCGTGATCGTGCTGGCCGTGAGCTTCGTGAGTCTCGGCGTCCGGGCCGGGCTCGTGGTCTCCGTGTCGATCCCCCTCGTCCTGGCGATCGTCTTCGTGATCATGCAGATCATGGACGTGACGCTGCAGCGCATCTCCCTCGGCGCGCTGATCATCGCGCTGGGCCTCCTGGTCGATGATGCCATGATCACCGTGGAGATGATGGTGGCGCGCCTGGAGCGCGGCGACACGCTCCAGAAGGCCGCCACCTTCGCCTACACCTCAACGGCCTTCCCGATGCTGACCGGGACGCTCGTCACGGTGGCGGGCTTCCTGCCGATCGGCTTCAACGGCTCGGGGGCGGGGGAGTACACCTACTCGCTGTTCGTGGTGCTCGCCGCGTCGCTGCTGGTCTCGTGGGTGGTCGCGGTGCTGTTCGCGCCACTCATCGGCGTGACGCTCCTCCCCAAGACCATGAAGCATCACAGCGAGAAGGACGGGCTGTTCACGCGGCTGTTCACGGCGGCTTTGCGGGTCGCGATGCGCTGGCACTGGACCACGGTCGTGATCTGTCTCGCCGTGATGGGCACGGCGATCGTCGGCATGGGGCACGTCCAGCAGCAATTCTTCCCGGCCTCGGATCGCTCCGAGGTGCTGGTCGATCTGACGCTGCCGCAGAACGCGACGATCGCCGAGACGAAGGCGCAGATGGACCGCTTCGAGGCCAAGCTGAAGGACGATGCCGACGTGACGAGCTGGTCGTCCTATGTCGGACAAGGCGCGGTGCGCTTCTACCTGCCCCTCGATCAGCAATTGTCGAACGCGTTCTTCGGCCAGATCGTGATCGTCACGAAGTCGCTGGACGTGCGCGACCACGTGATGGAGCGCCTTCAGGACATGGCCCGGCGCGACTTCGTGGGGACCGACGTTCTCGTGCAGCCCCTCAGCCTGGGGCCGCCCGTGGGACGACCGGTCCAGTACCGGCTCAGCGGCCCCGACATCGAGAAGGTGCGCCACCTCGCCCTCGACCTCGCCAACGTGGTCGCCACCGACGCGCGGCTCGATGTGCCGACCTTCGACTGGAACGAGCCCGGCAAGGTCCTGCGCATCGAGATCCTGCAGGACAAGGCGCGCCAGCTCGGCGTGTCGAGCCAGGACGTCGCCGGCATCCTCAACGGCATCGAGGGCGGGCAGGCGATGACGCAGGTGCGCGACTCGATCTACCTCGTGAACGTCGTCGGCCGGGCGCGTGCCGCCGAGCGGTCCTCGCTGGATACCCTGCAATCGCTGCAGGTCGGTCTCGCCAACGGCTCCGTGGTGCCGCTCCTGGCCTTCGCGCGGATCGGCTACGACCTCGAACAGCCGATCGTCTGGCGCCGCGACCGGCTGCCCACCGTCACGGTGCGCGCCACGATCCGCGATGCGACGCAGGCCCCCACCATCGTGGCCGCGTTGCAGCCGGGGATCGACGCCTTCGTGAAAGCCCTGCCCGAGGGGTACTTTCTGCAAACCGGCGGCGCTGTCGAGGAATCCGCCAAGGGGCAGGGCCCGATCGCGGCCGTCGTGCCGGTGATGCTGCTGGCCATGGCGCTGCTGCTGATGATCCAGCTTCAGAGTTTCGGACGCACGCTGCTCGTCTTCACCGTGGCGCCCCTCGGGCTGATCGGCGTGGTCCCGGCGCTGTTGCTGTTCGACAAGCCGATGGGCTTCGTCGCCATCTTAGGCATCCTGGCGCTGATTGGGATCATCATCCGCAACGCCGTCATCCTGGTGAGCCAGATCGAGGAGTTCCGGGCCGACGGCATGGCGCCGTGGGATGCGGTCTACGAGGCGACCCACCACCGGATGCGGCCGATCCTGCTGACGGCGGCGGCGGCGAGCCTCGGCCTGATCCCGATCGCCCGGGAGGTGTTCTGGGGCCCGATGGCCTACGCGATGATCGGCGGCATCCTGGCCGCCACCGTCCTGACGCTCCTGTTCCTGCCCGCACTCTATGTCGGCTGCTACCGGATACGGCCCCAGGCGGGTGGCACGACGTCGCACCCGGCGTGAACCCCGCAATCCGTGCCGGAAATCAGAGCCGGCACGTCGCCCCACCCTCACGATCGGCATGATGTTCCTGATCGCTGCGGGACGGATCGGAACACGTGTCGAGTGCCGCAACGATCCGTGCTCCGGTCGGCACGCTCTCGTGCGGCCCGATGGATTGGAGCGGCGAGAGCGGCCTGCGACACCGCGCCCCGGTCGGAACCTCGCCTAAAATCCGAGCACGAATTTCTGATAACGACGATAATTGCGCAGCTTGTCCTTCCGATCACTTCGCAACAACTTATATAATTTTTCAAGTATTGAATATAGATTTTTATATTGAAGATTTTCAGGCAGAGGCCGCGCCTAAAAATGGCGGCAGTCCAGCGGCACTTCAGCTATGGCTTGGCGATTGAAAATTGATAAATTGTGGACTAATTGCTACCGATATCGTGCCGATCCTTCCCCGCACGAGAGTGAACGGTTTCGGGTTTACCTCGATGCAGCCCTTTTTCTCGACGGACGGCCTCCATCCCCGGAACAGGTTTGAAAGCTGGCGCGACGTCGTCGTCACACATGGTCTGCCGATGAAGCTCGAGTGTCTTGAGGAAAGATCCTTCGAGGCGCAGATCGACGTGGGCGATGTCGGGCCGCTGAGTTTGACCCGGTACTCGCAGAACGTGGTGCGAGGCGAGACGACGCAGGAGATGATTCGGCGCCACGGCCTGGACCAGAATCTCGTCGTGGCCCTGGTCCTGGCCGGCAGCCTCAGCACCATCCAGGAAGACCGCGCCGCCATCTGCGGGCCCGGTAGCTTACTTGTGCTCGACAGCCGCCCGTCGGTGAACGAGAGCAGCTTCGGCTGCCAAGCCCTCTGCCTGCAATTGCCGCGCGAGCGCGTCGAGAGCGTGCTCGGGCCTGCGCGGCTGTACTCTTCGCTGGAGATCGGACCGGAACTGGGGGCCACCGGCCTCGTGAACACGTTCCTCCAGGATCTCATCCGCTCGCGGTTCCAACTGACGCCCGATGGTGCCGAGCGCATGGCTGCGATCGGCGTCGATCTGATCGTGGCAAGCATCGCCGAGCGACTGGCCCACGATCTGCCGCAGCCGCTGCACGGCGTCCTCCTGGTGCAGCGCGCGAAGGCCTACGTCGATGCTCATCTTCACGATCACGTGCTCGACCCGCACCATCTCGCGGCCGCCATGGGCGTGTCGCTTCGCCGCCTGCAGGAGCTGTTCCAAGAGGGCGATCAGTGTATCTCCGACTACATCTGGCATCGCAGGCTTGAGAGAGCCGCCCGGCTCCTGAACGATCCGGCCTGCGCGCACATGGCGATCGGGATGCTCGCCTATGGCTGCGGCTTCGTCAGCCAGGCCCATTTCTCCAGGCGCTTCAAAGACCGCTTCGGCGTGACGCCGCGGGAGTACCGGCAGGTGCCCGCGTAAATCTGCGCGGATCGGCCTGAAACTTCCGGCTCGATGAACTTTTGGGTCGAACCAGAAACCTGGAGTCCCGCCCCCATGAATGCCTTCATCGCCGTCGTCCTGGTCTGCGCCAACGGCATCGCCCAGGATACCTGCACGGACGACCGCGCCCTGGAGGTCCGCAAGGTCCGCGTCGCCAACGAACTCGGCTGCGCCACCGGCTGGCAGGAGATCATCGCCCGCACCGAGCGGCGCGACGAGATCGGCAAGAGCGCCTATCTCAAGACCGAGTGCCGCCGCGTGAAGGAGTTGCAGTAAGAGGCGCTGCCGCTACCTGTCGTATTTGATGTAGGCGAAGCGCGGGTCGGCCGGCGTGCCTTCGAGCCCCTGGCCCTCCAATGCGGGCTGCCAGGACACAACCTCCTCGATCTTCTTCGCCAGGGCGAAATCCTTGTCGGTGATGCCCTTGGCGGCATGGTTCATCAGCCGGACCTCGACCCAGGCGTAGGAAGCGGTCAGGTCGGGATGGTGCCATGCGGCTTCCGCGAGGTGGCCGACGGTGTTGATCACCATCAGCGTGCTCTTCCAGCCTGCCGTCTTGTAGGTGCGGCGGATCCACCCGTCCTCGAGCCGCCAAGTGGGTAACTCAGCCTTGAGCCGCGCCTCCACGGTCGCGTCGTCCAGAACGCCCTCACGCCGTTCGCTCATCTGCCGCCCCTTCTCGATCGATCGCGGCAGGGTGACGCCCCAACCAGCCCGGCGCAAGCGCCTCCTGCGCGGTGGACGCGGCGGCGTGCCGGCCCTATGACCCTTTTCCAATGGCGCCGGGACAAGTCCGCAATCCAGTCTGCCACGCCTGAAGACTGCAAAAGACGATGGGAGAAGGCGTGATGCTGTCACGGCGCGCGATGCTCGCCGGGGGCCTGCTGGGCGGCCTCGGCCTTCGGGCGGCGCGGGCCGACACGCCGGTCGTGCGCCTCGGAAGCCTGCCCTTCGGCACCTCGACCTGGGAGGCGGCCGTGATCAAGGCCCGCGGCCTCGATACGGCCAACGGCTTCCAGCTCGACGCCGTCAAGCTCGCCGGGAACGACGCCGCGCGGATCGGCTTCATCGGCGGTCAAGTCGATACGATCGTCGGCGACCTGCTCTGGGCGGCGCGCCTCGGCAATGACGGGCAGGCGGTGCGCTTCATCCCGTATTCCACCTCCGAGGGCGCCGTGATGGTGCCGGCCGACAGCCCGATCAAGAGCCTGAAGGATCTCGACGGCAAGCGGTTCGGCGTGGCGGGCGGCCCCCTGGACAAGAACTGGCTGCTGCTCAAGGCGCAGGCCAAGGATGCTGCCGGGATCGACCTCGAACGGACCGCCGAGATCGCCTACGGCGCGCCGCCGCTCATCACCCTGAAGCTGGAGCAGGGCGCGCTCGACGCGGCGCTGACCTACTGGACCTATTGCGCGCGGCTCGAAGCCAAGAAATTCCGGCGCCTCGTCGGTGCCGAAGACATCATGCACGCGCTCGGCGTCCCGGGGGACGTGGCGCTGATCGGCTATCTCTTCCAGGATACGGTCGTGAAGGAGAAGCCGGACGCGGTCGCGGGCTTCTACCGCGCCTCCCGCGCCGCCAAGGACATGCTGGCCCAGGATCCCTCCACGTGGCAGATTGTGCGCCCCCTGATGGCCGCGGAGGACGAGGCGACCTTCGAGGCGCTGAAGCGTGATTTCCTGGCCGGGATTCCCCGCCGCCCCGTGGCGGAGGAGCGCGCCGACGCGGAAAAACTCTACGCCGTGATGGCGCGGCTCGGCGGAACGCGCCTCGTCGGCAAGGGGGACAGCCTCCCGCCCGATCTCTACTACGACAGCGGCCGCAATGGCTGAGGATTCCGTCCACCGCCGGGCGCGCATGCGTCTGAGGATCGCCGGGACCGCATGGGTGCGCTGACCCGGATCGCGTCCCTGGTGGTGTTGATCGGCGCGTGGCAGGCGTCCGCGCTCGAAGCGCATTCGCGCCTGCTGCCGGCGCCGCTCGCGGTGCTGAGCTTCATCATTCAGGAGGCGGCGCGCGGCGATCTCGCCCACAATGTCGGCATCACGCTGCTGCGGGTGGCGATCTCCTTCGCCGTCGCGATGGTGCTCGGCGTCGCGCTGGGCGTCGCGCTCGGCCGCTCGAAGGCCGCCGACCTGACCCTCGACACGCCGCTCCTCGTGCTCCTCAACACGCCGGCCCTCGTCATCACGGTGCTGGCCTATGTCTGGGTCGGGCTGACCGAGACGGCGGCCATCCTGGCGGTGGTGCTCAACAAGCTGCCCAACGTGGCGGTGATCGTGCGCGAGGGTGCCCGCAACCTCGATCCCGGTCTCGACGAGATGGCCCGCGCCTACCGGCTCGACCGGTGGACCTGGATCCGCGACATCCTGATCCCGCAGCTCCAGCCCTACATGGTCACGGCGGCGCGCTCGGGGCTTTCGCTCGCCTGGAAGATCGTGCTCGTCGTCGAGTTGCTCGGCCGGCCGGACGGGGTCGGCTTCGCGATCAACTACTACTTCGTCCAGAGCACCGACGTGGCCGCGATCATCGGCTACAGCCTCGTCTTCATGGCCGTGATGATCAGCATCGATGTCCTCCTCCTGCAGCGGCTCGAAGCCCATGTCCGCCGCTGGCGCTGAACCCGTCCTTCGGGTCGCGATCGACTCGAAATGGTACCGGCCGCGCGAGTCCGAACCCGTCGAGGCGGTCCGCAACCTCGCCTTCGGCATCGCGGCGGGCGAGATCGTGTGCCTGATCGGCCCCTCCGGCGCCGGCAAGACCACGACATTGCGCATCCTCCTCGGGCTCGACACCGCCTTCGCGGGTCGCGTCTCCGGGGCCGAGCAGGCCGGAATCGTGTTCCAGGAACCGCGGCTGCTGCCCTGGCGCAGCGTCGAGCACAATGTCCGACTGGGCCTGCCCCGGGCGCGGCGGGGCCGGGACCTCGACGCTCTGTTCGCGCAGCTCGGGCTGACGCCATGGCGGAAAAGCTATCCGAAGGCGCTCTCGCTCGGCATGCAGCGGCGCGTGGCCCTCGCCCGGGCGCTGGCCGACGGGCCGCGGGTTCTGGTGCTCGACGAGCCCTTCGTCTCGCTCGACGATGCCGCCGCCGCCGAGCTGCGCGGCCTCGTCGTGGATACGGTCGATCGGACCGGCATGAGCGTCCTGATGGTGACCCACAACGTCGCCGAGGCGATCGGGATCGCGGACCGCCTGCTCCTGGTTTCGCGCCGGCCCGCGAGCCTGATCGCGGACGTGTCCCTCGACCGGCCGCGCCACGCGCGCGACCGGGCCTGGGCCGAGGCGACCCGGGCGACGCTCGCGGCGCGGTACCCGGAGCTCATCGCGCTCTGACGGCGAAAGCCTCAGTTCGCCTTGGCGTCGACATCCAGCCGATCGAGCACGAGGGCGGGCGAGCGCGCCGCGCCCAGATCGATGAAGCCGATGCCGGCGGGTTCCTTGGCCTTTGCGTGCAGCACCAGCTTGCCGGGCTTCATCACGAACTGCCCCATCGCGGCCCCGATCGCCCTGGCGGCCGGTCCGTTGCCGAGGATGATCGGAACACCGAGCAGGCTCGCGGTGACGTATTCCTTGCGCAACTCGTCCGGCTTGAGGCTGAGATCCTTCGCCTGCGCGGTCAGGAAGCGCTCGAACAGGCCGGCATTCTCCACCGTGAGGTCGAGGGTCTTGGCGCTGCCGGAGAACATCAGCAGGGTCGCGGCCGGAAGGGTGCCGGAGAGGAGTTCCGGCCCGATCCCGCCCAGCGTCCCGGACAGGCGAACGGTGCCGATGTCGCGGCCCGAGACCGTGACGTCGCGCACGGTCAGATCGCGCGCCTTCTCGTCGATGGCGGCGTCCGCCACCACGTCGAGGTCGACGTTGCGGTACCCATAGGCCGGGAGCATCCCGACGATGGGCTGGCCGGCCAGCAGATCGGCGGGGAGGCTCAAGCCCGACAGCGTGAGGCGGCTGCTGCTCGGCATGCCGTCGCTGGGCGGACCGAAGGCGAGGGTGGCCTCCCGCAGGGCGATCCGCCGTTCCGGCGGCGGCGTGACCGTGACCGCCAGCGGGTCCCCGATACGCGGCTCGGAGGCCTTCTGATCCGCGGACTTGCCGGCACCGGGCCGGGCCACCTCCGCGCCGGTCCCGCGGCCCGGGGCTCGTGCCTCGCGGGCGGGCGGGCGTTCGGGCGCGGCCTCCGGCGGGAGCGCGATGGCCAGATCGCTCAGGGTGAGGTTGCCGATCTGCGGCGTGAGGCGGCGCATCTCGGCGTCGGAGAAGCCGATCCCGGCCGCCGGCTCCGCGGCGATCCCCTTCAGGGCCGCCACCGTGGGGGCGAGCGACGCACCGGTCAGGGTCAGGCGGCCGAGCTGCGTGCGGACAGCCCCCCGCGACAGCGAAAGATCCTCGAGCCGGGTCCCGGCCTCCGGCCCGGTGGACGCAAAAGCGACCCGGCGGATCTCGAACAGCAGCGGCCCCTTCGGATCGGCATCGCTGACGCTGAGACCCTGCAGTTCCAGGCTTCCGACCGTCGTCGCGTCGATCAGGTCGGCGGCCGCGGCCGCGAAGGCGCGGCGATCGGTGCCCTCCTGGAATCCGCCGGCCACGATGGCGAAGGCGCCGTTCCAGCCGTCCGGGATCTGCCGGCCGCCAAGATCGCTGCCATTCAGGGTCGCGATCTTCACGGTGGTGCCACGCGCATCCGCGTAGGTGACGTCCGAGACCTGGATCGTCCCGTAGACCCGCTGAACCGGCCCCTTGCCGTCCCCCGGCACGGTGTACAAGCGGCTGAGCGCCGCGAGGTCGAGATCCGTCGCCCGCACCTGGCCGTAGGTTCCTGAGCCGCGGTTCGGCCCGGAGACGGCGCTCACGGTCGCGCCGGCGGCCGTGAGTTCGCCGACGCGGCCGGCCCGCACATCCCGGGCGACGACGTCGCGATAGGTCACGGTCTGGCGGTTCTCGCCCGGCCCGACGCTCTCGGAGGTCAGGACCGGAACGGTCAGGCTGCCGGCATCGAGCCGCGCCAGCCGCTCGCTCCACGGGACAGCCGAGTCCGGCCGGAGGAGGGCGGTGAGATCGTCCTTCGAGAGGCGCGTCCCGCTCGCTGTCAGCTTCGGCGCCTTTAGGAGCGTGCCGCCGAGGGGGAGGACCACATCGGTGACCGTCACGTCCTGGACCGCGACGGCGCCTTCCTGGGCGGCGAGCGGTGCCGGAAGGCCGGCAAGGCAGAGCAGCGCCGCCGTTCCGGCCGCCGCCAGGGTCGACCGGAGGCGGGATCGGGCCTTCGGAGAGATCATGACAGGATCCGGACCAGAGTGTTCACGCGTGTCTGTTACGCGTGCCGCGTTTTGCCGGGCGAGGCAATCGCGCCTGCCGGCTCACTCTTTCGCGCCCGAACGGGTGTCGTAAGCCGGCAACGGCCGGCACAAGCCGTGGCGGGCCGGCTCTCGTGGGGCCGGGCAGGAGTCGTCTCTGCTGGCAGAGCAGATTACAGATAGAATAGCGATCCGTTTCGTGGATAGACGGCCGCGCCGATTCTACCTCGAAACAAAGTCGAATGTCTTTGATTTATGCCTCGAAACCTTCAACAAAAGGTAGAACGAGCAAAAATCCCACTTACCTCAAAATTGCAATCGCAAGATTAGGCCGGCAAAATCCTAGAACACTGTTGATCACAGGGGCTCGTCGTCTATCATCAAAGGAAGCGTCGGCAAAGCCCGCACGGCAAGATTGCATAATATTAAGGGATTTATTGCCATGTACAACGTGAAACTGGGAAAATCAGCGACATATCTTGTTGATTTACTTCAAGATCGTGAGATTTCGAACGGGCACACATCAGTCAGCAAAAGCGCAGACACGGTCGCCCTATCGTCGGACCCAAGGAGCGCGCGAACGATTTCGCCGGCGATAGCGGACGTCCTGCTTTCATTTTCCGACAAAACATCAACTTCGGATCCGAGCGAGAAGACGGTCCAATCTCGTAGTCATCGGCCCATAATAGACGATGTGGATGGCAATGACTTAACAAATCTTGAGCTTGATTTGCACACCAACAGGTTTAAATCTCGGGCGCCATCTTCCTTAGCAGAAAAGCTGCAAAAATACACAGACGAGGAGCTGTCAGAAGGGGTTGACGTCAGATTGAGCGACAAAAGTTTAGTCGAGATGGCAAAAGATAACGTGCTCGGAATTATACACTATCATTACGATGACAAAGAGGCTCAACAGTGGATGGAAGAGCACTTTGGTCCAAGCGGTGAGATGAATTGTGACCCCAATGACCCATGCGTTCAGGCCGTTCTGAATGGAACGGCGAAGATTTTCCGCGGAACCGACATCCCTGAGGTTGGACTCTGGAATCTCGAGGAAAAGATTTATGGCACCGACCCGGTCTCTAAATCTCGGGTGGTTGTAGGCACCAGAACATCCAGCGGCATCGATAAGAATTTCGTGGCCGAATTTGAAAAGAATAACCCCGGTTACGGTGTTCGTCCGGTACTGATGTGGCAAGACGTAGCGTTGGTCGTATACGCAAAACCGTGACGCGAAAGAACCCTGCGATCGCAATCCAGGCAGGGTTCACAGTGTGATTCGCCGTTTGGGCTCGCGACCTATAGCGAGAAGGACGTGCCGCAGCCGCAGGACGCCGTGGCGAGCGGGTTCTCGATCTTGAAGGATTGGCCGATCAGGTCGTTCACGAAATCGATGGTCGAGCCGCTCATGTATTCCAGAGAGACCGGATCGACCACCACGGTGGCGCCGTCGCGCTCGATCGCGATGTCCTGCGCCTCACGGCCCCGGACGATGTCGAAGGCGTAGGAGAAGCCCGAACAGCCGCCGCCGTTGACGCTGATCCGCAGCGACGAGCCGGCGGGCTCGGAGGTCATGATCTCGTTGATGCGCTTGGCCGCGCGGTCGGTCAGGGTGATGTCAGCCATCGGTCTCTAGGCCACGCATTCGTTCGGTGGACGCCGCTGCCGGACCGTTGTCCCGGGCGTCATGACCGACAAGATATGGTTCCTGAGCCCGCGTCGCAACGCGTGGGACGAGGAGCGGTCATGACCCTTATGCGTGAGACAGGGGGCGGATCCCGTGCGGCCTAACGGCGAGCGCTGGCGCGCGCCCTACGCCACGGATCCGGCCCGGACCCGGGGTCGCCTCATCCCCGAGGCCGGCTCGCCGACCCGCAGCGACTTCCAACGCGACCGGGACCGGATCATCCACTCGACGGCGTTCCGGCGGCTGAAGCACAAGACGCAGGTCTTCGTGCATCACGAGGGGGACCATTACCGGACCCGGCTGACCCACACCCTGGAGGTCAGCCAGATCGGTCGGGCGCTGGCGCGGGCGCTGGGGCTCGACGAGGATCTCGCCGAGGCTTTGGCGCTGAGCCACGACCTCGGCCACACCTGCTTCGGCCATACCGGCGAGGATGCGCTCGACGCCTGCATGGCCGAGCATGGCGGCTTCGACCACAACGCGCAGGCCCTGAGGATCGTGACGCGCCTGGAGCGGCGCTACGCCGGGTTCGACGGGCTCAACCTCGCCTGGGAGACGCTGGAGGGGCTGGTCAAGCACAACGGCCCGCTGCTCGATTCCGAGGGCCGGCCGACGCCGCGCTACGCCGAGCGCGGCATCCCGGCCGCGATCCTGGAATACGATAGGCTGAATCCGCTCGACCTGTGGAGCCAGGCCGGCCCGGAGGCGCAGGCCGCCTCGCTCGCCGACGATATCGCCTATGCGGCCCACGATCTCGACGACGGCCTGCGCGCCGGCCTGTTCGAGATCCCGGAGCTGCGCGCCGTGCCGTTCCTGGCCGGGCTGCTGGACGAGATCGATGGGTTGCACCCGGGCCTGGAGCCCTCGCGCAAGATCCACGAATTGGCGCGGCGCGTGATCACGCGCTTCGTCGAGGACGTGATCCGCGAGGGTGGCCGCCGGATCGCGGCTTTGAAGCCGCATCGTGTCGAGGATATCCGCGGGGCGCGCGAGCCGGTCATCGCGTTCTCGCCGGAGATTTCCGCCGCCGACGCCGATATCATGCGCTTCCTGTGGGGGCGGATGTACCGGCATCCGGGTGTCGTGGCGGTGCGCAGGAAGGCCGACGCCATCGTCCGCGATCTGTTCACCGCCTTCACCGCGGATCCGGCGCGCATGCCCGAGGAGTGGAACACCGGCCTCGACGGCGCGCCGCCGGCCCGGATCGCACGCCGGGTCGCCGACTACATCGCCGGTATGACCGACACCTACGCGGTGCTGGCCCATCGCAAGCTCTACGACACGACGCCGGATCTGCACTGGGAGTTGCCGAGCCGGGGCTTGCCGTTGGCCGAGCCGTGACGGGCACCGCGCATGGCGGGTTGAGGCCCGGGGCGCCTCGCCGTCCCAGCCGCCGTTCGTCTGCTCGGCCCTGAGCGCCGCACCGCACCCGCGCCGTGACACCCTCCCGCCCCCTTGCTAGACGGCCCGGGCGGGCGCAGCCCGATTGGGCCGGGCGACAGGTTCCCCGCGAGCGAGACCGAGACGATGAACATATTCGCCCTGTTCGAGGCGCGCGTGCGCGAGGCCCTGGAGGCGCTGACCCGCGCCGGCCAGCTGCCGGAGGGGCTGGATCTCGGCCGCGTGGTCGTCGAGCCGCCGCGCGACCCGTCCCACGGCGACCTCGCCACCAACGCCGCCCTGGTGCTCGCCAAGGAGGCGCGAACCAATCCGAAGGCCCTGGGCGAGGCTTTGGCCGCGGAACTGCGGACCGATCCGCGCATCGTCGAGGCGAGCGTTGCCGGACCCGGCTTCATCAACCTGCGGCTCGATCCCGCGATCTTCCACGCCGTGCTGCGCAGCGCCCTCACCGCGCCGGAGGCGTTCGGCCGGGCGCAGATGCCGGGCGGCCCGATCAACGTCGAGTACGTCTCGGCCAACCCCACCGGGCCGATGCATGTCGGGCACGGCCGGGGCGCGGTGTTCGGCGACGCCCTGTGCAATCTGCTGGTCGCCGCCGGCCGGACCGTGACGCGGGAATATTACATCAACGATGCCGGCGCGCAGGTCGACGTTCTGGCCCGCTCGGCCTTCCAGCGCTACCGCGAAGCGCTGGGCGAACCCTTCGCGATCGGGGAGGGGCTGTATCCCGGCGATTACCTGAAGCCCGTCGGCGCCAAGCTCGCCGAGACGCACGGGCGTGCGCTGCTCGACCAGCCCGAATCGGCGTGGCTGCCGGTGGTGCGGGAGACCGCACTCGGCATGATGATGGCCATGATCCGGGCCGATCTGGAGGCGATCGGAATCCGGCACGACGTGTTCTTCTCCGAGCGGACGCTTCAGGAGAGCGGCGCCGTCAAGGCGCTCCTCCAAGAGCTGCGCGAGCGCGGCCTCGTCTACGAGGGCCGGCTGCCGCCGCCGAAGGGCCAGCTGCCCGACGATTGGGAGGATCGCGAGCAGACGCTGTTCCGCACGAAGGAGTTCGGCGACGACAGCGACCGGCCGCTGCTGAAATCCGATGGGTCCTACACCTATTTCGCCTCCGATATCGCCTATCACCGGGCGAAGTACGTCGCAGGCGCCACCGAGCTCATCGACGTGCTCGGCGCCGACCATGGCGGCTACGTGAAGCGCATGCAGGCGGCCGTGAAGGCCGTGAGCGACGGCAAGGCGACGCTCGACGTCAAGCTCTGCCAGCTCGTGCGGCTGTTGCGCGCAGGCGAGCCGGTGAAGATGTCGAAGCGGGCCGGCGAGTTCGTCACCCTGCGCGACGTCATCGACGAAGTCGGGCGCGACGCGATCCGCTTCATGATGCTCTACCGCAAGAACGATGCGACGCTGGATTTCGACCTCGCCAAGGTGGTCGAGCAGTCGAAGGACAATCCGGTCTTCTACGTACAATACGCCCATGCCCGGGTGCGCTCGGTCCAGCGGCAGGCCCGGGACGCGTTTCCCGACGCCGACCTGTCGCCCGCCAAGCTGGTCGAGGAGGCGGATTTCGGCCTGCTCACCGACCCGGGCGAAATCGAAATGATGCGGCTCATCGCCCAGTACCCGCGCGTCGTCGAATCGGCGGCCGTGGCCCACGAGCCCCATCGGATCGCGTTCCACCTCTATGAAACCGCTTCTGCGCTCCATAGTTTCTGGAACAAGGGCAAAGACTTGCCGCAATTACGGTTTGTTAATGCAACCGATCGAAAGTCGACCTGGGCCCGGCTCGCGCTCGCCGAAGCACTACGGAGCACGCTCGCCGCGGGCCTCGCGGTACTTGGTGTGACCGCGCCGGACGAGATGCGATAGGGCCGCGCGGAAGCGGTCCTCAGCCGGCGCTGATGTGAGGATGCTGCCATGACGAACGCTTCGCGCGCTCAGGTCGATCTGGACGCCCTCGCGCGCGACTTGCACCACGAGCATCCGCAGGGGCAGGGCGCTGGGAAGGTTGATCCCCTGGCCGAACTCGCGCGGATCGTCGGGCAGGACGACCCGTTCCGCGCGCTCCTCGCCGCCCGCGACCAAATGCGGGCCGTAGCCCCTCCGGAGCCGCAAACCGGGTGGAACGGCCGGGTCGAGCCGACTTTCACGCCGGAGCCCGCCAAGGCCTCACCGGCTGACGCGTTCGATCAGTATCTCGCCTCCGTCGAACGGGATACGCACGAAGAGGCGCCCTATGCCCACGCTGGCGGCGCAGCCGACGACAGTGCTGACGAGGTTTACGCGGACGACCGGCCCCTGCAGCGCGCCAATCCGCGACGCCGGCTCGTCTCCGTCGGGGCCGGCATTGCCGTGGTCGCGGTCGCCATCACGGGGGCTCTCACCTACAAGGGCCTGAGTGGCACCAGCCACGGCGGCGTGCCGGTGGTCCAAGCGGATTCGACGCCCCTGAAGGTCGCGCCCAAGGTGGCCGACGGCGTCGAGATCCCCGATCAGAACCGGCAGATCTACGATCCGAAGGGCAAGAAGGACGGCCAGATCAAGATCGTGAACCGCGAGGAACAGCCCCTCGACGTGGCCGAGGCGGCGCGGGCGGCACAGGGTCCGACGGCCAGCCCATCCAGCCAGGGTGGCACGACGCCGGGTAACGGCCCGTTCGAGGCGTTCGGCGAGCCGCGCCGCGTCCGGACCGTCGCAGTGAAGCCCGAGGCGCCGCCCGCACCCCCGGCCCGCGAGGCTGCGCAGGCCGACGCGGGCCCGTCGCCGATCCCCACCATGGTGCTGCCCACCGACGAGCCGCCGCCCGCGCCGGCACCGAAGGCCAAGCCGAACCGCCAGGCTGCCGCGAGCGCGCCGCAGGCGATCCCGGCTCCGGTCGAGGCGCCGCCGGCCCCGACCCCCGTCGAGGCGCCGCCGCCGAAGCCCGTGGCCGTGAAGCCCCCGCCGAAGGCCGCCCAGCGCGTCGCCACCGCGGGTCCGGCCTCCCTCCCGGATACCACCGCCAGCACCACGCGGACCGACGATGCGGCCGTGACCAGCGGCGCCGTCGGCGGATTCGCGGTGCAACTCGGCGTCCGCGGTTCGGCCGCGGAGGCGCGGGCCGCGCTGCATCAGCTGCAGGGCAAGTACAGCCAGTTGGCCGGAAAGCCGGAGCTCATCCGCCAGGCCGAGGTCAACGGCAAGACCATCTTCCGCGTCCGCGTCGGGCCGCTCGAGAAGGCCGAGGCGTCGAGCCTGTGCAGTTCGCTGCAGAGTGCCGGCGGTCAGTGCTTCGTCGCGAAGAACTGACACGCCGGGGCTGCCGCCACGCCCACAATCGTCGTGATGGCGCCGATCGCGGTCGGCCCCGGCATGCCGGCGGCCGGCGTCGAGGCCGAGCCCCGTCGGCGTCGACCCGCCTGAACGGGCCGCATTCCTGATCCGAGTCCTGGCGGCAACACTCCTGGCGCGCGCGCCCGTCCCTGGCATCATGCCGTCGATTCGGCTTGCCGGCTCCCAGTTCCCGCCCGACTCTGTGCGCATCGAGTCTGCCCGGCCGAGCGCGTCCTTCGCGTCGCGCACCCACCGAGTCCTGTTGAGACCTTCCGATGACCTCCCGTGCCCTGATCCTCGGTTGCGCCGGCAAATCGCTCTCCGCAGAGGAGGGCGCCTTCTTCCGCGACGTGCGGCCCTGGGGCTTCATCCTGTTCAAGCGCAACATCGGCACGCCCGACGAGGTGCGCGCGCTGACGGATGCGCTGCGCGCCTGCCTCGGCCGCGACACGGCGCCGATCCTGATCGATCAGGAGGGGGGCCGGGTCCAGCGCATGGGTCCGCCGCACTGGCCGGCCTATCCGGCGGGCGGGCGTTATGGCCGGCTGAACGGCAGCGCCACGACGATCGCCCGCCTGGGGGCGCGCCTGATGGCGCACGATCTCGCGGAGGTCGGCATCAACGTGGATTGCGCCCCCGTCCTCGACGTTCCGACCCAGGGCGCGCACGACATCATCGGCGACCGGGCCTACGGGACGAATCCGGCCTCCGTCGCAGCGATCGGCCGGGCGGTCGCCGAGGGTCTGATGGCCGGCGGAGTCCTGCCGGTGATGAAGCACATTCCGGGGCACGGCCGCGCCGCCTGCGACAGCCATCACGGTTTGCCGGTGGTCGAAGCCAGTCGGGAAGCGCTGGAGGCGCAGGATTTCCGCCCCTTCCAGGCGCTCGCCGATCTGCCGATGGCGATGAGCGCCCACGTGGTGTTCGCCGCGATCGACCCCGAGCGCCCGGCCACGCAATCCGCGACGGTCATCCGCGAGGTGATCCGCGGTGCGATCGGCTTCGACGGCCTGTTGATGACCGACGACCTGTCGATGCACGCTCTGATCGGAACGTTCCGCGAGCGGGCCGAGCGGGCCTTCGCGGCGGGTATCGATGTCGGTCTCCATTGCAACGGCGCGATGGAGGAGATGCGCGCCGTCGCCGAAGCCGCCCCAACGCTCGCGGGGCAGGCCGCGGAGCGGGCCGCCGCCGCGCTGGCGCGCCTCGACCCGGCCGGCGACGGGCTGGACGTGCCGGAGGCGCGGGCGCAGTTCGCGGCGGCGTTGGCAGCCGCCTGACCCGCGGCCTTCCACCGCGGCCTTCCACCGCCCCTGGCACCGCCCGTGCTTGTGTTCGCGCGGCGTGATCCCTAGGTTCGCCCCGAAATCCTCAACCGGACGTGGCGTCCCGCTCCCGCTTTCCGGGGCGCACGCAGGAGGTTGCCATGGGCAGCATGAGTATCTGGCACTGGGTCATCGTCGCCGTCATCGTGATGCTGCTCTTCGGGCGCGGCAAGGTCTCCGACCTGATGGGTGACGTCGCCAAGGGCATCAAGGCGTTCAAGAAGGGCATGGCGGAGGACGAGACGCCCCCGGCGAACCCGACCGTCGTGCCGCCGGCCGAGCCCGTCCGCACGATCCCGCACACGGCCGAGACCAGCCCCGGCACCGCCATTCCGGCGAGCCACATCCCCGCCGGCGAACGCAAGCCGGTCTAGGGTACTGCCACGGGACGTGCGCTGGTGTAGAGCCTGACGGGAGCCGAGCTTCGGTTCCCCGGGCAGCAGGACCGTCGACGACATGCTGGACATGAGTTGGGGCGAGGTGATGCTGATCGGCGGCGTCGCCCTCATCGTCATCGGGCCGAAGGACCTGCCGAAGGCGCTCCGCACCGTCGGGCAGATCACCTCGAAGCTGCGCCGCATGGCCGGCGAGTTCCAGATGCAGTTCAACGAGGCGATCCGCGAGGCCGAACTCGACGACGTTCGCCGCGAGGTCGATGGCATCCGCAATACCGTGCGCGGCGTGGGCTCGACCTTCAATCCCGTCCAGACGATCCGCGACGAGCTGAAGGGCGCCGTCGAGGGCCGGACCAAGGTCGGACCGGAGAAGCTCGGCCCCCCGCCGCCCGCCGGAGAGACGCGCTCCCTCGCCGAGGCGACGGCGCAGCTCAAGGCCGAGCAGGAGGCCCCGAGTCCCGCCTCCGACACGGCATCCGCGGCGCCGCATCCCGCCCCGCAGCCGGCGGCCGTGGAAGCGCCGCTCCCTGTCCCCGGCTCGGTCGACGATCCGTTCGGCCCACCCGCAGATCCGGTCGTGGCCCATGAGGCCCCCGTCGATCCGAAGAACGGCGCCGCTGCCCGATGATCACCGACGCCGACGAGGCCGAGATCGAAGCCTCCCGGGCTCCGCTGCTCGAGCACCTGATCGAGCTGCGCGCGCGCCTGATCAAGTCGCTCATCGCTTTCGTGCTGATGTTCTTCGCGTGCTTCTTCTTCTCACGCGACATCTACAATGTGCTGGTCTACCCCTACGTCTCGGTGGTCGGCGCGCAGAATGCCGAACTGATCGCGACCCACTTCCTCGAACAGGTCTTCACCAACATCAAGCTCAGCGTCTTCGGCGCGGCCTTCCTGGCCTTCCCGGTGATCGCCACCCAGATCTACGCGTTCGTGGCGCCGGGGCTCTACCGGAACGAGCGCAAGGCCTTCCTGCCCTACCTCGTGGCCACGCCGATCTTCTTCCTGCTCGGCGCGCTGGTGGTGTTCTTCCTGGCGATGCCGCTGCTGATCAAGTTCTCGGTCTCGCTCCAGCAGGTGGGCGTGGCCGGCGAGCCGACGATCAAGCTGCTGCCCAAGGTGGACGAATACCTGTCGCTGATCATGACGCTGATCTTCGCGTTCGGCATCGCGTTCCAGTTGCCGGTGATCCTGACCCTGCTGGGGCAGATCGGCATCATCGACGCGGCCTTCCTGCGCGAGAAGCGGCGCTACGCCATCGTGCTGGTCTTCGTCGCGGCCGCGGTGCTGACGCCGCCCGACGTGATCTCTCAGCTTTCCCTCGCGATCCCGATGCTGCTCCTCTATGAGGCCTCCGTGTTCTCGGTGGCCCGGGTCGAGAAGCTGCGGGCGGCGCGGCGCGCCGCGGAGGGGCTGGACCCGTAGGACATCCCCCCCTTGGTTCGGAAGGCGGCTCGCGCATGCTCGTCACGGGCCGCGATCCGATCCTGGGTCAGGGGCTTCCAAAGGGACGTGTCCCTTTGGTGGGGTGTCGGGGTAAAACCCTGACATTGAGGACCCGGTCGTCCACGACCCTATTCCCGGTCGCATGCTGACACACCGTGAGCCGCTGGCGCGGCGCTCCGTGTGCTGCGCGTCCCGGTGTGCCGAGCCCACGCCGCGACCCGGGGCCAAACACCTTGAAACAGCTGGGTCACGGACCTTTTGAAACCGGGATGTTGGCCGAAGCGCCGCCTATCGGCACGATGAGTCCGGCCGGGGCCCTCATTCCACCCGCAGCAACACGTGTCGCTTCTTACCGAAGGAGAGCTTGATCACGCCGTCGGCCGTGAGGTCGCCCTGGCCCAGCACCGCCTTCTCGTCCGTCACCGGCACGTCGTTGACGCGCAGGCCGCCGCCCTTGATCTGGCGCCGGGCCTCGCTGGTCGAGGGCACGAGCTTCGCGATCTCCGGACCGAAGGCGGTCAGCACCCCGAGCCCGGCCTGCAGCGTCGCGGCCGGCACCGAGACGCTCGGCAGGTCGGCCGCGAGCGTGCCCTCGACGAAGGTCTTGCGCGCCGTCTCGGCGGCCGCCTCCGCGGCCTCGCGGCCGTGCATCAGGGCCGTCGCCTCGGTGGCCAGCACCGTCTTGGCGGCGTTGATCTCGGAGCCGGCGAGCGCCGCCAGCCGCGTGATCTCCTCCATCGGCAGCAGGGTGAACAGCTTGAGGAAGCGGGCCACGTCCGCATCCTCGGTGTTCCGCCAGAACTGCCAGTAATCGTAGGGCTTCAGCATGTCCGGGTTGAGCCAGACGGCGCCGGCGGCGGTCTTGCCCATCTTGGCGCCCGACGACGTGGTCAGGAGCGGGCAGGTCAGGGCGTAGAGCTGCGGCGTGCCCATGCGGCGGCCGAGATCGATGCCGTTGACGATGTTGCCCCACTGGTCCGAGCCGCCCATCTGCATGACGCAGCCGTAGCGGCGGTTCAGCTCCACGAAGTCGTAGGATTGCAGGATCATGTAGTTGAATTCCAGGAACGAGAGTTCCTGGTCGCGCTCCAGGCGCAGGCGCACGCTGTCCATCGACAGCATGCGGTTCACCGAGAAATGGCGGCCGACATCGCGCAGCATCTCGATGTAGTTGAGCTTCGTCAGCCACTCGGCATTGTCGACCATCACGGCATCGTCGGCGCCCGCGCCGAAGCGCAGGAACCGGTCGAAGGTCTTGCGGATCTCGGCCTTGTTGGCATCGATCTGCTCGACGGTGAGGATCTTTCGCGTCTCGTCGCGCCCCGACGGATCGCCGACCCGCGTGGTGCCGCCGCCCATCAGGGCGATCGGCTTCCCGCCCGTGGCCTGCAGCCAGTGCAGCATCATGATCGAGAGCAGGTGCCCGACATGCAGCGAGGGCGCCGTGCAATCGTAGCCGACATAGGTGGTGAGCCGGCCTTCCAGGGCCGCCGCGTCGATCCCGGCGAGGTCGGAGGTCTGGTGGATATAGCCGCGCTCGGTCAGGATCCGCAGGAAATCGGATTTCGGCGCGAAGCTCTCGGCGGTCATGGATACAATCTCGGGCCGCGTGCTGGCGCGACAGGCCGAGGCCCCGCATGCTAGCTCGCGCTGGGTTCAGGATACGGCGCGCTCTTAGCAGGGCGTTCGCGGAAAGGCACGGGGCGGAACGGCATGGCGATGATGCGCGCGATCGGGCTGATGAGCGGCACCTCGCTGGACGGCGTCGACATCGCGCTGATCGAGACCGACGGCGAGCGGGTCCACGTGGTCAAGGGCCACAACAACTTCCTGGAGCCGCTGGGGCCGACCGGCTACCGCGGCTACGCGGAGGACGAGAAGGCGCTCCTGCGCGCGGCGACCAAGGACGCGGAATCCGTTCTCCATCCCGGCGACCGGCCCGGCCGCCTGCCGGAGGCGGAGGCCTTCGTCACGCAGGCCCATGCCGAGGCGGTCGAGCGCTTTCTTGAGGAAAACGGCCTGTCCGCCTCGGACATCGACGTCATCGGTTTTCACGGACAGACCGTGATCCACCGGCCCGACCAGCGCATCTCGATCCAGATCGGCGACGGACAGGCCCTGGCGACGCGCCTCGGCATCCCGGTGGTGTCTGATCTGCGCCGGGCCGACATCGAGGCGGGCGGGCAGGGCGCGCCGCTCGTGCCGGTGTTCCACAAGGCGCTCGCCGAGGCGTCGGGCTTCGACGGGCCGTTCGGCATCCTCAATATCGGCGGCGTCGCCAACGCGACGCTGATCGACTCGAAGGGCGGCGTCATCGCCTTCGACACCGGCCCCGGCAATGCCCTGATCGACGAGTGGATGCAGGAGCGCGAGGGCAAGAACCTCGACGATGGCGGCCGCACCGCCGCCCGGGGCCGGCCCGACGAGCAACTCCTCGCGTGGCTGCTGACGCACCCGTTCTTCTTCCGCAAGCCGCCCAAATCCCTCGACCGGAACTGGTTCTCGCACAAGCTGGCGGGCCAGCTCTCCACCGAGGACGGCGCCGCGACGCTCACCGCCTTCACGGCCCGCGCGGTCGCCCGCGCCCTCGACCACGCCCCTGAGATCCCGACCCGCTGGATCGTGGCCGGCGGCGGCGCCCGCAACGGCGAGTTGGTGCGGCTGCTGAACTACCACCTGCGCGCCGAGATCACGACAGCCGACGCGATCGGCTGGTCCTCGGCCTATCTGGAGGCGCAGGCCTTCGCGTATCTGGCCGTGCGCTCGCTCAAGGGCCTGCCCATCACCTTCCCGTCGACCACTGGGGTCCGCGAATCCTTGACCGGTGGGGTTCTGGCGCAGCCGTGAGCCTCGGCTACGCGCTTCGGCGGATCATCGAGGAATACCCGCTCGCCCGGCTCGACCCGCCAGCCGGGCATCCGCTCGCCACGGTGATCCGGAAGGGCGCGCCGGACGAGTTGCGCGGCGCGCTGGCCGCGATCGACGGTCCGTTCCTCGTGAAGGGCAGCCCGGGGCGCGGAGCCAAGTGGGCCGCCGTGCCGTGGCTCGCGATCTTCGATCCCGCGATCACCACCAGCGCGACGCGGGGCTACTATCTGGTCTATCTGTTCCCGGCGCACCGCGAGGCGGTGCATCTGTCGCTCGCACAGGGCACGGTGGCGGCGATCCGCACGTACGGAGCCAGCGCGGGCGATCGTCTCCGGACGAGCGGCGTGATGCTCCGAAAACGCCTCGCCGACTTCGCCGACCGGCTTCCGAACGACACCATTGGCCTGGGCACGGCCGGCGAGTTGCCGGAGGGCTACGAGGCCGCCCACATCCTGGGCCTCACCTACGGTCGCGACGCCCTCGGCGATGAGCGGCGGCTGCGGACCGATCTCGCGGTTGCCGTGTCGGCCTACCGGGCGCTGAAGGCGCGGGGTGGCCTCGCTG
The DNA here is from genome assembly GCF_009806555.1 of Methylobacterium sp. 2A. Classification (GTDB taxonomy): domain Bacteria; phylum Pseudomonadota; class Alphaproteobacteria; order Rhizobiales; family Beijerinckiaceae; genus Methylobacterium. Next base: position 224,563 of record NZ_VUOK01000021.1, on the reverse strand, counting down.
CGGAAAGCCGGTCCGTCTGAACATCGGCTCGCCGAGATGAACTGGCATACGCGCGGATTGACGTCTCGTGCGTCCGAGGCCGAGCGGCCTCGGGGCTTTCGGTCATTCGATCTATCGGCGCGGTCGCGATGCTGGCAGGCATCGTTCACGGCTTCCGAGCGCGGCCTCGTCTGCGCGCCGTAAGCCGCGGGTACGACGAACGCGTCCCGGCTCAGGCGAACTCCAGGATCACCGCGTCGACCGCGAGGCTTTCACCCTCCTTCGCGTGGATCTTGCCCACGGTCGCGTCCCGCTCGGCGCGCAGCACGTTCTCCATCTTCATCGCCTCGACGACCGCGATCGGCTCGCCGTTCTTCACCTCCTGGCCCTCGGTCACCAGGATCTGCTTCACGAGCCCCGGCATCGGGCAGAGCACCTGCTTGCCCGAGCCCGCCTGCTCCTTCACCGGCATCAAAGCGGCGAGCTCGGCCTCGCGGCGGGTATAGACACGGGCCTCGGCGGCCGCGCCCGCGTGCTGCAGGAACACGCCGTTGAGCAGGCTGCGCACCTGGATTGCGACGCGCTCCGACCCGATCGTGCCGATCCAGACCGGCTCGCCCGGACGCCACGCGCTCGCCACCGTCAGCGACGCGCCGTCGTCCTGGGTGATCAGCAGATCCTCGCCCTCCGGCTGGACCGTGACGGGATAGGACTGACCGGCCAGGATCACGACGCGATCCCGCTCGAAGGCGAACAGGCCCGGCGCCCGCATCTGCCCGGAGATGCCGCGCTTGCGCTGGTTGAGCTTGTGATCGATCGCCGCTGCGGCGGCCATCATGCGCAGCGCCACCGGCCCGGCGGGCTCCGGCGCCGTAAAGCCCTCCGGAAACTCCTCGGCGATGAAGCCGGTGGACAGGCGGCCCTCCTGCCAGCGCGGATGCGCCATCAGGGCCGACAGGAACGGGATGTTGTGGCGGATGCCGTCGATCGCGAAAGCGTCGAGCGCCTCGGCCTGCGCGGCGATCGCCTCGGCGCGGCTCGGCGCCCAGGTCACCAGCTTGGCGATCATCGGATCGTAGTGGATGGCGATCTCGCCGCCTTCTTCCACGCCGGTATCGTTGCGCACGATCGCCTTGCCCTGCTGCCCCTCCTCCGGCGGACGGTAGGTGGTCAGCCGGCCGATCGAGGGCAGGAAGTTGCGGGTCGGATCCTCGGCATAGACGCGGCTTTCCACAGCCCAGCCGTTGAGCTTCACGTCGTCCTGGGTGATCGGCAGCTTCTCGCCGGCGGCGACGCGGATCATCAGCTCGACGAGATCGAGCCCGGTGATCATCTCGGTCACCGGATGCTCGACCTGCAGACGGGTGTTCATCTCGAGGAAGTAGAACGACTTGTCCTGCCCGGCCACGAACTCGACCGTGCCGGCCGAATCGTAGTTCACCGCCTTGGCGAGGGCGACGGCCTGCTCGCCCATCTTGCGGCGGGTCTTCTTGTCGAGGAGCGGCGATGGCGCCTCCTCGATCACTTTCTGGTTACGCCGCTGAATCGAGCACTCGCGCTCGCCGAGGTAGATGACGTTCCCGTGCTTATCGCCGATCAGCTGGATCTCGATGTGGCGCGGATCTGTGATGAACTTCTCGATGAAGACGCGGTCGTCGCCGAACGAGGAAGCCGCCTCCGACTTGGCGCGGGCGAAGCCCTCCGCGACCTCGTCGCCCGAGAAGGCGATGCGCATGCCCTTGCCGCCGCCGCCCGCGGAGGCCTTGATCATCACCGGGTAGCCGATCTCGTCGGCGATCGTCCGGGCATGCTCGGGTGATTCGATCACCCCGAGGAATCCGGGGACCGTGGAGACCTCGGCCGCAGCCGCCGCCTTCTTCGATTCGATCTTGTCGCCCATGGCGGCGATCGCGGCGGGATTCGGGCCGATGAACACGATGCCGGCGGCTTCGAGCGCCTTCGGGAAGGCCTCGCGCTCGGAGAGGAAGCCGTAGCCGGGATGCACGGCCTGCGCGCCGGTCTGCTTGCAGGCCTCGACGATCTTGTCGATGACCAGATAGGATTCCGCCGCTGCGGCGGGGCCGATATGCACGGCCTCGTCGGCCATGGCGACGTGCACGGCGTCGCGATCGGCATCCGAGTAGACCGCTACGGTCCTGATGCCCATCTTCCGGGCGGTCTTGATGACCCGGCAGGCGATCTCGCCCCGGTTGGCAATCAGGATCTTGTCGAACATCGCTGGCGCACTGCATCCGAGATCGCCGGACTGCGCACCGGCTTGACTGTCCCGATAGATCAGTTGCGCGACAGACGGAAGCTGCGCCTTTGTCGAAGGCTCAGGCGGCCAGTGCAAAGCTCATGCGGGCGGGCTGGACCGCGTCATGGGTCCGGCGGTTGGCTTCGAGGGCGAAGGCCATCAGCGATTCGGCGCTGCCCTGGGCTTCCCGGACGATCTCCATGGCGATCCGCGCACCGACCGGGCTCGGGCCCTCGCGACCGCTGAGCGAGGCGGCGAGCCAGGCGGCCACGTCGCGGTCGATGTAACCGGTCGGCCGGGTGCCCCATACGGCGAAGTCGACGACCGAGGCCACGAGGAAGTCGGCGAAGGCCTCGGAACCGATCACCGCGCGCTCCAGGGCGATCAGCAGGTCCGCCTCTTCGCGGGTCATCAGGCCTTCTGGGAGAACCTCACGCTTGAGGACCAGCAGGTCCTCGTCGCTGATCATGCCTGTCGAAACGGCATGGTTGCAGAACTGTTGAACGGAAATCATGGTCATGGTCGCCTGCTCCTCCGACCTGTGTTGCGGTCGGTGCTTGTCCCTGTGTGTCTTCAACTTACGGGACGGCTTCCCTGCCAGAAGTTAATGGCCAGATCTGAACGGAAGTTCAGGTAAACACCCCCCAAGCAAGCAGGCTTATTGGGACGTTGACCGGTTGCGTTACCGGACGATGACCGTCGCGCCGACGGGGACGCGATTGTAGAGGTCCACCACGTCGATGTTGCGCATGCGGATGCAGCCGGAGGAGACCGCCTGCCCGATCTTCTCCGGCTCGTTGGTGCCGTGGATCCGGTAGAGCGTGTCCTTGCCGTGGTCCGACAGGTAGAGGGCGCGGGCGCCCAGCGGATTCATCGGCCCGCCCTGCATGGCGTGGACATGCGGCCAGCGCTTGATCATCTCGGCCGGCGGGTTCCAGGCCGGCCATTCCGCCTTGCGGTCGACGGTGGCCTTGCCGGTCCAGCCATAGGCCTCGTCGCCGACCGAGACGCCGTAGCGGAGCGCCTTCCCGCCGGGCTCAACGAGGTAGAGCTGACGCTCCTTGGTCTCGACCACGATGGTGCCGGGCGGCTCATGAGTCGGATCGTTCATCTCGTACCGGGCGAAATGCGGGTCGAACTCGGCATCCGGCACGAGCGCCATGAATTCCGCATCGCGCGCCGAGAGGGCGGGATCGGGCACGCCCTTGAAGGTGCAGCCCGCCAGGAGACCCGCACAGACGATGATCGGGACGATGCGCATGCGGCCGGTCTCGACGTTGAATCCCGTACCGAAAACCGTTCGGTGACTGGGAAAATCCGAAGACGATCGGGACAAGCCTAATCGTCGTGGGCACGCGGCCGTAGTCCGCGCGTTGCGACCGTGGCACATTGCCGGCTCCTGTTGCAGACGCGCGACAGGACCGGACCCGGGAGCGACCGTCGTGACCACACTGTACGTGAGCCATCCCGCCAGCTTCGATCATCTCGTGCCGGAGGGCCACCCGGAGCGGCCAGCCCGGATGCGCGCGGTCGAACGCGCGCTGGAAGACGAACGCTTTGCCGGCCTCGTGCGCGCTTCGGCGCCCCGTGCGGACTTGGAGATCGCCGCGCTCGCCCATCCCCGCTCCTATATCGACGCGCTGGTCGCGGCGGTGCCGGAGCAGGGCATGGTCGGAATCGACTCGGACACGGTCCTGTCGGCCGGCAGCCTGGAGGCGGCGTTGCGGGCGATCGGCGGTGCCACGCACGCCATCGACGCCGTCGTCGCGGGCGAGTGCCGCAACGCGTTCGTCGCCATGCGGCCGCCCGGCCACCACGCGGAGCGGACCCGGTCCATGGGGTTCTGCCTGTTCAATCACGCCGCCATCGCGGCCCGCTACGCCCAGACGAAGCACGGCGCCGGGCGCGTGGCGCTGGTCGATTGGGATGTCCATCACGGCAACGGCAGCCAGGACATCTTCTGGGACGATGCCTCCGTCCTGTACTGCTCGACCCATCAGATGCCGCTCTTCCCCGGCTCCGGCGCCGCCTCGGAGCGGGGCGACAGGGATACGATCGTCAACGTGCCCCTGCAGCCGAACGACGACGGCGAGATCTTTCGCGAGGCCTTCGAGACCGGCATCCTGTCGCGCCTGGAGACGTTTCGGCCGGATGTGATCGTGATCTCGGCGGGGTTCGATGCCCATCGCCTCGATCCGCTGGCCAATCTCCGGCTCGAGGCCGAGGATTTCGCCTGGGCGACGCGGCGATTGATGGAGCTGGCGGAACGCTGCGCCGGTGGGCGCATCGTCTCGGTGTTGGAGGGCGGCTACAGCCTGGAAGGTCTCGCGAAGTCGACCGCCGCGCATGTCGACGCGCTGATGGGTCGATAGGATCGTTGCGCGCTCATCGGATCGCACCGTAGGCTCAGGCTTTCGGGGGATCAGAATCATGAGAGCGCCGAGCCGCTTCATGGCGGCGGCCGCCAGCCGCCGGACAGGATGTGCGCGATGACGACGGCCGGTTTCCTGGCCTACGCGCTGGCGCTGGGTGTCGCTGCCGCAATCCCGGGCCCGGGGGTCGTGGCGCTCGTCGCCCGGGCGCTGGCTTCCGGGTTCCGGGCCGGGATGGCGTTCGCCGGGGGCCTGATCCTGGGCGATCTGACCTTTCTTGCGGCCGCAGTGTTCGGGCTGACCCGCGTGGCCGAGGCGCTCGGCGACGTCTTCGTCGTGGTCCGGGTCGGCGCCGGCCTCTATCTCGGCTATCTGGCGATCCAGCTCTGGCGCGCTGCGGCGCGGGCGCAGCCCGTGGCGCGTCGCGGTGCCGACCGCCCCCTCGCGAGCTTCCTCGCCGGACTGACCGTGACGCTCGCCAACCCCAAGACGATCGTGTTCTATCTCGCGGTGCTGCCGACCCTCCTGGACCTGCGGTCGGTCACGCGCAGCGACTTCGCCGTGCTCGTCGCCGTCACGGCCCTCGTCCTCATCGCGGTGACGACGCCCTACGCGGCCCTCGCGTCCCGGGCGCGGCACGCGCTGCAGAGTTCCGCATTCCATCGACGGCTGAACCGCAGCGCCGCCGCCATCATGGCCGGCGCCGCGATCTGGACGGTCGCGCGCCGCGCCTGACGAGCCGGCTACGCCTCCAACGGCTCGTCGCCCAGGTGTTCGATGCCGAAGCCCGACAGGCCGACATAGGCGCGCGACGAGGTCGCGAGGTTCCGGAACGAGACGACGCCGAGATCGCGCAGGATCTGTGCCCCGAGGCCGACCTCGCGCCATTGACGCGCGCGCAGGGCCTCGGTGCCCTCTTCGGTCACGCTGTTGACCGGCACGCCCGCCGTCCCGTCGCGGAGATAGACCAGCACCCCGCGCCCGGCCGCCGCGAAGCGCCGCAGCACCGCGTCGATCTGCTTGCCACCGCCGATCACATCGGCCGCGACGTTGGAGCGATGGAGGCGCACCAGCACATCGCGCCCGTCGCCGATCTCGCCCATCACGAAGGCAAATTGCTGGATCGTCTCGAAGGGCGTCGAGAACACGTAGGCGTTCATGTCGCCGTGATTCGACCGGACCGGGAAATGCCCGACCCGCTCCACCAGCCGGTCCCGGGCCTGCCGGTAGGCGATGAGATCGGCGACCGAGACCTGCTTGAGTCCATGCTTCTCGGCAAAAGCCTCGATCTGCGGCCCCTTCATCACGGTGCCGTCGTCATTGGCGAGCTCGCAGATCACACCGACGGGAGGCAGCTCCGCCAGGCGGCAGAGATCGACCGCGGCCTCGGTGTGGCCGGACCGCATGAGCACGCCGCCGTCGCGGGCGATCAGCGGGAAGACGTGGCCGGGGCGCACGAAATCGCCCGCGCCCATGTTGCCGTTGGCGAGCGCCCGGACCGTGTTGCAACGCTGCTCCGCCGAGATGCCCGTGGTCAGGCCGTGCTTCACATCCACCGTGACCGTGAAGGCGGTGCCGAGCGGCGCGTCGTTCGAGGCGACCATCGGTGTCAGGTGCAGCCGCTTGGCCTCGCTCTGCGTGAGCGGCGCGCAGACGATGCCGCAGGTGTTGCGGATGATGAACGCCATTTTCTCGGGCGTGCAGAGCGAGGCCGCGACGACGAGGTCGCCCTCGTTCTCGCGGTCGTCGTCGTCGGTGACGACGACGATCTCGCCCTTGGCGAAGGCCGCGATGGCCTCGGTGACGGTGCAGTGGGGCACGGGCATTCTCGAAATGGTGGGGCCGGGAGCGGGATCAGGCCTGAGGCCCGACCTGCCCGCGGTGGCGCAGGTAATGATCGGCGAGCACGCAGGCCATCATGGCCTCCGCCACCGGGACGGCGCGGATGCCGACACAGGGATCGTGGCGGCCCTTCGTGACGAGATCCACCTCGGCGCCGTCGCGGGTGACCGACCGGCGCGCCGTCAGGATCGAGGATGTGGGCTTCACAGCGAATCGCACCACCACCGGCTGGCCGCTGGAGAGGCCGCCGAGGATCCCGCCGGCGTGATTGGCGAGGAAGCGGGGGCGCCCGTCATTCCCGGCGCGCATCTCGTCGGCATTGTCCTCGCCGCGCAGGGCTGCGGCTGCGAACCCGTCGCCGATCTCGACGCCCTTCACGGCGTTGATCGACATCATGGCGGCGGCGAGATCCGCGTCGAGCTTGCCGTAGATCGGCGCGCCGAGGCCCGGCGGGACGCCCTCGGCCACAACCTCGATCACGGCACCCACCGATGAGCCATCCTTCCGGATCGCGTCGAGGTACTCCTCATAGAAGCTCGCCGTCTCGGCGTCGGGGCAGAAGAACGGGTTGCGCTCCACCTCAGCCCAGTCCCAGCGGGAGCGATCAATGGCGTGCGGACCCATCTGGATCAGGGCTGCCCGGATGGTGATCCCCGGGATGACCTTGCGGGCCACGGCGCCGGCGGCCACGCGCGCCGCGGTTTCCCGGGCGGAGGAGCGGCCACCGCCGCGATAGTCGCGGATGCCGTACTTCGCGTCGTAGGTGTAGTCGGCATGGCCGGGCCGGTAGCTGTCGCGGATCTCGGAATAATCCTTCGAGCGCTGGTCCGTATTCTCGATCACCAGCGCGATCGGCGTGCCGGTGGTGAGCTGGCGTCCATCGGTGCGGTCGTCGGCGAAGACGCCGGACAGGATCTTCACCTGATCGGGCTCGCGGCGCTGGGTGGTGAAGCGCGACTGGCCGGGCTTGCGCCGGTCGAGCTCCGCCTGGATCTCCTCGGCCTCCAGCGGCAGGCCGGGGGGGCAGCCATCGACCACGCAGCCCAGCGCGACCCCGTGGCTCTCGCCGAAGGTCGTGACGCGGAACAGGTGGCCGAAGGTGTTGTGCGACATGGCGCGGCTGCCTTAGCGCGGGAGCGGCGGGGGCACAAACCGCAGCCGGGTTCGGTCGCGCCGCCCGCTGTAGCAGATCCGCATCATAGCCTGGAAGCGGTCTGGCGGATGTTGCCGGTGAATCCGATTCCGGCAACAGCCTTCCGCATGGCGGTCTGGCTTTGCACGGCGATCCTCTTACATCGATTCGGGCGGCGCGCGCGGGAGCATCGGGTCATGGGTTTGGGGGAAACCGTCAGCGCGTCCGTGGTCGCCACGATCACCCCGGCCGTGGCCGACGCGGCATCACGCGCCTGCACGGGCGATCCCTTGGGACGCACCGACCGCGGCGCGATGGCGAGGCCCAGCGGCTGCTGATCGCCGCGGCATGCCCCTCTATTTCGCCTACGGCGCCAACATGGATGCCGCCGCGATGGCCCTGCGCTGCCCGGTCTCGCGGCTGATCGGCGTCGGGCATCTGCCGGGCCACCGCTTCATCATCATGCGCGAAGGCTACGCCACGGTGGTGCGTCATGCCCGGCACACCGTCTGGGGCGTGCTCTGGGAACTCGCCGGCGGCGACATCCCGGCGCTCGACCGCTACGAGGGCGTGGCGGGCGGCCTCTATACGAAGGCTTCTCTTCCGATCCGGAGCCCGAAGGGCGTCAAGCGCGCCCTGATCTATCGCGGCTGCTCCACCGCGCCCGGTCGTCCGCGGCCCGGATACCTGAACGCCGTCCTGGCGGCGGCTCGCGCGGCGGACCTGCCATCGGCCTACATCCGGGAGTTGAGCGGTTGGTCGCACGGCTGTCCGGCCTGATCGCGCCACAACTGGTACGCGACATGCTTGCCCACGTTCGAGCTGGCGGGCGGAAAGCCTCACCGCGCCCGACCGGCCATTCAGAATTGCAAAGGACGCCCGTCGGTCAACGGCGATCAGCGCGCGTCTGCGAGGGAGAGTTTCGTATGTCGTATCTGGCGCCCGCCGATTTCGTGAAGAAGGCCGTCGACGCGGGAGAGTCGAAGGTCTTCATGGCCACCAAGGACACCTTCATCCGCGCCTACATGGCCGGCGCGATCCTGGCGCTCGCCGCCGCGTTCGCGGTCACCATCAACCAGACCACCGGCCAGCCGCTGGTCGGCGCGCTGCTGTTCCCGGTCGGCTTCTCGATGCTGTACCTGCTGGGCTACGACCTCTTCACGGGCGTCTGCGTGCTCACGCCGCTGGCGCTGATCGACAAGCGGCCCGGCGTCACCGTGGCGGGCGTCGCGCGCAACTGGGCCCTGGTGTTCTTCGGCAACTTCGCAGGCGCGCTCACCACCGCGGTGATGATGTCGATCGTGTTCACCTTCGGCTTCGCCACCGAGCCGAACGCCGTCGGCAAGCTGATCGCCGGCATCGGCGAGGCCCGGACGCTGGGCTACGAGAAGTACGGCGCCTCCGGCATGCTGACCCTCTTCGTCCGCGCCATGATGTGCAACTGGATGGTCTCGACCGGCGTGATCGGCGCGATGCTGTCCACCTCGGTGCCCGGCAAGGTGATCGCCATGTGGATGCCGATCACGGTGTTCTTCTTCATGACCTTTGAGCACTCCGTGGTGAACATGTTCCTGTTCCCGTCGGCGATCCTCATGGGCGGCCATCTGACGGTCATGGACTACCTGTTGTGGAACGAGATCCCGACGCTGATCGGCAACATCGTCGGCGGTATCGCCTTCACCGGCCTGATGCTCTACTCGACCCATGTACGGACCGGCGCGACGCGGTCGGCGGTCATCGACGCGAATGTGCGTCGCCCTATCGCGGCCGAGTGAGGCAATCCGGGCCCGCGCAGAGATGCGCGGGTCCTTTGGTGGGTTTGCATCTGCATGCGTGAGACACGGACGGTCGCCGTCGTCATCAAGGGGCGGGTGCAGGGCGTATCGTATCGGGCTTGGACCCAGAGCGAGGCCCGGGCGCGCGGCCTGACCGGTTCCGTACGCAACCGCGACGACGGCGCGGTCGAAGCCGTCTTCAGCGGCGCGCCGGAGGCCGTGGCCGAGATGCTGATGCTGTGCCGGTCGGGACCATCGGGCGCCAGCGTCACCGACATCACCGCGCGCGAGCGCGACGCCCCGCCCGAGCGCGACGGCTTCGAGATCCTGCGCGGCTGAACCGACTGGTCTTGCGTGCGGCTTCTGCGCCGGTCTCTTGGCTGATATGCGTCGTGGCCCTGCGCGAACACGCTATTCGACATCCATGACCGATCTATCCGCCGGCCAGGCCGCGTTCTCGCCCCTGGATCTCGGGGCGCTGCTGTACTTCATCCTCGCCTGGGTGGCGTACGGGCTGTCCGTCGGCCGGCTCCGAGGCCGGATGGTGTCCCTCAGCCAGATCATGAACGGCCACCGTTCCAACTGGGCGCGGCAGGTGATCGGCCGTGACAACCGGGTGGTCGACACGCAGATCAACGCCTCCCTTCAGAACGGCACCGCCTTCTTCGCCTCGACCTCGCTGATCGCCCTCGGGTCGGTCCTCACCCTGTCGCGCTCCGGCGACGACGTCCTGAACCTGTTCGCCACGCTGCCGTTCGGCATGGTGGCTAGCCGGCTCACCTGGGAGCTCAAAGTCGCCGGACTCGCGCTGGTCTTCGTCTACGCCTTCTTCAAGTTCGCCTGGGCCTATCGGCTGTTCAATTATGCGGCGATCCTGCTCGGCGCGGTGCCGCCGAAAGGGTCCGGGGCGAGCGAGGCCGAGATGCTGCGGGCCGTGCGGCGGCTCGCCGCGATGAATGTCAGCGCCGGCCGCCACTTCGCGCGCGGGCAGCGTGCCTTCTTCTTCGCGCTGGCGTATCTCGGCTGGTTCATCAGCCCCTACGTGCTGTTCGTCTCGACATCGGCGGTGGTGATCATCATGTGGCGGCGGCAGTTCGCCTCCGAGATCCGCTCGGCGCTGATCGAAGCCGGAGAGGGTCCCCACGAGGGGCCGCTCCTGCCGTCCCTGGAAGAGGCCCGGATATGACCGAGACGAGACCGGACGACACGGCGATCGAGCAGACCATGCTCGGCCTCGTGGCTGCGCGCGGAGCGGAGAAGACCGTCTGCCCCTCCGAGGTCGCCCGGGCGCTCGGCGGCCCGCATCCGGACGGGTGGGGTCCCCTGATGCAGCCGGTGCGGCGTGTTGCGGTGCGCCTCGCCCATGCGGGCCGCGTCGCGATCCTGCGCAAGGGCAAGCCGGTGGACCCCGACGACTTTCGGGGAATCTACCGGCTGGCGCTGCCCGCAGGCACCTCCGGCCCCGGCAGCCAGTCCGGCGTGTAGCCCGCCCACCGGTAGACCGCGAGGCCGATCCACTCCTTCACCCCCAGGTCGAGCTGGAGCAGGCCGTCCGAGGCGAAGCCGTTGAAGCGGGTCAGGTCGCCCCAGCCGCGCGTCCGGTAGTCGACCGGGAAGGCGTCGACCGCAAACCCGGCCTGCCGGAAGCATCCGACCGCCCGCGGCATGTGCCAGGCCGACGTCACGAGGAGCCAGCGCTCGCCGGGCTTCGGCTGCACCAGCGCCGCCGTGAACGTCGCGTTCTCACGGGTGTTGCGCGAGCGGTTTTCCAAGATGAGGCGCGTGCGGGGCACGCCGATCGTATCGGCCTGCCGGCTGACGATGTCGGCCTCCGCGATCCCGCCCCCGATGAAGCCGCTGCCGCCGGAGAAGACCAGCCGGGCCGCCGGGTAGCGCCGGGCCAGATCGGCCAGATAGATCGGCCGCTCGCCGGCATCGTTGACGACGATCTGCGCCCGCGCCTCGGACAGGCCGGACTCGATCCCACCGCCGAGCACGATGATGCCCGCGGGCGGCGGGCCGTCCGTCGGGAATGGCGGAAAGCGCTGTTCGAGGGGGAGAAGGACCGCCTCCGAGAGGGGAGTCAATCCTCCAAGGGCCAAGCCGGCGGCGCCCAGCAGCGCGAGGACAGAGCCGGTCCGCCGAAGCCGCGTCAGAAGCAGCAGGACGCCGATCAGGACCGCGAAGATGAAGAAATTCGACGGGGTGATCAGGAAGTAGATCACCTTCGAGAGCGGGAAGAACGCGGCGCTCACGCCGTCTTCGTCTCCGCCTGGAACCGCTCCAGCGCCGCCGCATCCGGGGGCAGGAGGCCGGCGAGGCTCTCGCCGCGTTCGACCTCGCGCTGGATCCAGAGATCGAGGCGCTGCTGCTCGACGGCCTCAAAGGCGATCCGCTCGGCGATGGCGGCGGGCAGCGCCACGATCCCGGCCTCGGTGCAGACGACGATGTCGCCGGGATGGATCGCGGCCCCGCCGCACGCGACGGGTTGCTGCGTGCCGACGAGCGCGAGTGTCCCAACCCCGCCCTGGGGCGCGCTCCAATGCGGCAGGCCGATCGCCTCGGACAGGGCCGCATCGGTGACGAGGCCCACGGCACCGCGCTGGGCGAGCCGGGCCGACAGGATGGCACCGAAGGGCAGGGCCAGACCCGACCCGGCGGCATCGATCACCACGACCGCGCCTTCGGGAACAGCCTCGATCGCGGCGGCGAGATCGCCCGCAGCATCGTCCCGGGTCGGGATCATCCGGAGCGTGTAGGCGGTCCCGATCGCGGTTCCGCCGCCGCCGGCCGACAGGCCCCGCGGGCTGAACGCCTTGACGCCGGCCCGCGCCAGGGCGCGGGCGAGGCTTGCGGCTGTCACCGCGGAGAGCGCGTCGCGCAGGGTCGGGTCGATCGCCATCGGGGCTTCCTGAAAGCGGTGCGATCAGCGCCGCACACTGTGCCAAGGTGGATCCGGCGCGCGCGACGGCAAGCCCGCCGGAACGCTCAGCCGATGGGCTCGCCCAGAGCTTTGGCCGCCCCCGGCCGGGCGGCGATCCGCTCGTACCACCGGCGCAGGGCCGGGCGCTCGACGCGCTCGGCCGGGAGGTTCAGCCAGCGATGCGCCGCGCAGCCGAGGGCGATGTCGGCGATCGCGAAGCGGTCGCCGACCACGTAATCCCGATCCGCCAGATGCGCGTCGAGGATCGCCGCCTGAGCCTCCGTGTTCTTCAGCGACTGGGCGATGAGGGCGCGGTCGGGCTCGGGCGCGCGGAAGAGCTGCCAGAAGGCGTCGCGCATGGCCGGCGTGAAGGTCGTGGCCTGCCAGTCGAGCCACTGATCGACATGGGCGCGGGCGCGGGGATCTTCGGGTAAGCCGAGGGCGGGGCAGGTCGCCGCCAGGTAGCGGAGGATCGCGTTCGACTCCCAGAGGACGAAGCCGTCCTCCTCCAGCGTCGGCACCAGCCCGTTCGGGTTCAGCGCCCGGTAGGCGGGATCGGAGACGATCCCGAAGGCGCCGCCCGCGTCGATCCGCTCGTAGACGAGCCCGGCTTCGTCGAGCCCCCAGACCGCCTTCTGCACGTTCACCGAGGTGAGTCGTCCCCAGAGTTTGCGCATCGTCACGCCTTCATGCTCACGCTTTCGGCGGATAGGCGTGGTCGCGCCCGTCCGGGTCGGTCACGCGCTGCCCGTCTTCGGTTTCGAACAGGTAGTTGGGCCCCACCGGCACCTTGCCGTGACCGCCGGGAATGTCGAGCACGTAAGTCGGCTGGGCGAGGCCCGAGAGCCGCCCGCGCAGGGTCCGCATCAGGGCCTGTCCCGCGGCGAGGCCCGTGCGCAGGTGGCTCGTGCCCGGCGCGAGATCGCCGTGGTGCAGGTAATAGGGCTTGATCCGGTTCTCGACGAAGGTCCGCATCAGGGCCTCCAAGGTCCCGGCCTCGTCGTTGACGCCGCGCAGCAGCACGGTCTGACTCACCATCGGGATGCCGGCATCGACCAGCCGGGCGCAGGCCGCCCGTGCGGCTGGCGTGAATTCGCGCGCGTGGTTCGCGTGCAGGGCGACGAAAACGGCGCGCCCGAATCGGCGCAGCGCCCGCACGAGATCCTCCGACACGCTGTCGGGTTTGACGACGGGCACGCGGGTGTGGATCCGCAGGACGCGCACATGCGCGATGGCCGAGAGCCGCTCCGCGATATCGCCGAGGCGCCGGGCCGAGAGCGCGAACGGGTCGCCGCCGGTGAGCACGACCTCCCAGATCCGCGGATCCTGCGCGATATACGCGACAGCGGCCTCCAGCTCGGCCTCGCTCAGCGTTCCGAGCCCGTTCGGCCCGACCATTTCCCGCCGGAAGCAGAAGCGGCAATAGACGGGACAGACATGCAGCGGCTTGAGCAGCACGCGGTCGGGGTAGCGGTGGACGATCCCGGCGACGGGCGCGTGGGCAGCGTCGCCGATCGGGTCGGCGCGTTCCTCGGGTTCGACCCGGCCTTCCTCGACCGAGGGCACGAATTGCCGGGCGATCGGATCATCGGGGTCCGATGGATCGATCAACTCGGCCATGTCGGGCGTCAGCGAGACGGCGTAGCGGTCCAGAATCGCGCGCAGCATGTCGGCCTCGACGCCTGAGATCAGGCCGGCATCGGCGAGATCGTCGGTGCTGCGCAGGGCATGGGTCACGCCTGAGTCTCCGCGACGGGGGTCCAGATCACATCCTCGATGCGGGTCGCGCCGCAGGCCAGCATCGCCAGCCGGTCGAAGCCGAGGGCGATCCCGGAGGCGTCCGGCATGACGGCCAGGGCCGCCAGAAACTCCTCGTCGATCGGGTAACGCTCGCCGTACACGCGCAGCTTCTCCGTCATCTCAGCCTCGAAGCGGCGGCGCTGCTCGCCCGGATCCGTCAGCTCCCCGAAGGCATTGGCGAGTTCGACGCCGCACACATACAGCTCGAACCGTTCGGCGACGCGCCCGTCATGCGGTGCCGGCCGGGCCAGCGCCGCCTCGCTCACCGGATATTCGCACAGGATCGTCGGTCGCCCGATCCCGAGATGCGGTTCGATCCGCGCCACGAGGACCCGCGAGACGAGATCGGCCCAGGTGTCGTCCGGCGCGACCCGCAGACCGGCGTTGGCCACCGCGCCTGCGAGGGCGTCCCGGTCGGTTTCGCCGGTGCGCGACACGGTGGCGAGCAGATCGATCCCGGCAAGGCGATCGAACGCCTCGGCCACCGTCAGCCGCTCGGGCTCCGCCAAGGGGTCCGCGTCGCGGCCGCGATACGTGAAGCGGCGCGCGCCGGTCGTGGTGGCGGCAAGCCGCAGCAGGTCGGCGCAATCCGCCATGAGGGTCGTGTAGGGCGCTCCAGCCCGGTACCATTCGAGCATCGTGAATTCGGGATGGTGCAGCGGCCCCCGTTCGCGGTTCCGGAACACCCGGGCGAGGCTGAACAGCCGCGTCTCGCCGGCCGCCAGCAGCTTCTTGCAGGCGAATTCGGGCGAGGTGTGCAGGTAGAGCGGCGTGCGCGCGCCGCTGGCGCCCACGGCCTCGGTGGCGAAGGCCGAGAGATGCGCCTCGTTGCCCGGCGAGACCTGCAGGCAGGCCGCCTCCACCTCGACGAAATCCCGCTCGGCGAACCAGGCCCGGAACGCCGCGGTGAGGCGGTTGCGCTGCATCAGCGCCGGCCGGCGATCGGCGTGGCGCTCGGCGGCCCACCAGGGGGAGGGCGGGCTCGTCAGCACGCTGGGCGCTCGGACACGGGCGAAGACGCTGCGCCTGTCATGATCGGGTCGCTCCGGCCCATCCCCATCCTCGGCCGCGACGCGCTCCATCCCCGGCTCACAACGACAAATCGGCCGCCCGCTGGCAACCGGGACGCAGATGCGATAGTGGCGGGGTCCGAGATGCAGCGCCCGCGCTTGGCGCGTGCCGCCCCCCATGTCAATGCAGGACGCAATTCCGTGAAGGTGATCGCCTCAACGCTCCGCAAGGGCAACGTCGTCGAGAAGGACGGCAAGCTCTACGTGATCCTGTTCGCCGAGAACATCCATCCCGGCAAGGGCACGCCGGTGACCCAGCTCGACATGCGCCGGATCACGGACGGCGTGAAGGTGTCCGAGCGCTACCGGACGACCGAGCAGGTCGAGCGCGCCTTCGTGGAGGATCGCGAGCACACCTTCCTGTACAGCGACGGCGAGGGGTTCCACTTCATGAACCCCGAGAATTACGAGCAGATCGCGGTTCCGGAGGATGTGGTCGGCGACGCCGCGCCCTACCTCCAGGAGGGCATGGCCGTCATGCTGTCCGTCCATAACGGCGTGCCGCTGACGATCGAGCTGCCGCAGCGCGTGACGCTGGAGGTCACCGAGACCGAGCCGGTCCTGAAGGGGCAGACCGCCTCCTCGTCTTACAAGCCCGCCACGCTCTCGAACGGCGTGCGCACGACCGTGCCGCCCCACATCGCGGCCGGGACGCGCATCGTCGTCATGACGGCGGACGGATCCTACGTCGAGCGCGCCAAGGACTGACCGGATCGATCGGCCGGACCGCTGCCGGCCTCAGCGCGGTGCGTGCGCGGCGTTCTCGAGGGAGGCGTAGCAGCCCTGCGAGAGCGCCTGGGCGCGCAGCCGCTCCAGCGGGCTGAACGGACGGCCATCCTCGCGGAAAAGATCCTCGCGCAGCAACGCATCCGATGTGCAGCGGGCGGCGATCCGGCAGAGCGGCGGCTCGCCACCGGTGCGGGTGCAGATCGTCACGTAATCGGCCCGGAACGCCCGCAAGCCCGCGCGCGGATTGGGACCTGTCACCGTCACCAGGCCGGTCAGCAGTGCTAGCAGCACCAGCTGATGGATCAGGTAGAAGGTGAGGCTGTGGCGTCCCAGGAAGGTCAGGCCACGGCCGGGCGCGGAATGGGGAATCCAGGCGCCGATGCGCGAGCCGGCGAGCCTGGGTAGCCCGATCCGGCCGAGGACGATCCCGGCGAGCACCAGCCCGAACCACGGAAAGAGCGGCACGTAATCGTTGGTTCGCGGCATCGCCGCGCCGAGGCCGAGGAAGAAGAGTTCAGGCGCATCGAGGAATGCCGCATGCACGAGATGCGGTGCCGCGAGCACCAGTGCCGCCGCGAGCGCCGTCACCGGGACGGGAAGGAACAGGAAGGCGAGCCCCAGCACGCTCGAGACGGCGATGCAGTGCAGGATGCCGAAGAACACATAGGCGTCCGGAAACGCCAGCCACGTGCCCAGGGTCACCAGGAGGGCGCCGCCGCCGATGCGCGCGAGGCGCAGCAGAGTCGGCCGAGGCCGGATCCCCCGACCGTTCATCAGCACGAGCCCGACACCGACGAGCACGAGGAAACTGCCGGCGATCATCTCGGCGGCGAGACGCCCGGCCGGCGTCACGGCGTAATTCTCGGCGGTCAGCCTCAGGTATCCCACGTCCCATAGGGTGTGATAGCTCGCCATGGCGATGAGGGCCGCGGCCCGCGCCGCATCGATCACCGGCAGTCGGTCCCACCGGGCCCCGGCAGGGGAATCGAGGGGGCGGAGGATGGGGGCTACGTCGACCGACATGACGGCGAACCCAAATCACGGCGGCCCGGGACCTGCCAAGGGCCTACCGCGGGGCCAGGAAGCGTCGCCGAGAGCCGGTCTCTCGGAAACGTGAAGCGCGCCGGGATGGTCGCGCCGCAATGCGTTTGCGCATGCCGTTTGCGGTGGAACGACTGTTGCCGCCGCGCATACACCCACCGAGATTGCAACTCGGTCACACTCCCGTGCCGGCGAAACGGGCTTCCCGCGAGTCAGGACTTCGTTAATCTTGCCGGGAAACGGCGCGGCGTGATTCAGGGTAGGTTGTTCGGCCATGTCTGACGAACGCGGATCCGGGCCGGAGAACCCTGATCGGGGCGTGAATCCGCGCGGTGGCGAGACGGGACCACGCGCGGACGAGGCGCTGGAGCTCGTCGAAGTGGCGGGCCACATCAAGTGGTTCGACGTCGCCAAGGGCTTCGGATTCATCGTGCCGGACGACGGCGCGCCCGACATCCTGCTGCACGTCACCTGCCTGCGGCGCGACGGCTACCAGGCAGCCAGCGAGGGGGCGCGCATCGTCGTGGAGGCGGTGGAACGGCCCCGCGGCTGGCAGGCCTTCCGGGTGATCTCCCTCGATCAGGCGACGGCGGTCCATCCCGCGGAGATGCCGCTGCCGCGCACGCACGTGACCGTGACGCCGACGAGCGGGCTGGAAACCGCCGTGGTGAAATGGTTCAACCGGTTGCGCGGCTTCGGCTTCCTGACCCGCGGCGACGGCACGCCCGACATCTTCGTGCACATGGAAACGCTGCGCCGGTACGGGATCGCCGAGTTGAAGCCGGGCGAGGCGGTCCTGGTGCGCTACGGCGACGGCTCGAAGGGCGTCATGGCAGCCGAGGTCCGCTTGATCGACGGGACGCTCCCGGCGTCACATTGAGGCGGTCCCGCCTCGACCGGTCGGGGTGCGGGCGGATTCCCCCAGCCGGCTTCCTGGCCTATGTGAACGGCGAGCAGCGGGTACCCCGCGCATCGACCCACGAGAGGCTTCAGCCTGTGAGAATCCTGTCCCGCTTCGCGGCGGCCGCGGCCGTCGTCAGCCTCGGCCTGAGTTCAGCCCATCCGGTTTCGACGGCCTACGCTCAGGCGCCGGCCGAGGCCGCGACCGCGAAGACGGAGCCGCTGACGATCGTCACGAAGTCGGGGCCGAAGCGCTTCGCCGTCGAGGTCATGCGCGACGATGCCGGGCGGTCCCGCGGTCTGATGTTCCGCCGGCACATGGCGGCCGATCACGGCATGCTGTTCGATTTCGAGCGGGACGAGCCCGTCACCATGTGGATGAAGAACACCTATCTCCCCCTCGACATGGTCTTCATCCGGCCCGACGGCACCGTCAGCCGCATCGCCGCCGATACGGAGCCTCTGTCCACGGCGATCATCCCCTCGGGCAGCCCGGTTCTCGCGGTGCTGGAACTCAATGCCGGCACGGCGGCCAAGCTCGGGATCCAGCCCGGCGACCGGGTCGAGCACGGCATGTTCCGCGGACGTTGACGCGGCGGGCACAAAGCGAACGCACCGGGAACAAGTACCTTGACCGACGCCGTGATCCGCGCCAGTGTTCCGGCAATGTTCCGATGCTTCGGAATGCCGGGACGGCGCGGAGGACCCGATGAGCGACGTGGCCGAGGCCGAGCTGTTCGGCAATGACGATTGGTCCGTCCAGGCGGACGGGATCGAGCACAGGGATACGGGATACTTCATCGCGCGCGACGCCCTCGCGGCCCGGCGCGCCGAGGGTCTCTGGGACTGGCCCCTTCAGATGGCCGAGAAGCGCTGGTGCCGGCCGAGCCTGTTCCGCGAGGCGTTCCTGGCAGCCCTCGACCGATTCGGCATTCCCCGCGATGCGGAGCTGATCCGCTCGTTCGCCCTCGGCTACGGGATCCGTGCGGTGGTCTCGCCGGCGGCGGAAACCTTCGTGACGCTGGCCGACATGCTGCAGCCGCGGGAGGTGCCGGCATCGATCCGGGTTACGGCCCGACCCGCGATCCGCACGCTCACCGCCGCAGGCGCGTGATGCCGCAGGCGGCTCAGCCGGGGGCGGTCGGGCAATAGGACGCGCCGGCCTCCTGCGGGGAGACGATCGCCGCCAAACACGGTACCCCTTCCCAGAGGGATCAGGGAGGTACCAGCATGGCGGAGCAGGGCGCGGTCGGCAGCATCGCGGGGCTTGAGGGGCTGATAAATCCGCCGCTGTCGCGGCGCGGCTTTGTCATGACCAGCCTGATGAGCGGCCTGACGCTCGCGACCACCCGTGTCGAGGCGCAGGTCATCCACACCGATACCGCCGGCATCGAGGCGGGTGAGGTGAAGATCCCGGCGGCGGACGGACCCATGCCGGCCTATCGCGCGGTTCCGGAGGGGACGGGCCCGTTCCCGATCGTGCTGGTGATCGAGGAGATTTTCGGCGTCCACGATTACATCAAGGATATTTGCCGCCGCCTCGCCAAAGCCGGATACTGCGCGGTCGCACCCGAGCTGTATGCCCGGCAGGGCGATCTCACGACGATGACCGATCCGAAGATCATCATCCGCGACATCATTTCGAAGACGCCGGACGCGCAGTGGATCAGCGACCTCGACGCGACGGCAGCCTGGGCCGCCTCGGCCGCCAAAGGCGACGGCCAGCGGCTGGCGGCCATGGGATGGTGCCGGGGTGGACGCGACGTGTGGCTCTACGCGGCGCACCGTCGCGACCTGAAGGCGGCCGTAGCCTGGTATGGGCCGGTGGGCGGCGATCGCACGGACATCCAGCCGCGCACGGCCGGCGACGTCGCCGCTGAGATCAACGCGCCGCTGCTCGGGCTCTACGGCGGATCCGATACGGGCATCCCCGTCGCCTCCGTGGAGGAAGCGCGGGACCGTGCGAAGGCAGCGGGGAGAACCGTCGAACTGGTGATCTATCCCGACGCGCCGCACGGCTTCCACGCGGATTACCGCCCCAGCTACCGCCAGGCGGCGGCGGAAGACGGATGGGCGCGCGCACTCGCCTTCCTGAAGGCGCACGGCGTCGGGTGACGCGCTTCTTCGATCCCGGAGACGGTCCTGGGGCCGTATCCGGGCGTTCCTGGAAGGCTGTGTTACTCAGGACACAAACACAACTTCTTTATTATGCAAGGATCACAGGAGGCTCCGTGCCTGCGCGGGTCCGGCCCACCGCCGCGAGAATGCGTTGAACCGATTGCGGCGGCCGCCGTTCAGCCCCTGTAGAGTGTCCTGGCCCATGAGCGATTCGGTACAGACCGGCCAGAAGCCCGTCATCCTCGTCGTGGAGGACCAGCCCGACGAGCGTTTCCTCGCGGCTACGCTCTTGGAGGATACCGGCTTCACCGTGATCGAGGCTGAAACGGCGGACCGCGCGCTCGCCATCCTCAACGATCGGGCGGACGAGGTGAGCGTCGTCTTCTCGGACGTGCGCACACCCGGTCCGATCGGAGGCTTCGAGCTGGCGCGGATCATCGGTGTGACTTGGCCGCGGGTGCGCGTGCTCCTGACATCCGGCGATGCAGGCGACCAGCCGAGCGACCTGAGAGTATCCGCGACCTTCATTCCAAAGCCCTGGCGCGCCGAGGATATCCTGGCCTGGGTCGAGCAGGCGGCGGGTCGTCCGTCGGGCAGCACCGGTCCGTCGATCATCGGCCCCGGTGGCAAAATTATCAGCCCGGGCCTGGAAACTTGAAGCATCGGCGTCGTTGAAGCCACACCCGGAGCGCGGCGCCGGGCTTCTCGCACAACAAGGGATTGCAGGCGTCGTCATGAAGATCGTCGCGGCCAATCACGCGGATTCCTTGCGCCGTCCCGGGACGTCGGACACGTCCGAAGCTGCCGAAGTGATTGTCCTCGACTCCCTGCGCGACGAGCTGCGCAACGTCTACGGCGAGGCTGACGACGCTCTGCCTCACGCGCTGACGGCGCTGGCGCGCCGGCTCGACCCTGCGCACGCGGCCGGGCATGATCGGACCGCCTGAGTTCCGGAGACGGGAGCCGCGTCCCGCGCAGTCGGGTCACTGGCGAGTCCGGTCTGCAAAGGCGGGACACCCCCAAATGTCTCGAAAACGGGCCGATCGAAATCGGCCAGACGCGCGGGATTGTCTGTAGAGATACAGATCTTCGAACAGCGTAGAAAAAGTTTACGCGCGGTCACGTGTCGAATGTGAACAATGTCCAGTTCGGTCTCGTCGGCCCCGCCCAGCGTCCTTTGCACAGCGGCTGTATCGGCCGGACCGGGTCGCCAAGGCGTGAGAATCTGCTATTCAGCGGCAGCAACCCTGCCGGCGTAGGCGTTTCTCAATCGAGCCCTTCATGCGTCTTCCCGCTATTCGTGCGTCGCTCGCCGCGGCCGCGATCATGATCCTGGCCGGAACGCTGTCGGCCGAGGCGGCGACGCCGCCACCTCAACCGGCCGACGGCGCGGGGGGCGTCGGAGATCGCAAGGCTACCGTGGTCAAACGCCTCCTCGGACGCGGCGCCACGGGCACCTACGCCTTCTACACGGCAGGACCCGCTCCCGAGGCCGGTCGGCCGGTCGCCGTGTTCCTGCATGGCTGGGGCATCGTGAATCCCCAGAGCTACGGGGCCTGGATCGATCACCTGGCTCGCCAGGGCTGGCTCGTCATCCTGCCGCGCTTTCAGGAGGTGAACCGGACGCGTCCCGCCGATGCGCCGGCCAACGCTGAATCGCTCGTCAAGGCCGCCCTGGCGGATCTCGCCGCGGATAGCGAAGCCAAGCCCGATCTCGGCCGCGTCGCGATGATCGGCCATCTGGCCGGTGCGCCCATGGCCATGGATCTCGCGGCGGACGCGAAGGCCCGGGGCTTGCCCGTACCGAAACTCGTCTTCGCGGTGACGCCCGGCGGCATCGCCAGCGGAGCGAAATCGCGGGGCATCGCGCTCGGCGACCTCTCCGCGATCGACCCCGCAACCATCATCGTGACCATGGTGGGCGACAAGGATACGCGGGCTGCGGATTTCGCCGCAAAGCGCCTGTTGCGTGAAGCGAGTTCCGTGCCGGTGGATCGCAAATTGTTCGTGCGGATCCTCTCGGACGATCACGGTTTTCCGGCGCTCACCGCAACGCTGGCGGCGCCGGCGGGGGTCGATACGGCCTACGATGGTGGCGCCATCAAGCCGGCGCCTGAGCCCAAGGATGCGCCGAAGGACACGCCGAGGCCGCCACCGTTCCGCTGGTCGCCCGACATGGCGCTTACGGGCGAGCAGCAGACGTTGGTGTCCCAGGTCAACGTCGCCCGGGTGGATGCGCTGGATTACCTCGGCTTCTGGAAGACCTTCGACCTCGCGGCCGCCGCGGCCTTCGCGGGCTCGGACGCGACGGTGCTCAAGAACAACCCGCGGCTCGCCGATATGGAGCGCTGGAGCGATGGTTGGCCGGTGAAGCGGCTCGCCGTCGAGACGCCGCGCCCGGCGCCGGCGGCACAGGCCAAGCCGGCTGCCGAGGCCAGACCGGCTGCGCCGTCGCGGGGGCGCTGAGACCTCCGGCCGCGCAGCTTGGCCTTGGCGCATGGCTTGCTACGATGCTCCCGTTCGAAACGGGAGCGCATCCATGCCCGAGTTCGTCGCCAGCCTGCTGGCCGCAGCGGCTTTCTGCTTGGCCCTGCTCGCCCTGAACGCGTTCACGCGCGTCCTGATTCAGGCCCATCTCGGACCCTCTGACCTGGGGGAGACCGGCCTCCTGCAGCTGGGCGGCGCGCTGGTCGCCGCCCGTATCGCCTACCGGCGGGGGCCGCATCGCGAGTCCCTGTGAGGGCGGCTCGGCTGTCAGGACCTTCAGCGCAGGAAGGCCCCGAACGAGCGCGGTCCGTCACCGGTCGCTAGGGTTCCGATCACCTTGAGCGTGGCCGCGTCGAGGACGCTCAGGGTGTTGTCGCCCCAGTTGGCGACGTACAGGCGGCCGTCCGCGTCGGCGCCGATGCCCTCCGGGTGATCGCCGACATCGATGTCGGTGATCGGCTTGAGCGTTCCGAGATCGAAGACCGTGACGCTGCCGGCGTATTGATCGGTGACGAAGCCGCGCCCTCGGCTGAGCGCGATCACGTAGGGCCGCCGGCCTGTCGGGACCCGCCCGATCTCGCGGCCCGCCGCGAGATCGATCACCGAGACGTCGTCGCCGGTGACGTTGGCCGTGTAGGCGCGGCCGGCCGGCGCGTCGAGGGTGATGCCGAACGGGTGTTGGCCCACCGGTATGGTCGCGGTCTCGCGGCGCGCCACCGCGTCCACGACCGAGACCGTATTGGCCTCCCGGTTGGCGACGTAGAGCGTCGCCCCGTCGGGGCTGACTGCGATCCCCGAGGGCGAGGCCCCGACCGCGATCTCGCCGTCCGGAACCAGGGTTCCGCCGCGCTCGTCGAGGACGAACAGGCGGTGCCCGTACCAGTCGGCGACGTAGACCCGGCCCCCCCGCGGGTCGGCCGCGATGCCGAGCGGGCCGCCGGGCAGCGGCACCTCGGACAGGACCTTGCCGGCGTCGAGATCCAGGACCGCGACGCCATGGCCCTCGGGACGGGTCACGTAGGCGCGCCTGCGATCCGCCGAGAGGGCGATCCCGGCCGGCGCCCCGTCGACGGGGATCCGGCGCACGACCTTGCCGGCGGCAAGATCCACCACCTCGACCGCGCCGCCGAGCTGCGCGGTGACGATCGCCTCCCGCGCCGGCTCGGCGCGGGCAACGCTTCCGACGAGCGCGAGGGCGGCGGCGAGCGCCGCCCGGCCGAACGTCACGAGCCCTTCTCGACCTTGGCCTTCAGGTTGGCGAGGCTCGCCTTGATCCAGTCGCCGACGCCCTTCTCGGAGGCCTCATCGTTGAGCTCGGGTGGCGGATCATTGTTCATGTAGCCGCGGTAGAAGGCGGCCTTCCACTCGACCTTCGACTTGGCGTCGCCCTCGGGCTCGACCGTGATCGTCGCCGAATAATCGTTGGCCGGCAGATCCTTCACGTCGACCTTGTCGATGTAGTACGAGAACAGCTTGTCCTCGGGCTTGTACTTGTTGCTGGTCTCCTGGATCTGATCGCCGTTCTTGAGCGTCAGCACCCGCTTGAACTTGCCGGCCGGATCGCCGTTCAGCTCGGTCTTGGTGACGTTCTGCATCCAATCGGCGTTCTTCACATCGCCGACCACCGCCCAGACCTTGTCGGCCGGCGCGTTGATCTCGATCGACTCCTGGATCTTGCGCCGGGTCGGACCATGGGCCTGCGCCGTCGCGGCGACGAGCGCCGCGGTGGCCGCCAAGGCCAGGGTGATTTTCTTCATCGTGTCCTTCTCCTCCCGCCCTCAGCGGTCGTCGCGACCGAGGATCCGCGCCTCGGGGCCGAGGGCCGCCGCGACCTTGTCCTCGATCCAGCCCCAGGCCTCGCGCTCGCGGGGTCCGGCGGTCTTGCCCACGGCGATGGCGAGGTAGGCCATCTCCGTCAACACCTTCTCGGGTTCCAGCATGTGGAGCCGGGTCGAAAGAATAGCGGCCTCCAAGACCGCTGCCTGCGCGCGGTTATAGCCGATGAAGGGCGCGTGGGCTTCGCTGTGGACCATGCGGCCACGGAAGCGCGGGCGGCTCTCGTGATCCTCGATCGATGCGACTTCGAACTCGGCGTGGCCGAAGCTGTCGGCGAGGCGCCGGCCTGCGATCGCATCGCAGGCCAAGGTCGGCCATTCACGCCGCCCGGTGACCGCCCCGGCGATCACCCGGATGTCGCGGGGGCTGGAGGCCGCGAAGCAGGGATTCGCCTCCAGATTAGCAATGGTCGGCGAAGGCCGGAACGGCGCCAGCACGTAGCCGTCCTCCTCGCCGATCAGCCCGAAGGGCACGAGGTGCAGCTCGCCCGCGGGGGAGAGCGTCGTGACGATGGTTTCCAGGATCAGCGGCATCGGCTCACGCTTGGTCCACCGGCACCAGCCGGCCGCAGACCAGCTTCGTTTTCGGCCCCTGCGGGCGCTCTGGCGAAGCCTCGGCGCGGGCCGCCTCCTCAGGGATAGTCTCCGGCGGCGCGGCGTCGGCCTCCGGCTTCACCAGCCGCGCATCCCGGGTGCCCGGCGGCGGCGCGTCGGAGCCGGAATGGCGCGTGCGGCCGGCCTTCTTGAATGCGGTCGCGTCCTCGACCTCGGCGTCGGCGGCGCAGCCCCAATCCAGGGGCTCATCCTGCACGTAGCGCTTGCCGAGCCGCCACGCGGTTTCGGCCTTGGCGAGCTCCGCGCCGAGATAGAAGGCGTGGGCGCCGTCGCTGGCGACGTCGAGTTCGGGGAAGAACGCCATCGCGTCGGTGCCGACCCTGTGGATGTGGCGGTTGTAGACGTGAATGCCATCCTCCGCGACGGCGATCCGGTAATTTGGATCGCGCACCTCCGCGGCGGCCTGGGCGATCTCCTCGGAGGTCTGCACGAAGGGCCGCTTGTCGTGAAGCGCCAGCAGCGCCCGGCCGTAGCCCTTGGGCAGGGCCGAATCCGCCTTGGCGGCGTACATCACCCGCCGGGCCGCGTCGTGCTCCTCGACGGTGCGGCGGGTGTGGTTCGAGACCTGCACGATCAGCACGTTCCGGATTGCCAGCTCCGAGCACATGCCGACGAGGAGGGCGGTGACGCCGAGCGAATCCGCCTCCGTGAGTTCGGTGAGGTTGCCGGTGCCCATCATCATGGCGATGTCGGGCCAGCGGGCGCGGGTGTCGCGGTAGCGGGCAATTGAATCCACGAAGCCGTGGTGGATCGGCTCCAGGATCGGATCGGCGAGGAACGGGCGCCCGGCCTCGCGCATCCGCTCGATCGCCCGGTCGAGGGAGGGCAGGTCGTCGGGGCGCGTCGGCACCAGCACGGGCACCGCGTCGGTCTCGAAGGCGAGATCGAGGGTGTCCTCGTTGAGGCTCAGCAGGAAGTCGGCCCCGGCTCCGGCGCCCCGGGCCAGCTCCTCGCGGGAGAAGGAATCGACGCTGACCTTGAGCCCGGCGCCCTTCAGCGCGCGCACGGAGTCCTCCAGGTGCGGGAACGGCGTGTCGGGCAGACCGCCGAGGTCGATCACGTCGGCGCCCCTCCGGGCGAGGTCCTGCCCCTTGGCCAGGATCTCGGCGACGCTCATCTTCGAGGCATCGACGATCTCGGAGAAGATCCGCAGGTCGTGGCGGGAGAGATCGACCTTCCGGGCCGAGAGCCCGAGCCAAGCCGGGAGATCGACCACCTCGTCGGGCCCGCGCTCCACCGGCACGCCGAAATGGGCGGCGAGGTGCTCCGGGTCCGCCCGGCAGCGGCCCGGCAGGATCACCCGGGTCGCGCCTGCGGGCAGCTCGACCCGGCGGCGGATGATCTCCTCGGTCATCAGGGCGGCGACCTTCACGCCGGCATCCGCGATGCTCCAGCGGAAGGTTTCGGGCAAGCCGGCCGCGACCTTCTCCAGCCGCGCCCGGGCGAGGCGGCCCGTGACGAAGACGATGTGCTCCGGCGCGCTCACGCGGCATCCCGCGGCGCGACGACGACCCGGCGGCTCGGCCCCCAGATCTCGATCGGGCCGCCGTAGCGGCCCGCGAAGGCCGGGAAGGCGGCGTCCACGAGCCCGCTCGCGGAGAGGGCGGCGGCATCCTGCCCCGGCGGCGCGTCGACGGATTTCACCAGCACGCAGCGCCTGGCGGCGACCCGCCCGGCGAGCCAGAGGGCGAGGCTATCGGAGGTCACGTCCCAGGTCTCGGGGATGTCCCGATGCCCAGCGCGCAGTGGGCGCGGGTTCCAGACGCGCGCCGTGGCAGAGACGGCCTCGGCCCAGGGTTCCAGGGTCTGCACGAGGCGCGGCTCGATCCCGCGGAAGATGCCGGCGGCGTCGCTCATGGCGTCGAGCGCCCGGCGATGCGCCTCGGCGTCGTCGAATCCCTCCCGCACCTGCGCGGCCCGCACGAGACCCGCGAAGGTCCCGCCGCCCGGCACCACGATGCAGCGTCCGAAGGCGCCGTCGGCGATCTCGGCCAGCAGCGCGCGGCGGCGATGCGGATCCGCCTCCAGGCTGCCGCCGATCTTGATGACCGAGATCACGCGGCATCCCGCTGATTGGGGCGGAGCGCCCGCAGGGCCTCGGCGATCCGCAGGGGATCGATGCCGTTGCGGCGGTCGAAGTCGCGGCACAGGCCGCCCCGGAAGCCGAGATAGTCCGGCCCGTGTTCGGCGAGCGGCGCGATGTCGATGACGCGCAATGACCCCGCGAGGCCGCTCATCAGGCCGTGGGCGCGGCAGGCCTGCGTGAAGGCCGCGAGATCGCCGGGCGGCGCGAGATCGGGCAGGCGCGCGCCATTCTTGCCGGCCGTGTCGATCATCGCGCCCGCGAAGCCGGCCTGGGCCAGGGCCGGAACCAGCGCGGCCGCGGGACCATCCTCGGCGAACAGGACGGCGATCAGGCGTCCGGGCGCCGCCACGGCCAGACCCGCCAAGGCGGCGGTCTCGCGCCGGCGGCCCGCGTCGAGGCCGGTCTTCACCCAATCGACGCCGGTGGCCGCCATGGCGGCGATCGCGGCCGGCGCCGGATCGGCCACCGCGCTGGTGACCGCCCCGCCGGCCACGCGGGCCACGATCTCGCGCACCCGGTCCGGATCGAGGGCGCCCAGGGCCCCGTGCTCGGGATCCTTGGCGTCGATCAGGTCGGCGCCCGCGAGCCGTGCGGCCTCGGCTTCCGCCGGATCGCGGATGCTGACGAGCAGGCGGGGCAGGGGGCTGAGATGGGCGTTGGACGCGGACACGGATGACTCAGGGCGTTGACGAAGATCTCAGGACTTCCCGGGCAGCGGCTCGGCGAGCAGGCGGTTCTTCACCACCCAGCGCATGGCGTGCGCCCAGGTGTCGTCGGTGTCGGCCCGGATCGTGACCTGCCCGCCGCGCACCACCTTGCCGGTCCCGGCCTCGGCGATGGTGACGTTCAGGTTGAAGATCTGGCCCGATCCCTTCTCCACATAACCGGTCGCGACGAGGTCCGCACCCAGGCTCTTGCCGATGTCCGCCGCGCAGCCGTTGCATTTGTAGAGCGGACCCTCCTTCGCCACCGCGTCGGCCTTCGGCGCGGTGTCGACGATCTCCAGCCCGGCCTGATCGTGCAGCGCCTTGCGCAGCTCATCGGTTATCAGCGTCAGCTTCTTCGTGTCGGCCGGCCGCGCCCGCGCCCCGTAGGAGGCGCCGGGTTCGAACAGTTCCACCGGGAACACCGCGACCGTCCCGGCGGCCCGCGCGACGGCGGGCAGGATGGCGCCGAGGGCGAGAAGACCGCAGAGGGTCGCCGCTCGGAGGGGCTGATGGCGCATGGGCGGGCGTTCCTCTCGACGCTCCGGCCGCTTCGGGCGGCCTCGATCCGGCCATAGGTCGGGCGACGGGACACTTTGGCAATGTACTTCCCGGCCGGCCTGCTCCACGAGGGGCCTCCGCACGGTCGGTCACGCGGTCGTCGGGACGTGAACGGCGCAACGACAAGCCGCACTAGAGCGGTCGGGACGGAAACTGGTAGAGGCCGTGCCTATGCACCATCCGGCAGCCGAGATACGCGTCCGTCGCCCGGCACGGCGGCGCTGGCTTCGGGCCGGCCTCGCCCTGCTGGCGCTGATGCCGCCTG
Source organism: Methylobacterium sp. 2A (assembly GCF_009806555.1). Classification (GTDB taxonomy): domain Bacteria; phylum Pseudomonadota; class Alphaproteobacteria; order Rhizobiales; family Beijerinckiaceae; genus Methylobacterium. The sequence goes on along the minus strand of NZ_VUOK01000021.1, from coordinate 196,072 downwards.
CCGCCTGGGCGCAGCAGCCGGCACCGGGGCCGATCGACACGCCTATCGGCCTGATCTACCGGCCGCAGCCCGCCCCGTCCTCGTACGACGCCGAGGCGGCGCCCGAGGACGAGGGCTTGGCGGGCGCCAGGATGGGCATCGCCGACAACAACACGACGGGCCGCTTCACGAAGCAGACCTACACCCTCGATGACGTGGCGCTGACCGGCGACAAGCCGGATCCGGTCGCCGCCGCCAGGGAACTCGTGGGGAAGGGCATCCGCTACCTCGTCCTGGCGCTGCCCGCCGACGCCGTGCTGGCGGTCTCGGACGCGGTGAAGGATACGGGCGCCGTCGTGCTGAATGCCGGCGCCCCGGATGACCGGCTGCGCGGCGCCGATTGCCGGGCCAACGTGTTCCACATCCTGCCCTCCCGGGCGATGCTCACCGACGCTCTGGCGCAATATCTCACGGTCATGCGCTGGCGGAAGATCTTCCTGATCGTCGGCCCGACCGATGGCGACAAGGCCTATGCGGACGCGGTGCGCAACTCGGCCCGCAAGTTCGCGCTCAAGATCACGGCGGAAAAACCCTGGACCTTCGGGCCTCTGGCCAAGGCGCGGGGCGATACCCCGACCCGGGCTGAGGCGATGGTCTTCACCCGGGGCCTCGACTACGACATGGCGATCGTGGCCGACGAGGAGGGCGACTGGGGCGATTACGTCCCCTATCGCACGGTGGATCCCCGTCCGGTCGGCGGGACGCAGGCGCTGACCCCGACGACATGGTCCCCCGTCCTCGAAACCTGGGGCGCCGCGCAGGCGCAGAACCGGTTCCGCCGGCTCGCCGGGCGGCTGATGCGGCCACTCGATTATCAGGCCTGGGCGGCGGTGCGGACGGTCGGCGAGGCGGTGACCGCCAAGAAGACCAACGATCCCGCTGCGATTGCGCCCTTCCTGTCCGAGCCGGAATTCACCCTGCCGGCCTACAAGGGGGTGCCGCTGAGCTTCCGCCCCTGGGATCACCAGCTCCGGCAGGCGATCATCGTGGTCCAGCCGAAGGCTCTGGTCTCGGTGGCGCCGGAGCAGGGTTTCCTGCATCAGCGCACGCCGCTCGACACGCTGGGGGTGGATCTCCCGGAGACCACCTGCAAGTTCAAGTGAGTAACAGCGCGTCGAAGCGGTTCGGTGCTTGCAACGGGTGGGGAGCCCGTTGACGTTGACTGCCTCCGCGCCACACATCTCGTTCGGTCGGTGAGATCGCAACACAGCTGCTTCGATCAACGAGAAACCCGATGAGTGCTTCGTTTCAGGATGCGCCGGCCCACCAGGAAGAGGGCAGCGCAGTGATCAACCTCAACGAGGCCGTTGAACGCGCCAAGGCATGGCTGCATGCGACAATGTCCGGTGAAAGCATCACGAACGTCGGTCTGGAAGAGGTCGAGCACCAACCCGGATACTGGAACATCACGCTCGGCTTCTCGCGACCTTGGGACGCGACTCGCAACGCAGTCACAGTGCTGAGCGGCGCGGTGGTCATGCGCCGAACTTTCAAAACCATCACGGTCGATGAACGGACGGGCGAGGTCGTCGCGATGAAAAATCGCACCCCCGAAATGTGATGGCGAAATACGCCCTCCTCGACATGAATTTACTCGTTCTATTTATCGTTGGCGGAACAAATCGACGATACATCCGCTTACACAAAAACAGCAGACAGTTTTCGGAAAGCGACTATGATATTCTGTTGCGGCACGTGGCTGTCTCAGCCGGACTTATGACAACTGCACAGATTCTATCCGAGACGGCCAACTTACTTCGTCAGATTGCTGACCCGATCAAGTCTGAGATATCCACGTTTTTCAAATTGTTCGTCATGAGCGCCCAGGAGTTGCAGCCGGCCGCGGTGAGTGCCGTTTCGGACCCTGCCTACCTGTGGCTTGGCTTCAACGATGCTGCGATACTGACCTGTCTTGGCGCGGATAGGGTGCTTATCACCGGAGACGGCAACCTTCACGCCGCCGCAATCGAGCGCTCGAACGGCGTGTTGCACTTTACGGAACTGAGACAGTCCGAGTAATTGTCCGCACACAAACGGTCTTACGCGGAACTCCAGGGTCGGCTCCGAATGCCGCATCCCCTCGCTCCGTGAGGAATCCGCACTAAGGTGCATGTGCGGGAGCACCGAACAGGGCACCGAGGGAGGAGATTGGATGAGCCGCCGGATCGAGGCAGGACTGAGCGTTGTCGCCCTCGGTACGTGGGTCGCCCTGTGCGGGCCGGCCGCCGCCTTCACCGCCTACGTCACCAACGAGAAGGGCAATTCGGTCAGCGTCATCGACACCACCACCATGGCGGTGACCGCGACCTGGAAGGTGGGCCGCCGCCCCCGCGGCGTGACCCTGTCCAAGGACGGCAAGGAACTGTTCGTCTGCGCCAGTGACGACGACCGGATCGACGTGCTCGACACGAGTTCCGGCAAGGTGGTCCGCTCGCTCCGCTCAGGGCCGGATCCGGAGCAGTTCATCCTGGATGCCTCGGGCAACCCGCTCTACGTCGCCAACGAGGACGACAGCCAAGTCACCATCATCGACATCGAGAAGAACAAGGTCCTGGCCGAGGTGCCGGTCGGGGTCGAGCCGGAGGGGATGGGCCTGTCGCCGGACGGGAAGATCCTGGTCAACACCTCCGAGACGACCAACATGGCCCATTTCATCGACACCAAGACCTTCCAGGTCATCGACAATGTGCTGGTGGATGCGCGGCCGCGCTTCGCCGAGTTCACGGCCGACGGCAAGTTCCTCTGGGTGTCCGCGGAGGTCGGCGGCACGGTGAGCGTGATCGACGTGGCCCAGCGCCGGGTCATCAAGAAGATCACCTTCAAGATCCCGAGCGTGAACGACGAGGCGATCCAGCCCGTGGGCATCCGGATCACCAGGGACGGGACCAAGGCCTTCGTGGCGTTGGGTCCCGCCAACCGCGTCGCGGTGATCGATGCCAAGACCTACGCGGTCGAGAAGTACCTGCCCGTCGGCCAGCGCGTCTGGCAGCTGGCCTTCACGCCGGATCAGAAGCAGCTGTTCACCACGAACGGCACCTCCAACGACGTCTCGGTGATCGACGTGGCCTCCGAGAAGGTGATCAAGAGCATCCCGGTCGGCCTGCTGCCCTGGGGCGTGGCGATCGCGCCGAACTGATCCGGAGCCTGAAGCAATCCAATCCGCTCGACCGGCGGCACAGGGTGGGAAGCGACACGATGCGGATGTTTCGATTGGCGGCGCTGGCCTGCGTGGGGCTGCTCGCGGCCGGTCCGGCCTTGGCACTGGACCTGACCAAGAAGCGGGAGAATTTGCCGGACCTCGTCCTCGGCGACGATCAGGGCAACGATTTCACGGTCGAGAACAAGGACATCACGCTCGAATCCGGCAAGGCCTACCGGCTGCGCATCGTCGCCAAGGGGCATCAGGAGTACAAGTTCTATGCCCCTGAGTTCTTCCGGTACATCTGGTTCAATCAGATCGTGATCGAGCACAAGGAGATCCACGGCGGCGGCCCGCCCGATCATCTGGAGTTCGATGATCCCGGCGAGATCGCGATCGAGTTCGTGGCGATCAAGCCGGGCACCTACACCTGGGCGGCGCATGGCCTGGAGTCCAAGGGCATGACTGGCACGCTGACGGTGAAGTGATGGGACGTTTTCTCGGCATCACGCGCGCTGCCGCCGCGTCTCCCTCCCCCCTCTGCGGGGGAAGGGCAGCCGCGGCCTTCGCGGCGGGTCTTCTGTCAGCGGCCCCGGCCCTCGCCGCCGGCGACGCTTCCTCCTGCGCCGAGGGCATCACGATGATCCGCGACGCTCTGGCGCTGAACCCGCATGAATCCGCGTTGCCCAAGCTCCGCAAGGCCCTGCGGGTCGCCGAGCGGGAACAGAAGGAGGGCGAGTTCGACGAGTGCCTCGACGCGGTCGCCGACGCCCGGAAGGTGCTGGGCCGATGAGCGCCGAGGCGGCGCTCCGGGTCGAGCATGTCGGCCACCGGTTCGGCGCCCGGGCGGCCCTCGAGGACGTGTCGCTCGACGTGGGAATCGGGCGCTTCGCGGCGCTGCTCGGGCCGAACGGCGCCGGCAAGACCACGCTCTTCTCCGTGATTACCCGCCTCTACAACAACCAGACCGGCCGGGTCTCGATCTTTGGCCATGCGCTCGATCGCGAGTCGTCTCGGGCGCTCGCTCGGCTCGGCGTGGTGTTCCAGGCGCGCACCCTCGACACCGATCTCACCGTCGAGCAGAATCTCCTCTACCACGCGAGCCTGCACGGCATCGCCCGCGGCGCCGGGAAGGAGCGGGTCGGCCTGCTCCTCGACCGGGTCGGGCTCGCCGACAGGCGGCACGACAAGGTGCGGACGCTGTCAGGCGGCCAGTCGCGCCGCATCGAGATCGCCCGCTCGCTGATCCATCGGCCGGATCTGCTGCTCCTCGACGAGCCGACGGTGGGCCTCGATCTCGAATCGCGCGCCGACATCGTGGCGATCGTGCGGGCGCTGGTGCGCGAGGAGGGCCTGTCGGTGCTCTGGGCGACCCACATCTTCGAGGAGATCTCGCCCGAGGACGACGCGATCGTGCTGCATCGCGGCCGGATCGTGGCCCGGGGCCGGGCCGGCGATATCGGCGCGCCCGGCGAGGCGCTCGCCGACGCGTTCCGGCGCATCGTGTCGGAGCCGGGGAGGGCGGCCGCATGAGCATGCGGATGGGCGGCGCATCGCAGGATCGAGGGCAGCATCCATGACGGCGCCGACGCATGTCTCCACGCCGGTCGCGCCAGTGCCCACCCGCACCGCGCCGGCCCGGATCGGCCGCCTCGACGCGGTCGGCTACCTGATCTGCCTCGGCGGCATCGTCCGGCGCGAATTGCTGCGCTTCTTCAATCAGAAGGAGCGGTTCTTCTCGGCCCTCGTCCGGCCGCTGGTCTGGCTGTTCATCTTCGCGGCGGGGTTCCGCAACACGCTCGGCGTCTCGATCGAGCCGCCCTACCAGACCTACGTGCTCTACGAGGTCTACGTGGTGCCCGGCCTCGCCGTGATGATCCAGCTGTTCAACGGCATGCAATCGTCGCTCTCGATGGTCTACGACCGCGAGGTCGGCTCCATGAAGGTGCTGCTGACCTCGCCCTATCCGCGCTGGCTGCTGCTGCTGGCCAAGCTGATCGCGGGCGTCGCGGTGTCGATCGTTCAGGCCTACGCGTTCCTGGCGGTCGCCTATTTCTGGGAGACCGACATCCCGCCGCTCGGCTACCTGACGGCGCTGCCGGCCTTCCTGGCCTCGGGTCTGATGCTCGGGGCGATCGGCCTGTTCCTGTCCTCGCTGGTGCGCCAGCTTGAGAACTTCGCCAGCGTGATGAACTTCGTGATCTTCCCGATGTTCTTCGCGTCCTCGGCGCTCTACCCCCTGTGGCGGATCCGGGAATCCTCCGAGACCCTCTACTGGATCTGCGAGCTCAACCCGTTCAGCCACGCGGTGCAGCTCGTCCGCTACGCCCTCTACGTCCAGTTCGAGCCCGTAGCCTGCGCCGTCGTGGTCGGCGTGACGCTCGCCTTCTTCGGCATGGCGGTCATCGCCTACGATCCCGGCCGCGGCATCATGGCCCGGCGCGGTGGCCCGGCCGGCGAGACCCCCTGATGGAGTCCGTTTCGATGAACCATCTCATGCGCCGTCTCTTCGTTCCCACCCTCGGGCTGACCCTCCTGGCCGGACCGGTCCTGGCGCAGCCGAAGACCGATCCGGACTGGCCCTGCGTCCAGCGCAAGGTGGCGACGCTGAGCCCCGGCCAGTTCTGGACCGGCCCGGATATCGCGGCGGCCGGCGATTGGGGCAGCGACAACGACGCCGCCGTGCTGGCACAGAAGATCGCCTCCCGGCGCACCGACCTGTCGCAGGTCGGCCCATTGCTGGATGACTTCGCCGGCAAATTCGGCACCGAGAGGGACGCCAAGGACAAGGCCCTGACCCGGGTCTATGCGGGCGTCTTCGAGGTGATCAACGGCGAGCGCGACAAAGTCGTGGGCGGCATCGCGCGCTATGCCCAGGGCCAGCGTCGCATGGCGGAGCGGATCCGCGACGAGGCCGACAAGATCAGCCAGACCAAGGATGCGCCGAGCGCGACCGACGCGACCGAGCTGCCGAAGGACCAGTCGGATCTTGAGACGAAGTTCGCCTGGGACCGTCGCATCTTCCAGGAGCGCAGCCAGTCCCTCACCTATGTCTGTGAGGTTCCGCAGCTCCTCGAGCAGCGGCTCGGCGAGATTGCGCGGATGATTCAGACCCGCCTCTGAGAGGCGTGCCGCGGCCACCCTGGCCTTGCCGGATAATCCCGGCACACCTTGCCTAATCATCCACAAGTCTTTGAGTCTGAACGCAAAACTGTTGCGAGGGTGCCACGTGCCGGAGCGATCGGCCGTCCAGGCGTTGAAAGCGAACTCAAAATCCGCGGCGAACCGCCAAGCACGATTGTGAACTTTAACTCCACCCGCCATGAGTATTGCCAAGCCCGGGACAACCGGGAACAGGTCTCAAGGCAGGGGAATCGCGATGTCACGTCGGGCGCTTCGGAGCGGCTTGCTCGCGTCTGCTTCAGTCTTGGCGATCTCGGTCGCTCCGGGCGCAGTACAGGCCCAGCAATCGGTTACCTTGGGCGAGATCAGCGTCGTTTCGACATCGCCGGTCGGGGCCGGCGGCGGTAATTCGAGCGGTGCCCTGAACCTCGACCGCGCCGCCCAGGTCGCCCCGACCCTGCCCGTGGCCCCCGGCACCGTGCGCCTGCGCGGCTCCGAGCAGCCGCTCAACAAGATCCCCAGCACGGTCGAGACCGTCACGCCCCGCCAGATCGACGTCGACCGCGGCACCGACAACATCATCGCGACCTTCGCGCGCTCGACGCCGGGCGTGAACATCAGCGACTCGCAGGGCAACGGCAACCGCGTCGACCTCAACTATCGCGGCTTCACCGCCTCGCCCGTGCAGGGCGTGCCGCAGGGCTTGGCCGTCTACCAGAACGGCATCCGCATCAACGAGGCGTTCGGCGACGTCGTCAATTTCGACCTGATCCCGCCGCAGGCGGTCCAGCGCATCGACGTGGTCACCGGCAATCCCGTCTTCGGCCTCAACGCCATCGGCGGCGCGGTCAACATCCAGATGAAGAACGGCTTCACCTGGCAGGGCACCGAGATCTCGGCCTGGGGCGGCTCGGATGCACGCACGGCCGGCTACCTCGAATACGGCAAGGTCTCCGACAACTGGAGCTTCTACTTCACCGGCGACGGTTTGAACGACCGCGGCTGGCGCTACCAGAACCCGAGCACGATCGGCCGGCTCTACGCGGATCTCGGCTATCGCTCGCAGGATTCGGAGTTCCACCTGATCGGGCTGGCCGCGCGCAGCTTCTACGGCGCGGCGGCCGCGACGCCGGTGGACTTCACTCACGTCGATCCGCGGGCGATCTTCACCTACCCGCAGACGCAGACCACGCAGGTCGGCACGCTCCAGCTCACCGGCCGGGTCGACATCTCGCCGACCTGGGATCTCGCCGGCAACGCCTATTTCCGCCGCTTCAGCGAGCGCTACGTCGACGGCAACGACGGCAATTTCGAGCAGTGCAGCTCGCGGTCGAGCTTCCGCGGCTTCCTCTGCTATCAGGATGACGGCTTCAGCCCGTCCGCCGGCCAATCGCAGAACGCGTTCCGCAACCAGTTCCTGCTGCTCGGCCAGCAGAACCAGCGCATCCCGTTCTCGCGCAACATTCCCTACGGAACCATCGACTCCACCCAGACGGAGTCGCAGGGCTATGGCGGCTCGCTGCAGGCGGCCAACCGCGACCGGATCTTCGGCCTGCCCAATACCTTCCTCATCGGCGGCAGCGTCGATGCGGCCGACTACTCGTTCAAGTCGTCGAGCACCCTGGGTGTGATCAACCCGAACCTGCTGATCACGACCGATCCCAGCAATCCGTATTACGGCAACATTCCTGGCCTCGGCACGCCCTATATCCGCACCCTGGGCGCCCTCGGCATCGCCCCGAGTTCGGTCCAGGGCTCGAACCTGTATCTCGGCCTCTACGCCACCGACACGCTCGACGTGACCGACCGGCTCTCGCTCACCGCCGGCTTCCGGCTCAACCACGCGCATATCCGCTCGGTCGATCAGACCGGGTTCTCGCCGGACGTGACGGGCTCGCACGAATACACCAAGGTCAACCCGCTGGCGGGCCTGACCTACCAGTTCGATCCGGCGCTCAACCTCTACGGCAGCTACTCGGAATCGAACCGTGCCCCGACACCGCTCGAACTCGCCTGCGCCAACCCGGACCGGCCGTGCCTGCTGCCGAACTCCCTGGTCGCCGACCCGCCGCTCAAGCAGGTCACCGGCCAGACCTACGAGGTCGGCTTCCGCGGCGTGATCCCGAGCTTCCTCTCCGGCGGCGCCCTGACCTACAAGGCCGGCGTGTTCCGCACCGATCTGACCAACGACATCATCCAGATCGCGGTCGCCGGCAACGCGGCCCGCGCCTACTACGTCAACGTACCCTCGACCCGGCGCCAGGGCATCGAGGTGAGCGCCGAATACGTCGTCAGCCCCGAATTGCTGGTCTACGCCAACTACGCGCTGATCGACGCCACTTTCCAGTTCAATCAGACGCTGTCGTCGCCCAACAACCCCTTTGCGGATGACGGGGCCATCCAGGTCCGCAAGGGCAACAAGGTCCCGCTGATTCCGGATCATCAGATCAAGGCCGGGTTCGAATACAACATCACCCCGGACTGGCGCTTCGGCCTGAACGTCTCGGCCTTCTCGTCCTCCTACTTCCGCGGCGACGAGTCGAACCTGAACCGCAAGCTGCCGGCCTATTACGTGATGAACCTCACGACGAAATACCAAGTGACCAAGAACCTGGAGATCTTCGGGCTGATCACCAACCTGACCAACAACCGCTACGCCACATTCGGCACCTTCGCCGAGCCCGGCGCGATCGCGGGCAACCTGTCGATCAACGATCCGCGGACCACGACCCTGGCGCAGCCGCTCTCCGTCTATGCCGGTTTGACCTACCGGTTCGGTGCCGATCCCGTGCCGATGGCGCCGGAGCCGGTCATCCGCAAGTACTGATGCCATAGGCGAGACCGGCGGGCGCCTCCCGCGGCTTTTGCGGCCGCGTGGGGCGCCCGTTCGCGTTTGAAGGCGGGTGTGCGGCCTCCTGTCTCGGGAACGCGCCTGTGCCCCCGGAGTCTCCTCGGTGAATCGCTCTCGCGCCCCCGTCGGGTTCGCGCGCCGGACGAGCCACGCTGTCTTGGAGACCGATCCTGATGATGTTCCGTTTCGCCGTCGCAGCCCTCACCCTCGCCGCAGCCACGCCTGCCCTCGCAACGCCGTGCGCCGATGAGGTCAGCACCCTGCAGCGGCGGCTCGACAGCGCCGGCGCGGCTGCGGTGACGGGCAAGACGCCGCCCGGTGGCGTGACCTCGTCGGATTCACCGAAGGCCCTCGACAAGCCGCCGGCCCTCACCAAGTCGGATGCCAGCGTGAAGCCGACCGCCGCCGGTGTCGAGGAGGCCAAGAAGCTCGTTGCGAAGGCCGGTGAGCAGGACAAGGCCGGCGACGCCCAGGGCTGCCGCGACACGATCATGAAGGCCAAGGAGAAGGCCGGCGCCCTGCCGTAAGGCTTGACGCGCGGCCCCGATCAGTAGGCGTTCTCGGTCTTGAGCAGCGCGAAAGGCGTCGTCGCCAGGATCTGCAGATCGAGGACAACCGACCAGTTCTCAATGTAGTACAGGTCGTGTTCGACGCGCCGCTGCAGCTTCTCGGACGTGTCGGTCTCGCCGCGCCAGCCATTGACCTGCGCCCAGCCGGTGATGCCGGGCTTGACCTTGTGGCGGGCGAAATAGCCATCGACCACTTGGTCGTACAGGGTGTTCGCGGCCTTCGCCTGCAGCGCGTGCGGCCGCGGGCCGACGAGGGAGAGATCGCCCTTCAGAACGTTGAAGAGCTGCGGCAGCTCGTCGAGCGAGGTCTTGCGGATGAAGCGGCCCACCGGCGTCACCCGCGGGTCGCCACGGGTCACCATCCTGGCCGCGCCCGCGTCGCATTGATCGACATACATCGAGCGGAACTTGAAGACCTCGATCAGCTCGTTGTTGAAGCCGTGCCGCTTCTGGCGGAACAGCACCGGCCCGCGCGAGGTCAGCCGCACGGCGAGCGCCACGGCCAGCATGACGGGCGACAGGGCGAGCAGCAGCATCAGGCCGACGCAGCGGTCGAAGAGCGCCTTCACCACGACATCCCAATCGGCGATCGGCTTGTCGAACACGTCGAGCACCGGCACCGCGCCGAGATAGGAGTAGCTGCGCGGCCGCAGGCGCAGCTTGGCGGCGTGGGCGGACAGCCGGATGTCGATCGGCAGGACCCAGAGCTTGGCCAGCATCTGCAGGATGCGCGCTTCGGCCGTGATGGGGATGGTGAAGACGATGAGGTCGAGCCGCGCGTGCCGGGCATAATCCACGAGGTCGTCGACATTGCCGAGCTTGGGATGACCCGCCACCACGTCCGACGAGCGGTCGGTGTTGCGGTCATCGAAGACCCCGACGATGCGGATCCCGCTATCGCTCTGCGCCTCGAGGGCGGCGATCAGATCCTCCGCGGGTTTGCCGCCGCCCACGATCGCGGTGCGGCGATCGAACCGGCCGGCGCGGGTCTGCGCCTCGATCACCCGGAAGAGGATGAAGCGCCCGATCAGCAGCGCCCCGAGCCCGGTCCCATAGAAGGTCGCCAGCCACAGGCGCGAATAATGGTCGGCCACCTTGGCGAGCACCAAGCCGGCCGCCACCATCAGGAAGGTCAGCGACCAGGCGGTGCTGAGGCGGATCGCACTCTTGAAGAACGCGCGGAATGCGGTGATCCGGTAGCAGCCCGCCGTCTGGATCAGGGCGACCGTGATCAGCGCGATCAGGCCGATCGCCCCGGCATAGGTCACGCCGAACGCCACCCGGCCATGCAGCATGATCAGGTGCAACAGCGCGCCGAGGCCGAAGATCAGGGCACATTCCAGCGCCCGGACCAGCCCCGCCACCACGATCGGGGAAATCGCGGTCCCGCCGGGGACGGCCGTCTCGGCCAGCGGCGTCGGAGAATCGGTGCGCGGCACGGGGGGCGTCTCAGGAGGACCGGCGGCCTCCAGAAGATCGCGGATGTCGAACGCACTCATCGAACTGCCCTCTTCCGCACCCGCCGGCGATGTCCTCGATCCAGCGTGGCACGGGGCATTATCGGAAGACTTAAAAGCGATCCGCCCGCGGCGATATTGGTCGCTGCGAGCGGCCTATCGGCCATCACATGATCTTTGCCCCGATCAGGCCGTCCGCGGCCCGGCGATCTCCGGAACCTTGACGGTGCGGCGGTCGGACCCGGCTTGGAACGCGGCGGCGTAGCCCGAGATGACTTCGCTGCCCATGCGCTCCAGCGAGAAGCGCTGGCGGACGGAGGCGCTGAGCGCCTGCATCCGAGCTTCCAGCGCCGCCGGAGCCTCGTCGAGCACCCGACGGATGCCGGAGGCGATGGCCGCAGGGTCCCGCGCGGGGATGAGATCGTCCGCCGCCTGTCCGAAAATCTCGGGGATCCCGCCGACTCGCGTCGCCACCAGCGGCTGTCGAGCGGCCACAGCCTCCAGGACCACGTAGGGCAGGGACTCCGCCAGCGAGGGCACCACGAGCATCCGACCCCGGGCCAGGACCGGTCGGATCGCCTGCGGGGGCTCGAAGGAGACCATGCCGCCAAGCCCGAGGCGGTCCACGTTCTCACGCAGGATCTCGCTGTCCGGCCCGGACCCGACCATCAGAAGACGCAGCGCGCGGCCTTCGCTCCGCAGCCGGACGAGGGCCTCGAGCAGATAGGGCAAGCCTTTGGCCTCGCGCAGCTCGCCGACATAGAGCAGATCGAACGGATCAGCGACGCGCTCCAGGGGGGCGAACTCCGCATCGGCGAGGCCGTTGTGGACGATGCGGGTCACCCGCTCCGGGCCGCCCACGAAGCTCCGGTGCCGCCCGGCGACGTACTCGCTCTCGAACAGGAAGGCGTCCGTCCGGCGGGCGAGAACCGCCTCGGCCCCCATGTAGAGGCGATGCAGCGCAGTGCCCGGCCGGTAATTGTAGCTGCCGCCGTGCGGCGTGTAGCAGCGGATCGCCGCGCTGCCCCGCGCGAGCCGCGCGTAGGCTCCCCCCTTCGCGCCATGGCCGTGAAGGACATCGGCCCCGACCAGGGCCGCCCGGCGGCCGACCGCCCTCAGGGATCCCCAATCCGACCGGTCCGGATTACGCCGCATCGGGATCCGCAACAGGCCGAGTTCCAGGCTGGGCAGGAGGTCGGCGAGGGCCCGTTCGCCGCGCTCGCCGCCAGTCATGGAATCGCAGATGATCCCCACCGCGTGTCCCGCTTCGGCCTGAACACGGGCGAGATCCATCACGTGCCGGAACAGCCCCCCGACGGGAGCCCGGAAGACGTGAAGGATCCGGTAACGCTCTGCGGCACGCGCGTCGTTCGGCTTGGCGACCACGGTATCGCTCCCGGTGGAAACTATCCGGGAGTTTATGGAGCGCCAGGGGTCGTGGCGGTCTTAAATGCAGCTCTGTGGCTGCACCCTTTTCATCGGGACGGTAAGCGGAGTTTTACTGCCGCGGAAACAATTCACGTCAGCGGGAGCCCGTTGAGGCTCGCCCAGATGGTCCCGTAATGGCAGGTGGTCGCGGCGAGCACGAAGCCGTGCCAGATCGCGTTCTGGAAGGGCAGCGTTCGCCACACGTGGAACACCACGCCGATCGAGTAGAGCGCACCGCCGATCGCCAGCAGCCACAGGGCGGTCGGCTGAAGGCTCGCAATCACCGACTCGTAGGCAAACAGGCCGCTCCAGCCGAGCATCAGGTAGAGTCCGATGGACAACCGATCGAACCGCCCGGGGAGAAGCAGCTTGACGGCAATCCCGACCAGGGCGACCACCCAGATCACCGCCAGCAGCAGATAGGCGCGTGGCCCGGATCCCACGAGGGCGACGAGCGGCGTGTAGGTGCCGGCGATCATCAGGTAGATGAGGGCGTGGTCGGCACGGCGCAGCAGCCACTTGCGCGGACTGACCGGGTACAGGTTGTAGAGGGCCGAGACGCCGAGCATCAGCACCAGGGCGGTCGCGTAGACGGCGACGGCGGCTCGCTCGCCCAGACCGAGATGGGCCGTGACGGCCGTGACCACCAGCGCCACGGCGCCGGCCAATCCGAGAACGACCCCCAGACCGTGGATCACGCCGTCCGCCACGATCTCACGGGGCGTGTAATGCCACGTCAGGGACAGTGGGCGACCATCCTCCGCGAGAGACATCGTCAGGCCTCCTGCAACGCTTGCAGTTTAAAGCTTGAACAGTCTTGATCGTTCCATGTGCAGATTGCCGAGGCGGAGTTATCCCAAGGATTTCGGCGTACTACGAAAGTTCTCGTGCGGTGCGGCAACCTTGCCGCACCGCAGGATAGTCTACAGGCCGCGCCCGGCGAGCCCTTCGAAGCCGATGGGCGGGTCAGCCTTCGCGGCCCAGCTGACCCCGATCTTTTCTCCGATCCCAAGACTGAGCCGGGCATGAACCGTGGCCATGGTGAGGACCGCCATCGCCAAGACCTGATGGGCCAAGGCCGCCCAGAGCGGGATGGCGAGGAGCAGCGTCGCGATCCCAAGCATCGCCTGGGCCAACGCGAGGACGGCCACGCCCGTTGCGCGTCCCGCCGAATCGCCTGGTCCGGTGAGTCTGGCGTCGATCGCGTGCAGGATCGCGACGACGATGACGAGATAGGCGGTCATCCGGTGGTCGAACTGCACGAGGGCGTGATTGTCGACGAAGTTCTCGATCCAGGGGCGGATGGCGAAAAGAGTCTCGACCGGCGGGACGAGGGCACCGTCCATCGTGGGCCACGTGTTGTAGACCAGACCAGCATGCGAGCCTGCGACGAGCCCGCCGAGGAAGATCTGCACGAGGACCAGCGCCGGCAGCAGCGCCGCGGTCGCGCGCAGGCGCGTCGGCGCCGGCTCCAATGCGCGGCCGCGTTGGCCTGCCGCGAGCCAGACCAGACCCGCCAGGATGAGGCTCGCCGTGGTCAGGTGAAGGGCGAGCTTGAGCGGCGCCACGGCGGTCATGCCGGGCTGAAGACCCGAGGCCACCATGATCCAGCCGATGGCGCCCTGGAGACCGCCCAGGACGCCGAGGCCGAGCAGGCCCAGGCCGAGGTTCCGGCTGATCCGCCCCTGCCACCAGAACACGATCAGCGGGAGGAAGAAGACGATGCCGATCAACCGCCCGAGCAGACGGTGGCCCCACTCCCAGCCATACAGCACCTTGAACGCGGAGAGGCCCATCCCCTGATTGAGGATGTTGTATTGCGGCGTGTCCTTGTACTTGGCGAATTCCGCCGCCCAATCCGCGTCGGAGAGGGGCGGGATGATCCCGGTCACCGGCCGCCACTCGGTGATCGACAGACCTGACCCCGTGAGCCGCGTCGCGCCGCCCACCGCCACCATGGCGACCACGAGGGCGGCGACCACGTATAGCCAGATTCGCACCGCGCCCGATCGTGGTGCGCCCGCAACTCTCGCCATCATCTGCCGTCCTTCTGCCCGGAACCGGGATCCGCGGGTGCCCGCACCGGGGTTAGGATATGCGCGGGCCGGCAGCAATGTCGGCGGCGCCGCAGCCCGCGGCAGACCGCGCGTTGCCAAGCCCGAGGCCTGACGATAGCCCACAGCAACGGGCTCATCGTAGAATCATCACGAGACGCTATGCGCCGCCGCACCCGAACCCTGATCGGCACCCTCGCGATCCTGGCCTTCGTCTGTGTCTATGGACCGTTGGCGATGACGCTGGCGGACAGCCGGATCTCGGAAACGCCGGCGGCGGTGCAGGCCGTGCTCTACTCGATCCTGGGCATCGCCTGGATTTTCCCGCTGATGCCGCTGATCCGATGGATGGAACGGCCGGATCGCTGAAGCGGACCCTCGATTTCGCCGCACTCCGCGATCACAAGCGGCCCATCCGCTCCCGAGATCGCAGCATCGTGCTCCGTCCCTTCATGCGCTTCACGCCCCTGGCAACCCTCATCGTGCTGCTCGTCCCCCTGCCGGCGCTGGCCCAGGGAACACCGCGGTCGATCGGCGAATGCGAGCGGCTCAAGAACGATCTGGCCTACAACCAGTGCCTGGCGATGTTCGGTCCAGCGGCCAAGAACGTGGCCGGCGGCTACGCATCGGCCGATAGCGGGTCGATGCCCGCTTCCGCCATGGCGGAAGCCATACCGCAGGTGGAAGAAACGGCGGAGCCCGCCACGAGCGGCCGACGCCGCTACCGTGGACATCGCGGCCGGCAATACGCCTCGTTCTCGACGGGGTATCGGCACCGGCGGCGGCGCTAGAGCCGCGTTACCGGAAAGGCTCCGGGCCGCGCGCGTTCGCTGCGCGGTCGGGCGCGGCCCGGGGGGCCGTCACGCCACGTTGAGCCGTCGACCCCGGTTCCAGGCCAGGAACGGCACGCCGGAGAGCAGACTGCTCAGGGCCGCTCGCGATTGATGGCATCCGTTGATCGACACGCGAGGCAGGGCGTGGAGGTGGCTCGAATGGCCGGCGAAGAGGTGGCCGGGCCGGGTCGTGACTCCGGTGGCGAAGCCCAGGCTCCGGGCCAGCGCGAATTCCCGCGCCCCCGCCGAGGTCGGATCGCCGACCGGATAGGACAGGTGCCGTACAGGACGATCGAGCATGGCCTCGATCTGGGTACGTCCCTCCGCGATCTCCCGAGCCGCGAACGCCTCCGGATGCTTCGCCAGCATCGGATGGCTCACCGTATGCGCTCCGATCGTCACGGCGGGATCCTTCGCCAGATCGCGCAGGTCCGCCCAGGACAGGCAGAGTTCGGAGGCAATCTGCCCCGGCGGGAAGCCGGCTCGGCGACAAAGCTCGGCGATCCGGACGAGAAGCTCCGCCTCCCCGCCGCCGCGCAGGTCGCGATACAGCGCGTCGAAGGCGAGCGCCTTCTCGCCGGGACTGCGCGCCGGCAGATCGACGCTGCGCGCGCCGATGCCGATCCGCACCCGGTCGAGCCGCGCGATGGCGCGCTCCAGTTCGATCCACCACAGCCGGCCGGTCTGATCCGCGAAGGCGCTGGTGACGAACAGCGTCCACGGCACTCCGTGTCGCGCCAGGACCGGCCGCGCATGCACCACGTTGTCGCGATAGCCGTCGTCGAAGGTCAGAACCGCGAAGGGCGGGCCATAATCCGGCTCGGCGAGACGTTCCGGGACGGCGTCGAGGCCGATCACTTCGAAGCCGCGGTCATCCAGTTCCCGGAGCGTCAGGTCGAGGAAGTCCGGCGTGATGGAGAGCAGGCGGTTCGGTGCGAAGGCCTGTGGCGGGTCCGGACTGACATGATGGAAGGTGAGGATGACGCCGAGCCCGCGCGAGGCCGGGCTCAACCAGCGATCTGCCCCGATGGCCTGAATCGCACGAAAACCGGTCGCGAAAACCCGATGCTTGGTGTTCGACGACAGCATGATCTCACACCGATCAGGCCGATCGGCCTGCAACCGCCACCCTGCTCGCGTCGCGGTAAACAAAGTTCAAAGGCCGAAGGATCGTCAATATGCAGGCAATAGACGATTAGCCACATCATGCGTTTTGCGCCACAATCGGCCTGCGAAGTGTCGGGCAGGACAGGGAACGCCACCGCTTGTTCAGCGCCCCACGGTGAGGATCGGCCTGCGGCGGGCGACCGTGCGCGGTCCAGCAGGGGTGAGAGACAATGGCGGTCGCCCTCCCGGTCGCGGATACGGATATGATCGCTGCTCCGCCGACCGGGGCGCTCGTGGCGGAACTCATCCGTGATCCGGCCGCGGCCGAACTGATCTGGCGACAGATCGAAGGTGATCCGCAGAGCGTGCAGACGCCTTACCAGCGGTTCGACTGGACGATGGCCTACCTGCGCGCGCGCGGGCTGGCCGGACATGCCCGGCTCCTCATCCTGCGGGACGGGCAAGGCCGCGCCCGGATCCTCCTGCCGCTGGTCATGGAGCGGCGGTTCGGCCTGCATATCGCCCGGACGGTCGGCGACAGCCATGCGAACTACCATCTGCCCCTCTTCGCAAGCCGCGACGCGACGACGATCCGTGCGGATGACGTCATCGCGGCACTCCGGCATGCCGGTCAGGCGGCCGGCATCGATGTCTACGCGTTGCAGCATCAGCCCCGCTTCTGGGACGGAACGGCGAACCCCTTCGCGCTCCGCGGCGAGCCCGAGGCCAGCAACGGCTACGGACTGACCCTCGGATCGGATCCCGAGGCGACGGTGCGGCGGGTCTTCAGCGCCGATGCCCGGAAGAAGCTGCGCTCGAAGGAGAGGCGTCTGATCGAAGGGCAGGGCCCCGTCGTCTATCGCCGCGCCGAATCCGCCGGGGAAACAGCCCGGTTCCTCGCCGCCTTCTATACCCATAAATCCGCACGGTTCGCCGCGATGGGCATCGCCGACCCTTACGCGGATGCCTCCATTCGAGCCTTCCTGACGGCGGCCGCGGCCGGTCCGAAACCGGCACTGGAGTTCCATGCGCTCTGCCTCGCGGAGAGCGGACGGGTGCTGGCGACCTTCGGCGGCGCGGTCACCGGTCGACGATACAGCGGGATGATGACCGCCTTCGATCCGGATCCCGAGATCGCCCGATATAGCCCCGGCGATCTGCTGCTGCATCACCTCGTGCGCGAGCAGTCGGCACGGGGGCGGCTCGGCTTCGATCTCGGCGTCGGCGAGGCGCGCTACAAGGCCAGCATCTGCGACGAGACCATCGAACTCGTCGAGGCGATCATACCGGTCACGCTGTCCGGCCGAACCTACGGCGCGCTCCGGCAAAGTCTCGTACGCGTCAAGCGCGGGATCAAGCGAGACCCCCGCCTCTACACCGCGGTCCAGCGCCTGCGGAGGATACGCCGCGCCTAGAGGCTCTCCGCCAGAGCCAACGCCGGTTCAAGGCATGAGCCCGGCACGCCAGGAAATCAGGGCCGCTCCCGATCGCGTCGCGATCGGGAGCGATCATGACGATCAGGCGGCGTTGAGGCGAAGTTCGGCGTCGAGCGCCTCCCCGGCGGCCGGCCGGTCCTGCGCCACAAGGATCTGTCCGGCACCCGCTTCCTTCGCGGCAGCATAGATATCGGCCAGCGCCGGATCTTCCGCCGAGGCATTCGAGGCGATCACCACCGTGTCCATGTACCCGCCGACGAGGTCGAGAAGCTCTTCGGCATCCGGCGCGGCTCTGAGGCAGCAGATCACCCAATCATACGCCTCGGCCATCGCCTCGAAGGTCAGGGTCAGCGCATCCGGCTCGTCGGACAGCACGGAGGTCGCGCGCCGCCCGACCTCGATCACGTGGAGGCCGCTGGCGCGATCGGCCTGGATCACGTCGAGGAAGGCAGCCTCGCCGGCGACGAGATCGGTGAAGCCGAGCTTGCCGTCGGCGCGTCCGGCATTCAGCGTGACGGCGACCAGGGTTCCGGCCGAGCCGAGGGCCTGTGTCAGGGCGGTCGACAGGCCCGCCACGCCGTTGGTCCGGCCGGTCTCGACAATCAGGACGCGGCGGCCGGACGGAGCGTCCTCGGCGCGCGGAGCGGCGGTGATCCGAGCGATCAGCGGGGCCAGATTGAAAGCTTCCGCGGTGGGAGCGGGCACCGGTTCCAGCGGCGCGGCCGGAGGCTCGGACGCCTTCGACCAGCCCGCCGGATTCATCGCTTCCGGGAAGGTGAAGAGCGGCCGTTCGAGAACCGGCTCCCGACGCGGACGATCCTCTGCCGGATCGAAAGCTTCGTCCCGATCGGCCACGGTCCGGGCGGCATCCGCCAGCAGGGCACGGGCGATGACGGCGCCGATCGCGAGCATCAGCGTGATCAGCGTCGCGAAGGCGATGATCGGCAGCTTCTTCGGGAAGGAGGGCACTTCCGGTGTAACCGCGCGGGACACGATGCGGGCATCGGCCGGGGTCGCGGCCTCCCCGTCGCGGGCCGCCGCCTCGCGGTAGCGGGAGAGGTAGGATTCGAGCTGCTCGCGCTGCGCCTTGGCCTCGCGCTCCAGCGCACGCAGCTGGATCTCGCTGGAATTGCCGCGCACCACGACGTCCTGCTGACCGTCCACCGCCGCCTGCAGGCTGTCGACCCGCGCATCAGCGATCTTGGAATCGTTCTCCAGGGTGCGCACGACGCGCTCGGCCGAGGCCTTGATCTGGGCATCGAGATCCTCGAGCTGAGCCTTCAGCTCCTTGATGCGCGGATGGGCCGGCAGGAGCGTCCGCGATTCGAGGGCGAGCTGCGCCCGCACCGCGATGCGGTTCTCGACGATGCGCCGGATGACCTCGTTGTTGGCGACATCCGGGATCTCGAAGGCGCGCCCGTCCTTGATCAGGTCCTTGATGGCCTTCACCTTTCCGGTCAGGTCCGCCTTGAGGATCCGGGTCGCGGAAAGCTGGCTGGAGAGTTCGCCGAGCTGCTGGGCCGTGAGCGGCCGGCCCGTGGCGCTGCCGACGAGGCCGTTCTGCGCCCGGAACGCCTCGACCTTCGCCTCGGCTTCCGCCACGCGCTTGCGCAGCCCGTCGATATTGCCGCCGAGCCAGGTCGAGGCATAGCGGGCGGTATCGACCTTGTCGGCTTCGAGCGACGAAATGTAGAGGCGCGCGATGGTATTCGCGGCCTCCGCAGCCAGCGCAGCGTCCTTGGCGCGAAACTCGATGGTCAGGATACGCGACTTGCCGGCCGGATAGACGAGCAGGTGCTCGAAATAGGCGTCGAGCACCCGATCCTCGGCCGGGCGATCGAGGGGATTAGCGCCGATGCCCAGCATCATCAGCACGCGCTGAACCGGGCCGATGCTGCCTGCGCCGGGGTCGAATTCCGGGTTGCCGACGAGCTTGAGACGGCGGATCGCCTCCCGGGCGAGATCGCGCGACATCACGACCTGGACCTGGCTCGCCACCGCCTGTTCGTCGATCGGCGCCAGCTGATCGCCCCGCTCCTGCGCGGTGCGGGCGAAAGCGGGATCCCGGCTCTCCAGAAGAAGCTTCGCCTCGCCGGTGTAGCGCGGGCTCACGACGTTGACGAAGACGGTGGCCCCCAGGGCGACGACCAGCGTCGGCCCGACGATCCAGCCGAGCGAGCGGCGCAGGATGCGGGGCACTTGAGCGAGGCCAACGCTTTCCTGGGCGCCCGACAGCCCTCCGGGCACGGCTTCAATCGAGCGTTGACGAATACGGGACATGCGGACGCTCTGGGCGTGGGGGCAGACCGGCAGCACGTAAGGCCGCCCGGCAGCTATTTGCGGATATTAAGGTTGCTCAAGAGTTAAAGCGGCCGCCCGGTCAGGAAGACGCAAGGCACAGACGGCACATCAGACTTCATTAACCTTAACAGCCTAATCCTGGCCTCCACCGCATTTATGACGGCGATGGTGATGAACCGGCGCGCTCTCCTCCTCTCCCTCGGCACGAGCCTCGCGCTCGGCGGATGCCTGCGTCCGACCTTCCGGACCGATCAGCTCGATGCCACCGGCACCGGGTCGATCGCCGCGCGCTACACCTTGGCCGCGGGCGACAAGCTACGGGTCATCGTCTTCGGCCAGGACAACCTGTCGAATATTTACGCGGTCGATGGGGCAGGGCGCATCGCGATGCCGCTGATCGGCGTCGTGCAGGTCGGTGGACAGACGACCGGCCAGGCCGCCCGGGCGATCGAGGCCAAGCTCGCCTCAGGCTTCGTGCGCGAGCCGCATGTGACGGTGGAGGTCGACGCCTACCGCCCGTTCTACATCCTCGGCGAGGTCACCACGTCCGGCCAGTACCCGTTCGTGAACGGCATGACGGTCGAGACGGCAGTGGCGATCGCGGCTGGGTTCGGCCCCCGTGCCGCGCGGGATTACGCCGTCCTCACCCGCGACACGGGCGGCGGCCAGCTGGTGAGCGGAATCGTGCCGATGACCTACTCGGTCCGGCCGGGCGACACGATCGTGATCAAGGAGCGGTTCTTCTGAGAAGCCCGGTCACTGCCCATCCCGCCACGGGTTGATCACGCGCATGGCGGTCTTTTCGGTGGGGATCGGGGTGGCGAGCGGCGGAATTGGTGTGCTCGTCCGCGCCATCATGCGGCGGGCCTCCTGGGCAGGATGCGCGCCGACGGGCGTGAACAGGCCCGCGAGGACCTTGCGCGTCCCCTTGCTGACGAAGCGCGAGGTCTGTGTCGGCTCGAAATCCCGCAGGGCATGGCGCTTGTCGGGGTCGCCCGTGAAGACCTTGGCTCCGGAATTCAGGACGACGATGTCGCCGGGCCGAAGCGTCTCATCCTTCAGCAAGGCTGCGGTCGCACCTGCTTTCATGTCGATCGGGATCTGACGCGGCGAGATATCCGCCTCCTTGACGCGGATCTTGACCGGCAATGCGGCGAAGCGCGTCTGGAGGCGCCGCCGGGCGGAGCCGAGGCGTGGGGAGGCGTGCCGGGCGACTTGCGGTGCGTAGGAGGGCGCCGGCTGAACCTGCTGGGATACGGGCGCAGGCCGAGCGCCGAACAGCATTTCCAGGAAGCCGAGTTCGGCTGCCTCGGCCCGGAGGCTACTTCCGGCCACCAGACCGGCAGCCGTTACGACGGCCAGCAGGCAGCCCGTGCGAAGCGTCATGGCAACCTTCCGAAACCTTACTCGACCTGGACATTGGTCTCTCAACCGCAAGGTGTGCGATTGGGTTCCGAAGGGTTGCGGTCGCTCAGAGCGACTTGGTGAAGATTGAGGCGGCGTCGTATTCGAGATGCCGAAAACAGTGTCTAACGTGCGGCATCGGCGCGACCGAGGTCTCGATCAAGCCGGTTCCGATTGTTCACCCTCGCCGATACAGTCGAGGGCGCGCTCCACGGCACTGACCGCGTCCATGAGATGCTGCACCGTACGCTCGACCTCGCGCGCGGGACGGCCCATCGCAGCGGCGCGCGCGCTCACATCCTCGAGCTGTTCGAGCAGCTCGAGAAGGTCGCCCGCCACGGTGACGACTTCGCAGCGGGCGAGGCGCGCGACGCTCGCGCGGGGACGGAAGGGCAAAACGTTGCTCATCGCCGATGGTTGTCGCCCGAAAGGCCCTGGATTCGCCAGGGGGTGCCGCCGCCTATCCGCCGCAAACGCGAGGCGTGGTGGATTTTCCGTGGCCGCCGCGCATCGGAGGCCACAGAACCGATTCACGGTCGGCGGTCGCCCTTGACGGGCTCGTCCCCGCTCTGACGATGGCGGAACTGCCATACCCGCGATCAGGGCCGGTCATCGGCCGAACCCGTCAGGACTCCTCATGCGCTTCAGCCTTCTGGTCTTTTCCGCGCTCGCGATCGGCGGCCTGTGCGCCTGCGCCACCGACGGGCCCGATTCCCGCAGCGGTCTCGCCGAGAGCTTCAACCTCGACAATTACCGCGCCTCCAGCAACACCAACGGCACCCAGACGCGGCGCGACGTGAACCGGGCCTACACGCAGCCGACCCTTCCGACGATCGGCAACCGCGGCATGTGAGTGAGCACAGACCTTCGACCGGACGCGCTCAGCGTTTCGCCAGCGCGTCCGCGAAGGTCGTGATCCGGTTCCGGGCGTAGACCGGCAGGCCGGCGCTGATCGACGTGCCGGTGTTGAAGCTCGAATTCCCCATCAGCACCTGCGCGGGCAGCAGGTTCTTCAGCACCGGCACCCGGGCATACTCCGCCTTCCGGTCGAGCACGTCGCCCTTGATGGCGAGCGCCATGTAGGTGGTGACGACCGTCTTGCCCGGGTCGTTCGGCATCGGCTGGAACACCGCCAGGAACTTGCCGAAGCGCAGGATCTGGTTGACCCAGAAGATCGTCTGTTCCAGCCCGCCGGCCACGGGCGTGTCGATCTTGGTGAGCGCCCGCAGCGGCGCGTCCTGATCGGCCCCCAGCACCCGCAACTCGCTCTGGAAGGAGACATATTCGGCGATCTTCTTGGCCGAGCCTTCCTCCAGCTTGTTGGCGAGCTTCACCCCGAGCGGCAGCTTGCCCTCGAGATCGTAGCGCGACTCGATGCAGGCGCCGGCGCCCTGGCACCAGGGACGGTCCGGCCGCTTGGCGAAGGCGGCCGCCGGATCCTTGTTGGGCGTCACGTCGGCGACCGAGATGGCGCGGTGCTTGATCGCCGGATCCATCTTCTGGACGAAGGCGAGGTTGGCGTAGGACGCGACGTCGATCGAGTCCGGCGGCCGCGGCACGACGAAACGCCCCTCGGCCACGTAGATCTTGAGGGTCTCGTGCCGCGGCTTGGTCACGCCGTTCACCGTGACGGTGTAGTCGGGCTCCTTGTAGCCGGGGTAGGGGGCGAGCACCGCCGCCTCGGCGGGCCGCACCTTCTGCCAATCGAGATACGGGATCAGCCCGTTCTCCGGTGCGGTCGGCTTGTCGCGGTGATCGGTGAACAGGATCTGGCCGGGCTTGATCGTGGCCGGATCGACCGCCGAGACCGAGGGGACTTCCTTGATCCGGTCGGCCGCGGGGGCCGCGGCGGTGTTGGCGGCGGGCGTCTGCGCGCGGGCCGGGATCGCGGCCAGCAGCGCGAGGGCCAGAACCGCGGAAACTCGGGCCGCAGAAACGCGGGCGGCGGGAAGCTGCGTTCGCAACGGGACTCTCATCCTCTTGGGGAGTGCGGTCAGAAGCCGGATTCTTCGCCGAACAGGTAGTCCGGATCGCGGCGGCGCGGCCTGCGCACGCCGTCATCCCCGAACGGCGAGCGCGCGGCCTGGCCCGGCCACGGCCTGTACGGGTCCTGACCGTCAGGATCCAGATCTCCCTGCGCGCGGCGGCTGCGCGGCGGTGGACGGTCTCCGAACGGGTCGAGCGGGTCCGCTTGCGGGCGCTCGCCGGTCATGTTGCCATAGTAGTCGCCCGCGACGCTCGCGCCGTCCTCGGCACCGCCGAGGTCGCCGTCCTCGGCATCCGGCCGCATCGCGTAGAGCGTCTCGCGCGGCACGAGGCGATATTGGGTGTCGGCCATCTTGCCGTCACCGCTCGTGCGGAAATGCTCGATGAAGCCGCCGCCCGCGACCCGGACGCCGCTGCGTGGATCGATCGCCAGATCGGCGATGAACGGCCGCGCCTCGGGGGAGGGGCCCTTCAGCGGCGTCTTCGGCACGCCGTTGGCCCAGGCGGCCTGCAGGATCGCCGAGGCGATCGGGACCGAGACGTGACCGCCGGTCTGGCCGCGGCCGAGGGTCTTCCGGCTGCCATCGGCATTGTCGTAGCCGACCCAGACCACCACGGTGATCTCGTTGGTGAGGCCCGCGAACCACGCGTCGTTCTCGTTCTCCGACGTGCCGGTCTTGCCGGCCACATAGGCCGAGACCTTCGACAGGGCTGCTGCTGTGCCGTGCTGGGTCACGCCCTGCAGCATGGTCTTGAGCTGGTAGAACGCCACCCGGTCGGCCGAGGCGATCCGGACCGGCTCCCGGGCCGCATGTGTGTAGAGGGACTTGCCGTCCCGCTCGACCGATTCGAGCGCGTAGGGCGCGGGCCGCGCGCCCTCGTTGGCCACCGCCGCGTAGAAGGCCGCGAGGTCGAGCATGCGCACCGGCTGCGCGCCCAGGACGAACGGATAATAGGGTTCGCATTCCGCGTAGATCTGCGCTTCGAGGGCGATGTCGCAGACGCGCTTCAGGCTCGCGGGCGCCTTCGGGGCGATGCCGCCCTGGAGGAGCCGTGCGGTCACGAGATTCTTCGAGAATTCGAGCCCGCGCCGGAGCGTCGTCGGTCCCGAACCGCCGCCCTCGTAATTCTTCGGCGACCACGAATCGCCGGTTCCGTTGATTGGCGGCAGGGTGACGGGGGAGTCCATCACCAGCGTGTTCGGCTGCAGGCCGGCGTTGAGGGCCGCCAGATAGGTGAGCGGCTTCAGGGTCGAGCCCGGCTGCCGCACCGTCTGCGTGACGCGGTTGAGCTGGCTCAGCGGATAGGAGAAGCCCCCCGCCATGGCGAGGATCCGGCCGGTCTGATTCTCCAGGACCAGAGCCGCGCCCTGGACGCTCGGCTTGACGCGGAGTTGCGCGTGCGGGCCGCCCTTGCCCTGCGTGACCTTCACCCGCACCACGTCGTAGGGCTGCAACTTACCCCGGGCGATGCCGGCATCGAGAGAGGCGGTGCGGCCATCCGCGAGCCCGACCTTGATGCCGCCGCGCCCCGTCTCCAGCACGACCGCCATCGGCCAGCGAACGTCATAGAGCACCGGTCGCGCGCTCTCCAACGCCAGCAGCCAGGCGGGCTTGCGCTGCGGCGCGGCGATCACCTTCGAGGCCCGGAGCATTCTGGCGTCCGGCTTGACGGCGTCGGCCCGGGCACCCGTCACGGACGGAGCCGCCTGCGGCGCCGCCTCGGGGGCCGGCGTCGCGGCCTGGATCCGGCGGACGCTGTCGGCGAGGTTGAGTTCCGGCCCCGTGAAGGTCTGGCGCCCGGTGGAGCGCTCGTAATTGGCCAGCCCGTCCTGCAACGCCTCCTCGACGGCCCGCTGGAGCCCGGCATTGATGGTCGAGCGCACGGTGAAGGAGCCGGACGTGAGCGAATCGACCCCCGCGAAGGTCCGCGCCTCCCGATTGAGGAAGTCGACGGCGTAGAAGCCGGAATCGCGCCGCGCCGTCTCGATCGGCTTGAGGCCGAGATCGGACTTGATCGCCGCATTCATCTCGGCCTCGGTGATCGTGCCCTCCTCCTTGAGGCGGGACAGCACATAGGCGCGCCGCTCGCGGGCCCGGTCCGGATACTTGTCGGGGCTGTAGAAGTTCGGCCCCTTGGGCATGCCGGCGAGCAGGGCCGCCTCCGGCAGGGTGAGCTGGCCGACCGGCTTCCCGAAATAGCTCTCCGCCGCCATCTCGATCCCGTAGGCGCCGCGGCCGAGATAGATGCCGTTGAGATAGAGGCCGAGGATCTGCGGCTTCGAGAGGATCCGCTCCAGCCGCGAGGCGACGATCATCTCGCGGATCTTGCGCTCGTAGGTGACGTCGTCGCCGACCGAGAGGTTCTTGACCACCTGCTGGGTGATGGTCGAGCCGCCCGCCGGCCGCCCCGGCGAGGCGAGATTGCCGATGAAGGCGCGGATCACCCCGCGCTCGTCGATGCCGTGGTGGCTCTCGAACCGCTTGTCCTCGGCGGCGATGAAGGCCTTCTGCACCAGCGTCGGGACCGCGGTAATCGGCACCACGATGCGCCGGCCGTTCGGCTCCGCGGCCTCCGCGAAGGGCTTTCCCGCGCCGTCGAGGATCCGGGTCATGCCGGGCAGGGCCTTGTCGCGCAGGGCCTCGGCGCTCGGCAGGTCCTTGGTGGCGTTGTCGTAGAACTCGATCACCGCCTTCGCGTCGAATGGGGAATTCGGCGGGTTCTCGCCCTTGCAGAACTGCTTGTAGCTGACGTTCAGCTCGTTGATGTCGAGCCCGTGCAGGATCTTCGGTGCGGACGGGCCGGCGACCGTCGTCGGATCCTCCATGGCGGTGGAGATCAGGTCGTCGAGGTTGATGTCCTCGATGTCGAAGGCCTTGCGCATGTGGGCGCAGCCGTCGCGCAGCAGCCGCACGACTTCCGGCCCGTCGGTGGCCGGATCGAATCGCGTGCGGACCGCCTCCGGCCGGGTGGTGACCTGGCTCAGCGTCAGGGCGGTCGCGAACAGCTTGATCAGGATGGCGTTCATACGGGCCGGATTCGGGGACGCAACGGGCGAGCCGGACCGTCCGGGCGCGCGCCTGAACAGGGCGTGCACAACGCGGCTGATTTAAGGACGCAACAAACGGCAACGCTTTGGGCCGGCCCCACGTTCTGGAGGCGCGACGATGCCGGGGGCCGCATGATCACCGACTTGTGGTACAAGAACGCCGTCATCTACTGCCTGTCGGTCGGCACCTTCATGGACGCCAACGGCGACGGCGTCGGGGACTTCGCCGGGCTTGAGCGCCGGCTCGACTACATCCAGGGGCTCGGCGCCACCGCGATCTGGCTGATGCCGTTCCAGCCCTCGCCCAAGAAGGATGGCGGCTACGACATCGCGGATTATTACGGTGTCGATCCCGCCTACGGCTCGCTCGGCGACTTCGTGGCCTTCACGCACGCCGCCAAGCAGCGGGGCCTGCGCGTGCTCATCGACCTCGTGGTCAACCACACGTCGGACCAGCATCCCTGGTTCCAGGCCGCCCGCGCCGATCCGAACTCCCCCTACCGCGACTGGTATGTCTGGTCGGACGAGCGGCCGGCCACCGCCGACGAGGGGATGGTCTTTCCCGGCGTGCAGGACACGACCTGGACCTACGATGCGAAGGCCAAGGCCTGGTACTTCCACCGGTTCTTCAACTTCCAGCCGGATCTGAACACCGCCAACCCCGCGGTGCTGGCCGAGATCCTGAAGATCATGGGCTTCTGGATCCAGCTCGGCGTCTCGGGCTTCCGGATGGACGCGGTGCCCTTCGTCATCGCCGAGAAGGGCGCCGATGTCGGCGGCAAGCCGCGCGAGCAGTTCGACATGCTGCGCGACTTCCGCGAGTTCCTGCAATGGCGGCAGGGCGACGCCATTATCCTGGCCGAGGCCAACATCCTGCCGAACCAGGATTTCGCCTATTTCGGCGACGACGCCGACCGCATGCACATGATGTTCAACTTCCAGGTCAATCAGGCGACCTTCTACGCTCTGGCCGGCCACGATGCCCGGCCCCTCGTGAAGGCGATCGAGAAGACGAAGCCGCGGCCGCTCTCGTGCCAGTGGGGCATCTTCCTGCGAAACCATGACGAGCTGGATCTGGGGCGGCTCACCGAGGCGCAGCGGCAGGCCGTGTTCGCGGAATTCGGGCCGGAGAAGCACATGCAGCTCTACGACCGGGGCATCCGCCGCCGCTTCGCCCCGATGCTGGCGGGCGACCCGCGGCGCATCCGGATGGCCTACTCGCTGATGTTCACCCTGCCCGGCACGCCCGTGCTGCGCTACGGCGACGAGATCGGCATGGGCGACGACCTCGCGCTGAAGGAGCGGGATTGCGCCCGCACGCCGATGCAGTGGACCGGCGAGCACCAGGGTGGCTTCTCCAAGGCCGACACCACCGTGCTTCCGGTGATCGATCACGGGCCCTACGGCTACGCGCACGTCAACGTCGCCGACCAGCGCCACGAGCGGGATTCGCTGCTCAACTGGATGCAGAGCATCATCCGCCAGCGCAAGGAAACGCCGGAGATCGGCTGGGGCGATGTCGTCGCGGTGCCGACGGGCAAGAACTCGGTGCTGGCCCTGCGCTACGAATGGCGCGGCAACGCCGTCCTGTGCGTGCACAACCTCGCGGCGGAGCCGGTGGAGATCGCCCTCGAATCCGGCAGCCCGGATCCGGAGCACGACGTGCTGGTCGACGTGCTCACCGGCGCGCGCAGCGCGGTCCGGGACGACGGCACGCATTGTGTGTTTCTGGAAGGCTACGGCTACCACTGGTACCGCGTCGGCGGGCTCGACGCGCTGTTGAAGCGGCGGCCGGCATGAGGACGGCCCGATGACGCCTCGCGCTCGTCCGGCCGAACCGATAGGACAGGCCGGAGCGAGGTGGGACATGGCCCGGACGAAGCATTATCCCTCGGACGCGACGATCGCCGACATCCTGCCGGACCTCGCGGACGGCGAGGCCTATCTGCGTCAGGTTCTTGTCACCATGCGGATGTGCCAGAAGCATTACGGTGACGCCTGGGTCCGGATCGGCGTCACCGGCCGATCGCCGACGCCATCCTATCGGATCGACCGGCCGGACGAGACGGCCACGGGCGACGGGGCGTTCGAGGCCGGCAGGGCTCTGTTCGGTGCCTATGGCGGACGGTCCCACGACCGGTTCACGCAGGTCAACACGGCGGAGACACGCTGGAGCACGCGCGCCCTCGGCATGGCCGAGATGCTGACGCTCCACGAGAGCCTGCGCCGCCCGAGAGGCGACGCGGCCTGAACCGATCGCGCAGGGTGCCGCCGGTGCGCGTTCTGCGCTAGACTCGGACCGAGGGCGTCCGGAGCGGCGCTGCCAACATGCGGAACGACATGCCAGGTACGCCACGCGCCGGGATCATCCCGGTCACGCCCTTCCAGCAGAATTGCACCCTGATCTGGGACGATGCCACCAAGGTCGGCGCCGTGGTGGATCCCGGCGGGGACTTGGACCGGATCGAGGCGGCGATCCGCGAGCAGGGCGTGACGGTCGAGAAGATCCTTCTGACGCACGGCCATGTCGACCACGCCGCCGGCGCCGACGAGCTGCGCGAGCGCCTCGGCGTCCCGGTGGAAGGTCCGCACCTCGCCGACAAGTTCCTCCTCGACTCCCTGCCCGAGACGGCGGCCAATTACGGGCTTGGCGAGGCCCGGGCCCTGACCCCGGACCGCTGGCTGAACGAGGGCGACGCCGTGACGGTGGGCGGTCTCGACTTCGACATCCTGCACTGCCCCGGCCATTCCCCCGGCAGCGTCGTGTTCGTCAGCCGCGACGCGCGCTTCGCCCTGGTGGGCGACGTCGTGTTCAAAGGCTCGGTCGGCCGCACCGATCTGCCCGGCGGCAACCACGAGCAGCTGATCCGGGCGATCAAGGAGAAGGTTCTGCCGCTCGGCGACGATCTCGCCTTCATCCCGGGCCACGGCCCGACCGGCACGCTCGGCGAGGAGCGCGTCTCCAACCCGTTCCTGCAGGATTGAAGCCGATGGACAAGCGCCGCATCGGCCGCTCCGCTCTCACGGTCGCGCCCTTCTGCCTGGGCGGCAACGTCTTCGGCTGGACCGCCGACGAGGCGACCTCCTTCGCGATCCTCGACCGGTTCGTGGATCAGGGCTTCGACTTCATCGACACGGCCGACGTCTATTCGCGCTGGGCGCCGGGCCACGCGGGCGGCGAATCCGAGACGGTGATCGGGCGCTGGTTCGCGGCCAGGCCGGGGGTGCGCGACCGGGTCGTGCTCGCCACCAAGGTCGGCATGGATATGGGCGAGGCCGGCAAGGGCCTCTCGGCGCAGCATGTCGAGCGGGCCTGCGAGGCGTCCCTGCGGCGGCTGCAAACCGACCGGATCGATCTCTACCAGTCGCATCTCGACGATGCCGATGTGGCGCTGGAGGAGACCCTGCGCGCCTACGAGCGCCTGATCGCCGCCGGCAAGGTGCGCGTGATCGGCGCGTCGAACTACGAAGCCGGTCGGCTCAAGGAGGTGCTGGCGCTCTCGGCCT
This sequence comes from Methylobacterium sp. 2A, assembly GCF_009806555.1. Classification (GTDB taxonomy): domain Bacteria; phylum Pseudomonadota; class Alphaproteobacteria; order Rhizobiales; family Beijerinckiaceae; genus Methylobacterium. The sequence continues at coordinate 165,789 of NZ_VUOK01000021.1, read as the reverse complement.
CCGCGGGCCTGCCGCGCTACGAGTGCCTGCAGCCGGATTACAGCCTCGCCGAGCGCGGCTACGAGGCCGAGCTGGAGCCGCTGTGCCGGGCCGAGCAGGTCGGCGTGATCGGCTACTTCTCGCTGGCGGCGGGCTTCCTCACGGGGAAATACCGGTCCGCGCAGGATGCCGCCGGCCGTCCCCGGGAGAACCGCGTCGCGAAGTATCTCAACCCGCGCGGCTTCGCCCTGCTCGACGCGCTCGATTCGGCCGCGTCGGCACACGGGGCGAGCCCGGCGCAGGTGGCGCTCGCCTGGATCATCGCCCGGCCGGGCATCACCGCGCCGATCGCCAGCGCCACCTCGGTGGCGCAGCTCGACGAGCTGCTGGGCGCGGCCCGGCTGACGCTATCGCCCGAGGCGATCACGCGCCTCGACGAAGCCAGCGCGGGCGGAATCGAGGGCTAACGCGCCGTTAAGCCGGGAGCGTCAGAAAAGCACCCGGGGCCCCGCCCTGGGCGCGCAAAAATCGTGCAAACTCAATGTGGAACCCCTATATCAGGCAGACCGAGTGAGAGTTCAGGCGTGGGCGCCTGACGGCGCGAGTCCCTCCGTCGCGTAAAGGCCCGCCTGCCCGAGGAAGTTCATGGCCGACACCCCCCAGACCGAGCACGCCGATTACGGCGCGGAATCGATCCGCGTGCTGAAAGGCCTCGATGCCGTCCGCAAGCGGCCCGGCATGTACATTGGTGATACCGACGACGGCTCCGGCCTCCACCACATGGTGTACGAGGTCGTGGACAACGCCATCGACGAGGCGCTCGCCGGCCACGCCGACCTCGTCACCGTGACCCTCAACGCCGACGGCTCCTGCACGGTGTCCGACAACGGACGCGGCATCCCGGTGGACATCCACAAGGAGGAGGGCGTCTCCGCGGCCGAGGTCATCATGACCCAGCTGCACGCGGGCGGAAAGTTCGACCAGAACTCCTACAAGGTCTCCGGCGGCCTGCACGGCGTCGGCGTTTCGGTGGTCAACGCGCTCTCCTCCTGGCTGAAGTTGCGGATCTGGCGCAACGACAAGGAGCACGCCATGGAGTTCCGCCATGGCGATGCCGTGGCGCCGCTCGAAGTGGTCGGCCCCGGCAACGGGCGTCGCGGGACGGAAGTCACCTTCCTGCCCTCGACCGACACCTTCACGATGATCGAGTTCGATTACGGGACGCTGGAGAAGCGCCTGCGCGAACTCGCCTTCCTCAATTCCGGCGTGCGCATCGTGCTGACCGACGCACGCCATGCCGAGAAGAAGCGCGAGGAGCTGTACTACGAGGGCGGGATCGAGGCGTTCGTCCGCTACCTGGACCGCTCGCGCAAGCCGATCGACGGCATGACCAGCCCCGTCGTGGTCCGCGCCGAGCGCGACGGCATCCGGGTCGAAGTCGCGTTCTGGTGGAACGACTCGTTCAACGAGACGGTGCTGCCCTTCACCAACAACATCCCGCAGCGCGACGGCGGCACCCATATGGCGGGCTTCCGCGCCGCCCTGACCCGCCAGATCACCGGCTACGCCGATTCCACCGGCATCTCCAAGAAGGAGAAGGTCTCGCTCACCGGCGAGGATTGCCGCGAAGGCCTGACCGCGGTCATCTCCGTGCAGGTGCCGGACCCGAAATTCTCGTCCCAGACCAAGGACAAGCTGGTCTCGTCCGAGGTGCGGCCGGCGGTGGAGAACGTCCTCAACGAGGGGCTTTCGACCTGGCTGGAGGAGAACCCCTCCCAGGCGCGTTCGGTAATGGGCAAGGTGGTGTTGGCAGCCTCGGCCCGCGAGGCGGCCCGCAAGGCGCGCGAGACCGTGACCCGCAAGGGCGCGCTCGACATCGCCTCGCTGCCCGGCAAGCTTGCCGATTGTCAGGAGCGCGACCCGACCAAGTGCGAGATCCTGCTGGTTGAGGGCGATTCCGCCGGCGGCTCGGCGAAGCAGGGCCGCGACCGGACCTTCCAGGCGGTGCTGCCGCTGCGCGGCAAGATCCTGAACGTCGAGCGCGTCCGCGCCGACCGGATGCTGTCCTCAGCGGAGATCGGGACCCTGATCACGGCGCTCGGCGCCGGCATCGGGCGTTCTTCGACCGACCGCGAGGGCTTCAACCCGGAGAAGCTGCGCTACCACCGCATCATCATCATGACCGATGCGGACGTGGACGGCTCGCACATCCGGACCCTGCTGCTGACCTTCTTCTTCCGGCAGATGCCGGAGCTGATCGAGCGCGGCCACCTCTACATCGCCCAGCCGCCGCTCTATAAAGCCGAGCGCGGCCGGCGCGCGATCTACCTGAAAGACGAGCGCGCGCTCGAAGACTACCTGATCGACCAGGGCACCGACGGCGCCGTGCTGCGGCTCTCGACCGGGGCGGAATTCGCCGGTCCCCAACTCAAGAGCCTCGTCGAGGAGGCGCGGACCTTCCGGAGCATCCTGCAGGGGCTGCACACGCGCTACGACCGGGCCGTGGTCGAGCAGGCGGTGCTGGCCGGGGCCTTCGATCCGGAGGCGGCCGACCGCCCCGGCGAGGCTGAGGTGCTGGCCGACATGACCGCCCGCCGCCTCGACGCCATCGCCGACGAGATCGAGCAGGGCTGGCAGGGCGAATCGTTCGAGGGCGGCTACCGCCTCAGCCGGACGCTGCGCGGCGTCCGGCAGGTGGCGACCCTTGATGCCGGGCTGATCACCTCGCAGGAGGCCCGCCGCCTGTCCGAGCGGGCCGACGCCTTCCGGGAGATCTACGGCGAGCCGGCGACGCTGATGCGCAAGTCCGACGAGACGGTCCTGCACGGTCCGGTCGCCCTGTTCGAGGCCGTGATGGCGTTCGGCCGCAAGGGCCTCCAGCTCCAGCGCTACAAGGGCCTCGGCGAGATGACCGCCCAGCAGCTCTGGGAGACGACGCTCGACCGCGACGTGCGCTCGCTGCTGCAGGTGAAGGTGAAGGACGTCACCGACGCCGACGACCTGTTCGTGAAGCTGATGGGCGACGTCGTGGAGCCGCGGCGCGAGTTCATTCAGGAGAACGCCTTGAGCGTGGCAAACCTCGACGTTTAGCCAATCGCCTGTAATTTCTCAGTAAAACATGTCCCGGGAAGCGATTTATTTGGACCGATTTACTGAGAAGCCTGACCCCGGTGGCATATCCGCCGGTCGGCACAAGCTGGGAGAGCATTGATTCAGAGATGCTCTTCGCTGTCAACGTCGACCTTTCGTTGGTGCTTTGGGAGACCGACATCCAACGCTTCGAAGGCGGTTACCCGCTGAGCGCCGTGGCCACCGAGGCCTTCGGGGTATGGATCGCCTAGGTCCGGGACTTTAAGACCCCGACGTTCCGGTTGACCCGCCGGGGCGTGGACTCGGATGCTTCGGAATCCGGGCATTGTGCGATGTCATCGATCCCGGGTGCTCCCGCCTTCGAAGCGCGACGGGTTCCGGTCCGCCCGGGACGAATGCGGTCTCCGGCATCCCTCTCCATTTTGCCGGGGCGCGGGATCACCACCGCGTCGTGGACCATCTCAAGCTTACGGAGGCCCTCGATCAGCTTCGGGTGCTCCTCCGTGCGGAACGAGTCGTCCCATACGAACGGGATCAGCACGCGCCATTTCGGGTCCACGCGGTAGAGCGCCGCGTCGGCCGCGATCTCCTCGACGATCTTGGCGAACGATACGCCCGCCCGGACGAACTTCACCTCGATGACCAGGCCCAGGCTCGGTACGGTCAGGTCCATCCGAGGGTTCTTGTGCCCGACCGGCGGCGTGTACTCCTCCGCGTTGAGGTCGGGGAAGAGCGGTGCCAAGGTCGTCCAGAGCAGGTTCTGGACGTGGTACTCGTTCTCGATATCCCAACGGACCAGCGCTGACCTGGGCGTGCGCGGTCGCTCCTCCCAGGTCCAGAGCCGCAACGACCGCTCCACGCCCTGCAGCACCCGCAGGACGTCCCCTGGTTCGAGACGCCCGAGGCGGGCCGGCATGTTGGTCTCGCACAGGGCTTCGAAGGCCCGGAGGGTTAGCGCCGCCCGCGCCGGGTCGCCCATGGCGGGCTCGAAGCGCAACACGTTACGCCAAGCGGGCCGTCGGCATTCCGCGTCGGCCGGGACGATGCCGAGATCGGCGAGCGCGACCCGTGCCTCCGGCAGCATCGTCGCGAGGTCGCGCCGGGCGGGCGCTTCGAGGATGTGTGCCGCCGCGACCATCAGGGAACGGTTGAGATCCGAAAGCCCCGCGGCCGTGGCGCCGCGCACCACCAGCGCGCCGAGCCACGCGGCATCGCGGCGGTGGAGCAGGCGGTTCACGCCCAGCGCGAGGCCGAGGGCGGACAGGCCGTCGGCCTCAAGGGTCGGTGGCAGATGCGGCCTGAACCAGCTCCGCGCCCCGAGCCACGCGACGCCTTCGCGGAACGTACCGGAGAACGCCTCGGCAAGTCCCGGGTCGGTCGCGCCGTAGCCGAGGATCGCCACGTGCCCGGCGGAGCGACCACCCGGCGACCCGAGGGCCACCGCGGCAGCGGCGGCGAGATCCCCCATCGGACCCGCGGCCCCGAGGACCCAGGCCCGAAAGGCCTGGACGAGGGGGGACGTGTCCCCTTCACGGGAGGCGGCCGCTAGGCCGGCCCGGATGTCGGCGACGCCGGGCCCGTCGCTCAGAGGAACCACGGCTTCCTCATCACGCGACCGCCCTCGGCGGCATCCGCGTCCCAGCCCGGCGTCCGCTCCAGGCCCGACAGCTGCTTGGCGATCTCGTCGGCGTAGACGAGCGGGATGGGCAGGCCGGACGGCCCGAACGTGCGCCAGGAATGGAACGCGAAATCCGACGCCTGACGCACGAGGACCGCCATGTCCCGATAGGTCGAGCTGTCGTGGAGGCGGAGGAGCACCGGACCGGGCAGGCCTTGCGAGGCCGACTTCACCTCCTTGCGTCCTGTCAGCGAGAGGAGCCACTCCCGCTCGCTCAATCGCACCGCCTGCCCCCGCTCCGGCGCGAAGGCGCCCTTGCCGTCGGGCCAGGCGCGGTCGAACAGCGTGAACGGATGATCCTCGACGACGTGCAGGAACGCGAAGCTCACGTTCGTCGCCCCGATCCCCGCGACCGCCGTCTCGACGGCCTGCACCGTCTCCCGGCTGAGCTGCGTGAACGCGTGGAAGACGAGCCTCACCGCATCGCCGGGACGCCACGCCTCCTCCCGGCCGATGCGCCCGATGGCGTCGACGATGCTGTCGCTCAACGCGGCAGGGAAGGCCTCGAACGGAACCGCCCCCGTCCGGGCGTCGAGGAGATAGTGGCCCTGGCTGGAGAAGACCGTCGCGATGCCGACGAACCGCTCGCCGGGGCCGCGGCGACCCTCCTTGACAGTGTGCGACCCCAGCCCGACGACCAGTTCATGATCGGTCGGCGAACGCGCGACGAGCAGCCAGGGAGCGCCGCCGAGCTTGGCGTAGGTCGCCAGGCTCATGTTGGCCAGCGCGTTCGCGTACCCGAACGCGTCGAGGCCCAGCATCTCGGTCGAGAGCGCCTGGACCGGCACGTCCCGCTTGAGGAAGGTCGCCTTGCTCATCCAGTACGGGCTATCGGCGTGCGGCCGCTCCTGCAGGGCCCGCTCCACCTGCACCATCGCGAGGTCCCACGGCTCGTCGCGCGCCGCCGCATCCCTGAGGGCGGTCCGTGCGGCGTCGGCATAGGCCGGACCGCTGCGACCTGCGGCCTCGAAATAACGGATCTCGGGCTCGTCCAGCCTGAACCGGCCGAGCAGCCCGCCGCCGTGGGGGACGAGGCCCGTTTCGCTCGCGATGTCGGGCCTGCCGTGCAGGAAATCTTGCATCGCAGCGGCGACCTCGTCGCGGCGTCCGGCCTGGTGAAGGACCGCGATGCGCGGCCTCTTCGGCTCGAACGTCTGCCGGTCGAACGGTCCGATGCGGTCCAGGCTCTGCTGCTTCCAGCCGTTCGAGGTCTCGGACGAACGGACCGGGTCGAACGACAGCTTCGGTCTCCACACGGCCTCCGCGGGCGGGAAGGAGGCTGCGTCGACGGCTTGGTCGAGCAGCCCTCCTAGACGGAGCGGGACGCCGTCGGCCAGGTCCATCGCCCGGTTCCCGAGCTGGGTCAGCACCCCGTGCACGATCTCCATGGTCCGCGCGCCGCCATGCCACTCCGCCTCGGCTCTCTGGACCGCCTTGAGCGCCCGCTCGGACTGCCCCTGCGTGATGACCTCGACCACCTTGTTGAAGTTGGCGCGCGTGGGTTCGAGGAAGACCTCCCCACTCGACACGACGGAGGGGCCGGCGCCGTGATCGTCCAGGGTCAGCGTGTCCCGCCCGACCTCGACGACGCGGCCCGCGTAGGCGAGCCGCCGCGACACCTTCGGGTCGGGATCCTCGCGCCAGGACGAGACCGCGGCGCCGGTCAGCGGCACGCCGAGTTCGAGGAGCGTCCGGCACGACGCGTCGATGATCGTGCGCAGCCGCTTGGCGCAGGTCAGGACGACGTAGGCGTCGCCCCGGGGCGGCCGCAGGATGCGCGTGTCGAACTCCAGGACCAGCCGCTTCCTCAGCCAACCGGGCAGGCCGACGTCCTCGGCGAGGACGTTCTCCCGCTTTCCGGCGACGGTCGGCGGCCTCCTGCGGATCAGGAGGCCGGCCTCCGGGGAGGCCGCGAGCAGCCGGAAGACCGCCTCGCGGGTCAACGCCGACACGAGCCGAAGGTGCTCGGCCGCGGGCAGTTCCATCCTGTCAGTCGGGAGGTTCGCCCCGGCGATGAGGGGCACGACCGCCATGTCCGTCCCGTCGTGCCGGGTCGCGAACACGTCGTTCTCCGGCCGGTCGAGGTAGGCGTGGAGCAGCGCACGGTCGAACGGGACCACCGAAGCCGGGATCGAACCCGGAGGCGTCAGGACGCGGATCGCGTTCAAGGCGAGTTGCGGGCGGACCCTTTCGCCGGGACGGAAAGCCATGCCGCACTATACGCGGTAGCCGCCTCCAGACGAGGCGCAACCGTCCCGAGGCGCGGCCGTCCACACCCTATGCTGTTAAAAACGGTCATTCGTCATTTGGGGTTGATGGCCCCTCGTGACGTTCTCCAGCGCCGCCCTTAGGCGGCGAGGAGCGTCCCGGGACGACGCACGGCCTGACGGCCCACGTTGGCGTCCCCGAGGGGCTGACCCCCTTCGCTCGCGGCGAGCGCCGCAAGACCTCGACCGAGGATCACCCCGGCCGCGTTCACGTCTCGGTGCTCGTCCGCCCCGCACGGGCACACGTGCCGGCGCAGCGATAGCGGCTTAGCTGCCACCGCCCCGCAATCCCGGCACTCCGCGGACGAGTTCCGCGCGTCGACGAGGATCAGCTTACCACCGGCTCTCACGGCCTTGTAGCGGACGAGCCCCACCAACTTCCCCCAGCCCGCGTCCAGGATGGACCGGTTCAACCCCCGCTTCTGCGCCACGTTCGTACCCGGCTCGTCCACCGTGCCCGCGGCCGAGCCGGTCAGGTTGGCGATGCGCAGATCCTCCAGCACGATCAGGCTGTGCTCGCGCGTCAGCTGCGCCGAGACCCGGTGCAGGTGCGTGTCGCGGGCGTTCGCCACGCGCCGGAGCTGTCGGCCGAGCCGCGCCTTGACCTTGCGCCGGCGGGCCGAGCCCTTCTTGCACCGGGCGAGCGCCCAGCGCGACACCCGGATCTCGCGCTCGCGCCTGGACGCTGGCCGGATGTTCGGGATTCGCTCGCCGGTGGACAGCGTCAGCAGCGCCTCGCCGGCAGGCGGCGTGGTCGCGACGACCTCTGAGGTCTCGACGGTGAAGCCGGCGTACCAGTGCCGCCCGACCTTCGTGAACGTCACGCCCAGGATCTTGGCGTCGCCCGGCAGCGGTCGGTCGTGGTTGAGCCGGATCGGCCGGTCCATACCCTTCAGCCGGATGCGGTCGCCTTCGTGGCGCAGCCCGGTGGCCTCCAGCAGGCCGAAGCTGCGCCAGCGCGACAGCGGCTTGAACCGCGGGAAGCCGGCCTTGCCGCCCTTCTTCACCCGGCCGAAGAAGCCGGTAAACGCGTCCTCGACGCGCTTCAGCGTCCACCGGCCCATATTCACTGGATCGGCGCAGTGGCCGTCGGGATCGTCGGCACGGATGACGGTGAGGCTCTTCTGCTGATCGATGCGGGTGATCGGCTTGCGCGCCAGACGCCAAGCGTCGCGCCGCTCCTGGAGCGCGGCGTTGTACAGGAGGCGCTGCCGCTCCAGCCGCTCGTCGAGCAGACGGTGCTGGGGCGCGGTCGGCCGAAGCTTCTGGCGGTACGTCAGGATCACACGGCAAAGCTAGAACAGATGCGGAACACGTCAAGGCCAAAACGGACGCTCATCAACCCCAAACGACGAAGAACCTTAAAAACCTTGGAGCGATCAAAGCCGAAAGCCCCCGTACGTCGACCTTCGGCACGTCGCGCGAGCGCTTCGACGGAATGCCCTTCGGCCCGGGCGCAACTCGGATGCGCCCGGGCCGAATACCTGGGGCGGCGACCGCGTCGTCGGTCGGTCGGAACATCCTGGCCCACGGGCCCCGACCGCAACGCCCGGTTCCGTACCCGCCGTGCGCGCAGGTGAGAGCAAGTTCCGGCCCGGCTCCCGGCCGTCATCGACACGGGGACGTCGAAAGTCGCCCGATAGGGTAACGGCTCCGGCATCGCGTGGAGTCATGGTCCCATCCCGCCCCGGGATGGGAAGGCCATCCCCGCGCCAACGGCGGCGCCAGCCTCGGGGGCTCGATCCGGCGTTTCGGGCACGCCGGCCGGAAACGCCCCGACGCTCCGTCCGGCGCGCTTCGGAGCTCCTCGGTCAGGTCATCCGCCGTTTCCGGTGAGGACGAGCGCGTCGTGAGGCTGAACCTTCCAGACATGTTCCCCGTCGCCGAACACGCCGCGCAGGGTCTCGTCGAGGACATCGACCTCGGGGATGCGGTTGACCAACACGATAGTCGACGACCGACCCGGAACGCCGTCCTGTCCGACGACACGCGCCATCGCCTCCCGCACGGATTGCCGCCGCTGCCACCGGGCCGACTGGTCCCTGGGTGGACGCAGGTCGATCGGCGCGTGCAGGTAACGGCACGACAGATCTTCGAACAGGCGGAAGACGGACGGCCTGCTCAGCCCGGGAAGATCGAAGTACGGGTAGAGTCGGGCGTCGACCACCAGCGCGTGCCGGCTCATGGAGACCGCGCGCGTGAACGTCACGCCGTGGACGTCGGCCATGGGCAGGCACGAGACGCGGCGAACGGGACGATGATCGAAGAGCGAGAGCTGTCGAACCGGCGCCGAAGACCCTGTAAAACCCTCGGTTTCCCAGGGTGTTGTCTCGACGAGGCGGAGGAGTGGTTTGCTCACGCTTGCAGCGCTCCCAGGCCCGATTCGAGATCCAGATAATGTACCCGCAGCACTTCCGAGTGACCACCCCAAACCGGTTCGCCGACCCGGTAATCCCCGGTCAGCTTGTCCTTGTAGTCTCGGTCCTTCAGGAAAGCGCGGGCATACATCCTCGGTGCGACCCCGACGAACGGGTGGAACAGGACCTTGGCGTTGGCCCGGGCGGCCGGGACACCGGGCCGTGCGGAGCCGACAGTTCCCGAACCCTGTACGCTTGAGGGCGGTTCCCACCCATCCACACCCGTCGTGATGGCGTCGCAATGGAGGCCGATCGCCCGGCTTTTCGGATAGGGCTCGATGTACTGCACCTCGTCGATCCCGGCGGCGACGATGTGGCGGGCGCAGTAATGGCAGGGGAACGTGCTGACATAGAGCCGGCATCCCCTCGGCGAGGTGCCGGTCCGGGCGGCGGTCAGGATCGCGTCCATCTCCGCGTGGACCGCCCGGCTGAACTCGATCAGGCCACCGATCTTCGTGCGCCGAAGCTCGGCCACCGCCTGTCCTTTCTCCCTTCCCTCGGCCAAGGCGGGGTATTTGTCGATGAGCTCGCCGATGATCTCGTTCTGCTCGCGGTTGCTGCTGCAGAACTTGTCCGGCCGGAACGCGCAGCGATGGTCGGGGGCTTCCCCGTCGAGATCGGTCCCGTAAAGCCCTCCGCCCGCCCTCGGCACGTCGTTGGTGCCGGTCGCGACGATGTTCCCCTTCGCGTCCACGAGCGCCGCCCCGACCTGTCGCGACAGGCACGCGCTCCTCAGTTGGGCCGAATGGGCTTGATGCATCGCCGTCTCGGCGACGTTCGGTCTGATGACGTCCGACGCCGTGAGGATCCGCACCAGGCGCCGCAGCGGCTCGTTCATCCCGGTGTTCTTCGGGTCGTCGCCGGCATCCTTCGAATTGTCGACGAAGAAATCCGCCTCGTGGAAGGTGTCGACGACGTGCTGGCCGTGCCTCTCCGGCGCGTCGCCGTCGCGATCCATGAAGGCCGTGACGGCCCGGCGCGTCTCCTGGCGGCCCCGGTCGTTGAAGTCGAACAGCTCCCGGGTCAGCCGGCCGTGGCGGGCATCGTCGTCGCACACGACGCCGACGAGCGTGAAGGCGTCTTGGTAGATCCGGCGGAGGAGGTGCGCCTCCGCAGGATGGCGCAGGGAGTCGATGATGTAGGCACGCGGCTTCCCGTCGATCTCGCCCTCCGGCCTGCCGCTCGCCTCCGCGCGGAGGGCGCGGATGCGCGCGATGACGGCGCGGGCGACTGCCGCATTGTCGTCGAAAGCCAGCCGCATCGCGTCGCCGAGGTCCTGCATGTGCACGACGCCGGCGAGCGTCTTGCGACCGCCGGCCGGGCCGAGGTCGCGCCCGTTGTTCCGGGCCCAGGCCTTGATCTCCGCGCTCGCCTTGACGATGCGGACCTCGTATCCGCCGTCCTCGACCGACTGCGTTTCGAGGAACTCCTTGACGATCTGGGCTGCCCGGCCCGCCCCGGAACCGCCCGGTCCGACGACCGCGATGAAAAGCTCGTTCGCGCGGAAGTTCCGGAGCAGGCTCTGGCTCGTCTCGCCAGGGCGCGGGCCGGCCGCGGTCGGCAAACGTCCGGTCGTCGCTGCATCGGCCATTGGGGGTCGACTCTTGGAATGCCGTGGTCACGGCAGCAAAGCTGGAACGCCGCGGAGATGCCACGGCGGCACAGGCCTGTGAAGTGGCTATCCAGGGTCGTCTCCCACCGCCCAGCCGGTTTGGAGCATGTTCCGCTTCCCCGGACGGCCGGTCCGCGCGGGATCGCGGATGCGCTGCGCGGAATCGGCCTCACGGGCGCGCCGGCGGGCGGAGCGACCCGTGGCCGTTCGGCGCCCGCACGGGAACGTCCGGGTCACCGCGACGCCTGTGCTCCCTCTGCCGGATGCCGACCGGCCCTTTGCGGGACCAGGACGATGAGCGCGACGATGAAGGCCGCGATCACGACGGAAGCGAGCGGCCGGCTCAGGTTCAGCCCGCCGTTGGCGACCGGCTTGTCGAGGAAATCGCCCACCGTGGCCCCGAGCGGGCGGGTCAGGATGAACGCCGCCCAGAAGAGCGTGACCCGTGAGACGGAGGTCCGATAGTACAGGGCGATGACGACCGCGAGCGCCGCCGCGAAGACGAGGGCGCCACCCTCGTAGCCGAGGCCGCCCGTGTCCGCGAGCCAGTCGCCGAGCGCGGTGCCCAACGTCTGCGAGAAGGTGATCGCTCCCCAATAGAACGCCTCGACCCGCGGGGTCGAGACCGTGTCCACCGACACGGTGCCCTCGGTCGCGTACCAGAGCCCGAGCACGGCCGCGAGGCAGGCGAGGAGCAGGGTCGACCCGCCGGTGTATCCGATGCCGAGCGAGCGGTCGGCGAAGTCCGCCATCGTCGTGCCGAAGGTGGTCGAGGCGACGATCGTGGACCAGTACAGGACCGGGTGGAACCGCTTCGACATGACCTGGGCGACCACGAGCGCGACCAGCAGCACGGCGAACAGGGCGGTGCCGGCGAGGTAGCCCCAATTAAGGGTCATTGTGACGGTGTCGCCGCCGGTCTCCCCGAGCGTCGTGGCCAGGATCTTGATGATCCAGAAGCCCAGCGTGACCTCGGGGACCTTGCTCAGGGCGCGTTCGTAACGGTCGTCCATGGGACCTGCTCCTTCTTCGAGGGGAAACCTCACGGCGCGTCGGCGCAGGCCGCCCGGCGGTCGGCACGCTGCGGGATGAGGAGGACGAACCCGGCCAGGACGAGCGCCAGCACGCCGGAGATCGTGATGTCGTCGATGCCCAGGCCGCCGGAAGCGACCGGCTTGTCGAGCGAGTTGGCGAGGGTGGCGCCGAGCGGCCGCGTCAGGACGAACGCCGTCCAGAACAGCATCGGCCTGGAAACGCGCGTTCGCAGATGGAGGGCCGTGACCACGGCCAGTGCGACGAGGATGAGGAGCGCGCTCCCGATGTACCCGAGCCCGCTGCTGTCGGCCATCCAGTCGCCCAACGCGGTGCCGAGCGTCTGGGAGAACATGACCGTTGCCCAGTAGAAACCTTCGGCCCGCGGGGACCGCACCGTCTCCACGGCGACCGTGCCGAGCGTGCGCTTCCACAGGATCAGGGTCGCGACGACCGATCCGAGCAGCACCAGGGACCCGCCCGCGTAGCCGATGCCGAGGGACCTGTCGCAGAAGTCGGCGAGGGTCGTGCCTGCGAGCGTCGTCGCCGTGACCACGGCCCAGTACAGGATCGGATGGAAGCGGTCCGCCCGGACCTGTGCGGCCAGCAGCACCGCCAGGGCGGCCCCGAAGATCGCCGTGCCGGCGAGATAGCCGAGGCCGAGCGTCAACGTGACGGCGTTGCCGCCGACCTCGCCCAGGGTCGTGGCTACGATCTTGATGGCCCAGAACCCGGCGGTGGCTTCTGGCACCTTGGCGGGTTCGACCTGTCCGGGTCGCTCGGTCGGTTGCATCGGGCTGCCGTGGGAGAGCGAGGGCCGGCTCAGCCGGTGTGGGTCTGGTCGATGATGGCGAGCAGGTCGTCGACCGCGCGACGGCAGGCGGCGGGATCGGGGTTCGACGCCCGCAGCGCGTCGAGGGCGCGGTCGATGGCCTTGTCCACGACGTGCCAGTCGGCGGCGGCTCGCGGCTTCAGGCCGGCCTCGGACGCGTCCCAGGACAATTCCAGGTCCTTGATGCGCGTCTTGGCGGCGGCGAGGTCGCCCCGGTCGGCCAGCGCCTTCACGTCGACGACGATGGCCCGGAACTTGGAGAGGTCGCCGAGCCTCGACGCCGCCATCGCGGCGGGCGTCGCTCCGACGGCGGCGTCCTGCATCGCCAGCAGGCCCAGGGGGGCGGCCGTGGCGCCGATGACCGTCGCGGCGATGGCGGCGAGGAGGACGTTTCGCATGGTCGTTCGCTCCGTGTCGTGCGGCGTTGTAAGGACTGGAGGATGGGGATGCGGGAGGCGGCGGACGGTCAGGACCGCCGCTGTCCGGCCGGCTCGTCCGGGCGTCCGGAGACAAGGCTCAGGGACGTCACCAGGGCGACGATGACGGCGAAGAAGACGAGGCTGGTGGCGGCCGTGCCGAACCCGAGGCCGCCGTATTCCCGTGCCTGCGACAGCAGATCGCCCAGCGATGCGCCGAGGGGGCGCGTGACGATGTAGGCGAGCCAGAAGGTCGTCACCGGGTTCGCGCCGAGCCGCCAGGCGAGGGCGAGGGCGGCCAGGATCGTGCCGAAGACGGCGACGCCGAGATTGAAGCCGAGCCCCAGCGCCTCCGTGGCCAGGTCGCCCGCGGCCGTGCCGAGCGCGAAGGTCAGGAGGATGGCGAGCCAGTAGAACGCCTCGCGGCGCCGGGTCACGATGGCGTGGATCGAGAGCGTCCGCTCGGTCGCGTACCAGAGGGCGAACACGGCGGCGAGGGCGGCCGCGAACACGCCGGTGCTGACGAAGAGGCTCACGCCGAGCTTGTCGGTCAGGATGTCGGTGACCTGCGTGCCGACCACGCTGACGAGGACGACGGTCGACCAATAGGTCCAGGGCACGTAGCGCCGCTCGCGCACCTGCAGGGCGAGGACGGCCGCGAGGAGGCCGGCCGTGAGGGTGGCGGTGACGGCGGCACCCAGGCCGACGTTCACCGCGAGGTAGTCCGCGCCGGTCTCGCCGACGGTCGTGGAGAGTATCTTGATGACCCAGAAGGCCGCGGTGACCTCCGGTACCTTGTTCAAGACCTGGCGCTGGATCTCGCTCATCCCCGTCTCCCGTCCGTCATGGTCGGTCACGGTGATAGCGAGCCAGAATGAGGGCAGAATGAGCTTCGTCCGGCGGAGCCGCGGGCTCGGCCTCAGGCCGGCAGTCTGACCGTTGCGAGGGTCCCCCGTCCGTCCCGTCGGTTTTCGACCGTCAGGCCGAGGTCGTTGCGCTCCGCGATGCGGCGGGCGATGGCGAGCCCGAGCCCCGTGCCTTCGACTTCCGGTGGCGCGGCCCGGAAGAAGCGGTCGAACAGGCGGCCCTCGCTTCCCGGCGGCAGCCCGCAGCCGGTGTCCCGAACCGTGACGACGCACGCACCGTCCCGGTTCAGCAGACGGACGTCGACCTGCCCTCCCGACGGCGTGTAGCGCAGGGCGTTGTCGACCAGGTTGGCGAACAGGACGCGGACCTCGTCCTCCGACGCGTGAAGCGTCGCGGGCGTCTCGATGTGCACGCCCAGGTCGATGTCCTTGCGCTGGGCGAGCACGACGTGGTCGGCGACGCAGTCGAGCAGGAGCTGGCCGAGGTCGACGGATGCGGGACGGGCCTCGGCACCGTCGTCGAGCCGGGCGAGACGGAGCAGTTGATCCACCAGCCGGTTCGCCCGCCGGAGGCCGCCCGCGAGAGCCATTCGCCGCGCGTCGCCCCCGCCACCGGCAGGCACGCCGAGGGCGTCGAGCTGGATCTGCATCGCGGCAAGCGGCGTACGCAGTTCGTGCGCGGCGTCGGCGACGAACCGTCTCTGGGCGGCGAGAGCGGCCTGCAGGCGCAGGATGAGCCCGTTCATGGCCTCGACGAGGGGCGCCACCTCCGTCGGCACGCCGCGCGTCGGCAGGGGACCCTGGGCGGTGGCCCCGCGCCCGGCGAGGTCATGCACCAAGCCGTCGAGCCGCCCGAGCGCCCGGTCCATCGCCCAGCCGACCACGATCCACGACAGCGGGACGAGGAGCAGCAGGGGGGCCACGGCGCCGAGCGCCGCATTGCGTGCGAACTCGGCCCTCACCACGTCACGCTGGGCCACCCTGACGGTCATGGTGCCGTTGACGGTCGTGTAGGTACGCCAGAGCTCCCCGCCCATGACGGCGTTCGCGTATCCCGTGCGCCCGGGGCGGCGGACGTCGGCACCGCGGTCGCCGCGCAGGACCTGCCCGTCCTTCCAGATGGTGACGGCGAGTTGGTCCTCCGGGTCCTGGTCGGCGGCGGGCGGCGCGTCCGCATTTGCGTCCGGGAGCCCGGGACCGGCGTTGAGGGCGACCTGCCGCAGCTGCCCGTCGAGGAAATCAGCCGCCTCGATCCGCGCGAGGGCATAGGCCGCGACCATCGCGGCCAGGCCGATGCCGGCCAGCAGGGCGGTCATCCAGCCGAGTGCCGTGCGGCGCACGGAGGCGGCCCTCATGGCTTGGGCACCATCCAGCCCGCGCCGCGGACGTTGAGGATCGCGCCCTTTCCGACCTTGCGGCGGACCGTGAGGATCAGGGCGTCCACCGCGTTGCTCTCGACCTCCTCGCCCCACCCGTAGATGCGTTCCTCGATCTGCGCCCGCGAGAGGATGCGCCCCGGTCGCTCCATGAGCGCGTGCATGAGGGCGTATTCGCGCGCCGACAGAACCGCGACGGTCCCGGCGTGGGACAGCACATGGCTCTCCGTGTCGAGTTCGGTCTCGGCGGCCACGAGCCGGGCGCTCGCCCGCCCGGCCCGGCGCCGCAGGATGGCCCGCATCCGGGCGAGCAGCTCGCGCATCTCGAAGGGCTTGACCATGTAGTCGTCGGCACCGAGGTCGAGGCCCGCGACGCGGCTGTCGAGTCCGTCCCGCGCCGTGATGATGAGCACCGACGTGTCGTTGCCCGCCGTCCGCGCGGAGCTGAGAACCTGCAGTCCGTCGGCGCCGGGCAGGCCGAGGTCCAGCAGGACCATGGCATGGCCGCCGACCCGCAGCGCCGTTTCGGCCGTGGGTCCGTCGCGCACCCAATCGACGGAGTAGCCTTCGGCGGCAAGGCCGTGCGACAGCCCTTCGCCGATCATGCGGTCGTCCTCGATCAGCAGCACGCGCATGGGTCGCTTCGTTCGGCTCGGGGCCTCCGCGGCACGGCGCAGCCCGCCCCCGCTCGGCGAGCCGCGACAGGGACGGATCCGCGCCACGGACCGGCCCAGCCTGCAGCCCGGCAGCCGCGACGGCAAGACCGCTCGACGGACGACCATTGTGGGCTTGCCCGGGGTCGCGGTGCGCGGGCGCACCGGACTTCCGTGACCGCCGACACGCCTTTCGCCCCGTGCCGTCACCGGTCAGGGCGGGCGGCATGGCCCGACCCGGATTCGCACCGTCGGAGAGGCCGGCGTCGAGAATGCGGCGGAGAAGGGTTTCCCGTGTTGTGTCACCTATGACCCAACATGGTCGCCCTTGCCAAGGTCGACCGACGTTTCGAATACCGGGGTGCCACCATCGGGTAGTCGTCGGGCAAGCCGTAGCGTTCCCGGTACGCGCTGGGGGTCAATCCATGGCTAGCCAAATGCCGCTTGAGGAGCGCGTAGGCCTTGCCGTTGATGAAGCTGACGAGCGCGTCGGGCGTGATCGAACTTCTCACCTCCGCCGGCGAGCGTCTCGGCGGCCGTTCGCACGCCGCGGCGGCGGGTTCCGACAAGCCCGTCAAGGCCGAGTGGACGGACGCGATCAGGTTAGGCAACTCGCGTGGTGCGGCGGCATTGTTTCGCACATAGGCGCAAACTATGCTGATGGTGAGATTCGCGCGAATTTCGGTCTCTGGGAGCTGAAAGTTTGGCATATCCCGAATCCTCATCGGTTAAAAAATTGTCAGTCTGCATTTCTATCTTGAGTATGAGTTGGGCGAACTATAAACGATAAAGATCTTATCTTGCGCCACTCCGGTGTATAGGCCTGCGTCGACCTCATAGTTCGATGCCGCCCCATCTTCGACTGAGATAGCGTAGACCAGGCAGCTGTGGCGAGCTGCACCCCTCGGAGCCACCTCCCGGAGGCCTCGGACGCTTTCCTCACGGGCGCACCACCATCGGGAACTTGCTGGCCAGGCTGAGGCAGAGCGCGTCCCGATTGCGCACGGCCGCCATCCGGTCGTACTCCGACGCGCCGGCGTACATCTGGCGGGCGCCCTCCCGGGACCCGACCGCCTCGAAGCAACTCCTCGCACGCTCGACGATGGCGGGGTTGTAGGCGGAGTAGCCGCAGATCGCCGCGGCACGCCGGAGCAATCCATGCATCCGTAAGAAGTCCGAGCACGCGAAGGGAGCAGCGACGGCTGCAGGTGCAGCGGCGCCACAGACGGCGACCACGGTCAGGGCGAGTGGGTACGATGCCGCCCTCCTAGGCATCGGACCCGACCCGGCGCTTGGCGTTTGGGGGACGGACGTCACGGTGCGGATCGCCGCCTCCGAACGGCAGCCGCAGCCCGGAGACGTAGGGGTAGACGGCCGGCAGCACGACGAGCGTGAGGAGCGTCGCCGTGATCAGGCCGCCGATCACCACGGTGGCGAGCGGACGTTGCACCTCGGCGCCGGCGCTGGTCGAGAGCGCCATCGGCAGGAAGCCCAACGTCGCGACGAGGGCGGTCGTCAACACCGGGCGCAGCCGCATCTCCGCGGCCTCTGTCGCCGCCTGGACAGCGTCGAGGCGCGAGCGCTCCAGGTCCCTGATGTAGCTCGTCAGCACGACGCCGTTCAGCACGGCGATGCCGAAGGTGGCGATGAAGCCGATGGCGGCCGAGACCGAGAAAGGCAGCCCGCGCAGGTACAGCGCCAGGATGCCGCCGGTGGCCGCCACCGGCACGTTGAGGAAGATCAGCCCGGCGAGCCGGATGTCGCCGAACATCACCACGAGCAGCACCAGGATCGCCGCCATCGCGGCCGGGACCACCACGGAAAGCCGGCTCGTCGCCTCCTGCAGGTTCTGGAATTGCCCGCTCCACCGCAGGGCGTAGCGCGGCGGCAGGCTGACCTGGGCCTTTACCGTCGCCTGCGCCTCGGCCACGAAGCTCTGCACGTCGCGCCCGCGCACGTTGGCCTGGACCGAGATGCGCCGCTGCAGGCGCTCGCGGCTGATCTGGGCCGGACCGGTGGCGACGTCGACCGACGCCACGAGGGAGAGCGGGACGAGGGCCTTGCCGCTGCGTCCGACCGGCAGCGCGCGGATGCGCTCAAGGTCGCCGCGGTCGGCGGCAGCGAGCCGCACCACGATGTCGGTGATGGCGTTGTCGTCGCGATAGACCAGGCCGGCCGGACGCCCGCCGATCGCCTCGACGGTGTCGAGGATGTCGCTGACGTTGATCCCGTAGCGGGCGGCCGCCGCACGGTCGACCTGGATCGACAGGGCCGGCATCCCGGCCTGTGCCTCGGCCTTCACGTCGGCCGCGCCCGCCACGCCCGAGACGGCGCGCACGATCGCGTCGGCCTTCTCCTTCAGCACGGCGAGGTCGTCGCCGTAGAGGCTGATCGCCACGTCGCCGCGCACGCCCTCCAGCAGGTCGTCCATGCGCATCTGGATCGGCTGCGAGAAGCTGTAGGCGACGCCCGGCACCTCCTCCTTGAGCCGCCGGTCGAAGGCCGCGACGAGACCGTCCTGCGTGTCGGCGGTCGTCCAGGTGGCGGGGTCGGTGAGGGTGATGAAGCTGTCGGTCGATTCGACGCCCATCGGGTCGGTGGGGATCTCGGCGCTGCCGGTGAGCGAGACGACGCGCTTCACCTCGGGGAAGGATGTCAGCACCGTCTCGATCCGATGGACGGCCTTGAGCGAGGCGTCGAGGTTGATCCCGGGCAGCTTCTCCGAGGTGACGACCACCGACCCCTCCGAGAGCTTGGGCAGGAATTCGCCCCCGAGCCGGGTGGCGACGAGGCAACTGCCCGCGAACAGGGCGATGGTGACGAGCACCGTGGCACCGGCCCGGCGCTGGGCGAGCCGCAGCACCGGCGTGTAGAGCGCCCGAACCCCGTGGACGAGGCGCGTCTCGCGCTCGCCGACGCCCCGGCCCGCGAGCGCGAGGGCCGCGAGCGCGGGCATCAGGGTCATGGTCAGGACCAGCGACCCGGCGAGCGCCAGGATGACGGTCAAGGCCATTGGCCGAAACATCTTGCCCGCCACCCCTTCGAGCGCCAGCACCGGCAGATAGACCAGGATGATGATCGCCACCGCGAACAGGATGGGCTTGGCGACCTCGGCGGTGGCGTCGCGGATGACGTCGAGGGCCGGTCGCCCGGGCTGCCCGCCGCGGGCGCGCAGCACGTTCTCGACCATGACCACGGCGCCGTCGACGATCAGGCCGAAATCGATGGCGCCCAGGCTCATCAGGTTGCCGGACAGGCCGATGAGCCGCATGCCCGCGAACGCCATCAGCATGGAGAGCGGGATCGCGACCGCGACGACGAGGCCGGCGCGCAGGTTGCCGAGCAGGAGGAGCAGCACGACGACGACGAGCGCCGCTCCCTCCAGCAGGTTGTGCTCGACCGTGTGGATCGTGCGTTCCACCAGGGCCGAGCGGTCGTAATAGGGCAGGATCTCGATGCCGGGCGGCAATTGCGGGCGCAGGTCCGTGATGGCGGCCTTGACCCGCTCCACGACTGCGCTCGCGTTCTCGCCCTGCTGCATCATGGCGATGCCGACGACGGTCTCCCCGGCCGCGTCGCGGCTCACCGCGCCGAGGCGGACCTTGGGCGCCTCCACCACCTCGCCCAGGGTGCCGACGGTGACGGGCAGGCCGCCCGCGTTCGTGGCCACCACGATGTTGGCGATGTCCGCGGGACCCTTGGCGAGGCCGAGGCCGCGGATCACCTCCTGCTGGTCGTTGTGCTCGATATAGGCGCCCCCGCGCGCCATGTTGTTCTCGGCGAGCGCCGCGTAGACCTGGCCGAGGGTCACGCCGTAGCGGTGCAGCGCCTCGGCCGAGACGCGCGCCTCGTAGGTCGGCAATTCCCCGCCGTAAATGTTCACGTCCGCGATGCCGGGCGTCAGCTTCAGCCGCGGTGCGATGGTCCATTGAAGGATGCGCTTGAGCTCCATCGGCGAATAGGCCGGCCCGCGCAGCTCGAACTGGTAGATCTCGCCAAGCCCGGTCGCCATCGGCCCCATCTGCGGCTCGCCGACGCCGGCCGGCATCATCGCCCTGGCCTGGGGCAGGCGCTGGAAGACCTGGGCCCGCGCCTCCGTGACGGCCATGCCGTCCTCGAAGGTGACGTAGACCGCCGAGACCCCGAAGCGGGAGATCGAGCGGATGCCCGAGAGGCCCGGCGCGCCCGCCATCGCGTTCTCCACGGGGAAGCTGACGAGGCGCTCCACCTCCTGCGGGCTGAGGCCGGGCGAGAGCGTCAGGATCATCACCTGCTTGGGCGAGATGTCCGGCACCGCGTCGATGGATAGCCCTTCGAGGTTGACTATGCCCCCGGCGGTCCCTGCGAGCGCGACGGCGAGGACGAGCCACCGTCGGCGGATCAGGAGGGCGAACCAGGCCTTCACCGGGTCAATCCGTCGAGCCGAGCAGGGCGCGAAGCAGGACGGCCTTGAGGCCGAAGCTGCCATCGGTCACCACCGTCTCGCCGGCCGCGACGCCTTTCGTGACCTCGACCCAGTCGGAACGCTGCACCCCGAGCTGCAGCACGCGCCTCTCGAAGCGGTCCTCCGCCGTGCGCACGAAGGCGATGGGGCCGCTCTCGGTTTGCTGCACGGCGGCGGCCGGGACCGTCACGCCCTCCCGTCCGAGGTCGGCGGCGATCTCGACCCGGACGAACATGTTGGCGCGGAGTAATCCCCCCGGGTTGGCGATCTCGATGCGCGCCGGGGCGGTGTTGCTGGCGGGATCGAGCGCGGCGTTGACGGAGCGCACGCGGCCCTCGAAGGCGGGGTGGTCCGGCACCGGCGCCCGGACCTCGGCCGGGTCACCCGCTCTCACCCTGCCGATGTCGCGCCCGTAGAGGTTGGCAAGGACGAGGATGCGAGAGGGATCGGCCACCGTGAACGCGTCGCGGTTGCTATCGACGACCTCGCCGAGCGTGATGTTCGCGGTCGTGACGACGCCGTCGATGGGCGAGACGATGGCGCTGGTGCCGACAGGCGCGCCGGGCTCGGGCGCGAGGCGCTCGTACTGCGCGGTGTAGAGCTCGACCTTGGCCTGCGCGGAGAGCGTGGACGCGTGCGCCTTGGCGAGGTCGACCTGGCGCCGGTCGACGTCGGCCTGGGCGACGCCCGAGACCTTGAGGAGGTCCTGGCCGCGCTTCAGGTTCGTCGCGGCGACCTTCTCCGTCGCTTGCGCCTCGACGAGGCTCGCCTTCGCTTCGGCGAGGCCGTTGCGGGCGTCGAGCACGCCGGCCGCGTCGAGGGTCGCGAGCGTCTGCCCGGCGCGCACGGGATCGCCCGGCTGGACCGCGAGACTGAGGACGCGCCCTTGCGTCCGCGGCTTGAGATGGGTGACGCGCCGCTCGTCGAAGCTGACCGTGCCAGGTGACCGGACCGGAAGGACGATCCTGCGGACCTGCGCTTGCCCGAACGCCAGGCCCAGGCGCTTCTGCCCGGCCGCGTCGAGTACCACGAGGTCTGAATCCGCCTGTCGAGGCGCGTCGGCCTGCTCCGCCCGCGTGGCCTGACCGGGGGAAGGGGCTTCGACGCCGAGCCAGGTGAGCGCAGGTCTGAGATAGGCTTCCGTGACCCCGCGTTGCCACCAGCCCACGGAGGCGAGCGCCACCGCCGCGACCAGCAGAACCCAGCCTCGGGCCGACGGCTTTCCCATCGGACCCCGTGTGGAGGGGTCCGGCTTGGCCCGGGCCCTCGCGTCGAACGGCTCGGAGACGGGGTCACCGTCGCCGGCGAGGCGCGAAACTGTCTCGACGGTCAAGAGCACGCCCGCATTCGTCCCGCTAGATTAGAGCCGTTCCAACACCTACGTTGAATGCTGCCCGTCGCCACTAAATTCGCGTTCAGTCTCACGTTTCGCCGAGACGGCGGCGGCTCGTTGCGACAATGGATCGTATGATGGCCGAAAGGGCGTTTCAGGCAGGCTGAAGCACGTGGCGAGACTTCTGCTGATCGAGGACGATGCCGAGACGGCACGCGAGGTGCGTGGCGACCTAGGCGGGCGCGGCCACGTCGTCGGCTGGGCTTCGACCGGACCGGAGGGCGCGGCCTACGCGCGCGACGAGGCCTGGGACGCGATCATCCTCGACCGCATGCTGCCGGGGCTCGACGGGCTCAGCGTGCTGCAGGACCTGAGGCGCGCAGGGAACCGGACGCCGGCCCTGGTGCTCAGCACGCTCGGCGACGTCGACGAGCGCATCCGCGGTCTGCGGGCGGGTGGCGACGACTACCTTGCCAAACCCTTCGTGCTCGCGGAGCTCGCGGCGCGCATCGAGGCGCTCCTGCGCCGTCCCGTCGACGCCCGCGAGACGATCCTGCGGGTCGGCAGCCTGGAGATCGACCTGATCGGCGGCACGGGCCGGCGCGGGGCCCGCGACCTCGGCCTTCTGCCGCGCGAGCTCAAACTCCTTGAATACCTGATGCGCCGTCCGGGTCAGGTCGTGACCCGGACGCTGTTGTTCGAGGAGGTCTGGAACTACCGGTTCACGCCGAAGTCGAACCTCATCGACGTCCATGTCGGGCGCCTGCGCCGCAAGTTGGAGGCGGTCGGCGAGCCGCCCCTCATCCACAACGTGCGCGGCATCGGCTTCACGCTCGCGCCCGATGACTGACCTGCTGCGCTCCACAACCTTCCGTTGGGCGCTGGGCATCGCGATCTGGTCCGTCCTGCTCGTGTTGGCGACGTTCTCCTTCGTCTACTGGCAGACGGCCGCCTATCTGCGGGAGGAACTGGCCGAGACGCTCCGGCTGGAGGTCCGGGCGGCAGCGGCGGATCCGGCCGCGACCGCGATGCGCGCGGAGACCTGGATTGCCATGGACCTGCACGCCACGCATTTCGGCGGCCTTTTCGGACCCGACGGCAAACGTCGCTCCGGCAATCTCGACGCCGTACCGGATGGCTTGGCGCGCGACGGGGACGCCCACCGCGTCAGCGCCGACCTCGACATCGCGGGCCGCGCGCTGCGCGACGAGATCTGGGCGGCCGCGCTCTCGCTTCCTGACGGAAGGACGGTGGTCATCGCACACGACACCGACGAGATCGACCGGGTGCAAGCCACCACCCTGCGCGCGCTCGGCCTCGGCCTGATGCCGACGCTCGCGCTCTCGGGGCTCGGGGGATTGCTGCTCGCGGGCCGGGCGCGACGGCGCCTGGCGGCGACGGAGGCCGCGGTGGCCCAGGTGATGCGCGGGGACCTGCGCAAGCGTCTGCCGGTCGGCGGCGGGAACGACGAGTTCGACCGGCTGGCCGGCAACGTCAACCGGATGCTCGACGAGATCGAGCGCCTGCTGGGCGAGGTCAGCAGCGTCGGCGACGCGGTCGCGCACGACCTACGGACGCCGCTGACCAGGCTGCGGGCGCGGCTGGAGCGAACCCGTGAACAGGCCAGCAGCGTCGCGGAGTTCCGCGAGGCGGTGGACCAGGGGCTTGCCTGGATCGACCAGACGCTCGCGATGGTGACGGCCGTACTGCGCATCGGCGAGATCGAGCACGGTCGGCGCTGCGCGGGCTTCGCGCCGGTCGACCTCGCCGCGGTCGTCCGCGAGACGGCGGAGTTCTACGCGCCGGTCGCCGAGGACAAGGCCGTTTCCCTCGATGTCGCCGTGGAAGCGGGAATCCCGCCGGTCGACGGTGACCGCGACCTTCTCTTCGAGGCCGTGTCGAACCTTGTCGACAACGCCGTGAAGTTCGCACCGCCCGGCGGCCGTGTCCGGATCGGCTTGGCGCGAGAGGTGAAGGGCGTCGTCATCCTCGTCGAGGACACCGGGCCCGGCATCTCTCCGGCTGAGCGCGACCACGTGTTCCAGCGTTTCTATCGGGCGGAACGCGCTCGCCAGACGCCGGGCAACGGACTCGGGCTCGGCCTCGTCGCCGCGATCGCAAAGCTGCACGGGTTCACGGTGGAAGTGCGGGATTCGCCCGAGGGCGGCGCCCGCTTCGCGGTCCTATGGCCTCTGGGAAAGCCGAGAGGACAGGAAGGGCCGCGCGATGCGGGGGCGGGCGGCAAAACCGCTGTTCGGGTCATCGGCGAACACGCGAGATAACCCTGTCTCCGCGACGGACAGAACCTGCACCTGCGACGGCGTCCTGTTGCATGGCGATGCCAGCGGCTCCGAGCGCGGCCAGGATCGCGACGGCGAGACGGAAAAACCTGGATCGCGGCAGGAGGGGTACCTGGCGATGCGGCGCGGCATCGTGGGTCTGAACGGCACCCGTAGGGCGCTGCTGTCGAGCGGGTTCGGGCCCTAACCGCATTCCCGTTCGACCTCGGATCGGCGCGGCGTTCGCTGCCGGACCGCGGTGCGGACGGAGCCTTGTCCCGCCGGCGCGAGGATCTCGACCGCCTCCGTGCGGAAGCCGCGCCACCTGGGGCTCGCGCTCGGCTACGACGTCTGGATCGCCTCGAACGACGGCGACCGCTCCGATGCGCCGGGCAAGCTGTCGCACGGCTGCCTGCCGGATCGCCTGCGGCCACCAAAGGCTCGACCGAGACGGTGCGGCTGACCGCCGTGATCCGCCTCGACAAGGCGAGCCGCGACGTGGCGGCGGCCGTCGAGATCGAGCATGCGACCGGCATCTACTCCGGCATCGTGCGCATGCTCGACCTGGCGCTCGGCGTCGAGGAGGCCGTCGCCCGCAACTCCTCACTGGTCGCCCCCGACGACCGAGAGGACGATGTC
The DNA here is from genome assembly GCF_009806555.1 of Methylobacterium sp. 2A. Lineage (GTDB taxonomy): Bacteria > Pseudomonadota > Alphaproteobacteria > Rhizobiales > Beijerinckiaceae > Methylobacterium. Next base: position 140,876 of record NZ_VUOK01000021.1, on the reverse strand, counting down.
CGTGCGCGGTCCGCGCGGCCCGCGTTCTCCCGGGTCGCCGAGCTGGCTTTCCCTATCGCTCCTACGGGGCGCGCTACGGCGCCGCCGTGACACCATCACCCGCTTCGGCAGTGGCCTGAAGGGCGTGCTCACCATCGCCAAGTCGATAACGCCGCGAGGGGGAAGGCCGTAGGAACGCTTTTCGGACCGGGCACGTCCCCGTTGCGCGGTCGATGGCTCATGGGGCGCGAGGCGAATGACCGGGGCGGCGACGAAGCGGCTCCCGCGACCGTTGGCGTGCTCCTGCCGATGCGGTCGCGCTTCGGCACGTATCGGAGGCAGGAAGCGTCCCACGTCTCTCGTCGGACCTGACGCCCCCGCCGGAGAGCTGCCGGTCGATCAGGAGCCGCGATAGCGGGAAGCGTCCGCCGCGGGAGGGCCGGCCCGAATCCGGTCCCAAGGGATCCGAACCCATCCTCCGCCGAGGCCGTCAGCCAGCCGACGACGTCGAACTCCGCCGACGTCGCCCGGGCCCTGGCCGCCGGCGGCGCGTATGCCAAGCACAGGAACGTCGCTGTCGGGTACCCGCGGGACCACGAGCATGGTCTGGGGTCCTACGCCGTCGTTTCGCGGCTACGGTCCACGCCGCGAGGGACGCTCATGCGAAATCCGATGCCGTGGTCGCGCGACGGGCTGCCGGTGATCCGGACGTCGACCTCCGGTCCGGCCCAGGTCTCCGCGAAGGCATCCATCGCCTTGGCGTCCATGGACACGAAGGCCCGGGACCGGGGCCCCCGGCATTCCTGGAATGGATGTCCGACGCCGTGAACGAACACGTTCCGGTCGTCCCGGTCGATGCTCATCTTCACGTCGCCGCATGTCGTCAGGAGGAAATGGCTGAGCGGCTCGACCAGGGCCATGTAGTCGGCCTTCTGGGTTCGCAGCCAGTCCGGATAATCCACCACCACCTTCGAATTCGTCAGCGCATAGGCCGAGTTGACGACCTCCCTGATAAGCGTGAGGCCGCTCTTGCGTGCAGCCTCATACGGGCGCGGCGAATGTGCCTGGACATCCAGCAGGTTGTTCAATGCCTCCTTGATGGCCACGATCTGCAGGTAAGGTATCTCCTCGCCCTGCCGTGCGGCGGAGATCGTCTTGGGGAAACGCTCATGGACGAGGCTGGCCATGCTTCCGAGACGTCCCACCGCACGTTCCCGAACCATCTCGACCGAGAGGTGCTGGCGGTGAAGGCGTCGCTCCGCCGCCGCCGCGTTCGCCTGTGCCTTGGCGAGGGCCTCCCTCAAGCCGGCGACCTTCGCCTCGGCGGCCGACGCCCGCATCTCCGCCTCGGCCAAGGCGAGGCGAAGGTCGCTGACGTCGACCCAGACGGACGTCATCCCGCCTTCGGCCTCCCCGGCCTCGATCCGGCGGGCCCAGCGGTTCTCCGCCGTTCCGACATCCTCGACGCCCGTCCCGGCCGAGACGGCGGCGAGCGCCACCTCGGCCGAGGTGCCGACCACCCGCTCGAACTCGCGATTTGCCGACAGGACCGTGCCATCGCCCGTGGAGACGCAGATGCCGATCCCGCACGCCTGCCAGACGGTCTCGGGTCGCACCGGGGCAGCCTCGGTCCCCGGCCGCGCAACGGCGGCCCTGCCCGACGCCGTGAGGGCCAGCTCGGCTTCGCGCCCCGACCTATCGCGCCGGACCAGCCCGTGCCCCTCCAGCATCGTGAGCATGCGCGAGAGGTTGGACTGGCCGAGGCCCGTCGCTTCGAGGACGGCCGCGCGGCTCATCCGGCCCGCGCTCCCGGCCAGCAGCCGGAGAACGTCCAGGACGTGCCGCTTACCCAGGACCTCGCCGACCGGCTGGGCCTCGAAGAAGCGGGCGTTGCGCTCGACGATGTCGGCGAGCGCCGCGACCTGGTGCGCGGTGGCCTCCGCCCCGCCTTGGCGCATCAGGACGCTCGCCCGACCACAGGTGTCGAGCCACTGCGCCGTCTCGGGACCGGCCACCCGGTTCGCGACGAGGCGCCAGACGACCTCCTGGAGGGCCAGATAGACGCCCCTGGCGAACTTCGGCGCGTCCTCGGACAACAGGTCCCTCAGCAGGGCGAAGGCATCGACCGGGCCGACCTCGCCGAGGGCGATCTCGTCGAGGCGACGCTGTCTGGGGTCACCGCGCATGGCCATCTCCGGAGCGACGTTTCACAAAGGTTCACATTGGAGTGTGGTGGCCGCAAGTCAACGGGGCGTTTACGGCAGGACCGTATAAACGGTGAAAGATTGTGAAACGAGTAGGTCGGCCTCGCGGAGGTCGCCCACCCGCTCCGGCGCGGCGAGGACGTAACCGAAGCCGCCGTCCTCCCGCTCCGGGTAGACCTGCTGGACGACGAAGCTTCGCGTGTCGAAGCTGACCTGGAGCTGGTGCGCGGCGCCGAGGTGATCCCTCATGGTCCGCCAGTCGCCGCAGGACGGGATGATCATCCAATCGACGTCGAGTTCGGTCAGGACGGGTGTCACCCTCTGGCAGAAGTCGAGGCAGACGCCGAAGCCGAACAGGCCGCGCCGCGTCACGAGCACTTCCAGCGCCTCCCCCAGTTCGATCTGTTCGAAGCGGCCATCCTTGTCCCTGTACGGGAAGAGCTTGCGGAAGCGCAGGAGTTCCCGGCCGGCGCCGTCGTAGACCACGGCCTCGTTCCAGGCGCTCTCGCCGTCGCGCACGTGCCATGAGCCGGCGACGACGAGGTCGGGACCGAGCCTGGTCTCGCCATCGCCGTTCCAGTCCGCGCGCGCGAGCGTCCCGGGCACGAGCTCGCGCAGGTCCGGCATCAACGTCAGCTCCGGGAACACGTGCGCGAAGCAGGAACGGCGCGCGGCCTCGGCGACGTCGGACCTGACGGCCTCCGGCGTCGGCCCGACCGCCGCCCGCGCCAGGAAGTATCGCTCGTCGTCCTCGTCCTCGGGCAGCACATCGAAGCCCGGGAACAGCGACGCCCCGAAGGTCAGGGCCGAGCCGTCGAGGCCGGTCCGCGGGTGGACGGTGAAGCGGACCGGGAGGCCTCGGATCACCGCCGGAACGATGCGGGACAGCAGCAGGGCGCGACGCGTGTACGGCCGCGGCAGGGCTCCCGGCAGGTAGGGAGAGCGCCAGGCGCTGCGCGGCAACGGAACGAGAAAGAAGCCCTGCCCATCGACCGCGTGGTACCAATCGTCGTTCGGGTCCCGGACGGGCCGGCCGGTGTCCATGTCGGCGATCTTGCGCTCGGCGGCCCGCAGCCAGCCCCCCAACTTCGTCAGGCGGACCGCGTCGCTGTCGCTTCCCGGCAGGTTCAACGCCCCCGGCGCGAGACCCCCGAGGGCGTAGGCCGCGTCGCCCGCAGCCACGATATCGGCCTCCGGGAGCGTCCCGTAGGTACCCTGCGCCGTCACCGGCGCGAGCGGCAGCAGGGTCCAGACGCGCACGAGGGCGAGCCGCCAGGTCTCCACGTCGTCAGGGTCGATCGACAGGTTCGCGGCGACGTCGGCGATCTTGGCCAGCCACGCCGACCGGGTCAGGCTCTGCATGAGGGACCTTGCTGCCAAGGCACCAGCACGGACAGCCGTGCGCGAGGGGACGGCTGGGGGACACGCGCCGGGCGGAAAATCGACGTCCGGGGGCCAGGACATCGGGGCGCACGTCATCGACGTGACGGCTTCCGCCGTCAAGGCGCCTCGCGACCGGCTGACCGGGCCGCCGGCGGCCCGGCGGTCGGTCGGGGCCGACCTGCGGTCCGCATCGGACCGCCTCCGGAGCAACGACTGAACCGTATCGTCCCGGATCGCCCAAGGCGCCGCGCCGGCAGCCGCCTTGTTGCCGGTGCGCCACACCGGATCGGGAAGCGCGTCACCGGAGGGGCGCCGAGCTTGATCCTCCCACGTGGGAAGGCCGCAACTTCGCGAGATCTTGGCCTCTAGCCCGGCTCTCCGCCGCGGCCCAGGAAGGATCGCATGGTGGCACCGCTCCTGTGGGACGGTCCGGCGCAGACGCGCCGCCGGTTCATCTCCGGCCTCGGCGCCTGCGCCGCCGCGGGTCTCGCGGCGCGCAGCCGCTCCGCGTTCGCCCTGGCGAGCCCCGGCGAGGCCACCGTGCCTCGCGCCGCGAGCTACGACCTCACGCTGGCCCGCGGCACGGTCAACAAGACCGGCGCCACGACCTGGGCGAATACCATCAACGGCGGCGTGCCGGGCCCGGTGCTGCGCTGGCGCGAGGGTGACGTCGTCACCATCAACGTCCGCAACGAATTGCCCGAGATGACGGGCATGCATTGGCACGGCATCATCCTGCCCAACGACATGGACGGCGTGCCCGGCCTGGAGTTTCCGGGCATCCAGCCGGGCGAGTCCTTCACCTACCGCTTCCCGGTGCTGCAGAGCGGCACCTACTGGTACCACAGCCACATGGGCTACCAGGAGCAGAAGGGCGTCTACGGCGCGCTGATCATCGAGCCGCGCGGCCGCGACCTGGTCCAGGCGGACCGCGATTACGTCGTGCTTCTCAGCGACTGGACCGACGAGGACCCCGGGCGCATCCAGAACAAGCTGAAGTACCAAGCCGACTACTACAATTTCGGCAAGCGCACTGTCGGGACGTTCTTTGCCGACGCCGAGCGCAGCGGGCTCGCCGACACGATCAAGGAGCGCTGGCACGAGTCCGAGTCGCGCATGGACCCGTCCGGCCTGGAGGCACCGTCCGGCGAGACCTACACCTACCTGATGAACGGACAGCCGCCCGGGGCGAACTGGACGGCCCTGTTCCGGCCCGGCGAGCGGGTCCGGCTGCGCATCATCAACGCCTCGGCGGCGACCTACTACGACCTGCGCATCCCCGGCCTGACCATGAGCGTGGTCAACGTCCACGGCAACGACGTCGTCCCGGTGTCGGTCGACCAGTTCCGCATCGGCGTGGCCGAGACATACGACGTGATCGTGCGCCCGCGCGAGGCGCGGGCCTACACCATCTTCGCGCAGGACCTCGGCCGCTCCGGATACGCCCGCGGAACGCTCGCGCCCCGGCCGGGGATGGAGGCGGAGATCCCGCCCTTCGACCCGCGGCCGCTGCGGACCATGACCGACATGGGCATGCAGGGCATGATGGGCCGCGACCAGATCGGCGCGTCCCATCCCGACGGCTCGCGCATCGGGGGCATCCTCGGCGAGCATGCCCGCGAGATCGTGCCGGACGAGCGTCGCCTCGCGGGCCACCAGCCCATGGCGAAGCCGCCGCCCGGCGTCGAGCTCGACGAGACCGGCGTCGAGGTCCAGATGAAGCCGAAGATGCTGAGCGACCGCACCCGCATCCCCGGTGACGGCCTGAACCAGCTGAACCGTCGTGTGCTCACCTACTCGGACCTGCGCTCGATCAACCCCGGCGTCGACGACCGCCAGCCGACCCGCGAGATCGTGCTCAGGCTCAGCGGCAACATGCAGCGCATGATCTGGGGTTTCGACGGCAAGAAGTTCACCGAGGTCGGACCGATCGACGTGACCGTAGGGGAACGATTCCGGCTCGTGATGATCAACGAGACGATGATGAGCCACCCGATCCACCTGCATGGCATGTGGATGGAGCTGGAGAACGGGCACGGGCGGCATCGACCTTACCTGCACACGGTCAGCGTCGCTCCGGCCGAGAAGCTGTCGATGCTGGTCACCCCCGTGGCGACCGGGCAGTGGCCGCTGCACTGCCACATCCTGTATCATTTCGAGGCCGGCATGTTCCGTACCCTGCGCGTGCTGCCGAGGGGGGCGTGATGCGCGCGCCCGCCACCCTCGCGCTCGTCGTCCCGCTCATCGTCCTCGCGCCCTCCGGCGTCCTGGCGCAGAGCGTGACCGGGCTGCTCAACGGCGGCACGCGCCTCGGGCCGGATACGCTGCAGGGCGCCGCGCCCTACGGCAACCCGATCCTCGACGACCGGGTGTACGCCCATGCCTTCCTCAACCAGTTCGAGGGTCGCTTCGGGGACGGGAGCTACTTCCGTTACGACGGACAGGCATGGATCGGGGACGACTACAACAAGCTGTGGCTGAAATCGGAGGGTCGCTACAACGCCGGCAATCGTGGACGTTTCTCGGACGGCGACCATGAGGCCCTCTACACCCGGCCGATCTCGACCTATTTCGACATGCAGGTCGGCGTGCGCTCGGACATCGACAGCCTGCGCAACCGCACCTGGGCGGCCTTCGGCGTCCAGGGGCTGGCCATCGGGTTCTGGAACCTCGAACTGACCGGCTACGCCAGCGACAACGGCCGCTTCGCGTTCCGGGGAAACGCCTCCTATGACCTCTACCTGACGCAGCGCCTGATCCTGCAGCCGCAGATCGAGATGAACGCCTACTCGAAGGCCGACCGCGGCCGGGAGCTCGGTTCGGGGGTATCGGACATCGATATGGGCCTGCGCCTGCGCTACGAGTTCACCCGCGAGATCGCACCCTACGTCGGCCTTTCCTACCAGCAGTTCCTGGGCGGCACGGCGAATTACCGGCGCCGGTCCGGCGAGGGCACCGGCGACGTGCGGGCGCTGGCCGGCCTGCGCCTCTGGTACTGAGAGGGTCCCGGGCCGGCCGATCCCCCATCCATTGCCACGCGGAGGTAGAGGGGCCGCCTCCTGACACGTCCGTGGCGGTGCCTTCCTTCGCCGAACCGTGGAGATCGGCCGTGCCTTACACCTCTCGACCACGCCTCGCCGCGCTCGCGCTCCTGGCTGGCCTCGGATCCGCTCAAGCGCAGGCCGTCACGGAGCCGGGTATGAAGGGCTACGGAATCAGGGCGGTGGACGGGAGGACGCTCAACGAGATGTTGGGCCGCTGCGCCGCCGCCGACCACGGCGAGGCCGTCCTCGCGCCGGGCGAGACCCCGGCCTTGCTGGCCGCGCGATGCGGTCAGCTCCGGCGTTCCCTCCGGACCCAACCGGGCAACACGGCGCAACGGCGCTGACCCGCGTCCCGCGGACGTCGACCATGCGCGCGGGGTGAGCGCACCCGTGCCCCGGATCGTCTCCGACCCGTAACGCGCCCGTCATTCGGTCGGACCGGCCTCGATCCGCGCGGGCCGGGCTGAGGTGGGTCCTCCGCCCGCCCGGGCGGGCTCGCGGGCGAGGGCGTCGAGCAGCGGGCATTCCGGACGGTCATCGCCGGGGCATATCCCGGCGAGCCCCCGCAACGAGGCCGCGGCGTCCGCGAGCGCGGCGGCGCGTCTTTCCAGGTCGGTCGCGCGCCGAAGGGCCAGGTCCTTCACCCCGGCGCTGGCACGCGCCTCATCGCGCCACAGGCGCAGAAGGGTGGCGGTGTCGGCGACCGAGAAGCCGAGGAGGCGGGCGCGGTGCACGAACCGCAGCGTCCGCACCTCCTCCTCGGCGTAGACGCGATGGCCCGAGACCGACCGGGTCGGCGATGGGATCAGACCGGTGCGCTCGTAGTAGCGGATCATCTTGGGCGAGATCCCGCAGGCGCGTGCCGCCTCCCCGATCCTCATCGCCCCACCTCCCGTCGCACCGGGTCCCATCGGCGCTCGCGGCCGAGCTTGAACGCCGCGACCGATCCGACCTCGCGACCGTCCCGCGTCGGCGGATGCCGGGGAATTCCGCGGTACGGTCGCATCCTGGGCGGTCGAACGGGGCCGGGCGGGCGCAGGCCCCGCAGGGTTGTCGCGGCTGGAAGCACCGAAGGCGGCACCTCGTCTCCCGCGAGCGGCTTCGCGACCCGAGACGGCCGCGGCCGAGCCTCGTCCGGCGCGGGCCCCCGGGCGGCGGAAGAGGAGCGTCCGCGTTCGGGGAAACGCATGGCGTGAGCGCGCATCGGCTAGGCCGCCTCCCGTGCCGACGCCGGCCTCGCGATACCTGGCTGAACGGCGGCCGGAATGTCGACGGCCCGCGTGACCTCGGCGAAGCGCGCGGTCGCGTCCGACCAATCCTGGGCGAAATCGAACAGCTCCCTGAGGGCCGGCGCGATTTCCTTGTAGGCCGCGAGCGCCGCCACCAGGGCGCCGAGGGTGAGGCGGCCTTGCACGACGAGATAGCCGCCGATCAGGAAGAAGAAGAACGGCGTGAGGTTGGACGTGTAGTTGTACAGGCTCTTGATGCCGCCCTTCATGTCGTTGATGGCGACGCGGAGCCGCTCAAGCTCTTCGACGTGCGCCATGTGACGCCGCAACGACGAGGCGGGTGGATCGCGCTCCGCCGCGGAAGGGGCGAGGCCTGGGCGCCCGGCGACCTCGGGCGTGGTGACGAGGGCGCCCAGCGTCCGCGTGGCGAGGACGCGCTGCCGGACCTTCGCGTTCAGGCGCCTTTGGAGGCGCGGCAGGACCGTGAGCTGCACCGGCAGCATGATCAGCGCGGCAAAGGCAAGGGCGACGTCCTGGAGCAGGAGGAAGGCGACGCTCGTGACCAGCACGCCCCCCTGCACGATGGGGACCGCGACAAGGCTGCCGCCGAAGTAGCCGATGGGCTCGACCTCCTGGACCGCCACGGCGGAGAGCGTCGTGCGGCGTTCGACCGAGCGCTCCGTCCGCACGCGCCGCAGGACGGCCAGGCGCAGGCGGCGCACGACGCGCTCGTTGACGCGTCCGCGGACCCGGTTCGCCGCGTACTTCAGGAGGCCGTTTACGGTGAGGACGGCGAGGTAGCCGGCGCACAGGGCGAACAGGAGTTCCGTGCGGCCGAGGGGGAGTCCCAGGAACGTCATGCCGGGATGCCCGTCGCCCCGCGCGTCGTCGAGCGTGTGGTTGACGATGTGCTTGGGTATCTCAAGGGTCAGCCAGGCGGCCGGCAGCGTGGCGAGAGACAGGAAGACCAGGCGGACCTGAATGCCCGCCGTGGCACCCAGGACGTATGCCTCCAGGCGCCGTCCCGGCCGGAGCGCGAAGCCGCGATGCCGACGGCTACGGGACGGAGCGTCCCGCAGGGCATCGGTGGCTCCCGCCGCTGCGATAGCATCCGCCGTCCGCCGACGGCGGCGCAGTGCGGCGCGGCCGACGAGCCACGCGGTCCACGCGGGCGCCACGACGAAGACGAGGAGGGCATCGGCGACGATCCACCAGTGGCCGTGTGGGTAGTCGAGGCCCGTGAGCCTGTGGGCGAGGGCGTGGATGGCTTCGATTGCCGTCACGGGGCGGATCGGTCCGAATTTCCGGGAGGGGAGGGCGCGCTTCGCGGCCCGGCGTTCTTGATGGGTTCAGTCGGCATCCGGCGGCCCCACCTCTCGTGCGTCCACCTCCGAGGGCATGCCATCCCCTGGGAGAGCGCCGTCGCCCTCGTCCCCCAGCGCGGCGCGCGCGCCGCGACCCACGGCCCCCGCCCTCGTTTCGAATCGGACGGTTCGGAACGTCCCGAAGGCGAACTGGCGTCTCGTGCGGATCGAACAGGGTCTGAAGCCCGCCCGTTCGACCGCCTTGAGGGAGGCGGCGTTGTCGGCGTCGACGAAGGCCACCAAGCGTCCCTTGCCCTGTGACCGGGCGCGTTCGGCGATCAGGTGCACGGCGGCGGCCATGACGCCCAGGCCGCGGAAGCCCTCCGGCGTGAAGGCGTTCTCCAGCATGGCCTCGTCGGCCGCCAGAACCGGCAGGGCCCCGGACCGCCGGACCGCGTCGCCGTAACCGGGGTCGGTGAGCCACTGGACGTGGCACGGGCGGCCCGACCCGACCTCGTCGAGCACGTAGCAGCGGCTCGGCAGGACGCCGTGCGCGGCGGCGCGCAATCGCCACTCGACGTCAGCGCGTTCGCGCTTCGCCGCCTCGTCGCCGCCAGCGGGGAAGAGGGCCGCGAGGTCGTCCGGCCGGAAGTCGCGCAATCGCACCGGGATCCTGGCGACCGGCGGTTCGATGGCGACCGACAGGTCCCGCCCAAAACCTATCGAGACCCGCCTGGAGTAGGGGCCCAGGGCGATGCGCCGGGCCACCCTGGCGCGCAGCATCGCCAATCCATCGCCGAGGGAACCGTCGCCGCGCGTGCGCGGGTAGGGCTTGAACGTCATGCCGAGCCTCCCTCGTTCCGCCGGCGGCGCGCCAGGGCGGCCATGCGTCGACGCGCACGGGTGACCGGCGCCTTCCGGCGCACCCAGGGGAGCGGCGGGAGCGCCGCCCATTCGGGCCGCATCAGCCGCCCCCCATGATCCGGGCGGTCCGGCTCTCGACGGCCCGGACGCGCGCGACGTGCGCGGCCCAGAACCGGTTCGCGAGGAGCGTGACGGCCGTCGGTGCCGAGCGGGGTTTCGATGCGGATGTCCGCGGGATGCCGGGACCGGCCGTCGCCGCGACCGCCGCGAGCGGCGACCCCATGGCGGCCAGCCGGTCGTGGGCGCGCCGGCAGTAATCGACGGAGCGCGGCGTCATGCGCTCCTCGCCGTGGCCGGCGCGATACTTGGCGAGTGCACGGCAGACGTCGCCGCCCGCGAGGTTCCAGGCCCGTGCGAGGTAGGCGACGCCGAAGCGGATGTTCGTGGCCGGGTCGAGAAGTTCCGCAGCCGGCCCGCGATGACCGAGCATCGCCGCCGTGGCAGGCCGGACCTGCATCAGCCCGAGTTCGCCGACCGTTCCGACCGCCCCGGCGTCGTAGCCGCTCTCGACGAACGCGACCGCCTCGGCGAGCGCGGGCGGGACCCCGCGTGCCGTCGCCTCCCGCAACAGGAGTTCGCCATAGGCGGTGCGACCGCCGGCCGTGGCGTTCCCGTCGACGACGCCCGTCGCGAATCGTCCCGCGGTGCCCTCCGTCCCCTCCGCCGCGGCCGACCCGACGCCGGCGACCGCCGCGAGGCCGAGGAGGACGCCCAGGGCGCGAGGCGCCGCGGCCGGGCGTGGGCCGTTCCGGCCGAATGCCACTACTTGGCTTTCTGGATGCGGGTGACGGCGATCGAGCCGTTCACGCGGTCGGCCGAGAACCGCACCCGCTCGCCGGGCCTCAGGCCCTTGAGCATGGCCGGGTCCTGGACCTTGTAGGCCATCGTCATCGCGTCCATCCCGATATTCGGGATGGCCTCGTGGTCGAGGGTCACCTTGCCCGCGGCGTCGTCGACCTTCTTGACGGTTCCGGCGACGAGCGGGGCGTTCGACGGCGTCGCCTGCGGAGTCGGCTGCGGGGCCGCCTTCTCAGCGGAGGGTGTATCCGGCTTACCCTGGGCCGGGTCGCCCTTCGCCTGACGGTCCAACGGTCCCTCGCCCGACGGCGTCTGGTTCGGCTGCGGCCGGTAGCCGGCCTCGCGGCTGCGGACCTGCCACTGCTTCAGGGCGTCGATCTTCGCCTGCTGCTCGTCCTGGATCTTCTGCGCGATCTCGCGCAGCTGCCGGTCACCGCCGTAGTCGAGCTGCGTCTTGGCAAGGAACAGCGTCTCCTCGTAGCTGGCGATGAGCAGCTCGGCGAAGTCCCGGTCCGGGTCGCCGGTCAGCTTCGTGCCCCGGAAACGGTTCGTCATCGTTTCGCGCGCCCGCTCCAGCGCTGCGGGCGCGCCCTTGGCCGGCTGCGCGCCGGCGTGCTGCGGGGTCGGGCCGACGAGCGCGGCCACGAGCGCGGCGGTCAGGATCAGGCGTCGCATGGTTGCTCCATCTCAGGGCTCCGAAGCCATCGCGCGGGACCGGGCGGAAGCCGCGCCAGGGCTTCCCTCCAGGGCGCTACCTCGCCTTCTGGATCTTCGTGACGGTGTAGGCGCCGCCGGTCCCGTCGACGTCGAAGTCGACCTTGTCCCCCGCCTTGAGATCCTTGAGCATCGCGGGATCCTTGACGGGGTACGCCATCGTCATCGCGTCCATGTCGAGCTTCGGGATCGCCGCGTGGTCGAGCGTCACCTTGCCCGCCGCCGGGTCGACCTTCGTCACCGTCCCCTTCACGGACTGCGCCCATGCAGGCGCCGCGACCGCCAGGAAGGCCGCCGAAAGGACGGCGAGCGGGAACTTGCTTCTCATGGCTTCTTCTCCTCAGGTCGATTGAACCGCCACGCCGGCGCCGTTGAGGGGACTCGGCGACCGGCGCGGCGGACTTCGGACGGGATCGCTCCCGTTCCGAACGGGTTCGCCTGCCGCGCCCGTGGCGCTCGGGCAGGCCTTCTGGCGCGTTGCGGGCGTCCGCCTAGTGCTCGTGGCCGCCCGAGTTCGCGGCCGTACGGCGCGTCCGGGGATCGACGACCTGCAGGTCGGTCTGGCTGGCGCGGCGGCCCTTCGGGGTATTCGGGGCCCGGGCCGGCTCCGGCATCGGCTCGCCGGTCCACTCGTAGGCGAGGGTGCCTTCCGGGTGCTTGTACCAACCGGGGTCGCGGTAGTCGCCGGCCGCCAGAGCCGGACGGACCTTCAGGACCGTGAACATCCCGCCCATCTCCACGGACCCGAACGGGCCCGTGCCGGTCATCATCGGCAGCGTGTTCTCGGGCAGCGGCATCTCCATCTCGGTCATCATTCCGCCGCCGGTGGACCCCATCGGCATGTAACCGGGGGCGATCTTCTGGATCTGCTTGGCCGTGCTCTTCAGGTTCACGCCGATGTAGGTCCGCACGTTGTGGCCCATGGCGTTCATGGTGTGGTGCGACTTGTGGCAGTGGATCGCCCAGTCGCCCGGGTTGTCGGCGTTGAACTCGATGGCCCGCATCTGCCCGACCGCGACGTCGACCGACACCTCCGGCAACTGATAGTTTTCGTTGATCCAGCCGCCGTCCGTGCCCGTGACCTTGAAGTCGACGCCGTGGACGTGGATCGGGTGGTTGGTCATGGTCAGGTTGCCGAAGCGCATCCGGACCTTGTCGCCCTGTCGCGCGACCATCGGGTCGATGCCCGGCCAGACCCGGCTGTTGAAGCACCACATGTTCATGTTGAGCATCGTGTTGACCTTGGGCACGTAGGACCCGGCCTCGATGTCGTAGGCGTTCAGCAGCCAGACGAAGTCGCGGTCGACCCGCCGCTCGGCGGGGTCGCGCGGATGCACGACGAAGAAGCCCATCATGCCCATCGCCATCTGGACCATCTCGTCCGAGTGCGGGTGGTACATGAAGGTGCCGGAGCGCCTGAGGATGAACTCGTAGACGAAGGTCTTGCCCGGCGGGATGCCGGGTTGGGTCAGCCCCGCGACCCCGTCCATGCCGTTGGGCAGCGTCTGCCCGTGCCAGTGCACGGCGGTCGCCTCCGGAAGGCGGTTGGTGACGAAGATGCGGACCTTGTCGCCCTCGACCGCCTCGATGGTCGGTCCGGGCGATTGCCCGTTGTACCCCCAGAGCCGGGCGTCCATGCCGGGCGCCATCTCGCGCACGACCGGCTCGGCGATGAGGTGGAACTCCTTCCAGTCGCCGCGCATCCGCCACGGCAGCGTCCAGCCGTTGAGCGTCACCACCGGTTGGTAGTCCGGCCCGCTCGTCGGATAGAGCGGCGGCTGCATGGTCGCCTTGTCCATGATCGGGGCTTCCGGAAGCCCTGCGGCCTGGACGCGCCCGCTGATCATGGAGGTGCCGGCGAGCACGAGGCCGCCCGCTCCCAGGATCCCTCTGCGCGAGATGTCGGTCATGGATTCCCTCCGAATGTCATGGGCAGCCTGGGGCCCGGACCTCAGCCGCCGGGCGTCGCGACGGCGAGGCTCGTGCCCGGGGTGCCCCCGGCGGCCTCGCCGCCGAAGTTGCCCCCCGAGAACCCGCCGCCGACGGTCGCCGCCTTGAGGTCGGTCGCCGCGATCCAGAAGTCGCGCTGCGCCTCGATCGCCTGGATGTTGCTCAGGATCCTGGCCCGGGCGTCGACGATCAGCGTCGTCACGTCCAGGAGCATGCCGCTGTACTGGAGCAGGGCCTGGTCCTGGATCGTCCTGCGCAGGGGCAGCACGCTGGTCTGGTAGTGCCGGGTGATGTCGTACTGCCCGCGGTAGCGCTGGTAGGCCTCGCGGACCTCGGAGCGGGCGTTGACCGCGCGCTCCGCCAGGCGGTTGGCGCTGGCGAGGTAGCTTTCCTGCGCGCCCCGCACGGCGGTCGTCCCGAAGTCGTAGATCGGGATGACGAGATCCGCCGAGAACCCGTTCAGGCTGGCCTTGTCGACCTTCGGGGCGGCGCCCTCGCCCCCCGCGGTCCTCGACTGCGAGAACCGGTTCGCGAAGCCCGCGTCGAAGACGCTGACGAAGCCGCTGGCCTGGTTCAGGCCGAACCGCCCGACGAGCGATTGCAGTTCGAAGCGGGCGGCCTGCACGTCGGCCCGCTTGCTCATCGCCTCGGCCTCGATGGCGCGCCCGTCGACGAGCCTCCCGGGCAGGGACGGGAGGCCGTTGGGCAGGCGAAAGTCGACGTCCCGTCCCCAGAGACCGAGCAGTCGGGTCAGCCGCTCCCGTTCGGCGCGTTGCTGCACCCGCGCCTTGGCGAGCTGTGCGCCCAACTCGCTGTAGAAGGCGTGCTCGCGCGCCTGTTCCAGCTTGTTCAGCGCGCCCGTCTCGCCCAGCTGCTTGGCCAGCGTCGAGGCGGATTCGGCGCCGGCCAGCGCCTGTTCGAGGAAGGCGGTCGCCTGGTTGGCCGCCACGGTCCGGTAGAATTGCCGGCGCGCCTCGCCCCCGAGCCGCAGGACCTGCTCCGCCGCGTTGTACTGGTCGGCCGTGAACCGCTGCCGCGCGATCTCGACGCGCACCGGGAGCGTCGCCAACTCCAGCACGCTGGCGGCGACGGCGCGCTCGATCTCCGTGTTGAAACCCAATCCCCACTGCGTGATCGAGAGGCGCGGCGAGGGCGGCAGCGTGGCCTGCACGTACTGCGCCTCGGAAACGCCGAGGTCGTTGAAGGCGGCCTGCAAGCCCCGGTTCCTCAGGAGCGCGACCTGCACCGCGCCGTCGGCGGTCAGGGGACGGCGCAGCAACGCGTCCACGCGCGCGTCCGCGCTCGGCGCGACGCCCTGGTCGTCCGCCTTCACGATGTCCTTGCGCAGTTCGAGCGCCGCGTAGCCGCCGGCGACGGAGAGGCCTGCGTCCGGCGAGAAGCTCGCGCAGCCTCCCAAGGCGAGGCCGAGGCCGGTGACGCCCGCGGCCACGCGCACGAACCGCCCCCGGACGGCCTCGTCCGGCGGTCGCGCGGTCGTACCGGCGTGTCCCGGCGCGGTCGTCGTGCCACTCATGTCCGGTAGTCCGGCGGCGCCGCCCGTTTCGTTACAGCGACGGGCCATCACCGCCCTCCCGAATCGCGCTTGCCGCCCATGCCGGGCATCCCGTCCATGCCCGGCATGCCCCCCATCCCGCCGGACCCGGCCTTCGGCGTGACCTGACGATTGAGCTCGCGCCAATCCTTCGGGTCGACGACGCCGAAGTCCTTCACGCCCTGCGTCACCTTGGCGTAGCGGGGCGGCCGCACCGGGATGTCCGGTTCCGAGGGGAGGACCAGCCCGGCGGGAACGGCGGCGGGCAAGCAGCCGGCGAGCGGCAGGACCGCCGCGAGCGCGGCCGGTCTCGGCAACTTGAACATCTTGGATTTCCCGGATTGAGGCGGACGGCCGAAGGCACGCCCAGGCGTGGCACGAGCCGCGGGTCCAGCGGCGACGGCGTCGCGCCCGGCGAAGGCGTCGGCTCGTTGGAGGTGTGCGAGGCCGTCCCGTCGGAGCGGCCGAGGGCGGGCGCTAGATCCGCCCGCGCGTCACGCTTGGCGCCTCGGCGGCCGCTCGATCCGTAGCGGATGCGCGTCGACGGCTCCGTCCACCTGGACGATCAGGACCCGCTCCGACGGATGGAATTCCAGGGCGATGCTTGCCCATGGCAGGGTCGGAAGCGCGGCTTGGCACGCGAGCGGGCAGCATGTCGCCGGGCAGGGAGGATGCTTGGGGCGATGCCGATGGCCAGGGCACCCTTCGTCGGCGGCCGCCGCCGGCACGGCGAGGGACATCCCGCGTATCCCAGCCTCGTCCGGCTCGTTCTGGCCGCCCAAGGCGCCGGCGACGTGCGCGAGGGGCGTCGCCGCGGCGGCGGCCATGTGGCGGTGAGCCATCGACTGCCGGCCCATCGTGCACGGCGCCGCCGGCGCGATGGCCAAGGCCAACGCGAGTACGGCAAGCAGCAATGCGCGCACGACATTCACTGATCAGGGCCCCTGCCTAATCTTCGCGGACATTCTCACGCCTGGGTGGAAGCTGCAATCCGTGGCGCTCAACCGATGTCCCACAAACTCAGCGTGTTGGAAGTTCGCCACATGCCGGTGTCGACGGCGAAGTCGCACGCCGCGGATTGACCGCAGCACCGGTTCCGGAACCTCCGTGGCGTTCATGCGAGGGACGTTGGCGCTACCCGGGTCGGGTATCGCCGCGGCACGTCCGTCAATGAGCGTGTTCGTGCGGTGCGGAGGGAGCGTCCGGCGCCGGGCGCGTCTCTACCTTGCCCGCGGCGGCATCGGGCGTGGTCGGGGCGTCCGCGGTCTCGTGGTCGTCGCCATGGTCGTGGGGATGGCCGCCGCTTGCGGGGTGGACGTGGTCGCCCGATTTTGGGAGCGCCATGACGCCCAGGCCGTAGCGGTAGACGTTCTCGCCGCCGAGCCAGCCCGTGACCGCGAGGGCCCCGGAACCTCCGGCGAGGAGCGCCAGCAGCACGACGCCCGCGCCGGCGACCTTCCGGCGCTCCAGCCAGGCGACGCCGGCGGCGGCGAGGAACACGAGCGCGGTGGCGATGGCCCAGCGAAGGTGGACGGTCATGTTCGCGTGCGAGGCCGCGTCGTGCGCGACCGTGTTGTACGCCGACCACCCCGTGGCGAGGGTCGCGACCGTGACGGCCGCGCCGATCGCGAGGTTCCATCGGGCGGCGGCCGTGAGCGCGCCCCCCGATGCCGCTTTCCTGAACAGGGTCCCCGCGGCGAAGAGGACGCTGGCCGTGATGAGTAGGGCGACCGTGAAATGGACCGCGACCGGATGCCAGTTCGGGATCACCTCGATCATGATCGTACTCCTGGGAAGACGTCGAAGGCGGGACGGGCCGGCTTCTTGCCCGGACCGCCCCGGGTGGGGGGAAAAAGCGACGGCGCCGAACGCCGGCTCCGGGACGAGCCCGCCGTCGTCCCAGGATCGGAGATCGCCCTCTCGGCGGCGCTCTCGGCAGACCTGTCCATGCGAAGGGACAGCGCGGGCGGCGAGGCTCCGGAGGCGTCCCGCCCGGCCCGTGGCGTAGGCCCCGGCGAGGTCTAAGATCGGGGCATAGGCTTGGCAATTATGCCCGGCACATGCCTGCGCTCCCGGGCATGCCGCGAGCGCTGTAACCTTTCGGCGGCCGCTTGCGGATTGTTCTCCGAGCGGCGCGGCCGATCATGCGTCACCTTCGGCCGACGGGCCGCAGGGCTCGGATCGCCGTACGACACGCTCCCGCAGGATGGTGCTGCGGTCTTGGGGACACGGCGGGGTGGCGGAACATGCGACGTATCACCGGCATCCGCTCAGCGGCTACGAACCGGCCCGCCTAGTCCCGGTGCTGCAGACGGAGGAGGAACTGCGCGGGCTGCTCATCGCCAGCCTTGCGGGCAGCGCGGCCGACTACCGGCGCTTCCTGGGGCGGCTCGGGTCGCACCTGCGCGCGTATTACAAGGGCAAGCTAACCCGCTCCGGCCGTCCCGACACCGAGGCGGAGGATCTCGTCCAGGAGACGCTGATGGTGATCCACGTGCGGCGGCACACCTATGACGTCACGCAACCGGTGACGCCGTGGATCCACGCCATCGCCCGCTACAAGCTCATCGACCATCTTCGGCGTACGCGTGCGGCCGCGGCCGACGTCCCGGTCGAGGATGCCGGCGTGCTGGTGGCTCGCGACGATCATGTCGCGGCGGAGAGTTCGCTCGACGTCGAGCGCCTCCTGGCGCACCTGCCGCCCAAGATGAGGAACGCGATCCTGTCGACGAGGGTCGAGGGCCTGAGCGCCGCCGAGGCGGCCGAACGCGCCGGGATGTCCGAGACCGCGATCAAGGTGAGCGTCCACCGCGGCCTGAAGACCCTGGCCAATCTCGTGGGAGGCAAGGCGAGATGAAGACCGACGAACTCATCGGCCTGCTGGGCGCCAGCTTCGAGCGCGAGCCGGTCGGGGCCCCCTGGATGACCCGCCGGCTCGCGCTGGCGGTCGCGGTCGGCGCGACGGCCGCGCTGTGCCTGGCGCTGGCGTTTCTGGGCCTGCGTCCCGGCCTGACCGAGGTCCGGCCGCTGCTGTTCCTCGCCTTCAAGTTCTCGTTCGCGGCCGCGGTCGGGGGTCTCGCGCTCCGGTATCTCGTCAGGGCGGCCAGGCCCGGCGGCGAGAGCCGCGTCCATCTCGGGGTCGCCGCCTTGCCGTTCCTCGTGGTCGCGGCGCTGGCGTGCGTGAGCCTCACGATGACGCCGGCCGAACATTGGCACGGCGTGGTATCCGGTCACACCTGGCTCGAATGCCTCATCTCGATTCCCGTGATCGCCGTCGTGCCGTTCGCCGTCGTCACGTGGGCGGTTCGACGGTTCGGCGCCCCGACGGATCTCGTGCGGGCGGGCGCCCTGGTCGGCCTCTCCGCGGGAGCCGTGAGCGCGCTCGGCTATTCGCTGCACTGCATGGACGACACCGTACCGTTCGTCGCCGTCTGGTACGGGGGGACGATCGCGATGTGCACGCTCGTCGGAGCGCTCCTGGGGCCACGCCTCCTTCGCTGGTAGCGAGCCGGTTCGGAACATCCTCCGGATCGCCTCGCGGGGTCCGAGGGGCGACGCGACGGCTTCAGCGTCTGTCGCCGGCCGACGCTTCATGACGAGGGCCCCCCGCGGTATCGCCGCGGATGGGATCCGGAAAGTCGACGGGCACGAACCCCCACCCGGCTGCGCGAGGCAAACCGGGCGCCGCGCATCCCGCAATCGCTTGCAGGATCGTCCCTCCGGATGAGCGAGGCGCCACCCCGGGCGACCCCGGCCTAATCCTACGAAAGTTCGCAGCGCGCTGTAACGGTACCTCCGAGACATCCGGACTTGAAGACAAGGAGCGTCAAGCTTCTCATCAGGTCAACGGGTTCCGCCATGAAAAGCAAGATCATCCCCGCCTTTGCAGGAATCGCCATGCTCGCCGGACTGCCGGGTCACGCCCTCGCGGGGTGGATGGACAACGTCCCACCCCGTTTTCTGCCCCAGACGCATCAATCGCAACGGACCGCACCGCCTCGGGTCGAAGCTCCGGATGTCGGCCTGACGACCGGATCGATCAGCGCGGTGCCCCGCCGCCCTGCCGCCGGCCGGTCGGCGTCCCCCGCCCGGCACTTCTGAACCTCCCGCGCGGTCCGAACCGCCGGACCGGCCGATTGGGGTCGTGCGGGGTGGGGTTTGGCGCGCCGGCCCGCACCGCCCACCGCGCGCAGGGCCAAGAGTGCGGTGGGTTTCCCGGATGCCCGGACAGCACGCGCGTGGAGGCCGGGGGGCGGGACCCTGCGCCCTGGCGATGGGCGGCCAGCGCGACAGCCCGAGGTCGACGACCGGCTCACGCCGGCGACGCACGCGACCGTTCCCTCCATCGGCCGCCTTCCACATGGCGCGCTCGGAAGAGGGCCGCTCCGCCGTCCCGGGGGGTACCAGGGGACCGATGGCGTCGACGCGGCTTCCATGGCGGCCTCGATCCGGCCTCTCGCCGCCGGTCGGCGTCGGCCATGGCACGCGAGGCGGACCGCGCCATGGCACGGTCCGGCGGGCCCGTCGGGGAACGGGTCCCCGGGACGCCCACCCGGCGAGGTCGGTCGGCGGATCGGCCGCCCGACCAAACGGAACCTTGACCTTCTAGACGTGGGACGCGCCCTCTCCCTTCACACTGGCCTTCCGCCCGGATCGAAAAGCTGGCATCGTTCCCGCGTGACGCTCTTGATCGCCCTTCGGCGAGTGTTGCCGCTCCTGGCGGTGCTCAGTCTCGCCCTGACGCCGGTGGCCGCTCCCGCGGCCGCCGCAGGGATGGGTGCGTTCATAATGACGCAAGCCGCGCCTGGGACGACCTCGGCCATCGCACATGCCGGGATGGAGGGTATGGACGCGGGCGACGCGGACATGGCCGACATGCCGTGCTGCCCGCCCGGAGAGGGGGCGCAACCCGACTGCGCCAAGGCCGCTTGTCCGCTGCTGGCGCTCTGCCTCGCCAGCATCGTCTCCCTCCCGCCGAGCGCGGCGTCCGTCCCGGCCCCGGTAGCGACGCGAACGAGCCGGGTGTGGCCCGATGCGGCGTCCTTCGCCAGCGTATCCGGCCGCCCGTTACCCGAGCCCCCCCGAGCCTGAGCCCGATGCCGCCGGCGTGAGCGCCGGCACGACGCCGCGCGTCCGCGCGTGGCCACTCATCGCGTTCAGGAGACGAAACCCGTGACCAAGTATCCCTTCGCGCGCGCCCTCGGTGCCGCGCTGCTCGGTGCCGCCCTGTCGGTCCCGGTCCTGCCGGCGCTCGCCGGCATCGAGGACTACGCCTTCGAGCTGACCAGGACGGAGGCGAAGGTCGGCGAGACCGTCCTCTTGGTGCACCTCATGGACAAGCGCACCGGCAAGCCCGTTCCGGACGCGGTGATCTTCGCCAAGCGCATCGACATGGCGCCCGACAGCATGGACGAGATGACCTCGACGATCGAGCAGGTCCCGTCGACGGAGCCTGGCCTCTACCGCTTCAAGGCGAAGCTCACGATGGCCGGGGGCTGGCGGCTCTCGCTGGGGGCGAAGGTCCAGGGCGAAACAGGTACCGTCGAGGACAGGCTCGTCTTCCGGGCGGTCCTGTGAGCCGCTCGGCATGGCTCGCCGGGATCCTCGCCGCGTCGGCGGCGGGGGGCACCGGGTACTGGGCGGGGCGCGATGGCAGCCCCGTTCCGGTCCTCGTCGAGCGCGCACGGACCGAATCCGCCCACTGGCTTCCGACCGGCATGCCGGGTCCGCAGGCACCGGCGCCGGCGAAGGTCACGGGTCCGGTGGTCTACTACCAGGATCCGGATGGGAAGCCGGTCTACTCCGCGTCGCCGAGAACGACTGCGGAGGGGCACGACTTCCGGGCGGTTCGGGCCAGCGAGGACGTGCGCTTCGACCAGGCACGAGAGAGCGAGGCGACATCCCCCGACAGGGCCGGCCACGACGTGACCGGGCACGGCATGGCGGCGCATGGAACGGCGGCGGCCGGGAAGCCCGACGGGGGCGCGCGCAAGGTGCTCTACTACCGCAACCCGATGGGCCTGCCGGACACCTCGACGACCCCGAAGAAGGATTCGATGGGGATGGACTACATCCCCGTCTACGCGGGCGAGGACGAGGGCGGCGACGTCGTGACCGTCTCCCCCGGCAAGGTCCAGCGGACCGGCGTCCGGACCGAGACCGTGGAGCGGCGGGTCGTCGCCCAATCCGTGCGGGTGCCGGGCACCGTCGCCCTCGACGAACGGCGCGTCACGGTCATCGCGACCCGGTCGGACGCGTATGTCGACCATGTCGAGGACGTCACCACCGGCGACCGCGTCCGCAAGGGCCAGCCGCTGGTCCACGTCTACTCGCCCGAGATCAACGCCGCCGCCGCGCAGCTCATCGCCAACCCGGGCTTCGACGGGGCGCGCCGCAGGCTTCAGAACCTGAACGTCTCAGAAGCCGTCATCGACGAGATGGAGCGCACCCGGAAGGTGCCGATGGCCATCACCTGGTCGTCGGCCAGGGACGGCGTGGTGCTGCAGCGCTCGGCCGTCGAGGGCATGAAGGCCGCCGCCGGTGACACCCTGTTCCGGATCGGCGACATCTCGGCCGTATGGGTGCTGGCCGACGTGCCCGAGCGCGACCTCGCCGGGGTCCGCGTCGGGCAGGCCGTGACCGTGCGCCTCCGCTCGGCGCCGGGACGGACCTTCTCCGGCAAGGTCGGCGTCATCTACCCGCAGGTGAACCCGGACACCCGCACCACGCGGGTCCGCATCGAGCTGCCGAACCCGGACGGCGCGCTGCTGCCGGACATGTACGCCGAGGTCGAGATCGCCTCGGGAACGGGCAAGCCCGTCGTGGCGGTGCCCGACGACGCGGTCATCGACACGGGTGCACGGCAAGTGGTGCTACTCGACAGGGGCGCAGGCCGCTTCGAGCCGCGCGAGGTCAAGGTCGGGGTTCGCGGCACCGGCTTCGTCGAGATCCGCGACGGCGTCGCCGCCGGCGAGCGGGTGGTCACGGCGGCGAATTTCCTGATCGACGCCGAGAGCAACCTGAAGGCGGCGCTGAAGTCCATGGCGGCCCCGAAGGCGGATGACCGGCAGGCGGCGAATGTGGAGG
Organism: Methylobacterium sp. 2A; assembly: GCF_009806555.1. Classification (GTDB taxonomy): domain Bacteria; phylum Pseudomonadota; class Alphaproteobacteria; order Rhizobiales; family Beijerinckiaceae; genus Methylobacterium. Next base: position 118,709 of record NZ_VUOK01000021.1, on the reverse strand, counting down.
GCAAGCCATGATCGCGCGCCTGATCGGCTGGTCGGCCCGCAACCTCGTGCTGGTGTTGGTCGGGACCGTGTTCGCGGTCGCGACAGGCGTCATGGCGCTCAGGACGCTGCCGCTCGACGCCATCCCCGACCTCTCGGACGTGCAGGCCATCGTCTACACCGAGTATCCGGGGCAGGCGCCCCAGGTGGTCGAGGACCAGGTCACCTACCCGCTGACCACCGCCATGCTGACGGTCCCGAAGGCGAAGGTGGTGCGGGGCTTCTCGTTCTTCGGGGTCAGCTTCGTCTACGTGATCTTCGAGGAAGGCACCGACCCGTACTGGGGCCGCTCGCGGGTGCTGGAATACCTCAACGGGGCGGCGAGCCGGCTTCCCGCGGGGGTGACGCCGACGCTGGGCCCCGACGCGACCGGCGTGGGCTGGGTCTACCAGTACGTGGTGGTGGCGCGTGAGCGCACGCTCGCCGAGCTCCGGTCCCTGCAGGACTGGGTCGTTCGCTTCGGCGCCTCGCGCGCCGAGGGCGTGGCCGAGGTCGCGGGCGTCGGCGGCTTCGTCAAGCAGTATAACGTCGTCGTCGACCCGAACCGCCTGCGCGCGCAGGGCATCAGCCTGAACAAGCTCCGGGACGCCATCCGGGCGAGCAACGCCGACGTCGGCGGGCGCACGGTCGAGCTCTCCGAGTTCGAATTCATGGTGCGCGGGCGCGGCTACCTGAGGGGCGTCGCCGACATCGAGACCATCGTGCTGAAGACCTCGGGCGGCACGCCCCTGCGGGTCCGGGACGTCGCCCGGGTCGAGCTCGGACCGGACGAGCGGCGCGGCCTCGCCGAGCTGAACGGCGAGGGCGAGGTCGCCGGCGGCATCGTCCTGCAGCGCTTCGGCGCGAACGCCCTGACCGTCATCGAGAACGCGAAGGCGAAGCTCGCCGAGGTGGCGAGGAGCCTGCCTGCCGGCACGGAGATCCTGCCGGTCTACGACCGCTCGCGGCTGATCGAGGCCGCCATCGAGACGCTGCGGCACACGCTCGTCGAGGAGAGCGTCATCGTCTCGCTCGTCTGCGTCGTGTTCCTGCTCCACGTCCGTAGCGCGCTGGTGGCCATCCTGATGCTGCCGGTCGGCATCCTGATGGCGTTCGCGGGGATGAAGGCGCTCGGCATCGGCGCCAACATCATGTCGCTCGGCGGCATCGCCATCGCGGTCGGCGCCATGATCGACGCCGCCATCGTGATGATCGAGAACGCCCACAAGCACCTGGAGCGGGCGCCGCCGGGCAAGCGACGGGTCGAGGTCCTGGTCGAGGCCGCCGCCGAGGTCGGGCCGTCGCTGTTTCTCTCGCTCCTCATCGTCACCGTGAGCTTCCTGCCGATCTTCACCCTGGAGGGCGAGGAGGGGCGCCTGTTCGGGCCGCTCGCCGTCACCAAGACCTTTGCCATGGCGGCGGCCGCGCTCCTGTCGGTGACCCTGGTGCCGGCGCTCATGGTGCTGTTCGTGCGCGGGCGCATCGTGCCGGAGCATCGCAACCCCGTGAACCGGCTCCTGATCTGGCTTTACCGGCCGCTCATCGCCGGCGTGCTGCGGGCGCGCATCCCCACGATCCTGCTCGCCCTCGGTGTCCTGGCGGCGACGGTCTGGCCGGCGCGCCAGCTCGGATCGGAGTTCATGCCGGAACTCGACGAGGGCACGCTGATGTACATGCCGACGACGTTGCCGGGCATCTCGGTCACCAAGGCCGCCGAGCTGCTGGCGACCCAGGACCGGATCATCAAGTCCTTCCCGGAGGTCGCCTCGGTCTACGGCAAGGCGGGCCGTGCCAACACGGCGACCGACCCGGCGCCGATGGAGATGGCCGAGACCATCATCAGCCTCAAGCCGAAGGCGCAATGGCGCCCGGGCGTGACCTTGGCCAGCCTCAAGGCCGAGATGGACCGGGCGCTGCAGTTCCCGGGCGTGTCCAACGCCTGGACGCAGCCGATCCGAGCCCGCATCGACATGCTCTCGACCGGCATCCGGACGCCGGTCGGCATCAAGGTGCTCGGGACCGATTTCGGCACCATGGAGAAGGTCGCCCGCCAGGTCGAGGCGGTGGTGCGCGACGTGCCGGGCACGTCGAGCGCCTACGCCGAGCGGGTCGTCGGCGGCTACTTCCTCGACATCGCGCCGGACCGCGACGCGCTCGGGCGCTACGGACTGACGGTCGGGGACGTGCAGGACGTCGTCGCCACGGCGCTCGGCGGCCAGGCCGTGACGACCACGGTCGAGGGCCGCGAGCGCTACACCGTCAACGTGCGCTACCCGCGCGCCTCCCGCTCGGACCCGAGGGCCATCGCCGACGAGGTGCAGGTGCCCCTTCCGGCGGGGGGTACGGTCCCCCTGCGCGAGGTGGCGAAGGTCGAGCTCACCCGGGGGCCGACCTCGATCCGCACCGAGAACGGGCAGCTCGCGGTCTACATCTTCGTCGACCTCACGGGGCGCGACCTCGGCGGCTACGTGGCCGACGCGCGGGCCGCGGTCGACGGCGAGGTCACGCTGCCGCCGGGCACGACGCTGCAGTGGAGCGGGCAGTACGAGTACCTGGAGCGCGCCGCGGCGCGTCTCAGGATCGTCGTGCCGCTGACGCTGCTGGTCGTGTTCCTGCTGCTCTACCTCAACTTCCGGCGCCTGACCGAGACGCTGATCGTCATGCTGTCCCTGCCGTTCGCGCTCGTCGGTGGCGTCTGGCTGATGTGGTGGATGGGCTTCAACATGTCGGTGGCGGTGGCGGTCGGCTTCATCGCCCTGGCGGGGGTCGCGGCGGAGACCGGCGTGATCATGCTGGTCTACCTCGACCATGCCTGGGACGAGGTCCGGGCCGGGTGCGCCCGCGAGGGACGCTCGCTCACGGGCGAGGATCTGAGGCGGGCCATCATGGTCGGCGCGGTCGAGCGGGTGCGGCCCAAGATGATGACGGTGGTCGCCATCATGGCGGGGCTCCTGCCCATCCTCTGGAGCACCGGCTCGGGCTCCGAGGTCATGCAGCGCATCGCCGTGCCGATGATCGGCGGCATGGTCTCCTCGACCGTGCTGACCCTCGTGGTGATCCCGGCCGTCTATGCTTGGGTGAAAGGGCGCGGGTTGCCGCAGGCCGTCGAGGCGGCCGGGGAAGGTGCCCGGATGCCCCTGGCGGCCGAATGAGTGAGCAACGGGAGCGGATGATGAAGTCTGACATGATGCCATCCCGGCGAGCCGTGCTCGTGGGCCTGGCGGCGGCCCTGGCCGTCGGTCGATCCGGCTCGGCAAGGGGCCTGCCGACCGTCGCCGTGACGAAGGACCCGAGTTGCGGTTGCTGCGCGAAGTGGGTGGACCACCTGCGCCAGGCCGGCTTCACGGTGACGGTGACCGAGGGGCCCGTGACCGCGGTGAAGGCGCGTCTCGGCGTGCCGCGGGACCTCGCCTCCTGCCACACCGCCCTCGTCGACGGCTACGTGGTCGAGGGACACGTCCCGGCCGACGCCATCAAGCGGTTGTTGGCCGAGCGCCCGAACGGAACCGGGCTGGCCGTTCCGGGCATGCCGGCCGGCTCGCCCGGCATGGAGGTCGAGGGCAGGGATCCCGCCACCTACGCGGTGATCCTGTTCGGACCCGAGGGGCGAACCGCCTTCGCCCGTTATCGTGGCGGCGAACCGGCCTGAGCGCGGCCGACGTGCGGGTGATCGCCGTCGCCGTCCACGGTGGTGAACGGTCGTCGCGCCGCCGCGCAAGTGCCGACGCCCCGCTTCGTGCCCGGACATCCCTCGAAGGCGGGCCTAGCGCAGGCGGGAACTCGGTTCACAGCCTCGCCCCGACGGAATGAAGATCGGAGTGGCGAAGGGGGCGCCGCAACGCTAGGACTTTGCGGATCCGAGAGAGTTTCGTCACCACCATGAATCGCGCAAGCCTCATCGGGGTCGCTTTGCACTATTTGACGCAATTGAGGATGTCGGTCGGGCACCGCAATAGCCTCAACCTACAAGACATCAACGTCCATGCGGAAGCGTTTTTTCGAGATTTTCTGAACTTGGCGTTTGACTATAAGCTGAAAAACATCAACATAGTAGAGAGGAACGCGCGAGCTATCGATTTGGGCGACGAGGACGAACGGATCGCCATCCAGGTGACGTCGACGTCGGAATTGGACAAGATCAAGCATACCCATAAGGGCTTCGTGGCGAGCGGCCTGGACGGCAAATACGACCGCCTGGTCGTTCTCATCATCGGAGAGAAGCGCAGGTACCGGGAGTCGTTCCTAGGCGGCGACGGCGTGTTCAGCATGTCCCTGGTGGACGACGTCTGGGACATTCCCGAGCTCCTGAGGAAGGTCGGCGACCTTCGCTTGGACAGGCTTGAGCGCTGCTGCGAGTTCCTGCGCGACGAGTTGAAGATCCCCGAGCCCCGGCAGTCCAACGAGGTTGGTACCCTGATCCGCCTCATAGAGGTGCTCAGCGCCGCCGAGGAAGGGATCTCGGTCGGCGACAACCGGGAGGACCCCGATCCCGACAGGAAGATCCGCGACCGATTCGCGGATCACGCCGCCTTCCTCGAACAGCGGTTCGTCGACTTGCACGAGATATATGGACGGGCGCTGGCGGAAGTGAACAGGCATACCGACCTCGGGCACGTGCGTGTGCGCAAGCTCCAGGTCTACCTCATGAATTGGAGCGACCGCGTCCTGACGGAATATGGAGGCGATCCCAAAGCCGCCCTCGACGCGCTGACCGAAAAGGTCCTTCGGATGATGGGCACCAGCGCCGTCGCGTTCGACGATTGCGCCATTCGATATTACCTTGTCGATCAGCTGATTGCCTGCAACGTGTTCCCGAACAAGCGCGCGCTCGATGCCTAGCATCTTCCTCAAGGACGAGGCACTCGACAAGTCTCCGGCAATCGTCGGTTTCGAGATCGCGCGGTACATCAGGCAGTCGGGCAAGGGTCGCGTCAGTATCTTCGACGTGGTGGAGCGTTTCAAACGCGAGAGTTGGTTCGCGTGGAATTCGTTCTTTTATGGCATCACCTTCCTATACGCCGTTGGCCTGATCGATTTCGAAGAACCATACCTGATCGTCCGTGATGTTGATTGAGCGTCTCTACACCGAGCCCGCGACCATCGATCCCATCGTCTTCACGGCAGGGGTCAATGTGATCCTGGGTGAGAGCGACGTGACCAGCTCCAAGAACAACGGCGTCGGCAAGTCGCTCTGCATCGAATTCTTGAACTTCGCCTTGCTCAAACGCAAAACGGAAAGTCGCGTGGCAAAAATCCCGAAGGAGAGCTTCGATCCGCGCACCCTCATCTGCGTCGACTTCCGGCTGCACGGGATCGGTTACACCATCAAGAGATCGCTCGAAGAGGCGGAGCACCCGCGGATCATCGTCGACGGGCGCGAGACGGTCTACGCGAAGCTCAAGGATGCGACCGATTTCCTGACGGGAAGGCTGTTCCCCGACCAGGATGAGCAGGTCGGGTTCCGGGAGATCCTGGGGCCGCTGATCCGGGACGAGCGATCCGAGTTCAAGTCGATTGTAGGCTGCTTCGACACCAAGGCCCGGATACCGGACAACTACGCGCCGCACCTCATGCTCCTCGGCATCGACCTCGGCATCTACCGTGCCGTCAAGGGCATACAGAAGGAACTCGACGCCATCGCCGTCGAGGAGGCTCGCATCAAGGACAGCGTGAGGCTCGTTCGCCAGAAGGACCTGGATGACGCCCGGTCCGACCTCAACGCCCTCGACGAGGAGGTCGAGACGATCCGGCAAGGCATCGATGCCCTGGAGAACGCCCCGGCCTACGACATCGTGAAGGGCGAGATCCTCGATATCGAAGACCGGATGTCGGACCTGCGCCGCAGCAAGGACGTGCTGGTCCAGCGCGCTGCGAACCTGGCGCCGATCGCCCTGGAACCCGGCATAGACAGCGGCGAGATCCGCGACTTCTACGACCAGCTTCGTGCCGGCCTGGGAACCAGCATCGTCCGCGAACTCACGGAGGTGATGACTTTCAAATCCAAGATCGAGCAGTTCCAGCGTCACCTGCTGGACGAGAAGTCGAGGGTGGTGGACGTCGAGATCCGGAACCTCAACAAGCAGCTCGCAGAACTCGATAGGCGGTACGCAAAGCTGGTGGCGGTTCTCGACCAGAAAGGGCAGCTGCGCAACCTACGCCAGACCTATGCCTCCTTCCAGGCGAAGAGCGATGAACTTGGACAGCTCAAGAGCTTCCTCGGCCGTTACGACCAACTGCTGATCGAACGTCAGGCCAAGAAGTCCGAGATCGAGGCCGAAAGGCTGGCATTGCAGGCCAGCATCTCTGCCGCCGGGGACCGGCTGCGGTCCTTCGAGCGGACGATCCTCACCATTCATCACTTCATCCAGGGCAACCGCAAGGCTTCCTTCGAGGTGCGAACCACCCCCAGGAAACACGTCGTCGATATCGTTCTGCGGATCGACGATGACGGCAGTCATAGCGTGGAGAGGGAAAAGGTGTTTATCTACGACATCGCGCTGCTGCTGAACGATTATACTAAATCCCGCCACCCCGGGCTGCTGGTTCACGATAACATCTTCGACGTCGACGACGACACCCTGCGCAAAAGCCTGGAGTTCATCCTCACTCGGGCAAGACTCGACGAGAACCAGCAGTACATCCTGACACTCAATGTCGACCGCATCGAGCATGCACGGGAGGAGGTATGGTATCATGAGCTTGAGCAGAGCGTCGTGGCATCTTTCACCAAAAGCAATCGCTTTCTCAAGGCGCACTACCAGGAGGTTGGCCGGGAGTGATCGTTCGGACCAGGACCCTCCTCGCCGCAAGGCCCATCGATCAGGATCCAAGCGCACGTGCGCAGGCCGATGGACATGATGCTTCAGGGTTGAGCGATGGAACCACGCCAAGCGTCGCCGCACCGGTCGAGGATGTCGAGGGTCGACCGGCTTCAGCGTCAGGACGGCCATGTCGCCTGCAGCGAACGCGCTCCAGCCTGATGCGAGGCGCTCCTCAAGCCTTGACCTTCCCACCATGGGAAGCCCCATCTGGAGGTGACGCCGTCATAGGGAGAGCGTCATGCATCGTTTCAAGGTCGACCAGATGGGCTGCGGAGGTTGCGTCAAGTCCGTGACCCGGGCCATCATCGACATCGAGCCGGAGGCCCAGGTCGCGGTGGACCTCGGGGCCAAGCTCGTGACCGTGTCCGGCGCCGTCGGGCCGGCAGGCCACATCGCACGGGCCGTCACCGCCGCCGGCTACCCGGCCGAGCAGGTACGCGCGACCGCGTGATGGGACGCGCCGGCAACCAAATGCGGATGCAGGCATTCTCGTCCAGGGTGTGACTTCGTCGCGGCATTCAAGATCGGGGTTGGCGACCGGGATGGCCTTCAAGCGGCATGTGGTGCGTTCGATGGCGGCGATGATCCTGGCGATCATCGCCTACGTCGCGCCGTCCGCTGTCGAGGCTCACGATGGCCATGTCCACTGCGGTCACAATCGGCGCGCGGCGGCAATGGTCGATGCGAAGGCACCGCTTGCTGGGCTGGCCCTCGCAACCTCGCTGCACGTCCCAGGGCTCACGGGAAGGTTTCCCGGTGCGCCGCGTTTCTTCGGGACGATGCCGGTTCGGCCGACGGCCTCGCTCAAAGCCGCCGATTCCGACGAGGGTTGCTGCCCCGGCGCCTGCAAGCGCTGCCGCTGCGGGACGGCCGTTTGTGGCACCCTCGGTATTCCCGCCGCCCCGACATCCTTGTCGGCCCCCCTCTTCAAGGCCGTCGTGATGGTCCCGGACGACGTCGCGGGGCACGAGGGCGCAGGGCCCGAGGCGCTTCGCAAGCCGCCACGAACCGTCGCGTGAGGCGTTGCGCGCCTGAGGCGCGCAACGCCTGAGATGCGCCCACGGCCACGACCTGCGCCCGCTTCCTCGCCGTCGAGACCGATCCCCTGTCGATCTGTCCAATCGCCGCCTCAAGAGCGGCGGCGCCGCTTCGGGTCGCCCCGGCGGGGCGCGCCGAACCGTGAGCTCGAAAGGGCGGCGTCCCATCGGGTCGTTCGTGATCGGGCGATCCCGGCGCGCCGGGACCGGTCCACGATGGCCGCGGGACCGTCTTTCCAAACGTGAACGTCACCGCGAAAGATTTTCGTCTTTCGCGTTGAACAAGATGTCAGTTCACCATCTTTATGACTGCGCTGTGCTGAGCAATAAAATCGCTTTTTGGCGTAAAGCTCAGTTTATCGAACAGTAAAAACTACCTGGATGGAGATTAAAAATGCATACGATTTCGAACGAGATGCAGTCCTGCGTCGATGAGTGTCTGCGCTGCTATCAGACCTGCATCGGCATGGCCTCGAACCACTGCCTTCCGGCCGGCGGCAAGCACGTCGAGCCGGCGCATTTCCGGCTGATGTTAGCCTGTGCGGAGACGTGCCGGACTTCGGCTCACTTGATGCTGATCGGCACCCCCGAGCACAAGCATACCTGCCGCGCCTGCGCAGAGGTGTGCGAGGCCTGCGCCAGGAGCTGCGAGCAGGTCGGCGACATGCGGGACTGCGTCGAGCAGTGCCGGCGATGCGCCGAGAGCTGCCGCAAGATGGCCGCCTGAGCCAATCGGGGCGGCCGGCGACGGCCGCCCCTTCCACCAGATGAGAGGAGGCAACCATGCTCGTTCGTTATCTTGTCCTTGCCGCGACCATGGCGTTCGCCGGCGCCGGAGCGGCCGTCGCGGCCGACCATGACCACGATCACGACCACGGCTCGATGCAATCCGCCGTGAGGCTGCCGGACGCGTGCAAGGCGGCCTCGGCGGGCAAGGAGGCGATGGTGAAGGACATGCAGGCGCACATGTCCCAGGCCATGCAGGGCATGGGCAGTCAGATGACCGAGACCCAGAAGGGCCTGCAGCGGGCGATGATGTCGATGAATGGCCCGATGATGCAGGGGATGATGGCGGGCGATCCCGACGTCGCGTGGGTCTGCGCGATGATCCCCCACCACCAGGGCGCCATCGACATGGCCCGAGCGGCGCTGAAGGGCGCCGACAACGCCGAGAGCAAGCGCCTCGCCGAGAAGACCATCGGCGAGCAGGAGAAGAGCATTCAGGAGCTCGTCGCCTGGCTCGACAAGAACGCGAAGAAGGAAGGCAACCGGTAAGGCGCCGCGCGCCGCCGGACCGTTCGCGGTCCGGCGGCCAGGCCCTCGGCCATACGGAAGGAGCGGTGATGAGCGACGCGTCGCAGGGACATCCTCACGCTGCGGGAGGCCACGCCCGTGCCGGCGGCCACGACCATTCCGCGCACGCGCACGGCCACGGGCACGACCACCGTGCGCACAGCCATGCCGCACCTGACTCGTCCGATGGCGCCTTCCGCGTGAGGGACCCGGTCTGCGGGATGACGGTGGACCCGCACGCGACGAAGCACCGGGCCGAGCACGACGGGCATCCGTACTATTTCTGTTCGAACGGCTGCCGGACCAAGTTCGAGGCCGACCCCGTCCGCTACGTCGACCCCGCCTCCGCCGCGGCGAAGTCCGACCCGGTGCCGGCGGGCTCGATCTACACCTGCCCGATGCACCCGGAGGTGCGCCAGGTCGGGCCAGGGGCTTGCCCGATCTGCGGGATGGCCCTGGAACCCGCGATGGTCGGTGCGGACGACGGTCCGAGCGAGGAGCTCGTCGACATGACGCGCCGGTTCTGGGCCGGGCTGGTGCTGACCGTTCCGGTGTTCGTGCTTGAGATGGGCGGCCACCTGCTCGGGTTGACCGACCGCCTCGGCCAGCAGACCTCGAACTGGATCCAGTTCGCGCTCGCCACCCCGGTCGTGGTCTGGGCCGGCTGGCCCTTCTTCGTTCGGGCCTGGCACTCCGTCCTGTCCCGGAACCTGAACATGTTCACCCTGGTCGCCCTCGGGACGGGCACGGCCTACCTCTACAGCGTGGTCGCGACGCTCGCCCCCGGGCTGTTCCCGGAGGCGCTGCGCGGGCGCGGCGGGGCGGTGCCGGCCTACTTCGAGGCGGCGGCGGTGATCACCGTGCTGGTGCTGCTCGGGCAGGTCCTGGAGCTGCGCGCCCGCGAGAGCACCGGCGGCGCGCTCCGGGCGCTCCTCGACCTCGCGCCGAAGACCGCCCGCCGCATCCGGCCGGACGGCGAGGACGAGGAGGTGCAACTCGATGCCATCGAGGTCGGCGACCGCCTGCGCGTGCGCCCCGGCGAGAAGGTCCCGGTCGACGGGACGGTGGTGGAGGGCCGCGGCTCCGTGGACGAGAGCCTCGTGACGGGGGAATCGATGCCGGTCGCCAAGGAGGCCGGCGCCCCCGTCATCGGCGGCAGCCTCAACCAGTCCGGCTCCCTCGTCGTCGAGGCGACCAAGGTCGGGCGCGATACCATGCTGGCCCGCATCGTCCAGATGGTGGCCGAGGCCCAGCGGAGCCGGGCCCCGATCCAGCGCCTCGCCGACCGGGTCGCGGGCTGGTTCGTGCCGGCGGTCATCGGCGTGGCGGTTGTCGCCTTCGCCGCCTGGATGGCCTTCGGGCCGGAGCCCCGCTTCACCTTCGCTCTGTTGGCCGCGGTCGCGGTGCTGATCATCGCCTGCCCGTGCGCGCTCGGCCTCGCCACGCCGATGTCGATCATGGTCGGCGTCGGCCGCGGCGCCGCGGCCGGGGTGCTCGTCAAGAACGCCGAGGCGCTGGAGCGGATGGAGCGGGTCACGACCCTGGTCATGGACAAGACCGGCACCCTGACCGAGGGCAAGCCGGCCGTGACCCGGATCGTGGCGGCGGCCGGCTTCGACGAGGACACGCTCCTGCGGCTCGCGGCGAGCGTCGAGCGGGCGAGCGAGCACCCGCTCGCCCTGGCCATCGTGGCGGCGGCCGGGAAGCGGGGGATCGCGACCGCCTCCGTCACGGATTTCGACAGCCCCACCGGCAAGGGCGCGCTCGGAACGGTCGAGGGCCGCCGCGTGGCGCTGGGCAACGCCGCCTTCCTTCGCGAGCAAGGGGTCGACGTATCCACCCATGACGCCGAAGCCGACGAGCTCCGGCGCGACGGCGCCACGGCGATCTTCGCCGGCGTCGACGGACGGGTCGCCGGCGTCATCGCCATCGCCGACCCGGTCAAGGCGACGACGGCCGAGGCGCTGGCGGCGCTCCGGACCGAGGGCATCCGGGTCGTGATGCTGACCGGCGACAACCGCACGACCGCCGAGGCGGTGGCGCGCCGGCTCGGCATCGAGGAGGTCGAGGCGGAGGTGTTGCCCGACCAGAAGGCCGCCGTGGTCGAGCGGCACAAGGCGGCCGGGCAGGTGGTCGCGATGGCCGGCGACGGCGTGAACGACGCCCCCGCGCTCGCCGCGGCCGACGTCGGGATCGCGATGGGGACGGGGACGGACGTGGCCATCGAGAGCGCCGGCCTGACGCTGCTCAAGGGCGACCTCGTCGGCATCGTGCGGGCGCGGCGGCTGTCGCGGGCGGTGATGGGCAACATCCGCCAGAACCTGTTCTTCGCCTTCGTCTACAACGCGGCCGGCGTGCCGGTGGCGGCCGGCGTCCTCTACCCGTTCCTCGGCATCCTGCTCTCGCCGATCGTCGCGGCGGCCGCGATGGCGCTGTCCTCGGTCAGCGTCATCGGCAATGCCCTGCGCCTGCGGGCGACCGACCTCGATCCCGCCCCGCCCCGCTAGGAGTGCCCGTGTTCCCCACTTGGCTCAACACGCTCGCGATCCTGTCCCTGCTCCTGGGGGCCGCCTGCTCGGCGCTGCTGTCGGTGCAGGTGATCCGGCACCCGCAGCACATGACGGTCATGAACGTCGTTTGGCCGGTGAGCGCGCTGTTCGGGACGCTCGTCGTCGTCTGGGCGTACTACCGCTATGGACGGCTAGCCACGATGGAGGCGCACCATCACGCCAAGGAGCGCGGCGAGAAGCCGCCGAACATGACGCAGACCCCGTTCCCGGTGATGGTCGGCAAGGGCGCGCTCCACTGCGGCAGCGGCTGCATGCTGGGCGACGTCGCCGCCGAGTGGCTCGCCTTCCTGGTGCCGGGCGTCGCCGTCTGGTTCGGATGGCACTCCCTATTCGAGGAGAAGATGTACGCGGTCTGGGTGCTGGACTTCGTCTTCGCCTACGCCCTCGGGATCGCGTTCCAATACTACGCCATCGTGCCGATGCGCGGGCTCTCGCCCGGCGAGGGCCTCGTGGCGGCGGTGAAGGCGGACACCGCATCGCTGATCGCCTGGCAGGTCGGCATGTACGGCCTCATGGCGCTGACGCAGTTCTGGCTCTACCCGCTCCTGGCGGGACGACAGGCCCCGGTGGACTCGGTCGAGTTCTGGTTCGCCATGCAGGCCGCGATGGTGGCGGGATTTCTGACCAGCTACCCGGTGAACTGGTGGCTCGTCGGCTCCGGCATCAAGGAGCGGATGTAGGCCGGGCGGCGCCTACCCGCGGATCACGAGGAGCCGGCAGAGGACGGCGCACGAGGTCGTGAGCATGCAGATCCAATAGCCGGCCTCGCTCGGGGCAGGGCGCGTTTCCGCTCCGGCGGCGGCGTGGCAGCACGGGCACCGCTTCGCGTCGGCGTGAATTGTGCGCCCGCGGCGTTCGCACCTCGATAGGAGCATGGGCTCCCTCCACTGTCCCTGGCCGAATCCCGCGCGTCGCCGCACGGCGGCGGCGCCCGTCGCGCAGGCCATCGGGAGCGCATCGCCGGTCCTGGGCACCTGCGTAGCGCGGCGGGCCCGGCCATCGAATTACGCCTTCGGTGGCCGGCGGGCTTACGTCGGTCCGGCGCCGGGGTGCGGCGACCCATCCCGGAGGTACGCGGCGCCTCCGTGGCGTAGGCGTAACGGATAACGTTAGGCGTACGCGTCACGCGACCGGGAGGGCTTCCCCCGGTTGGTTGGGGTCCTTCGGCCCGGGAGCCGGCTCCGGGATGCCGCTACACGGGTCCGGGTGACCGTTGGGCGCCTCCTCTACGCCGAACCGGGGTTCGCGGGCGGGACGCGACCGTTTGTTCACCGCTCGCGGCCATGATGCCGGTGACGGCTTGGGATGGCGGGCATGGTCACGCGAAACGGGGTCTGGAAGGCGGCGGATTGGAGACGGTCCAGGCCGGCGCCGCCCGGCGGCATCTAGGACCGGGTCTCGGTCCGGACGGTCCGGAGGGAACTCGGCTGGGGATCGTTCGGTGGGATCGGCCGCGCGCTTAGGAAGTGGAAGGACAGGGAGGATCAGGCTGTCCCGTAGATGCTGGGAAGCCGGCTGTGGCCTGCACTCAATCAGCTTAGCCGTGTGAAGGGCTGCTCAGGGGGACACGGACATCGGGCGTGCCACGAGAGCCAGGGCACGTAACCGCGCCTTTGCGGCTGTCTCGCCGTCAACGAGCTGAGAAGGCCAGCCGAACGGCGGATGGATCGAAGCGGCCGTAGCCACGGGGACCGCTCACAGACCTTTGCCGCCCCCTGGATGGTCCCCTCTGCGGTCGTTTGGCAGGCGATGATCTACCTGATGATCGAGGCACGGGATGAACTTCTCCGGGTTTCTCCATTTAATCCGGCGTACCTGCACCTGGAGAAGCGGGCCGTTGGATGAGCCTTCGCCTACAGCCGGCGCACGTCGCCACGAGCGCCAAGTCACCATCCCGGATCGGGTGGCCGACGCCTTTGCTCGCGTAGATCGGGCCGGAGAGGTGGCGCAGCTTCCGCAGGCTGTCCGATGAGGGCTGCCATTCCGTCCCACGACGTGTTCGAGGCCACTCCGAACCCGTACCTCCTGCTCGCCGCCGATAGCCCCACCTTCACGATCATCGGCGTCAACGAGGCCTACCTGCGCGCGACCATGACCGAGCGCGAGGCGATCACGGGCCGGTCGCTGTTCGAGGTCTTCCCGGACGATCCGGCCACGCCGAAGGCCTTCGGCGAACGCAACCTGCGCGCCTCGCTCGACCGTGCCATCCAGACCGGCCTGCCGGACCGCATGGCCGTGCAGCACTACAACATCCGGGGTCCGGACGGCGTGTTCGTGGAGCGGCACTGGCGACCGCTCTCCGTGCCGGTGACGGGCCCGGGTGGGGAGGTGCTGAGCCTGATCCACTACGTTGAGGATGTGACCTCAGACGTTGTAGGTACGCGCGACACCCAGACGGCGCTCACTGCCAGCGATGCCCGCTACCGCGCGATCGTGGAGAGTTCGACCGATTACGCGATGGTCGCCATGGACCTGTCCGGCACCATCACCACCTGGAACACAGGCGCCGAGCACGTCCTGGGCTGGCGTGCCGAGGAGATGGTCGGCCGCCCCAGCGAGACCTTCTTCACCGAGGAGGACCGCACCGCTGGCATCCCCGCGCAGGAAATGCGCGCGGCTCTCGAACAGGGGCGCGGCATCGACGAACGCTGGCACCTGCGCAAGGACGGCTCGCGGTTCTGGGCCAACGGCGAGCTGATGCCGCTCAAGGACGAGGCCGGCGCGGTGATCGGCTTCCTCAAGATCCTGCGTGACCGCACCAGCCAGCGTGAGGTCGAGCGGGCCCTGGCCGAGCAGACCGACATCCTGCGTTCCGTGACCGATCACGTCAGCGAAGCCGTGTTCCGGCTCGACCCTGACGGCACGATCCTGCTGGCCAACCCGCCGGCCGGTCGGCTGTTCGGCTGGCCCGCCGACGAGCTGGTGGGCCGGAACCTGCACGAGACGCTGCATCATCACCGGGAGGACGGCACCGCATTCCCGGCCGAGGAGTGCATCTTCGTGCGAGCCTTGCGGGAGGGAACGTCGATCGTCGCCGAGGAGACGGTCTTCTTCCGGCAGGATGGCACGCCGGTGCCGGTGACGTGCACCAACGCTCCCTTGCTCCGCGACGGAGAGGTGGTGGGCGCGGTCGTCACCGTCACCGACCTCACCGCGCGCAAGCGTGCCGCAGAGCAGCAGGACATCCTCAACCATGAGCTGTCGCATCGCCTGAAAAACACCCTGGCCATCGTGCAGTCCATCGCCACACAGACCCTCCGCGGGGTCACCGAACGGCACTTGGTCGAGGCGTTCGAGCGCCGGGTGCTCGCCCTGTCGCGCGCCCATGACGTGTTGGTTCAGAAGAGTTGGGCCGCCGCCCGAATGCGCAGCGTGATGGAGAGCGTGCTGGCGATGCAGGCGGACCTCGACCGCTTCGCGCTCGACGGCCCGGACCTGGACATCAGTCCGCAGGCGGCCCTGTCGCTGTCGCTGCTCCTGCACGAGATGGCGACCAACGCGCTCAAGTACGGGTCGCTGTCGGCCGGAGCCGGCAAGGTACGGATCAGCTGGCGCACCGAGACCGATCCATCGCCGACGCTGGTGTTGGACTGGGCCGAGACCGATGGGCCGCCGGTGGTACCGCCGAGCACCCGTGGCGGCTTCGGGTCGAAGCTGATCCGCATGGGCCTGCTGGGAACGCGGGTGGCCGCCCTCGATTACGCTCCTGTCGGCCTTCGCGCCGAGTTCCGCGCGCCGCTCGCTGAAGTGCTGGTTCATTAACCCCTATGGCTCAGTCCCAAGGCCCACGCCTGACTTACGTGCTTGTCGTCGAGGATGACCCGATCCTGATGATGTCGCTCGTCGACTTCGTCGAACAGGCGGGCTGCGAAGCCGTCGAGGCGACCAGCGTGACCGAGGCGCTCCAGATCCTGGAGAACCGCGCCGACATCCGCACGGTGTTCGCAGACCTGGACATGCGCGGCTCTACGATCGGCATGCAGATGGCCATGACGATCCGGGACCGCTGGCCGCCCATCGAGCTGCTCATGGTGTCCTCGCAGCCCTGGGACGCCGCTCGGATCCCGGAGCGAGGCGTGGTCCTCGGCAAGCCCTTCGACCGCCGCAGGATCGAGGCGGTGATCCGCAAGTTCGCCGCCTGAAGTGGTAGGGCGAACGTCGACTTCCCGGCCGGCCATCGCGCGGGCGGACCTACCGGAGGCCTTCGAGAGGCGGCTCGCGGTGATCGGACGGGGGTTGCTTGAGCTGGGCCGGGTCGAGGCGGACCGGGCGGGTCTGCAGGGGTTCGTCGCGGCCGAGGACCGCGGGGCCATGGCGAGGGCTACGCTCGACGAGGCCCTGGACCGGATCGACCTCCTGGAGGAGCGCGTCGCGGCGCTGCAGGCCAAGCTGGACCGCGTGCGTGTCGACGGCGCCCCGTCGACCGGGAGCGTGCCGCCCGCTTCCGCGGCGGGCGAGGCGGGCTCCGTTCCGCAAGGTCGGGCCCGCACCGGGTTCGTCGATACCGCGCACGGGCTGAAGCTGGCGCGAGCGGCGAACGACTTCCGGGGGCGTGTGCGGGACGCGGTCGCGGCGGCGGCGCGCCAACGCGGACCCATGGCGGTCCACCCCCTCCTGAGGGCTCTGCCGACCCGGCTGGAGGAGGGGGGCGAGCGGGCGGGCCACCCGCTCACGGAGGCGTTGGCTGCGCTATCCCCTCCTGCGCCTCATGGACGACCGTAAGGGCTGACCCTCGTCGGCGACCGGCTCGGGCTGGCCGAGCCCGAGCCCGACATCGCGGCGACGACCGGACCGCTTCCTGCCGATGCGGTCGCGGCGATGGCGAAACGGCCGTTCTGGCGCCGGTTCATGCGGGAGGTCCACGCCCTTCTCGTCATGGGCGGGGCGCTGTCGGCGGAGGGGATCCTCGGCGGCCTGGACGCGGAGCTGGACGCGGCGACCGGGCGGTTCCAGAGGATCACGCCCGGGCTGCTCCGGTGGAAGCTGCGCCAGCTTATAGCCGAGCGGAGGCCGTTCGCGGACCTCCCGGACGGACGCTTCGCCGTCCTCGCGGGCGAGGTACCCTGGGACGGCGAGAGCCCGGTCGGGGCCGGGCCGCGAGGTCCGGACGACGCCCCGCGGCCGCGGTTGGCGGCGAGCGGGGTCGACGCGGCGCGGCGGCCGACTGGCCCGGTTACCGTCCGGAGCAAAACGAGCGTTCCCGGCCGCCGAAGCGAGAACGGTCTCGCCGTTGCCGGTGTGTGCGCGGATTCGGCCGTGGTGGCTCGCGCCCGGCCGATCCAGTTGCGCGGGTGCGGCGTCGTCGTCCCGCCAACGTTCCGCTTCCGGGGCGGCGACGTCGGCCGGCCACTGCGATGGCGCCGGAATCGGTAGGGTCGGCTCCGTCGGACCGGTCACCGGGCTCAGCGCGGACGCCCGACGGGCTTGGCGATGGCGAGCATGCCCTTCAGGCCGCTCCCGAAACGGGCGATCGACTCCCTGTGTCCGCGCAGCTCGCTGTAGGGCAGGTAGCGCAGGTCGAGCTCGGCCACCCGCGAGAAGGCGGGCCGGGCGAACTGGGCGCGCACGTCATCCTCGCGGTTGTCGGGCGCCACCAGGAAGAAGTTGCGCGCCGCCCCGCCCTCGACCCCGAGCGCCAGGTCGAGCATCCGCACGATGCCCGAGTAGATGCTCGTCGTATGCTCGACCTCGAAGGCGGCCGCCACGTCGCCGCCCGCCTTGTCCAGCCAGATCACGTCGATGAGCCGGACCGTCTCGGCCGAGCCGTTCGCCGTCGCGCGCCCGGGCAGGCGGTCGAGGCAGCCGTCGGACAGGCGGCCCGAGCCGTAGGGGCGGTTGCCGTCGTTCGACGCGATCCAGACGTCGAAGCCGAGGGCGAGGCCGAGGTCGCGCAGCCAGCCCTGGACCTCGGTGTGGGTGTGGTCCGCCTCGCGCGCGGCCAGCGCCGCCTTGGAGGCCGTGGCGGCGGCCTCCGACCGCACGCGGTCGAGGTCCTCGCGCCAGCGGGCGAGCGCGGCGGCCCCGTCGCGCTCCGGCAGCGGGTATCGCCCGGACCCGACGTCGAACAGGAAGCCCGCGATGGCGCCGTAATCGTTGGAGAGCAGGCCGCGGTGGCCGGCGTTGAGGGCGACGATGCCCCGGCGCATCGCGAGGTACTCGTCCCACTTGCCGAGCTTCACGTTGGCGCCGGCGACGGCGTTGTAGCCCTTCACGATGGCCGTGTTGAACGGGGGCACGAGGGTGGGGTGCAGGAAGTACAGCAGGTTCGCCGCGGCCGGGCCCAGCCCCTTGATGCGGTGCCGGTCGAGCGCGTGGATGGCGGACAGCACCCCGTCCTCGGCGCTGCAGCACAGGCAGGCGTCGAGGAACCGCCCGAACGCGACCTGGTTCGTGCGGTCCTCGTAGATGTCGGGGATGCGCAGCTTCGGCTTCCAGAGGAAGGCGTGGTCGGCGCCCTTGAAGACCTGGCGCTGCTCCGCGATGGAGTGGACAACCGTCTCCAGCGACGAACCACGATAGGCGTTGCCGAATGCGTCGGCCCGGATCTCATCGATGACCGCCTGGAGGCCGCGCCGGATCGAGCGGAAGTTCTTGATGCGCTCCTCCCACAGGAACCAGGTCCGGTAGGAGGCGCCGGGGTCCTCGCGCCAATGCCGGATCAGGTTGCCGATCCAGGCGTCGTCCAAGGGGGCGCGTTCCGCGCCAGTGTCATTTATCAGGCGCATCGGCGCAGCATTCCCGAAATCCGGCTTCGGTCCGGAGCATACCATCCAAGCCACGGTTGCCGCTGTCATCGGGAAGTCTCACGGGCGCGGTTCACGCCGAGCGAAGCCGGGCGGCCTCCGCCACGGACTGGCCGTCGAGCCGATTGGATTCGAACGGCGCCTCCTTATTCGAGGTCACCGGCACCGACTGGCCGTCGAGCGTCCGCTAAAGGTCGCCGGCCATCCCACCGAACTCGTCCGCACGACCAGGGTCATGTGCCGTCGGCCTCGGCCCAATCCGCGCCGAGGAACAAGCCTGACGAAGTTGCGTGATGGTGTAGGCGCGGCTCCTGCCGCTGCGCCAACGGAGTGTGCGGGTTAAAGCGCTCGACAACAGATCGATGAGCTGCCGGCAGTATTCAGTCTCCTCCTCGGCCATGTCGCCGAACATGCGGGCACCGTCGAGCTGTTCGTTTTGCAGGTCGCGAGCGAAGTCATCGTAGCCTCGACCGTCCTCCTCCTCGTCGGCGACAGCCAACGCCAGCTCACGCCTGGTCAGGTTTGGGTTAGCGCGCATCGTATGGTGGATCTGAAACGTTCGAGTTGCCCGCGGCGTCACGGGGCAAGACTATCGACTGAGCATGGAGCGGCCACGACGAGCGAAGTGTTGTTCATCGCGGCGCCAATAAGTCCGGACGGCTAGCACATCAACGCTCACCTCAAGGCGGCACGTCCGAAGCAGCAACAGGTTGGGCCTCGCGATGATGCCAGTCCTGGGACAGATAAAGCGTGAACAACTTTTTAGTAGCATCGATCTCACGTGCGCCTATGTAGGCACGGCTGCCTTTCGCCCGTCCTTTTCAAGCTTGTGCGAGCGTCAGCCGCCGACTCGTGCGGTCTTAGCTCTGCTCGGATATGTGGATCGGATTTCCGCGCATGCTCAGTTTGCACGCCCTCCGCAATCCATATCTTTTTGGAACACCGGTCCTGTCAGAAGCCGCCGGCCTGGTCGATTGCTTCGTTCGAGAACCGCGCACATGGTCCAGGGACCTACAAGTCGCGGGCCTGTTCTTGTCTCTCGATCCCCCAATCTTCTGCGCCCAACCGCAACCGAGGCCGTTCGGGGCTGCAAGCTACCTCGCCGCGCGCTTTCCCGAGACGCCATTCGTTTTCCTTCATGCGGTCACCCACAGCCTGGAGCGGCCGACCTTCGCCTTATCAGTCGCTCAACAATACAGACGTTTTCGCAAAGCCCATCGCCGAGCGCGCCTGATCGTCATGGCGAACACGCCGGGGGAAGAAGAGTCGCTGCGCAGGTTCGGCGTCGACGTATACCTCGCGCCGCAGAACATGTTCGTTGACGAGACCATGTTCCACCCGATCGTCGACCGACCGCGGACGTACGATGCAATCTATAATGCGCAGCTCGTCCCGTTAAAGCGGCATGAATTGGCGCGGCTTGTGCCAAGCTGCGCCTATGTGACAAAACTGTTCGGTCGCTGGTCTCCAGATCTGAAGAAGGCACAGCTCCATAAATTCCTCCACGGGCTGCCCCGCGGTCACGTAATCATCAACGAAATCGAGGACGACAATGTCGTGTTCATGGATCACGTCCAAGTGAATGAAGCAATGGCGTCGGCTCACGTTGGCTTATGTCTCTCAAAGCTGGAGGGCGCCATGTACGCGAGCATCGAGTATCTTTTGGCCGGATTGCCTGTCGTTTCAACCCGCAGCAAAGGCGGACGCGATACGTTCTTTCACCCGGACACGACCTTGATCGTGGATGACAATCCTCGGGCAGTCCAAGAAGGCGTGGCTGCGATGAAGGCGCGCGCCATTCCGGCAGATTTCACGCGCTCTACAACCCTGCGCCTGATGACAATCGAACGAGAGCGCTTCAACACCTTCATCGATGGCTTGCGAGGAAAGCAGGTCGCGCGCACCGATCAACGCTGGTCTTTCAACTATTGCCCAAAACTTGCGCAACTCCGCACGATCTCCGACTTCGAAGCGCAACTTTCGCAAAAATTCACTGTCTGAAAATTGCGCTCGCCCTGACTGCAAGCCGCTTTTCACATCGGTGATACCAGTCCGTCCTAAGGGGGCGGATGACGCACGCAGACGGCCAGAGGCCTGCGGCGCATCACTATTAGCCCGACTTATTCATCGGGCATCGGCGTACGTTGCGTTTTGGGCTGATGGCGCGCGGGATCGCGCGTCTGTTCTGACGCGTGTGGATCGGGATTGTTCGGTCGGCGCTGGAGGAAGGGGAGCGGGTTCGTCGGGGCGTCGCAGCGCCGTCGTTCAGGCCGGTGCCGGGGCGAGCGCAGTCGCAAGATGGCGGATCAGGTCGGCTTCGGGACAGGCGGCGATGCGATCGCGCACGATCTCCGAACGCCCCTGACGCGTCTACGCGCGCGACTGGAACGCAGCCGAACGGGCGCGCACTCCCTGGCGGAGCTTGAGGAGGTGATCGACCAGAGCCTCGTCTGGCTCGATCAGACCCTGTCGATCATCACCGCCGTCCTGCGCATCGGCGAGATCCAGCATAAACATCGCTGTGCCGCATTTTCGCGAGTCGACGTGGCGCAAGTCCTGGCGGAGGCCGCCGAGCTTTATGAGCCGATCGCGGAGGACAAGAGCATCCGGATCTGCCTTGAGGTCACTCATCCGTTTCCGTTCCTCACCGGCGACCGCGCCCCCCTGTTCGAAGCCGTGACCAACCTCATTGACAACGCTGTCAAGTTCACACCGGCGTGCGGTTTGGTACGCCTTGAGGTGTCGCGGCGAGGCGCGATCTGCATCCTGGCCGTCGAGGATACGGGGCCCGGCATTCCTCCGGCGGAACGTGATCAGGTCTTTCGGCGGTTCTATCGCGCCGAGCCCGCACGTCACACCGTCGGCAACGGCCTCGGCCTTGGGCTCGTAGCCGCTATCGTCGAGTTGCAGGGTTCAGGCCGTCATCACCGATGCGCCCGGAGGTGGCTGCCGATTCGACATTCTCTGCCCGGCGACGATCGACCGGGGTGATCTTCCCACCGCCGCCGATATGTCCGCGTAGGTCAGCTCAGCTAAACTCTGGTTTAGTTTGGAACGGCTCTGATGTAGCGCCGGTTTTCGGCCTGTGTTGCTGCTGCCCTGGTGCGTGAGCAGAGCACAAACCTCTGCCATCAGCCGCGAGTCTTTTCATGCAATTTTTTCGCCTGCTCCCGGTCGTTCTGCTTGCCGGATCCGCCCTCTGCACGCCGGCCCTTGCACTGTCCGGAGCGACATCGGACTCCGGCGTGAGCACGGGTGCTGGCGGCCCGCGCACCGGGGTACGCTCGGCTCCCTCTTCGGCGCAGAACGCCATGACGGTGTTCTCGCGTATCGAGCTTGCACAGGCGAGCCAGACCGAACTGGGCGGCCAGAAGTCGCCAACCGAGCGACAGCAGGGGGCAGGCGGTCAGATCGGCGACATCCGTCAATCGTCGCAGACGCAGGTGACCAGCCAGCAACCGATCGGGCCCTTCCCGACGAACGAGATCAGCCAGCAGCCCTGGATCGATCTCGGGGCCGGCGAAGAGGGACACAAGAAGGACGTGGCTGCCCTGCAGCAGACCCTGACCGAGCTGCAGCAGCTCCAGCTTCAGACCAAGCAGGCGCACTGGAACGCATCCGGCACCCTATACTACCCCCTGCACCTCCTGCTGCAGGAGCACTACGAGGGCCTGTCGAAATACGCCGACACCATCGCGGAGCGGCTCCTGGCCGTCGGCGCCTCGGCGGACGGGCGGCCCAACACCATCGTGAAGACCTCCGGTGTGCCGGAGATCCCCGGCGGCTTCCTCGACGATGCCCAGATCCTGGTGTGGTTTACCAACGCCTACAAGCGGGTCGGCGAGGAGGTGAATACCGCCATCAAGGCCACCGAGAAGGTCGATCCCACCACCTCGAACCTGTTGCAAGAGGTTGAGCACGGGGTCGCCAAGTACCAGTGGCAGATGCGGGCCCAGCTCCAGCGCACGGGCACGGACCCGAATACCGGCTGGGATCTCAACAACAACAAGCCCGTCGAACTTCCGTCCCATGCCCCGGCGGGCAGCCCGAACCAGCGCTGACAAACAGGCAGCCCGGTCCTGCAAGCCAGGACCGGGCTGCCGTTCGTCACCGAACGCCTAAGCTAGGACGGCCCCATCCATGCGTGCCTTCATCGACCTGACCGAGCGCGAGTTGCTCGCCCTGGCGATCGCCAGCGAGGAGGAGGACGGCCGCATCTACGCCGACTTCGCCCATGAACTGCGAAGCGATTACCCCGACAGTGCCCAGATGTTCAGCGACATGGCCGATAAGGAGAACGAGCATCGCCGCAAACTGATCGACCTGTTCCAGTCCCGCTTCGACGCGCACATCCCGCTCGTGCGACGCCAGGACGTGCGGGGCTGGGTGCAGCGCAAGCCTGTCTGGCAGGTCCGCGCTCAAGGTATCGAGGCCGTGCGCCGCCACGTGCAGCAAATGGAGCACGACGCCGCGCGCTTCTATCAGCAGGCGGCAGCCCGCGCCTCGGATGCCGGCATACGCAAGCTGCTCGGTGACTTGGCCGCCGATGAGCTGCAGCACGAGCGAGCGGCCGAGGAGATCCAGCAAAAGCGCCTGCCCGGCGAAGTTCGGACGTCCGAGGATGAGGGCGCGCAACGCCGCTTCGTTCTGCAGGTGATCCAGCCCGGCCTTGTCGGTCTAATGGATGGCTCGGTCTCGACGCTCGCGCCGGTCTTTGCGGCGGCCTTCGCTACGCGTGATCCCTGGAACGCCTTCTTGGTCGGCTTAGCGGCTTCGCTAGGGGCGGGCATCAGTATGGGGTTTGCCGAGGCGCTGGCCGACGACGGCAAGCTGTCCGGTCGGGGCACTCCGCTGCTACGAGGTTTGGTGTGCGGCCTGATGACGATCGCTGGCGGCATCGGTCACACGCTGCCCTACCTCATCAACGATTTCGTGATGGCCACCGTCGCCGCAGGCGTCGTCGTGGTCATCGAGCTGTTGGCCATCGCCTGGGTGCAGTGGCGGTTCATGGAGACGCCGCCCTTCGCGGCTGCGGCCAAGGTCATGCTGGGAGGAACCCTCGTGCTCGCCACCGGCATCCTCATCGGCAACGCGTGAGGTTTCGCCATGCAACCTGTGAACCCTCGTGCGGACCGCTACGATGCCGTCACCATCGCGTTCCACTGGGCGACGGCTGTGTTGGTCGTGGCTCAGTGGATCGGGGCTCAGGTCATCGACCTGTTCCCGGCTGGTTCTCCCCGCGTCGACGCGCGCTCGGTGCACATCACCGGAGGATTGCTCCTGGCCGTGCTGCTCCTGATGAGGCTCGCTTGGCGCGCCACACGCGGGCGTCGCTTGCCGCTGCCGGATACCGGCGCCCTCAACCTGCTCGCAAAGGGCACGCACTGGGGACTCTATGCGCTGCTCGTGATGATGGTGCTCGTGGGCATGTTTCTCGTGTGGGTGCGCGGCGACAGCCTCTTCAACCTAGTCAGCATCCCCGCTTACGACCCTGGAAACCGCGTCCTGACCCACCAGGTGCAGGAACTGCACGGGACCATCGGCTGGATGATCTTGGCGCTGGCGGGCTTGCACGCCGCAGCGGCGCTGATTCACCGCTACGTCTGGAGAGACGCCGTGCTCGGCCGCATGCTGCCGGGGAGCTGGGCTCGCCGTCCGACGCCCGTCCTTTCCGCGGCCGGTGCGCAATCTCAGCCCGCGAGTCTTGCGACGGGCGCAGCGTCACAGGCCGGCCGAACGCCGCAGCGCCAGCCGTAGGACCGCTGACGCGAGCAGGAAAAGCCCACCTCCCTTTGCCGACGCCGATGCAGGCTTAGCCCGAAACCGGAGATCCGAATGGCTGCCGATCCAAACGCCCACAAGCTCGTACCCGCTCACATCGGTGACGCGAAGATCCTGCGCGGCCCAGGTGGTGAGACCCATCAAGTCGCCGGTGGTGACGTTCCGTTCCTGACCACGCAGCAGGGCGTTCCCGTTGCCGACGATCAGAACTCCCTGAAGGTCGGCGCCCGCGGCCCAACCCTGCTGGAGGATTTTCACCTTCGCGAGAAGCTCTTCCATTTCGACCACGAGCGCATTCCGGAGCGCGTCGTGCATGCTCGGGGCTTTGGCGCACACGGCTACTTCGAGACCACCGAGGCGCTGTCTGAGATCACGCGTGCCGATCTCTTCCAGCGTGTCGGCGAGCGTACACCTGTCTTCGTGCGCTTCTCCACGGTCGCCGGCAACAAGGGATCCTCCGACCTTGCGCGTGACGTGCGCGGCTTTGCCGTCAAGTTTTACACCAAGGAAGGCAATTGGGATCTCGTCGGCAACAACATCCCGGTCTTCTTCATCCAGGACGCGATCAGGTTCCCCGACATGGTGCATGCCGCCAAGCAGGAGCCGGACCGCGGCTTTCCGCAGGCACAGACGGCGCATGATAACTTTTGGGATTTCATCTCCTTGAGCCCGGAGGCCATGCATATGGCTCTCTGGATCATGTCCGACCGGACGATCCCGCGCTCCTTCCGCTTCATGGAAGGATTCGGGGTCCATACCTTCCAGCTGGTGGACGGGACGGGAAAATCCACGTTCGTCAAGTTCCACTGGAAACCGAAACTCGGCCTGCAGTCGGTGGTCTGGAATGAGGCCGTGAAAGTAAATGGAGCAGATCCCGACTATCACCGCCGTGATCTGTGGAATGCAATTGAGGCCGGTGATTTTCCCGAATGGGAGCTCGGCCTTCAGCTCTTCGACGAGGATTTCGCCAAGTCGTTCGATTTCGATGTCCTCGATGCCACGAAGCTCATTCCGGAAGAGCTCGTGCCAATCCAGCGCGTCGGACGGCTCGTCCTCGATCGAAACGTGGACAACTTCTTCGCCGAGACCGAGCAGGTGGCGTTCTGCACGCAGAACATCGTGCCCGGCATCGGTTTCACCAACGACCCGCTCCTACAGGGGCGTAACTTTTCTTATCTTGACACGCAGGTGAAGCGGCTGGGTGGCCCGAACTTCACGCACATCCCGATCAATGCGCCCAAGTGCCCGTTCCACACGTTCCAGCAGGATGGTCACATGGCCCTGCACAACCCGAAGGGCCGGGCAAATTACGAGCCGAATTCCTGGGGCGGGACGGCGGGCGGGCCCCGGGAGTCCCCAGATCGCGGCTTCCGCAGCGCTCCGGTCGAGGAGAGTGGCCACAAACTGCGCATCCGGGCCGAGCTGTTTGCCGACCATTACAGCCAGGCGCGGCAGTTCTACGTGAGTCAGACGCTGCCGGAGCAGACCCACATCAAGGATGCATTCGTGTTCGAACTAAGCAAGGTCGAGACACCCGCCATCCGTGCGAGGATGATCTCGCATCTACTGAATGTCGACGAGGAACTGGCCAGGAAGGTTGCCGACGGTCTTGGGCTGAAGACGCTGCCATCTGCGGCGGAACCGGCGCGTCCGGTTCGAAAGGACCTTCCGGCCTCGCCGGCCCTGAGCATCGTTCAGAACGGACCAAGGAGTCTCAAGGGACGCAAGGTGGGAGCTCTGGTCACGGACGGGGTCGATGCCGAACTGCTGAAGACCTTGCAGAAGGCTCTCGCGGCGGAGGGCGCAATGCTGGAACTCGTCGCGCCGACCGTCGGCGGTGTAACGGCGAGCGACGGTAGTACCGTTGCAACGCAGCAGAAGATCAACGGCGGTCCTTCGGTTCTGTACGATGCCGTGGCACTTCTACCCTCCGGAGCGGGCGGAACGCTGCTGGCGCAGGAGGCCACAGCGCGAGATTTCGTCAGCGATGCCTTCGCGCACGCCAAGTTCATCGCTTGGGTAGAGACCGCACAGCCGCTCTTCGAGAAGGCGGGTGTCACCGAGCTGGATGACGGTTGCATCGAGTTGAAAAGTCCCAGCGACATCACGGCGTTCGTTCTGCGGTGTGGCAAGCTGCGGTACTGGGAACGCGAGCCGGCGGTGCATGCCGGCTGTCCGTGACATCGGCAGCAGGCCCATCGGCAGCAGGCCGTCGCCCCCCCGAACCGGTCCCGTCCGTTCGTGAGACCATAGCTAGCGAGGGCCATAGCTGGGGCCGCGAGACACCCGCCCGAACGACCTTCGAAAATTGGCTACGGATCGAAACGCGAACGGGAGCACCGTAGGGTCGGACATGGCGGGCGTGGCGGGCTCGATCTGGTTTGGGGGCTTGGCGTCAGCACCCAATCCCTAAGCCCCATCAATGTCTTACGCTACGCTCGCCAACCAAGGTCCACTGCCCTCGTGAATAAGACGGGTTAGAACGACTCCAGTCTGCTCCGGAATGCGCTCAAGCTCCGCCGTGCTTGCTCACGAAGAACACAGCACGTGACCGGGGTGCACCTTGTTTGACCGGTCTGACGGTGGGGTGGAGCGATGCACTTCGGCTGAGCATCTCTCGGACAAGGGCATGCGCAGGCCGGGGTGCAGACGAATGGTGTTACAGCCTACCTTATGCCAGCCCGACGCCGCCGGGCGACACGTTCGCTCGCACCCGACGATCAAGCGACCGCGAAGGCCCGGGCCGGTAGGCGCGACATATTCGGGGAGGCGGCAACCATGCCGGCGATCTCGACCCGCAATGCATTCTTGCCCGACGCCTTCACCGCGTACATGACATGGTCGGCTGCCTTCAGCGCAAAGACCCAGTCGTGACGGCGTTCCGGTTGCAGGACCAGCGCACCGATGCTGGCCGTCGCAGGAACGGTCGCGGACCGGAGGTCATCCGTCAATCGCCGGTGCACGGCCTCAATCCTGGACTGCGCGGCCTCCAGCGTATCGGCTTCCAGCAGCAGCACGAACTCGTCGCCACCCAGCCGCCCAAGCCGTTCTCGGCCGTCGAGAGACGCTGCGGCGATGTCAGCGAACGCTCTCAGCACCGCGTCGCCCGCGGCATGCCCGCCCGTGTCGTTGACGACCTTGAAGTCGTCGATGTCAGCGAGCGCCAGTACGGTGACGCGTTGATCGCACGGCTCGGCCTCCAGAATCGTCCGCGCATGCTCCTCGAAGGCCGCCCTGTTCAGCGCACCCGTCAGTCCGTCGTGCCGGGCCGCGGTCCGCTCGCGGTCGTATGCCGAGCGCAGGGTGCAGACGGCCCAGACGACGAACGCGTTCGTGCCCAGGCGCAGGATGCCTTGGAGGACCGCAAGGACCGGCGGCAGCCCCGCGTCGCCGGCGTGCGGCGTGGACAGGTTCAGCACCGCCGCGGCGAGCGCGACGCTGCAGGCCTCGCGCGGACCGAGCCGCCAGCCCGCGAGGGTAATGAGCGGGATGAAGAGCGCCGCCGTTCCCGCCTCCGGGACGCCGCGGTCGGCGGCGGCGAGGACCAAGCAGGCCGCAACCAGCGCGGCCCACGTCCCTACCTTCCGCCACGCTTGGAGCGTGTCGAGCGGATCTCGTGTCGTCGCTTCTCTGCAGGGCATGGTTGCCGCTCCCGCTGGATCATCCTTGGCGGCACCCGCCATCGCGACACGACGATCGGAGCGAAATCTTAACGTAATCCTGGGCGCATCGGCCGAACGGCCCGGACCCGTGCCTTTTACCTGGCCTTTCGGATCCTCGCGCCGAGCCGTCCTGGAGGCCGCCCGCGACCGCCGTCCCGATTCCGGCCCGTGTTCGGGATCTCGCCTTGATCACCCGCCGGAACGGGCACGTCTCCGGCCGCGCTTGTTCGGCGGCGGGCGGCGGGCGGCTAGGCGAATGGTCGTCAAACCGCGATGCACCAACGCAGCGATGAAACGAAAGCCACGGCGTCGCTCAGGACGGATTTTGGAGCTATCCGACCGCTGACCGGCATGGTTCGCCGTTACGACTGGGCTTCGCGCTGCGAACACTGCCGGATCGCGGCGCCAGCCGGGCACTTGGAACCGCCACTGCCATCGGCTGGCTGCGCACGAGTGGGCCAAGGGCGGTTTCGTCACCGGACGGGCCCGTGACGGGCGAGCGCTTCCGCGCCTACGGGGCCGACACGCTGGTCCAGAGCCTGACGCGGCGACACACTCATCCTGGACAACCTCGGCGCTCACAAGGTCGCGGGCGTACGCGAGGCCATCGAGGCAGCCAAAGCCCGGCTCACGTACTCCCGCCATGCTCCCCTGAGTTCAAACCGATTGGATGTACCTGCGCGAAACCGGAAGCGCTCCTGCGCAGCGCGGCGGCCCATACCGACGGCGACCTCTGTGAGACGATCCACAAAGTCTTCGCTTCCAGGCGGAGAAGTACCGCAACCATTTCACGGCTGCTTCTCCGAGGATCATGCTTGTTCTTCCGGCTGATCGGGCCCTGCAGTTTCGGGCGCCTACGACATTGCGGTGTCGCTGATGATGACGATCAACACCGTCTTGGCAAGGCTGATCGCCCTGCGCTGGAGCTTGAACCCATCGTTCGTACTGGCATGCAATGGCTTCTTTCTGATTGTAAACCGAACCTTCTTCAGCGCTTGCACGCTGAAGCTATTCGAAGGCGTCCGGTTACCGCTGCCGGTGGCGGCAGGGGTGGCCTGCCTGATGCTGACCAGCCGGCACCCCACGTAGCCCCTGGTGGCGACCCGGGCCAACTACCGGCCTGGTCCAGTGGACCGCGAGGTTGTGGAAGAGCGTAGCGGTTATCATGGGCCACGACGGTTCGGGCATCGCCCGGTGGGCTATGACTACGGTCCGGTTTCATGCCCCTTCGCCTGACGTCGAGCAGTCGACTTTCCGGCTGTCGACGACTCGTTGCCTCCCGTGCCTTGAGGCCGGTTCAGGATCCACGCCGCCCTACGGCGACCCCCTGTCGGTTGACCGGTACCCGCGGAGCCAGCCCGAAATCCACCCTGTCACCCAGAACGCGGCGACCGGACATGATCCGCTGTAACGTTTGGCTGTCGGCCCCCCCCAGGCGGGCCTCGTCCTCCATGCGGCGCAGCCGCTCCACCATCAGGCCTACGGCTGCCCCGGAGACGTCTGCCTCTTCGGCCAGGGTCAGCACCAGCCACGTGATCTCGTCGTCCGCATTCTCGGTCATACGCATAACACGGGTTGAGGGAAAGGGCCGGCTGGCGGCCGGTGGCAGATAGGCATCGACGTCGCGGACCGCAGCGGGGCCACCCGGCAAGCCTGTGCGGCCAGATGCCCGGCCCGGTGGGGGGAACTCTGACCGCGAGCGAGCCGGGCCCGATGCTGCGTCCAAGGCCTACGCGGCGGACGTCTCCGCCAAGCCGAGGGACTCGACGAGGAAGGAGCGGGCACGGCTGACCCGGCTCTTCATGGTGCCGACCTGGCACCCCATCACCTCGGCCGCGGCCTCGTAGGTCATGCCCCGGGCCGCGACCAGCATCAGAGCCTCACGCTGCAACGGGGGCAATCCGCCGAGGTGCTCCCAGACAGCCCTGAGGTCGGAGCCGTGCTCCTGGGCGGCTGGCGCCGTCAGCTTCGCCGCCAGGGCACCGTCGGCATCCTCGACCTCGCGCCTGCGCTTGCGGCACTCCGTGTAGAAATGGTTGCGCAAGATGGTGCACAGCCAAGCCATCAGGTTCGTGCCGGACTGGAACCGGTGCTGGTTGGCCCACGCCTTCATCAGCGTCTCCTGCACGAGGTCCTCCGCCTGCGTCGCGTCGACCCCGAGCGATAGCGCGAAGGCCCGCAAGCCCGGAACGGCGCTCATGAGCCCGTCCCGGAAGGCGGCTCCGGCGGCCGCCGCCTCGCGCGAGAGGGCGCCGTCCAGACGGGAAAGCAGGTCGAGCATGCGGCCCGGGAGGTCGCCCGCTTCGAAGCCGGCGTAGGCTGCCCGCAACTCGGCGCCGATGTGGTCGCGCACCGACGCAGGCAAACCGCGAGCCGACCTCGCAGACGCGCCGACTTCGCCCGCGACGGGCCGGTGACAGTGTTTCCCGGAACGCATCGAAGAGCCTCCTCCTGACGCCTGCCGGCCTTTCTCGGAGCCGGCAATCGAGCCGGGACCTTCTGGCAACGCGTCGTTGAACGGAGACTGAGGCCGCCGTTCAGGTCGGCAACCGGCCGGGCGTCACGGACACGGCGCCGTGGGGATGGCTGCGCCCCCGGCTTCCGGCACGGCCGTCCCGCCGAGCGGGAAGGTGATGACGCAGAACAGGCCGGCGGCTGCGAAGTTGAGCTTGATCCCGCCCCCGAGTTCCTGCGCGAGGCCACGCTGTACCAGCCGCGGGCCGAACCCCCTCGTGTCGGCGGCGTGACGGGCGGGCCGCTGTTCTCGGCCAACTCGATCAGCAGGTGCGGCGCGCCCTCGATCCGCACCATCCTCCAGCGTACGGAGAGGCGCTTCTCCGGAACAGACGGCGCGCCATAAACCCCGTAGACGCCGAATTCGGCCGCGTGCACACGCCGGATCGCGACCACGAGCGTCGCGTCCCGCTTGACCCGAGCCGGCAGCCTGCCGGGATCGGCCCGTCGCGCGGCGTGGGCGTGGTACGTCGACGGGGCGAACGGCAGCACCCAGCAGATCGGCTCGACCCCGTAGGGCGCGCTGTGACCGTCGATGAAGGCGATCATCGCTTGGACTGGCGGTTGAGCTTCGAATGGGCAAAATACGCCGATGCCCTCCTCATGATCTCCTTAGCTTGCCGGAGTTCACGCACCTCCCGCTCCAGCACCTTGATCCGCTCGCGCTCTTCGCTCGCGGGACCGGCCCGCCTTGGTCCCTCTCGGCTTGCCGGATCCAGTTGCGCAGCGTCTCACCTGTGCAGCTGATCTTGGCGGCAATCGACCGGATCGCGAACCATCGCGAGCCGTGCTCGCTCCCGTGCTCCCGCACCAGCCGGACGGTCCGCTCGCGAACCTGAAGGGAGAAGGGCGGGGTATGCTTCGTCATGGCTATGGGCCCCACGACGGCCGGCGTGCTCGATCTGGGCGCGGACCGCTTCGGCCCCGGGATTTGCGCCCCCCGCTGCGAGCATCCCGCGCCGGTCAAGGTCCGGGCCGCCCGCCCGCGCGCAAGTGCGCGGGCCACGACGGGCCGCCGCGGTCGAACAGCGCCGTTCGAACGACGCTTCCATGCCCCGTCGTCGTCTCGTACTCATCACGTCCTCACGAAGCGGATCCGGCCGATCCCCCGCCGTGCCCTCCCTCGCCGAGGAAGCCGACCAGATCGGTCATCGCCGGATAGGCCGCCCGGCAGATCAGGGTCGTGGCTCGGCGCTCCTGGACGACCAGTCCGGTATGGATCAGACGGTGCAGATGATGGGAGAGCGTCGAGGCCGGCACGTCGACGCGCTGCTGGAGGGCACCGACCGGCAGACCGTCATGGCCCGCCCGGACGAGCGTACGGTACACCTTTAGGCGGGTCAGATTGCCGAGCGCCTCCAATTGTCGTGCCGCTAATTCGATCTCCATGGAATTAGCATGAAGAAGCGTAACGGGCCGCGCAACCCCTTACTCGATGCGTCGAGCACGACCGCACCGCTATCGGCATTCGGCGAGGCGCGTCGATGCCGGAGGGTGCGATCCTTCGCGACCGCGGCGGGGCTGCTTCGCGTTCGGAAGTCTCGCCCCATCAGCTCGGCGCGACGTCGTGAGGGTATCGGATCGACCGACATCGGCGCCGAGATCGGCCGCGAGCCGACGTGTGACCACGCCGCCCGGCTCCATACTCCGGCACGCCGGGCGGACCCGAACCGTCGCCGATTCCACCGTCTACCTCGGTCATTGGCGGCAAAGCGGCAATCCCGACGCGGCGATTCCGAGGCGCCCTCATGGGGACGGCTCGGGCCGCACACGACCGAGCGCTCTCCGCTCGCGGCCAATTTCCCCATTCCCCGGCTCTCGGATCATGCCCGGAAATCGCAACCCGTAACGGATTATGCGTAGCGATACCCGTCACAGGTGCCATACGGATTCCGGAACCCGGAAGGCTGATCCTTCGCCGGGCCGCGGCTCCCGCGGCGAAGCGGAAGCCGGCCTGTCCCGGCCCGCGTCGTCCGGACGCCGGTCGCGGGCCGCTCGGAAGAACGGTCACGTGTCGTCCCGCTCGCCGCCACCGTTCGGCGCCAGGCCGACGAGGACGCACGGGTCCAAGTCCCAGTCGTCGAACCCGGGATCGAGCAGGCCCACCCCGTCCGCCGACAAGGCGTAGAACGCCTCGTAGGCGTTCGCGTCCCGGCGCGGGGCCGCCGTCGGCGCCCGGTCGCGGGATAGGTCGCCCTGATTGATCCGGGCGTGCGAGGAGCCCGCCCCGGCGCGCACCCGGCGAGCGCTTCCGGAGCGACCGGGACGAGCGGTCCCGGGCGAGGCGACGCGCGGCCGGGGAGCCAACGAGACGCGGTTCGGCTTCGTGCGGTTGATCATCGCTCTGGTCCTTTTCGTCAGGCGCGAAGGCGGGCGGGTTGCGTGGCGCGGAGGCGAGCGGTCGCCACCGGCGTCGGGCGGGCTTTGCGGACGCGGTCGCCGGCGGCCTCGGCGGTGTCGACGGGCGCGTCCCGGAGAACCGGGTCGCCCAGGGCGGCGGCGCAGTCGAGGAGCCGCTCGTGCAGGGCACAGTCCCGGGCCGGCGCGAGCGGCGACATGAGCGCGGCCAGGTCACCCGCCTCGAAGCGCTCGGCGTCCGGATCCGCCGACACGGCGAGGAGGGTGGCGGCGAGCGCGACCGCCGCGTACCGCATGCCCTCGCCGAGATCGCCCGCGAGCAGCCGCATCTGTTCCAGCGGCGAGAGCCTCGGCAGCCGGAGCGGCAGGACGCGCGGGGCGATCCGCCAGGCCGGCTGGCCGAGCTCGCTGTCGCACCGAAGGTGCCACGCCCCCGACGCGGTCGCGTGCAGGGCCTGGGCCGCGGTCAGCCGGCACGCCGTGGCCACGACGCGCAGGTGTCCGGGTTCGCCCGGACCGCCCTCGCGAAGCAGGTCCGTCGGCAGGACGGCGATCACGTCGCGTTCCGACCGCGCCGCCAGGCCCGAGAGGATGGCCGCCGCGTCGCGGGGATCGGGGCGGAGCAGGTCGAACGAACCCGAGAGGCGTGCCAAGCCACAGGCCTGGGCGCCGTTGGCGCCGACGGCGACGACGGTCGGACGGGTGCCGGCGGCGGTCAGGCCGCCGGCCACCAGCGCTGCGGCCAGGAGGCCGGTGCGGTCGTTGGAATGGATGGTCGCGATCACGGCGTCCTCCTTTGGGCCGATGCATCGAGGGAATCCTGCCACCTTTATTTCTATAAATCTAGAAGTATCGAAATTACTGGTTATCGGATCCCTGGCCGCCCAAAGCGCACTGTCCATCGCGCCTCGCGCGGTCCCGCGCTCGTGCCGACCGCCGTCGGCGTCCCGCCCTCCTCGGGGGCCGGGTCGTGGGCACGGCGCCTTGTCGCGTCCGTCAGCGCCCGCGACATCCGCACCCGTCAATCCCTGAACGGACTGAGGCGTGGTCCCCCCTGGCGACCCGGCCGCCGGCTCGTCCCGGCATCGGTGCTGACCGGGCGACCGTCGCGCCGAACCGGCGGTCACGGCGGTCGGTCAAGGCCGGCTCTCAGGGGCGCAGCGGGTCATCTGCGCGACGACGGCATGGGGCGTGGGGATCCAAGCACCGGCCGGCTTCGACCGCAGGTCGCCGCTCGGGTCGCCGGGCGCGGTCCGGACGTGTCACACGGGGCCCCGTGCCGGTCGCGGAGAGCGGACCTCCGGCACCGTCACGCCGGTCCACCTCGCGCGTATGCGTAAGTAATCCGAGGCGCCCAAGACTGTACGCCACGACGCCGTTAACCATCCCGATAATATGGCTCTTGATGACAGGCAGAATA
Source organism: Methylobacterium sp. 2A (assembly GCF_009806555.1). Taxonomy (GTDB): domain Bacteria; phylum Pseudomonadota; class Alphaproteobacteria; order Rhizobiales; family Beijerinckiaceae; genus Methylobacterium. The sequence goes on along the minus strand of NZ_VUOK01000021.1, from coordinate 84,493 downwards.
TGCTGTTCATTTCCGCTCTTTTGCCTTAAGATTCACGGATCAATCACAACGTGTCCGACGTCGCGTGCCTGGTGGCCATTCCACCGGGCGCGCCGGCGTCCGGATTCCGTCATGGAGATTGCCCTTGATCTCTGCCTTCTTCGGTTCCGCTGGCCGGACCCATGCCGCCTACGCCGCGCTCCTCCTCGCCGACGCCTATGGCGTTCTCGGCCGCCCCGTCACGTTCCTGCGCGTCAAGTTCCCCGAGGACGCCCCGTTGCCGGGCCGGACGGTCACGGAGGAGGGCCTCACCGTCAGCGAACGCGAGGCGCGCGACGCACGGGAGGCGGGCGAGATCGCGGCCGAGGCCGTGGGGCGGGACGATGATCTCGTCCTCGACCTGCCCGCGGCGTGCCTGGGCAACCTCGGGCTGAGGGCGCGCATCGACGCGCCGGTGCTGCCGGTGGGCCCGACCCCCTTCGAGGAGCATGCCGCGGCGTCGGCGCTCGCGGGCATGAACCCGTCGGAGGATTTCGGTCTGGACGTGGTCTCGCCGCCCTGGCTCCTCGGGTGCGGGCGCAGCGGCGGCGCCGCCGCCGCCGACGCGTTCGGCCGCGTCATGCGCGGGCACGAGGCGCTCGTGCCGGGTCGAGGCCGTGTCCGGACCCTGCCGACGGTCGTGCCGGCGTTCGGCCGCGGGGAGGCACAGCGCATCGCCGAAGGGGATCGCACGAGCCGCAGCCTCGGGGCCTCCGTCACGCTGCTCGCCGCCCTGCGCGCCGCCGCCGCGAACCCGCACGCCGCCGAGGTCGACCCCGCCGCGTTCGCCGCGAATCTCGGTGTCGACGTCGAACAGTCTCGGGCGCCGGACGAGCGCGAGGCCGGTGACCGGCTGCGCGACCTCGCCGACGAGCTCCAGGGGATCCGTGACCAAGTCAAACCGACGCGGGAGGACCTGCACGGCGCCCCGCGCCTTGAGCGATGGCGGGCCTCCACCCGGTCCGTGAGGGTGCTCACCGGCGAGGTCCACGGGCATCCGAACTTCCCCGACGGCCGCCGCATCACCACGAGCGATCTGTACGCGTCCGATGGCCGGCGCTGGGCGCGCACCCTGTCGAGGTATTTCGTCCTGGGCCAACCCGACACGGGCGCCGAGCGCCTCGACCGGCACTAGCCACCGCCATCCCGTCCGACGAACCCCGCCCGCGCGCCTCGGCGCGCGGGAGCGGGGCCGTCTTGCCCGCCACGAGCCCGGAGGACGCATGCGCGCGAGCGACGATTCCCATCCCTGCGACCGGACCCTCCCGCGCCGCGAGCCGCCCACGGGAAGCCATCCGCTCGCGCTCTGGCGCACGGAACGGCTTCCGGACATCGAGCCCTCCGCGATCCGGGAGGTCCGCCGAGCCCTCGCCGGCGGCGTCTGCCTGCATCATCGGTCCTGGCCCGCGGCCCGGAGGGGCGAGGCCGCGGCCGCCATCGCCGTCACGCTCGACCTCACGCGGCGCGCCGAACCGGACCCCGCCGTCGTGGACCTCGCGCTCTCGACGGTGCTCGTCGCCGCCTGGCGGGGCGATGCTGCGGCTCGCACCGTCCTGGCCCACGTCCTCGCCGGCCTGCCGCCGGACCTGCGCGGCGGGCGTCCGGGCCGACCCGGAAGGAGGCGGCCCGGGCGCCGCCCCCCGTCGCGGCGGTGACCACCGCCGCCTCCCGAACAGCGGGACGATGCCGAGAAACCAGGAGTCGATCACGTGCGGATCTGGACCTTCAGCGACTTGCACCGCGACCTGTCGCGGGCGCCGTGGACGCCCGGGCACATCCCCGACGCCGACGTCGCCGTCGTCGCGGGCGACGTCGGGCAGGGCCTGGCGGACACCATCCTTTGGCTGGGCCAAGCCATCCGACCGATCATGCCGGTCGTGGTCGTGCCGGGAAACCATGAATTCTACGGCTCGGCCGTGGACGAGGAGCGCGCGCTCGGACGCCGGGCCGCGGAACGGCACGGCGTGACCCTGCTCGACGACGACACCGTCGAGATCGGCGGCGTCGCCTTCTCCGGCGGCACGCTCTGGACCGACTACGGGCTCGACGGCGCGGGAAACCGCCGGCGGGCCATGGCGGCCGCGCAGGCCGGCCTCAACGATCACCGTTGCATCGCGACGACGCGCAACCCGGGCTGGCGCACCTTCCGGCCGGGGGACGCGGCGGCCCTGCACGCCGCCAGCAGCGCCTTCCTGGAACGCGCGCTGCTGGAGGTCGACCCGCCGGGCGCGCGGGCGCGACCGCACGTCGTGGTCACGCACCACGCCCCCGCCCGTGCCTCGCTCGACCCGAGCTTCGCCGGCAGCGTGCTGAACCCGGCCTTCGCGAGCGACCTCGGCGGCCTCATCGCCGCCAGCCGCCCGGACCTCTGGCTTCACGGCCACGTCCACGCCAGCCGCGACCACCGGATCGGTCCGACCCGGATCCTGTGCAACCCCCTCGGCTACGACGGCGAGAACCCCGCCTTCGACCCGGCCTGCGTCGTCGAGGTGCCGTCGTAGGCCGTCGCCGGCGGATGCCTGCCGCGACCCGGGCCCGACGTGACCCGGCCCCGGACCTCGACCCATCCTCGGAGCAAGGCGACCATGCCCCACCTGACATTCCTGCGCGACGACCTGAACGAGGCGGAGACCGGGGACGTCGCCGCCGACGAGCGCCGTCCCGCGACCGAGACGCTCGCGGCCTTCGCGCTCGAAGCGGCGCTCTCGCCCGCCCAGCGCCGCCGCATCGCCGCCGACCCCGCCTTCGCCCTCGTCGTCCAGGTTCCGGCCGCAGACTGGGTCGAGCCGGTCCGCGAGGCGTGCGGGCGCCTGGCGGCGTGGGGTTACGTGGCGGCGCGCACCGGCGCTTCGAGAAGCGAGGACCGTGCGGACCGCGGAAACGACCGGGTGGCGGACCGGCTCGCCCGCGGCGACCGGGTGCTCGGCGTCTCGCAATCGCCCGCGCGCTACCTGCCTTCGGCCCTCGTCGCCGCGGCGGACCTGCACGTGCGGCTCCCGGGCGCGACCGACGCCGTGATCGCGCGGGTCGTCCGGGCCGCCACGGGGCGGCGTCCGACCCTGCCGCCCGGGATCGCGCGCGGGCTGGACTTCTTCGAGATCGCCGCCGCGGTGCGCGGGACGACGGCGCGGGCCTGCGTCGCGCGCCTCGCCGCGGCGGCGCGCTCGAAGGCCACCGCGGATCCCGCCGTCGGGTCGGCGCCCGATTTCGCGACCCTGGTCGGCTTCGGCGATGCCCACGCCTGGGGCACGCGCCTCATCGACGAGATCGCGACCTGGCGCGCCTCCGGCGGCGCGCCCGCGTTCCAGCGGCTCGATAGGCACGTCGCCCTCAGCTCCGCCCCGGGACTAGGAAAATCATCTTTCGTCCGCTCGCTCGCGAAGGCCGCGGGCCTGCCGCTGGTCGCGACCTCGGTCGGCGCCTGGTTCACCGGATCCGACGGACACCTGGGTGGCGTGCTCCGCGCCTGGGATGCCGCGTACACGCACGCGTGCGCGCTGGCGCCGAGTATTTTATTCCTAGATGAAGCTGATAGTATTCCTAATAGGGCCACGATGGACAACCACGCACGCGAGTGGTGGACCCCCTTGTGCACGAGCATTTTGCTCGGTTTCGATGCGCTCAACGCGCCCGGCGCCCCCGAGGTGTGCATCATCGCGGCGACGAACCACGGCGATAGGCTCGATCCCGCCTTGATCAGGCCCGGACGGCTGGGCCGGGTGATCGAGATCAAGCCGCCCTCGGCCGCCGACCTGGCGGTCATCTTCCGGCAACACCTCGACGACGGCGAGGTGCCCGACATGGACCTCGCGCCGCTCGGCGCGCTTGCGCTCGGCGCCAGCGGCGCCCAGGTCGCCGGGTGGGTGTCCGAGGCCCGTGCCGCCGCGCGCGCCGCCGGACGGCCGATGCGCCCGGAGGACCTGCTCGGCCGCGTCGCGCCGCCGGATCAAGGGAGCCCGGCGGACCGACGTCGGAGCGCGTACCACGAGGCGGGGCACGCCGTGGCGTTCGAGCGGATCGGCGCCCGCGTCGCCCAGGTCGACTTGGTCCCGCGCCGGGATTCGCTCGGCGCGACCTCCGTGGCGACCCGCCTCGGCCAGTCGCCGACCCGCGCGGAGATCGAGGGCCTCGCGGTCGCGCTCCTGTGCGGACGGGCCGCCGAGATCCTGTTCCTCGGGGAGCCGAGCGCCGGGGCGGGCGGCGATAGCCGCTCGGACCTCGCGCGCGTGACGACCCTGCTCGCCGGCAACCACGCCTCGCTCGGCCTCGGCGACCGGTTGGCGTATCGCGGCGCCCCCCACGAGGTCGCGGTCGCGCTGTCGCTCGACCCCGCCCTTCTCGGGGTGGTCGAGCGCGACCTCGACCGGCTGAGCGGCGAGGCCTTGGCCGTCATGGAGGCGAACCGCACCGCCGTGGCGGCCGTCGCCGAGCTGCTGATCGCGCGGCGCCTGGTCTCGGGCGACGCGCTCCGGGCGCTGATCGCCGAGGCGGACCAACACCGCGCCGCGCAGGACGGAGGACAGCCGTGACGCTCCACGTTCCCGATCCGGTGGCCCGGGCCGAGGTGCATGCACCGGTACCGACGGAAGGCCCGTCCGCCGTGCCGGCCGCCCCCGGGGCGCGGTCCGCCCCGTCGGAGCCCGTCCCGTTCCGTCTGTGGACCCTGTCCGATCTCAGGGTCGACCGCGCGCCGCACGTGCTGCCGGACCCGCTGCCGGACTTCGACGCCTTGCTCGTCCCGGGCGGGATCGCGCCCGGCCTGTGCCGGTCCGTGCGCTGGCTTGCGGACGCGCTCGGCGGCCGCCAGGGTCGGCGGCCGGTCGTCCTCGTCCCGGGACCGGCGGAGTACCTCGACGGCGAACCCGTAGGCGAGGCGCTCGCCGAGGCCGTGCCGCTCGGGGCGGCGCTGGGCATCACCGTGCTCCACGACGGCGCCGTTCGCCTCGGCGATCCGCTCCGGCCCGGCCTGATCATCCTGGGGGCGACGCTCTGGACCGACTTCGCCCTGGACGGCGTCGAGAACGCCCGGACCGCCCGCGCCCACGCCCGCAGCCGCTGGACGGTGACGGACAGGGCGGCGAGCGCGCCCGGGGTGCCCTTCTGCCCGCACGACGCGGCCGGCGCGCACGCCCGCTCGCGGGCCTTCATCGAGGACGCCCTCAACGCCGTCGCCGTCGGTGCCGGCTCGTACGGCCATATGCCGAATCCGGTCCTGCGCGACATCGGCCCGGGCGACCGGGCCGCGGTCGTCACCGCCTTCGCCCCATCACGGTCCTGCCTGCCGCCCACCCTGGCGAGGCCCGTGCTCGACCCGTGGCGGGTCTGCTGGCACGCCTCCGCCCTGGAACCCGTGATGGAGGGGTGGGGCGCCCCGGCCGTCTGGATCCACGGGAACGTGCCGCAGGCCTGCGACCTGCGGCTCGGGCGCACGCGCGTCGTGAGCAACCCCTACGACCCGGACGACCCGACGAACGGGTTCGACGCCAGCCGCACGATCCTGGTCTGACAGCCGCCCCGGAGAACCGCCCCATGCACGAGACCCGCTCCCCGTCGCCCCGGCTTCGGCTCCCCTCCATGTCCGACGCGAGCGCACCCGCAGCCGGCGCGCGCTCCGCCGTCCGCCACGGCCGTCGGCCTGCGGCGGAACCCGGCGCGGATGCGGACGCGCTCCTCGTCGTCGATATCGAGACCGTGCCGGACGAAACCCTGATGCCGCCGCCCGAGGTGTGGGCCAGGGACAGGTTTCCGAAATGCGCGTGGCACGCCGTGGTCGCCGTCAGCTTCGTGCAGGCGGAGATCCTGCGCGACGGCGATACGGGACTGGAGGAATATCGGGTCACCGCCTGCAGGAGCGGCGGCGAGGCGGGCTGGGACGAGGCCCGCATCCTGCGCGGCTTCTGGCGGCATTTCGCCTCCGGCAGGTTCCGGCTCGTCACCTGGAACGGCCGCGGCTTCGACATGCCGACGCTGCTCCACCGCACGATGCTCCACGGCATCTCGGCGGAAGCCTGGTTCCGGCGCGGCACGCGCTGGTCGGGCTACGGCAACCGGTACGGCGGCGCCCACGTCGACGTCATGGACGAGATGTCCGGGTTCGGGTGCGCCAGCCGGCTCACCCTGGAGGAGGCCGCCGCGCTGGTCGGCATGCCGGGCAAACTCGGCGAGCACGGGTCGCTGGTGGCCGACATGGTCGCCGCCGGCGAGATCGAGCGCGTCCGGGCGTATTGCGAGACCGACACGATGACGACCTTCGGCATCTACGTCCGCCATGCGTATCTCGCCGGGCGGACCGACGCCGCGGCCCACGACAGGGCGATCGCGGGCCTCCAGGATTACCTGGAGCTGGAGCGGACCCGCAGACCGCATCTCGGCGCCTACCTCGACGCCTGGCGACGCCTGTCCGACACGCGGCCGGCGTTCGTCGTCGACAGGGACCGCCGGGGCGGATGACCCTCGCCCTCGGGTCCCGGCCCCGTCTCCCGAGGGCGCGGGGCGCGGCACCCGGATCGGGCTCGGGGCCCCGGTCCAGATCGCCGCGTCTCGGGCCCGGGCCGCGCGGCGTCGCCGGCACAACGGACCGGCCGGCGGCGCCCGCGCCCGGACCGGTGACGCCCACCGCGGGCGCCGTCGTGCGACGGATGCCGAAGCGGCGCGCCGCGGTCCGGCGCCCCATGCGTTCGCGCCGGGCCGCCTGAGGCGGCCCGGTCCCCGAGAACCCCTGGATGTCGAGGCGGGACATGGCGGAACGCGCGAGCGGAACTTCACCGGGCTTGCCGTCGGGAACGTCGCGGCCGACGGCGGCGCGGCGGCACGTCCCGGCAGGGTCGGGGACGGCGTTTGTGCCTTGCCGCGCGCCTCGCACAATGGGCTGTGCGCCCGATTCCCGGGCGCCGTCCAAGGACAGGGCCGACCCGGCCCGGCCTCCGCGCACCGTCCCGGTGCGAGGCCGTGCCGTGCGCCTCGACCGGACGCCCGCGCGCCTGGGGCACCGTCCGGCCATGCATCCCGACCCCGAATTCCCGCTTTCCCCCGCCGACGTCCGCCCGATGCGGGCGGACGTGCACGAACTCGCGCGGGCGCGGCAGGCCATCTCCGCCCTGGCCCATCCCGACACGCGGCCCATCGTCGACACGGCCATGGGCACCCTGCATGCGGCGCTCTCCGGGGGCGGTCTCCAGGTCTCCAAGATCCCCGGGCTGCAGAGCGCCATCCGCAAACACGTCAGGCAGGCCTGGATGGACGGCATCGTCGCCCCCCTAGCCCGGTCGCGCCATCCGGCCGACCGCGCCGTGCTCGACGCGATCCCGAAGGATTTCGCCCTGAGGGCCCACGCCGAGGTGCTGGCCGCCCTGGAACGGATCGCCCGTTGGGTCCCCGAGGATGCCGACGGCACGCGGGCGCAGCTCGGGCGGGCCTTCGAGTACCTGCGGATGCTGCCGCTCATCCTACAGGCCCTCGCCGATCTCGAAGGCCTCGCGCCGGGCGCCACACGAACGGGCCGCCCCGCATCCGGACCCGGTTCGTCGGCCCTCGCCGACGCCGCCGCATTGGTCCAGCGCCGGCTCAAGGCGGCGCTGTCGCCGGGCCTTCCATCCTTGATCGGCGACCTGGCCGACCTGGTTCACCGCGGCGCCCCGGCCGCGGCCGACGTCCCCGCGCTGCGCTGGACGGCCGCCGCGCTCCTCGCGCCGCCCGCGCGCGGCGCCCGGACATCGGACCGGGGCGGTCCGCAATGGCGCCGGAGCCTCGCCGGCGCGCTCTCGCGCGACCTGATCGACGAGGCGCTCGCGCCGGCCGCAGGTCGACTGCTGCGCCGGCATGCCGGCCTGGAGATCGGGGACGCCCGCTATGCCCGGGGCGAGGGACACGGAGGCCGGCTGGACCTCGCCCTGTCCCGCGCCGGCGTCAGGCTGCTCCTGACGGTCCGCTTCGACGTCGCCGCCGGGCGGTTCGAGCAATCCTCCGCGGTCGTCTCGTCGGACGGCGCGCCGACGACGCTCGCGCCCGAAGACGCCGATGCGCTCCTCGATGCGTCCATCCCCGACGCGCTCGACACGCCCGCACATCGCGCGATGCGTCGCCTCTCGCGGCTGGACGGCGCATCACTCCTCCCCATGCAAGTCAACGGGACCGGCGAGCTCCAGGTCGCTCCGGAGGCCGTTCACGCGCTGGATGCCGGGCTGCTGGAGGAGCTTGTCCGCACCGCCGACGAGGAGGGGAGCGCCGTCAGGTTCGACCCGGTCCGCGACCTCGTGCTGGCGTCGGGCCTGGTCGAGATCGGCTTCGAGTGGCACGACGGGCCGGCCGGTCGGTGCCTGTTCCGCGCCCCCGTTCAACCCACCGGTCGGCCAGGCCCGTGACGACCAGGTCCGAGACGTCCCGGCCGGGTCGCCGGCCGGATCGGGGGCCCTGTCGACGGCAATGCCGCTCGGCCAATGCGAGGGTCGCGCTACCCGCCGACCCGCGAGGGCCAGCTCGATGAAATGCGGCATACGCCTTCGTCTCGGCGCCGATGCTGATCAGAATACGGAGACCGACATTTGTTACGGCGGCCTGTGCTCGAATGAATGCTTCGTCGATTTGAAGATCCACGAACGCGGACGTCGCGTTTGCGGGTGTCCTAGGGTACGTCGACGGCCGCCCGCCGTTGGAGACACGCGACACTCGGCCGGAGGATGACCCGGGGACGGGACGGACAAGGTTGGCCGGGGGCGCGACCCGGTTTTATTCAGCCACTCAACCGGGTCGACCGGGTCAGCTTCCGTTTACCACGTCCGGTGGACCTGGGCGAAAGAACTTGCGGCTGGGCGGGCACCCGGTCTATGGTCCGATCATCAGGTCGCGGAGCTCCTCCGGACCTGGATGCGGACCTGGACCTGGTCGGGGGTGTCGAATGGATGTGATCACCCAGATGTGCCAGGAGCGCGACCGGGCCCGGCAAGCCGCCGCGGACAGGACGCGGCAGCTTCAGGAGCTCGTGTTGGAACACGTGAGCGCCATCGCGGCGGAGACCGCCAAAGCGGCCCGCCTCGACCAGGTGATCGCGACCCTGCGGCAAGGGGCGGCATACGCCCCGGAACCGGCCCAGGCGGCCGACCAGGCCGAGACGAAAGCGGAGGCCCGGCCGGCGCCGGACGACGAGCCGGTACCGGACGAGGCCGAACGGATGCCGGCGCCGAAAGTCTCCGGCCTGGTCGCCCAGGTCATCGTCGACGCTCTCGCGAAGGCTGGCGCCAAGGGGTTGTCGGGGACTGAAGTCAACGACGCGGTCCGGGACGCCGGCTTCACGCTCGATGCCTCGGAGAAAAACAAGACCCGTCTTAAGAATAAAAACCTCGTTTACCATGATCGGAAGGCACAACATTGGTATCTAAAAGATCCAACGAAGTCCTCAGCATCATAAGATCAGTCTAGATCCAACAACTCATCAATCATCGAGGAGAATTCCGATGCGCAACCGATATCGCGCAGCCCTCCGCGCGCGCTCCCGCGACCCACCAGGCCAGGGAGTGATCGTCGAGGCAAAATAAAAGCGCACGGCCCGATCCGGGCCGCACGCTTTGAGCTTGCCCGCTACGCAGCCGAAAGGCTGTAGCGGATAAGGTCCGGCACGCCGGACGAGAGCTTGAGCCCTCTCGACCACGTCACCGCCGGACCTCGTGATCACGACCGCCGCATACCAGACCGGCCAACCACCGGGATCAAGGCCGACATTCGAGACCGATGACGTATGCCAGCTCTCGCCTGCGAAAGCAAGCGGGCTGCGCTCCGCCTCCTCGGGATCCGCCGGCCCAAGCCGGCCGCGCCCGGACCGTCCCCGCGACGGATCCGGACCGGCCCCGCGCGACCCCATCCGAGGAGAGCACCATGAACGAGCCGTACCGCGTCGAGCCCCTCACGGCCGACTTCCAGCCGCCCCTCGCCCCCCTGATCGACCGGGCCTTCGATGCCTGGGACGGGGACGTCGCCGCGCTGCTCGGCGTCCCGCGGGGGTCGTTCGAGCCGGAGACCGAGGCCAGCGAGCCCACCGAGTTCTGAGCCGCCGCCGAAGCCCCGGCCTCCGGGCCGGGGTCACCGCCCATCCCACCACCAAGGCCGGCCCCGTCCGCCTTTCGAGGATCCGCGCGATCATGACGCAGCTCGAACTCTTTCCCCCGACGACCGCCGACGCCGACCGGCTCCGGGCCGAGATCCAGGCCCTCGACGAGATGACGGAGCGCGAGCGCGCCGCCGCGCTGCGCCGCCACCGTTACGTGCGGGCGGTCGAGGACCTCCCGCCGGGACGGCGGGGCGACCGCCACCTGCGGGCCGCGATCCGCGCCGTCTGCGAGCTGAGCGACGACGTCGATCCGCCCACGCCGCGCCAGGTCAGGGCATGGGAAGCGCGGCTCCGGGAGGCCGGCGGGAACCCGGCCAGCCTCGTCGACCGGCGGATGGCGCGGTCGCCCCGGCAGCAGACCCACTGGGCCCCGTGGATCGGCGAGCTTGTCGACCAGGTCGTGGCCGAGGCCGACCCGCGCCGGGGCGTCACGCTGACGGCCATGGCCCGCCTCGCACAGGCGAGGTGCCTGGAAGCGTCCCATGCGCGGGAAGGCGCGGCCGCTGACGTTCCCGCTTTCCGCACCCTCGTGCGGATGGTCGGCGACCGTCTGCGTCCCCTGCAGCAGGCGTACCGGTTCCGGCACCTCTCGTGCGGGCGTCCCCTCGCCGAGGTCGTCGTCGCCCGGGAAGCCCTGCGGCTCGCCATCCCGGAACTCGGCGCCGACCGCGTTCACCTGGTCACCGCACGCGACATCTACAGCGGCGTGATCGTGGCGGCGGCGCTCGGCACCGCGCCGCCGGACGGGGAGGACCTACTCGGCCTGTTCGGGGCGCGGACCGCGACGGCGGCCCCGGAGCCGCTCGGCGCCGCCCGCCTGTGCATGGGGCTGCCGGAGGTGCTCGTGCTGGACCGGGATCCCGCCTTCCACGGCGCCACGTTCCGGCATTCCGCGGCGGCGCTCGGCATCCGGCTGCACTTCGCCGGGGTCGACCATCCGGGCGCTCCCTGCCGGGTGGCGGGCCTGCAGCGCTGGCTGACGGCCCGGGGGGAGGCGGTCGGGGACGCAGGAAGCCTGATGGCGGGGGCCCACGCCTGGCTCGCCGATCTGGACTTCCGCCGCTCCGGAGCGGACCGGCGGACCCCGCTGGATCGCTGGCAGGAGGGGGTCGCTCGCTATCCCATCCGGCTGCCGCCGGGGACCGCTTCCGCGATCCCGGCCGGCGAGGAATCGGGCGGCGCCGACGCGGCCCAGGGGCCCGACGGCCGCGACGCCCGGCGGAGGCCCTGATGGCGGCGACCCTGCGAAGCCGCCATGTCGGCAAGCCGAGCCCGTCGCGCCCGGTCGTCACCGGCCGACGGGACTGCATCACGGGCGAGGTCCCCTCCGGCAAGGCGGGGATGGGCTACCGCATGGTGGCCTACGAGGGCCTCCTCGCGCGGGACTTCATCCTGATCCTGGAGCAGGACGATGCCGTCCTGCGCTACCAGGAGGAACCCGCTCCCTTCCGGTGGCACGACGGCGTGCGGTGGCGCAGCTACACGGCCGACTTCGCCGTCGAGATCGACGACGGGCGGCGCGTCGCCGTCGAGGTCAAGCCGCGGAAGCGGGTGATCAGGCTGGGCTGGGACGGGTTCCGGCCCCGCATCGAGGCCGGCGCCAGGGCCGCCGGCTACGACGGCTTCGAGCTCTGGACCGAGGTCGAGATCGACGCGCTCCGCGTCGCGAACGCCGCGCTCGTCGCGAGCGAGCGCACCTTCGTGGCCGACGAGGCGGAGCAGCACACCATGCGCGTCGTCCTCGACCGCTTCGGCGGCCGGGGTCTCGTCCGGGAACTCCGGGCGGCGTCGGGGCTCCAGGCCCGCGCCTTCCGGGCCGTCGTGGCCCTGGTCGCGCGCGGCGAGGCCGAGCTGGCCGACCCCGGCCGGCCCTTCGACGACAACGCCGTGATCCGCCGTCCCGCGAACCCCAGGAGTGCACCTTGAACAGGCTCGACCAGCAGTTCCGCCTTCCCATCGGCGCGGTCGTCGTCGTCGACGGCGTCCCCTACGCACCCGTCGCCCGCGAGCGGGCGGGCCTCGCCCTGCGCAGGCTCGCGGGCGGTTCCGAGACCGTCGTCCTGAGCGACGCCGTCCTGGTGGACCTCCACCGCGGCGGGAGGGTGCGCATGGCGGGACCCGGCGCATGCGGGGGGCGGCGCTGACCATGGGCGCGTGCCAGATCCGTCTCCAAGCGGACGCGCTCGTCATCGTCGAGGGCGTCTACCACAAGGTGCTCTCGCGCGACGAGGCCGGCGTCACGCTGCGCACCCTCGGGGCGAGGCCGGTCACGGTCACGAAGACCCATGCCGAGTTGGCCGACCTCTACTTCGGCGAGCCCAGGCGGCTCCAACTGGTGGAGGACACCGCCGCCGGGCTCCCCCAAGGCGTCAGGGACAACCTCCTGCGCAACATCGACACCTTCGACGTTCGCCAGCAGGACGCGGCGCTGATGCGCCTCGACTACGTGCAGGCGTGCGACCGGTGCTTCGCCGAGCGGACCCACAGGAAGGTCCCGAAGGGTTACGCCGACATCGCGAGGCTCGTCGCGGCCGAGCGCCGGCAGCGGGCCATCGAGAACGAGGGCTCCCATCCCGACGACGTGCCGCTCGAACGGGTGAGCGGCTCCTCGCTGAAGGGCTGGTACGGGCGCTGGCGCAAGGGCAGCAAGTCCATCGTGGCGCTGATCCCGCTGGACGACCTGAAGGGACGGGCGGGTTTCCGCCTCGATCCCGAGGTCGAGATGATCATCGCGGAGCGCGTGCGCGAGGACTGGCTCACCCGGAACGGACCGCCGCTGAGCCATGTCATCGTCTTCATCCAGGGTAGGATCGAGCGCGAGAACAAGACGCGCACCGTGCCCTTCGACGTGCCCGACGGCATGACGATCCGGCGCTGGGTGAAGGCGAACGTCAGCCAGTTCGACGTGATCTACCATCGCGAGGGCCCCGCCGCGGCGGAGCAGGCCTTCCGGCACGTCAAGAAGGCCCCGCAGGCGACGCGGCCGCTCGAAATCGTCGAGGTCGACCACACGCCCCTCGACGTGTTGGTCCTGGAGGGCGACGGCACGCCGGCGCGCGACCGGCGCCGCAAGGACAAGCGCACGAGGCGGGTCTGGCTCACGGTCGCGATCTGCGCCGCGACCCGCATGATCGTGGGATTCCACCTCAGCGACGAGCGTCCCTCCTGGACTTCGGTGATGCACTGCCTGCGCATGGCGGTGCTGCCGAAGGACCTGACCGGCATCCGGGTCGACACGGCGTGGCCCGTGTTCGGCGTGCCGGAGGTGGTCAAGCTCGATAACGGGAAGGAATTCCACTCCCGGTCGATGAAGGCGGCCGCCGGGCAGCTGCGGTTCGAGCTCCGCTACATGCCCCGGCGCAAGCCCCACCTGAAGGGCAAGGTCGAGCGCGCCCTCGGCACCATCGCGCGTGACTTCTGCGCCTACCTTCCCGGCCGGACCTTCCGCGACGTGCGCGAGCGCGGCGACTACGACAGCGTCGGGCAAGCCGCCCTGACCCTGGCCCAGCTCGTCGAGTTCTTCACGATCTGGGTCGTCGACATCTACCACAACCGCAAGCACGGCGGGCTGCTCGGACGAACGCCCCTGCTGCGCTGGCAGGACCTGGCGGGCTACGGCACGCGCCTGCCGCCGTCGGCCGACGACCTCGACCCGCTCATCGCCCTGGTGGTCCCGCGGACCATCCAGCGGAACGGGATCACCTTCCTCGGCCTCACCTATCAATCCGACGAACTGAAGGGCGTCCGTCGCAGGAAGGGTTTCCACTTCGGCGACGAATTCCTCGTCAAGGCCGACGCGTCCGATCTCGGCCACCTCCTCGTCCTGGTGGACGAGAAGGCCGGTTGGATCAAGGTCCCCTGCGAGGACGGGTTGGCCGACGGGACGTCCCTGGCGGAGTGGCGAGACGTGGTCCGCACGGCGCGTCGGATGACGCAGGAAGGCCAGCGCGTCGCCCGCGCGACGCTCGTCCGCGCGATGGAGCTGCTGCGCGCCGAATGCCGCAAGGCCGGCGTCAAGCCGAAGCGCCTGGCCAGCGTCGACGTCGACTGGTTCCGCGACCATGCCGACGACCCGATGTTCGAGGTCGCCTGGGACGCCGCGGACGAGGGCGCCCACGAGGAAGAGCGGCTGCGGACCCGACGCCCGCGGAAGGCCGCGCCGCCGGCCGCGGCCGACGCGGCACCCGCGCCCCGGGTCGGGCAGGGTGGCCGCAAGACCGCCCCGCGCCCGGCCAGCGCCCCGCAGGACGCCGCGCCGGCGGCCCGGCCGGCCGGTCCGAGGCCCGTCGCCGCCGAGGCCGATCCGCGGAGCGTGACGGCGGACGTCGGCGCCGAGTTCGACCCCGACGATCCCGACAACTGGACTGCCGAGTGAGGGCCATCGCATGCCGCAAAGCCAGGACGGGGAGATCTTCCGCCCCGACGTCACCATCCTCCCCGGCCCCCAGGCCGCCCCGGTCCGCCGTGAGCGGTTCGCGATCCGCTTGAGCCCGCAGGACCTCGAACGGCGGGCCTGGAAGCGACGCGTCGACACCATCCACGTCAACACCGACGTCGTGATCAAGACCGTCGCGCGCTTCGACGAGATGCTCAGGGACCTCGGCGACGATGTCGAGGGGCAATGCCTCGTCATCCCGGCCGCTTCCGGGGCCGGGAAGTCGCATCTGCTCGCCCGGTTGCAGCTCCGCCCGGCGCTCGTGCCGTTCCGCGACGAGTTCGGCCCCGTGCGGCCGCTGGTCTACATCAAGGCGCCGAGCCCCTGCACGCTGAAGACGCTGGGTCTCGCGCTATACCTCGCCATGACGGAGAAGGAGCTCAGCGCCAACCTGAAGGAGCACGACATCTGGACCCGGGTGCGCCACCAGATGCACGCCCAACTCGTCTCCATCATCATGATCGACGAATTCCATCATGCCTTCCGTGGACGCACCGGTGACGAGCGGCGCACCCTGGTCGAGACGCTGAAGAACCTCGTCATCCCGGATCCGAACGACCCGCTTCGACCGCCCGGCGCGGAGTTGCGCCCCGTCTCCCTCGTGCTCTCGGGCATGCCCTGGCTCAAGAAGGTGCTGAAGGAGGATTTCCAGCTCCTCCGGCGCTGCGTCTTCAAGCCGATCAAGCCGCTGGGTCACTCGGAAGCCTGCGTGAAGAAGGCCACGAAGTTCCTGTCGCTGGTCGAGGCAAGGCTCGGCTTCCCGGCCGCGTGCGGCCTGTCGGAGCACGACATGGTGCAGCGCATGCTCAAGGCTTCGAACGGCTACACCGGTCGCATGATGCACCTCGTCAAGAAGGCGGCCTTCCGCGCCATCCAGTCGGGCAAGCCGAGCATCGAGCAGGTCGACCACCTCGGCTTCGTCTTCGAGGAGATCTTCGAGCTCGGCCCGCGCAGGAACCCGTTCCTGGTGGTCGATATCTCGACCCTGCCGAAGATGAAGGAGATCGAGTTCGAGAGGCTCACGCGCCTGACGGGGACCGCCGAGGCCGGGGTCGAGACGCAAGCCGACGACGCGTAGGGGAAAACCGATGCGGCTGACCATCATCCCGCCCGTCATCGACGGGGAATCCGCCGCGGCGCACCTGCTGCGCGCCTTCGACGTCAACGGCGAGCCGTGGAGCCGCGAACGCCTCAGGACCGCGGGCCATTCCATGAGCGACATCCTGCAGGGCCGCGCCGCCGGCCCCCTCGCGGATCGGCTCGGCCGTGGCGAGGACGCGTTCCGGGGTTGGACGCCCACCGAGATCACCAAGAAAAAGGTCGTGATCGCGGACGAGGTGGTCCACCGGGACGATTGGACGACGAACGTGCGGCGGTGGTGCCCCTGCTGTTGGCAGGACGACCTTCGCAGGACGCCGTCGGGACGACACGCGCACTGGAACATCCACCGGCGCTTCTGGTGGGACGTGGCCGCCGTCGGCACCTGTCCCCTCCATCATGTCCGCCTGGAGGCGTCCTGCCCGATTTGCCGGACGGGCGTCACCTGGGAAGCCGGCTCGCTGACCCGTTGCAGGAACGGCCATTCCCTTCTCGCCTGCGACGGCGCCAGGGTCCCGCCCGCGACGACGCTGGCGGACGCCTACGTGGTCGGCCGACTCGGCGGCATGGCCCGGACCAGCGTGCCCCTCCTCGACGGCCTGACGCTCGCCGAGGCCTGCGACGCCATGGAGCGGTTCGGCGTCGCCCTGCTCGGCGGCGCCGACGGGGCCCTCTCGAAGTTTCCGGCGGAGCGCCATCCGGAGGTGTTCTCGGCCGGTCTCGCCACCGCCCGGGACTGGCCGCACGCCTTCGACGCCCTGCTCGACGGGATGGCCCGAGCCGACCATGTCGGCCTCGGCGCCTGGGGGGCCGAGCAGGTCTACGGCTACCTGTATCTCTGGGCGAAGCGGCTGCCGACCGGAGCGAGCGGGGATGCGGTTCGGGCGGCGCTTTACGCGCATCACGCCGCCCGGGGCCCGGTTCACAAGACCTCGGTGGTGATCCGGCATGCCGACGTCCCGTTGGTCAGCCTCGCCGACATCGCCGCGGAATGCGGCCGCAGGCCGGAGCTCATCGCCGGCTACGTCAAGGCCCTGGGCGCCTGGCCGGAACGGACGCGGAGGGGCACGCCCATCGGCATCGCCCGCGAGACCGCCGCCGAGATCCGGGCTATCCTCGACCGCGCGCTCCGCGCGGAGGATCTGCCGGCGGCGCTCGGGCTGGCGAAGCGCCAGACGCGGATGTTGGTCGCGGCGCGGATCGTCCCGCCCGCCGAGATCCACGCGCGCGCCGGCATCAAGGCCGACGTCTTCGACCGGGATGCCGTGGCCGCCGTGCTATCCCGGATCCGTGGCTCGGCGCCGACCGTCGAGGCCATGCCCGCCGGCCTCCTTCCGCTCGCGCGAGCCAGCCAGCACGGCAAGGTCGACGGCGTGCGCGGCACCTGCGACATGATCCTGGCCGGCCAGCTTCGGGTCAGGGCGGTCCTGCGGGACGTACCCGGCCTCGCGGGCTTCCTGGTCGACCCGGAGGACATCAGGGTCGCGCGGCGTTCGCGCGAAGGTGGGGGTCTCACCCTCGAAGAGGTCGGCCGGCGGCTCACGGTCCCGACGGACAGCGTCGGCCTGATCGTCCGGGCAGGCCTCATGGCGGGGACAGCGATGCCGTGCGGGGAGATCCTCGTCAGGGACGATGCGCTCGCGGCTTACGAGGCCGAGTACGCCACCACGGGTGCGCTCGCCAGGGAGATGGGATCCGGCGCGCGGTGGGTGCGGGAAGCCTTGGATCGGGCCGGCGTCGGGCCAGCCTTCGCGATCACGGGCCGAAAGACCACGACGGTATGGCGCCGGATGGATGTCCCGACGGACCTTCGGCGCCGCATCGCCAGGACCCACGCGCCGCCACCCTAGGAGCACGCCGGGACCGCCGTGCCGCGCGAGCGCCGTCGGCGCAAAGCCAGGAGCGGGGCGATGAGGATCTGCGCGGGGCGTCGACCGAGGAAGGATGTGACGCCGTCTTGGTTCGGGGACCCCGTCGCCTTCCAGGGCACGTGAACGGAATGGATCATCGCCGCGACCGTGATCGCGGCGGCGGCCCATCGGTTCGGCTGGCGCGGCCTCGCGCTCGGATCCGTCCTCGGTGCGACCGACGTCGCGGTGCTGGCGGCGCTGCAGGCGGCGACCTGCCGGATCGCCCGGCATTGGCTGGATCGGATCTCGGTCCTGCCGCCGCTCGGGTTCGGCCTCCAACGCGCTTATGAAGTCACCACCGGCCTGCGAGGCCGCCCCGGTGCCGACGTCCACCCTCGCGGTCAGGCTTGCACCTGCCCATCGACGCCGGCGGGCTCGGTTCGCGCCTCGGGCATCGGCAGCGGCGGGGCTGGTGAGCCTCGTGGTCTGGCCCGGCGTGTCCCGGCGCAACAAGACGGCGACCGCGACCGCCGGAAACGGATCGGGGCTCGCCGTCCTCGTCCGCCGGGCTTGCTGCTGCGGGATGGAGCGCATCGTCCGACGCATGCCGCCCGACGTGCCGGACGCAATCGCGGTGGTGACGGTCACCGGTCACGACGCCTTTCGATTCCGGCTCGGCTACACCGGGGTGGCTTGACGGGGCGTCCGGCTGGACGAAACCCATGTCCGGGACGATCTGACCGGGGCCGCCGTTCCGCCCGGCAGATCCTGCGATCTAGGAGCGGCTCGGGGTCCTGCCGGGCTCGGCTTCGACCTGCGCGACTGCGACCTGCCGAACGCGCCGCGGCAGTTCGCGAGCGAGGGCGGCCTTCCTGTAAGGCGTCATCTTCCGCCACGCGCGTATTTCCGGGACCGTGCGGCCGCAACCGAGGCACCAGCCGGTCCGCCCATCCCACTGGCAAACCCCGATGCAGGGGTCGTCCTTCCTCATGCTAGGGCCTCCCCGCCACGCGACGCATCGGTCGCTGGACACAGATAGGGTACCCCCCTATGTATTGCGAGGACGAGGACGCCATTCATGGCTCACACGATCAAGGACAGGACCAAGCTGCTGGCGCGGGTGCGCCGGATCAAGGGACAGGCGGAGGCGGTCGAGCGGGCCCTGGAGGCCGAGCACGGCTGCGCCGACGTGCTGATGCTGGTCGCCTCGATGCGCGGGGCGATCAACGGGCTGACCGCCGAGCTGATGGAAGACCACATCCGCCACCACGTCGTGAACCCGGACGCCGAGCCGGACGCCGAGCGCGCCCGGGGCGCCGCCGAGCTGATCGAGGTGGTGCGGACCTACCTCAAATGACGAGAGCCGCCCCATGACCCCGTTCGCCGACCTGCTGCAGCAGGGGACCGCGCATGCCTGGCTGTTCGTGCCGAGCGCCATCCTGCTCGGCGCCCTGCACGGCCTGGAGCCTGGCCATTCGAAGACGATGATGGCAGCCTTCATCATCGCGGTCCGGGGCACGGTCACGCAGGCGGTCCTGCTCGGGCTGGCGGCGACGCTCTCGCACACCGCGGTCGTCTGGGTGATCGCGCTGGGCGGACAGTATCTCGGCCAGGAATGGGGTGGCGAGACGGCCGAGCCGTACTTCCAGCTGGCGTCGGCGGTGCTCATCGTCGGCATCGCGCTCTGGATGGCGTGGCGGACCTGGCGCGAGCAGCACCACGGTCACCATCATCACCATGGCGAGCACCGGCACGTCGTGACCGGCGACGGCCGGTTGACGCTGGAGGTGTACGAGGACGGCGTGCCGCCGCGCTGGCGCCTCCGGGCCGAGACGGGTCCGCTGCCCGCGCCGGGTGCGGTCACCGTCGAGACGGTCCGTCCGGACGGCGGGCGGCAGACGTTCGCCTTCGCCGATGGGGGCGAATTCCTGGAGAGCCTGGAGGAGATCCCCGAGCCGCACGCCTTCACGGCGCGACTGCGCCTTGACGGGCCCGCGGGTGCGGAAACCCACGAGGTCGCGTTCGAGGAGCAGGATCACGACCACGGTCACATGAACCTGGGCGACGAGGACGACGCCCATGCCCGGGCGCATGCGGAGGACATCCGGCGACGCTTCGCCGGGCGTCAGGTGACGACTGGACAGATCGTGCTGTTCGGGCTGACCGGCGGCCTGATCCCGTGCCCGGCCGCCATCACCGTCCTGCTCCTGTGCATCCAGCTCAAGCAGTTCAGCCTCGGCTTCGCGCTGGTCGTCTGCTTCAGCATCGGCCTCGCGCTCACGATGGTCTCGGCCGGGGTGCTGGCTGCCCTCAGCGTCAAGCACGTCGCGTCGCGGTGGTCCGGGTTCGGTGCCTTCGCCCGTCGGGCGCCCTACGCCTCGGCAGCCCTGATCGTGCTCGTCGGCCTCTACACCGGCTGGCTTGGCTGGCAGGGCATCCATCCCGACCCCGCGGCGCACGCGGTCGGGATCGTCCCATCGGTCAGCCCATCGTAAGCGCGGTCCCGGCGGGCTTGGTCGCCCCGGCGGTCCTCGCCGCGAAAGCCCACAGCCGTCGAGGCGCCGGTGCATCGGCGGATGTGGCCGAGATGGACGCGGCTGCCCGCTCGGAGCGAACCGGTCGAGCCTCCTGACGCGTGGGGCAAGTCGACGGACTGACCGGGCTGCCACCGCGAAGACCCGCATGGCGGGGTTCCGGCGGCGCATCGCGCCGCACCTTCGCCATTCGGTCGAAGCCGCGGCGCGTGGCATCCACGGCCTCGTGACGGAAGCGCCCGACGAACATCCGGCTCGGTTCAACCCGGCCGGGCCGCGGGCCAGCGTTGGTGCAGGTCGTCGATGACGAAGGCGTGGGCATGCCGGCGCGTCCCGACGCCGTCCAGGTGCGGATGGCCAGATTCGAGGTCGGGGTGCGCGTGCTCGACGACGTCCGGGTCCGAGGCCGGCCAGAGCGCCGCCGCCGCGGCGACGGCGACCAAGGTCAGCGCGCCCAGCACCGCCAGCGTGACCGGCATGCCCGCCTTCGCGCCGAGCCAGCCGGCAAGTGGATAGGTCAAGAGCCAGGCGACATGCGAGAGCGCGAACTGGGCGGCGAACACGGCCGGGCGGTCGCCGGGCGTCGCGGAGCGCCGGAGCAGCCGTCCGGTCGGGGTCTGCGCGGCGGAGTAGCCGATCCCGAGCGCCAGCCAGGCGGCCAGCAGCATAGGCCAGCCGATGACGCCGCCCCAGGTCGTGGCGGCGAAGCCGAGCAGCACGACGCCGAGGAACGCCGCCGCCGGGAGCATGACCGTGCGGTCGGGCAGCCGGTCGAGCACCCGCGGCAGCAGCAGGGCCGCCAGCATCGAGCCGCCGCCGAACAGCCCGAGCGCCACCGCGACGTCGTTCTGGGGCCGTTGCAGGAGGGCCTGCACGATCACCACCGTGTTGACGATGACCATGGAGCCGGCCGCCGCCACCGCGAGGTTCAGGGCGAGAAGCCCGCGCAGCCGCGGCGTGGCGAGGTAGATCCGCAGCCCCCGCGTGGTGCGCTCGTACACCCCCGCCCGGCGCTCGGGCGGCGTCGGGGACGGGAGCGCCACCGAGACGACCAGGGCGGCCGAACACAGGAATCCGACGACCGTGCCGCCGAACAGCCAGTGGAAGTCGATGACCGTCAGCAGCAAGGCGGCCAGTGTCGGACTGAGCAGGTTCTCCAGGTCGTAGGCGAGGCGCGAGAGCGACAGCGCCCGGGTGTAGTCACGCTCGTCCGGGAGGATGTCCGGGATGGTCGCCTGGAAGGTCGGCGTGAAGGCCGCCGAGCAGGCTTGCAGCACGAACACCAGTAGGTAGACCTGCCAGACCTGGTCGACGAAGGGCAGGATCAGGGCGACGCCGGCCCGGACGAGGTCGGTCGCAACCAGGAAAGCGCGGCGGGGCAACTGCCCGGTGAAGGCGTTCGCGATGGGCGCCACCAGCACGTAGGCCACCATCTTGATGGCGAGCGCCGTGCCCAGCACCGCCCCGGCCTCTGCCCCGGCCAACCGGTAGGCGAGCAGGCCGAGGGCCACCGTCAGCAGGCCGGTGCCGATCAGGGCGATGACCTGCGCGGCGAACAGGTGCCGGTAGGTGCGGTTGGCGAGGACGCTCAGCATCGGGGCCTTCACAGGTACTTGGCCAGCGCCTTGAACTCGGCCAGCGCCGCCTTGGCGGACTTGCCGCCGTCCGCGACGCCGTCGCCGATGCAGTGCTCCATGTGGTCCTCGATCAGCGTGCGCTTCGCGTTGGCGATGGCGCTCTCGACCGCCTGCAACTGCTGGGCGAGGTCCACGCAGGGGCGGCCCTCCTCGATCATCGCGATGACGCCGGCGAGATGGCCGTGGGCGCGCCTCAGCCGCTTGATGATCTCCGGGTGGGAGGCGTGCACGTGATCCATGTTGACATGCTATCCCCCCGGAGGGGATAAGGGAAGGGTGTTCGACGCGCCGAGATGGACGGCGCTCGCCGGGAAGAGGGTGTCGGGTGTCATTCGGACGGCGTCTCATGACGGTGGCCGTCGCGTTGCTCCTGGCGGCCGTGACGGTGATGCCGTTGCTCGCCGAGGCCCGGCACGCGGCCTCCGGTCCCGTCGCGCTCGCCATGCCGCCGGTGGCGGGACAGGACGACGCCAAGGCCCACCAGGATGCCGATGACCTGGTCCACCACGCGCAATCGCACGCGCAGGGCGTGATGCCCGTCGCCGCCAAGGCTCCCGCGAGCGTGACCACGTCGGCGGCGCGGTCGTTCGCCCGCCTGGACGACGTCTTCCGAGCCGGGGGCGGGGCGCAGGGACCGTTCGAGCCTCCGAGGACCTGAGGCTTTCCGCCTCTTCCCATCCTCGAACGACGGCGCCGTGCGCGTGCGGCCGCCCGTCCATGGCACCGACATGTCCAGACGTCTCATCCCCGTTCTGCTGGCCCTCGCCGGCGGCGTCCTGATCGCGACCTGGTGGCCCGGCGCTCCCGATGCGGTCCACACCATGCTGGCGGGCGCCAGGGGGGCCGCCGCGCCCGCCAAGCCCGAACCGCACGCGGCGGCCGGTCCGGAGCCGGAGAGATCCGGCCTCGTCAAGCTGACGGACGACCAAGTCGGCAAAGCCGGCATCCGCACGGACGGGGTTGGTGGCGGGAACCTCTCGCGCCACCTGCACGTGCCGGGCACCATCGTCCCGAACGCCAACCTGACCGCCCGCATCGCGGTGAAGACCACCGGCACGGTGGTGGAGCTGCGCAAGGGGCTCGGCGACAAGGTCGCCAAGGGCGAGGTCGTGGCGCTCCTCGACAGCCGCGAGATCGCCGACGCCAAGGGGGAATACTTGGCGGCACGCGTGTCGGCCGCCCTGCAGAAGACGCTCTACGAGCGCGACAAGGAGCTCTGGGACAGGCGCATCTCGTCCGAGCAGCAGTACCTGCGCTCGCAGGCGAGCTACCAGGACCTGAAGGTCAAGGAGGACGCGGCCCGCCGCAAGCTGACCTTCCTCGGCCTCAGCCAAGCCGAGATCCAGGCGTTGCCGAACCAGCCGGAGGCGCAGTTCGAGCGCCAGGAGATCCGATCGCCGCTCGGTGGCAAGGTCGTGGAGCGGCGCGTCGACCTCGGGGCGGCCGTCGGCCGGGACAACCTGGAGACCGAGCTCTACAGCGTCGTCGACCTGTCGACGGTCTGGGTCGATCTCGCGGTGAGCCCCGGCGACCTGCCGCTGGTCCGCGAGGGCCAGACGGTGGCCGTGCGGGCCGAGGCGACCGGCGAGGCCGCGCGCGGTCGCATCGTCATCATCGTGCCCGTCCTCGATCAGGCCACGCGCGCGGCGCGGGTCGTCGCGGAACTGGCCAACCCGGACGAGACCTGGCGGCCCGGGTCTTTCGTGGGTGCCGAGATCGTGATCTCCGACAAGCCGGTGCGGGTGCTCATCCCGGCCTCGGCCATCCAGACCTTGGAGGGCAGACCGAACGTCTTCGTGCGGGTGGCCGCGGGCTTCGAGGCGCGGCCGGTGAAGCTCGGGCGGTCGGACGACGCCGCCGTGGAGGTGACGGAGGGGCTGGAGCCCGGCGAGGCCGTGGCGGTGACCAACACCTTCACGCTGAAGTCCGAGCTCGGCAAGGCCGCGGCGGAGGACTGAACCGTGATCCGCCCGATCCTCGCCTTCTCCGTCGCCAACCGCTACGCGGTCATCCTGGTGACGCTCATCGCCACCGCCTTCGGGGCCTGGTCGCTCGCGCGGCTGCCCATCGACGCGGTGCCGGACGTCACCAACAACCAGGTCCAGGTCAACGCCATCGCGCCGGCGCTGACGCCGGTCGAGATCGAGAAGCAGGTCACGGTCCTGGTCGAAAGGGCGCTCGCCGGCACGCCGGGCCTGGAGAGCTTGCGCTCCTTCTCGCGCAACGGCTTCGCCCAGCTCACGGCCGTGTTCAGCGACAAGGTCGACGTCTACTTCGCCAGGCAACAGGTGAACGAGCGCCTGGGCGAGGTGCGCAACACCCTGCCACCCGGGGTCGAGGTCAGGCTCGGGCCGATCTCGACCGGCCTCGGCGAGATCTACTGGTGGGCGGTCGAGTACCAGGCCGCCGGCGACGGCGCCCCGGTCCGCGATGGCCTGCCGGGCTGGCAGTCGGACGGCAGCTACCTGACGCCCGAGGGCGAGCGGCTGAGGTCCGACTTCGAGCGCACGGTCTACCTGCGCACGGTCCAGGATTGGATCATCCGGCCACAGATGAAGAGCGTGCCGGGCGTGGCCGGCGCCGACGCCATCGGCGGCTTCGTCAAGGAGTACCAGGTCAAGCCCGACCCGATGAAGCTCGTCGGCTACGGCCTGGGCTTCGCCGACCTGACCCGGGCCATCGGAGCCAACAACGTGACCCGGGGCGCCAACTACGTCGAGCGCAACGGCGAGGGCTATGTCGTCCGGGCCGGAGGACTGATCGAGAACGTCGACCAGATCCGCGACGTCGTCGTGGCGACCCGGGCCGGGATACCGATCCTGGTGAGGGACGTCGCCGAGGTCGGGATCGGCCGCGAGCTCCGGACCGGCTCGGCCAGCGAGAACGGCCGCGAGGTCGTGCTGGGCACCGCCCTCATGCTCATCGGCGAGAACAGCCGAACCGTCTCGGCGGCCGCGGACGCCAAGATCAAGGAGATCAACAAGCTCCTCCCGCCGGGCATCCAGGCCCGGACGCTGCTCAGCCGGACCGACCTCGTCGACGCCACGATCCGGACGGTGTCGAGGAACCTGGCCGAGGGGGCGCTGCTGGTCGTCGCGGTGCTGTTCCTGGCGCTGGGCAACATCCGCGCGGCGATCATCACGGCCCTCGTCATCCCCGTCGCCATGATGCTGACGGCGACCGGCATGCTCGCGGGCCGCATCAGCGCCAACCTGATGAGCCTCGGCGCGCTCGACTTCGGGCTCATCGTCGACGGCGCGGTCATCATCGCCGAGAACAGCCTGCGGCACCTGGCGGAGCGGCAGCACGCGCTGGGACGGAAGCTGAGCCTGGACGAGCGGCTGGAGACCGTGCGCGTCTCGGCCGAGGAGATGATCAAGCCGAGCGTCTACGGGCAGGCCATCATCATCCTGGTCTACGTGCCGCTGCTGACCTTCACCGGCGTGGAGGGCAAGACCTTCGCACCCATGGCGCTGACGGTGCTGATCGCGCTCGTGGCGGCCTTCGTGCTGTCCCTGACCTTCGTCCCGGCGATGGTCGCGACCTTCATCACCGGGCGGGTCGGCGAGGGCGACAACCTGCTGATCCGAGGACTGAAGGCGGCCTATCGACCGGTGCTGGGCGGGGCGGTCCGGACGCCCTTGGCTTTCATAGGCGGCGCGGTGGTCGTCATCGGGCTGGCCGGGGCCCTGGCGACGCGGCTCGGCCAGGAGTTCACCCCGACGCTCGACGAGAAGAACATCGTCATGGAGGCGCGACGCATCCCCTCGACGGCCATCTCGCAGTCGCAGGCCATGCAGCTCGGCGTCGAGGACGCCATGAGCAAGTTCCCGGAGGTGGCCTTCGTCTACTCGCGCTGCGGCACGCCCGACATCGCCGCCGACCCGATGCCGCCGAACGCCTGTGACACCTACCTGATCCTGAGGCCCCAAGCGGAGTGGCCGGACCCGTCCGAGGCGAAGGAATCGTTGATCGCCCGCATGGACGCCGAGGCGAAGCTGATCCCGGGCACGCTCCTCGGGTTCTCGCAGCCCATCCAGATGCGCTTCAACGAGCTGATCGCGGGCGTTCGCGACGACCTCGCGGTGAAGGTGTTCGGCGAGGAGTTCGGCCCGATGGTCGAGGGCGCCCGCAAGATCGCGGGCATCCTGCGCGGCCTGGAGGGCGCCGCCGACGTGAAGGTCGAGGAGGCGGTCGGGCTGCCGTTCCTGGAGATCAAGGTCGACCGGCGCGAGATCGCCCGGCGCGGCTTGAGCATGGCGGACGTGCAGGACGTCATCGGCACGGCTGTCGGCGGCAAGGACGCCGGGCTGGTGTTCGAGGGCGACCGTCGCTTCGCCATCGTGGTCCGGTTGGCCGACGACGTCCGGGGCGACGTCGAGGCACTGAGGAACCTGCCGGTGCCGCTGCCGCCCTCGCAGGCCGCGCCCGCGCGGGCGGGCACCGGGGTCCCGGCCGCTCCCGGGCCGGCCGGCGGTTTGAGCGTGCCGCTGCGGCAGCTCGCCTCGTTCGCCTTCACCGAGGGGCCGAACCAGGTGAGCCGCGAGAACGGCCGCCGCCGCGTCGTGGTCACCGCGAACGTGCGCGGGCGCGACATCGGCTCGCTGGTGGCCGAGGCGCAGGCGCGCATCGCCGCCGAGGTGCGGCTGCCGCCCGGTTACGAGGTGAAGCGGGGCGGGCAGTTCGAGAACCTGACGGCCGCTCGCCAGCGCCTGACGGTGGTCGTGCCGGCCTGCTTCGCGCTGATCTTCATCCTGCTCCTCGGGGCGCTCGGGTCCGGGCGTGACGCGCTGATCGTGTTCAGCGCCGTGCCGATGGCCCTGACCGGCGGCGTGGCGGCCCTGTGGCTGCGCGACATGCCCTTCTCGGTCTCGGCGGCGGTCGGGTTCATCGCGCTCTCGGGCGTCGCGGTCCTGAACGGCTTGGTGCTGCTGAACCACATCCGCGCGCTCGTGGCGGAGGGAACGGCGATTCCGGATGCCGTCCGCGAGGGCGCCCTGACCCGGCTGCGGCCGGTGGCGATGACGGCCTTGGTCGCCGCCCTCGGCTTCGTGCCGATGGCCCTGGCGACGGGCACGGGTGCGGAGGTGCAGCGGCCGCTGGCGACCGTCGTCATCGGCGGCTTGGCCAGCGCGACCGTCCTGACGCTGCTGGTCCTTCCGGCGCTCTACGTCCGGTTCGGCAAGGCCAAGGCGTCCTTCCGGTCCGCTCCACGAGGCCATGTCGTGGCGTGGACCGACCCACGAACGCCTTAGCCGGACGGCCTCGCGAGCGGTCGGATCAGGGCGACCGCATCACGGCGGGACAAGGTTCCGGGTAAATCGGGACAAGCTGTGTTGAGAGCGTCGCTGTCGCTGAGCCGAAAACGGGACACGCTTTCATGAGAGCGTGTCCTGCGCAGCCGCGCGCATGGATCGGCATCACCGAGGCAGCCCCGGACCGAACGAGGCGGCGCCCACGCGGCGGGAGGGCGTAACCCGACGCGTGCCGCCGCCATCCAACGCCTTCGGGAACGCCCTGTCTCGGATCGCGTGCCGCCGCCGCGTCTCGACGGATCGAGGCCAGATCCAGGGCCACGAACGGCTGTCCGCCCGGACTTCCAGCCGGACCGGATGAAAGGTCGCCGCCCGCCGCCTCTACTCAAGGGCCTCTGGGCATCGCACGGGGCACGGCGGCGGTAGAGGCCTCTGAGCCAGGCTCATTCCGACAGGCGCTGCGCCTTCCGAGGCGAGCCGCCCGTCGGGGACAGCCGGCGCGCGGCGTCGATGTCGCCGAAGGACCGGGGCGAGGCCGCCTCTCCGCGGGTCACGCCCACGGCCTCGCGACCGGGTCCGCGGGCCGTCCTCGCCGGCGATGGGGGCGCCGGGGCGCTCGGCTCTCAGGCTGGCCAGTTCGCCGGCCGACCCAGGAAGCCGCGGCCCGGCATGCCGCGGAGCCATGTCACGAAAGCGCTCACCCGCTCGGGCGTGAACTGGTTCCGATGGCCCTGCGTGCTGTGCACGAGATCGCGCAGTCCCTGGGGGACCAGCGGGCCCGACCCGCCCCAGTAGGCGTACTCGCGCCCGAGAAGCACCCGGTCCGTCCGACCGGTGTCGCGCACCAGATTCGGCAGGCTGGTGACGCCCCCGGGCTCGCTATGGAAGGAATCGGCCTGGACGAAGGTGCCGTCGGCCGAGCGGCGGTAGATGTTGTCGCCGTAGATCTGCATGCGGCTGCCGGACATCACGGGTCGCTTGGCGCCGAAGCGAGCGTCGTCCCAGTACCGGTCGAAGGTGAGGATCTCGTCGACCCGCATCCAATAGACGACACGGTCCTTGATCCCGTTCGGGATCGAGCCGGTCCCGACCACGAAGTCCCCGACGCTCGCGTGCTGCCGGATCAGGGGTTTGCACGCGCTCAGCGTGCACACCCGGTGAAACGGATTGGGCGCGAACCCGAGGTCGTGGTCGATCACGTAGGAGTGGACGCGCACGCCGGCCTCAGCACTTGTTCCGCTTGGTCGGGCGCTCCGCCCGCGGCTGGGCGTCGGGCTTCAACCACTCGGGCTTCGCGTTCCTCCGCGGTAAGGCGCCCCGCAGGCTGCCCGCATCCCAGGGGACGGTATCGCCGCCGTAATCCTCGAACGCGCGCGGCAGCGTCTCGTCCTGGGTTCTAGGAGGCCAGATCCCGATGACGCGACGACCCTGGGCGGCGGCCCGTTGCATCACGCGCCCCAGCTCCTCGTCCGCGAGGCAATCGGGAGACAGCACGATCACCCCCAAGTCCTCGTCGGGCGTCTCGGCGTGACCGGCCCGGACCTCGTCATCCGCGGGCTCGCCGTCTTCCGTCGCAACGGGATCCTCGACGTGCTCGTCGTCTTCCCCTTCCTCGTCGTCCCCTTCGTCGGGCTCGACGGCGGCGACCTCCTCGTCCACGACCTCGCAGCCCGCCTCGGCCAAGAGCTTGAGCAGGGCCGTGCGTTCCTCGTCATCGACAGGACCGAGCACGCGAACCTTCGGCATGTGCGGCTTCTCCCCAATGCCCAGGTCCTTCCGTCGCGCATTTCGCCCGGGAGCCTGGCTTACTAAAGTTTAGGTGGTCAGCCGCGGCCGGTATGGCAAGGGTGATTCCGCCGCGGCGTGTGTGGGCACCGGCACCCTGGACTGAGCGCCGAAAAGGTCCGACGATGGCAACCTGAGGATATGCCAACCCGGAGCGGGGAGGGGACATGGATACGGCGCCGCTTAGCCTGAACGGTTATCAAGCCGGGGCGATCCGGACGGACCGGACGCGCGGGAAGGGCACCGGCCTCGACCTGGCCGTGCTCGGCCTCTTCGGCGAGACGGGCAGCCTGCTGAGCGAGACCAAGAAGAAGCAGCGCGACGCGCGGTCCTATCTCGGCTACGAGGCGAGCGTCGTCGAGGAGATGGGCGACGCGCTCTGGTACCTGGCGGTGATCGCCGATCACGCCGGGCTGCGCTTGGGGGATCTCGCCGGCCGCGACGTCGCCGGGGGACCCGAGCCGACCTTCGCGGACGTGCAGCCGCAGCGCGCCTTGCCTTTGCACGTCCCGACCGTCGCCTTCGAGCACACCCTGCTACAGCTGGCCGGGGCCGTGGGCCGGCTGGCCGCGCTAGGGGCGCGGGGCGACCTCGCGGGAAGCCCGGACCTCCCGGAGCGTCTCTCCGCGGTGTTCGGCCTTCTCGTCGCGGCCGCGAACGAGGCCGGCGTCACCCTGGAGCAGGCCGCCATGCGCAACCTCGCGAAGGCCGAGGACCGTTGGCCGGCGACGCGCGTGGCCCCGCCGCTGTTCGACGAGGCGTTCCCGGACGAGGAACGCCTGCCCCGCGCGTTGACCATCGACATCTTCGAGCGCACCGGCGGCAACGACAGGCGGTACGTCGTGCAGCGATGCAACGGCATCTTCATCGGCGATCGCCTGACCGACAACATCATGAAGCCGGACGATTACCGGTTCCACGACGCCTTCCACTATGCCTACGCCGCCGTCCTCGGCTGGTCGCCGGTGACGCGCGCGCTGTTCCGCCTGAAGAGGAAAAGCGAGGCCCGCGTCGACGAGGGGCAGGACGGGGCGCGCGCGATCCTGATCGAGGAGGGCGTGGCGACCTTCGTCTTCGGTGAGGCGAAGCAGCTCGGCTTCTTCGAAGGTCAGCGCCCGGGCGACCTAGGCTTCGCCTTCCTGAAATCGGTGAGGCAATTCGTGCGCGGCTACGAGGTCGAGGCCTGCCCGCTCTGGCTTTGGGAAGAGGCCATCCTCGCCGGTAACGAAGCGTTTCGTTTCTTGCGGGAGAAGCGCCGCGGGCGCCTTCGTCTCGATCTGGTCGGGCGGAAGATGCTGGTCGAGGACCTGCCGACATGACACCTGGCGCCTTCATCGAGGCCCTCGCGGCGCTTCGCTTCAGCGACACCTTCAACCCCTACGCCGAGGCCTGCCCGGACCACGACGGCGTCGATGCGCCTCAGGTCCGGCGGGAGAACCTGCGCCT
Source organism: Methylobacterium sp. 2A (assembly GCF_009806555.1). Lineage (GTDB taxonomy): Bacteria > Pseudomonadota > Alphaproteobacteria > Rhizobiales > Beijerinckiaceae > Methylobacterium. Next base: position 54,336 of record NZ_VUOK01000021.1, on the reverse strand, counting down.
CGTCCTGGAGGCGGCGCTCGCCGGAGGTGTCGACTCGATCTGGATCGCGCGCGACCTCGGGTACCGCGGCGGGCGGCGCACGGGGCTGGCGCTCACGGACGAGGCCCACCTCTCCGCCCATGCCGGTCTCTACGGACAGCTGCCGCTCGCGCGCGCCACCCGCGGGCCCGCGATGACCGAGCGCACGGCGACGGTGATCTGGCAGGTTCTCCGGGACCTGCGGCGTCCGATCTTCCTCTGGAACGTCTTCCCGCTCCATCCGCACGCGTCGGGCGACCCGCTGTCCAATCGCTGCCACACCCGTCGGGAACGGCAGGCGTCCCGCCACCTCCTCGAATGGCTCGTGTCGGAACTGCGGCCCAGAGCCTTGGTCGCCATTGGCAGGGACGCGGAGGCGGCCCTGGCGGACTTGGGCATGAAGGCCGAGCGGGTCCGCCACCCCAGCTACGGAGGGCAGACCGAGTTCATCGCCCGAATGGGCGAGTTGTACGGCCTACCCGCCAGAGCTCCGCACGCGGTGCAACTCACGCTGCCGTAAGGAAACCGCAGCCGGATCTTCCCGGCGTTGGTCTGGCGGCCCTCCAGGTCAGGCATGATGCACCAGCACGTGTTCGTATGCTGGCCCGGGATGAGACGCCTCGAACCTTCCCATCGCCCCGGCGGTCACGCGCACCTATGCCGGCGAGACTTCCAGGGTGCGACGCACCGGTGAACCCTAGGGGCGGGCAACGGGAAGCCGGATCACCTTGCTTTACCTCAGGCGTGCCTTCGGTCTATCGCCTTGGCGAAGATCCGGCGGACGAAGGGGGCGGTTTGGACGCGGCGGTTCGTGCGCGATTGCTGCCTCCATGAAAGCCGGGCGCCTCGTCTTCCCCTGCGGCGCCGGCCTATCGATGGCGCCGCCGAGTTCCCTGCCGTCGGCCTGAACCGTGGCCGCCAGGTTTCACGACCGCTATGTCATGAGCATCGATCCAGCGTGCCCGCAGGAAGCGCTCCCTAGCGAAAGGGGGCTTACCGGCCGTTGGATTTGCAGGCTTGGCAGGACCGCATCGGGGCTAGGCTTGCCAAACTCACGGGGAAACCCGGTCAACTCGCCCGGTGGCCTTCTGACGAACGAATCGGTACCTTCATCAGGAGCGTTGCCCCTGTTTCCTGCGGGAGGGTGGCGCATACCGGCGGCGAGGGTGCGGGATACTCACAGGCCCACATAAGTCACTCCGAGCCGGCAGGCGCACCACCGCACGCCGGCGTCCCGTCCCGACGCCAGGTGCCTGTCATGTTCGATATGACGAAGGTCGTGGCCAACGCCCTGGGCGAGCACCCCGCGCTCACCTACCGACACACCTTCGGCAGCCGTGACCCGCGCTACGCCGAAATCATCGAGGCTTCCGCGCGCCTCATGATCGAGGGCACCGTCGGCAGCGACGCGCTCTACCACGACGGCGACCATACGACCCTCGTCACCCTCGTCGCCCAGGATAAACTGCGCGGGCGCTTCCTGCAGCAGGGCGTCACGCCGGAGGACTGGCTGCACATGATCGTGGCCGCCCTCTACCACGACATCGGCTACGTGCGCGGGGTCTGCTCGGGCGACCGGGCGAACGCCTTCGTCATCGACGCGCAGGGCACGACCGTGAGCCGTCGCGCGGCGCCTCGGAAGCGGCGTGGGCGCCCTACCACATCGAACGTTCGAAGCTGGCGGTGCGGGAACGCTTCGGCACGCACGACCTCGTCGACGCGGGACGGGTGATCCGTGCCATCGAGCTGACCCGCTTTCCCGTGCCGGAGGACGACGAGCACCGCGAGACCGGCACGGAAGCGGGCCGGCTGCGAGCCGCGGACCTGATCGGGCAACTCGGCGACCCGCTCTACCCGCGCAAGCTGAACGCCTTGTTCCACGAGTTCGCCGAAGTCGGCCTCGACCGCCAGCTGGGATACGGCAGCCCGGCCGACCTGGCAGAGCGTTACCCGGCGTTCTTCTGGGCGAAGGTCGAGCCGGTCATCAGGGACGCGGCCTGCTTCTCAGACCTGACGGTCGAGGGGCGCGGCTGGTTGGCCAACCTCTACGCCCACGTGTTCGCCATCGAGCACGACCGACGCCGCATGGGCCCGCATGCCGGCGGATCACGGAAAGACCGCCCGTGGCCCGCGACGCCAGGGCCGCCCGGCGGCGCTGAGGCCTCTGCCTCGTGCCCCGGACATGTAACGCGTTCCGGGGAACGCTACGCGGCACCCGCTACCCTCGAAATCTTACTCAACCAACTCCCGGCTGTCCCCTGCACTCCCCGGCGAAGCCGCCAATCCGAACCGCCCTGCGTGGGCCGGGGAGGTCCAGAACAGCCAGGCGTCAACAAGGCCCACCGGCCCGACCCATTAGGCCGGGGGTCTGCTCGGACCGGGCCGGCGGGTGTCCCTCGTGAGGACGGTTCAGAGTGCCGCCTTGGCCGGGCGACGTCAAAGGCGGACGCCGCGCCATCGTCATGATGCAGGGCGCTCTAGGCTACTTGCCGCTCGGCGCCGCGCCACTGCCGGTCGCCCCGTTCCCCATGCTGCTGCCGGCCGGGGCGCCGGGCGTGCTGACGCGAGGGCCGCCACTGGTGCCCGGAGCCATTCCCGAACCCGTCGAGCCCGTCCGTTCCGCGGCCTTTTCGGAATTGCTCTTCACGCTGCCGGGATTGTTCATATTGACTTCCGTACGACCGCCGCCGGCGGGCGTCTGCGCAAAGACAGACCCTGAAAGAGCAAGCGAAAACAGCGTTGCGAGGCTGAGTGTCCGCGTCAACATGGGCGTTTCTCCAGGATATAAAGCGTTCTACGTCGATCAACGCCGGGACACGTGAAATCGTTCATCGGCATTCATGGTGTGCGCCGCAATAATCCCCGTCACCGGGGTCTCATCATCGCTCCAGTCGTTTCCGCACGAAATCGAGGCATTCGCCTCGTACCTTCGGGTCGTCGATCCTTTTGAAGAGGTCGGCCAAGACCAGGAGCTGCTCGGCGAGCGTGCTGCCGGCTTGCTCCGTCGGCCCCCCCTCGGGCTCGACGTCGAGGAACATGCCCACCGGGAGATCGAGCGCAGCCGCGATCCGCTCCAGTAGAAGGCGACCGGTTTCGGTGCCGGATAGCGGACGCGAAGTCATCGGCTCAAGCTTGGCGTTGGTCTTCCTGTAAAAGAAAATTCTCCAAATGCGGGCAATCTGAGGCGCGCCGGACTACCGGCTTCCGGGATGGACAGCCTCCTCCGGCAGGTTAATTCTGCCACCGGAAGGGAGACGTCGCCATGATCTGGGCCGCGGAACTCGATAGATGCGTCACTTACATTTGCGAGGAATGGTCCGCCGTCACGGGCCAGCCGCCATCGGAAAGCTTAGGCCTCGGATGGTTGGAGGCGGTGCATCCCGAAGAGCGGGACATGATATGTGGCGCGTTCCTGCAAGCCTTCGAGCACCGATGCACCTTCACGCTGCGCTACCGGCTGCGGCGATACACCGGCGACCACATGTGGGTGGCAGGTGCGGCCGCCCCCTCGTTCGCCCCGAAAGGCGCGGCGTTCATCGGCTTTCTCGGCATCGTCAGCAGGCTGGAGAGCGGGCAGGACCTCATAGCGGGCGCGGAGCTGCGCCATTACCGGGTGGTGCAACCGACAGGCGAGTTCGCACCCATGTCGAAGCTCGACCTGCTCGCGGACCACCTGTTGAGAGCCCGCTCGTCGGCCGTCGATGCCGCCGAATGGCTCCTGCCCCAGATCGATGATGCCCTGTGCGACGTCGGGCGCGAGATTGCGCGTCAGGAAGCCCAGAGGGATGCATCTGGCCTCCTACATTGACCGGTCGCACTCAAGACCTGTTCCGAGCGTCCCGCCGTCAAGCTGAAGCCTAGGGCCGCGCGTCTTCGTGGCGAGCCGGCACATCGAGCCGGTACTTGTCCGTCCTGGACTGGCCGAAGACACGCAGGAACGCTCGCGTGCCATCGATGAAGCGTTCAGCGGCCTCGTCTCCGGTGAGCGGATAATGCGTTTCACCCGTCCGATGAACCAACACCACGTCACCGCCTGGCCGAAGACAGCCTTGGACACGGTCCACCAAGCGCGTTAGGTCCCCTGCATCGAGGTAGTAGACGACCTCCGACAGCAGGATCAGGTCGAACGAGTTCCCCGGCCATTGTCCGGGCACCTGCGCGAGCTCGAAACGTACATGCGACAAGTCCCGGCACCGCTCGCGCGCCCGCGACAGGGCGCGCTCGGCCAGGTCGAGGCTCACGAGGGCATCGCACCGCTCGCCAGACGCCTCGGTCAGTACGCCGATGGAGCAGCCGACCTCCAGCGCGGAAGCGTACCGAGCCTGTGGCAGCGCGGCGCGAGTGGCCGCGTACTTCGCCCGCTCGTAGTCGCTGGTCTCGAACTCCCAGGGGTCCGGGTTTTCGGCGTAGCGCTCGTCGAAGTAGCTCGCCGGCAGGGAATGGACGTACCGGGTCGTCGCGCGGCTCCCGCCTCGAACAGATCTCCCGCAGCGCCGCGGGCTTCCAGGATCTCGGCGGCCGCCGTCGTGAGCGCCCGGTCCGGCGCGGGCTGGCGCAGGTAGGTGGTGAGGTCGCGCGAGAGCCGCTCCAGGGGGTGCTCGCGCAGGAAGCCCTGTAAGCCGACGGAGCGGTGGGCGAGTTGCAGAACTTCTATGCCAGCTCGATCGATGGCCAACCTGGCCAAGTTGACGAAGGCGACAATGCGCTCGGGGGTGAGTTCGTCCTCGGTAACGGTCCGGGCCGCACGCTCGACCCAGCCTCGCGCGCTCTCGACCGCGATGGCACCCTCGCCGAGGCGTGCGAGCTGGTGCGGGTCACTGCCTCGGCCGGTCTCGGCGAGATGCCTCCGCCATGCGTAGAACACCGCCTCGATGCCGCCGAGCTGCACCGCCGCGAAGCGCGAAGCACCGCCCGAGAACGTCGGCTGGCGGTGGTAGTCGTCCCAAGCGCCCAGGATTGGCGCCTGCTCGTTGCAGCCAGCGCTTCACCTCCATGGCGATGAGGTATTCGTCCTCGATGATGAGGACGCGACGGCCATCGAGCGGCAGGGCAGGGTCGGGCGTAAACACTCCTCGCGCAGGCATCTCCCTGAGGCCAACCGAGCTGCACAGATCCCCGTTCACTCAGGTTGGCCGACCGGCATCTCGATCCGGCAGCGCACGCCGTCTGAGCTCAGTTCGTACTCGACATCAGCCTCTAGCACGTAAGCGAGCGCCTCCTGGATCAGCTCGGTGCCGTAGCCGCGCCGCGTCACCGCCTGCGGCCCCACGGCCACCCCGCTCTCAGTCCAGCTCAGCGTCAGGCGCGTCCGCCCACGCCTGTCCTGCACCTCATCCCAAGTGACCGAGAGCCAGCCGTGGTCGTCCTTGAGCGCCCCGTACTTCACGGCGTTGGTGGTCAGCTCATGCAGGGCCAGGGCGAAGTTCTGCACCTGCCGCGCCGTGAGCTTCACCTCCGGACCACCGACGCGTACCCGCACCGATCCTTCCTGTGCATGCGCGGCGAGCTCGGCGCGGACAAGGGCTCCGACTTCGACGGTGTCGCTGCCCTGCTGGCTGAGCAGGCCTTGAGCCCGGCTGAGCGCCTGCAGACGCTCCTCGAACGCCTCGACTGCGCCGCCCTGCTTCATCGTGCGGCTCGCCACGGCACTGACCACGCCGAGCAGGTTGCGAGCACGGTGCTGCAGCTCGTTGACCAGCACTTCCTGACGCTGGGCGGACACTTTCTCCTCAGTGATGTCGCGCCCGACGCCGCCGAGCCAGCACACCCGCCCGGCCGCATCGCGCATCGGGAAGTCGGTGTTGCGCACCCAGCGGACTGCGCCGTCGCCCGGGCGGCGGATGCGGTACTCGAAGGCAACGCGCTGCCCCATGCGCACGCTTTCGATGGCATCGAGAGCGGTCTGACGGTCCTCGGGTACGATCAGGTCGAGCCAGCCCGTTATGTTGTCGCCGCGCAGCGCCGTGTCTCGGTCGAGGCCGTAGATCGTCTCGAAGGCTGGCGTCAGGTAGATCCACCGCAGGGTCTCGGCATCGCGGATCCAGAGGACGTCGGACGAGGCATCACCGAACATTCGCAGCCGCTCCTCGCCCGCACGCATCGCCGCTTCGGCGCGGGCACGCTCCGCCGCTGCCCAGGTGCGTTCGGCCACCTCTCGAACAAGCGATAGCTCGTGGTCGGTCCACGCACGCGGCATCGCGCTGTGCACGCCGAACTCGGCCACCAGTCGCCCGCCCTTGACGAGCGGCGCAACGATGGCGGCCCGCACGTTGGCCGCAGCCCAAGCAGCCCGCTCGCACACGTCAAAGCCAGGGACGGCGTCGATGTCGGCGACCACCAGGAGGTCACCGCGATAGCGCCCCGGCATCGTGCGCTCGCCGTAGGGGCGATAGGCGAACCGCTCCGGGAACGGGGTGACCGACGGCAGGCCGCCATTGGCAGGCCGCACGTACTGACCGCGGATCGTTCCGGACTCGTTGCCGAGTTCGCCATCGACCTCGGCGTACATCGCCCGGTCGAGGTTAAGGTGCGTGCCGAGCAGCCGGGTCGTGGTGGACTGGATCTCGACCGCATCCGCGAGCGGCCGGAGGGCGTCGCTCAGCTTGAGCAGGAACGCCTGCCGCTCCTCACTCTCGCGCAGCGCCGTCTCGGCCTTCTTGCGTGCGGTGATGTCGGTGAAGACAATCGAGACGCGCGGTTTGGTCGTGTCGCCCAGTCGACCGACGTGGACGTCGTACCAACGGCCCGTAGGTTCGTGATAATCCTGAAGCCGCCTGCTCTCGCCAGTTCGCGCGACCTCAGCATAGAGTTCGATCCACCGCGGCTCGGTTCCTGCGATTTCCGAGTCGAGCCGGCCCGTCACGTCCGTGAGGCCCGTCTGCCGCTCGAACGCCGGGTTCACCTCGATGATGCGGTAGTCCGTCGCGTTTCCGTCCGCGTCATGGATCGGCTCGACGACGCAGAAGCCCTCGTCGATCACTTCGAATACCGTCCGGTAGCGCTCCTCGCTCTCGCGCAACCGCGCCTCGGCGCCCTTACTGGCGTCGATGTCGATGTTCATGCCGGCCCACTTCTCGATGTTTCCTCCCGCGTCGAACACGGGAGCGGCGCGGACATTGGTCCAGCGCCACCCTCCGTCGGGCGCGCGAAGGCGGAACTCGGCGTTGACAAGGCCATGCGCGGCGACCGCCTCCCGCCATTGCCGCTCGGCGTAGGCGCGGTCCTCCGGATGGATCGCGTCCAACCAGCCGTAGCCGAGCCACTCCTCCAGAGCCTGCCCTGTATAGGCGCGCCAGCTCAGGCTGTCGGCGACGACGACGCCCTGGGCATCCGTCTCCCACACTGCCTGCACCCAGCTCTCGATCAGGAGGCGGTGCCGCGTCTCGCTCTCTGTGAGCCGACGTTCGAGATCGGCGATGGTCGTACGCTCATCCATCCGTCGAGTGAGCATGGCGCTGCGCCGATGCGCAACCCGAGGTCGGCTTTCGGGCGACAGCCCCAAAACCGCTTGCCACCCTGAACGGCCTCCACGAGTGGGTACCAGGGATCGGATTCGGGCCCCTAGGCCGCCGTCTCGCGGAGCAGGTGCGGCACCTCGCCGGGGAGCTCCCGGGCGAGGAACCCGACCGGGCCGACGGAGGCTGCCAGGCGCCTGCCGGCCTCCCCGTGGAGGAACACGCCCCACAGCGCCGCGGCCAACGGCTCCAGACCGCGCGCGAGCATCCCGACGACGATGCCGGCCAGGGCGTCCCCCGAACCGGACGTCGCGAGGCCGAGGCCGCCGCCCTCATAGAGCCAACGCGCGCCCTGCGGGTCCACGATCCAGGTCTTGGCGCCCTTCATCACCACCACGGCTCCCAGCAGGTCGGCCGCCTTCAACGCAGCGTCGAGTGGGTCCGCCTCGACCTCCTCCCGACCGCGGCCCAGCAGTTGCGCCATCTCGCCGGCATGCGGCGTGATCACCATACGGCCCTCGTGCCGGCGGACGGCTTCAGCATAAGCGCCCAGGCCACAGACCGCGGCGGCGTCGAGGATGGAGGACGCATCCGGCAGCGCCTCCAGCAGGTCCACGGCCAGCTTCGTGGTCGGTTCGTCCTCGACCAGCCCGGGGCCGACCAAGAGCGCGTCACAGCCCTTCGTCACCTTGAGCAGGCAGTCCGTGCCGCGCGCGCCGTCGACGCCGCCCGCCGGTGTCTCGGGAAGATCGATGACCATGGCCTCGGGCACCACCAGCCCCATGCGGCCGGCCCTGCTTTCGACGGTGGCGATCTTGAGCTTGCCCGCGCCCGCCCGCAGGGCGGCGACGCCGGCCAGCAGGGCGGCACCCGGGGCCGACCTGGAGCCCCCAAGCACAAGTGCGCTGCCGCGCTCGTCCTTGCTGCCCTCGTGCGGCACCGGAAGCGGGAACGCCTTGAGGCTCTCCGCGGTGAGGACCTCGTGCGTCATCGGGCGGCCACGTTCGCGTCGGGTTCGGAGGTGACCGGCGCCCCGGCCTCGGCGACGGGCGCCACGAAGTTGTAGCGCACGAGCGCCAGCTTGCCGGTGCTGCCCTCGCGCGGCCAAGTTCACGGGTGGTGACGGCCGCGTTCCCGCCCGGTCATCGCAGCGCCCCGTGCACGGGCCTGCCTGCGTCATGCCTCCATCATGTGCCGGATGCGTGAGGTCAGGTCGTCCATCGCGCAGGCACAGTCGTCGGGGCGGCCGGGCCCCTGGCCTGCCGCGGCTGAACGGTCCGGGCCCTGGATATTGCGGCCCCGTGCGAACGACCGCTTCCCCCCGGAGGCCGCATCGGGAAGCAGAATTTCGGCGACCGACTGGCACCAAAGCGTGTCCATTCCCGTTGTGACGATGCCCCAGGGCCGCCCGCGTGCCCTGCGTCTCGATGAGCCATGACGGACCAGCCCGCTCCACCTCCTTCCCCTGCAGCCACAACGCCGACCTCCCCGACCTTGTGGACCGCCTTCCTGGGCGTTGCGCTTGTCGGCCTGGTCGCCCTCCCGAGGCGACGCGGAGGCCCCTCTCGCATTGCGAGCGGATCCGGAAAGGGCGACCGCAAACTCGGCTCTGAGGACGAACCCGTCTCGCACGAGGGCGCGGCGGCCGAGCACGTGGCCGAGCGTGAGCCGGAACGCGGCCGCCAGGCGGACACGCCGTCCGAGATCCCGGCCAAGGGCTGGAAGGACATCGCCCTGCGCCTCTACCGGGAGTTCTCAAACGACCGCATCCTGCTGGTCGCGGCCGGCGTCACCTTCTACGCCATCCTGGCCCTGTTCCCGGCCATCGCGGCGCTCGTCTCCATCTACGGCGCGGTGTCCGACCCCAGCACGATCAACGCGCACCTGAACGAGTTGCGCGGCATCCTGCCGGACGGGGCCATCGACATCGTCGGCGGCCAGGTGAAGCGGCTGGTGGACAAGGGCGACACGGCGCTCGGCCTCACCGCCATCGTCAGCATCCTGATCTCGCTCTGGAGTGCGAACGGCGGGATGAAGGCGGTCTTCGACGCGCTCAACATCGCCTACGAGGAGGAGGAGAAGCGCTCCTTCGTCATGCTGAACCTGCAGTCGCTGGCCTTCACGCTCGGCGCGCTGGTGTTCGTCGTTCTGGCGCTCACCGGCATCGTCGTGGTGCCGGCCGCGCTGCAGATGCTCGGGCTCGACCAAAAGGCTTGGTACATCGCCCTGCTTCGATTCCCGGCCCTGCTGCTCCTCGTGATCGGCAGCCTGGCGGTGCTCTACCGCTTCGGCCCCAGCCGCCGGAAGCCGAAATGGCGCTGGGTGACCTGGGGCAGCGCAGTGGCCGGCACGCTGTGGCTCGTCGCGTCGGGCCTGTTCTCCTGGTACGTGGCCCACTTCGGCAGCTACAACGAGACCTACGGCTCGCTGGGCGCTGCCATCGGGTTCATGACCTGGATCTGGCTGTCCACGACGGTGGTGCTGCTGGGGGCCGAACTCAACGCCGAGATGGAGCATCAGACAGCCCGCGACACCACGGTCGGCGGCGGGAAGCCTCTCGGCGCGCGGCAGGCCCGCATGGCGGATACCGTCGCTGCGTCCGCTTGACTGCGGACGCCAGCCCGGGACGCGGTCCGGCCCATGGCAACTGCGTAACCGGATGGGTTGGCCTACGGCTCGCCTCAAATAACAGGCAAGCGGCTTCCACCTTCGCCGGTCGCCCGCCTTCTCCTCGAACACTCCGCGTAACCTTGCCTTGAACACCTCCTCTCGACCCATGCGCGGCGAGCCGACCCCGGCCATATGCCAGGCGATCTTCAACAGCGCCGTCGACCTCGCCATCATCACCACCGACCACGAAGGGCGCGTCACCGCCTGGAACCCGGGCGCCGAGCGCATCCTGGGCTGGTCGTCCGAAGAGATGGTCGGGCAGCCGGCGGCGAGCTTCTTCACCCCCGAGGACCAGGCAGCTGATCGGCCCGCTACCGAGATGCGATGCGCCTTGCAGACGGGGCGCGTGGCCGACGAGCGCTGGCACATGCGCAAGGACGGCTCGCACTTTTGGGCCAACGGCGAGATGATGCCCCTGCGTTCGCCGGCCGGTGGCGACCTGGGCTTCCTCAAGATCCTGCGCGACCGCACCGAGGCCACAGACACGGAGGGGGCGACGCGGCGGAGCCGCGACGAACTTCAGGTCGTGACCGACGCGCTGCCGGTGCTGATCTCCTTCATCGACAAGGACCACGTCTACCGTTTCGTGAACCGTCACTATGAGACTTGGTTCGGTCTCCCGGCCGGCGAGATCCTCGACCGCCCCATGCGCGACGTCGTCGGCGAGGAGGTCTACCGGGCGCGGCTGCCCTTCATGGCACGGGCCCTGGCCGGGGAGGAGGTCACCTTCGACGCGCTGATGCCGTACCGGGACGGCGCCACCCGCCAATCGGAGATCCGCTACATCCCGCGCCGGACCGCGGATGGGGTCCTCGACGGCATCTTCGTCATGGTCACCGACATCGCCGAGCGCCACCGCGCAAGGGCCGACCTGCAGGTGGCGGAGGACCGGCTCCGGCTCGCCCTGGAGGCGGCTGGCACCGGCACCTACGATTACGACCTCGTCACCGGCACGCTGACCTGGGACGCGCGTACCCGCGCCCTGTTTGGGCTCTCGGACGACGACCCGGTCTCCTACGAAGGCGCCTTCCTGCCCGGGGTGCATCCGGACGACCGAGAGAGGACCGACCGAGCCGTCCGGGCCGCCATCGGCTCGCCCGAGGGTTTCGACATCGAGTACCGCGTCGTCGGCCGGCGCGGCGGTGTGGAACGCACCCTTGCCGCACGGGGCAACACCGTCTTCCGGGATGGCGCGCCCATGCGCTTCGTCGGAACCGTGCTCGACATCACCGAGGCCCGGGTTGCCGAAGCGCAGGCACGCCAGCTTGCTGCCCTCGTCGAGCAATCGAGCGACTTCATCGGCATAGCGGACCTGGGAGGGAAGGCCGAGTTCCTGAATGAGGCCGGTCGCAGGCTCGTGGGGTTGGAGAGCCTGGAGGAGGTGCGCCGCTATGCCATAAAGGACTACTTCGAGCCCGGGGACAGGCCGACGGTGGCGGACGAGGTCCTGCCCGCCGTGGGCGAGGCCGGCTTCTGGGAAGGCGACCTTTCGTTCCGCAACTTCTCGACCGGCGCCGCCGTCCCGGTCCACTACACCATCTTCCCGGTCCGTGACGCGGCGGGCACCGTCACCGGCTACGGCACCGTCACGCGCGACCTGACGGAGCGCCGCAGGCAGGAATCCTTCCGTACGGCCCTCATCGCCATAGGCGACCGCCTCCAGGGATGCCGGGACACCGCCGAGATGGCAGCGGCCGGGGCCGAGATCATGGCGCGCACGCTGGGTCTCGACCGCGCCGGATACGGCACGGTCGACGAGACGCTGGAGCACGTCGAGATCGAGCGCGACTGGACGGCGCCGGGCATTCCGAGCGTCGCCGGTCGCCATCGTTTCGCCGATTACGGCGATGTCCGCGCGGGCCTGGAACTAGGACAGGAGGTCGTAATCCGGGACGTCACCGCCGACCCGCGGACCGCCGGCAACCCGGGTCCCCTCCTCGCCATCGGCGCCCGGGCCCTGATCAACGTGCCCGTGATGGAGCGTGGGCGCATCGTGGCGGTGTTCTTCCTGCACGACCGGCAGGTCCGCGACTGGCGCACCGACAAGCTCGCCTTCGTCCGCGACGTCGCCGAGCGCACCCGCGCCGCCATCGAGCGCTTCCGCGCCGAGGCGCGCCGGCGCGAGAGCGAGGAGCAGTTCCGGGTCTTCGCGCAGGCTATTCCGAACCAGGTCTGGGCCGCATACCCGGACGGGTCGCTGTACTGGTTCAACGACCAGTTCTACGCCTATTGCGGCGAGCCGAAGGGCAGCCTGCTCGGCACCGATGCCTGGGCCCGCATCGTCCATCCGGACGACGTGGGACCGGTCACGGCCGCCTGGGCCCAGGCTCGCGCCGCCGAGTTCGTCTACGAGACCGAGTACCGGGTGCGCCGCGCCGATGGCGCCTACCGCTGGTTCCTGGTCCGGGGCGAGCCGGTGCGCGACGATGCCGGCCGGATCCTGCGCTGGGTCGGCACCAACACCGACATCGACGACCGGAAGCGGGCCACCGCCGAGTTGGAGCACTTGGCCGCCACGCTGGAGGAGCAGGTCGAGGAACGCACGCGCGACCGCGACCGAATGTGGCGCCTCTCGACCGACGTCATGCTGGTGGCCCGCTTCGACGGGACCATCGTCGCGGTGAACCCGGCTTGGACCGTTCTGTTCGGCTGGAGCGAAGCCGAACTCATCGGGCGCTCCTTCATGGACCTGGTGCACCCGGACGACGCGGCCTCCACCGCGGCTGCGGCCGGCGACCTCTCCGTCGGCTCTGTCATCCCGCGCTTCGAGAACCGCTACCGGCATAAGGACGGCAGCTACCGCTGGCTATCCTGGACGGCGGTGCCGGACGAGAGCTTCATCCACGCGGTCGGTCGCGACGTGCAGGCCGAGAAGGAGGCCGCCGAGGCGCTCGCCAGGACCGAGGAGGCTCTGCGGCAATCGCAGAAGATGGAGGCGGTGGGCCAGCTCACAGGCGGCATCGCCCACGACTTCAACAACCTGCTTACCGGCATCTCCGGCTCACTGGAGCTGATGCAGACCCGCATGAGCCAGGGCCGCCTGACCGACCTCGACCGCTACATGACGGCGGCCCAAGGTGCGGCCAAGCGCGCGGCCGCACTCACCCACCGGCTGCTGGCGTTCTCGCGGCGGCAGACGCTCGACCCTAAGCCGACCAGCGTGAACGCCCTCGTCCACGGCATGGAGGAGCTGATCCGCCGGACTGTCGGGCCCGCCATCCACATCGAGGTGGTTGGGGCGGCGGGCCTCTGGCCGGCGCTCGTTGACCCGCCGCAGCTTGAGAACGCGCTGCTGAACCTGTGCATCAACGCGCGCGACGCCATGCCGGCGGGGGGTCGCATCACCATCGAGACCGCCAACAAGTGGCTCGACGACCGTGCGGCGCGAGAGCGCGACCTGCCGCCGGGCCAGTACCTGTCCTTGTGCGTCACCGACACCGGCACCGGCATGACCCCGGAGGTCGTCGCGCGCGCCTTCGACCCCTTCTTCACGACCAAGCCCATCGGAGAGGGGACCGGCCTGGGCCTGTCCATGATCTACGGGTTCGCCCGGCAGTCGGGCGGGCAGGTGCGGATCTACTCGGAGGTCGGCCAGGGCACGACCATGTGCATCTACCTGCCGCGCCACTACGGCAACGCGGAGGACATCGAGGGAATGCCGGACCTCGCTTCGGCCCCGCGCGCCGAGCAGGGCGAGACGGTGCTCATCGTCGACGACGAGCCGAGCATCCGCATGCTGGTCACCGAGGTGCTGGAGGATCTCGGCTACACGGCCATCGAGGCGGCGGACGCGGCCGCCGGGCTGAAGGTGCTGCAGTCGGACGTGCGCATCGACCTGCTGGTCACCGATGTCGGCCTGCCCGGCGGCATGAACGGCCGGCAGATGGCCGATGCCGGGCGCGTGAACCGCCCGAGCCTGAAGGTGCTGTTCATCACCGGCTACGCGGAGAACGCGGCGGTCGGCAACGGCCACCTTGAGCCCGGCATGGCGGTGCTGACCAAGCCATTCGTGATGGAGGCGCTGGCCACGCGCATCAAGGATCTGATCGCGGCATCCTAACGGCCCCGCGATGGCGACCGGTCGAGGATCCCGTGCCTTCTCGGCATCTGGCGCCGGCATAAGCTGCACCGCGCGCCGATTTCGCGCTATCGGGACAGGGTCAAGCGTTGCCTGAACGAAGCGAATGGGCGACGCATGGCCGTATATCCCAGACGCTCCGCGCCCGTCGGTTCCGCGCGGGGCCCCGTAGCGCCGGCCTCTCCATGACCGTATCTGCACCCGCCTTGGATACCCTGGTCGACCCGACCCGGCTCGCGGCCCTGGCCGCTTACGACATCCTCGACACCGCCCCGGAGAAGGACTTCGACGATATCGTCCTGCTCGCCCGCAACAACTGCGAGAATCCGGTGGCCCTGGTCAGCCTCGTCGCCGGCGACCGCCAGTGGTTCAAGGCACGCCTCGGCTTCCCGGAGTGCGGGACGGACCTGAACGCTTCCGTCTGCGCCCACGCACTCGTCGAGCCGGACCTGCTCGTCATCCCCGACCTGAGCCGCGATCCGCGCACCCGGGCTACCCCCCGGTCACCGGTGGGCCCCGCATCCGGTTCTACGCAGGCGCGCCCCTTCGCACGCCGGGCGGCAAGGCGCTGGGGAGCCTCTGCGTCATCGACGTCGCTCCGCGCCCGTCCGGGCTGACGGCGGGGCAGGCCGAGTCCCTGCGGGCGCTGGCCGACCAGGTCATGGCGCAGATGGAGCTACGCCGCGCGTTGGCCGAGCAGCGGCGTCTGCTCGACCGGAGCGAGGAGTTGATCCGCACCCAGGCCGCCATGTCCGTGGCCAAGGGCGACATCGGGGCCATGCTGGACGCCTTGGTCGTGGGCGCGATGGTGGCCGTGCCGCATGCCGAGGGTGCCGTCATCGAGACGCTGGACGGCGAGGAGCTGGTCTACCGTGCCACCAAGGGCGTGCTCGTGGTCCACGCCGGCCTGCGGCTTCCGCTGCGAAACAGCCTCGCAGGGGCATGCCTGCTCTCCGGCGAGCCCATTTTGGTGCCCGACGTTCTGGAGGACCCCCGGGTCAAGCGGGATCTCGTCGCCTCCCTTCGCCTGCGCTCCTGCGCGCTGGTGCCGGTCAGGCGAGCCGGTGAGGCAATCGGGGTGCTGAAGCTAATCAAGCCGGCGCAGCGCCTTCACCGCCTTGGACCTCAAGCTGGCCCAGGTTCCCGCCGGCACCGTGTCGGCCGGCCTCGCCGAGATCGGCGAGGCCGCTGCCCGGCGCGAGGCCGAGACCCGGCTGCGCCGGGCGCAAGAGGCTGGCGGCGTCGGCGTGTTCGCCAACGGGCTGGACGGCATCCTGCACGCCTTGCCCGAGTTCTGCCGTCTCTACGGCCTGCCTCCGCGCGACAGCTACCCCTCCACGGCCTTCGAGCACCTCATCATCCCCGAGGATGCGCACCTCATCTCGACGGCGGAAACGCGGCGGAGCGGTCAGGCCCCGCGGGACGTGGAGTACCGCATCCGCCGGCCCGACACGGGGGAACTGCGATGGATCGCCCGCAAGGGCGAGCTCGAATACGATGAGGCCGGCCGACCGATCCGCTTCGTCGGCGTGGCCCGCGACATCACCGGGCAGAGGGCAGACCGGGACGCGTTGGCCGAAAGCGAGCGGTACAAGGGCGTTCTGCTGGAGCTCGGGGACCGACTGCGACCTGACCGGGGTTGCCGAGGTGACGCGGGCGGCGGCCACGGTCGCCGGCACCGCGTTGGGCGCAAGTCGCGCCGGCTTTGGCGGCCTCGACGCGACGGGCGAGCACGTGACCATCGAGCCGGACTGGACGGCGCCGGGTCAGGCGAGCATCGCCGGCCTCCACCGCTTCGCCGATTACGGCGATTTCCACCATGATTTCATGCGGGGCGAGCCCCTGGTGGTGCACGACGTGGCAACCGATCCGCGCACCGCCTCGTTCGTGCGAGCGCTGCAGGAAATCGACCTAGCGGCCTTCGTCGATACCCCGCTGCGCGAGCGTGGGAGGACCGTGGCGCTGTTCTTCGTGCACGACCGCGTGCCCCGGACATGGACCGCACAGGAGCTGGAATTCATGCGAGCGGTGGCGGACCGCGTCGAGGTCGGCGTCGCCCGGCTGCGGGCCGAGGAGCGGCAGCGCCTGCTTAACCACGAGCTCTCGCACCGCATGAAAAACCTGTTCTCCATGGTGCAGGCCGTGGTGACCCAGACCCTACGGGGCGCCACCGACGTGGACGACGCGCGCGAGGTGCTCTCCCGACGCCTGATCGCGCTCGGTAAGGCGCACGACATCCTGCTCGGCGGCGTTGCCGAACGCGCCTCGCTCGCGGCGGTCGTCCGGGAGGGCATCGGCGTTCTGGAGGGGGCGTCGCAGCGTGTGCGGGTCGACGGCCCCGAAATCGAGGTCGGCGCGAAGGCGGCGCTCTCGCTCGCGCTGATGCTGCACGAGATGACCATCAACGCCGTGAAGTACGGCGCGCTTTCCGTCCCGGACGGGCAGGTCGACCTGTCCCGGTCCGTCTCTGCGCCTGACACCGGCCCGGCCCTGCGGTTTACTTGGCGCGAGCGCGGCGGTCCCCCAGTCGAGCCGCCGGCCCGCAAGGGCTTCGGGACGCGCCTGATCGAGCGCGGCCTGATCGGCCAGGTCGGCGGCGTCCTTTCGCTGGATTACGCGCCGACAGGGGTCACCTGCGCGGTCGAGGCACCCCTGCGCAACTTCCAGGACGAGGGCTGAAGCCGTAATCGGTCGCGGCTACGCAATCTGCTGCCAAGCTGAAACGCACCGCCCGACCTGCCCGTCACGAAGCGCCCCATCTCACCCTGGCCATTTCCGGATGTCCCACCGAACGACCACCGCACGCCCTGCCGTACTCGTCGTTGAGGATGAACCGATCATCCGCATGGTCGCGGTCGACATGCTGGAGGAGGCCGGCTTCGACGTCATGAAGGCGCACACGGTTGACGAGGCATGGGGGATGCTTGAGCGCGAGCCGCAAGTCGACCTGCTGTTCACCGACATCGACATGCCGGGCACGCTGGACGGGCTGGCGCTCGCCGGGCGCGTAGCCGAGCGCTGGCCGCACATCCGGCTCCTCGTGACCTCGGGACGGTTCGCACTGCGGGACGAGGACCCGCCCGACGACGGGCGCTTCCTGCCCAAGCCCTACAGGCAGTCCCAGCTCCTCGACGCCGTCCGGGCGCTGCCGTGACGGACGTGTCCCCCGCCTGCCCGGCGAGCGCCCTACGTTCCGCGTTCGGCCTCTGCCCTCGCCAGATGGGCCTCGTGCTGGCGCTGGCGGTCCTCGAAGGTGGCGAGCAGGGCCTCGGCCTCCGCGACGGGAAGGTTCTCCGCCCTCAGGCGGTCGACCAGCGCCGTCTGCCGGGCGACGTTCATGCCGCCCTCTCGGAGGTGTCGCCTGACCATTGCGAGCTCGGTTTCCTCGGCGACCATGGGGCCAGCATAGCCTGCGGACCGGTGACGCGTCCCGCGCTTGCAGGTGCGCCGGTCCGCCTTAGGTATCCCGCTTCGGCCTGAGCTCCACCACCTTGCCGGAGCCTTCCGGAGCGGTGATTGGGGCTCCGAGGACCTCCGCGACCTTTCGAGCGAGTTGCTCGCGCTTGAACGGCTTCCCGATGAGCTGGACGCCGTCGTCGAGGCGGCCGTGGTGCACGATGGAGTTCTCGGTGTAGCCGGACATGAAGAGCACCTTCACCTCGGGGCGCACCATGCGGACCCGTTCGGAGAGTTCGCGTCCCCGCACCTTTCCCGGCAGCACCACGTCGGTGAGCAGCAGGTCGACGGAGGCCGTGTTCGCCCCGAACACCAGCATGGCCTCCTCGCCGTCGGCCGCCTCCAGCACCCGGTAGCCGAGGTCGGTGAGGATCGCGCAGGCGATCTCGCGCACCGCCGCCTCGTCCTCGACGACCAGGACCGTGCCCGTGCCACGCGGCAGTTCGACGGGCGCGCCGGTGCGCGGAGCCGCGGCGGCCGCCCCGACAGCACGCGGCACGTAGATCTTCACCGTTGTGCCCTCGCCGGGCTCCGAGTAGACCTTCACGTGCCCGCCGGATTGCTTGACGAAGCCGAACACCATCGCGAGGCCGAGCCCGGTGCCCTTGCCGTCCGGCTTCGTCGTGAAGAACGGCTCGAACACCCGAGCGACCACCTCCGGCGTCATGCCGTGGCCGGTGTCGGAGACAGCCACCAGGGCGTAGTCGCCGGGAACGACTTCGGCGTGGTCGCGCGCATACTCCTCGTCCAGCACCTTGTTGCCGAGCTCGATGGTGAGCCTGCCGCCGCCCGGCATGGCGTCGCGCGCGTTCAGCGCCAGGTTCAGGACCGCGGCTTCCAGCTGCGCCGGGTCGGCCATCGCCGGCCATAGGCCCGCCGTCTCGACGTAGCGCACCTCGATGTGCTCGCCGAGCGTGCGGCGGAGCAGCGGGATCAGGTCCGGCATGGTTGCGGCGAGGTCGATGGCGGCCGGCGCCAGCGGCTGCTTGCGCGCGAAGGCGAGGAGCTGGCCGGTCAGGGTCGCGCCGCGTTGCGCCGCCCACGCCGCGCGCTCGATCCGCTGTTGCAGCCTGGCGTCGTCCGTCAGCTTGGCGCGGACGAACTCCAGGTTCCCGAGGATGACCTGGAGCAGGTTGTTGAAGTCGTGCGCGATGCCCCCGGTCAGCTGCCCGATGGCCTGCATCTTCTGGGCTTCCCGGAGCACGCCTTCGGCCTGGGCGCGCTTGGTCATGTCCGAGATGGTGAGCACGAAGCCGCCATCCGGCATCGGCGTGCGGCGGATCTCCAAGTGGTGCCCGTCGGCGCGCTCCCGCTCGTAGGTGACCGCCTCGCGCGGGTTTCGTCTCCCGTGCCGGATCTGGTCCTCGGTCTCAAGGGAGGGTCGGTCGGGCTCGCTCGTGTGCTCGACGAAGGCGGAGTAGGTCGTGCCCGGGCGCAGCATGGCCTTGGGCAGGTCGAGCAGGACCACGAAGCACTCGTTCCAGCTCGCGAGCGTGCGGTCGGGCCCGAACACCGCGACGCCCTGGCTCAGGCTGTCGAGGGTGGTGCGCAGGCGCAGCGCCAGCGCCCGCTGCTCGGCCTCGGTCTCGTAGGAGCGGGACCAGGCCTGATTGAGGAGGCGGGCGGCCCAGAGCAGGGTCAGGACGGCGAGCGCCGAGCCGGCGATGACGAGCCAACGCACCCACGCGGCGCGGGCGTCATTCTGGGCGAGGCGCTCATCGAGCAATCGCTGCTCGTCGGTGAGCATGGCGGCGAGCACGGTTTCCGCCGCGCGCATGTGGCCCCGACCCTCGTCGGTGTTGACGATGCGCAAGGCGGCCTCAAGGCCGCCGTCGCGGCGGGCCTGCACGGTCTGCGCGAGTTCCTCCAGCTTGTGCTGGACAGCCGGCGAGAGGGCGCGCAGGCGCCCCTGCTGGGCGGGGTTGTCGGCGGTCAGCTTCTGGAGCTCGCCTTGGAGCAGGCCGAGACGGTCGCGGGCGGCGTGGTAGGGGCCCAGGTACTCGTCGCGGCCGGTGAGGAGATAGCCGCGCTGTCCGCGCTCCGCGTCGCGCAGCGCGATGGCGAGGTCCTTCATCGTGGAGAGCACGGCGTAGCTGTGCTGCGACCATTCGCGGGCGTCGCGCGAGGCGTTGAGCCGCTCCCAACTGACAACCCCGATCACGCTGAGGAAGACGAGTGGGACGACGAGGACGAGGACGTTGGCGCGCCTGACGAGATATTGGCTCATGCTCACCGTGTCCGTGCCGTGCCCACCGACGGCCGCGGTGACGTCGCCGATGCACGTGGCTTCAGGGATTCGGTCGCGGCGGCCAAGTGGGCAGGCCGGGGCGATGCGGCACGATTGCGGGTGAATTGCGGACGTCGGGCGCGTTGGACCGCCTAGCCGGTGAGTGCATCGGCGCGGGACCGAGCATCGGACGCTGGCCGGGTGTCCCTGCAGGGCGCCGACAGCAGGACCAGCCTGTCACCCTGCTCCGGTTCGCCGAGCTCGTGCTCAGGCGACAGGAAGTCGAGGCGGCCGCCGGACCGGATGACCAGTAGACACGGGTTGGCCAGAACATCCCCTGCGCCGGCGGGCGCGACCGAGAAGCGCCAGCCGGCGCCATGCCGTTCGGCCAGGGTTTCGAAGTCCAGACCGCCGTCCGAGAGCACCTTGCCGCGCAGGTCCCGGCTCACGCCGGTCTCGGCGTGCAGGAGGTGGTTGGCCGAGGGCGCCAGCTGGTACACCCGCTCCCGCCCGAGCTCGGGGCCGAGCCGGGTGCAGACCAAGGCGTTGTAGAGCTCGTCCCGGGTCGCCGCGAGCAGGTAATCCGGCGGCTGATCGGCCAAGCCCTCCTCCGCGTGGCGCGAGAGAAGCTCGGCCTGCAGCGTCGGCACGCCCGCGGACCGGGCCGCGCGCAGGGCTCCGGGATAGGTGTCGACAAGAAGCACCGGAACGCCGGCCTGGTGGAGCGTCACGGCGAGGTCGCTCGACCAGGGCGAGGCGCCCACAATGGCCAGGCGCTCCGCGTCGGCCGCGACCGAGAGCCCAAGCCGACGCGCGAGCGGCGCAAGCGAGAAGCCGTGGGCGAACACCGTCGCGACGATGACGGCGAACACCGTCGGCTGGATCAGGTCGCCGCCGGCGTAGCCCGCCTCGCTCAGTCTCGGGCCGGCCAGTCCGGCGACCGCCGCCGCCACGATGCCGCGCGGGCCGATCCAGCCGACGAACAGGCGCTCGCGCCAGGTCAGGTCGCTGCGCCAGGTCGCCAGCCAGATCGACGCCGGTCGCACCACGAACAGCGTCGCGGCCGTCAACGCCAGGATCGGCAAGGACAGCTTGCCGAGGACCGCGAGGTTCAGGTCGGCCGTGAGGACGACGAACAGGCAGGAGACCAGGAGGACGACGAGGGCTTCCTTGAACCGCCGCAGCTCCCCGATGCCGGGGACGTGGAGGTTGGCCAGCGCGATGCCTAACACGGTCGCGCCGATCAGCCCGGCCTCGTGCATCAGGAGGTTCGGCACGGCATAGGCGACGAGGGCGAGCGCCAGGAGCACGGGCGTCTTCAGGGTCTCGGAGACGAGATCCCGTCTGAAGGCCCAGGCGACCAGAAATGCAAAGCCGACACCCAGGATGGCTGCTGCCACCGCTCCCTCGGCAAGGTGCAGCACCAGGTCGGTCACGGCTTGTTCGCCCGACCGGTGACCCGAGCCGACCAGGATCTCGATGACGATGGCGGTCAGAATGGCTCCGACCGGATCGTTGACGATGGCCTCCCACTTCAGGAACGCGGCCGAGCGCCGCTCCAGGCGAGCATGGCGCAGCAGCGGCAGGATGACGGTCGGACCGGTCACCACCAGAATCGCGCCGAACACGGCCGCCGGTCCCCAGAGCATGCCGCCGATGAGGTGGGCGGCGAGCGTGCCCAACACGAAGTTGATGGGCAAAGCGATAGCCGTGAGCCGGAGCACGCCCGCGCCGGCGGCCCTGAGCTCGCGGAAGTCGAGGGCGAGGCCGCCCTCGAACACGACGACGGCCACGGCGAGGCCGATCAAGGGGCGAAGGTTTGCACCGAAAGCCTCGGAAGGATGAAGAAGCCCAAGCACGGGGCCGACGAGGTATCCCAGTCCCAGCAGGAGGACGATGGCCGGGACGCGGAACCGGGCGGCAAGGACCTGCGCGGTGACCCCGCCGGCGACGATGCACAACACCGCCGTCGCCACACCTTGTTCCATACGCAACGCTCCGGGAATGCGCCGGTTGCGACCGACCCGGTACAACGCTCCCGGACGGTTAGGGTCCCGTGCTTATTACGACTCGGGCAACGCCGGCCGGCTCGGTGCCCGCGTGGCATCGGGAATTGGCGGTGCAGAATCGCGAGGCCCATGCGGCAGTCGCTCGGAAATCGCGGTGAGACGCCGCGGACGACGACGTGAGGCGGCGACGTGCGCGCTCCGTTGGCGTCCTCGTGGTGGCGAGCCGGCAGCGCCTCGACGCCGCGCGGTACTCCTACTTGCTCTTGCCGCCTGTCTTGCCGAGCTCGGCCTGGGCCGACGACGAGGTCCGCGGGTCGGATTTGCCCTCGTGACTGCCTTTGCGTTCGCCTTCTTGGCCGTCGCGCCCCTGTGGCCCTTCTTCTCGGTCATGCTCTACTTCGTCGGTCGGTGACCGGGAAGTCCCCGGCCACCCCACGGTTCCCTATGTCGGCTTCCGACCCGGTCAGGCGTGCCTGAGGTCGTCCGGCACCTTGCCGCCGTTCTCGGCGAGTTTCTGCACCACCTGCTTGTGCAGCCAGACGTTCATCGTGGCCGAGTCCTCCTTGTCGCCTGTGTAGTGCAACTCGTCGGCGAGCTGCTTGCGCGCCTGCAGGCTGCTGTCGAGGTCGAGCAGCTTCAGGAGGTCGACGATGGAGCGCTTGTAGTCGAGGGTCTGGCCCTTCTCGGAGGCGAGGTCGGCGACGACCCGGCCCACGTCGACGCTTGCCTGACCGGCGCCTGAAGGACCGGCCGCGACCGGGGACGGGGCGCCGCTCATCGAAGGCGCAGCGGCGCTGCTGGCCGAGCCGGTCGGCCCGTCCGAGCGCTGCGCCGCTGCCGACACGCTCGGCGCCTTTGAGGCGTGCGGGGTCGCCGCCTGGGCGCTCGCGCCGCCGCCGAAGATCTTTGATATGATCGACCCGAAGATGCTCATGGGTTCCTCCGTAGTCCTGGGCCCTTGCCCGGGGCGAGCGCTCGACAACGGGATGGGAGCAGGGCGTTCCGGATCGAGGTTGCCGGCGTCACGCGGCCCTGGGCGCAGGGGTTGCGGCGACGGGGCGCGGTATGAGCGTCTGTCGCCGAACGCCCGGTCGGCAACCGGCGGAATCCACACAAGTTAAGTGCAGCCTCGCGGCACCGACACCAACTCGGGGCGCGGCCTTGGAGGTGGGTGAGGATGCGATGGTGGCGCTGCCCGAGATGGAAGTGTTCAAGGCCGCGGTCGAGGTGGCTGGCGAGGCCATCCTCATCACCTCGGCCGAACTCGACGAGCCGGGCCCTCACATCGAACACGCCAACTCCGCCTTCACCCGCATGACCGGCTACGAGGCGCATGAGGTTCTGGGCCGTTCGCCGCGCCTCCTCCAAGGGCCCCGCACGGAGCGGACCGCGCTAAACCGGCTGCGCGCCTCTCTCGAAGCCGGCGAGTGCGCCCAAGGCGAGGCGCTCAACCACCGCAAGGACGGCACGACCTACATGGTCGAGTGGCTGATCACGCCGATGCGAGACATGGACGGCTGCATCACGCGCTGGGTCTCGGCGCCGCGAGACATAACCGAGCGGCGCGCGGCCGAGGACCGCCAGAACCTATTGGTGCGCGAGCTCCGCCATCGGGTAAAGAATACGCTCGCCACCGTACAGGCCGTGCTCGACGCCAGCCTGCGCTCGTCGCTCGGTCTGGCCGAATTCCGGCAAGCGTTCACGGGAAGCATCGCCTCGCTCGCCCAGACGCACGCGCTGATCACGGACGACCGCGCCCAGGCGGTCTCGTTCGAGGGGCTCCTGTCGACGGCGCTCCGCGCCTACGACGAGCCCGGACGGACGCGCATCTTCCTGAGCGGGCCACCGGTCGTGCTCGCGTCGGAGCTGGCGGTCCCGGTCGGCATGGCTCTGCACGAGATGGCCACGAACGCCATCCGCCACGGTGCGCTCGGCGACCCGGATGTGCGCCTGGAGGTGAGATGGTCGGTCGAGGACGGTCCCGACGGCCGGTTGCTCCACTGGACCTGGAACGAGCACGACGGGCCACCCGTCGCGTTGCCGACCCGCGAGGGCTTCGGCTCGCAGCTCCTCAAACGCGTGTTGACCCTCCAGGTCGGCGCCAAGGTCGATATCGCCTTCGACCCGGACGGTTTGAGGGTCGCCGTTGCCATCCCTCTGCCCGGGCCTAGGGTCTAGCCGCCTCCCGCCTCGGCCGCGGCACGAGCCGCCTTCTCATGGGCGCGGGCCTCGGCGGCGTCGGCGGCCTCCCGGGCGTCGTCCAGGCGCTCGGCGCGGGCGCGCGTCTCGCAGCGCCGCCGAAGCTCGGCGAGTTCCTCCTCGGTGAGGTTCTCGATGCCGATGTAGCGGTTCTGGGCCGCGCTCGACCGAATGAGCTCGTCGAGCTTGGCCTGGATGGCCGCCCCGTCCCGGTTCTGCGAGTTCTGGATCAGGAACACCATCAGAAAGGTCACGATGGTGGTGCCCGTGTTGATGACGAGCTCCCAGGTGTCGGAGAAGTGGAAGTACGGCCCGCTCGCCGCCCACACGACGAGTGAGGCCGCCCCGAGCGCGAAGGCGAGCGGGTGCCCGGCCCACTTGGCCACCTTGCCTGCGAAGGTCGTGAAGACGCGTGAGGCCGACATAACCGGAACCCTGCGCCGGCTTTCGGCCGAGCTCGGCATCCGGAACGCCGAAGGTTCGATCCGGGATCCTCGCCGCGCGGTGAAGGCAAGCCTGCCCGGATCGCGTATCTCAGCCTCTCCTCCCGCTTCGGTCGCGAAGGCGTCCCAGGTCGCCGCCCTCGGAAAGCCTCTTCCGCCGATCTTGGTTCAGGAGCCGACCAGACGAAGCGCTTCGACCGGCGCCGCGGTTCGACGGGCACCTCCGGCGCGGCAGGTTCGGTTGCGGCCGCTTTCCTTGGCGGTGTAGAGCGCCGCGTCGGCATCGCGGTAGAGACCGCCGCCGTCAACGTCGTCGCCGAAGCCGCTCGCCAAGCCGATGCTCACCGTGACGGCCCCGGCGCCGATACCGGCCGAAGCAACTGAGAGGGTCGCGACGCCTTCATGCACCTTGTCCGCGACGCGCAGCGCCCCGGCCCCGTCCGTCTCGGGCAGGAGGATGACGAACTCCTCGCCGCCGACCCGCGCCACAAGGTCCTCAGGCCTGTGCACGCTTGTCGAGAGGCAGCGGGCGAGCCCCTTGAGCACCTCGTCCCCGACCGCATGGCCGTAGCGGTCGTTGCAGCGCTTGAAGTGGTCGGCATCGACGACGAGCAGCGACAGCGGCTTGCCCGTTCGCCCGGCCTCCCTCCAGGCGCGCTCGAACACCCGCTCGAAGCGGCGCCGGTTCGGCAGCCCGGTGAGGACGTCGGTCAGGGAGAGCCGGGCGAGTTCCGCCTGCAGCGCGTCCCGCCGGCGCAGGTCTCGCCCGTACAGGAGCGACAGGAATACGGTCACGCCGCACAGGACCAGGACCGTCGCGCCGAGGACGGCGGCCTTGGCGCGCCAGCCGGCCTCGATGTCGGCGGTCGCGAGGGCGACGTTGAGCACGAGCGGCAGGTCGCCGACCTGGGAGAAGGCGTAGTGCCGCTCGACGCCGTCGCGCGCCGAGGTGCCCACGAAGGTGCCGCTGCGCTCGCGGACGAACCGCTCGAAGTTCGGCGTCCCGGCGATGCTCGCGCCGATGTCGGCCTCGGCGTAGGGATGGCGCATCACGCGGCTGCCGTCGCGCAGATAGAGGTTGATCGCACCCTCCGGCCCGAGGCCGATCTGGTCGAACAGGCGGCTGAAGTAGCTGAGCCTCAGGGTGGCCAGAACGATGCCGCCGAAGGAGCCGTCCGCCTTGTCGATGCGGCGGCTGAGCACGATCATGCGGTCCCCGGTCAGCCGGGAGACGAGCGGCCGGCTGATGTAGAGCCCGAGGCCGGCGCTCGCCCGGTGCGCCTGGAAGTAGTCCCGGTCCTTGTAGTTCACCTTGCGGGCGGGGACCTGGGCAGCCTCTACGACGCTGTCGCCGTCCTCGTCGAGCACGAACATCACGCCTAGATCGCGGGCCGTCGCGGCCCTGTCGAACAGGATGAGCTGGCGCATCTCGGGCGTGGCCTCGGCCACGCCGGGTGCCTTCAGGTTGTCTACGACGGCGTGCAGCGACAGGTCGACGATCTCGACGTTCCTGGCGATGTCGCGCTCGATGACCTGAAGCAGGTTCCTCGACGTTTGCTCGGCCTTGTCCCAGGCGTCCCGCCGCAGGTCGAGCAGCATCAGCCCCGAAACCGTGAGCATCCCGATGGGGGCGAGCACGCCCGTCGCGATCCAGGTGCGGGCGGAACGCAGCCGTCGCGCATGACGGAGCGGAAAGGCCATCGGGGCGTCCCCCAAGCGTTGTCGTTGCCTGTTTTATGGCTGCGGATGCCTTACGCGGCGTTTTCGTCGGAGGTTGTCCCTGAACGGTTCGAGGGATCATCCTTAATGCCGCGTTGATGTGGCCGGGAGCGCCCCCGGGCGCCAGGGGCGGCGCCGTCTACGTAAGCGTCCGCCGTCAACGCGGTGACTCCCCTCGCGTTGTCGGTTGCGTCGCCCCCTTCGGAGACCCCATGCTGAACCCCTTCTGTGCCGCGTTCCTGCTTCCCGCGGAGGCGCAGAGAGTCATCGAGTTGCGGCTGGTGCGCATCGCCTGGGGCGGCGCTGACGCGCAGGCCGAGATAGTGTCGATGGTCGGCGAGAAGGTCGTCGCCGCGATGGAGGCCGCCAACACCTTGATGATGGGTGGATCCCACGATCAGGTTGTCGCGCGCTACCGGGAGTTGGTCGCCGCCGACACCCGCCGCCTCATGGCCTGAGCCGTCGGACGCACGGGATCATGGTCAAGCCGGTCGAGTGCCGCATCGTCGACATGCCCGACGGGCTATTTGCGGTCATCGCGGTGCTCGCCTCCGGCAAGGTCTTCCGACGCGTAAGCTTGGGACCCTGGCCGAGGTCGAGGAGAGCGTGGCCATCCTTCGCGACGTGATGGCCGCGTGCGGGACCTGGGTCACGGTCGCGAGGGGCGCCGGCTTCGGGTCACTTGCCGACCGGTCGCGACAAGCGGCGGCCGTGCGCTCCTTGCACTGACGCGGCGATGAGTGGGACGGCCACCCATCGGCGATGCACGGCAGCCGTTACGCCATATCCGCATGCTTCAGCCCGGCTCGGCGGTTCGCGCGGCTACGGGTGCCCGAAGCGTCGGGCACTCCGGGCCCCGTCGGCGGCACGCCTGAAGCATGAGCCTGGCGAGCGATGGCCGCCCCTAAGTCTCAGTCCCGCCCGTGGATGAGCAGGCTGAGCAGGTATCCCACGCCGAGCGCTGCCAGAAGCGCGACCAGCGGTGTCTCGCCCACGTGGCCCCGGACGGCCTCGTTGCCGCGTCGGTAGGCTTCGCTGCCGCGCCGATAGACCTCGTCACTGCCCGGCAGCCTCTCGCGGCCGGTCCGCAGGGCCTCGCGCGCGATGTCGCCCGCCTGTCCGGCGGCCTGGCTCGCCTGGCCCGCGAGGTCGCTTGCCACGTCCTTGGCCTGCCCGGCCAGGTTCTCGACGGTGCCGCGCAGCTCGGTCGCCTGCCCCTCCGCCTTGGTCTGCCTGTCGCCGGTCAGGTCGCCTACGGCGCCCTCGACCTGGCCCGCCACTTTCCTGACCTCGCCGGTCACACGCTTCTCGTCCATGGCTTCCTCCATTGGCGCGATGCGCCTTCGGCGGCTTAACGCGGCAGAGGCCCGTTCGGACCACCGCGGCTCGGGCGTCGGTTTGCGGAACCCACTCGGCGGCTTGCCGTTTCCGACGGGCCTGCCGTCCGCTCGCGTGGAGGAGCCTCACTCATGCCGGACCACTCTGGGGACCCTGCGGCCGCTGCCTTGGAGCACGAACCGGCGCCGGGCGTCGGCCTCGCCGGGGCCATCCGAGAGCAGGTCCAGCGCTACGCCGCGAACCGGAAGCAGGACGCGGTTGGGGCGGTGTCGGACGTCGCTGCGGGCATCCACGAGGCGGGCGCGGTCTTCACCGATGCGCCGCGCCTGAAGGCGTTCTTCGACAACGCGGCGGAGGGCGTCGAGGAGCTCTCCGGGGATATCGGACGTCGCACGGTCGGCGAGCTCTACGACGAGGTCGAGGCTGCCGTCCGACGCAGGCCCGGTGTCGCCCTGGCCGCCGCGGCGTTGGCCGGCATCGCGCTCCTCCGCTTCCTCAAGGCTTCCGCGCTTCGGCCGGTCCCGCGGCCGCACGCGGTGGTCCCTGTCGACGTCCTGCCCGTCCCGGACATCGGGGGCCGTCCGTGAGCGAACCCGCCCGGCGAAGCGTTGCGAGGCTGGCTGGCGAAGCAGTCATCACCGAGCGCGTGAACGGATGAGCAAGTCGGCAGACGCGTTGGAGTACGATGTCGAGGCGGCCCGGGGCAGGCTGGAGACCACGCTCGCCGACCTCTCGGCCCGCTTCAATCGGTCGAGCCTGGCCGACGACCTGATCGGGATCCGCAACCCGGACGGCATCACCGCGACGACGGAGCACCTGGCCGCGACGGTGCGGGCGAACCCGCTTCCCGTGCTCCTCATCGGTGCGGGTTTCGCCTTCCTCGCCTACGAGGTCGTGCGGCAGGGCGGTGAGCGACGGCGGCTCCGCATCCTCTCCGACGAGGCGATGCACATGTCCGTGGACGGGGCGTCGCCCGGCGACCATCCGGACCGTCTTGAGGAAAAACTCGACGAGGCGCTCGAAGAGACTTTCCCGGGCAGCGACCCCGTCTCGGTGAAGATCACGAAGTAGTCGTTCGGATCCTCCGACCGACCCCCGCGTCGCGGCCGCGCGCTGCAAGCCTCGCGCGCGCCCGTGCGGCCGAACGACGGTGTAGGCGTCATTCCCGGCTGAGCGGAATGGACCGAATCTGACGTAGGATCGATGGCGAGGTGCCCGGCGCCCAGCGTCCGCTCCGACATGGGATTTGCTTGGCAGGGACTTCTGTCAGGAAGTGTCATGCCGCTTGACCGCCGTACGCTCCTCGCCGCCGCTGCGACTACCATCGCCGTTACCTCCCGCGCCGAGCCCGTGCCCGAACGCCTCCGGCTCTGGCCAGGAACCCCGCCCGGCGGCGGTGGCCCGACGGGACCGCTCCACGAGAGGGACGGGGTGATCACGAACGTCGCCGCATCCTTCCTGGAAACGTTCGTACCGGCCCGGCCGAACGGCACCGCGATGCTGGTCGCGGCGGGCGGTGGCCTGTCGGGCATCAGCCAAGCCTCGGAGGCCTACCCGGCGGCGCGCTGACTGACGGATCTGGGCGTCACGGCATTCGTGCTGACCTACCGCCTCCCGCGGGAGGGATGGCGCGATCACACTCCGGCGCCGTTGCAAGACGGTCAACGGGCCATGCGGACAGTGCGCGCCGCGGCGGCCCGCTACCGCCTCGATCCAAGGCGCGTCGGCGTGCTCGGCTTCTCGGCGGGGGGCTACGTCCTCGGGATGGTCGCGGTTCGCGGCGAGACCCGCTCGTACGCCGCTGTCGACGCCATCGACGACCAGTCGGCCCGCCCCGATTGCGTAGTGCTGGCTTACCCTGTCGCGACCCTGGACGCACCCTCGGATCGGACTGCGACCGCCCGTGCCGAGGTGGGCGATCACGCGACCCGTGAGACGCGCGATGCTTTGTCGGTGGATAGCCAAGTGCGCGCGGGCGACCCGCCGATGTTCATCGTGCAGGCCGGGGACGACGCGACCGTAAGCCCCGAGAACGCGAGCCTGCTCGAAGCGAGCTGCCGGGCTCAAGGTGTGCCGGTTGAGGTGCATCGGTTCGGGACGGGCGGTCACGGCTTCGGCATGGGCCGACAGGGGACCCCGACGACGGATCGGCCGAACCTATGCCGCGCATGGCCGGCCAGGCAGGGTTTCGTGCGCTGAACTGCCAGGCGGGGTTGCCGAAGAATGGCTAGGGTGGATGCTCGGACGTGGCGCTACTCATCGAGCCTGCAAACCGGCTCAACCGGTGACCTTCATTCGTAAAGGAGCATCAACCGGCACAGGCATCGTACGGACAACACCCTCAAGCCGTATCACGGGGGCGGCAACTTCGACCTCAAGGGATTTGGGTTAGGAACGCGCCACGCCAGCAGATCGATTCCGCTCAGCCGGCAGCGCTGGGTCCTGAGGCCTCCGTATTATCGGGCTGAGCTAACATGTGTTCGAGAAGAGCGAGCGTAGCGCGCATCTCCAAGCCGCGGACGCGGTACTCCCGGCCCACGCACCGCATCTCGTCGGCGAGGACGTGCTGGCCATCCCGTTCGCACCAGTAGGCCGCCCCGGACATGTCACGCGCGTAATCCTCAAGTTCGAGGATGTCGTTCATGGTCTGGTACATCAGCCGTCGGAGCTGGCGCCGCATCCGTCATCCGCGTTTGAGTGAAGTGCAGCAGATGGCAATGCCATGTCTCTGGACAAGATGGAGACGAATGCCCCTTGCTCGGGAGCGGATTGTGCTACGTGCGCACCGCATTGAGCAACGCCACCCGCAGGGGAGAGGACGGCGAGAGGCGCCCACCCAAGTTCGGCAGACGATTTGGTTTGATTCAGGCGGTCTTGCGGCCGCTCTTGCCCTTGGCGGGGCCTTCCTCAGCCTCTTCCCCTGAGCTCACGACGTTGATGCGCTCGGCAATCTGCGAGAGGAGCTGATCGGTCTTCTTCTCCTCTTGCAGGGTCTCATCGAGCAGCTTGGCGGCATCCTCGTAGCCGAGTTGGTACGCCCAGGTCTTCAGCGTGCCGTAGCGGGCGATCTCGTAGTGCTCGACCGCCTGCGCGCAGCCTGCCAGCACGGCATCCGCGGCCGGCGTGCCACCGAAGTCCTCCAGGTCCTCCTCCATCTCCGAGGTCAATCCCTGCATCGCCTCGCAGGTCTTGGCGCGGGCCGGCTTGCCGATGATCTCGAACACCTGCTGCAGGCGCTCAACTTGGTTGGCACTCTCCTCAGCGTGGGTCTCGAACGCTTGGCGCAGCTCCTCGTGCTCGGCCGCCTTGGCAGACTTCTTCAGCGCGCGTACGGATTGCTTCTCCGCGTAGTACACGTCCTTGAGGGTCGCGTAGAACGCGTCCTGCAAGGTTTTCTGCTTGGTGGCCATCTGATCCCATCTCCCTGTTGTCGAATATCCCGGCCGCGGGAGTGGTCTCACCGGGGCCAGCCTCAGAGGAACGTTGTTCCGTATGGCTGGGTCCAAGCTTTATCTTGGGGAAAGCTGCAAAGTTTCGGGAACCGTACGCACCGCTCAGCCCGCGCGCAGCTCGCGAACGACCTCGTGAACCAGGGCGGGCGAGTACGGCTTGTCTATGAACCGAGCCTTGGCGGGCAGGTCGCCGGGTGAGGGCTTGGCTGCGCCTGAGCAGACGATGATGGTGATCCCTGGCCAGCGTAGGGCAACCTCACGGGCCAAACCAAAGCCATCGAGGCGACCAGGCATGTTCACGTCGGTGAACAGCAAGTCGACGCCATCCTTGTCTTCCAGGAAGCGCAGCGCGTCGTCGGCGCTCGCCACCTCCAGCACCGTGAACCCAGCATCGCTCAGCGTGTCCGCGGCCTCCATGCGAAGGAGGAACTCATCCTCGGCGACCAGGGCGACGGCGGGCGGCGGGGTGGTCTGATCCATGTTAGTCCAATCGCGGAGGCGGGCGGATGGTTTCAGCGCTGGTGGGCACGACATGCCGGCGCAGGATGCCGCCACTAGGCCGCGACGGCCTCGCGCGGCTCCTGCATTGAGGCGAGTGGCGCCTCCAAACGGCATACGAGACCCGTCGGCGCGTATGTCAGCCTTACCTCGCCGCCGACCTCGGACGCGAAGCTGCGCTCGATCAGCCGCGAGCCGAACCCCCGACGGGTGGGTTGGCTCAGGATCGGCGGCCCGCCCTGCTCGGTCCAAGTCAGGCAGAACCGCGGCTGCTCGCCCTCGTGCACGACGTGCCAGCGCAGGTCGACCGCGCCATTTGCGGTCGAGAGCGCCCCATACTTGGCAGCGTTGGTGGCGAGCTCGTGCAGCGCCAGCGCCAGGGACAAGGCCGGCTTGGCACCCAGCAGCACGTTGGGTCCGTTCACCCGGATCCGGGACGCGTCCGCCTGCCGGTGGACGCTGAGGGCGCCCTCAACCACGTCGACTATCGGCGCGGCGGTCCAGCTCGCCTGGGTCAGGATGTCGTGCGCCCTCCCGAGCGAGATCAGGCGCGCGGAGAACGCCTCGCGCGCCTCGTCGATGTCCGTGGCGCCGCGCAAGGTCTGGCTGGCAATCGCCTGGACCATCGCCAGCGTGTTCTTGACCCGGTGCTGCAACTCGGCGGTGAGCAGGCGCTGGTGCTTCTCGGCCTTCTTGCGCTCCGTGATGTCGAGCATGGCGCCGATCATCCGCACCGCCTTGCCACCCTCGTCACGCAGGACGTAGCCGCGGTCGAGGATGTCCGCATGGGAGCCGTCGGCCCGCAGGAAGCGATACTCCTCGGTCCAGTTCTCGGTCGCCCCGTCGATGGCTGCGTGGATGCTGGTCTTGATGCGTTCACGGTCGTCCGGATGGATGCGCGAGGTCCACCATTTGCCGCTCGGGCCGACCTCCTCGGGCGCGTAGCCGAACAGCGTCCGCACCGCATCGTTCCAGCGGATGTGGTCGGTGTGCAGGTTCCAGTCCCAGATCGCGTCGTTGGTCGCGCGAGCCGCCAGACGGTAGCGCTCCTCGGTCTCCCGCAGCGTCTGCTCGGCCTGCCGGCTCTCGGTGATGTCGCGGACCGTGCCGATGAAGCGTACGGGCCGTCCCTGCTCGAAGAAGGCCTGTCCCTTGGCCGAGATCCAGCGCTCCACGCCGTCGGTCAAGCCGATGGTGCGGTACGCGATATCGTAGGTGCCGTCACCTGCGGGATCGAGGGTGGCCTTGACCGCTTGGTCGACCCAGTCCCGGTCGCCGGGATGCAGGCCGGCCAGGAACACCTCGTAGCCAACCTCCGCGTCCGGCGGCAGCCCGAACAGGGCGCACACGCGGGCGTCCCAGCCTAGGTCGCCCGTAGCCAGGTCGTAGTCGAAGATGCCGATGTCGGTGGCCGCGACCGCCAGGTGCAGTTGGTCCTGAACCTTGTGCAGCGTCGCGTCGTCCGCCCGCTGCTTGGTACGGTCGCGCACGATCTTGAGGAAGCCCTGCGTCGTGCCGCGCTCGTCCCTCAGCGGCATCATCTCGCCGTTGGCCCAGAACCGCTCCCCGCCCTTGCGCAGGTGCCAGCGCTCGTCGGGGGCGCTGCCGTCACGAAGGGCCAGCGCCATCTCCGTCTCGGGCCGCCCTGCCATGCGGTCTTCCGGCGTGAAGATCACATGGGCTGGGTCGCCCAGGATCTCGTCCTCCCGCCAGCCGAGGACGCGTTCGGCTCCGGCGTTCCAGCGCGTCACATGGCCGTTCCGGTCCATCGCGATGATGGCGTAGTCGGTCGCGCTGCCGAGGATGCGTTCCTGCAGCAGTTTCTGGTCGCGGTACCGCTGCCCGGCTCGCCGGAGCTCAAGGAGCGTCACGACCTGGCGGCCCAAGCCACAGAGGCACTCTCCCTGCGCCTCGGTCAGGCCTTCCGGCCGCGGCGCTGGGTCGAGCAGGCAGAGGGTGCCCAGGACTTCGCCCTGCGCAGTCTTCAACGGAACGGCCGCGTAAAATCGCGTACCGGCTTCGGCGCGAGCCAGCGGGCCGTCGCGATACGCCGGGTCCAGCCGCAGGTCGGGCACGACGAGCAGCCGTTCCGGCACAGGCACCTCGGCACACGCGACCGGCGGGAGCCGTCGGCTCGCCTCCGCGACGGTGTAGGAGGCGTGCACCTGAGGGATTCCGGCATCGTGCAGGCAGATGACCGCCTGCGCCGTCCGGCACAGTTCGGCGGCCAGGCGCGCGGCATCTTCGAAGCTTTGCTTCGGGACGTTGTTGAGGGGATCGTCGGACCAGGGCACGGCTACCGGACCTTCAAGCGAAATCCCTCTCGTTCAAACAGCCTGGCACAGCGGTTTACCGTCGGACGGCAGCGGGCGGAGCGATATTAGCGTGCCGCCGGCGCTGTAGACGGCCCCCAGCACGGCCTCGAAGTGCCGTTTGACTGCCCCGTGGCACTCGCATGCCGACGCCTCCACGGCCGGGCGACTCACGATGATGATGCGCCCGCGCCGGACCTGGATCAGTCCCTGCTGCTGCAGCGTCCTCAGCGCGCGCGACAGATAGGAGCGCTGCACGCCCAGGAGCTCGGCCAGCACCTCGTGGGTGATCGGCAGGACGTTGCCGCCCAGCCGGTCCTGAAGGCCAAGAAGCCATCGTGCGCAACGCGCCTCGATGGTATGGCTGGCGTTGCAGGCCACGGATTGCAGCACCTGGGCGAGCAGGCAGTCGGAGTAGCGGGTGATTAGGTTGCGCAGGCCGGGCGAGGTCTGCTTGATCTTCTGCAGCACCGCCGCCTCGATGCGTAGGACCGAACCGGGGATCTGCACGACGGCACGGCTGAACGCCGGCAGCGAGCCTTGGCTGACCACGCCACCGATGGCACCCTCATGGCCGACCGTGGCTGTCTCTACCGCGCGTCCATCCTGCAGGCCGATGACCAGGGCGGCCACGCACTGCCCAAGCGGGAACGCGATGTGGCCGACGTCCTCACCGGCCTCGAACAGCGCCTCGCCGCGTCCGTACGCTTTCAGTTCCAGATGCGGTTTCAAGAGCGCCTGATCGGGCAGGCGCAGTGCGCTGAGGAGCAGGTTGCCGCTGAGCAGTGCGTCGACGTCGGGTAGCATGTGGGTAGCGGCAGTTCGGTCCAGATCGGCTTGCGTGCAAGCGTTATCGCAACGCTTGCACCGCTGTCTGGTCACAAGTGCTCATACCCGGGCAAGGGCGGCGCATTCTGCAGGCTTGCCCAACCGGCGCGTGCGCGAAATCCAACATATGCAACTTTGGGCGAGCGAGGGGTTTCTAGGTTCGAAACCGCTTGCGTCACGGAGCCCGCGTAGTCCGATGCCCCGTTATTTCCTAGACTTCCAGGACGGCCCGGTTTGGCTGGAGGATGTGGAAGGCCAGGAATACGATAGCCTGCGTGAAGCGCGTGACGCTGCCATCGCCGCCTTGCCCGACATCGGCCGCGAAGGCCCGCCGAGCGACGGCAAGCGCACCTTCGTGGCCTTCGTCCGCGACGAGATGGGCAGCGAGCGATGCACCGTGCGCCTGAACCTGGACGCGGAGTGCCACCCCGAGCCCGATCTACGAGCCATCGACGGCCGCAATGGCTGAGGGCGCCGTCGGCCGGACGCAGCCATGGTCGCCTCGCGCGTTTTCGATAGTCGCGGCAGCTTGCGGGCGGCCAACCGTGGCTAAGGACGCCGGCGTTCCGATGCCCCTCGCACCGAGGTGTTCAGGGCTTCACTCCGCCCGCCCTCGATAGACTGCGACCGGGTCGACTACCCAGTCGAACAGCGGCAGCTCGCGCGGCCGCGTCGTCTCTTGTACCGAGCTCGCTTCAAAAGGACGGTGCCTGACGGACTTCATCGTTAGGCTCGCCACCCTCTCTCCTAGCATCGCCTCCGTGCATGCATGCGGTATCTCCGCAAAGCTCGCCTGCCCGGCACGGATGATGGCGATAATCTCCGCCCGCGTGAGCGGGACTTCCCTTCTCTTGTTCACGAACGACCTCCAGATGAGGCCGGACCGGATCGCCTGTGGCTTGATCGTCACGCGTCGCCATGCGATCACCGCCGCAGACCTGAGCGCGGCGAGCTGAAACGGCCTCGACGACCGACGGTGTCGGGGCTGGACCCGCCCCGGACCGGTGTTTCGACCTGCGGTCCCTGATTTCATGACCTCGATGAAGGAAGAAGGCAGGGAGCTCGACGACCGCCTCGCAAACGCTCCCAGCTCTCCGCAGACCCCGTCCGACGTGGGCGGCGCCCTGCCCGTCGAAAGCGGAGAGCATTCCTGCGCGCGGCAATTCCCGTGAGTGGATGCCCGATCAGGCCGCGAAACCGAAAAGGTTTCGTCCCGGCCAACGGTCCTGGCTCACGCCCGCCACGGGGATCATCATGCTCGCAGAGGGGCGCGCGGTCACGGGCGCCCCTCTGCGGAGGCCACCGGCTTCAAGCACATCCCGGGGCGTGAGGACAGGCTTCCCTGACAATCGGGACAAGCTCTCTTGAGTGCGTACCATTGGCAGGGCCTCAAATCGGGACAGGCTTTCCTGATAGTCTGCCTCGGCTGTCCCAGCCGTCCGGCTCGCCTCGTCCCGAGGCGGCTTCCTCGTGCGAGCCGGGCCGCCGTCCAGATCATCATGGAGCGGACGATCCGACCACGTGAGGACCGCAGCGACGGTTCGGCGAAGCCAGCCGAGCCGACCGCCAAGGCGCCTTCGCGGGCCTGACCGATCAGGGCGCTCGACCGGATGGCAGCCCCCGGCGTTGGGGGCCGGTGGTGTCCTCGCGGCTGATCCGAAAAGAAAGTACGGCAACCCGAAGGGCATGGCCCGGTCCGCAGATCACGATAAGGATGCGGTCTGGACCCATCGACACCATGATCGGGCCGGCATCGGGTTTGATGCCGGCCTCTGTTTCCAAGGGTTGGAACAGGCATTCACGCTTGGGCATGACGGGTCTAGGGAGCGAGGCGGAATACGTTCCCTGCAGATCGAGATAAACTTTAATGAGACCGCCCCTCCGGGAGTAAGAGAAATCGAGACAAATTCTCACGTTAGCTTGCGCCAAGGCGGGTTGTCGGTTCTGCTGCGGACTGTGCTGCGGAGACTCTTTTCCCGAACCAGACTGTGGTGCAGCCGCCTCAATCCGAAAAACTGTGCCGGCGTGACGATGAGACGAGGGCAATCTGTTATCCTCCGAGCCATCGCGGAAGCCGCAGTCGGTCGAGAACGCGGAAACGCAAAGCTGAGCGGACGTGAGGGGCCGTTCGCCAACAAGGTCAAACTTCTCTGTAAGCACGGACCTGTAAGGACAGAGTTCCGTGTGCTTTAAGTCAAACTCATTTGAGAGCACTCCCTGGGGGGATACCTCAAACCAGGACAAGCTTTGCCGAGAAATGACATCGCCCGATGCCCGACGAACAACCCGCGATGCCGACATCGCGGGTTGTTCGGATCAAGCCGCGGGCATGGCAAAAAGAACAAAGACCACGACATCTCGCAATCTCTCGATTTTTGATTTTGATTGATCTATTAGATTATCCATTAATTCAGCGACACCGTTGTAAATACTTAATATCACTCTTAAAACTGCAGGATAATTGTTTGCGTTTGCTTGGCTGCGCGCTAGCGTCACTTCCGGATCCACGGTCGCGGACTCGGAATCCTCTGCCATGCATATGTCCCTCAAGACGCGCCTCGTCATTCTCTTGTTCGTGTTGGGCGGTTTACTATTCGGATCTTCTGCATTTGGCCATTACGCTCTCCGGAACATGCATCAAAATCTTCAGACGATGTATGCGGACCGGGTTGTTTGTCTGGGGCAGTTGAGCAGCCTCCGCGATTCCTACAATGCGATGCTCGTTGCTTTGCGAAAGGTGATCAGCGGAGAGATCGATGCGCGTGCAGCGGGTGGGACCCTCAAACAGGAACTCACGCGCAGTCAGCAGACATGGGCCGCCTATCTGACGACCTATCTCACGCCGGACGAGAAGGCTCTCGCAGCGAATCTTCAGACCCATCTCACCCGGGATGACGCCATCGTCGAAGAAGTCTTGCGGCGGCTGGACCGGGACGAAACCGTGGATTTCTCGACGGCACGGCTGAAGCTGATCGAGGAGGTACAGCCGACGAACGCGGGTCTCACCGAACTGACGAGCCTGCAGATCCGGGAAGCGCGCAGGGAGTTCGAGGAGGCCGATGCGACAGCGATCTGGCTGCGCTATCTCAACTTCGGCGCCCTGGCGCTCGCCGCCCTGGCGGTCGGGTATGGCCTCTACGTGATCCTGGTGCAGGTGACGCGCCCGCTCAGCGCGACGACGGCCGCCATGGGCCGGCTCGCGGCGGGGGACCTCGCCGCGGATGTCGGCGGCGCGGACAGGCGGGACGAGATCGGTGCCATGGTCAAGGCGCTCCGTGTCTTCAGGGATGCACTCGTGGCCAAACGCAAGGCGGACGAGGCGGCAGCCGCGGAACAGGCCGTGAAGATGCGCCGCGCGGAGGTTCTCGACGGCGCCACGCAGGCGTTCCGGAGCCAGATCGAGCGCATGATGCGGGCCCTGGTGAGCGCCGCGACCGAAATGGAAGCGGCCGCGCGGCTGATGAGCCGCAACGCCGACCAGACCGCGGCCCAATCGTCCACCGTCTCGGCGGCGGCCGAGCAGACCTCGGCCAACGTGCAGACCGTCGCCGCGGCCAGCGAGGAGTTGGCGACTTCGATCGGCAGCATCAACGTCCAGATCGCCCACTCTTCCGACATAGCCGAGCGTGCCGCCGCCTCGGCCGCCGAGACCAACACCCTCGTGATGGGCTTGGCCGAGGGCGCCGAACGGATCGGCACCGTGATCGGCCTGATCTCCGGGATCGCCGCGCAGACCAACCTTCTGGCGCTCAACGCCACGATCGAGGCCGCCCGCGCCGGAGAGGCGGGCCGCGGCTTCGCCGTGGTGGCGAGCGAGGTGAAGGAATTGGCCGCTCAGACGACCAGGGCCACGGAGACCATATCGGCGCAGGTCTCGGCGATTCAGGGGGAGACGAACCGCGCCGTGGAGGCCATCCAGGCCATCGCCGCCACAGTCCTGGAATTGCGCACGATATCGGTGGGCGTGGCAGCCGCAATGGAGCAGCAGGGCGCCGTGACCCAGGAGATCGTTCGGAACGTCACCCAAGCAGCGGACGGGACACAGGCGGTCACGGCCAATATCGGCTCCGTCACGCAGGTCGCCGGCGAGACGGGGAACGCCGCGAGCCAGGTCCTGCAGGCCGCGACGGATCTGGCGCGCCAATCCGATGCGCTCAACGCGGCGGTGATCGAGTATCTCGCGACCGTCCAGGCCGCCTGATCCCGACGCCGTCTGTCAGCGGCCCCCGGATTCCGAAGGGGCAGGCAGGCACATCAGCGGCTCGCCCATGCGCAGCCGTGTGCCCTCCTGCAGGGACGGCCACAGCGCAAAGCCCGGCGGCGTCAGCACCACGATGGTGGAACCATGCTCGAACCAGCCCATCTCGTCCCCCTTGGCGAGGCGGGCCGTGCAGGGCAGGGTCCGGCCTCCCAACCGGCGCAGGGCCGTGCCCTCCGGCAGGAAGCGGAGGCGCAGGCCCGCCACCAGGATCGCCGCCACCGGGACCAGCGTGAGCGCGTGGCCGCCCTCGGCGCACCGCAGGCGCAGGACCGCACGCTCGTTCCGGCAGAACAGGGCTTCGACGCGCTTCAGCGCGATCGGGTTCACGTTCCACGTGTCGCCCCAGATGTGCCGCACCGACTCGACGCGCAGGTCATGCGGCGCGTGAAAGCGATGGTACATCCCGGCGGTCAGCCTGAGGGTGGCGTAGGCGCCGCCCTCATGCGCGCGCGCGAGGTCCGCGTCGCCACCGAGCAGGTCGGCGAGCCGGTAGGAGAGGCCCTTGACCTGAAACAGGCGTCCTGCCTCGATCCGGCCATGCGCCCCGAGGATCGCGTCGCTCGGGCTCGTCAGGATCGCGGGATCGGCTGCGATCGGCCGCGCGCCGGGCCTCAGCGCCCGGATGAAGGCGGCGTGGAGGCTGGCAAATTTCGCCTCCCGTGCGTCGCTGAGATCGACATCGCAGAACAGGCGCCATGTGGCGATTGACAGATCGCGGACAAGCGGCTGCTCGATCCGGCTGAACCAGCCCATGAATTGGGTGGCGAGCCGGCGCGGCAGGCGGTTCGTGAGGAGGAAATTCAGATCCTCCTGAGCGCCGACCCGCGCCAGCGCCCGCCGCAGCGGCGATCCGGAAACCGTCATCATGCCGTGAAGTGCCTCCGATAGGGCGCGAAGCGATGTCCGCACTCCTCACCACCCTGTCCGCTACCGTCGCCGCTGCGGTCCTTGCGCTGCCGCGGGCCGCGCAGCGCCTGCAATTGTCCCGGGCGAAACACCCCTCGCTCACGGGCCACGCCCGGATGGCCCGGCGCGTCGCCGGGCTGATCCCGCACTACGCCTATTCCGAGCGCGCGTTCTTCCGCTCGGACGATCCGGACGAGGCGGTTGCGGCCCGGCGCGAGAACGGCTTCGCCCGGCTCTCCGAGTTGTTCACGACGCGCTACGCGCGCACCCGCGCCGAGACCGAGGCGGTGCGCGACGGCCTGTCGGATCTGCAATTCACCGGCCTCTACCGGGTGCCGTTCCAATACGCGAAGCACGTGCGCGCGCATCTCGGCACCGGCGCCTTCGCGGCCGCCTCCGAGGGCGTGACCCTCACCGACCTCGACGGCAACGTCTTCTACGATCTCGCCGGCTCCTACGGGGTGAACCTGTTCGGCGTGGATTTCTACCGTGCCTGCCTGGAGGAGGGGGCGGCGCTCGTCTCGGCCCTCGGCCCGGTTCTCGGTCCGCTGCACCCGGTGGTCACCGGCAACGTCACGCGGCTGAAGGCGCTGTCCGGCCTCGACGAGGTCTCGTTCCACATGTCCGGCACCGAGGCGGTCATGCAGGCGGTGCGGCTCGCCCGCTACCATACCGGCCGGCGCCGGATCGTGCGCTTCTGCGGCGCCTATCACGGCTGGTGGGGCGACGTTCAGCCCGGGATCGGCAACCCGGTCCCGACCCGTGATACCCTCACCCTGGCCGACATGTCGGACCGGACGCTGCGCGTCCTCGCGAGCCGCCGGGACGTCGCCTGCGTGCTGGTCAATCCGCTCCAGGCCCTGCACCCCAATGCCGGGGCGCCGTCCGATTCCGCCCTGGTCGACAGCAGCCGCCGGGCCGTCTTCGACCGGGCCGCCTATACGAAATGGCTGCACGACCTGCGGGCGGTGTGCACGGCCCGCGGCATCGTGCTGATCCTCGACGAGGTGTTCCTCGGCTTCCGCCTCGCCCGCGGCGGTGCGCAGGACTATTTCGGCCTCCGCGCCGACATGGTCACCTACGGCAAGACGCTCGGCGGCGGCCTGCCGGTCGGCGTCCTGTGCGGGCGCGCCGACCTGATGCGGCGCTACCGGGACGACCGGCCGGTCGACATCTGCTTCGCCCGCGGGACGTTCAATGCCCATCCCTACGTGATGGGCGCCATGGGCGCTTTCCTGGACCGGCTCGACACGCCGGAGGTGGCCGCGCTCTACGCCGATCTCGACGCGACCTGGGACCGGCGCGCGGCGCGGCTCAATGCCATGCTGGCGGAGGCCGACCTGCCGGTGCGCGTGGCCAACATGTCCACAATCTGGACGGTCCTGTACACCAAGCCGTCGCGCTACAATTGGATGCTGCAATTCTACCTGCGTGCGGAGGGGTTGGCCCTGTCCTGGGTCGGAACCGGCCGCCTGATCTTCAGCCTCGCCTATGACGACGCGGCCTTCGAGGCCGTGGCCGCGCGGTTCGTGGCGGCCGCCGAGACCATGCGGGCCGACGGATGGTGGGAGGCGGGGGCGCCCAGCGACAAGGCGATCCGCCGCTCGATCCTGCGGGAGGTCGCCGCCGTGCGCTTGGGCAAGCTGGGCGTCCGGCTCGGCCTGCGCGCGCCGGACCAGGGATGATCCGGCTGCTCTAAGCCTTCGTCGCAACGCGCTCTCGTGCGCCGAACCGGCGTCCACTTCGGCGGAGAGCGCTCTAAGCGCGCCGGGCGGCTCACCGCCCGGCGTCCGGTCCGATCTCAGGCGCCGCGCTCGTGCGGCTCGTGATCCTCGACCAACTCGCCCTGAAGCAGCGCGAGCGGCGCCTTGTGGTAGAGCTTGATGTCGTGGAACGGGTCCGTAAGGATCTTGGTGACCCAGACGATCCCGGTCTGCACGTCGCGCTGGAAGAACAACTGCACCATCCGGAACAGCAGGCCCGCGAAAGCCAGCCAGAGCCAGATCCAGCCGATGTTGCGGATCAGATCGGCCGTGCTCTGATGCGGCGAGATCAAGCCGAACAGGCTCGGATCGAAGTAGAGCGGCAGCGGCGACAGCGCCCAGATCGCCAGGAGCACGATCTTGCGCTTGAGGTTGTAGCCGACCTTGATCTCTTCCTTGTGCTCGTGGCTGGCGTCGTTGACGTGGTCGTAGCCCTTCGGCTCGAAGAACAGGTGGCCGGCCTGCCGGGAGGTCATGGCGACGAGCCAGCCGATCAGCGCCGCCGTTGCCGGGTCCTTGAACGCCAGGGCGTAGGAGACCAGGAAGCTGATCGCACTGACGAAGTGCAAGCTCTGGTTGACGCGATTGTGG
Source organism: Methylobacterium sp. 2A (assembly GCF_009806555.1). GTDB lineage: Bacteria > Pseudomonadota > Alphaproteobacteria > Rhizobiales > Beijerinckiaceae > Methylobacterium. The sequence goes on along the minus strand of NZ_VUOK01000021.1, from coordinate 12,114 downwards.
TGATAGTACCGGTGATCGTCCCAGCGCTGGATGCGCAGAGCGTCCAGAAAGCTCGCCATGGTGTGCTTCCTCATCGAACGATGGTGGGTGGGCAAGAGTTTGCGGAACCTCAGGCGCCGTGCTTGCGCAGGCGGACGAGGGAGAAGTGGCCGAGCGGCGGCAATGCCCGGCGCTCGACGATCTCGACCGGAGCGCCGGCCGCCCAGGCGGCGTAACGGTTCCAGGCGAACTCGGTCCGCCAGCCGAGGCGGCTGGTGATCGGCGCCAGGGCGTGTTCGACGGTCCGACGGAGGCCGTCCTCGGCGCCGATGCGGGTGGTGATGACGATCTCGCCGCCGGGGCGGAGCACCCGGGCGAACTCATCCAGTGCGGCCTCGGGGTTCGGCACCGCCGTGACCACGTACTGCGCGACGATCACGTCGAAGGACGCGTCGGGGAAGTCCAGGTGCTCGGCGTCCATCACGGCGAGGCGCTCGACGTTGCGCAGGCCGAGCCGCGCCACGCGCTGGCGCGCCTTCTCAAGCATCGGCGCCGAGATATCGATGCCCACGATGCTGGCGGCGCGACGATAGGCGGGCAGGGACAGGCCGGTCCCGACGCCGACTTCGAGGATACGGCCGCCGATCCGCTCCGCCGCAGCCGCCGCCAGGGTCCGCCCCTGGGCGAAGACCGGCCCGAACACCAGATCGTAGACCGGCGCCCAGCGCCCATACGCCTTGGCGACACCGTCGCGGTCGAGATCGGGGCGGAGCGCGCCTGCGCGCGATGAGCCGGTGCCGTGCATTCCGATAGCCATGGGTGTTCAGTCTCGCTGTGTGGCAGGTCGAAGGCTGGTGGAATGAATCGTGACGGCGTGAAGCGTCGGCGGCCCGTCCGCGTCCGGCGGCTCCAGCGCTCGCCCCGGTTCAGGTCCGCTGGTGTGATCGCGGCGCGCGTCGTCCGGTCGATCGCGGCGATCCCGCATCCGCGCTGGGTGCGGTCGGCGCGGCCGCCGTCAGAATCGTCGACATCGCGGAACGCAGATCAGGAGACGCAGAGCTGCGGTGGGCGTCGAACAGCCCGGTTCGTCATGAGCGCCACACCGCTTCTCCGAAGACCTTTTTCCGCCGGCAAAGCTATGACCGTCGTTTGACAGCGTTGTGACGGCATTAACAAGCGCTGAAATGGCATGCCATTCGTCGGCAAATCAGTTCGCTCGGATGCGATGCCCATTCGAAACTGCATTGCCGGCTTGAATGCGCCAGGATAATCTTGCCGGCAAAGGGCTCGCGCGCCTTCCAGTCCAGCCTTGCGGCGTCCCGGCCAAGTGAGGCGAGCAGCCGGCCCAGCCGGCAGAGGAGGGGGCGTCACGTGCAGCGATCGTTAGCGAAAGCGCAATGATGTGAAGGCGAGAAGCCAGCGTTCGCGGCTTGGACATTTTCTCGCCCTGATATCGCCGAGATGTGGCGGGGTATCGCCGGGCGGATGAGGCGCGCTGAAGCGCCATAGGAGTGTTTCGCGTGATCGACATGATGCGGCGTCAGACCCTCGTGATGGCGGCAATCGCCGGGCTTGCCTTGAGCGCCGGGCAGGCGCGCGCCGCGCAATGCGGCAACACCGCCGCCGGTTTCGAGACATGGAAGCGTGAATTCGCCGAAGAGGCGCGGGGCCGGGCCAGCGCGGCGAGCCTCGCAGCCCTGCAGAACACGAGCTATTCGACCGCCACGATCTCGGCCGACCGCGGCCAGCACAGCTTCAAGCTGTCCCTCGACCAGTTCCTGGCCAAGCGCGGCGGTCCCGCGATCGTCTCTCGCGGGCGGGCGCTCAAGCGTCAGAACGCGGCTCTGTTCGACTCGATCGAGCAGCGCTACGGGGTTCCGCCGGGGCCGCTCCTGGCGATCTGGGGCATGGAGACCGGGTTCGGCGCGGTGCGCGGCAACGTCAACACGCTCTCGGCCGTGGCAACCCTCGCCTACGATTGCCGACGCTCGGAGTATTTCACCGACCAGCTCTACGCGGCGCTGACCCTGATCGACCGCGGCCTGCTGACGCCGAGCACCCGCGGGGCCGCGCACGGGGAGGTCGGCCACACGCAGTTCCTACCGAAGAACGTGCTCACCTACGGCACCGGCGATCTGAACAATGTCGGCGCGGCCCTGTCGTCCACCGCGAACTTTCTCAAGGCGCATGGATGGCGCGCCGGCGCGGGTTACCAGCCCGGCGAGCCGAACTTCGCCGCGATCCAGGGCTGGAACGCGGCCCCCGTCTACGAGCGGGCCATCGCGCTGCTCGGGCGTCAGATCGACAACGATTAGGCGTGAACCCGGTCGCCCTGCCTTCGGGCACGGCGACCGGTGCCGGCTCGCGCGCGCTCCCGTGTCGAACGGGTCTTCCCGCCCGTTCGAGATGTCCTCCCCCGCCGCACTGGATGCGGCAGTATAACAGACGTCGCCGGCCCCGACGAGGCGCCGAAGACTTGAGAACGAAGCTCTTCGCGCCCGAAAATGGTCTCGATCGATCCCAGATCGACCATCGACTTGCCGCAGAAAAGCCTATCCGGACCCGTTGTTTCGATCCGAGCGGAGCAGGTCTGCCGATCGCGCGATATCCGCAGCGCGGATCGACGATCTTCGACTGGCCTGCCTTCGCTCGACGAGGAGCATGGGCATCTGCATGGCGATCGATTCCGTGCCACAGGACGGCCAGGACAGCAGGCCGTCCCGGCGTTCCTGTCTCGCACCGCTGGCGGTGCTCACCGGCGCTCTGGCCATGGCCCTCGTCGGGTCCGGCATTCGGGATCGGGATCCGCGCCTGTCCTCCACCCATGTGGCAACGGCCAGCCGGCCCACGGTGCCGGAGGCGGCAAATCTCCCGGCTCCTTCGCAGGGGACCGACGAGGCGTCGAACGCCGAACCCGTCCCGTCCCAGACGGACACGAACGGGCTCGCCGACGGTCCGCCACCGCATTGGGCCTGGATGCCGCTAGCGCCGATCAATCCCGCCCTGAATCCGGAAGCGCCCTCCATAGGCGGAGCCGCTGAGGCCCCGCGCACGGCCATGACGGTGCCGCTTCCGGTTCCACGCCCGCCTGAATTCCGGGGGCAGCCGGGTGCGACCGCGCTCGCCCGGAGAGCCGGGCGGCGCATGGCCCGACGCGATATCGTGCCGGCCCAGCCGACCGCGCAGCCGGCGGACGAGCGCTCGTTCCTGGAAAAGCTGTTCGGCATCGAGCAGCAGGCACCGGCGCTGGCCTACACGGCGCTGGAGAGCAAGCCGCTTGAGGTGGCCCCGCAGCGGCGGATCTCGCCCCCGCTGGCCCTGTCGCGCGAGCCGAGCCCGACCCCGGGCGTCGCCATCTACAACATTACCGCCCGGACCGTGACGCTGCCCAACGGCGAGCGGCTGGAAGCCCATTCGGGGCTCGGTGAGGGTTTGGATGACCCGCGTCTGGTCAACGTGCGGATGCGGGGACCGACGCCGCCCGGGACCTATGATCTGACCGAGCGCGAGCAATTGTTCCATGGCGTCCGGGCCATCCGGTTGACCCCGGTGGGTGGCAGCGAGGTCGTCTACGGCCGTGTCGGATTGCTGGCCCATACGTTCATGCTGGGCCCGCGCGGCGATTCGAACGGCTGCGTCTCGTTCCGCGACTACGACCGGTTCCTGCAGGCCTTCCTTCGGGGCGAGGTCCAGCGCCTCGTCGTGGTGACCGGCACGCAGGATCCGCTGCCCGCGGTCGCGGATGGCGGACGCACGCGCATGGCGCGTAACGGCGGTTGACGGTCTGAGAGAAAGGCGTGCGCCGACCGCTCGTCTCCCGCTATAGAGCCGGCGCGACGGGCAGCACGCCCCGCGGACGCGCGATCTCCACCCGCGATGGCTGAGTGGCGTTCAATCGGAAGGACAGCGATCGGAAGCCGGCCTCCACGGACGCCGTGCGCGCCGAACGGATGAAGAGCGTGGTCGCCTCTATCAGCCATTACCGGATCGAAGGAAACGAGTGGATCACCTCGGTCGAGACGGCTTGGGCACCCGACTGGGTCGGTACGGAGCAGCCGCGCACCGTTCGGCTCACCGGTGATGTCGCCGAGGTCATGCCCCTGTGGCGCGCCATGCCGAATTGGGGCGCGGGCCACCTGTCACGCAGCCGCGTCCGGTTCGAACACATCGCATCGGTGCGTTCGTCGTGAACCGGAGCTTCATACCCGGTGTCGACCAATCTGTGCCGGTCGATGCTGCTGACGCGAATGCTCGGCGCTCGCATTCCCTCATGTCGAAGGAAGCATCGTTGAGTAGAGACGATAACGAAAATCGGGCCGATATCGCCGTTGTTGAGAACGGCGGCGCCAGTTCGCGCGCCGGGATTTCGGAGATTGTCCTGCCACGCTTCATCCTCTAAGAGGACGCCCATCAGCGGCCGAGCTGACCCGGCCGATGCGTCGGACCCGCCTTGGTCGCCGATCATGGTGCGGCCGATCGGATCTGGGCCGCATGCGCCCCTGACGCTCGGGTCACGCTCCGGTGCGGGCAATAACAAAGCAAGCGATCCAGCACGCGAACGATCGGATTCGCGCTCGAACCTGCCTTGCGCGGCGGTTGAGCGCGAAACCGAAACGCCTGAGCGCACCAGGCCAGCGCCGGGCGTGTCTCGCGAAGGTCCCGAGGAAACGATCCGGAAGGCCGGCACGGGACGTCCCCGTCGCCGACTTTGTCCGTGTCCATTCCGCGGACGTGCTGACCACGCACGTCCGCCCGTCAATCGGGATCCGCCATGCGTGCCGACGATCAGACCGTGCCCTTCCACCACCGGCATCCGCAGACCGCGGCGCCGCTGAGCCGGAGGCAGCTCCTCGGAACCGCGGCTTTCGGACTGGCGGCGGCTTCGCTGCCGACGTCGCTGGCGCTGGCCGAGGCAGCTGACAGCAAGGTCGATGTCCTGCTGATCGGCGGCGGCATCATGAGCGCGACGCTGGGTCTCTGGCTCAACGAACTCGAGCCGACGTGGTCGATCCAGATGGTGGAACGCCTGGATCAGGTCGCGCTGGAGAGCTCGAACGGCTGGAACAATGCCGGCACGGGCCACTCGGCCCTCGCAGAGCTGAACTACACGCCCGAGAAGAACGGACAGGTCGAAATTCCAAAGGCCGTTGAGATCAACGAAGCCTTCCAGGTCACGCGCCAGTTCCTGGCCTATCAGGTCAAGACCGGCGTGATGACGAATCCGCGTTCCTTCATCAATCACACGCCGCATATGAGCTTCGTCTGGGGCGACGACAACATCGCCTATCTGAAGAAGCGCTGGGAGGCATTGAAGGCGAGCCCGCTCTTCGCCGGCATGGAATATTCGGAGGATCCGGAGCAGCTGCGCAAATGGGTGCCGCTGATGATGGACGGGCGCGATCCCAAGCAGAAGGTCGCCGCCACATGGTCGCCGCTCGGCACCGATTGCGAGTGGGGCGAGGTCACCCGGCAATACGTCGCCTATCTGCAGAAGCAGCCGAGCTTCAAACTGCGGCTCTCGACCGAGGTCGAGAGCATCGTCAAGAACGCGGACGGGTCCTGGCGGGTGACCTCCAAGTATCTCAAGGACGGGTCCCGGCAGAGTGTCGACGCCAAGTTCGTGTTCATCGGCGCGGGCGGCGGCGCGCTGCACCTGCTGCAGAAATCCGGCATCCCGGAGGGCGACGACTATGCCGGCTTCCCGGTGGGCGGCTCGTTCCTGATCAACGACAATCCCGACATCGCGACGCTCCACCTCGCGAAGGCCTACGGCAAGGCGTCGGTCGGCTCACCGCCGATGTCGGTGCCGCACCTCGACACACGGATGCTCGGCGGCAAGCGCGTGATCCTGTTCGGGCCGTTCGCGACCTTCTCGACGAAGTTCCTGAAGGAGGGTTCGTATCTCGACCTCCTGTCATCCACCACGACCAGCAACATCTGGCCGATGATGCGCGTCGGCCTGGATGAGTTTCCACTGGTCGAGTACCTCGCCGGGCAGCTCATGCTGTCGGACGACGACCGCATCGCGGCCCTGCGCGACTACTTCCCGAAGGCCAGGAAGGAAGACTGGCGCCTCTGGCAGGCGGGCCAGCGCGTGCAGATCATCAAGCGCGATCCGCAGAAGGGCGGCGTGCTGAAGCTCGGCACCGAGATCGTCAACGCCAGGGACGGCAGCATCGCGGCTCTCCTCGGGGCCTCGCCGGGCGCCTCCACGGCGGCGCCGATCATGCTGCAGGTGCTGGAGAAGGTTTTTCCCAAGAACGTCGCCACGCCGGAATGGCAGGCCAAGATCCGCGCGATCGTCCCGAGCTACGGCACCAAGCTCAACGACGATCCGGATCGCGTCGCGCAGGAATGGGCCGACACCAGTGCCGCCCTCGAACTGCCCGCGCCGCCGCAGATCGACCGCGCGGTGCTGAAGCCGGTCTCCACCGGCAGCACCGTCCTGAACAGCAATCCCGCGACGGTAAAGGAGCCGGTTCACGACCTCGCGCCCTGAGTGGTGTGGTCCGCGTCCGGAGCGGCCCGGCACCGGGCGGCTCCGGCGCAGGATGCAGGGATCGACCCTAGATCCCGACCCGCCCCAGGGCCGGCAGCTTGAGTCCGGGCCGGCGCAGATCGATCCCGGCGACGCCGCCGAGCAGATTCAGCTCGATCCCCTCGACCCAGCCGATCGTCAGCCCGGCATAGCCCCCAAGATTGATCCGAATGCCGGTCCCGGAGGGCGTCCGGCCGATCCATCGACCGTCATAGGGAAAATCCTTGCCGATCGCCGTTGTCGGCAGGCAGGCCTGGATCTCCGGCACGGCCGCCATGACGGCGGCCACGAAGGTGTTCGAGTTCGGCCCCGGCCAGACGACGTAATCGCCGGGCCGGGCATAGCGGTACTCGGCGACGGCTTTCCGAATACGCGGCAGCATCGCCTCGGCCGCCGCCCCGTCCGCCGCGAAGATTGTCTCGGGCGGGTTTCCGAACCACCGCCCGTCCGGGACGAAACGGTCGATCCAGATCGGCTGCCCCCAGGCCGTGTAGTCGAAGCGCCGATAGGCGCGCTCGCCCGGCCCCTTGATGACGATCCAGCTATGCGTCGCCACGATCCCGCGCCAGCTCACCGTGCGCGCCGAGAAGATCCGGACGACCGCGCCCGGCTCGGCCTCGGCGGGTGGGAGCAGCCCCGCACTCGAACGGTCGGCGAGCCGCCAATCACCGCTGGCCCGTAGCCAGTAGAGCGTGGCGGAGATCGCGACGGGCACGACGAAGAGAACAACGAACGCGAGGAGCGCGATCCGGATCAAGGTCACGGGGAGGCCGGGGCAGGGGAGGCGAGAACCACTATCTGGGTATCGCCGAGCCTCGGGAGAATGCGACCGATGCGGCGCGCCGCAAGTCCAGCGACCGATGCTGCGTCGCCCCGAGTGAATCGAGCAGGAGTGTCGCCGCGAGGAGATCGGCACAGCCCCCGGGGCTGAGCCGCGCCGCCACGAAGGCGTGGTGCACGGCGGCGGCCCGATCGCGCCAGCCCGGCGCGGCGACCCCGCCGGCTTCCCGGAAAGCCTCCGCGCGCGCCCGCGCGGTCGCCAGACCCTCCGCGCCGCCGCGATGGAGAAGATTCGTATCGTCGACGACGGCGAGCAGGGCGAAGAAGCAATCGACGCGTGCGGCTTCCGGGTCGTCGGGCGCGCGGGCACGGCCCAACCGAAGGGCCGGTAGCCCGACCGAGCAGAGCGTGGGAAAACCCGCCGCCGCCTGGGCGCTGGCACCGCCGACCCCGTAACGCCGAACGGCCCGGCCCCCATGGCTGACGGGGGATGCCGGCACGCGGGCAATCTCCGCCCCCCAGCGGGTCCCCACCGCCTCCGCGTAGGCTTCTGCAGCGGCGGGGGACCCGCCGATCGCGCCGGCCGCGGCGCAGATCAGGCCCAACGAGAAGATGGCGCCGCGATGCGCGTTGATCCCGCCGGTCGCGCGCATCATGGCGGCCTCGGCCCGGATCCCGATCGCGCGGAGATCCGCCATGGCGGCGCTCCGAGCCCCCGCCACGACGAGTTCCGCAAAGAACGGCCGGAGCGCCGCCGCGCTCCGCCGCAGGGTATCGGCATCCATATCGTCGTGGCTTCCGGAATCGACCGGGCTGACGAGGCCCGGCTTCGGAAAGGTCTCCAGCTCGGCGATCAGCGCGGCATGCGCGAGGGCCGCGACGTGCCCGGCGCGCCGCGCGACAGCGTCGGCATGCGACGTGACGAGGTGATCGGACTGGCGCAGGTTCGCGGCTCCTGGCGACGCGTGGCGGCGGTGCCCGCATGGGACGGGTCCGGCCCGTATACCAGATCACCACCCAGCCGTATGCGCGCGGACCCGCAGCGCCTACGCCGCCGACGCCACCGCGGGCGAGATCCGCTTGCGCGCCTTCTTGTCCGCGGTGCTGCTCAGGAAGGCCTGGGCCTCTTCCTTGCGCTCGAAGACGTGGGGGGCGACACCGCGTCTGGTCAGCGCCTCCTCCATCTTCAGGCGCAGGAACGCGCTGGTCGCGTAGCGCGTCGTGGTAGCGTAGTAGTTCGCCTGCAGATACTGCAGCACGCTGGCGTAATCGTCGACGAGGTTCTCGTTGAGCCGGAAGCCGTCGTGGTTGATGACGGCGTTGACCCGCTGGCCGGCCTTGCGACAGGCCTCGACGATGGTCATGCGCAGCTCGTCCATGTCGCCCTTCACCCGGCAGTACCAGCCTTCCAGGTTGATGAAGAGGATGTTGCGCTCGCCGTCGTAGCTGACGCGGGACTTCAGATCGAGGTTGAGCAGGTCCGCGATCAGATCCATCGGCTCGTCGCGGAAGATGCGGGGATCCATTGGCACCGGATTGCGCACCACGGGGGCGAAATCCATGTGGGCGAGGATGTCCCGCTCGATGTCGATGCCGGGCGCAACCTCGATCAGTTCCAGCCCCTCGGGCGTCAGCTGGAACACGCAGCGCTCCGTGACGTAGAGGACCGGCTGCGAGCGCTCCACCGCGTAGGGACCCGAGAAGGTGTTCTGCTGGACGCAGGCGACGAACTTCCGCGCCTTGCCCTCGCTGACGATCCGGACCTGCCCGTCATCGGCGGCGATCTCCAGCCCGCCCGCCGTGAAGGTGCCGGCGAAGACGACCGTCCGGGCGTTCTGCGAGATGTTGATGAAGCCGCCGCAGCCGTTCAGCTTGCCGCCGAACCGCGAGGTGTTGACGTTGCCGGCGGCGTCGCACTCGGCCATGCCGAGGCAGGTCATGTCGAGGCCGCCACCGTCGTAGAAGTCGAACATCTGGTTCTGGTCGATGATGCAATCGGCGTTGGTGGCGGCGCCGAAGCTGGAGCCCGACGCCAGTACGCCACCCACCGCCCCCGCCTCGGTGGTCAGGGTGATGTAGGGGGTGATCTTCTCCTCGTTGGCCACCGACGCGATGCCCTCCGGCGCGCCGACCCCGAGATTGACCACGCCGTTCGGCGGCAATTCGAACGCGGCGCGGCGCGCGATGATCTTGCGCTCGTTGAGCGCCATCCGCTTGATGCCGGTGACCGGCACGCGGATCTCCCCGGCAAGCGCGGCGTCGTGCATCACGCCGTAGTTCATCCGGTGCATCTCGGGTTCGGCGACCACGACGCAATCGACCAGGATGCCGGGTACGCGCACGTCCTTGGGCAGCAGGTAGCCGTCATCGACGATGCGCTCGACCTGAGCGATGACGATGCCGCCGTTGTTGCGGGCCGCCATGGCCTGGGCCAGGCAATCGAGGGTCAGCGCCTCCTTCTCGTAGGAGAGGTTGCCCGACGGGTCCGCCGAAGTGGCGCGGATGAAGGCCACGTCGATCCTGGTGGCGGTGTAGAACAGCCACTCCTCGCCATCGACCTCGACCAGCTTGACGATGTCGTCGGTCGTCAGCTCGTTGACCTTGGCGCCGCCGTGACGCGGATCGACATAGGTCTTCAGGCCCACCTTCGAGAACAGCCCCGGCTGGCCGGCCGCGCAGGCCCGGTAGAGCTGCGAGATGACGCCCTGGGGCAGGTTGTAGCCGCGGATCAGGTTGTCCTGCGCGGCCTTCGCGACCTTCGGCATGCGGCCGAAATTGGCCGCGATCACCCGCGACAGCAGGCCGTCATGGTGCAGGCGGCCGGTGCCGAGGCCTTTGCTGTCGCCGGCGCCCGCCGTCATGATCAGCGTCAGGCCCCGGGGCGAGCCGGTCTCGACGAAGCGCGCTTCAAGAGCGGCGTGAAGCGCCTCCGGGATGCAGCTCTGGACGAAACCCGTGGTTGTGAGGACATCGTTCTCCCGGATCAGCGCGATCGCCTCCCGCGCCGAGATGACCTTGTTCTTCCTCATGGAGCCCGTGATCCTCCCCGACTTCCGTTCGCTAAACGGACCAGCTTCGACATCGTCGCTTGCCGATTGCGCATGGCCGGAACGAAACCAGGCGCGGGACCAGCTGAGTTTTTCGTTCGCATTCTATTGCATCGCATCAATATATGCGGCGCCGCGGCACGCTGCTCGTCTGCGGTTGCATGGTAATCTATTATCGGCATGCAGGGCCTCTGAAAAACTCTTCGCTGCGCGGTCAGAAAAATTGCGGCTGCGAGCGGCCGGCGACGATGCCGAAGGCGGGGATGCTGCGCGCCGGAACGGATGCAGACCTGCCGTTTCCGCCATGGCCGACGATCATCATGTGTTAAATCTTCGGCCTCGCCCATCGGCGCGAGGCACAGATTCCGCCCCCTGTTTCTGATAGTTTTGCAATCTATAAGGAAACATATATAAGATCATCGGCATGGGGAGCGTGTTTGTTCAGGAGCACGCGATGACCAATATGACACCGATCGCGGATGAAGCCGCGACGCGCTTCGCTTTCAGCCTCCTGCGGAGCGCTTATCTCGACCTCGCGCAGACGCTGCTGCGCATCGAGGCGGAGCCTGCGCGCGAGTTGCTGCAGGCGGTGGAGCACAGGATTGTCTACAGGCTGGGTTCCCTCGCGCGGACCGATCCGGATGCTGTTCCGGAGGAGACCGCACTCTCGGTTGCGGCCGGACAGGTTCGGGCTGTTCTGCGCGACGCCCAGGGATGTTAGGACCTTGCGCAAGGGTGGTGCGCAGGCACTGGCCACGCATTGCGCCCAAGGCGCCGGTATCTCCAGTGATGGCGGTCAGGTCCTGCATAACCGGCATGCCGCCCGGATTTGACCGCGTCGTTGAAGACGTCGGCGGCCCGCTGGGCACAGCCTCCACGCGGCGCGGATTGAACCTCCGCCTCGTCGGTTAGGCACAGGCCGCCGCGGCGGGACCCGCGGACATCGAGGATTACCGCCGCAGCGTCGTGGTTATGCTGGAGGCGCCGAAATTCGATTCCGTGCCGGCCGCGCTGGCCGCGGCCGCCCCCCGGCTCGTATTGCAGCGGGTCCGAGATGGGACAGCGAAAGCCGACAGGCGCGGCGGTCAGTAGCCCCGGCGCGGCGGGGTGGCCGCACGGCCGGAAAGGCGACGCGTGACGAAGGCGATGAGCCTCGGCAGCACGAGGGCTGTGAGCACCTTGCGGATCATGAAGATCTCCTGATGTCAGCGGGCGGAGCGGGCGATCCAGCCCAGCGCGAAGGCCACGCCGACGAAAGCCAGCAACGTGGTGGTGCGGTTGGCGTCGGCGTAACGGATGGCCCGCTGGCCGTGGGTCGTCACACGGCGGCGGGCCTCATCGGCATAGTGGCGGCCTTCATCGATGAGATGGTCGGCCCGCTCCCGCGCCTCGTGTGCGAGGTGGTGCCCCTCTTCGGCGAGGTCCTCGGCCCGGTCCCGGGCACGGCCATAGGCGTATTGCGCGCCGCCGGCCACTTGGTTCACGGCGCCGCGGACTTGGCGGACCGGATCACCGCCCAAGCCGCCGAAGGCAGTCTGGGCGCGCCCCTTGAGGTGACGGGACGCGCCACGGATCTGGTCGCGGTTCATGTGTATCTCCTGTATTGGTACGGTTGAACGTCGTGTCGGGGCGACGTCCGGATCGGTGCCGCCCCGTCGCCATCGGTGCGGCGTCAGCGCTTTCCGGTGATCGTGTCGGCGAGGTGCTTCGCGCCGTCCTTGACGTCGCCCACCGCCTTCTGCGCCTCGCCCTTCAGCTCCTGCGCCTTGC